>NZ_CP028964.1:0-851589 GCF_003366075.1 Burkholderia sp. IDO3
CCCGCGTGATGCACGAGTCGATTGCCGCCGAGCGACTTGGCCCGATATAGCGCGAGGTCAGCCGCCGACAACAGCTCGGCGAGCGACGCTGTTTCGCGCCCGGATTCGGCCAGACCGATGCTGACGGTCGCACAAATGCGATCGCCGCCGGCGTGATGCGACAGCGTTGCAAACCGTTCCGCAACGCGATCGCCGACCCGTTTTGCGCTGTGGCTATCGTGCCCCGGCAGCAGCGCGGCAAACTCTCTCCCCCCGATGCGCGCGAGAATCGCCTCCGCATCCGCGGCGGCTCGAACGGTGTCCGCGAATGACTTCAACACCTCGTCGCCGGTCTTGTGCCCGTAGCGATCGTTGATGCGCTTGAAGTGGTCGAGATCAAACGCAAGGAGCGTCGGGGCGCCGATGCAGCGCACAGTCGTTGATCGCCCGCTCACCCTCTTCAAAAAACAGCTTCCGGTTGCCCAGGGCGCGTCAAGTAATCGGTACGGGACTCTGCAGCAGCTCCCATGAACTTCTTCCCTGGTGAGCCGGAGTAACGTCATCGGCAAAATCACCGAATAGAGCACCCCTTCGTACATGGTGATTTCGCTGGCAGCCGACAGGATGTGCCTCCGAAGACCGGAGGCAGCCATGGCAGGACGAACGCCCTGGCGGCGTAAAACGCCGAGTGGATGCCCGTCACGATCACGGCGACGCGCCGGGATTGAACCGCTGGCATGCCGTCGCTTCGCATCAGCTCGAAGGCCGTCATGGCCGAAACGAGCGCGATCGGGAGCGCGCTGGCATAAAGCCATACGGCAGCCTGCCAGCGCGCGCCGGCTGCCGCCCAGGTCATGCCCATCAACAGAAGCAGCCCGATGGAGCCGGCGACATACCGCCGGCCGTTGAACATCGCCACGGCGTGCAGAACGCAGATAACCGCTCAGAATCACGAGATTGCTGACGGCGGCGCCAGCGGCGCCCAGCAGTTGACTCCGGAATGCCGCCGTCGCGCAGCCGATTCCTCGTCGCATACCCGGCCGCAAGCGCCCGCAGTTCCTTGCCGCGCTTGGGATGAGACGTGTGCTCCCAGTACGTCATGGCGGAACTGGACAGCAGCGTTCCGATTGCTAGGAAGTAAAGGGTTGCTAAATCGACTCTCATCGCCGGTGTCTAAGCGCGCCCTCGCCACGACGAGGAAAAGGTTCAGGACGAACTGAGATAACGGCAAATCCCCCGAATCCTTGAGAAAGCGCGGCGGAATGGCTCACGCGTCCAAGGAGAACCCGGGTATCGGGCGGATGCCCGCACCGAGTCACGCCGGAAAGCGCGTCCGGCGGCATTCATCGCCTGTTTCCGGCAGTCCGTCGACGGAGTCGTGATTGTGCAGCACTTTCCGGCATGGAAGTCGAATAGCCGAAATTGACCGGGCGCGGACAACGCTGCCCGCGCTCCCGGATCATGCCATTTCGCCCCGACACCCGGGAAACGGGGCCGCATTGATGATCGGGGGCCCGCGTCCGCATCGAAGCGGCGCTCTACAGGGTCGGGGATAGAGCCCGCCGCCGGTCACGGCGCCGTACTCCAGCGATTCCCGCGAACACCCCACGCCGGTCACGCGCCGGCCGCCCCCTCGCCCCCATGCTGACGGACGCAGCCAGCGCCGCGATCCGCGTGGCGCGCAACAGCACCGGGCGATCGACCATCTTGCCGTCGACGGTCACCACGCCGCCGCTGGAATCGCGCATCGCATCGAGAATGCGCTGCGCCCCCCCGGACCTCATCCGCGCTCGGCCGGAAACACCGGTGCACGAACGCGATCTGTTTCGGATGAATGCACAGCTTCGCGCCAAACCCCAGTTGCTTGCCGTTGAACGCATCGCGCTCGATCCGCGCCCCGTCATGAATATCCGGCGTCACGCCATCGACCGGCGATTCGATGCCGGCCACCCGTGAAATCAACGCGAGTTGCGACCGGAAGTGATTGAGCGCGACGCCATCGTCCGGCATCCCCATGTCCGCGATGAAATCGAGCGTGCCGAACATCAGCCGCTCGACGTACGGCGCTTTCGCGATATCGAGCGCGTGCCACACGCCGTTCGCGCTTTCGATCAGCGGATAGACCGGCACGCGCCGGCGCGCGAGCGCGATGGCGGCGCACACGTCTTCGGCGCTTTCGGCCTTCGGCAGCACGATGCCGGCCACGCCCTTCGATGCGCCAAGCGCGGCGTCGGCCTCGAACCACGGCGTGTGCCGCGCGTTGATCCGCACGAGCACGGGATGCTCGGGTGACACCCACCGGGCGATCGCGTCGCGCGCGGCCGTTTTCGCGTCGGGTTCGACGGCATCCTCGAGATCGATGATGACCGCGTCGGCGCCGCTCGCGAGCGCCTTGTCGAACCGTTCGGGCTTGTTCCCCGGCACGAACAGGTATGACTGAGCCGGCGTCGAGCCGCCCATGCCGCCGGCCTGCGGCGCGGCGTCAGACGGCATCGGTCAGCTCCGGCACGAGCGCGAACAGATCGCCGACGAGACCGTAATCGGCCACGCTGAAGATCGGTGCTTCCGGATCCTTGTTGATCGCGACGATCACCTTCGAATCCTTCATGCCGGCCAGATGCTGGATCGCACCCGAGATGCCGACCGCGATGTACAACTGCGGCGCGACGATCTTGCCGGTCTGGCCGACCTGATAGTCGTTCGGTACGTAGCCTGCATCGACGGCCGCGCGCGACGCGCCGAGTGCTGCCGACAGCTTGTCCGCCAGCGGCTCCAGCACCTTCGTGTAGTTCTCGCCGCTACCCAGACCACGACCACCCGACACGATGATCTTCGCGCTGGTGAGTTCGGGGCGATCGAGCTTCGTCACCTCACGGCTCACGAACTGCGACTTGCCTGCGTCCGCTGCCGCTTCGATCTTCTCGACCGATGCGCTGCCGCCTTCCGCTGCCACCGGGTCGAAACCCGTCGCACGCACCGTGATCACCTTGATCGAGTCGCTCGACTGCACCGTCGCGATCGCGTTGCCTGCGTAGATCGGACGCTCGAACGTGTCGGCCGACACAACCGCCGTGATCTCGGAGATCTGCGCGACGTCCAGCTTCGCGGCGATACGCGGCGCGATGTTCTTGCCGCAGGCCGTTGCCGGTACAACGATGTGCGAGTAGTTTTCCGCGATGGTCAGCACCGTCGCCTCGACGTTCTCGGCAAGACCGCCCGCGAGCTGAGGCGCATCGGCCAGCAGCACCTTGCCGACACCTGAAATCTTCGCTGCCGCATCGGCCGCCGCTTGCGCGTTGTGGCCTGCCACCAGCACGTGGATGTCGCCGCCAATCTTCGCTGCCGCCGCCACCGTGTTCAGCGTCGCGGCCTTGATCGACGCGTTGTCGTGTTCTGCAATCACCAGAATCGTCATTTCTTTCCGCTCCCTCTTACAGCACCTTGGCTTCGGTCTTCAGCTTCTCGACCAGCGTCTTCACGTCCGGCACCTTCACGCCGGCCGCCCGCTTCGGCGGCTCCACCACCTTCAGCGTCTTCAGACGCGGCGCGACGTCCACGCCCAGGTCTTCCGGCTTCACCGTTTCCAGCGGCTTCTTCTTCGCCTTCATGATGTTCGGCAACGTCACGTAGCGCGGCTCGTTCAGGCGAAGGTCGGTGGTCACGACTGCGGGCAGTTGAAGCGACAGCGTTTCCGCGCCGCCGTCGACTTCGCGTGCAACAGTTGCACGGCCGTCGGCGATCGTCACCTTCGACGCGAACGTCGCTTGCGGCAGGCCAGCCAGCGCGGCCAGCATCTGGCCCGTCTGGTTCGAATCGTCGTCGATCGCCTGCTTGCCGAGGATCACCAGTTGCGGCTGTTCCTTGTCGACCAGCGCCTTCAGAATCTTCGCGACGGCCAGCGGCTCGACGCTGTCGTTCGATTCGACCAGGATCGCGCGATCCGCGCCGATCGCGAGCGCCGTGCGCAGCGTTTCCTGCGCTTGCGCGACACCGACCGACACCGCGATCACTTCCGTCGCCACGCCCGCTTCCTTCAGGCGCACGGCTTCTTCCACCGCGATCTCGTCGAACGGATTCATCGACATCTTCACGTTCGCGATGTCCACACCCGTGTTGTCCGACTTCACGCGGACCTTCACGTTGTAATCGACCACTCTCTTTACTGCGACCACGATCTTCACGCGCTGCTCCTCCATAGGGTCGTTGGCATCTTCCGATATCGCGAGCCATTACACGCGCAATCCGGTGCGGCGACAACTATCGATTGACTCTGCCGGTCATAGCCCAAACCTATTGGGCGGCCCGTTTTCGGGCGCTGCCAGCGCGGATGTGAAAACGGCCCCGGTGTTTCACTCGACACCGGGGCCGCTTCATCGGGAGCGCCGCGCTCAACCGACCCGCGCTTCTCCCTGCCGCCCGCTTTCGCCGTCTTCCGTCGCCGTTCGCGCCAGCACGGGCTCGAGCGCCTGCCCGGTATGGCTCGCCCGCACTGCACGAGCCCTCGGGCGGCGCCGCCGCGACGATCGTCCCGCCGCCCACGCCGCCTTCCGGGCCGAGGATCGATGATCCAGTCGGCTTTCCGCGATCACGTCGAGATCGTGCTCGATCACGACCGACGCTATGCCCGCCATCCACGAGCCGGTGCAGCACGCGAATCAGCTTCGCGGACGTCCGCCATGTGCAGGCCGACCGTCGGTTTCGTCGAGCACGTACAGCGTGTGCGGCGCCTTCTGGCCGCGCCGCGTGATGTCATCGCGCACCTTCGTGAGCTCGGTGACGAGCTTGATTCCGCTGCGCCTCGCCGCCCGACAGCGTCGGCGACGGCTGGCCGAGCGTCAGGTAGCCAAGGCCGACGTCCTTCATCAGCTGTGCAGCGGGATGCGCGATGTTCGAAATCGGCGCAAAGAACGCCACCGCTTCGTCGATCTCCATCGTCAGCACGTCCGCCGAGTGTTCCGGCCGCGCCACGTGACCGCAAGCGTCTCCGGGTTGAAGCGCTGCCCGTGGCACACGTCGCACGGCACCTTCACGTCGGGCAGGAAGCTCATCCCGATCGTGCGCACGCCCTGCCCTTCGCAGGCCGGGCAACGCCCGTCGCCGGTGTTGAACGAGAAACGCGACGCCGAGTAGCCGCGCGCACGTGCTTCCAGCGTATCGGCGAACAGCTTGCGGATCGTGTCCCACACGCCGATGTAGGTCGCCGGGCACGAACGCGGCGTCTTGCCGATCGGCGTCTGGTCGACTTCGAGCACGCGATCGATCCGCTCCCAGCCGCTGAGCGACGCGCAGCCCTGCCACGCATGCGTGACGTTCAGCGACGGCCGCGGCGCACTGCGCGCGAGCACGCTCGAACGGCGGTTGGCGGCCGGCGCGTCCTGCTGCGCGGCCTTGCGCGCGCGCCGCGTGGCCGGCGACGACAGCACCGAACGGCCGACCGCGTCGAGCAGGTTCGTCATCAGCACGTCGCGTGCGAGCGTCGACTTGCCCGAGCCGCTGACGCCCGTCACCGCGACGAGCCGCGCGAGCGAATGCCGACAGTGACGTCGCTCAGGTTGTGCAGCGTCGCGCCGTGGACGGTCAGCCCGCCTCCGGCACCGCCGGCGCGCCCTTCCTGCCCGCCACGCTCACCGCGCGGGCGCGGCTGCAGCGGATGCGTCATCGGATGGGCGAGCAGACGCCCCGTCACCGAATCCGGCCGTGCGGCCAGATCGGCGACCGCGCCTTCGGCGACCAGCGTGCCGCCGCGCTTGCCGGCGCCCGGGCCGACGTCGATGATGTGATCGGCGCGGCGAATCGTGTCCTCGTCATGCTCGACGACGACGAGCGTGTTGCCCTTGTCGCCGAGCTTGCGCAGCGCGTCGAGCAGGATCTGGTTGTCGCGCGGATGCAGGCCGATCGTCGGCTCGTCGAGCACGTAGCAGACGCCCTGCAGGTTGCTGCCGAGCTGCGCGGCAAGCCGGATGCGCTGCGCTTCGCCGCCCGACAGGCTCGGCGCCGCGCGGTCGAGGCTCAGGTAGCCCAGGCCGACTTCCTCGAGGAACGCGAGGCGGCTGCCGATCTCGCTGACGATGTCGCGCGCGATCTGCGCGTCGCGCCCGGTCAGTTCGAGCGCATCGATCCAGCGGCGCGTATCGGACACCGTCCACTGCGCGACCTCGACGATCGGATGCGCGTCGAACGTGACCGCGCGCGCGGACGGGTTCAGCCGCGTGCCGTGGCAATCCGGGCACGGCTCGTTGCCGACGCCTTCCGGTTCCTGCTCGTCCGACGGCAAAGTCTGCTCGCGGCCGCGATCGTCCCGGCGAGCACCGTGTCGTCGTACGCGGCGCGCTGCTCGCGCGTGAGCGTGACGCCCGTGCCGACCGCAGGTCGTGCACCAGCCGTGCTTGCTGTTGTACGAGAACATCCGCGGATCGAGTTCCGGGTAGCTCGTGCCGCAGACCGGGCACGCACGCTTGACCGACAGCACCTTGATCTCGCCGACGCGTGCGGTCGAACGATCGTTCTGCATCGCGTGATGCAGCCCGTCGAGCGGCGCGAGCAGGTGCATCACGCCCTTGCCGAGTTCGAGCGTCTCGTCGAGCAGACGCCGCAATTCGGCTTCGTTGTCCGGCGACACGACGAGGTCGGCGACCGGCAACTCGATCGTGTGCTCGCGGAAGCGGTCGAGCTTCGGCCACGGATCGACCGGCACGAACTCGCCGTCGACACGCAGATGCGTGCTGCCGCGCGCCTTCGCCCACTTCGCGAGGTCGGTATAGACGCCCTTGCGGTTGACGACGAGCGGCGCGAGAAAGCCGACGTGCTCGTCGCGATGGTCGCGCAGCAGCTGCGCCGCGATCGATTCGACGGTTTGCGACGTGACCGGCGTGCCGTCGTGGATGCAATGCTGCAGGCCGAGCTTCACATATAGCAGCCGCAGGAAGTGCCAGACCTCCGAAGTCGTCGCGACCGTGCTCTTGCGGCCGCCGCGCGACAGCCGCTGCTCGATCGCGACCGTCGGCGGAATGCCGTACACCGCATCGACTTCCGGCCGCCCGGCCGGCTGCACGATCGAGCGCGCATACGCGTTCAGCGATTCGAGATAGCGGCGCTGGCCTTCGTGGAACAGGATGTCGAACGCGAGCGTCGACTTGCCGGAACCCGACACGCCGGTAATCACGTTGAACTTGCCGTGCGGGATGTCGACGTCGAGCGCCTTCAGGTTGTGCCTCGCGCGCGTTGACGATCCGCACGACGTCCTCGCCTTCGATCGCGCGCCGCTCGCGGGCGGCGTTCAGCACGGTCTGCAGCGGCACGCCTTCGTCGGCGAACGCCGTTTCGGCGTCCATCGCGCGGTCGTACTGCAGCAGCGCCACGCCGGTATGCGATTCGGCGCACGCCTTCACGTCGTCGGGCGTGCCGGCGCACAGCACGAGGCCGCCGCCGTCGCCGCCTTCCGGGCCGAGATCGATCAGCCAGTCGGCCGCGCGGATCACGTCGAGGTTGTGTTCGATCACGATCAGCGAATGGCCGGCCGCGAGCAGCTTGCCGAACGCCTGCATCAGCTTCGCGATGTCGTCGAAGTGCAAGCCGGTGGTCGGCTCGTCGAACATGAACAGCTTCGCGCGCGCAATGCGCGCTTCTTCGCTGGCGACCCGGCGCCCGCCGGCCGCCGCCGCCGATTCGGCGAGGAAGCCGGCCAGCTTCAGCCGCTGCGCCTCGCCGCCCGACAGCGTCGGCACCGGCTGGCCCAGTTTCACGTATTCGAGGGCCGACGTCGACGATCGGCTGCAGCACGCGCAGCACTTCGGCGTCGGCCGCGAAGAACGCGGCCGCTTCGCTGACGGTCAGGTCGAGCACGTCGGCGATGCTCAGTGCGCGGTCGCCGCGCTCGATGCGCACTTCCAGAATCTCGGCGCGGTAACGGCTGCCGTCGCAATCGGGGCAGCGCAGATAGACGTCGCTCAGGAACTGCATCTCGATGTGCTCGAAGCCCGAGCCGCCGCAGGTCGGGCAGCGGCCGTCGCCCGAGTTGAAGCTGAACGTGCCGGGGCCGTAGCCGCGCTGCAGCGCGAGCGGCGCCTTCGCGAACAGCTTGCGGATTTCATCGAACGCGCCGACATAGCTGGCCGGGTTCGAGCGCGTGGTCTTGCCGATCGGCGATTGATCGACGAACACGACGTCGCCGACCTGATCGGCGCCGGTGAGGTTGCGGAACGCGCCCGGCGATTCGGTCGCCTTGCCGTGATGGCGCGCCATCGCCGGATACAGCACGTCCTGCAGCAGCGTCGACTTGCCGGAACCGGACACGCCCGTCACGCACACGAGCCGCTGCAACGGAATCTCGACCGTCACGTCGCGCAGGTTGTGCTCGGTCGCGCCTGCCAGCACGATGCGCGGCGTGTTCGCATCGACCGGGCGGCGTGCCCAGTTCGACGCATGCGCGACGTGCTTGCGGCCGCCGAGATACTCGCCCGTCAGCGTGTGCGCGGAACGGATGTCGCCCGGCGTGCCGTCGTAGACGATCGTGCCGCCGCGCTCGCCGGGGCCGGGCCCCATGTCGATCAGCCGGTCGGCCGCGAGCATCACCGACGGATCGTGTTCGACGACAACCAGCGTGTTGCCCGCGTCGCGCAGCCGCTGCATCGCCTCGACGATCCGCGTGAGGTCGCGCGGATGCAGCCCGATGCTCGGCTCGTCGAGCACGAACAGCGTTTTGGTGAGCGACGTGCCGAGCGCCGTGGTCAGGTTGATCCGCTGCACCTCGCCGCCCGACAACGTGCGGCTCTGGCGGTCGAGCGTCAGATAGCCGAGCCCCACGTCGCACAGATATTTCAGGCGCGTGCGCACCTCCGCCAGCAGCAGCTTCAGCGCGTCGTCGAGCAATGCGCTCGGCAGGCTCACTTCGTCGAAGAAGCGGCGAATGCGCTCGATTGGCAGCAGCATCAGGTCGTGCACCGTCAGGCCCGGCAGCGCTTCGAGCTGCGCGCGCGTCCAGTCGACGCCGCGCGGCATGAAGCGATTGGCGGGCGCGAGCACCGTGTCGGCATTCGCCTTCGAGCCGAGCCGCCACTGCAGCGATTCGGTCTTCAGGCGCGCGCCGCCGCACACGTCGCACGGCGTGTAGCTGCGGTACTTCGACAGCAGCACGCGGATATGCATCTTGTACGCTTTCGATTCGAGATAGCCGAAGAAGCGTTTCACGCCGTACCACTGGCTCTGCCACTTGCCGTTCCAGTCCGGCGAGCCGTTGACCACCCAGTCGCGCTCGGCGTCCGTCAGGTCGGACCACGGCGTGTCGCGCGGAATGCCGGCTTTCGCCGCGTAGCGCATCAGGTCGTCCTGGCATTCCTTCCACGCGGGCGTCTGCATCGGCTTGATCGCGCCGCCGCGCAGCGTCTTGCGCGCATCCGGAATCACGAGGCCGAGATCGACGCCGATCACGCGGCCGAAGCCGCGGCAGGTTTCGCACGCGCCATAGGCCGAATTGAACGAGAACAGCGCCGCCTGCGGCTCCGCGTAGCGCAGGTCGCTGTCGGGATCGTGCAGCCCGGTGGAGAAACGCCAGATCTGCGGCTCGGCGAGCGCGTTTTCCGCTTCGGGCGCGAGCACGTAGACGTTCACGCGGCCGCCGCCGCGCTTCAGCGACGCCTCGATCGCCTCGACCACGCGCACCTTGTCGGTCGGCTGCACGCGGAAGCGGTCGGCCACCACGTCGAGCACCTTGCGCGGGCCCGTGGGCGACGCCACTTCGCGCTGCGCCTGCACGCGCGTGTAGCCGCTCGCGGACAGCCACTGCGCGACTTCGTCCTCGGACGCGCTGTCCGGCAGCTCGACCGGGAACGTGACGACGACGCGCGGATCGTCGGCGCGCGTGCGCTCGACGAGTTCCGCGTAGATCGTCTCGGGCGTGTCGTGCCGCACCTGCCGCGCGGTCTTGCGGTCGAACAGCTCGGCCGCGCGCGCGTACAGCAGCTTCAGGTGGTCGTTGAGCTCGGTCATCGTGCCGACCGTCGAGCGCGAACTGCGGACCGGGTTGGTCTGGTCGATCGCGATCGCCGGCGGCACGCCGTCGACGCGCTCGACCTGCGGGCGGTCCATCCGGTCGAGGAACTGCCGCGCATACGCGCTGAACGTCTCGACGTAGCGCCGCTGCCCTTCCGCGTACAGCGTGTCGAACACGAGGCTCGACTTGCCGGAGCCCGACGGGCCGGTGACGACCGTCATTTCGCCGGTGCGCAGGTCGAGATCGAGGTTCTTGAGGTTGTGCTGACGTGCTCCGCGAATGCGGATCAGATTGCTGGATGACAATTTGCCTGCCCGTCTGAATGAGTTAGCCAGAGTTCACGGTGCCGGAATGCCGCGGTGGATGCCCGCAGGCGCGGCGCACGTGCCGCACGGGTCATGCCGGTGCGGCTCGGAGTTCGACGGATACTATACTGTATATTCATACAGTTTTCCATGAAGGCCCCGGCGGCCCCGTGGACACGCGCTCACGGGAGGCCGGGCAAGCGGCTGCTCGGTTGATCCGCGACCGTCCCGGCCGCAATCGAAGGCGACCGGCCGCGCAGTTGCCCGGGCACCACCCGGAGAGCGTCGAGGCCCTGCACGCTGACCGGCCTCGCGCAGATTCGGTCGTCCACCCGCGGCACCCCGCTCAGCGGCAGGAACGTGACCGCGTCCTCCCGCACGATGAAGCCGCGCAGGAATTCGAGCGAGCCCGACTCCACCGCGATCTTCGGCTCGAGCTGCCGTCGGTACGGCGCTTCGTCCAGCAGCGTCCGGATCGCCAGCGACGAATGGAGCAATGCAACCGGATACTTGCAGCAGTCCCGCAGTGCGTGACGTCGCGACATTCAGCCGCGCGGGAAAAGCCTTGATATTGAGCGAGCGCGAGGCAATCCTCGATCCACTCGATTTCCCTGTTGGCCTTGGAGGGTCGCGGGTGGATCGGCCTGCGCATCACCCCGATCATGGTGACGCGCAGGCCGACGGACGCTCACATCGCATGGGCTCGATCCGTCGGATCGCATTGACGTTCGGCAAGTCGCGCCGATGCGCGCGGATGTTCGTGCATGGCGGCTTTCGCGAATCAAGGGAAGATCGGTGTCGTGGGCTCGCCGCCCTCCAGGTCCGCCCGGGGAAAATGCTGGCCGACCATCTCCTCGATTTCCTGCTCTCGCAGCGCCGGCACGTCGGCCATGATCAGGATCTGGCCGTCCCGGATGGCGTCACGAAATCGCGTAAGTCGTCCATTCGGCTCGGCGATGCCGATCATCGCGGCCGTCCAGGCTCCGAAGCCCGCACCCGCCATCGTCAACGCGACGACGGCGCCGCCCGCGATCACGAGCTCCGCGGGGGGAAATACCAGCGCGACGAGGCCGATCAGCGCGCCGGTCGCGCCGCCGAGTGCGACACCGCGCTCGAGCGCATGGACGACGTCGCTGCTTTGCAGCAAAGACGCTTCGGGCAACTGATCGAGCGTGACGCTGTGATCGGCGAGAACGTGGATATGGCGCCAGATGATACGTGCACGCAGCAGGTCGTCGACGATCGCCTTCGCCATCTGCGTATCGGGTACGAGGAAATAAAGGCGTCTCATGTTGCCCCCCTCTTTTGCCATCGGCTCATCCGCAACAGGGCCTTTTCCATTTTAGGCGAGCATCGGCCATGCGGCACCCGCACGCGTACGCGCCGAGCGCCGCGATGCGCATGGATTGCGTCGAAGGTTCGAGCCCGCCTCGGGGGTCGACCGCCACGCGCGACAGGCGCGCTTGAAGCGGGGCGCGCTGCGTCACGGGCGGCGGCCTGGCGCTATCGGCGTTCGCGCAGCGGCTCCAGCAAGTCCCTCAGGCCGTTATGGTCGATCTCGTGCATCAGCGCGAGCTGCCGGCCGAGTTCGCCGCGCGGGAACCCTTCGCGGGCGAGCCAGTTGAGGTAAGGTCCGGGCAGGTCGGCGATGAGTCGACCCTTGTATTTCCCGAAGGGCATGGTGACGGTGACAAGGCATTCAAGGTCTGGGGCTCGCATGCGGGTATTGTGCACGGCTTTCCGCGCCGGCGCGCTCGTCGCGCCACCCCGGACGACGGTCGCGACACCAGCCCTTTGCGAAAGGCCCGATCGGGAAGCCGATCCCGGTTGGCGGCGCGAGGCGTACCCGCGGCCGGATCGTGCGTGAAGAATTCCGACGAGCATCGGAACGACGCGCGGCCAAGCCTCCGACGGTATCTCGCCGAAACGACCCGGCAAACCGCCGCCCGCCTTTTTGCCTGCTAGACTGGAATTCCCCCTTGCAAACGATGGAGGGAATCATGATGTCCATCTACGTCGTGAAAACCGGCGAGCAGTTCCTCTGCACCGCCGAGGACGGCGACATCGGCATGGCGCCGGCAGTTGAAGATGCCGCCTCCTTCGGTTCGTATGACGAAGCGGAAAAAGCGGCTTGCATGCATGCCGACCCCGGATACGAAATCGTGGCCGTCTGCATGATCAGGCACTGAGCATCGCTTCGCGGCGCCGGACGAACACGGGCCCGCGTGCCGGACGCAAGTCGCCGTGCGGCGTCGTCATCCATGCGGCGGCACCGCACATCACACACCATCGAGCGACGGCACCCGGCTGCGGCAGGTGCCGCGCGACCGGTTCATCGCGCGGCGGATCGTCGGCACGATGCAAGGCCGGCGGGCCGTGCTTGCCGGCGAAGGGCGTCTCGCCGATATCGACGAACGGCCCGGCCGGCATACGCACGTGCCGCGCCATGCCGCGTTCACGCAGGCGATGCGGGCGCGTCTCGACGTGCCGGGCGCCGGGGACGCAACCGCCTGCGCATCGTCGACCCCAGCGCCGCATCGTCTCCCGGCGCGGCCGTCCCGGCCGGCCCGGCCTCTTGCGTCCGCCGTTTCGGATCGAACCCCGTGCCGCCCGTGCGCCGCCGCGCCGCATGCCGCTCGATGATCCTTTGCAGCAGGCAGAACACGCACAGCAGCGCGCCGATCACGATCCGCGTCCACCACGAACTCAGCGTACCGTCGAACGTGATCAGCACCTGGATCGTGCCGAGGATGCCGACCCCGAACACCGACCCGATCACGTACCCCACGCCGCCCGTGAGCAGCGTGCCGCCGATCACGGTCGCGGCGATCGCGTCGAGCTCCATCCCCTGCGCCTGCAACCCGTAGCCGGACAGCACGTACAGCGTGAACACCACGCCGCCGAGCGCCGAACAGAAGCCGCTCAGCGCATACACGCCGACCTTCGTGCGCGCGACCGGCAGCCCCATCAGCAGCGCCGAGCGCTCGTTGCCGCCGATCGCATACACGTTGCGGCCGAAGCGCGTGAAATGCGCGACGTAGAGCGCGGCGGCGAGCGTCGCGAGCGCGATCAGCGCGCCGGCGCTCAGCATCCCGCCGCCGACCGGCACGCTGATGGCCGCGAGCGCATGAAACGTCGGCGCGTCGATCGTGATCGACTGCGTCGTGATCAGGAAGCACGCGCCGCGCGCGAGAAACATCCCGGCCAGCGTGACGATGAACGGCTGCAGCCGGAAATAGTGAATCAGCGCGCCCATCGCGGCGCCGTACAGCGCACCGAACGCGAGCACGAGCGGCACGATCGCCCACACGGGCCAGTGCAGCCGTTCGGCACCGACCGCGCAGAAGATCGTTGTCAACGCAACGACCGAGCCGACCGACAGGTCGATGCCGCCCGACACGATCACGAAGGTCATCCCGATCGCGACGATCAGCAGGAACGCGTTGTCGACCAGCAGCCCGGTGAGCACCTGCATCGAGAAGAAACCCGTGTACATCACGGATCCGAAGCCGAACAGCGCGATGAACAGCACGATCGTGACGACGATCGGCAGCGTGCGCGGGTCGGCGAGCCGTGCGAGGAATCGGTTCATCGCGGCGTCGCTCCGGTGGTGGCGCGCGAGCGCGCGGAAGGCAGCAGCCGCGACGCGTGGCGAACCGCGAGTGCGCGCGCCGCATCCGACTGGATCAGCGTCACGACGATCACGACGACGGCCTTCACGACGAGCGTCGCCTCCGGCGGCACGCCGATCGAATAGGTCGTGTAGGTCAGCGTCTGGATGATCAGCGCGCCGAGCACGGAGCCGGCGAGGCTGAAACGGCCGCCGAGCAGCGACGTGCCGCCGAGCGTCACCGCGAGGATCGCGTCGAGCTCGAGCAGCAGCCCCGCGTTGTTGCCGTCGGCGCTGCGCACGTTCGAGCTGGCGATGATCCCCGCGAGCGCCGACATCGCGCCTGAACACAGATACACGCCGAACACGACGGCGCCCGCGCGCAGCCCCACGAGCCGCGTCGCGACCGGATTCACGCCGATCGCGCGGATGAAGAGGCCAAGCGCCGTGCGGTTCACGAGCAGCGCGGTCGCCGCGATCGTCGCGATCGCGATCCACACCGAGCACGGCACGGCCGCGAGATAGCCGCCGCCGAGCGCGAGGTAGCCGGGCGCGCCGATCGGAATGATCTGCCCGCCCGTGAGCAACTGGGCGACGCCGCGTCCGGCAACCATCAGGATCAGCGTCGCGATGATCGGCTGCATCCCGACGAACGCGACGAGCACGCCGTTCCACGCTCCCGCGAGCACCCCGACGCCGAGTGCGGCGGCCAGCGCCGCGCCGAGCCGCGTCGGATCGCCGTCGAGCACGATCGCCGCGGCAGCGCCCGCGATCGCGACGATGGCGCCGACCGAGATGTCGATCCCGCGCGTCGCGATCACGAGCGTCATCCCGAGCGACACGATCACGAGCGGCGCCGCGCGGTTCAGGATGTCGATCGGCGCGCCGAACAGGTGGCCGTCGAGCAGCGTGATCGACAGGAAGCCTGGCCGATGCGCGATGTCGAGCGCGAACAGCAGCACCAGGGTCAGCACCGGCCACACGAGCGGATGACGAAGCAACATGCGAAGCCGCATCATGACCGGCCTCCCGCAATCAGTTGATAGACCTGTTCCTCGGACGCGTCGCCGCCGCGCAGTTCGGCGACCTTGCGGCGGTCGCGCAGCACCGCGATCCGGTGGCTCACGCGCACGACTTCGCTGATTTCCGACGAGATGAACAGGATCGCGAGGCCCTGCGCGCACAGCGCGAGCACGCGCTCCATGATGTCGAACTTCGCGGCGACGTCGATTCCGCGCGTCGGCTCGTCGAGGATCAGCAGCTTCGGTTCCGTCGCGAGCCAGCGCGCGAGCAGCACCTTCTGCTGGTTGCCGCCCGACAGCAGCCCGATCGGCTGCTCCGCGTCGCGCGCCTTGATGCCGAGCCGCGCGATGTACGTGTCGGCCAGCTCGCGCTGCCGCGCGCGGCCGATCAGGCGCCACCAGCCGCGCCGCGCCTGCAGCGCGAGGACGATGTTCTCGCGGATCGACAGCGCGGCGACGATGCCCTCCTTCTTGCGATCCTCCGGGCAATACGCGATGCCGTTGCGCACCGCGTCGTGCGGCGACGCGAGCCGCTTGCGCGCGCCGTCGATCTCGATCGCGCCGGTATCCGTGCGCTCGGCGGCAAACGCGAGCCGCGCGGTTTCGGTGCGCCCCGAGCCGAGCAGCCCGGCCAGTCCGACGATTTCGCCGGGCCGCACGTCGAGATCGAGCGGGCTCATCATGCCGCGCCGGCCGACCTGCCGCATCGACAGGAACGGCGCGGCCGCGCCCGCGTCAGTCGATACCGCCGCCGCACCCGCCTGCAGCGTGCCCGACATCGGTTCGCGCCCGGTCATCTTCGCGACCAGCAGGTCGACCGGCAGGTCGCGCGCCAGATATTCGCCTTCGCGCTCGCCGTTGCGCATCACGGTGATCCGGTCCGACACCGCATAGGTCTGTTCGAGAAAGTGCGTGACGAACAGGATCGCGATGCCCGACGCCTTCAGCCGGCGCAGCACGTCGAAGAGCCGCGCGACCTCGCCGTCGTCGAGGCTCGACGTCGGCTCGTCGAGAATCAGCACGCGCGCGTCGACCGACACCGCCCGCGCGATCGCGACCATCTGCTGCACCGCGATCGAATACGCATCGAGCGAGCGCGTGACGTCGAGCGACAGGTCCAGTTCGGCGAGCGCGTCGCGCGCACGCGCGTGGATCGTCTTCCAGTCGATCGCGCCGCGCCGCATCGGCTGCCGGCCCGCGAAGATGTTCTCGGCGACCGACAGGTTCGCGCACAGGTTCACTTCCTGGTACAGCGTCTGGATCCCGGCCGCCTCGGCCTCGCGCGGCGCGGCGAAACGCACCGGCGCGCCGCCGACGCGAATCTCGCCCGCATCGTGCGCATGCACGCCGGTGAGCACGTTGATCAGCGTCGATTTGCCCGCGCCGTTCTGGCCCATCAGCGCGTGGATCTCGCCCGGAAACAACCGGAAGCTCACGCGCTGCAGCGCGCTGACACCCGGAAACGCCTTGTCGATGCCGATCATCTCGACCACCGGCGGATTCGTCATGGATGCGCCCTCGATGCGAAACGGTTGCCGGACGGCGGCAGCCGCGCCGCCGTCCGCGGTCAGCGAGACAGCGAGACTCAGTACTTGCGGGTCGGCAGCACCTGCGCCGCGACGTTCATCGGGAACACGGTCTCGTTCGTCACGATGCGTTTCGGCAACGGCTTGCCGGCGACCACGTCCTTCACGGCCGTCATCAGCTGCGGGCCGAGCAGCGGGCTGCATTCGACGTCGACGTTGATCTTGCCCGCGACCATCGCCTGGAAGCCGCCCTTGGTCGCATCGAACGACACGACGCTCACGTCCTTGCCGGGCTTGATGCCGGCCTCTTCCATCGCCTGGATCGCGCCGAGCGCCATGTCGTCGTTGTGCGCGTAGACGACGTTGATCTGCTTGCCGTAGGTCTTCGCGAACGCTTCCATCACCTGCTTGCCGCCCGCGAGCGTGAAGTCGCCGCTTTGCGATGCGATCACCTTGAACTTGGGATTGCTCTTGATCACCTCGAGCAGGCCCGCGCGGCGATCGTTGGCCGGCGCCGAGCCGACCGTGCCCTGCAGCTCGACGATGTTGATCGGGCCCGGATCGTTCTTGTAGCGCTCTTCCATCCAGTGGCCCGCGCGCCGCCCTTCCTCGAGGAAGTCCGAGCCGATCATCGTCACGTACAGCGACGGATCCTTCACGTCGACGCCGCGATCGGTCAGGATCACCGGGATATGCGCGGCCTTCGCTTCGGTCAGCACCGGCTCCCAGCCCGATTCGACGACCGGCGAGAACGCGATCACGTCGACCTTCTGCGCGATGAACGAGCGGATCGCGCGAATCTGGTTCTCCTGCTTTTGCTGCGCGTCCGAGAATTTCAGGTTGATGCCGGCGTCCTTCGCGGCGCTCTTCACCGACACGGTGTTCGCGGTGCGCCACGCGCTTTCCGCGCCGACCTGCGAGAACCCGAGCGTGATCGGCTTTTGCTGCGCGTACGCGCTCACCGTCGCCGCGGCGACGATCGCGCCGGCCGCCAGCTTCCTGAAGAATGTCATGGTCCGTCTCCGATGATGTCGTTGTATGCCGCGGCGCCGTTGCGCGGTGTGCTGTGCTGTTCTGTTTCTGCGTGGCGCGGATGCGGGTCGGGGCAGCGGCCGGCGCGTGCGGCCGGCCGGTATGTGCGCCCCGGATCAGTCTAGGTACAAGCCCGATAACCTTCCAATGAAATATTGGATTGAAGCGATATCGGTATCGGCATACGTATAAACACCTAAGCGGGCGGCGCGAGCCGGTCTAGCCGGCGTTGGCGGCGCTTCCTGTCGCATTTCCTGTCGCGTTTCCGGAGGCCTTTCCCGTGGCTTTTCCACCGGCCGCCTCGACCAGCATGACGAGCGTTTCCATCTTCGTTTGCCCCATCCGCCGCGACGTCAGCCGCGCGTCCACGAGACTCACGATCACCAGATCGAGCGACGGCACGACCACCGCGTACTGGCCAAGATGGCCGTCGGCCCAGAAGGCCCGCCGCGACAGCAGCGCGTCCCGGCCGCGCGCGCCGCTCGCCGAATCGCTCGTCCACCACAGATAGCCGTAGCCGCCGGTGCGCGTGTCGGAATACGGCCGCGTGGACTCGGCGACCCAGCCGGCCGGCACGATCTGCCGGTCGCGCCAGCGGCCGTCGTGCAGATACAGCAGTCCGAAGCGGGCGAGATCGCGCGCGCTCATCGCGAACGGATAGGCCGGGTAGCGCGTCGCGCTGCCGCCCGGTACGTAGTGCCCGTCCGACGGCGTGTAGTCCTGCATGCCGAGCGGAACCGCGAGCTCCGTCCGCAGCGCATCGAAGATGCGCGTGCCGGTGCTGCGTTCGTAGATCGCGCCGACCGTATTGAAATCCCAGTTGTTGTAGTACCAGAACGTGCCGGGCGCATGACTGCCGCGCGGCGGCCGCAACGCTTTCATCTGCACGGTTTCGTACGTCGCCGGGTGATACACGCCCGAGCGCGCCTCGAGCAGCATCCGCACGGTCGCCTGTTTCTCGGCGGGCGAAAGCGCCGGCGCGGTGTCGTCGATGCCGAGTTGCGCGAGCGTGTCGTCGAGATGCATCTGGCCGCGCGCGGCCGCGATGCCGACCAGCGCGCTCAGGAAGCTCTTGCGCGCGGAATGGAGGTTCGTCTTGCGCGTGACGTCGCCCCACTGCGCGATCACCGTTCCGTCGTGGACGATCATGCCGGACGTCGAGCCCTGCTGTCGTGCATACGCGATCGCGCGGTCGATCCCGTCCTGCGAGAAGCCGTGCGTGGCAGGCGCGGCCCGCGTCCATTCGGCGGCCGGAAACACCGGCAACGCGGCCTCTATCGCGGAGGGCGGCGGCACCGGCGGTTCCGACTGGCATCCGGCAGCCAGCGGCACAACACCGGCAATCGCCAGCGCAAGCAGCGCGCGCCACCGGCGCGTTGCTTCGCGGCATCCTGAAACGCGCATCCCTGGCAGCATCGTCGGTCTCACCGGTCGTTTCGATGTTGCTTCAACGTGGCATCGCGACAGATCCGTCGCCAGTCCGTGAAATTTCACCGGATTACGTGACGCACCCCGACCGGCCGCGCATTGTCGCAACGCACGAAGAATGGATCTCCGCATATTACCGACAGCAGGCCGACAGCCCGATGTCGCGCGTGCGTGGCGCCTGTCGACCCATTCCGCGATGCGCGTCAATCCCGCCCGCTACGCACAGCTTGCGCCGAACAAGTCGATCGCCGAGCAAACCCGCCAGGACGCGCCGGTCACCGTGCAGCAGGACGAAGCGGAGATCCGGGCGGATCGCGCGGGGTGGCGCACACCCGGCGTCTGGCGCGGCGGCGACGCTGCTCGGTGATTCGAGAGATGGGTGGCCGGATTCGGCGCTCGATGTGGCGCAGCCGAAGCTGCATCGGGAAAACGCGCCGGGTGACGCGTGGCCCGGGCCATGTCATGACGGACACGCATGCGGTTCGTGCCCGTGCCCCGTTACTTCGCGAGCAGCGTCTTCAAATAGTCGACCCGCTGCCGGGTGATCGTGAGAAGACAGTCTCTCGTGATCAAGCCCGGGCCCTCGCCTTGAGCTTGCGACGCCTCGGCTGCGATGTAGCCATCGCACTGCTTGTCACGGTAGGTGAGCCACGCCTTCTGCGATTGCTCGAACGCGTCCTTGTATTGCGTGGACGCGTATATTTTTCGATAGATCGCGTTGAGCTGCTGCTTCGATTCGGCCAGAGAACGGTCGACACATGACAAATCGTCATAGACGTTTCCGTTGCCGACGCATGGGTCGGCCAGCGCGCTCAGGGGCAGCAGCAGCAATGCAAGGCTGATCGTCTTTTTCATGGCCTCTTCAGCAGACCGATGGTCTGCATGATTCTGGAAGGCTCCATGGTAAAGGAGCCGGGTCATGAGGTAGCAAGTACCCGTGTGCGATCAGGGTTCGCCGTTGCTGCCGACCCGAGACGTTGCCGTTAACCGCGCGTGTCGATCCAGTTGCGTGCCCAGCGGGCCGAGTGCTGCAGCGCCTGTTTTTCACTCGGGAAGTAATCGAGCGAATAGAACTGGTAGCGGCCTTCGGCGCACGAGCTGCCGCTGCGTTCGAGCAGCAGGTTGGATGAAAAACACCCGTCGGGCAAACGATGCGCCGAGGGTTGGACGGCATAGCCGTTGTACTGTTGAATTCGTTTGTTCTGCATTTTAATTTTAATAATGATGTTCAGGCGCGCGCGTGCCGTGCGAAATATGCACCGATTCAAAGCCATTGCGAGCTGAATCTAAAGCAGTCGAAGCGCGCGAAAAAGGCGTTGCTGCCGGAGGGGGAGAGTGAAGTGCAACGAGGCATGTGGCGCGTGGCAGGCTGCTGAATCAACCGATGCAGCCAGCAATGATCGCGCCAACTTTAGGAGACAACGCTCCGTGAGGGTGTCGCTGCGACCCGGCGTCCGTCGCGGAAAGCCGGGCCCTTCAAACTTACAGCGGCTGGATGTTGGCCGCTTGCAGACCCTTCGGGCCTTGCTTCGTTTCGAAGCTCACTTTCTGGTTTTCAGCGAGCGTCTTGAAGCCTTCCGTCCGGATTTCGGAGAAATGCGCGAAAAGATCGTCACCGCCGTTGTCCGGAGTGATGAAGCCAAAGCCTTTGCTGTCGTTGAACCACTTGACGATACCGGTATCCATGAAGAATCCTTGAGAAAAAATATGAAGATTTGCTCTGTTGAAGAGCGCTTGAAGCGTCAAGGAGGGAGAGGACAACGAATACCGCTGGGGGAGCGAGACATTGATGAACAGCAATCGGACTTCTTGGACTTCGGCGCATACACTAACTGCCGGAAACGGCGGAGTCAATGGTTATCTTGTAACTGTGTCGCCAGGCAGTCCGGTTTGAAGGCGACGCGATGTGGCCCCCGGGTCGCTGCGCGGGGCGTTGCCGTGCCGTCGCGTCGGCCTGATACGCCGGACGTTAGGGAAGCTAAATTTTCTACGATTTCAACCCCGTTTGCCGCATGGCGGCGCGCGGCAGACAGCGGCCGGAATTAGTGGCCGCTACCGACTCTGAACGGCCAGTCGCGAACACAAGACCTCGATGACCGCTTCCAAAGTGCTGCGGACGCCCGTTGACCCGCCAACCGCCAAGCTCGAGTCAATCAGTCGACCTTGTTCCAACCGGGATTTGAAATCGATAACTGGTTGGTCATGGCGCTTCCAGCATGCGTTCTAGCCCATGAGGGCGCGTAAGGTTCAGGCCCGAGCCAAAGAACCGGCAGCGAGCCGCTTGCGCCAAGCAATCCAGCCGACAACAATCGACAGTGTCGCCACGACAAGCGGCGCCACCGCATGTCCGTATTCGCCGTGGACTGTGACGGTCGCCAGCGCAGCCACCATCACGGTGCATCCGATCGCCGCGCCCCACAGCCGCGTCCGCGCTCGCACCAGCAGAGCGGCGGTCATCAGTTCCAGTGAGCCTGTCACGAAATGGAACCAATGCGGATATCCCCACTTCAGGTACTCCTCAAAGATGGATCGCGGGGCGACGATGTTGCTGAGCGATCCCACGACGAAAAAAGCAGCAAGAACCAACGGTAATACCTGACGCCAGGCAATCTTGGACATGCGTTCTACCTTCTCTGATGAGGGCGCTGCCGAGGACCGCGTGGCCGCCTTGCCGGCCAGCCGACCGATCCCCGCTGTTCACGCCGTAATGGCCTTGTAGGCCGCGGCAAAGACATCGCGAGGCGACGTCGTGCCCGCGACCTGCTCCGTACCCGCTACGCCGAGATCCATCCAGCCCGCGTTGACGGCATCGAACATTGCTTCGGCCGGTCCGGTGTGGCCCTTCGGGATGCCGATCTGTTCGAACGCTGCCGGCCATCCGGCTCGGGGGATGGCAAGGGCCTTGACGTCGCGCTGCAAGACTTCGCCCAACTGGGCGGCGACTTCATCCGCGCTGATCATCGAGCCAAGCTCGACGACGCGATGCCCGGACCACGCCGGCCCGGTCAGCCGCATCGCCACCTCAGCGCCGATATCGTCGGTCGCGACCATGGTTGATCTCCGACTCGTCGGGTTGTAGTAGACGGGTAGCGTGCCGCCCTGGCCGACATGCAAGCCGTAAAGGAAGTTTTCAAAAAAACCGCCGGCGCGCACATAGGCAATTGGCAGCGTCAGGTCGCGCAGTCCTTGCTCCAGAAGCGACAGGGCCGTGATCATTCCCAGCCCGCTGTTTCTGTTCACGCCCATCGACGACAGCACAACCACCCGCGGAGGCGCTACCCTCTTCAGCGCCTCGACATAGTTCGCGATCACGCGCTTTGCCTCCCTGAAATCAGGCGAGGGCGCCCAGACAGCCGGCAGCATGACAAATGCACCTTCGACCCCTTCGAGCGCCCTCTCTACGGCGGCCACATCATTCCAGTCGCCGTCGACCAGTTCCACACCTTGATCCGCCCAATTCGCCGCCTTCTCGCGATCGCGGACCAGCGCCCGTACCTTCTTCGCTTGCGCCAACAGATGTTGAGCCGTTGCGCCGCCTACGCGTCCCGTAATTCCCATTACCAAAAACATGTGTTTCTCCTGAAATGAGTGTCGCCCATAAACGCCGGCATTTCTGCGGCTGCGGCCAGATGCGGTGATGTTGGACTCCTCGGCTTCCTCCTGCGACGCCTCCACGCGCCAGCCCGGATGTCCGCCGGAGCCTGCTGCAGCAGGCCGGCGGGAACCGGGTTTGACATCAGTACTCCTTGAGAAGTGGTCTTCGTTTGAGGGCAGGTCTATCATAGAGACCCGCGCCTCACTTCGGAAGGAGGCAGTCTTTTGTCACCAGGTGAGTTAAAGGGAACCCGAATGAGTACCGTCCAGAATGCGATCGAGAGATTCAGCCGATATCAACGTCAATTGGGCGACGCCCAACCCGCACACTGCGCCGTTCGCGACGTGCTCGACCGAATCGGCGACAAATGGAGCACGCTCATGATCATGGAGCTCGCGACGCGATCGCAGCGCTTCAGCGAACTTCATCGAGCCATCCCGGACATTTCCAAGCGCATGCTTACCCAGACACTCCGCCATCTGGAGCGCGACGGGCTCATCACCCGCCATGTTTTCCCCACCAACCCGCCAAGCGTCGAATATCGTCTGGCCCCGCTTGGCCAATCCCTGCTGGAGCCGATGGCGGCCCTCATCGATTGGGCCGATCGTCGTTACCCCGACATCCATGCCGCGCGCCTCCGCTTTGACGGCGTATCCGGCGATGTCCCGCGCTAGATGCTCGGCCCAATACGAGGACTGTGGCGAAAACCCGAGGCGGCCGGTTGATGTCCTGCTTTGCAGAGGGAAGGACGTATCACGCGTGACGTGCTCGTCGCCTCCGCGGAAGGAGGCGCAACTTACCCATCAAAAAAGATCGCCGTGAAATGTGAATGTGCTGTTGGCCGGCTTGGGAGGCCGTAAGCCAGGCCGCATTCGGAACTGTTGAATTGTTCCGCGACCGGAATCCCGGCTGCCGACGCGCTATCGGCGTCACGTCGGCCGGGTCATGTCCGTTGTCGACGGATGTGCGGGCGCCCAACCGTTCATGACCAGCGCTCGACGAAGGTTCTATGGTGACCGATTTTCGCCGACGTAATCAGGCTGAGTCATTACAATCGCCCGAATACCCCCTTCGACAGCGTCGAATTCGAAACATGCTGACTTCCTATTTCTGGAGCGGCGACGCCATCCGCAGTCGACGCGTAAGTAACATCGTGCTATCAGGCACGGTCGACGTGCCCGTTCCCTCCGCACGCGTGCTTGCAGACTGGGAAAGAGAAACATCGTCGCGGCTCGTCCTGGAACCCGGGGACGTCGAGGCAATGCCTTTGGCGCGAACGCAAGCGCGCTGGCCGGACTATAAGCGCTGCGTGCAGGCAATGTCCGACTGGACGTGCGCCCTCGGACTGCCCACCGTGCTCGCCTCCAGTGACGTAGCCCTCATGGCCTGTCGTGGCGCGAAGTACCACCATGACGGTGCGCAATATGGCGGTGCGGCCTTCTGCAATCTCTTCCTGAGCGAGGACCGGGGGCTGGACTTGCATTTTCCCTCTACGGGCCATCGCATTCCCCTGACCCGGGGGACAGCTGTGATATTCGATACCGGCCAGCCTCACGGCGTCATTCAGCGCCGCAGCAGCGGCTTTAATGCGGCCGACTTCGCGCCGGACCAGGATTGCATCCAGATATTCCTGACTTGGGAACTTCCCATCGAAGACGCTCATGTTGGGCAAGCACTTGAGGTAGTCTTCGACATCGCCCCTTCGACCTCGCTGCACCCGGATGAGGAGCAAGTCTGGTCGAACGGCGCGCCAGCCGCTGTGTGCCCGGAATCCGGTCGCTGGTACCGGGTTGACTGATTGTTCGGGTCACGCCTTGGCGTTGCCGTGGCACGCTGGACAGACTTCTGTTCGGCACGATAGACGCAAGCAGCGAGCGCCGTCGGGCCAACGTCGACGATTTCAGCCTGTGCAATCGAACGGATGACGCGGCAGCGCCCCGGCGCAAAGTACCGGACCATCTCTCAAAGTTCAGCGAAATGATCGCTACCGGCAGGCTGGCGCTTCAGGTACGCAACAGATTCCCGACCTTCAGCGCAAGCGACAGCCGTCCAACGGCGAGGTAACCCGATGACGTCATGCCGCCCGGATGCCGAGCAGCTTCTCGCTGAGCTGCCATAGCCCTTCGGCATTCACGCGATCGACCGCGTAGGGTGCTACGCCGGTGAGCCGCATGGCATCAGACATGCCGGTTATTGTGGGCTGGGTGACCATCAATGGTGCCACGTCGACGTTTTCACAGTACACGCCGCCCCTGCCGTTGAGCTGCGGATTCGTCGCGCACCAGACCTGCGTGGCCGCGCCTTGCTCCACAGTCTTGAGCTGCCGCGCCGGATCAAGTATCGGCTTGCCTTGTCCATCGAGAACGCCTGCAGCGACCAACTGCTCGCGCGGAACGTATTTCCCAAGGCCCGTATCGACGATGGCACCCGGATGTAGTGAAAACGCGCGGATGCCGTGGCGCTTCTCGCGTTCGTCGAGCGCGACAGCAAAAAGGATGTTGGCCGTTTTCGACTGTCCATATCCTGTCCACGGGTCGTACGGGCGCTGATCGTAATGTGGGTCGTCGAGAAACACTGGCGAATAACGATGACCGAGCGACGAAACCGAGACGACGCGTGCGCCGTTCGCACGGCGCAGCGCGGGCAAGAGCCGCAGCGCAAGTTGAAAGTGGCCGAGGTGGTTCGTTGCAAACTGGGACTCGTATCCGCGCGCGTCCCGCGTCAATTCCGGCACGGCCATGATGGCGGCGCTGTCGACCAGTATGTGCAGCGCGCGCGTCGATTCGAGAAACGACGCCGCGAAGGCATCGATCGAGGACGGGTCGAGCAGGTTCATCGGGGCGACTTCCACATCGATGCCCGCCAGCGCCGCGTTAGCGCGCGTCACGTCCCGCGCGGGAACGATCACACGGGCGCCGGCACGACGCAGAACGCGCGCGGTCTCGCGCCCCAGGCCCGAGTAGCCGCCAGTTACGATTGCGACCTTGCCGGCAAGGTCAATATTGGCGATTACCTCGTCAGCAGTGGTGGCGGCTCCGAAATTCGAACCGATCGGTTTTTGTGGCGTCAGCATGGCGTCCTCTCGAGTAAGCAACGTTGGATACAGTATGAGAACAACTTCCGGTACGATGAATATTGACATCCTCCGCCGCCTGAAGGCGGCGGATTCCTGCCGCGTCTGAGACGATGATGCTTATCTCAGAGCACCTCGGCGGGTTCCTGCTTCACGGAGCGGCCTGACTGCACCGGCTCTCCACAGGCTGCAACGCGGTGTCCCCGCGCCAGTATGTTGATCGCACCGACCACATCGGCATGCTCCTCATGACCGCACGCGACGCAGCGGAATGCGGCCTGCGTCTGCCGGTTTTCCGCGCTCGCGTATTCGCAGACCGGGCACGTGCGACTCGTATTCGCCGGCGGCACGGCAATGAGCCAGCCGCCGTTCCACGCCAGCTTGTAGTCCAGCTGACGACGAAATTCGAACCAGCCCTGATCGAGGATGGCTTTGTTCAGGCCGGACTTGGCCCGAACGTTTTTGCCCGGCGCATCGGGGCTGCCAGCCACCGTCTTCGACATGTTTCGTACCTGCAAGTCCTCGATGCACACCATCGCGTGGTTTTGGCTGATCGTGGTCGTGGCTTTGTGCAGGTAGTCACGGCGGGCATTGCCGATGCCGGCATGGATTCGCTGGATGCGCGCCTTTGCCTTCTTCCAGTTGTTGCTGAACTTGACCTTTCGGCTCATCGCCCGCTGCGCACAACGCAGCCTGGCCTCATGCCGCTTGAAGCTGTTGAGCGGCGCGAGAAAGCTGCCGTCGCTCAGGGTGGCAAACCGTGCAATGCCCAGGTCGATGCCGATCGCACTGGTGGCCTGCGGCACCGGCTGCGCGACTTCACGCCCGGTCTGGATCGACACGAACCATTTGCCCGCGTTTCGCGACACGGTGGCATTACGCACTTCGCCCAACACATCCCGGCTGTTGCGATAACGAAGCCAGCCGAGCTTGGGCAGAAAGACGCGGTTGTTGACCTGATCGAGCTTGATCTGCTTCGAGTCCGGATAGCGAAAGCTGTCGCTGTGCCCCTTCTTCTTGAAGCACGGGAACGCCGCACGCTTGGCGAAGAAGTTCTTGTACGCTCGCTCCAGATCCTTGAGTGCGTGTTGGAGCGGATGCACCGGAGCATCTTTGAGCCAGGGCGTTTCCGTGCCGTTGCGCCACGCCGTCAAGTGCTTTGCCATTGCCACATACCCGATGAACTTGCCGCCCGCCTCGTGGTTCTCCTTCTGCAACGCCAGCGCCTTGTTGAAAACGAACCGGCATGCCCCAGCGAAGCGGCGCATCTTGCGCTGCTGCTCGCCATTAGGCGTCAGTTCGAACTTGAAAGCCTGGAGTCGTTGCATCGGGCCATTGTATGCGTGGCCCACAAGCGAGAGTCAAGCCATTCGACGTGGTCGCCATTGCGTCTTTCTGATCCGTGTGCATGTGGTCTTCCTGACCACAAGCACCGGCGCAATGTGCTTACCACGGAGATGCTGAACGACATGCGCAGCATCTTCGCCAGTGTCTGTCTGGACTTCGAATCCGAACGGGTGAAGTTCGACGGTGCGGACGGCCATGTACACCTGCTGGTGCACTACCCGCCCAAGGATTCCGTGCCGTCGCTGGTGAACAGCTTCAACGGCGTCTCAAGTCGCATGAACCGGCAGAATGCGCCCGCATTCGGAAAAAGTCGTGGGGCGGGGCGCTGTGGTCTCCGTCTTGCTTTGCGGGAAATTGTGGCGGAGCGCCTATCGAAATCGTCCGCCAATACATCGAACAGCAAAAAACCGCATTAGCAGCCGCAAAGGACGCCTACGGCGTCCGCGCTATCCTTCCTCGTCCTGAAGAATGAGGTTTGACGCGCCTTCAGATCAAAAATACGGAATACTGTCGCATGAGTTCAGAAATCGAAGGCGATCCCCTATCAGACATTCTCCGGCTGCTTGACGCGCAACCGGTTGTGGCGGGCGGCTTCTCCGCTGGCGGCACGTGGGCGATCCGCTTTCCGCAACCGAACAAGATCAAGTTCTTTGCGCTGGTGAAGGGCCGTTGCTGGCTTAGCTTCGGGCCCCGGACTGAGCCGGTCGATGTCGGCGAAGGCGATGTGTTTTTATTGAATGGCGAACGCTCATTCATCCTCGCAAGCGACCGGGACGCCGAACCTGTCGAGACGACGAGCCTGTTTTCCGGCAGCGAGAGGCGGACAGTGCAGATCGGCGACGGCTGCGGCTGCACGCAGATCGGCGGCCACGTGAAACTCGCTCCATCCAACGATGCGCTGCTCACCGACGTTCTGCCACCGCTCATTCATATCCGCGCAGACTGTGAACAGGCGGGTGTTCTCCAGTGGTTGCTCGCACGGCTGGTGAAGGAATTCGAGACTGAGAGGCCCGGAGCCAGTCTGGCCTCGGCATACCTCGTGCAGTTGATGTTTGTCGAGATGCTACGCGTCCAACTCGACACAGGAGCGGACATCCCCAGCGGATGGTTGCGTGCCATCGGCGACCCGCGGCTTGGCCCCGCGTTGCGGCTGATGCACGGCGATCCGGCCAAGGCCTGGCGGCTCGACGAGCTTGCAGCGGCGGCGGCGATGTCGCGCACGGCGTTTGCCACCCGTTTCAAGTCGCTCGCGGGCATGGCACCGCTTACGTGGCTGACACACTGGCGCATGCGTATGGCAAGGCACGCACTGATTCAGGAGGCAACGCCGATCGCCGTCCTTGCAGCCAGGTTCGGATATGCGTCGGAAAGCGCGTTCAGCAGCGCGTTTAAGCGCGTGTCGGGCGTGGCGCCGAGAGACTATCGGCGTACGGGCGTCGGATCTTGATGCGGAACCGGCCGTTTGAACGTCCCGACAGCGATCATGGCGAACGGCGCTTGTTGGCCGGCCACCGCCGTCCCCGCCGGCAATCAGCCAACCGATCGCTTCGCTCCGGCATGTTCGAGCCGCCGGAGAACCCAGCGCTGCCAAGGCCACTTTTCCCGATCAAATGTGCACGCACACTTGCGACACCCCGGCATACGTCACGCCAATGACGCATCAGCCCCGGCGATGTCACCTGCACGCCGGCCTCGACCGCCCCACCCGCCTACCGCCGAGCCGCGAGAAAATTCCTCGCGGTACGCGTCAAACGCGACCACGGCCCCGCCCGTCGGCCGGCGCCCTGCTCGGCGAACCCGCCGAGCGCCGCCCTCATCATCGCCAGTTCGCTCGCGAGCGCGGTATCGCACCCGAAGCTGCCCGCCGCCGCGAGATCGACGATGCGGATCGCCTGGTCCACGCACATTTGCGCATAAGCGGCAGTGGCATCCGCATCGGCGCGCGCGCTCAACGTCGCATCGGCCAGCTTGCTCGCCCACAGCGCGAGCGCCTCGACCGGCGCGCTGCCGTCGCGCACGAGCGCGTTGCCGACTTCCATCGCGGCGAGGTGTGCGTCCTCGTTATCCGCGAACGATAGCGTCCGGCCGCGCACCGCGTGGTTGCGGTGCGCGGCACGCATCGGCGGCGTCAATCCGGTCAGGTTCGCGATCCACGCCTCCGCGGCCCCCAGATACGCGTGCGAGCGCGCCGCCAGATCGCAATCGAACACGGCGTCCGCATGGGTCGGCGCATGTCGCATCGCGAGCAGCCAGTAACCGAGGAAGGCGCGATACGCGGCGGCCGGGCCGACGTAGCCCGCATGCGCCTTGAAGAATTCGACACAGCGATCGGCCATGCGATCGCCGATGCCCGGAATATCCTCCGGCAGCTCGATGCGCAGCCCGACGATCACGCGCTCGACCGCCGGCACGTTGCGGCTGCACGCGAGCGCAAGAAACGGCAGCGCGATCCAGTGCGCGTCGTGGTGGGCGACGAGCCGGTCGCAATACGACTGCCATTGCGCAAGCGGATTGCGCGCGACGACGATGTGCAGCACATCGGGGAAGGTGCGGCGCATCCACGCCAGACGGCCGGGCGATTCGCCGAAGCGGAACACGGGAATGCAATCCCGCTCGAACGCCTGCGACATCAGCGTACGTAGAAAATATTCGATGTCGCTCGCGTATTCGGGCGTCGCCTCTTCGAACTGGTTGGCCGAAAAGGCCGTTTCGATCCGCGACATGCCGAGCGCATCGCGCCTCAGCGAATCGGACACGCTCACGGTCGGTCTTGCGCCGGAGGCCCGCATCGCCGCCGCCGCGCCGTCCGATCCGGTGCTCGCGTATTGCTCGTAGTCGACCGACGCGACCATCGCGCGCAGCGGCTCGTCGTAGGCGATCACGCCGTCGAGATCGCGCAGGCACGACCACATCCAGCCATCGGTCGCACCATATCCGGAATGCAGAAACACCGCTTGCGTCGAGTTCATGAATACCGTCGTCGGATCGTTGCGTGGGGGTTTCCATCACGTCGATCCAGTGTAGGTGCCGCTGCGTTTACCCGCGTTACGGGTTTCATTACCGGGATTTACCGTCGACGCCAACGCGGACGGAACACTCGCTGCTTCGGTTCGGGCCTGGCCGCCGACGCGGAGAAACTTACGTTTTTCTTCCGCCTCCCATATTGGTTGTGAATGCAACCATATTGCCGACGGAGCGCCGTCTGCTGGTGATACCCCGTCGCCTCGATACCGCTCGCGCCGCATATTTCAATGCAACGGTTCGAAATATTTCGTTAACTCGACTGACCCAACACCGCTTTTCGACACGAAAAACCCGCAAACAAAGGTACCTTTCGCACGACGAAGCGGAATCGATTACCGATCGAGCACATCACCCGCTGTCACGGTCGCCAAGTCTCTCAATAATGAGCGCCTACTCTTGCGCGTGATCCCGTTCATTCCGCTTACAACGCGAGCGACGCGCTTGCGCTGAATATGACGAAACAATCCTGAAATTTATTTGACGATTGTGTGACCTATTCTTTCGTCACCGCGCACCCCGGCCCCGCCGGACGCGGCAGTTCCCCGATAGTGAAAGCGAAAGTGAAAGGCCCGATCATGGATTACACGATGCAGATGGAAGTCTCCAGCGAATCCGGAGTTCCAGTGATCAGGTTCACGATCGACGGCCATACGTGCGCGCTTGGCGTTCGCGATATCGACGAGCTGATCATGCAGCTCGCAGCCGCACGCGCCGCGATGCAGCCGACGCATCCGCCCGAGCCGCCGGATGGACACTATCCGTTGCAGGTCGACCCGTGCTGGCGCGTGGACCGGCTTGCCGACTACAACGGCGCGGTGCTGTCGATGCGCCACATCGGGATGGGCTGGATCGCGTTCGCGCTGCCGTCCTGCAATCTGATGAACCTCGTCGAAGCGCTCGCTTGCGAGCCGGAAGCGAGCGCGCCCATGAATCACGCGATGCTCAACTGATGCGCTGACGGCATTGATCGTCATCATGACGACGATCATCGGCAAGCCATTTATTTCGTCATGCGAATCATATTGACGACTCCCGCGATGCCTCGCCGGATCGCGGCCTTCCGCTTCTTTCTTCCAGGACACGCCCATCATGCGAATCCCTTCCCCGACCATCACGCTCGCCCGGCGCACGGCTGCCTATGCTCCGTCGGATCTCGGCGCATGCGCATGGCGCCTGCTGCCGGTCGAGACGCGGCAAGCCGAAGCCGAGCCTGCCGGCATGCATGCGTTCGACGCGAACCCGATATTCCGCTGCCGGCTGGCCGGCCGTTATGCAGCGGGGCTGCCGCTGAACGCAGCCTGCGGCAACGCGTACGCGACGGTGCGCCTGCTCGCCGAATCGCATGTCGACACGGTGTCGCGACTGCGCATACGCCATGCGCAATACGACGACGGGGCCCGCCCGCAGTGAAGACGCGTTCGATGACGTTCCGCTGGCTTGCCCGGCTCTGCTGGCTCACGCCGGTCGCACTCCCCGTTCACGCGCAGCCGGCGCCGGCCGCGCAAGCGACGTCCGGCGCGCCGGCATCGACCGGTTTCGCGATCCGCGACATCCGCGTGGAAGGCCTGACGCGCATCGAGCCGGGCACGGTGTTCTCGTATCTGCCGTTCAGGATCGGCGACACCTTCACCGACGACAAGGCATCCGCCGCGATCCGCGCGCTCTATGCGACCGGGTTCTTCAACGACGTGCGGATCGGCACCGAAGGCGACGTCGTGATCGTCAACGTCGCCGAGCGTTCGGTGATCGGCACGATCGATTTCTCGGGCCTGCACGCGTTCGACAAGGACGCGATCGAGAAGGCGATGAAGTCGGTCGGCCTGGTGTCCGGGCGTGCCTACGATCCGTCGCTCGTCAGCAAGGCCGAACAGGAATTGAAGCGCCAGTACCTGACGCGCGGCTATTACGCGGCCGAAGTGACGACCACCGTGAGCCCGATCGACCGCAACCGCGTCGGGCTATTGTTCTCCGTCATCGAAGGGCCGAGCGCGAAGATCCGGCAAGTCGCCTTCATCGGCAACCACGTGTTCAGCGACAGCACGCTGCGCGACGAGATGCAGCTTTCCACGCCGAACTGGTTCTCGTGGTACACGAAGGACGACCTGTATTCGAAGGACAAGCTCGCGACCGATCTCGATGCCGTGCGCGCGTACTACCTCGATCGCGGCTATCTGGAATTCAACATCGATTCGACCCAGGTGGCGCTGTCGCCGGACCGCAAGGACATGGATCTGACGATCGTGCTGCACGAGGGCGCGCCGTACACGATCTCGGGCGTCCGGCTCGCCGGCGACCTGCTCGGGCGCGACGCCGAACTGACCCGCATCGTCGCGATCCACGCCGGCGAGCGGTTTTCCGCGGCGAAACTCAAGGACACGACGCAGGCGCTGATCGACAAGCTCGGCGAATACGGCTACGCGTTCGCGACCGTCAACGCCGTCCCGCGGATCGACGCGAAGCATCACACGGTCGACCTGACGCTGCAGGTCACGCCGGGCCGCCGCGTGTACGTGCGGCATATCACCCTCTCCGGCAACACGCGCACACGCGACGAGGTGATCCGCCGCGAAATGCGGCAGATGGAGGACGCGTGGTTCGACTCGTCGCGGCTCAAGCTGTCGAAGGATCGCATCAACCGCCTTGGTTATTTCACCGACGTCGACGTGACGACCGTGCCGGTCGAAGGCACCCAGGATCAGGTCGACGTGGACGTGAAAGTCACCGAGAAACCGACCGGCACGATCTCGCTCGGCGTCGGCTACGGTTCCGGCGAAGGCCCGATCATCTCGGCCGGCGTGTCGCAGGACAACGTGTTCGGCAGCGGCCAGTCGATCGCCGTCAACGCGAACACGGCCACGACGATGCGCACGCTGAGCGTGTCGCAAACGGATCCGTACTTCACGATCGACGGCGTCAAGCGCATCACCGACGTGTACTACCGAACGACGCAGCCGCTCTACTACTCGAGCACGAACGACACCAGCTTCCGGATCGTGTCGTACGGCGTGGACACGAAGTTCGGCATCCCGTTCTCCGAAAGCGACATGGTGTATTTCGGGCTGGGGCTCGAACAGGATCGCCTCGACGTCGATTCGACGACGCCGCGGAGCTACCTCGACTACGTGAACACGTTCGGCCGCGTGTCGAATGTCGCGCCGTTCACGATCGGCTGGTCGCGCGACATGCGCGACAGCGCGCTGATTCCGTCGCGCGGCTACTACATGCAGGCGAATGCGGAATACGGCACGCCGATCGGCACCGTGTCGTATTACAAGACCGACGTGCAGGCGCAGTACTACCACTCGTTCATGCGCGGCCTCGTGCTCGGCATGAACTTCCAGGCCGGCTACGGCAACGGTCTCGGCGGCCAGCCGTACCCGATCTTCAAGAACGACTTCGCGGGCGGCATCGGCTCGGTGCGCGGCTACGCGCCGAGCTCGCTCGGCCCGCGCGACGCGACGACAGGCGACCCGATCGGCGGCTCGAAGATGGTGGTCGGCAACGTCGAGATGACCGTCCCGCTGCCCGGCACCGGCTACGACCGCACGCTGCGCGTGTTCACGTTCGTCGACGGCGGCAACGTGTGGGGCACCGAAGGCAACAGCGTCGGCGCGAACGGCCTGCGCTACAGCTATGGCCTCGGGCTCGAATGGATCTCGCCGATCGGCCCACTGAAGATCGACTATGCGCTGCCGATCGTGCGCCACGCCGGCGATCAATACCAGAAGTTCCAGTTCCAGATTGGCACGTCGTTCTGATTCCCCTGCCGGCCCGCTCGACACCGCGCGCGGGGTGACGTCACGGCGCGCGCACGCGCGCCCGGCTGCCGCGGTCGACGGCATCGCGATACCAGGCGTTGCACGGTTGCGCGCGTGGGCGGTCGCCGTGCTCGTCGACGTCGCGCTGTCGGTCGCGCTCGGCGCGCCGCGCAACGCCGATGCGCAATTGCTGAACGCGGCCGCCGATCCTTACCGGATCGGCGATGCGTGGGGCCTGCGCATCGCGTCGCAGCTCGTCGAGCATCCGCTCGCGCCCGGGCAGGCCGCGACGACGTTCGGCATCGGCGCGACGGCCGCCGGCACCGTCGACGAGGACTTGTCGCTGCACGGCAACGCCGAGCTGCGCCGCGGCCCGTCGGTCGTGAAAGCCGATGCGATCCACTACGACGAGGATACCGACACCGCCGACGCGTACGGCCACGTGCTGATCGTGCACGACGGCAACGCCTTCTCCGGCCCCGACGCGCATCTGCGGATCGACAGCGTCGAAGGCACGATGACGTCGCCGCACTACCGCTTCAACCTCGCCGGCGGCACGGGCTCGGGTTCGCGCATCGACCTGGTCGACGACGCGCGCGAAGTGGTCTACGACGGCACGTATACGACCTGCCACTGCACGGCCTCGCCCGCGTGGTATCTGCATGCATCGCGACTCGATCTCGACAACGATGCCGGCGAAGGCGTCGCGCACGACGGCGTGCTGGTGTTCGCCGGCCTGCCGCTGTTCGCGTCGCCGTGGATGTCGTTTCCGCTGAACGGCGAGCGGCACACCGGGATCCTGCCGCCCACGTTCGCGGTCAGCTCGACGAGCGGCTACGACATCGCCGTGCCGGTCTACTTCAATCTCGCGCCGAACTACGACCTGACGGTCACGCCGCGGCTGATGACCAAGCGCGGCGCGATGCTGACGACCGACTTCCGCTATCTGAGCCCGACCTATTCCGGCTCGTTCTCCGCCAGCGTGCTGCCGGACGATGCGACGACGCACACCAACCGGTATTCGATCGCGTTCCAGCATCGCGAGAACCTCGGCAACGGCTTCGCCGCGTATGCGAACTACAACCGCGTGTCCGACGCGTCGGTGCCGTCGGACTTCTCGAGCGCGAATTCGCTGGTGGTCGGCTCGCAGACGCTGTTCCAGCAGGAAGCGGGCGTCACGTGGAACCACGGCCCGTGGTCGGTGCTCGCGCGCGTGCAGAACTGGCAGTCGTTCACGACCGCGCCGCCGTACAACCGCGCACCGGAACTCGACGCGAAATACACGCGCTACAACGTCGGCGGATTCGATTTCGGCGTCGATGCGAACGCCACGCGCTTCACGATCCCGACCGCCGATTCGACCGAAGGCAACCGGATGACGTTCGATGCGCACGTGGCCTACCCGATCGTCGCGCCCGGCTGGTACGTCACGCCGATGCTGCAGTGGCACGCGGCGTCGTACGACCTGACGTCGATCGGCAGCGACGCACCCGCCGGGCAACCGAAGAATTTCACGGTCGACGTGCCGACCGCGAGCCTCGACATGGGCGCCACGTTCGAGCGCGCGGTCCGGCTGTTCGGCATCGACATGATCCAGACGCTCGAACCGCGGCTGTACTACGTCGATACGCCGTACCGCAACCAGACGTTCGCGCCCGCGTTCGACACCGCGCCGATCGACTTCGGCCTCGCGGAGATCTTCACCAGCAACCGCTTCGTCGGCGGCGATCGCGTGAGCGACATGAACCGGCTGACGGCCGGCGTCACCACGCGCTTCATCGACGCGGGCAGCGGCACCGAGCTCGCGCGTTTCGTCCTCGCGCAGGAATACTACTTCCGCGCGTCGCAGGTCACGATGCCGGACGACACGCCGCCGAGCGTCGGCCCGTCCGACGTGGTCGCGGGCGCCGCGCTCCATCTCGGCCCCACCCTCGAGCTGCAGCAGGCGGTCGAATACAACCAGTCGAGCAACGAACTCACGCAGGCGACGGCCGGTGTCGACTGGAAGCCGGCCAACGGCAAGGTGATCAATCTCGCCTACCTGTATGCACGCGCGAACGCGACGCTCGACGACGAGCCCGAAAACCAGGTGCTGCTGTCCGCGCAATGGCCGCTGACGCATGCGTTGTCGGGCGTCGGGTCGGTCGACTACGATCTGGCCGCGCACCGGCTCGTCGGCGGGCTGCTCGGGTTTCAGTATGCGGCCGACTGCTGGGCCGTCAGCGTCGCGCTGCAGAAATACACCAACTACAACGGGACGACGCAGCCGACCACCGGTACGCGTGTGCTGGTGCAGTTGCAGCTCGACGGGCTGAGCCGCATCGACAACGGACTGCTGCAGCAATTCCGCGCGAACGTGCCCGGCTATGCGACACCGACGCTGCCGGCGCCGACATCGCGGTTCACCGACTATCCGTAAGCGCGACTCGGCGACGATGCTGCTGCGCGTCCCGCATCGACGCGTCACGCAGGCGCACAGGCAGATCGTCGAAGCGGCATTCGTCGCGTTGCCGGAGAACGCGGCATGAAAATGACGCGCCGCGCGCCGGAATCCGCGATTCTCAGCGCATCATCGAATTGGCGACACTCCGAAAAACCAGCGGATGCTCGTCCTGCCGCCCCGCCCGTCGCGCGAATTGCACCGCCTGTTCGACGCGACCGTGATGCGCGGACTTCGCGCACACGGGGTCGGCCTCCGCCGGGTCGCCCGCCAGCATGTATGCCTGGCACCGGCACCCGCCGTGATCCGCATGCCGCTCGTCGCACGTGCGACACGGTTCGCGCATCCATGCGTCGCCGCGAAACGCGTTGAACGCATCGCTCTCGTACCAGATCTCCTTCAACGACCGGTCGCGCACGTTCGGCAACGAGAGACCGGGCAGCGCGCGCGCGGCGTGGCACGGCAGCGCGGTGCCGTCCGGCGCGACGCCGAGAAAGACCGAGCCCCAGCCGTTCATGCACGCCTTCGGACGCTGCTCGAAATAGTCGGGCACGACGAACAGGATCTTGCAGCGCTCGCCGACGAGTTTGCGGTAGCGGTTGACCGTTTCTTCGGCTTCGCGAAGTTGCTCGATGGTCGGCATCAACTGGTCGCGGTTGAGCATCGCCCATCCGTAGTACTGCGTATTGGCGAGCTCGAGAAAATCCGCGCCGAGGTCGAGCGCCATCTCGATGATCTGGCCGACGTGCGGCAGGTTGTAGCGATGCAGCACGCAGTTCAGCACCATCGGGTAGCCATGCGACTTGATCAGCCGCGCGACGCCGCGCTTGAGCTCGAACGTGCGCGTGCTCGTCAGGAAATCGTTCAGCTCGCGCGTCGAATCCTGCAGCGACAACTGGATATGGTCGAGTCCGGCCGTCCTGAGCCGGTCGATGCGCTCGACGTTCAGGCCGATGCCCGACGTGATCAGGTTGGTATAGAAACCCAGCGACCGCGCGTGCTGGACCAGCACTTCGAGGTCGTCGCGCTGCAACGGCTCGCCGCCGGAAAAACCGATCTGCGCGGCGCCGAGCGCGCGCGCGTCGCTGATCACCGTGCGCCACGCGTCGGTATCGAGCTCGGCGCCGTGCGTCGCGAAATCGACCGGGTTGTAGCAGAACGCGCAGTGCAGCGGACAGCGGTACGTGAGCTCCGCGAGCAGCCACAGCGGCGCGGACGGCTGGTTCGGATCGGATGTCGTCTGCATGTCAGTCGAGCCAGCCGCGCAGCCGCGCATGATCGAGGAAGCGATAGACGTCCGACGCGAGGTCGGACGTGCTGAACAGCCGCTCGAGCTCGTCGATGATGTCGTCGAGCTCGCGCGTGCCGTCGCATCGCGCGAGGATCTCGCCCGCGCTCGGGTTGAGCTTGACCATGCCTTCCGGATACAGGAGGACGTACGCATCCTGCGCGGACTCCCATTGCAGGCGGTACATGCCCCTCAGCGAGGGGCGCAGCGGCACGCCGCTGACGGCGTCGTTGGAGTTCATACGGGATACGCCTTTTCAATCGCATCGAGAATCGACCACAGCACATCCAGCTTGAACGACAGGATGTCGAGCGCGCGCCGTTGCGCGTCCGGTGTCGTGAAATGGCTCAACGTCACCGCCAGCCCGTGCTCGACGTCGCGCTGCGCGAGCGGCACGCGGCTGCGGAAATACTGCAGCCCGTCCGCTTCGATCCACGGATAGTGGGACGGCCAGCCCGCGAGCCGGTCGAGATGAATCTGCGGCGCGAACATCTCGGTCAGCGACGAGCACACGGCTTCCTGCCACGGCGCGCGCCGCGCGAAATTGACGTACGCGTCGACGGCGAACCGCACGCCGGGCAGCACGTGCGCGAGCGACCACAGTTCGGCGCGATCGATGCCGACCGCCTCGCCGAGCCGCGCCCACGCCTCGATCCCGCCGGCCTGGTCGCCATGGCCGTCGTGGTCGAGAATGCGCTCGACCCACAGCCGGCGCGTGTCGCGGTCCGGGCAATTGGACAGGATCGCCGCGTCCTTCAGCGGAATGCTGACCTGGTAGTAGAAGCGGTTCGCGACCCAGCCGCGGATCTGCGCCGGCGAGCACGCGCCGGCATTCAGGCGCCGGTTGAACGGATGATGAATGTGATAGCGCGCTTCGAGCGCGCGCAGCTGCGCCTCGAACTCCTGCGCACTCCAGGGCGTCGCGTGCAACGCGGCGGAGGAAATCGGTGCGTTCATGTGGTCAAACCTCGAATTGCATGCCGTCGTGGGCGACTTCGATACCCTGCTCGCGCAACTGTGCACTTTGCGCGGAACCGGGGTCGAGAATCGGATTGGTGTTGTTGATATGCGTCAGGACCTTGCGCGTGCCGGCCGGCAACAGCCGAAGCCGCTCGATCATCCCGGGCCGCGCCGCGTCGCCGCATTGCGCGAGATGCCCCATGTCGGCCGCGTGCTTCGACGACAGGCCGAGGTCGATCATCTCGGTGCCGGTCCAGAACGTGCCGTCGACCAGCACGAGATCGGCGTCGCGCATCGCGGCACGCACGCCGTCGTCCATATCGGCGAGCCCGGGCGCGTAGAACGCCTGCCGGCCGCTCGTCGTGTCCTCGATCAGCAACGCGATGTTGTCGCCGGGCACGCTCGCCGCACGACGCGGCGAATAAGGCGGCGGCTTGCTGTCGACCGGCACGGCGGTGAAACGGATGCCGTCGGCGCCCGCAATTGAGAAAGGTTCGCCAGGCACGATCGTGTGGACGTCCACCCCGCAGTAGTGGCCGAGCAACGGCACGAGCGGCAGCCCCGTCGACAGGTCGTCGAGCACCGGCGCGCTCGCGTAGAGCGGCAGCGCCGACGTGCGCTCGCGCAGCATCAGCAAGCCCGTCACGTGATCGATCTGCGCGTCGCACAGCACGACGGCCGCGATCGCGCTGTCGCGAATCGCGCGGGCCGGCTGCAGATCGGGGTCGGCGCGCACCTGCGCGAGGATGTCCGGCGATGCATTCACCAGCACCCAGCCGACGCCGTCGCCGCTGACCGCGATCGACGATTGCGTGCGCGGCACGATGCCGTCGTGGCCGGCCCGTGCGCGGCGGCAGTTGCCGCAGTTGCAGTTCCATTGCGGCAACCCGCCGCCGGCGCCCGAGCCGAGTATCTTGATCTTCATCTGCGTATGCTCCCGATGCCGCCCGCATCGTGTCCGTCGATGCGGGCGGCGCTGCGCGGGTCGATCAGCGGTTGGCGATGTACATCGTGATTTCGAAGCCGAAGCGCAGGTCGGTGTACGCGGGGGTAGTCCACTGCATGATGTGTCTCCTTGTTGAGTGAGTCAGTCGAAAAACCGCATCGATCGAGCGGCCGATACCCATTCAGCAAGGAGCGTGCCGGGGCGGGGTTGGCGGCGTTCCGGCACGTGCGAAGGCGTGCGATGGCCGCCGCATCGCCATGACGCGGGAAATCTTACAAATTCCCGACCAAAACATTTCAGAAACCGTCGGGCGACGGTTACAGACGGGCGTAACGGGCGTGACAGGTGTTGAATCCTTGAACACTCTGTGTTGCAACCTGACACACCCGTGTGACAGTCGCGGCCGTCACGGTTCGTCCGGCTGCAGCGAATCCGGCTCGACCGCCGGCATCTTGCGGTAGATCGTGTTGCGCGACACGCCGAGCGCGCGTGCGGCGGCCGAGACGTTGCCGCCATGGCGCGCGAGCGCGGCCGCGATCGCCGACGCGGCCACGTCCTGCAGTCGCGCGTCGCCGGTCGCCGCCGCGAACGCGGGCGCGTCCGCGCCGAGCGTCGACACGCAGCCGCCCTGGGCCGCCGGCTCGCCGCCGCGCCGCACGTCGTCGAAGAAATCGTCCGGCAAATGCTCGCAGCGAATCTCGCAGTCGTCGTCCACCATCGCGGACGCCGTGCGCAGCAGGTTCGCGAGCTGCCGGAAATTGCCCGGCCACGCGCAGCGCTCGAACAGCGCCATCACGTCGGGCGCGACGCTCAACGGCCGGCGCCCGGGCCCCGACAGCGTCTCCCGTTGCAGCATCTTCTGCACGACCACCGCGAGGTCGGTGCGGTCGCGCAGCGGCGGCAGGCGCACGACGAGGCCGTTGAGCCGGTAGTACAGATCCTCGCGAAAGCGGTTCTGCGCAATCATGTCGCGCAGGTCGCGGTGCGTCGCGCAGATGATCGCGATGTCGACGCCGATCGCCTTCGTCGAGCCGAGCGGGTTGACGATGCGCTCCTGCAGCACGCGCAGCAGCCGCACCTGCAGCGGATACGGCATGTCGCCGATTTCGTCGAGAAACAGCGTGCCGCCGTTGGCCTGCAACAGCTTGCCGGTCGCGCCCTTGCGGCGGGCGCCGGTAAACGCGCCCTCCTCGTAGCCGAACAGCTCGGACTCGATCAGCGTCTCCGGAATCGACGCGCAGTTGACGGCGACGAACGGCCCGTCGCGGCGCGGCGAGTCGTTGTGGATCGCCTGCGCGAGCAGTTCCTTGCCGGTCCCGGTCTCGCCGGTGATCAGCACCGGGATGTCCTTGCCGATCACCTTGCGGACCTTCGTGATCACGGCCGCCACCTGCGGATCGCCGGTGTCGAGATAGCTGAGCCGCGACAGGCATGCCGCACTCTGCGCGGCGGGCGGCCGCACGGCCGGCGCGGCGCCGTCGTGCACGTCCGCGGGGCGGCTGCCCTCGGCCCGCAGCGCGCGCCGGAACTGGACGCGTGCGCACACCACCGCCCCGTTGCCGAGGTTCAGCGCCACGTGCGGCTCGGTGCTCCCGCGCATCCGGTCGATCAGCTGCGCGCTCGTCACGTCGAACAGCGACGCCAGGGTATGCGCGCGCAGCGCGGCGAGCGGCATCCCGAGCTGGAACTGCGCGCTGCGGTTGGCCGACAGGAAGCGGCCGTCGGCGGTGAACGCGACGATCCCCTCCATCAATGTCCCGAGGAATTCGGGGCGACCGTGGAACGACACCTGCAGCGTCTCCTGGAAGGTCGTCGTGAACAGGTGGTTCTCGATCATCTGCACCGACATCTTCGCGAGCGCCATCGTGTGCTGGTGATAGCTGCGATGGTCGCCGGTCACGTCGAGCACGCCGATCGCGTCGCCGTACGGATCGAGAATCGGCACGCTCGAGCAGGTCAGGAAATGATTCGCGGCCAGGAAGTGCTGGTCGCCGTGCACGACCATCGGACACAGCTCCGCGAGCGCGGTGCCGATCGCGTTGGTGCCTTGCCGGCTCTCCGCCCAGTTCGCGCCCGGGCGCAGCGCGACCCGTTCCGCACGCCGCAGGAAGTCGTCGTCGCCGATCGAATGCAGGATCAGCCCTTCCGCATCGGTGAGCACGATCATGCTCTGCGTATTGACGATCTGCTCGTGCAGCGTCTCCATCACGGGCATCGCATGCACGCACAGCACGCGGCTCTGCTCGCGCTTGAGCGCGAGCGCGGTGCCGGACAGCAGGTCGTAGTCGGGGCGTGCCGATGCCTGCAGCCCGAACGTCTCGGACCGCTCGTGTGACTTCTGGATCGTCGGCGCCGGCCAGCCGGGCGCAGGCGTGGCCCGTGCGTTGGCCGTCGGATGAACGTCATCGCGCATTGTCTCCTCCGGGGATCCTTCCGGTCAGTTGCCGGACTCTTTGCCGTCGATACAAGCAAACATCGGGCCACGATGCGAGCCGCGCGCGAATCCGTTTCGTCGCGGCACCGTCCGACCGGAATTGAAAGGCAAATGCAAGACGGCCGCCGTCTTGCGGATCGCGCCGTGCGTGGCCGACGTGATAACGCGGAACGGCCGCACGCCGCCACCCGGACGAATCCCTATCGTCATCGCGGGCGCGATTCTCGCTTCATGCAAGTCGGCCGCGGCAGCTTTACGCCGGGCCTCCGTGTTTCCCCTTCACGCCCGGCCGACATGACCCGACCATCCGAACCCCGCTCCGCTTCCGTTTCCAGCGCCCGGCCGCCGCGCCGCCTGTCCCGCGATGCGCACGCCATCGCGTGGACCGAAGCCGGCAACCCGCACGGCGCGCCGGTCGTCGTGCTGCACGGCGGCCCCGGCAGCGGCTGCCGTCCGGCGGTGCTGCGCCTGTTCGATCTCGCGCGGATGCGCGTCGTGCTGGTCGACCAGCGCGGCGCGGGCGCATCGACGCCGCGCGGCGGCCTGCGTCACAACGACACGATGCGGCTGATCGGCGACCTCGATGCGTTGCGCGCGCAACTGGGCATCGAACGCTGGGGCGTGGTCGGCGGATCGTGGGGCGCTTCCCTCGCGCTCGCGTATGCGGGACAGCATCCGTCGCGCGTCACCGGCGTCGTGCTGCGCGGCGTGTTCCTCACGTCGTCGCGCGAAGTGCGCGCGCTGTTCGTCGGCGCCCGCGCGCGGGCGCCGCGCGAATGGCTGCGCCTGACGGCCGCCGCCGGCACCACGCGCGCCGACCGGCTGATCGCCTGCTGCGCGCGGCATCTGCAACCAGGCACCGGTCCGGCCCGGCAGCGCGCGATCGCGCTCGCATGGAACGCGTACGAAGACGCGATCCTGACCGGGCGGCCGGCACGCGGTGCGCGCCCCACGCACCGGACCGTCGACCGGCTGATCGACAAATACCGGATCCAGGCGCACTACCTGCAACGCGCGTGCTGGCTCGGCGAACGGCGGCTGCTCGCGCTCGCGCGACAGGCCGCACAGGCCGGCGTGCCGTTGCATGCCGTGCACGGCATGCGCGACCGCGTGTGCCCGGTCGGGAACGTCGAGCGTCTCGCGCGCGCCGTGCCGTCCGCCGTCGTCGAGCGCGTGCCGGCCGGCCATCTCGCGAGCGACGGCGCGCTGGCGCGGGGCGTCGCTCGCGCCGTGCGCGAGATGCTGGCCGTCACGGCGGACATGCCGCCGCACGCCGGCTTGCACGCTCAATTCCACGCATAGCGCGCACCGATCCACGCACTGCGCGGCGCGCCCGGCCCGACGAACTGCTCGTTGACCGGGTTGAGTCCGTCGAACGAATGACCCGGCCCGTTGAAGAAGTTCTGGCCGAGCACCCCGAAGCTCGCGTACCGCTTGTCGAGCAGATTGGTGACCGACGCGAACAGTTGCAGGTGCTTCGAAACCTGCCACGTCGTATCGAGATCGATCAGGAAATAGCCGGGGATCTTGCCGTTCGCGTCCTGGTTGTTCTCGTCGCCGCGCGCGAACACGCCGCTGCGATACGTGAGGTTGGTGCCGACGGTCCACTTCGGCGTCGCCGCATAGTCGAGCCGCAGCTTCACGGTGCTCGACGGAATGCCGGGAATCCGGTCGCCGGAATGAACGGTGATGTTGCCTTGCGCATCGGCGCTCGAATTGCTCGCACTGTTTTCGGTCCACGTCGAGCGGTAGCTGGCGTCGACGTAGCTGTAGCTCATGCCGATCCCGACCGGTCCGAGCCGCGTGTGTCCGGCGAGCTCGAAGCCTTGCCGGCGCGTCTTGCCGACGTTCTGGAAATAGCCCAGCGTGCTCGCGGCACCGTCGCTGCTGATGAACTGGATGTCGTCGTCGAGCGTCGTGCTGTACACCGCCGCGCTCCACGTCGTCGCCTGGCCCACGCGGCCGCGCGCACCCAGCTCGAACGTCTTCGCGATCACGGGCTTCAGCGCCGGGTCGGCGAGGAAGTCGTTCGGCAGCGAGCACGGCGCGGCGGGGTCGGCACATGCGAGTTCGATCGCGGTCGGCGAGCGCATCCCTTCGTTGTACGTCGCATAGGCGGTGAACCCCGGCACCGGATTCCACGTGAGCCCGACGGCCGGATTGAATCGCGAGAACGAATGGCGTGCGGTCAGTTGCGATTGCAGGCCGCTCACGTCCTCGATGGCCGCGCGCGCCCAGTTGTAGCGCCCGGCCAGCGTCACCGACCATTGCGGCGTCAGCGCCAGCGTGTCGTCGAAGTAGAAGCCGTAGTTTCCGTTGCGCGTTTTCGCGTGCGTCGTCTGCGTGAAATCGCCGATGCCGATCGTCGCGCGCGTATCCGTGAACGCGGCATCCTGCGACGACTGCTGGAAATCCGAGTTCGCGAGATCGGCCGACGCGCCCACCACGAGCTGGTTGTCCATGCCGGCGAGCTTGCCGAGCAGGGTCAGTTGCAGGTTCGCGCCGAAGCTGTCGGTCGCGACCACCGATCGGTCGTTGGTGGCCTGTACGGTGCTGTCGTCGTCGTCGCTGCCGAAATCGTCGTTCACGTTGCTGCTGACGTTGGTGTTGCGGTAGTGCCGGTAGTAGAGGTTGCCGCTGAGCTGCACATGGTCGTTGAACGCGTGGTCGCCCGATACCGTCACATACGCGGCGCTGTTCTGATTCAGGTCGGGGTAGGTATAGGCCTGCGCGCGATTGTCGAGAAACGAGCGCGGAATCGTCTGCGTGCCCTGCAGCGAATTGTCCGCGCCGCCGGCCGAGATCGACAGCGTCGTATCGGCGTCCGTGTAGCGCAGCTTGCCGAAGCCCTGCCGCACGCGGCTGCCGTTGTGATCGGCCCAGCCGTTGTCGTTCGTGACGTTGCCGGTCACGTAGTAGTCGAGGTTGCTGCCGATGCGCCCGCCCTGCTCGATCTGCGCGATCTTGCGTCCCCACGAACCGACCGACACCTCCGCCGAGCCGCCCGGGCTCGTCTTGCCGTTCTTCGTCGTGATCGCCAGCGCGCCGCCGAGCGTGTTGAGCCCGTAGGTCGGGTTCGAACCGGGAATCAGCTGCATCGTGTCGATCGCCGCCTGCGGGATGAGATCCCAGTTCACGACGTCGCCGAACGGCTCGTTCACACGCACGCCGTCGACGAATACCGACAGGCCCTGCGGCGTGCCGAGCACCGGCGACGCCGTGAAGCCACGGTAGTTCACGTCGGTCTGGTACGGATTGCCCTGTGCTTCGTTGATGGCGACGCTCGACACGTTCTTCTCGAAGAAGTCGGTCAATACGCTGCCGTGCTGGCGTTCGACGTCGCTGCCGCGAAACGTCTGCACGTTGGCCGGCACGCGCGACAGCGGCGTGCCGATACCCAGCAGCGGCGTCGTGCCGACGACGACGATCGGCGCGAGCGTCGTCGCGTCGGCGTTCGCCGCGGGCTCGACCTGCGCCGACGCGGGCGTCAGCCAGCCGCCGAGCATGCCGCCGAAGCACAGCGTGACGCCCGCGCGCCGGGCGACGAAGCGGCGCTTCGCCGCATCGGTTTCATTCATTTTCATGTCTCCTGTTTCGTTGTTGTTATCCGGCGCGTGGCCGGCAATCGATGCGACGGCCGACCGGTTCAGTGCGCCGTACCGCTTTCTCCATCGGCTGTCGCGATCGCGACGTGCGCGACGCGTGCGCGCCCGATCGACGCAATGACGGCGGCGACCGTGCCGAACGGCTCGTTGCGATCGGCATGCAGGCTGACGCTCGTGCGCGGATCGCGCGCGACGTGTCGCGCCAGCACGGCTTCGACGTCGGGCGGTGCGGTCGGCCGGCCGTCGACGTAGACCGCGCCGTGACTGTCGACGGTCACGATGACGGTCGCCGCATGCGTGTCGTGCGGCGCCGCGGCGGCCTTCGGCAAATCGACGCGAATCGCATGCGTCATCAGCGGCGCGGCAATCAGAAAAATCACCAGCAGGACGAGCACGACGTCGACGAGCGGCGTCACGTTGATTTCGCCGAGCGGCTCGCCCGCATCGGCATCGCGGCTATCGGGCTTCATACGGCCGCCCGGCGCGCGGCACCCGCGTTGCGGGCGTCCGGCATCGCGGCGTGCACCGGCGCGTCGGGCCGGAATTGCCGCTGCTCGGCCAGCGCGATCAGATCCTGCCCGAACTCGTCGAGCGCGGCCGTCACGGTCTTGAGCCGCCGCAGGAACAGGTTGTACGCAAGGACGGCCGGAATCGCGACGCCGATGCCGACGCCGGTCGCGACCAGCGCCTGGCCGATCGGCCCCGCGATCGCGTCGATACCGTTGGTGCCCGACGCCGTCATCGATTGCAACGTGTGGACGATCCCGAACACCGTGCCGAACAGCCCGACGAACGGCGCGACGTTCGCGGTCGACGCGAGCACGGTGAGCCCGCGCTCGAGCGGGCGCTGCGCGCGGCGGATCTCGCGCGCGAGCGTGCGTTCGAGCAGGTCGCGGCGATCCCATGCGACGAGCGCGGCCGGGACGTCCGGCTCGGCGGCGTCGAAGTCGCGCAGCGCCTGACACAGGGTGCGCTGCAGCCGCGCATTGACGCTGGCGGCCGCATCGTCGTCCGTCGGCATCGCCAGTGCCGTGCGATCGCTCCGACGTGCGGCATAGCGGCGGTTGCCGAGCGCGATGCGCGCGTACAGCAGCGCCTTGGCAACGATCAGCGTCCACGTGAGCACCGACAGCATCGCGAGCAACGCGAACGCGCCCACCACTGCGTACTGGATGTAGTTCGACATGACGGATTCCTCAGTTTTCCAGCTTGAACACGACCGGCACCCTGACCCAGCCGTCGATCGATTCCGCGCCGCGTTTCGCCGGCACGAAGCGCCAGTCGGTCACGGCTGCGACCGCTGCATCGTCGAGCGCGTCGTGTCCGCTGCTTGCCGCCAGCACGACCCGGTCGGGCCGCCCGTTCGCGAGCACGTGCACGTTCAGGAACGTGGTGCCTTCCCAGCCGCGCCGCTGGGCAACGTCCGGGTAATCGGGCGCGGGATTGTGCAGATAGGCCGCCGCGAAGCGCGGCGCGGTGACGGGCGCCGGTTCGGCCGCGGGCGGTGCGGCCGGCGACGCGCGGGCGGGCGCCGCCGGCACGGTATCGGCCGATGCGATCGCAGCGGCCGGCGACGCGGCCGCCGGTGCCGGTGCCGGTGCCGGTGCCGGTGCGGGGCGGGTGACGTCGCCGTCGGGCCGTTCGACCGCGGTGACGGACGATTGCACGGGCCTCGCGCGACCGGTGGGACGCGGTGCCTGCAAGCCCGGTCGAACGTCCCGATGTACGGCTACGTCACGACTCGCCTGCGCCTGCACCGGCGGCGCAGGCGTCACGGCATCCGTGCGACGTTGCACATCCGGCGCCGCATTCGGCGATTCGCTCGCATCCACTTCGACCGCGAGCGCGCGAGGCAGCGTCGATCGCATCTCGAATGCGGCCGCATGCCAGAGCGCAACGAGGATCGCCGAATGCGCGACGAATACCGTCAGCGCAACGGTCTTCAGCGATTCGCGCGAACGCGCCGCATGCGGCGCCGCGATCGTCGCCGCACGCGAACCGGCCGGCGCCATGCCGTACGCCAGCGCGATCAGACGGCGACGGTCCGACCGGCGAACGGCATCGGACGAAATCGGAGCATTCATGACGGTCTCTCGCTGCACGGAATCGTTTCCCGTTCCGAACGGCAAGAAACATGCCGATGCGCACATCGCCCGTGCGGACAACGGGCCGGCGCATCCGCCCGACGGCGCGACGCCGCGTACCTGTTGCAGTTCGTGCCAACCCTGTTGCACCTTGTGTCAATTTGGATCAACGGCACGGCGCGCGCGCCGCAGGGCACGCGATGCGCTCCGATCGACCGCGCATTCGGGCGCGCATCGTCCATTGCATCGGCGAGTCGCACGGCCCTCCGCAATCCGGGCCCGCCCGTCGACGACGCTCGCCTTCCCGCCATCGCGGGCCGACGCGTTCGACGAGGCGCACGTCGCGGCTCGCCGCTCGCCGCCGGTCACCTGGCCACCGCATCGCCCGCGCACTGTCGTGTTTCGCAACACTGCGCCCGCGACTGTCCCCGAACGCAACAGGCGCGGATCACCCGCGACGCCGCGCACATCCCGCCCTGGCGCGCGCAATCCGCCGCTGCGCGTTGCGCGGCGGGGCGCGCGCGGCAATGGCATGCGATTTGCGTGACTGGCTGCGCACTGGATCCGGAACACCACCCTGCCGGCCCGGCCGCGTGTTGGCCGCGGTGCGACCACAATGACTCAGGAGACAACCATGAAGAAAGTCCCGGCTTTGACGAGCCGACTGGCAACGATCGGCATCGCGGTGGCGGCCGCCCTCGTCTTGAATCCCGGCCTGGTGGATGCCGCCGCGGATTATCCGGCCGTCACGTACCAGCGGCTCACGGATGCGCAGCGCGATCCGGGCTGGCTGACCTACTACCGCACGTACAACGGCCAGGCGCATTCGCCGCTCAAGCAGATCGACACGTCGAACGTGAAGCAGCTGACGCAGGCGTGGAGCTACAAGTTTCCCGCCGAACTGAAGCAGGGCTTCGAAGCCACGCCGATCGTCAACGGCCGCTATCTGTTCGTGACGACGCCGAAGGACAACGTCTACGCGTTCGATGCAACCACCGGCGCGCAACTGTGGAAATTCGAGCCGAAGCTCGGGCCGGAATCGTTCAAGACGGCCTGCTGCGACGTCGTGAACCGCGGCGTGGCGCTGTACGGCAAGAACGTCTACGTCGCGATGCTGAGCGGCGAAGTCGCCGCGCTCGACGCGCAGACCGGCGCGCTCGTGTGGAAGAAGCAGATGTTCGAACCGGGCCTCGGCTATGCGTTCTCGCTCGCCCCGCTCGCGCTCGACGGCGCGATCGTCGTCGGCAGCTCGGGCGGCGAGTACGGCGCGCGCGGCTTCATCGCCGCGCTCAGCCCGAACGACGGCACGCTGCTGTGGAAGCGCTTCACGATCCCCGGCCAGGGCGAGAAGCACGGCGACACGTGGCCCGACGGGATGCAGGCGCACGGCGGCGCGCCGGCGTGGCTGACCGGCACCTACGATGCGGCGACCCGCACGCTGTACTGGGGCGTCGGCAACCCGGGGCCGTGGCTCGCGGACCTGCGCCCGGGCGACAACCTGTACTCCGATTCGCTGCTCGCGCTGAACCCGAAGAACGGCGACCTGAAGTGGCACTACCAGTACACGAAGCACGACACCTGGGACTATGACGGCGTCAACACGCCGGTGCTCGCGACGATCACGTACAAGGGCAAGGAGCACGACGCGATCCTCCACGCGGATCGCAACGGCTACTTCCACGCGATCGACCGCGATACCGGCAAGCTGATCTATGCGGAGCCGTTCGTGAAGGCGACGTCGGTCACCGGCTACACGGAAGACGGCGCGCCGATCCAGGATCCCGCGAAGTATCCGAAGGTCGGCACGACGATCGACACGTGCCCGAGCTTCCTCGGCGGCAAGAACTGGTGGTCCGTGTCGTACGACCCCGAACACCATCTCGCGATCGTGCCGTCGCTGCATGCGTGCATGAGCCTGTCCGGCAAGTCGGTCAACTACATGGAAGGGCTGCCGTATCTCGGCGAAGGCTTCGAGATCAAGCCGGAGCCGGGCAGCGAAGGCTACGGCGAACTGCAGGCGATCGACGTCAACACCGGCAAGAAGGTGTGGAGCCACTGGAGCAAGCTGCCGTGGAACGGCGGCGTCGCGACGACCGCGGGCGGCCTCGCGTTCAGCGGCTCGCTCGACGGCCACCTGTACGCGTTCGACGTGTCGACCGGCAAGGTGCTGTGGGAGAGCCCGCAGCTCGCGAGCGGGATCATCGCGCAGCCGTCGGTGTTTGAAGTCGACGGCAAGGAGTACGTAGCAGTCCTGGCAGGCTACGGCGGCGCGAACCCGATCTGGGGCGGCCCGATGGCCAAGGCGGCGGACGACGTGCCGCGCGGCGGCACGCTGTACGTGTTCGCCCTGAACCGCGGCTGATCGACGTCCGGTCGACCGCATTGCGCCCGCGCCGACGGCGCGGGCGCCTCCCCGTTTCCAACCGAGCGACGATCATGAACCTTCGACTTTCCCGCCTCGCCGTGGCCTGTGCGCTCGCGGCGGGCACAGCGCTGACCCCGGCGCTGTCCACGGCCGCGACGCCGGTGCGTATCTGCTCGCTGCCCGGCACGCCGACGGCCGCACTCGACAAGGCCGTCGCCCGCGACGTGTTCCGCACGGCCGGCGTCGCCGCCACCTTTTCCGCACACGACGCCGGCGGCAGCGACGACGACGGCGTCTCCGCACACGAACTCGCGGGCATCCTCGAACGCGATTGCGACGTGCTCGCGGGCTTCCCGCGCTCGGCGATCGCCGACGCATCCGACACGAAGCTGCTGTTCTCGCAGGGCTACCTGCGTTCGGGCTACGTCAGCGTCACGCGCCGCGACGCGGGCGCACCGCCGGCCGGCCGCGAAATCGTCGCGGCGACCTACGCGAGCCCCGCGCAACTGATCGCGGTCCAGCAGAAGGACGCGCGCTTCGATCTCGAGAATACGTCCGAGCAAACGGTCGACGCGGTCGCCCGCGGCCGCGCGCATCGCGCGATCGTCTGGTATCCGGCCGTCGTCGCGTATCAGGCCGCGCATCCGAAGCAGACGTTCCGCGTCGGCGCGACGTCGTCTCCGTATGCGGACTGGCAGCTCACGTTTGCATTCGCGCCGCGCTCGGCTGCGTTGCAGCAGCGGATCGACGCAACGCTCACGCAGATGAAGCACGACGGCCGGCTCGCGGCGCTGACCCGCAAGTGGGCGCTGCCCGGCAGTGCGCTCGAAGCGCACGAGTCGCGCGTGCCGTCGCGCTTCGCCGACGGCGCGATGGCAGCCGGCCTGCACGCGCCCGGCGGCCTGCTGCGCGCGCGCAACCTGCCCGCCGGCGGCGGCTTCATCCGCGTCGCGGCGAGCACCGGCGGCGACGCGGCCCCTGCATTCGACGCCGCACAGGCCGCTCACGGCAAGGCGATCTACGGCAATGCGTGCGCGAAATGCCACGGCGCCGACCTCGAAGGCAATACCGCGCCCGCGTTGAGCGGTCCGTCGTTCGCGCCGCTGTCGCACTCGCACCTGACGATCGGCGGCGTGTTCGGCTACATGGCGACCAACATGCCCGCCGACCAGCCCGGCAAGCTGAAGGACGATGACTACGCGGACCTGATGGCCTTCCTGCTCGCGTCGAACGGCTATGTCGCCGGCAACGGCAAGCTGACGGCCGATACCGCGCGTGCCTCGACCGCGCCGCTCATCGCGGGCCCCGCCGCGCACAAGGACGCGAGCCAGTAACCCCCGGGCAAGCGGCCCCGCCACGCGACGCGGGCCGCGCCCTTCCCCACGATTTCATCTTCACCAGGAAACGACCGTGACGCACCCCACCTCCCGCAGAACCTTCATCGTCAACACCCTCGGCCTGTGCGCGGCGCTCGCTGCCTCGCGTGCGGCACTCGCGGCGCCGCCGCTCGTCGACGAGAACGACGCCGCCGCGAAGACGCTCGGCTATCGCGCCCGTGCATCGAGCGTCGACACCGCGAAGTTCCCGAAATACCAGGCCGGCGAGCGCTGCGCGAATTGCCGCTTCTACAAGGGCGAAGCGGCCGACGCGAGCGGCACGTGCCCGATGTTCGGCGGCAAGTCGGTGGCGGCGGACGGCTGGTGCAACGTGTATGCGAAGCGCGCGTGACGCATCGCGCGACGGGATGCCGGCGCGGCACGCGCCGGCGCCTGTCGTCACGCCCGACGACGGTTCGCTGCCGCATGCCGGCGCGCATCTGCATGCGCTGATCGCGACCGGCCTCGCGCGCGGCTTCGTCACACGCGGCGACATCATCGACGCACTGCCCGACGATGACGCGAACGACAGCGGCATCGACGCGGCCGCCGCGGTGCTCGGCGAACTCGGCATCGCGGTGTGCGACCGCGCCGATACCGCGAGCGGCTGGACGCTCGAACGCTACTTCCGGCCCGCGCCGCCCGTGCGCGCATGGGCCGACGGTGCCGGCACGCTCGCCGCGGCCGACCTGCTCGTGCCGCGCACGACCGATCCGGTCCGGCTGTATCTGCGCGAGATGGGCACGACGCCGCTCCTCACGCGCAACGAGGAATTCGCGTACGCGCAGCGGATCGAGCGCGGCCGCGCGGCGTCGGCCGCGGTGCTGTGCGGCGATCCGGATGCGCTCGATGCGCTGGTGTCGATTCGCCGCGAAATCGCCGAACGCCGGAGCGCCGCGTCGACCTATGTGATCTTTCTCGCCGAGGGGCCGCGCGACGATGCGCTGTCTGCCGGCGCCGCAACGGAGGAATCGTCCGGCTCCACCGCCGAACCCTCGCACCAGGACGGCGATGACGCGCAGGCGCGGCAGGACGATTCCGCGTGGCGCGCCGCGGTCGTCGCGCGGCTCGCCCGCATCGACGCGCTCGCGGACGGCATGCGCGCGGCGCTGGCGTCCGGCGGCACCGCTTCCGCCGCGTATCGCTCGCCCGTACGCGACGCCGCGGCGCTGCTCGGCACATTGCGCCTGTCCGCGCGCGCGCTCGAGCGGATGAGCGAGCCGTTGCGCGCCCGCGCACGCCGGCACCGTGCCTTGCGCGGCCGGCTGGAACGCATGCTGGGCGACATCGGCATCGCGCCGTCGTTCGCGCGGTCGGACGACGACGATCACCGCGGCTGGCTCGCGTCGTGCATTGCCGCGCATCCCGCCTGCGGGCCGGCGCTGACGCGACGGGCGGCCGACTTCGTCGATGCACGCGACGCGATCGTGCGCGACGCGGCTGCATCGGCACTGCCGCCGCGGGCAACCGCGTCGCTCGATGCGCGTCTCGCGGCCATCGAACGCGCGATGCAGCCGGCGCGCACGGGGCTCTTCGATGCGAATCTCCGGCTGGTCGTGTCGATCGCGAAGCGCTACCCCGATCGCGGCCTGCCGTTCGCCGACCTGATCCAGGAAGGCAACATCGGGCTGCTGAAAGCCATCGAGCGCTACGACTACCGGCGCGGCTTCCGGTTTTCGACCTACGCGACGTGGTGGATCCGGCAGGCGATCACGCATGCGCTCGCCGACCTCGGGCGCACGATCCGCGTGCCGACCCACACGGTCGACGCGCTCAACAAGCTGAAGCGGCTCGCGCGCGACCATCGGCAGCGCTCGGGCGCGACCGCGACGCCGGCGGAACTCGCCGTGCACATGGGCGAGCCGGTCGACAAAGTCCGCGACCTGATGGCGATCGTGAAGGAGCCGATGTCGACCGACGTGCCGGTGTCGCCGGACGGCGAGATGACCTTCGTCGACGTCGTGCCGGACCCGGCGATGCCGTCGCCCGAAGACGCCGCCGGTGCCGCGCAGTTGCGCGATGCCGTCGCGTGCGCGATCGACCGGCTGCCGCCGCGCGAAGCGATGGTCCTGCGGCTGCGCTACGGGCTGCATGCGGGCGAGGGATGCTCGCTGCGCGACATCGGCCGCCATCTGAATCTGTCCGCCGAACGCGTGCGTCAGATCGAGGCGTCGGCGCTCGACCGTCTTCGTGCGTCGGACGCGTTCGGCGTGCTCCGGTCGTTCATCGCGTAGCGCGCGTGCGGCCGGCGGTGCGGGCAACGCACGTCGCGCGTTGCCCGCCATGTTGACGCCTGCAACACCGCTGCTGCATTTCGACGCAACGCGCGCGGCGGTGACGACGCCCGATATTCCCTCCTCCAATGCTTTGCAGTCCGGATCGAACGATGAAAACCGCGAAAGGACGGCGCTGACGCCGTTCCGGCCGGATACCGGCACGCGATTGGCATGCAAGTTGCGTTTCGACAGGCAAGCCACAACCCGCGATTTTCATGGAGAACACCTTGACCGCCATCGTATCGATCCTTCAGGAACGCCGGATCTTCGAACCGACGGCCGACACGCGCGAGCGCGCAAACATTTCCGGCATGCCGGCCTACCAGGCGCTGGCCGCCGAAGCCGAGCGCGATTACGAAGGCTTCTGGGCGCGTCTCGCACGCGAGGGCCTCAACTGGCACAAGCCGTTCACCCAGGTGCTCGACGAGCGCGACGCACCGTTCTACAAGTGGTTCGACGACGGCGAGCTCAACGCGTCGTACAACTGCCTCGACCGCCACGTCGAAGCCGGCAACGGCCAGCGCGTCGCGGTGATCTTCGAGGCCGACGACGGCACCGTCACGCGCGTCACCTATGCCGACCTCCTCGCACGCGTGTCGCGCTTCGCCAATGCGCTGAAGAAACGCGGGATCGCCAAGGGCGACCGCGTCGTCATCTACATGCCGATGTCGATCGAAGGCATCGTCGCGATGCAGGCCTGCGCGCGCATCGGCGCGACGCACTCGGTCGTGTTCGGCGGCTTCTCCGCGAAATCGCTGAACGAACGCCTCGTCGACGTCGGCGCCGTCGCGCTCGTCACCGCCGACGAACAGGCGCGCGGCGGCAAGACGCTGCCGCTCAAGAGCATCGCCGACGAAGCCATCGCGATGGGCGGCTGCGAAGCCGTCAAGAGCGTGATCGTCTATCGCCGCACCGGCGGCAAGATCGACTGGCACGCCGAGCGCGACCTGTGGATGCACGAGCTGGCGGACGCCGAGCCCGACACCTGCGCGCCGGAATGGGTCGGCGCCGAGCATCCGCTGTTCATCCTCTATACGTCGGGCTCGACCGGCAAGCCGAAGGGCGTGCAGCACAGCACGGGCGGCTACCTGCTGTGGGCCGCGCAGACGATGAAGTGGACCTTCGACTGGAAACCCGACGACGTGTTCTGGTGCACGGCCGACATCGGCTGGGTCACCGGCCACACGTACATCACGTACGGCCCGCTCGCATGCGGCGGCACGCAGGTGGTGTTCGAGGGTGTGCCGACCTGGCCCGACGCCGGCCGCTTCTGGAAGATGATCGGCGACCACAAGGTCACGGTGTTCTACACCGCGCCGACCGCGATCCGTTCGCTGATCAAGGCCGCCGAGGCCGACGACAAGATCCACCCGAAGAGCTACGACCTGTCGAGCCTGCGCATCATCGGCACGGTCGGCGAGCCGATCAATCCGGAAGCGTGGATGTGGTACCACAAGCACGTCGGCCAGGAACGCTGCCCGATCGTCGACACGTGGTGGCAGACCGAAACCGGCGGCCACATGATCACGCCGCTGCCGGGCGCGACGCCGACGGTGCCGGGTTCGTGCACGCTGCCGCTGCCGGGCATCATGGCGGCGGTGGTCGACGAGACGGGCCAGGACGTGCCGAACGGGCAAGGCGGCATCCTCGTCGTCAAGCGCCCGTGGCCGGCGATGATCCGCACGATCTGGGGCGACCCGGAGCGCTTCAGGAAGAGCTACTACCCCGAGGAGCTCGGCGGACGGCTGTATCTGGCCGGCGACGGCACCGTGCGCGACAAGGACACCGGCTACTTCACGATCATGGGCCGGATCGACGACGTGCTGAACGTGTCGGGCCACCGGCTCGGCACGATGGAGATCGAGTCGGCGCTGGTGTCGCACGAACTGGTTGCCGAAGCGGCGGTGGTCGGGCGCCCGGACGACACGACGGGCGAGGCGGTGGTCGCGTTCGTGGTGCTGAAGCGTTCGCGCCCGGAAGGCGAGGAGGCCGCGGCGCTCGCGAAGACGTTGCGCGACTGGGTCGGCAAGCAGATCGGGCCGATCGCGAAGCCGAAGGACATCCGCTTCGGCGACAACCTGCCGAAGACGCGCTCGGGCAAGATCATGCGGCGCCTGCTGCGCTCGCTCGCGAAGGGCGAGGCGATCACGCAGGACACCTCCACGCTCGAGAATCCGGCGATCCTCGACCAGCTTGGCCGCTCGCTCTGACCGGAGAGGCTGGCTTCACCCCACATCTTCGACGCACGCGCGTTCCGGCATCCATCCCCGCCATGAACGCGCCTCACGCGGCCGCTACCCGACCGCGCACGTGCGTCCCGCCGCGCCCCCACCCCGCGTGCGCGGCCCGCGCGCCGGACACCGCCACGCGGGCGTCCGTCGCATCCCCTGTTCGATGCATCGACGTACAACAACACAACACTGGAGACACTCAATGAAAAGCAGAATCGTGATCGGTTGCACCGCGCTGGCAGGCGCGCTGGCCAGTACCAGCGGCTTCGCGCAAAGCAGCGTGACGCTGTACGGCAACCTCGACGCCGCCGTGCTGTATACGAGCAAGACGCTCGACGCCGCCACCGGCGGGAACGCGGGCCATCAGTTCGCGATGACCGACACCGGCATGACGCCGACGACGTTCGGGATGACCGGCACCGAGGATCTCGGCGGCGGCCTCAAGGCCCGGTTCCAGCTCGAAAGCGGCTTTGCCGTCACCAACGGCGCGTTCGCCCATTCGAACGGCAACTTCTTCGGCCGCCAAGCGTGGGTCGGGCTCGACGGCGGCTTCGGCACGGTCAAGGCCGGCGTGCAGTACTCGCCGTTCCTGCTCGCGATCTTCGATTCGGACCCGCGCAGCTTCTCGCACTTCGGCAGCGGGCTGGTCAACTACGTCGACAACGTGCTCGTGACGGGCCTGTTCAACCCGAACGCCGTGTCGTACACGAGCCCGACGATCGCCGGCCTCACCGGCAGCGCGATGATCGCGCTCGGCGGCAAGGCCGGCGACTTCCAGGCCGGCCGCCAGTACTCGGCGAGCCTCAAGTACGAGCATGGCGGCTTCATGATCAACGCCGCGTTCTACGACGGCAACGACGGCACCGACCCGACGCCGACGCCGAGCGCCGTCGCGTTCGTCGGGCGCACGATCGGCGCCGCGTACCGGTTCGGCCCGGTCACCGCGAAGGCGTCGTTCGCGAGCTACAAGGTCGGCGGCTCGTTCAGCAGCAACGTCTACGGCGGCGGCCTCGACTACCAGGCGACGCCGGCCGTCGACGTGAACGGCGGCGTGTGGTTCACGAGCGATCGCAACGACACGGCCAATCACTCGCTGCTCGCGGCCGTCGGCGCGAGCTACAACCTGTCGAAAGCGACCGCGCTCTACGCACAGGTCGCGATGGTCAACAACCACGGTGCGATGGATACCGGGCTCGGGATCACCAACGCGCTTTACGCGGTCACCGGAACGACCGTCGGCGCGAACGTCGGGATCCGCCACATGTTCTGATGCACGAGCGGCGGCGGTTGTGTCGAACCGTCGTCGCTCTGCATTCGCACTCCGAATCGTTTTCCGTCCGGATTCACGGCGACTTTCGCACCATGTGAATCCGCGTTCATCCCATCGTTCCGCGTGAATGCCGCACGCGCCACATCGTGCGACATTCGTGCTCGTCCCGGCCCGGTATAGACCACTCGCGCCACTGCCCGGACCGCGGGATGCGCGCCTGCCCCTGCCGCGCGGCGGGTTGTCCCGCTGCGCCAACCGTGTCGTTTACGACCGGTTTCCGGGCGCATGACCGATAGCCGGCTCCGCCCGTTTCTCTACACTGCTTCACACCAACACACTCGCCGGATGTCGCGTGCTGCGTGCCGCATCCTCGACATCACGGCGATCCAGAGACAACCGCCCTCGTCCCCGACGGTCCTGCGGCCTGCGCGCCGCACACCTGCCGTCCGGCGGCGACGGCCCTGCCAGGAGCATTCCTTGAGTTCATCGCACGCGTACGCCGCGAAAGCCCGGTCTTCACGCAAGGCCCTCAAGCTGGATGACATCACGATCGTCGATTCCGCCGTCCTCAAGCGCGCGGTCGGGGCGATGGCGTTCGGCAATGCGATGGAATGGTTCGACTTCGGCGTCTACAGCTACATCGCCGTCACGCTCGGCAAGGTGTTCTTCCCGTCCGGCAGCCCGTCCGCGCAGTTGCTCGCGACCTTCGGCACGTTCGCGGCCGCGTTCCTCGTGCGCCCGCTCGGCGGCATGGTGTTCGGCCCGCTCGGCGATCGTATCGGCCGCCAGCGCGTGCTCGCCGCGACGATGATCATGATGGCCGTCGGCACCTTCGCGATCGGCCTGATCCCCAGCTACGCATCGATCGGCATCATGGCGCCCGTGCTGCTGCTCGTCGCCCGTCTCGTGCAGGGCTTCTCGACCGGCGGCGAATACGGCGGCGCCGCCACCTTCATCGCCGAATTCTCGACCGACAGGCGCCGCGGCTTCATGGGCAGCTTCCTCGAGTTCGGCACGCTGATCGGCTACACGCTCGGCGCGGCGACCGTCGCGGTGCTGACGGCGACGCTGTCGCAGGAAGCGCTGCTGTCATGGGGCTGGCGCGTGCCGTTCTTCATCGCGGGCCCGCTCGGCCTCGTAGGCCTGTACGTGCGGCTCAAGCTCGAGGAAACGCCGGCGTTCAAGAAGGAAGCGGAAGCACGCGAGGCGGACGAACGATCGCGCCCGAAACAGTCGTTCGGCACGCTGCTCGCCGAACAGTGGCGGCCGCTGCTCCAGTGCGTCGGGCTCGTGCTGATCTTCAACGTGACCGACTACATGGCGCTGTCGTACCTGCCGAACTACCTGTCCGCGACGCTGCACTTCAACGAAACGCACGGGCTCTTCATGGTGCTGCTCGTGATGGTGCTGATGATGCCGATGACGCTCTACGCGGGGCATCTGTCGGACCGGCTCGGCCGCAAGCCGGTGATGATGTTCGGCTGCGTCGGGCTGCTGGTGCTGTCGGTGCCGGCGCTGCTGCTGATCCGCACCGGCGGGATGCTGCCCGTGTTCGGCGGGATGCTGATCTACGGCACGCTGCTGTCGACCTTCACCGGCGTGATGCCGTCGGCGCTGCCCGCCCTCTTCCCGACGCGGATCCGCTACGGCGCGCTCGCGATCGGCTTCAACGTGTCGGTGTCGCTGTTCGGCGGCACGACGCCGCTCGTCACCGCGTGGCTCGTCGATCGCACCGGCGACCTGATGATGCCGGCCTACTACCTGATGGGGGCGTCGTTCATCGGCATCGTGTCGGTGCTCGCGCTGCGCGAGTCGGCGCGCCGGCCGCTGCCCGGTTCCGCGCCGTGTGTCGGAAGCCGCGCGGAAGCGCAGGACCTGATTCGCCGCGGCGCCGACGAGGGCCGCGCGCGCGAGCGCAAGCTCACGCCGATCGGCGAACGCGCGTAACCCGTGCCGCACCGGCCGTCAGTTCGTCCCGTCGTACGTGACGATCTCGACCCAGTTCGCGCCCTTGCCGACCGGATACTTGCCGATCGCGTCGAGTTGCCCGGTGCTCCGGTCGATCCGGTACACCGCGAGCATCGGCGACAATTGCCCGGCCGCGAGCAGATACCGGCCCGACGGATCGATCGCGAAGCCGCGCGGCTGCTGCTCGGTCACGAACGTACCGATGCGCGTCAGCCTGCCTGACGCTGCGTCGACACGGTATGCCGCGAGCGTGCTCGACGTGCGCTCCGACGCATAGAGGAACGCACCGTCCGGCGTCAAATGCAGATCCGCGCCCCACGGTTTGTCGCCGTGGAAATCCGGCGGCAGGATCGACACGGTCTGGACCGGCCGCGCATCGGCATCGCCGTGCGACAGCGCGATCACGTGCAGCTTGCCGTCGAGCTCGTCGATCAGATACGCGAACCACCCGTTCGACGAAAACACGAAATGGCGCGGCCCCGACTTCTCCGGCAGCCGGTACGCGGGCTCGACCGTGTCGGTCAGCGTGCCGTGCGCCGCATCGAACGGCAGACGCAGCCACGCATCGGCGCCGAGCACCGACGCGAACGCATAACGGCCGTCCGGCGATTGCCGGATCGCGTGCGCCATCGGGCCGGTCCTGATCGTCTGCTGCACGTCGCCCGCGACGCCGTTCGCGCCGATCCGGTTCACCGCCAGCAGATTGCCGCCGTACGACGCGGAGAACAGGTAGCGGCCCGACGCATCGGTCGACACGTAGGCCATGCTTTCCGCGAGCGGCGCGCGGCCCAGCTCGATCAGCCGCCCGTCGAGCGGATTGATCGCGAAGCTGACGACGCGATACGGCGTCGAGCGCAGCGCCGCATACAGCCGATGATGATCGGGCGACAGCGCCATCGGCATCACGGTGCCGCCGACCGGCACGGTCTCGATCGCGCGCAGCGCGCCGTTCGACGTGTCGACGCCGAACACCGAGATGTCGCGGCTGTCGCTGTTGGAGACGTACGCATACGTCGCGGCGTGCGCGGCCGATGCGGCCAGCGCGAATGCGGCGGCCGCGGCGGCGCGCCGAAGTGTCTTCATGTTCATGGCATTCGAGGTCGGGAAACGAGGCGGCACATGTGATTGCGGCGCCGAACGACGTGATTCGTCCGGCGCCGCGGCAGGTCATGCAAACGATCAGTACACCGGCAAGCGATCAGTACACCGCGTGACCGCTGATGAGGCTCGGCAGCCAGGTCGAGAAGAACGGCAGATACGTGACGATGTTGATCGCGCTGAAGATCGCGAGGTAGTAAGGCCACGCCATCTTCGTCGTCTCACCGATCGACACGTTGCCGATCGCGCAGCCGACGAACTGCACGGAGCCGATCGGCGGGTGCACGAGGCCGAGCGAGCAGTTCAGCAGCAGCATGATCCCGAACTGCACCGGCCCGACGCCGCACGCCATCGCGATCGGCAGGAACAGCGGCGTCGTGATCAGGATGTGCGCGGCCATGTCGACGAACGTGCCGAGGAACACCTGGATGACGTTGATGTACAGCAGCATCAGCCACGGCGCGGCGGTCGACTGCTTCAGCAGCCCTTCGATCGCATCCGGAATCTCCAGGTACGACATCTGGAAACGCAGCATGTTGGACACGGCGATCAGCAGCAGCACGACGCCCGTCGTACGCGCCGCATGCGACAGCGCGCGGCGCAGCTTCTCGACGGTCAGCGTGCGGTACACGAACGCGGTCAGCACGAGCGAATACACCACCGCGATCGCGGCCGCTTCGGTCGCCGTCGCAATCCCTTTCGCCACGCACACGAGGATGATCGCGATCACCATCAGCCCCGGCACCGCGCCGACGAAGCTGCGCAGCACCGCATACCAGCCCGGGAACAGCGGCAGCGCCGACGAGCCGTCCTCACGGCGCGGATAGCCGTGACGCACGGCCTGCCAGTACGCGGCGGCGAGCACGAAGCCCATCACCCACAACACCGGCAGCAGCCCGGAGAACAGCAGGTCGCCGATCGACACGCCGCTCACCTGCTCGCCGTGCAGCAGCCCCGTGATCCCCTGCGCGGCGAACGCGTAGATGATCATGTTGGTCGACGTCGGCATCAGCGCGCCGGCGAGCGACGCGTGGGTCGTCACGTTGACCGCGTAGGCCGCGCTGTAGCCTTCGCGCTTCATCAGCGGAATCACCACGCCGCCCATCGCGGACGTATCGGCGGTCGGCGAGCCCGACACGCCGCCGAACAGCGTGCACGCGACGACGTTGGCCATCCCGAGACCGCCGCGGAAATGGCCGACGGTCGCCTGCGCGAAGCGCAGGATCCGGTCCGCGATGCCGCCGTGCAGCATCAGTTCGCCGGAGAAGATGAAGAACGGCACCGCGAGGAACGAGAACGCGTTCATCCCCGAGATCATCGACTGCATCGCGGTTGCGATCGGCAGCCCTTCGACCATGTAGGTCAGCACGCATGCCAGCCCGAGCCCGAACGAAACGGGCACGCCGAGCACGAGGAATATCAGAAAACTGACGGACAGAATCGCGAGTTCCATGGCGTTATTGTCCCGACGGAGAGCGACGAAGCGCGAGCAGGTGCTCGAGCGAGAAGAGGATGATGGCGATCGCCGCGGGAATCGTGATCAGGTAGCGCACGCCTTCGGGCAGCCCGATGATCGGAATGCGGTCGCCCATCGTCTCGGCGGCCATGCTGCCGCAGCCGATCATGATCGCGATCGCGAACGCGATCAGGCTCAGGTGCTGGATCGCGATCACCGCCGTGCGCGGGCCCGCCGACAGACGCCGCACGAGCGAGTCGAGGCCGATATGGCCGCCGTCGCGCACCTTCATCGCCGCGCCGAACATCGCGATCACGATCACCAGCAACAACGCGATCGGCTCGACGAAGTCGGGGGCGTTCTCGAACACGTAGCGCATCACGACCGCATAGAACACCAGCAGCGTGAGCGCCGCGAGACACAGCGACGCGATCACGGCCAGCGCGCGAAACAGCAGGTCGTTCACGCAGCGCAAGCGCGGCGCGGCCGCGCGCGGGCGGCACGGTGCCGCCCCGTCCGCGGCGGCCGCGTCCGGAGAGCCCACGGCCGCCGCGCCGTTCAGGGAAGTGCGACGGGTCACTTGGTCGCCTCGATCTCGTCGACGATCTGCTTCATCTGCGGCGTCTTTTCATACTTGCTCCACAGCGGCTGCATCGCCTTCACGAACGCCGCGCGGTCGATCTGCGCGGCCGGCACGATCTTCGCGCCGCCCTTCGTCACCGTCTGCTGCGCCGAGGCCTCGCGCGCCGTCCACAGCTTCTGGTAGTACGGCACCGAATCGGCCGCGGCCTTGCGGATCGCCGTCTGCTCCTGCGGCGACAGCGTGTCCCAGATCTTCTTCGAGAACACCAGCACTTCCGGCGTCATCGCGTGTTCCGTCTCCGAGTAGTCGGGCGCCACTTCGTAGTGCTTGGTTTCTTCGTACGACGGCATGTTGTTTTCCGCTGCATCGACGAGGCCCGTCTTCAGGCCCGTGTACACCTCGGCGAACGGCATCGGCGTCGGCGTGCCGCCCATCGCCTTGATTTCGTCGACCATCAGGTCGGACGGTTGCACGCGCACCTTCAGCCCCTTCATGTCGGCCGGCGAGCGCACCGGGCGCTTCGCGTAGATCGAGCGCGCGCCGCTCTCGTAGAACGTCAGCGCGATCATCCCCTTCGCCGAGAACGCGTCGAGGATCTTCTGGCCGGCCGGGCCGTACATCGCCTTGCGGAAATGATCGATGTCGCGGAACAGGAACGGGAACGACGGGATCAGCGACTCCGGCACGATCTCGTTGAACGACGCACCGTTCACGCGCGCCATGTCGATCGCGCCGATCCGCACCTGGTCGACCGTGTCCTTCTCCGAGCCGAGCGCGCTGTTGCCGAACACCTTGATCGAGTCCTTGCCGCCCGTCATCTTCGACAGCTCGTCGCCCATGTACTTGACCGCCATGTTGGTCGGGAAGTTGTCGCCGTGCACGTCCGCCGAGCGGAACACGCGGGCATGGGCGGAGGCCGCGAAGCCGGCCATCAGCGCGACGGCCAGTGCAGTACGGGAGCGGGTGAATCGGTGTTTCATCGTCAGTCTCCTTGATGGTTGCTCGTTGTTTCGCGGCGATCGTGGCGCCCTCCGCAAGCGTCGGTGCCCGGCCTTTCGTCTCATCGCAGTCATACGTTGTATGACGTGTCGCTGGAAATGTACGTCGGTTAATCGTTTAACTCACTTGGTGCATACCCCTATAACGGCTTCTGATGCGGGTTTAGAGCCGCTCAAGGGGAAAAGCGTTCTCTGTTTAGCGGAAAGCCGGCGAAACGTTTTCCGGAAATAGGTTCGTATTTGAATCGACGCGCCGCTGTGTCGTTTTCCCGACGCCAACCGCCATCTTTCGTTTTCATTTCCATAGTTATAGGATGACTGACTGCGAAGCCGCCACGGCCCCGCAACGCCACGAGCGTGCGCCGGCCGAGCGCCTCGCGGTTCAGGTCTACGACAATTCGTTCCGGGATTCGGAGGAAGGATTGCGGATCAAGTCCGACTACGCGCGCGGCGGCGAGGTGAGCAACATCCACTACTCGAACATCTGCATCCGCGACGCGAAGAACGCGTTGCTGTTCACGCCGTACTACAGCACCAAGGCCGTGCCGGCCGGCGGGCCGCTGTATCCGGACTTCCATGACATCTCGATCGCCCACGTCGTGATCATGGGCACGGCGGGCGTGAAGCTGCAGGGGTTCGAAGCGAATACCGGCGGCTACGGCGAACCGGCGTTCCCGCTCGTGATGTCGCTGACCGACGTGGTGGCCGACACGCCCGACGGCATCTCGACGATCGCATCCGACGCGAACCTCACGCTGCGCAACGTGAACCTGCCGGTGTTCGCGTCGACCGCGAACCGCGTCGTCGTGAACGGCACCGCGACCCGCCCGATCGACCCGGCCAGCGTGCTCGACTGCAGCAAGGCGTTCGTCGACTTCCCGGGCATCGATCAGTCGAACCCGTTCGGCTCGACGTGGGTGCCGTCGTTGTAACGACGATACGACGCCCCCGGTTTCCTGCGTTCGTGCGGGGGATCGGGGGCGGGGTTGCGAGCGCACCGCGCTTGCGCGATTCCGTCACACGGGCCGACGACGGCTCGCGTGGCGTCGCGGCGGGCACGCATGATGCGTGCTCGCCGCGATACGCGAATCGTGAAAGGAGGGGTGCGATGCGGAACATCGGAACGTCAGCGCGGCAATCGACCACGGCAGGTTTGCGCCGCGCGGTGCGCGGCAACGATGTCAGCGACCGGCGCGCCGGTCCCGCAAAAACGCATTCAACTCGCCGCCCGCATGCTCGATATGCCGCTTCAGCAGCGATGCCGCCGTACGCGTATCGCCCTTGCGGCACAACGCGACCAGTTCGGCGTGCTCGGATTCCGCGACGTCGCGCGCGGCTTCGGACAGCGACAGTTGCACACGCGTGTAGCGGTCCGTCTGCTGCAGCAGCGACGCGACGATCGCGGCCGTCTTCGGCTGGTCGGCGCGCGACAGCAGCAGATGATGGAGTTCGGTGTTCAGTTCGCCCCAGCGCCCGGACTGGCTCGCGTGCAGCACGGCGCTGTATTCCTCGAGGATCGCGTCGAGCCGCGCGAAATCGTCGACGGTCAGCTTCGGAATGGATTTTTTCAGCAGCACGGGCTCCAGCAGCGCGCGCAGCTCGAACAGTTCGGTGATGTCCTCCGGGGACAGCTCCGACACGATCGCGCCCTTGTGCGGCAGGATCTTCACGAGCCCTTCGCTTTCGAGCTGCACCAGCGCTTCGCGCAGCGGGATGCGGCTGATGCCCAGTTCAGTGGCCAGCGCATCCTGGCGCAGCTGATAGCCGTCGACATACTCTCCCGTCAGAATGCGGCGGCGCAATTCGTTCGCCGCGGCTTCGGCGCGGGTGGCGTAGACAAGAGCTGGGCGTTTCTCGTTCATGTTGCGGTTCGGGCTGGGGATGGCGGTCAGGCAAGCGCCGACGCCGCGGCGACGGATATTGCATATTTTCTACAATATTAGCAGAGCGCCCCTGCCGCCGAGCGCCGACGGCAGGATATCTCGACGCAGCGCCGCGCTTGCGCCGCTCCATCGAAAAAGCCACCCGCGCGGGTGGCTTCCATGCATGCGCGCCGGTTTCGGCCGCCGGAATCACGCACGCGTGCGCCGATTGGCCTCGGCATCGACGTCGCGCAGCGACTTCCCCCGCGTTTCCTTCGCGAGCCCCACGCACACGATCGAGATCGCCGCCGCCGCGACCAGATAAAGCGCGATCGGCGTCGACGAATGATAGCGATCCAGCAGCGACAGCCCGATCAGCGGCGCGAGCGAGCCGGCCATCAGCGGCGCGACCTGGTAGCACAGCGACAGCGCGGTATAGCGCACGTTGGTCGGAAACATCTCCGTCATCAGCGCCGAATACGGCGAGTACGTCATCGATTCGATGAACAGGCCCAGCACGATCGCGGCCATGATGATCCAGTCGTTGCCGGTGTCCATCATCGGGAACGCGACGAAGCCCCAGCCGGCGGTCAGCACGGCGCCCGTCAGGTACACCGGCTTGCGGCCGACCAGGTCGGACATCAGCCCCATCAGCGGGATGAAGATGAAGTGGATCGCGTTGGCCGCGAACATCAGCTTCAGGATCCGCGTGGTGTCGAAGCCGACGACCAGCTTCAGATAAGTCAGCGAGAACGTGACGACCATGTAGTACAGGATGTTCTCGGCAAAACGCGCGCCGATGCCGATCAGCACCTGACGCCAATGATACTTCAGCACGTGAACCACGCCGAGCTGCTTTTCCTGCTTCTTCTCGCGGCGCGCCTGCGCTTCCTTGAAGATCGGCGCATCGTCGACCTTGCGGCGAATCCAGAAACCGATCAGCACCACCACCGCCGAGAACCAGAACGCCGCGCGCCAGCCCCATGACAGGAAGTCGGCCTCCGACAGCGCGCTCGACAACACCAGCAGGATGATGGTGGCGACCAGGTTGCCGGCCGGCACGCCGGCTTGCGGCCAGCTGGCCCAGTAGCCGCGGCGGTTGTCGGGGCTGTGTTCGCTGACCAGCAGGATCGCGCCGCCCCATTCGCCGCCGAACGCGAAGCCCTGGATCAGGCGCAGCGTGACCAGCAGCGCCGGCGCCCAGTAGCCGATCGAATCGAAGGTCGGCAGGCACCCCATCAGGAAGGTCGTGATGCCGACCACGACCAGGCTCACCTGCAGCAGATATTTGCGGCCGAACTTGTCGCCGTAGTAACCGAACACCAGCCCGCCGATCGGACGCGCGGCGAAGCCCACCGCATACAGTGCGAACGCGGCGAGCAGGCCGTCGATCGGGTTGCCCGTCTTCTTGAAGAAGTGCGTGCCGAACACCAGTGCCGACGCCGTTCCATACAGGAAGAACTCGTACCACTCCGCCACCGAGCCGACCATCGACGCCGCGACGACCCGCTTCAATTCCCGCTTCGACGCCGCGTCCTGCACGCCGGTTGCGTTACCTGGCGAGACTGCCTCGCCGACCTGACTTGTCATCTCCGTATCTCCTCTCGTTATCTTCCATTTCCCTTGACGGGGCGGTTCGCAAGTAAGCGCGCCGAAAGATTTTATACAATATTCAATACACGATCTACGAAATCTCAAAAATGCTTTCGGCGGAAATGCGACGCGGCGGATGGCGTTTGCCGACCGGGCTGGAAGCTGGCGGACGGAATGATTTTTGTCGGAGGAGAACACGGCGGGAATCGGTTTCGAGAACGCCGGCCGGGCTTCGAAGGCCGTCGGGCGGACGCGGAAGCGCCGGGAGAGGCATCGCCCCGCTTCGCCCGGATTCACCCGCGATCCCCGCCGGAGGCCGCTGCGACGCGGTTCGCCGCCCTTCCACACGCCCGGAACGGCCACCTTCGTCACGCCCCTTTTATTTTATATTGTATAAAATATGCGAACTGGCTAGAATGACCTCGTCGATGGCTGACTCTCGGGCGAAACCGGAGGCAACGTTTCGGCACCGAGGCAAACAAGAGGTGGCCAACCGCCGTCCCGATCACGCGGACGAAACGGCGGGCGCGTACAGCCCAAGTTGCCAGCAATGGCAGTTGACCCTATCTGAATGAGGAAACGAGATGAGCGACAACATTTTTACCGGCACCATTCCGGCCCTGATGACTCCGTGCACCGCTGACCGTCAGCCGGATTTCGACGCGCTGGTCAAGAAGGGCAAGGAGCTGGTGGCACTCGGCATGCGCGCGGTGGTGTATTGCGGCTCGATGGGCGACTGGCCGCTGCTGACCGAAGCGCAGCGCCAGGAAGGCGTCGCGCGCCTGGTCGAAGCCGGCGTGCCGACCATCGTCGGCACCGGCGCCGTGAACTCGAAGGAAGCCGTGTCGCACGCGGCGCATGCCGCCAAGGTCGGCGCGCACGGCCTGATGGTGATCCCGCGCGTGCTGTCGCGCGGCGCATCGCCGGCCGCACAGAAGGCGCACTTCGCCGCGATCCTGAACGCCGCGCCGAACCTGCCGGCCGTGATCTACAACAGCCCGTACTACGGTTTCGCGACCCGCGCCGACCTGTTCTTCGAACTGCGCCGCGCACATCCGAACCTGATCGGCTTCAAGGAATTCGGCGGCGCCGCCGACATGCGCTACGCAGCGGAAAACATCACGTCGCAGGACGATAGCGTGACGCTGATGGCCGGCGTCGACACGCAAGTGTTCCACGGCTTCGTGAACTGCGGCGCAGCAGGCGCGATCACCGGTATCGGCAACGCGCTGCCGCGCGAAGTGCTGCAACTGGTCGACCTGTGCAAGAAGGCCGCGCAAGGCGATGCAGTGGCGCGTGTGCGTGCGAAGGAACTGGAATCGGCGCTGGCCGTGCTGTCGTCGTTCGACGAAGGCTGCGACCTGGTCCTGTTCTACAAGCACCTGATGGTGCTGAACGGCGACACGGAATACACGCTGCACTTCAACGAAACGGATGCACTGAGCGACGCGCAGCGCAACTACGCGGAAGCGCAGTACACGTTGTTCCGCAACTGGTACGCGAACTGGTCGAAGACGATCGCGTAAGCGGTTCGCGCGATGCTTGCGATACGCGGCCGCGAAACGGCTGCGTGATGGGAAAGCCACGGAGGAATCCGTGGCTTTTTCTTTTTGGGTATCCGGCGATTCGCGTGGATATGTTCGTGGATGTCGCCGGCGTCAGACGCTGTATCCCGCAGCCCGCATCAACCCGCGCGACACGTCGGCGCGCGCGCCTTCGGCATCGAATTCAGAACGAAGTTTCGCATCGGCCTGGCGGGTCACGCCGCGGTGCATGGCGACGATCAACGCAAAGAGGGCTACGAGGAAGAAGGCGGTAAGCATGATGTCGCTCCTGACCGGTCAGACCGGATAGCGCGTCTGGCGGCGACCGCGTGCGGCCGTGTCGCACATCGTCGTGGCTGTGTCCGTGGATTTCAGCGGGCCGCAATATCCGGGCCCGGGGAACAGCGCGGCAATGTCGTGGAAATCGGGGCGCGAGGGCATGCGAAGCCGATGGCCGCCAGGCTGGCGCAGTCTTGAAGTGACAGAGCGCGTCGGCCGAGACCCGACACCGAATCCATCATACTGCCGGCCGACGCATGCCGCCGGCCCGGCACCGCCGCAACACAATGCAACGCAACGCCGTCAGGTGTCTTCAATGAAAACCGCGAGCGCACCCTCCACTACTTCATCACCGCCACGCGCGACTCCATCCCGCCGATCTTCTCGAGCAGCGCATCGCCGAGCCGCCTGACGTCGCGCGGCAAACCGGGGGTGACCAACAACGCTTCGATCCGGCCCCGCCAGTAACTCGGACGACTCACGCGCATCGCGCACGGCATCACCACGTCGCCCGCCCCTGTATCGCTTTCCAGCAGCGCGACCATGCGCTGGATGTGCGAAAGCTCACGCTCTACATAGTCTCTAGTCAGCATCTGATGAAGCTCCCCGAAACACGGCGCCCGGCCCATCGCAATCGGCGCGTCGCCGCATGGTCCTTCGTCCGCCCGCTCGTCGTACTCGCCTTCCGGCACGGTACGCGTGTCCTGTGTCAGAACATCGCCAGCAGGCGCGACGACTTCGTTCATATCATCGGATCAAAGGCCGCGCAGTCGCGCGACATGCGGCGTCGCGCTGCATCGGCTGCATTCGCACCCCGATATTCTGTTGCCGATCGTAGACACTCGCCCCGTCGCCGGCATCCCCAAAATTGAGGACGCTTGCTAGAATCGATCGCACCGCGTCCACATCCCGTGCCAGCGCGCGCGATCCGGCGAACGCGGTGCGACGACACGCGCGACGCGCCGCGCGTGCGGCAACGGGGGAACGGGGATGTCCAGGAAACGATCGGCCGACGAGTCGATCGCGGCGCTCTACACGGCCGCCATCGACCCCGAACAGTGGGATGTCGCGCTCAAGGCTCTCACGGCGCTCGCCGATGCGCGGGCCGCGAACTGCTTCGTGCACGATGCGCGCACCGGCACCTTCCTCGAATACCACTTCACCGGCTACGGCTCGGCCTGGGCCGATGCGTACGCGAGCCACTATCACCGTCTCGATCTCGCGCGTGGCGTGCTGATGCGCGAGCCGGCCGGCCGCATGTATCCGATGCATCGCTTCCTGCCCGATCAGGTGATCGCGCGCAGCGAGTATTACCAGGACTTCTACATTCGCGAAGGGCTGCGCTACTCGTGCGGCGGCATGCGGCTCGATGGCGGCCGGCGGCTGATGCTCGCCGTGCATCGTCCGCTCAATCACCGGCCGTACGATGCGCACACGACACGCGAACTGCAGCGCGTGCTCGATCACCTGCCGAACGTGTTCCGCCTCCGGCAAACGGCCGCGCCGCCTGCGGCGAGCCGCGAGCCGCTGATGGCCGCGGCGCTCGATGCGCTGCCGCGCGCCGTGATCGTCGTCGACGACACGCTGCGCGTGCGCTATCTGAATGCCGCCGCGCTCGCGATGCTGCAGGAATCGACGGAGATCCGCGCGCAGGCCGATCGGCTCGTGCTGTGGGCGCCGCAGGTCGCGGCGCAACTCGTGCAGCGGGTCAGGGATGCGTGTGCGCCGTGTCCGATCGTCGAACCGTTGCCGCTCTATGCGCTCGATCGCGGGCAGCGCCCGACGCTGGAAATCCACGTCGTGCCGCTGAAGCCGCAATTGACCGCGCCGCTCGATCCCGACACGCGGCCGCTCGCGATGCTGCTGTTGCGCCGACCGTTCCGGCGCATCGAGCGACCGGAAGCGGAGCAGCGTCCGTTCTCGCTCACGCGCGCGGAAATGGCGGTGGCGACGGGCATTGCGCGCGGACAGACGCCAGCCGAATACGCGGCCTGCACCGGCGTGCGGATCAGCACCGTGCGCAGCCAGATCAAGGCGATCTTCGGGAAAACGGGGGTTCGGCGTATCGCCGATCTGGTTGCGTTGTTCGGTGATTGACGGCAGCGGATCCGGCCGCGTCCACGCATGCCGATAGCGCTATTCGCGCCCGTCCAGCTCGGCAAACAGCCAGTCCTGAAAGCATCTCGGCTTCGGCAAATCGGCGCGCGACTTCAGCAGACCGCGCATGCCCCCGTTCACGCGCACTCCCTGAAACCCGAGGAAGGCCACCAGCGTGCCCATTTCGAGCGCGCGCCGCACGAACAGCAAACGCGCCGGACACATGCCCATCCCGTCCACGGCCGCGCTGACCCACATGAACGAGCGATCGAAACGGGCCGCACGGTGATCGCGCGCGTCACGTGCGTGTTCTTCATGACGAAGGCGCAGCGGATGCCCGCGCCACTTCGCGCGTCGTCGCCCGACTGAAACCGCGCTCAGCCGCGCCGGCCGCCGCGCGTCCCCTTGCGTGCAACGGCCGGCGGCTCGCCCCCGCTCATCCGGTCCAGTTGCCGGACGATCTCCGCGCGCAGCTCGGCCGAAATCTCGACACTGTCGAGCAGCTCCGAAATCCACAGCCCGTCGGCCGCGAGCCGGCAGATCATCAGCGTCGCCGCCCGCTCGAGCGGCACCGGGTCCGGGCGCGTCCACTCGCGCATCGGCACCGACCAGCGCGCGCGCGTCTCCTGTTCGGTAATCATCGAAGCGACCAGCACGCGCAGCACGTCGGTACTCGCCGCCGGCTGCGCCGTGTCGAGCACCGCATGCAGATACGCGCGCGCCGCCGCCCCTTCGCCGTGCGGATCGGCAGCCCGACGCGCTTCCATCTGCGTCGCGAAACGCTCGGTCGCCTGCCCGAACAACGCATCGAGCAACCCCTGCTTGTTCGCGAAGTGATATTGCAGCGCGCCTTTCGTGACGCCCGCGCGCTCGGCCACCGCGTCGAGCGTCAACGCGGCCACGCCGTGACGGGTCGCGATTTCCGATGCGGCCGCCAGCAACTGCGCGCGCACCTGTTCGGGTGCTTTCTTTCGCCGCACGCCGACGGCGGCAGACGCGGCGGCAGCGGGCGCTTCCCCGGCGTCGGCGCGCCGCGCGCCGGCCGGTTCGTCGGGCACGGCTGCGTCACGCAAGGCGGGTTCGAGGCGTTTTTTCATGGGGGCGATGGTAGCACTCGCGGTCTCGACATAAACATTCCGTCTGGATGGTATGATCCGCCGCATGAACAAACCCGCCTCTTCCCCCTGGTCCGCGCTCGACGCCGCGATCGCCCGTGGACGCGACGCGCTCGCGCGCCTTCAGCAGCCCGACGGCAGCTGGTGTTTCGAACTCGAATCCGATGCGACGATCACCGCGGAATACATCCTGATGATGCATTTCATGGACCGGATCGACGACGCGCGCCAGGAAAGGATGGCCCGCTACCTGCGCGCGATCCAGCGGCTCGACACGCATGGCGGATGGGATCTGTACGTCGACGGCGCCCCGGACGTGTCGTGCAGCGTGAAGGCGTACTTCGCGCTGAAGGCGGCCGGCGACAGCGAGCATGCGCCGCACATGGTCCGCGCCCGCGATGCGATCCTGACGCTCGGCGGCGCGGCGCGCGCGAACGTGTTCACGCGCATCCTGCTCGCGACGTTCGGCCAGGTGCCGTGGCGCGCGGCACCGTTCATGCCGGTCGAATTCGTGCTGTTCCCGAAGTGGGTGCCGATCTCGATGTACAAGGTCGCATACTGGGCGCGCACGACGATGGTGCCGCTGCTCGTGCTGTGCTCGCTGAAGGCGCGTGCGCGCAATCCGCGCAACATCGCGATCCCCGAGCTGTTCGTCACGCCGCCCGACCGGGAACGCCATTACTTCCCGCCCGCGCGCGGGATGCGCCGCGCGTTCCTCGCGCTCGACCGCGTGGTGCGCCACGTCGAGCCGCTGCTGCCGAAACGCCTGCGGCAACGCGCGATCAGGCATGCGGAGGCGTGGTGCGCGGCACGCATGAACGGCGAGGACGGGCTCGGCGGGATTTTTCCGCCGATCGTCTACAGCTATCAGATGATGGACGTGCTCGGCTATCCGGAAGATCATCCGCTGCGCCGCGACTGCGAGCGCGCACTGGAGAAGCTGCTGGTCACGCGGCCCGACGGCAGCGTGTACTGCCAGCCGTGCCTGTCGCCGGTATGGGATACGGCGTGGAGCACGATGGCGCTCGAACAGGCGCGCGGCGTGGCCTCGGCGGAAGCCGGCGAGCCGGCGGCGGCGCGGGAACTCGACGCGCGCATCGCGCGCGCCTACGACTGGCTGGCCGGGCGCCAGGTCAACGACCTGCGCGGCGACTGGATCGAGAACGCGCCCGCCGACACGCAACCGGGCGGCTGGGCCTTCCAGTACGCGAACCCGTACTACCCCGACATCGACGACAGCGCGGTCGTCACCGCGATGCTCGATCGCCGCGGCCGCACGCATCGCAACGCGGACGGCTCGCATCCGTATGCGGCACGCGTCGCGCGCGCGCTCGACTGGATGCGCGGGCTGCAATCGCGCAACGGCGGCTTCGCGGCGTTCGACGCCGACTGCGATCGCCTGTACCTGAACGCGATCCCGTTCGCCGATCACGGCGCGCTGCTCGATCCGCCGACCGAGGACGTATCCGGCCGCGTGCTGCTGTGCTTCGGCGTCACGCAGCGCGCGGACGAGCGCGCGTCGCTCGCGCGCGCGATCGACTACGTGAAGCGCACGCAGCAGCCGGACGGCAGCTGGTGGGGGCGCTGGGGCACGAACTACCTGTACGGCACCTGGAGCGTGCTCGCGGGCCTCGCGCTCGCCGGCGAGGACGCATCGCAGCCGTACATCGCGCGCGCACTCGCCTGGTTGCGGGCGCAACAGCATGCGGACGGCGGCTGGGGCGAGACGAACGACAGCTACATCGACCCGGCGCTCGCCGGCACCAACGGCGGCGAAAGCACGTCGAACTGCACCGCGTGGGCGCTGCTCGCGCAGATGGCGTTCGGCGACTGCGAATCGGCCTCGGTGCAGCGCGGCATCGCGTATCTGCAATCGGTGCAGCAGGACGACGGCTTCTGGTGGCACCGGTCGCACAATGCGCCGGGCTTTCCGCGCATCTTCTACCTGAAGTATCACGGCTATACCGCGTACTTCCCGCTGTGGGCGCTCGCGCGCTATCGGCGGCTGGCGGGGGCGAAGGATGCGGGCGCCACCGCGTCGTCCGCGTCCGGCACGCCCGGCGTACCGGCCACACGCGCCACGGACAGCGCGCTCGCCTGAGCCGGAACCCCGGCTGAAACGGCAATGCACCGGTACGCCTCACGGCGTCCGGCGCGATCAGGAAGACTCCCTCCTTCCTGCCTACGCATCGCGCAACGCCCGCATCCGCGCAAACGCGTCCCGCAAGTCCGCACAGAACGCGTCGCCGATCATCGACAGCGGCTGCGATGCCGACGTCACCAGATAGAAATGATCGGGCACCACGGGCTCGAACGGCTTGACGGCCACGCGATGCCCCGCATACGCAGCCGTCACCGGATCGATCAACGCGACGCCCGCGCCGTTCGCGACGAACGCGACGATCGTCTGCGACAGTTGGGCCTCGATCGACAGCACGCGCGACACGCCGGCCTCGACGAACACGCGATCGATCGCGCTGCGCGCCTCGAAACTCGGCGGAAACGAAATGAACGGTTCGTCGCGCAGGTCGGCCGGCTGCACCACGCGCTTGCGCGCGAGCCGGTGTCCGCGCGGCACGATGCAGCACATCGCCGCTTCCGCGAGCCGTTCGCCGCGCACCGCCGGATGCGGCACGGGCTCGGCGATCAGCCCGACGTCGCACTGCCCCGACGCGACCTTGTCGACGACCGTCGACGCGCTGTGCGCGAGCAGCGTGATGTCGACGCCCGGATGCGCACCCGAGAAGCGCGTGACGAGCTCCGGCAGCAGGTCGAGCGCGACGGCGGGCGAGCCGGCCACGCGCAGCGTGCCGCGCCGCATCGCGCGGATCTGCTCGGCGGCCTGCGCGACCCGGTCGAGCCCGACGAACGCGCGCTCGACCTCCTCGTACAGCACGCGCGCCTGCGCGGTCGGCGTGAAACGCCCCTGCTCGCGCTCGAACAGCACGAAGCCGACGCGATCCTCGAGATCGGCGATCAGCCGGCTCACGGCCGGCTGCGAGATATGCAGGTCGCGTGCCGCGCGCGTGACGGTATGACGCTGCATCACCGCCCGGAACGCTTCGATCTGACGAATCCTCAGCGAAGGCATGGTCATAACATTGGATTATGGGTCGTTGATCAAGCTGTATTGGACAGTCTATTTTGCCTGCCCGAACATCGGTTCCGCAACGCAACGGAAGCCAGGAACCGCGCCATCATGGTCCATAACACACAGAGATCTCCCCACCGCCACCGGAGCCGCACATGACCGCGCGCCGCTTCGACGTCGTCGTGGCCGGCGGCGGTCTCGTCGGCATGGCCCTCGCATGGGGCATCGCGCGGCTCGGCAAGCGCGTCGCCGTGTGCGACGGCGACGACATCGCGTTTCGCGCGGCACGCGGCAACTTCGGGCTGGTGTGGGTGCAGGGCAAGGGCGGACGCTGCCTGCCCTATGCGCGCTGGTCGCGCGAATCGTCCGGGCGCTGGCGCGCATTCGCCGCGCAATTGCAGCGCGAGACCGGCGTGGACTGCGGTTTCGAACGCCCGGGCGGGATCGAGCTCTTCGAGCACGATGCCGAGCTGGAAAGCGCGGCCGCGCTGCTCGAATCGCTGCATCGGCAGGACGCGGCGCTGTCGTACGAGGTGCTCGATCCGGCTGCGCTGCGCAAGCGAATTCCCGCCGCGTCGCCGGCGCTGGCCGGCGCGCTGTGGTCGCCGAACGACGGTCACGCGAATCCGCTCTACACGCTGCGCGCGATGCTGCAGGCGTTTGTGCGAAACGGCGGCGTGTACCTGCCGCGCAACGAAGTCAGCGAGATTCGTCCGCGCGCCGGGCGCTTCGAGATCGATACGCGCGCGGGCCTGCTCGAAGCCGGTCGCGTGGTACTCGCGGCCGGCCTCGACAACGCCCGGCTCGCGCCGATGGTCGACATGCTCGCGCCGATCTCGCCGCTGCGCGGCCAGATCATGGTCACCGAGCGCCTCGCGCCGTTTCTCGACTATCCGACGCTGGTCGTGCGCCAGACGCCGGAAGGCTCGGTACTGCTCGGCGACTCGGCCGAAGACGTCGGCTTCGACGATGGCCAGACGCGCCCCGCGATGGTCGACATCGCGCGCCGCGCACGCACCGCGTTTCCGGCGCTCGCGCACGCACGCATCGTGCGCGCATGGGGCGCGCTGCGCATCATGACGCCCGACGGCCTGCCCGTCTACGAGGCGTCGACGGCGCACCCCGGTGCGTTCGTCGCGATCTGCCACAGCGGCGTAACGCTCGCGGCCGCGCATGCCGATCTCGTCGCGCCGTGGATCGCGGGCGACACCGCGCCCGCCGACCTGTCCGCCTTCACCACCGCGCGCTTTGCCGCGCCCACGGATGCCCGGCATGTTTGAATCCATCGTTCCCGCCGCCGCGCCGCTCGAGCGCGTGCGCATCCATATCGACGGCACGCCGCACGACGTGCCCGCGCACTACAGCGTCGCGGCCGCGATGCTCGCCGCCGGCGCCACGGCATGCCGCACGAGCGCGGTAAGCGGCACGCCGCGCGGCCCGTTCTGCATGATGGGCGTGTGCTTCGACTGTCTCGTCGAAATCGACGGCGTGCCCAACGTGCAGGGCTGCATGACGCCCGTGCGCGACGGCATGCAGGTGTGCGCGATGCACGGCAAGGCGAGGCTCGCATGACGCGCCGCCAGTACGACCTGCTGATCGTCGGCGCCGGGCCGGCCGGGATGGCGGCGGCTGCTGCCGCGCGCCATGCGGGGCTGTCCGTCGTCGTCGCCGATGAAGGCGGCGCGCCCGGCGGCCAGATCTATCGCAACGTCGCGGACGCCCCCGCGACGCTCGCGCGATGGCTTGGTAAGGATTACGAAGCGGGCCGCGCGCTCGTCGACGGGCAGCTCGCGAGCGGCGCGCACTATCTGCCGCACAGCATGGTGTGGCAGATCGCGTTCGAACCGGAACCGGTCGCGATGCTCACGCAAAGCGGCCCGTCGGGCGGCACGCTCGAAATCGGCGCGCGCGCGGTGCTGATTGCAACCGGCGCGCAGGAACGCCCGTGGCCGGTGCGCGGCTGGACCTTGCCCGGCGTGATGGGCGTCGGCGCCGCGCAAACGCTGCTGAAATCGTCGGGGCTCGCGCCATCGGCCGACACCGTGCTCGCGGGCAGCGGCCCGCTGCTGTGGCTGTTCGCCGCGCAGTTGCTGCATGCGGGCCGGCGCGTGCGCGCGCTGGTCGACACGACGCCGCGCGACGCATGGCGCCACGCGCTGCCGCATGCCCTGCCGGCGCTGCGCGGCGCCGACTATCTGCTCAAGGGCTGGCGCATGCTGCGCACGGTGCGCGACGCCGGCATTCCCGTCTATCGCGGCGCGACCGACGTGCGCATCGACGGCGACGGCCGCGCGCAACACCTTCGCTTTCTCGACGCGGACGGCGTCGCGCAATCGCTCGACACGTCGCTCGTGCTGCTCCATCAGGGCGTGATTCCGTCGACGCAGCTCGCGCGCTCGCTCGGCTGCGCGCACGCATGGGACGAACGCGCCGCGTGCTGGCGTCCGCAATGCGACGCCCGCGGGCGCAGCAGCGTCGCGCACGTCTGGATCGCCGGCGACGGCGCGGGCATCGGCGGCGCGCAGGCCGCGGGGCTCGCGGGCGAAGTATCGGCGCTCGACATCGCGGCCGCGCTCGGCGCACTCGATCGCCAGGCGCAACACGCACGCGAACGCCCGGTGCGGCACGCGCTGCGCCGCCATCTCGCGGTGCGTCCGCTGCTGGATGCGCTGTACACGCCGGGCGCCGCATTGCGGCGCCCCGACGGCGACACGATCGTGTGCCGCTGCGAGGAAATCACGGCCGGCGAGATCCGCGAACTCGCGGCGCTCGGCTGCCAGGGGCCGAACCAGATGAAGGCGTTCACGCGCTGCGGAATGGGCCCGTGCCAGGGACGCTGGTGCGGCACCACCGTCGGCGAACTGATCGCCGACGTACAGCAGCGCGACGTCGGCGACGTGGGTCACTACCGGATCCGCGCGCCGATCAAGCCGGTCACCGTCGGCGAGATGGCCGACGCCCTCGAACTGTCGAACGATTTCCGGCGCGGCGAATTCCCGAGCTGACGCGCGGCCCGCACACCCCCACGCTAGTCCACACGAACGGAGCCTGATCATGAAGAACAAGACGCGCATCACGATACTGCTGTCCGCGGCCGCGATGGCCTTCGCGACGCTCGCTTCGGCGAAGGAATGGACGACGATCCGCATCGGCGTCGACCCCACCTACCCGCCGTTCGAATCGACCGCGACCGACGGCAGCGTCAAAGGATTCGACATCGATCTCGGCAACGCGCTGTGCGCGAAGCTCAACGCGAAATGCGTATGGGTGTCGAGCAGCTTCGACGGGCTGATTCCGGGGCTGCAGGCGCGCAAGTTCGACGTGATCCTGTCGTCGATGGCCGCGACCGAACAGCGCCGTCAGCAGATCGACTTCACCGATCGCCTGTACCGCAACCAGACGCGGCTGATCGCACGCACCGGCTCGGGGCTGCTGCCCGAGGCGGCGAAGCTCGCCGGCAAGCGCGTCGCGGTCGAGCAGGGGACGATCCAGGAAACCTATGCGCGCGACAAATGGTCGGCGGCGAAGGTCGAGGTGGTGCCGTACCCGAGCTACGACCAGGCGTATGCGGACCTCGTGACCGGGCGCGTTGACGGCGTGCTGATGGATGCGGTGCAGGGCCAGCTCGGCTTCCTGTCGACGCCGCGCGGCAAGGGCTTTTCGTTCGCGGGCGGCGTCGTGTTCGACCCGAAGATCATGGGCAACGGCGACGCGGCCGGCGTGCGCAAGGCGGACACCGACCTGCGCGACGCACTGAACCGCGCGATCGCGCAGATCCGCGGCGACGGCACGTACGACAAGATCCAGTCGAAGTATTTCGACTTCGACATGTACGGGAACTGAGCGGCCCTTCAGCGGCACCCGGCCGGACGAGTTCATGCCGCCCCGGCGCACCGGCCGGCGACGCTGCCGCTGTCGCCGCCGGCATCGATCAGCGGGCTACCCGACCCATCATACGAACCCCTCTTCGACCAGCGTACAGCCGTTCGCCGTGATCGCGTGCCGCTGCCCCGAGCCGCCGGCCACCCGGCTCCAGCTTGTGGAAACGAGCGTCGTTGCATCGCCGTCCGCCTGCAGCACATAGCCGAACCCGCCGTACATGCCCGGCACCGCGAACCACATGCGCGGCGCTTGCGCGTCGAATTCGAGCAGCGGTTCGAGTTCGGGCAAGCGTAGCGCATCGACGCGCAGGTGCGCGATGCGGCCGACGATCATCGCGTGGAAATGGCGCTGGATGTGCGTCAGCGTGTCGTGCGGCACGCTGCGCTTCGGCTGCGGCGTCAGCAGGTCGACGAGCGCGCGATGGCCGCGCGCGACGGCGATATCGACCGGTCGCCGGCCCTGCGCATCGCGCAGCATGCGCCACGCGCCGAGCCGCAGCAGTTCGGCGACGAGCGTCGGCGCCGCACCGCCGTACGCGGCCTGGTGCAGCGGCGCATGGAGCGACGTGCCGCCCGGCCGCGTCGCGTTGACGAGATCAGGCGCGCGCGCGGCGAGCGCCAGCATCGTCGCCCAGTCGCCGTTCCGTGCCGCGTCGGCCAGCGCGTGCCGGTTCGCGACGTGTGCGGCGTCGAGCACGTCGGCGCCGATGATGCCATCCCATACGAGACTCAAGCGATTGCCCTCCGTCGACCGGCGTCGCGTACGTCGCGCACCGGATAGCCCGCCCATCATAAGCACTTCCGCCCCGGGCGGGCACGACGGACGTTACGGCTTGCCGGTCACGGATTCGACGATCCGGTATGCCGTCCTCACGCGATCCGCGATCGGAAAGCTGCGGTTCGCGAGCATCACGATCGCGACGCGCTTCGCGGGAACGAACGCGACATACGTACTGAAGCCGTTGGTCGAACCCGTCTTGTTGATCCACACGTCCTGGCGCGGCGCGAGCGGCGGCTCGAGTCGGGTCGCGGGCGTCGCGTTGAGCAGCATCGCCGGCGCGTTGCCGTCGAGCAGCGTCGGCAGCGCGACCGGATACGGATACTGTTCCCAGATCAGGTCCTGCGTCAGCGCCCCCGCACGGAAATAACCGGTATGCGTGCGTTCGAGCGCGCGCTGCAGCGGCGGCGGCGTCTCGACGAGCCCCATGTTCGCCTGCACGAAGCGCAACAGGTCGGCCGCCGTCGTCCTGACGCCGTACGCCGGCTGCCACAGCATGCCGCCCGTCATCCGGATCGGTTTGCCGTCCTGCGTATAACCCTGCGCGTAGTCGGCCCGGCGTGCGGCGGGCACGTCGATATACGTATGCATCATCCCGAGCGCGGGGAACAGTTGCTGCTCCATCAGCACGGAGAAATCGCGGTGCATCGCCTTCGCGGTGAGCCGCCCGAGCATCCCGATCGCGACGTTCGAATATGTGCGGCGCGTGCCCGGCGTGTATGCGGGCCGCCACGCGCCGAGATAGCGCATCAGGCCCGCATCGTCGCGCACGCTGTCGGGCACCTGCAGCGGCATGCCGCCCGGCGTGTGCGTGCCGAGCTCGAGCAGCGTCACGCCGCCGAACGGCTTGCCCTGCAGCGCGGGCAGATACTTGCCGGCCGGGTCCGACAGCGACAGCTCGCCGCGCGCCTGCGCATCGGACGCGAGCGTCGCGGTCAGCGTCTTGCTGACGGAGCCGATCTCGAACAGCGTGTCGCCGGTCACGGGCTTGCCCGTTTGCGTCGACATCACGCCGTAGTCGAACACGTACGGCTTGCCGTCGGCGACGATGCCGATCGCCATGCCGGGAATGGCGTACTGCTTCATCAGCGGCGCGACGTTGCGCGTCACGATGTCGTGAATGTCGTCCTGCGTGGCGGCGGCCGCGCGGCCGGCCGTGGTGGCGGCGCACGCGGCGACGAACAGCGTCGCGGCGATGCGTATCGCGTCGAATCGCATGGTTGCGGTTCCTTCGATGTCGGTGGTTTGCGTGGGCGCCGGGCCCGATGCACCGCGCGGCAATGGCGGCGGGCCCGGCGAAGCAGGACTATCCGCCGCCGGCCGCGCGCCAACAATCGATGAATTTTTGCGCGAGCATAAAGAAAATCTTATGCAGCGAGTGCGTCGGCTTGCCGAACGTCAGCCCGGCAAGCGATCGAGGAAGGCGAGCATCGCGGCGTTGAACAGCGCGGGCCGCTGCAGCGGCGCGAAATGGCTGACGCCCGGCAGGATCGTCAGCGTCGCGCCCGGAATCGTGCGCGCAAGATACGCCGCGTGCTCGACGCGGATGAATTCATCGTGCTCGCCCTGCACGATCGCGACCGGCACGGCGATTGCCGCGAGATCGGCCGCGCTGTAATCCGGTTGCGTGCGCATCATTTCGCTGACGGCCGCGACGAAGGCATCGAACTGTTCGGGCGTCGCGGACAGTCGTGCGTAGTCCTTCCGGTGCCGCGCGAAGCAGCGGTCGATCAGCGGGCTCGGCGCCATCTCCTTCGTGCCGCCCGGATCCATGTTGCATGCGAAGAAGAACACGCCCGCCGCACGATCGGGCGCGCGGGCGGCCAGCACGAGCGCGATGCACGCACCGTCGCTCCAGCCGGCGAAGCGTGCGCGGCCGATGTGCAGCGCGTCTAGCACCGCGAGCACGTCCGAGGCCATGCGGTCGTACGAATAGGGGTGGTCGTCGCGCGTGCTGCGGCCGTGACCGCGGCTGTCGATCACGATCGCGCGATAGCCGGCCGCGAGCAGCGCCGGCACCTGGTTGCCCCAGTTGCCGCCGTGGCCGAGGCCGCCGTGCAGCAGCACGACCGGCGGGCCCTGGCCGAACGACGCGTGCCAGATGCGCGCGCCATCATGGTCCAACCATCCTGCGGTGTCGGCCGGCGGCAGCGGCGTGCCGCCCTGCGTGTCGAAGCGGATGAGGTCGTCGTCGGTGAATGGCGCATTCATCGTGCTGCCGTCCTGTCGCGGGGAGACGAGCTTCCGATTGTAATGCGCGTCGCGCGGTCATCCCGCGCCGGCACATGCGGCGCGGCGGCGGCCCGTCAGGCCTGCGTCGACACCAGGCCGCCCGAGGTCGAGCCGCCCGTCTGCTCGATCGCCTGCGTGAGTTGCGCGATCGCCGTCGACAGCGCGGCCGAGATCGAACTGGCTTCCGCGCTCAGCGACTGCTGCTCGATCGCGGCGGCCGGATCGTTCTTCGCGCGCTGCCCGGCATTCGCCATCTGCTGCTGCAGCTGCGCGAGCTGTTTCTGCAAGCGCTCGATGAGCTGCTTCAACTGCGCGACAGCGGGATCCACCGCCGACGATCCCGACGCGCCCGGCGTCTGGCCCGCGGCGTCGGACGACGCGGCGCCGCTCGTCGGCGAGGACGCCGAGGCAGAGGCCGTCGAGGTGGAGGTGGACGTCGAGGCCGCGCCGGACGGGCTGGCGGTCGTATTGCCGGTGGTCAGCGGGGTCTGCGCGGCTGAAGAGAGATCGATCTGCATCGTGTCGGTCCGTCGTGGGTCTGCGATTCGTATCGGTTGCTCGGGAATACCTTCCAATCGGTTTACGGCATTCGTCCGATGTAACTTTAGCGGCGCCGAATTTCCCGAAGGGGCCAGATTGGCGCTCCGGTCGCGCTGGTAAAATCGCCGGCTGGTCTGCTGGCGCAACACGTCGGCGGCTCCCCGCAGCGCCGCACGGCACGCCCGTATCGGCGCCCGCCCGGTCGAGCACAAGCGCCGGCTCGTCCAGCGCCGGCACGTCGCGTGCCTTGGCGCTCGCGTCGACGCGACGGCCGCGCCGCGCACGCGCTTCATCACGCATCTCGAGGTACTCACGATGGCCCGCATCGGCGCCTTCTGCCTGACGACGTGGCTCGCCGCCGCGATTCTCTATTTCGGCCAGCACTCGGTCGCGATGATCGCGCTCAGCGGCGTGGTCGTGTTCGGCGGATTCGACTTGCTGCGTCCGTAACGGCCAGCGGCGGCACGCCGGCGCCCGATCGGCTCGCCGCGGCCTCGCTCGACCACACGCGCCGCCACACGCCCCCGCGCCCCATTCGTCACCGCAGGCCCGCTCTCGCACGCACGAACCGGAACGACGCGCATGCCGTTCCGGCCCATGCGCGGCCCGTCACCGCGGCAACGTCCGCAACGACGACGGCCCGCCCGACAGCGCGATGCGCTTGCCCGTATCGTGCAGCTTGCCGCCTTCCACCGCATACAGCGCGAGCTGCCGCTCGACGTTGAACTGCACGATCACGTGCTTGCTATCCGCCGTGAACACGATCCCCTGCGCGGCCTCGCCGCCGGGCACTTCGCTCGTCTGCACCGCATGGCCGTCGCGGATCTCGAACAGCACCACCTTGCCGCGCGCGTGGCGGCCCGGGTTGTCGGGCGTCAGGTTCGAGCCGTCCATCGCCTGCACGGCGATCCACTTCCCGTTCGGCGAGATCGCGACGCCTTCCGGCAACGACGGCACCGTCAGGTACTGGACCGTGCGGAACGGCACGTGCGACACGTCGATCAGCGCGATCGAATCGGCGTCGCCCGCAAGCGTGCCCGTGTAGCCCGGCAGCCCCGCGAGCCCGACGTTGCTGACCACCGCCCAGCGGTTGTCGCTCGACACGTCGATCGTGTAAGGCGCGACGCCCGTGCTCAGCCGCGTACCGCTGTCGGTCACCTTGCCGTCGTCGACGTTCAGCACCGCGACGCCCTGCTCGTCGCGCAACGACACGAGCGCATGCTTGCCGTCGTGCGTGAAGCTGATCCCGGCGAGCCGCTTCTTGCCGATCTTCAGGTTGCCGTCGAGCGTGACGTGCGCCCCGTCGATCCGCAGGATCGACACGCTGCCGTCGACGTTCGCGACGAGCGCGAGCCGGCCCGCGCGGTCGATCGCGATGCCTTGCGGATGCGTGCCGAGTTCGATGCGCGTGACGGCCGGCGGCGACGCGTCGAGATTCACGACCTGCAGGAACGTGTCGTACACGAGCTGCTTCGCGCCCGGGTCGTAGCGCGTCGGCGCGCCGACCAGCGCCACTTTCGCGTCGGGCGTGATCGCGACGGCCTGCGGCGGCCCCTGGATGCCGTTCTCGACGTCGACCTGAAGCGCGACCTTCGGCGGGAAGACGCTCGCGTCGAGCAGCGTCAGCGTATCGGCGGGCGGCGACGCGAGATAGGTGTCGCGCCCTTCGACGCGCTGGTATTTGCCGTCGTTGCCGGACACGATCCAGTCGGCCGCATGCGCGGCGAAGGCGGTCGTGGCGAGCGTCAGCGCGGCGAGCAGGCGGGCGCGGCGCAGGCGGAAAGGGTTCGAATGCATGACGGTCGGTTCTCCGGATCGGTTGCGGACGCAAGGAATGGCACGACCCTGCTGCTCGACGGGCCGATGCAGCCGCATGATGCACGAAAGCGCGCAAAGCCGGCGTGACGTGCGCGGTTCGCGCCGCCGCGCCCGGGCGACGTCGCCGGACGGAGAGACGCCGCGCGCCGGAACGGGCCACGCCGCATGCGTCGCTCGCGAAGCGGGAATCAGGGCTGCGCAGCTCCGCGCCGGGTACTGCGGCACCGGCGCGTCATGTCGGCCTGAAGGCGCTTCGCCTGGCTTTCGAGAATCCGGCAGAACGCTTCGGTCAGCGCGCTCCCCGGCCGCAGCGACGGGCGCAGCATCGCGATCCGGCGCGGCGGAATCGTGTCGATCGGCACGAACGCGAGGCCCGTCGCATCGATCGACGCGGCCGTCAGGCTGTCGACGATCGCGCGGCGCCCGGCCAGCTGCACCATCCGGCACGCGAGCGCCGAGCTCGACACGCGCGCCTGGATCACGTGCCGGTTCTCGGTCGCCGACAGCAGCGCCTCGAGCGCCGGGATGTCTTCCAGCGCATCGACGCTCGTCAGCCCGCCTTCCTCGAGATCGGCGAGCGTCACCGTGCGCCGCGCGGCCAGCGGATCGTCGGTGCGCATCGCACACACGATCGTCGAATCGAGCAGGTGCTGCTCGGTGACGTTGCGCATCGCGCGAAACGGCGCGCAGATGCCGAGATCCATCTGCTGGCTCTCGACCAGATCGAGCATCCGTTCCGCATTCTCGATCGCGACCTCGACGAACACCTTCGGATATTTCGCCTGGAACACCGTGATCGCCTCGGGCAGCAACCGCTCCGTCACCGCCGGATACGCGCAAATGCCGAGACGGCCGAGCGTGCCGGCGCGCAGCCCGTCGGCCAGTTCGTTGAGCGCGTGCAGGCTCGCATTGGTCCGCTCGGTCTGCTCGAACAGCAGGATCGCTTCGGCGGTCGGCAGCAAGCGGCCCTTTTCGCGCTTGAACAGCTCGACGCCGAGGCTCTCCTCGAGCAGCTTCAGCTGCTTGGTCACCGCCGGCTGCGAGATGTGCAGGTTGCGCGCGGCCGCCGTCAGCGTGCGGCACCGGACCACTTCGTACAGCAACTCCACCTGGTGATAGTTGAGCGTTCGCCTTGCCATGTCCTCTCCTTCAGACGCTTCGCCGTCGCGAAAGCATAACCCACGGTTATGGACTCCGGTCCGACAATGTATTGGCGGAACAGCGCGGAATTCGCTGAAATCACGCCTTTGAACACAAGAGCGGCGGATCCGCGCAGTCAGGGGACAACGATGCAGACAAGATCGAACTCAGGGGCGCAAAAGCCCACGAAATTCCGATGGTTCATGGTGTTTCTCGCGTTCCTCGCGATCGTCACCAACTACATGGATCGCGCGAACCTCGCGGTCGCGCTGCCGTACATGAATACGGAGCTGCACCTGTCGTCCGCTGAATCGGGTCTGATCCTCGGCGCCTTCTTCTGGACCTACGCGGCGTGCCAGATCCCGGCCGGGATGCTGGTCGACAAGTTCGGCGCGAAGCTCGTGTTCGCGGGCGCGGTCGTCTGGTGGTCGGCCTTCACGATGGCGACGAGCCTCGCGCGCGGCGGCGCATCGCTGCTCGGCCTGCGCTTTCTGCTCGGCGTCGGCGAGGCCGGGGCCTTCCCGTCCGCAACCAAATTCGTCGAGCGCTGGTTTCCGCCGACCGAACGCGGCCTCGCGTCCGGCATCTACGACTGCGGCGCGCGCGGCGGCACGCTGATCGCGCTGCCGATCTGCACCGCGATCATCACCGCATACGGCTGGCGCGCATCGTTCATCTTCACCGGCGTGATCGGGCTCGTGTGGGTCGTCGTGTGGCTGTGCGTCGCGAGCGAGTTTCCGTCGCAGAACCGCTTCGTCAACGATGCCGAAGCGAAGCATGTCGGGCAGGACGCCCCCACCGGGAAGCGTGCGCCGGTCCGCATCAAATGGGGTGAGCTGTTCACGTCGCGCGTGGTGTGGGCGATGTCGCTCGGCTTCGCGTGCCAGGGCTACGTCGTCTATTTCTTCATCACGTGGTACCCGACCTACCTCGTGAAGGAGCGCGGCTTCAGCCTGCTGCAGCTCGGCTTCTACGGGATCCTGCCGGGTCTCGCGGGCCTGGTCGGCTCGTGGGTCGGCGGCTGGATCTCCGACCGCATCGCCGCCAGCCGCTACGGACTGAATGTCGCGCGCAAGGTCTGCATCGTCGTCGGGATGGCGCTGAGCGCGACGATCGGCCTCGCCGGGCTCGCGACGCAGGCATGGCTCGCGCTGCTGCTCCTGTCGATCGCGTTCTTCGGCGTATCGGTCGCGACGTCGAGCATTCTCGCGCTGCCTGCCGACGTGTCCGCACGCGGCGAGCGCTCGGTGGCCGGCACGGTCGCCGGCTTCCAGAACTGCATCTCCAACCTCGCGGGCATCGCGAGCCCGGCCGTGATCGGGCTGCTGAAGGACGCGACCGGCTCGTTCACGCCGGGCCTGATCTCGGCGTCGATCATGGCGATCATCGGCTGCCTGATCTACATCTTCATGCTGGGCCCGATCCGCGACGACGTGCTCGAGCACGTCATCGCCGACTGACGGCCGCACGATTATCCGCGACCACTTCACGAGGACAACATGCTTTGCGATTCACCGAAGGTACCGTTTCTTGCCCAGGGTATCGAGCCGGATACGGACAAGGTCCGCGCCACGTTCGCGGTGCTCGGCGCGCCTTACGGCGTGCCGTACGGCCCGGCGCTGCTGCATTGCGACGCGTCGAACGCACCTGACCGCGTGCGCGAGCGCAGCTTCCGCTACGGGCGGCAGGTCGCGCACTACGACTTCGACCTGCAAGGCACGCTGTTCGGCGATACCGACGCGACCTGCGTCGACTGCGGCAACCTGCCCGGCACGCTCGACGTCGCGCGCAACGCGGCGGCCGTGACCGCCGCGGTCGCGTCGCTGCTGGCGCGCGGCGCGATCCCGATCGTGCTCGGCGGCGACGATTCGATTCCGGCGCTGTGCGTGCGCGCATTCGCGGAACACGGGCCGGTGAACGTGCTGCAGTTCGACGCACACCTCGATTTCCGCGACGAAGTGAACGGCGAGCGGCATGGCTATTCGAGCCCGATCCGGCGCATTCGCGAAATGCCGTTCGTGAACCGGATCGTCCAGGTGGGGCTGCGCGGCAGCGGCAGCGCGCGGGCGAGCGACGTCGACGACGCGCTGCGCTCGGGCAACGTGCTGGTTCCGGCGGAGGTCGTGCACGACGAAGGCATCGCGGCCGTCACGCGGCACCTGACCGACGATGCGCCGTGGTTCGTGACCGTCGACATCGACGGCCTCGATCCGGCCATTGCACCGGGCGTCGTCGCGCCGCTGCCGGGCGGGCTGTCGTTCCATCAGACGCGCGGGATCCTGCGCCACCTGTGCGCCCATGCGCGGCTCGCGGGGATCGACATCGTCGAATATCACCCGGCGCTCGACGTGCGCGAGATGACCGCGCTGACGATCGTGCGGTTGCTGACCAACGTGATCGGCACCAGCGCGCGGCGACTCGCGCGATAAGCGTCGCGGCCTCCGGCACGCCGGTCACGGCGATCGGAACGATCGCCGTCATCGCCCGCCGACGGCGTGCCAACTTCTTCACTCTTGCAGTCATTACGGGGCAACGCGGCACCGCGCTCGGCCCCGCTTCCCGCTCCCGCATCACACCGGATCGACCGAACCCGCGACCGGCGACCGCGACACGCACGCCGCCAGCGCGACGAGCGACAGCACGAGGATCGACACCGTCAGCACCGTCCGTCCGGTGCCGGCCATCGTGCTGACGCCCGTCGCGACCAGCGCCGCGCTGCCGATCTGGCAGAAGCCCACGAGCCCCGACGCGGTCGCCGCATGACCGTGCCGGCCCGCCACCGCCCCGGATACGGCCAGCGACAGCGACGAACCGTTCGCAAGACTGACGATGCACATCGGCACGACGATCGCCGCGACGCCCGGGACCCCGCACGCGCCCGCGATGCCGAACGCCACGCCGCCGAGCACGAAACACGCGATACCGGCCGCGACGATGCGGTCGTACGGCCAGCGGTCGAGCAGACGCTTCGCCGCGATGTTCGCGGCGATGATGCCGGCCGTCAGCGGCAGGTAGAGCCAGCCGCGGCGCGCCTCGTCCAGCCCCGCCGCCGCAAACAGGAACGGCGATTGCGTCAGGTACACGAACCACGCGCAGTAGATCGCACACACCACCGCCGTATAGCGGCGGAACGCGGCATCGCGCAGCACGCGGCCGAACCCGGCGAACGGCGACGTGCGGGCACGGGCATGCGCGGGGCGGGTTTCCGGCAGCAGCGCGAGCGTACTCGCGAGCGCGGCACCGCCGAATGCCGCGACGAACACGAAATCGGCGCGCCAGCCGGCCCACGCGGCGAGATGCCCGCCGATCGCGGGCGCGAGCGCCGGCGACAGCGAAACCAGCGGATAGACCACCGCATAGACCTTCGCGGACACGCGCGTGTCGCAGGTGTCCGCGATCACGGCGCGGCCGATCACGAGCCCCGCCGCGGCGCCGGCCGCTTCCACCATGCGCCAGACGACGAACGCCGCGAAACTGCCGGCCGACGCGCAGCCGAGCGAGCCGCCGATGTAGATCAGGATGCCGGCCACCAGCACCGGCTTGCGGCCGTAACGATCGGACAGCGGCCCGTAAGCCAGCTGCGCGACGGCCAGCACGAGCAGGTACGCGGACACGGTCTGCGGCATCCGCCAGCCGGCAACGCCGAAATCGGCGGCCATGCCCGGCATCGCGGGCAGGTAGACGTCCGACGCGACGAGGCCGAATGCGCTCAGCATCGCGACGACGAGAATCAGGGAAAGACGCGGCATGACAAGGCTCCTCGCACGCCGGCCCGGCCGGCGCGCATGTGATTGAACTCAGGCGCCGCATGGTAGAGATCGGCCGGGCATGTGAAAATGCACGAAATCGCACGCCTCACCTGCAAATTCGCATCACTTCGGCACGACATGAACTGGGACGACGTTCGCATCTTTCTCGCCGCGCATCGCGCCGGCACCCTGCGCGGCGCGGCCGAGCAACTGGGCATCGACCAGACGACGGTCGGGCGACGCCTCGGCGCGTTCGAGCGCACGCTGGGCAGCCGGCTGTTCCTGCGCACCACCGGCGGACTCGTGCTGACCGACAGCGGCCGGCAGGTACTTGACACCGCCGAGGGCATGGAACGGCTGGCCGTGTCGTTCGAGCGGCGCAGCGAAGGCGCCGACGCGCGCGTGGCCGGCGACGTGCGCGTGACCACGACCGATGCGCTCGCGGTCGACTTCGTCGTGCCGGCGATCGAGCGCCTGCAGCAACGCCATCCCGACGTGCGCGTGCTCCTGAGCACCACGACGCGCGTCCTCGACCTCGCGCGCCGCGAGGCCGACATCGCGGTGCGCACGACGCGCCCCGACCCGCCCGACCTGATCGTGCGGCTGCTCGCGCGCTGGGACGTCGGGCTGTATGCGACGCGGCGCTATCTCGAGCGCTTCGGCGAGCCGCGCCCCGGCAGCCGCTTCGCGGGCCACGACATCGCGCGCTACCAGCCGGGCGTCACGCAACGGCAGCACGACACGCTCGCCGGCGAATCGGCCGCCGACGGACGCATCGTGGCCGAACTCGATTCGAGCCTGATGCTCGCCACGTTCGTGCGCGCCGGCCTCGCGCTCGGCGAGCTGCCAACGTACCTCGCGCGGCGCGATCCGGAACTGGTGCGCGTCTGGCCCGGACGGCAGCGCGCGCAACCGTACGAGACGTGGCTCGTACTCCATCAGGATCTTGCCCGCACCGCGCGGGTGCGCGTCGTCGTCGACGCGCTCGTCGAGACGTTCGCGCACTGACGCGCCCGCCGCGACGCCCCCCCGGTATGACGCGCAATGGCGGGCTGCCGCGCCGGATGTCACCACTCGTCGGAACGGGCCGCAGGCCAGGCCAAGACATGGCCCGGCCATCGGGCGCGATGACGGACTTCATCAACGGATTGCAGTGGTCGGGGTACAAGCGCTTCGACTGGCGCGTCGTCGGCGAGTCGGCGAGTCGGCGTGTGCGGATTCGCGGAGCCGCGTGCTCGCGACCGGCGAACCGAGCCTGTCGATCCCGTGCGATGCGAAGCGCCGCTACGGCGGCATGCTCGACGACGGGATGCTGATGGCGCTGCCGCCTGCGGCGCTCGGGCAGGCGATCACGGGAATGGAAGCGCCGGCGAAAAACGGGCTGCGCGATCCGTTCGCGCAATATGGCATCCGGCAGGACGTGCGCGCGGGCATGGCAGCGCGCTACCCGAGGCAGACCTGAGCCGCGTTCGCGCGGCATCAGCCGCCGAGCGTCTCCTTCAGGAAATTGACGCAGGCACGCACCTTCGCGGATTGCGCGAGCCGCGCCGGATACACGGCCCACACGTTCGCCGGCTGCGTGACGCCCGGCAGCACGCGCTGCAGGCGTCCCGCGTCGATCAGCGGCTGCACGTCCCAGATCGAACGCAGCACGATGCCGCGTCCGGCCAGCGCCCACTGCACGGCCACTTCGCCATGATTGCTGGACAACGGCCCGCTCACCTGCACGGACACCGTCTCGCCGCGCGCATCCAGCCGCCACACGCCGAACGGATGATCGCGCTCCTTGATCGCGAGACACGCATGCGACGCGAGATCGCCGACCTGCTTCGGCGCGCCGTGGCGCGCGAGATAGTCCGGCGACGCGCACAGCACGCGATGATTGGTCGCGAGCTGCTTCGCGATCAGGTGCCCGGCGATCTCGTCGCCGATCCGCACGTCGACGTCGAACCCTTCGGCCGCGACGTCGACGAGCCGGTCGAACAGTTCGAGCCGCACGTTGAGCTGCGGATAGCGATCCGACAGCTCGGCGAGCGCCGGGGCGACGACGTTGCGGCCGAACCCGAAGCTGCTCGACACGCGCAGCGTGCCGCGCGGCACGCGACGCGTCGTCGATACGTCCTCGACCAGATGCTCGACGTCGTCGAGGATTTTTTCGGCCCACGCCACCACGCGCTCGCCGGCGTCCGTCACCGCCACGCGGCGCGTCGACCGGTGCAGCAAGCGGATGCCGAGGCTCGTCTCGAGCATCGCGACCCGCTTGCTCACGTCAGAGGAACGGGGCGGAATGCGCGACGGCGACTTGCCCCGCCCGCGTCGTGTTGCGGGCGGCCCGGTTACTCCGCCGGCATCCGCACGTCGCCATCCACGCGCAACGTGCGCTTGCCGCGCGCGACATCGTATTCGACCGTCTGCGCCGACGTCACCGAACCGTAGGACACGCCGTTCACGTAGACGGTGCCGGCCTTCAGCTCGACCCTGTCCCCGTTGACCGTCGCGGTGCCATGTTCGCCCTGCAGGACCGCGCCCGCGCAGCCCTGGCGGGAAAAACTGCGGACCGACGAACCGGATATGCCGGCGGCCCCGCCCTGACCGGGCAACGCAAACGACGGGATCGCGGGCGTCGGCGCGCTCGATGCGCTCGCCGCGCGACATGGCGCGGTGTCGCCGCTATCGGCGGCGCGGGCAGCCTGCTGGGTGAATAGCAAGGCGACGCCGGATGTGGCGAGCAATGCGATCGTCATGGGTTGCAGTCGGTTCATGTCGATCTCCATCGTTGCTCGATCGGGTTGAACGTTCCGAGTATGCGCCCATTCCGCCAGCGTCGGCCATCCAAACGAATACCCGTCGCAGCCACTGCGGCGGGTATTCCGAACCCGTACCCGCGTCGGAGCCGACCACCCCGTCGTACGTGGCGCCGACGACCGGATCGCCGGCCCCGATGATGTGCCGTCGTCCCATTGCGCTGCCTCGCTCGCGAGTTCGGGCACCGCATTCGGCCACACCGCTTCGTGATCGGACGAACAATGATCCAGGGCGTCGTGACCGTCGGCGCGCCGCCGCTCGGCCGCACGATAACGAAAGCGCACGGCCGCCGCGCAACGCGGCTATCGCGGCGCGGGCTCCGCGCGCGAAGGCGCCGGCGCGAACGTGGCGTCGATGAACCGGATCACGTCATCGAGCGACGACGTGCACATAGCGCCCGGCGCGAGTTCCCGGAACGCACCGTCCGGGCCGAAACAAACAAGCGGCTTGCGCCAGCGCCGCGCAAGCGCGATTTCCTCGGCCGTCCCGTGGCCGCCGGGCAACGCGACGATCAGGTCGCTGCTCAGCACGTTCACGTAGTTGCGGTTGATCGTGTGCGGATCGGCGCCCGGTTCGCGGCGCGGCAGCGGCGTGAGGATCGGGATCTCGACGAACGGATGCGGATAGCCGTCGAGCGGCACGAAGCCCGCGTGCGGATCGGCTTGCGTCGGCAGGATGCCGATCGAGCGCCCGGCGCGCGCCGGCACGGCGGCGAACGCCCGCGCGACCGCGAGCATCACGCCCTGCCCGCCGCCCGTCAGCAGATTGAAGCCGGCGTGCGCGAGCCACGCGCCGAGCGGCTCCGAATACGCGAGCCACGGCTCCTTGCCCGAGCCCATCACGCCGATCGTCAGGTTGTCGCGTTGCATCGTGAATTCCGGTGGAGGTCGTTAAATTGTCTTGAGTGGCATCGACGCGTTGCGTTGCGCTGCGCCGCACCGTGCTGCACATGCCGCTATTCGAGTTCGACGCCCTTGAGTTCGGGGATCAGGAACAGCGTCGCGACCATGTCGAGCACGTAGAGGCCGGCGAGCAACGCGATCGCCGTCTGGAACGAGTAGTGCGCGGCCAGCGCGCCGACCGCGACCGGCCCGAACCCGCCGATCGCGCGGCCGATATTCCACAGCACGTTCTGCGCGGTCGCGCGCGCGGCCGTCGGATAGCCTTCGGACATCAGCGTTCCGTATCCGCCAACCATCCCGTTGACGAACATCCCCATCAGCGCGCCGGCCCACAGCATCGTCGTCGGATCGGACAGCCGCGCATACGCGATGACCGTCACGACCGCGCCGAGCTGGTACAGCAGGAACGTCGGCTTGCGCCCGATGCGATCGGCGAGCTGCCCAAACACCCACACGCCGACCATCATTCCGATCACGGTCGCCGCCGTCCACAGCCCCGACTTCGTCAGCGAGAAGCCCATCTGCTTCGACAGGAAGGTCGGCAGCCAGATCATGATCCCGTAGTAGCCGAAGTTCTGGACCGCGCAGAGGATCACGATGCCGGCGCTCGTGCGCGCGGTGCGGCCGTCGGCGACGAGCATCCGGAACGTGTTGACGCGCGGCTGCGTCGCGCGCTGCACGAACACTTCCGGCTCATGCAGCCGGTTGCGCAGCACCCACGCCAGCAACGCGGGCAGCACACCGACCACGAACATCCCGCGCCAGCCGATATGGAGCAGCAGAAGCGGCGTCAGCAGCGCGGCGAGCAGCACGCCGGCCTGCCAGCCGAGCGCGACGTAGCACGACACGCGCGCCCGCTTGCTCGCCGGCCACGCTTCCGCGGCGAGCGCCATGCCGATCCCGAACTCGCCGCCGAGGCCGATGCCCGCGATGGTCCGGTAGACGAGCAGATCGCGAAAGCCCTGCGCGAACGCGCAGAGGCCGGTGAAGATCGCGAACAGCAGGATCGTCCAGGTCAGCACGCGCACGCGTCCGTAGCGATCGCTCAGGGCACCGAACAGAATGCCGCCGGCGACCGCGCCGATCAGCGTCCACGTGACCAGCGCGCCGCCCTGCCCGGGCGTCAGTTGCAGCGCCGCGGCGATCGCGGGCAGCATGAAGCCGAGGATCAGCAGGTCGAAGCCGTCCATCGCATAGCCGATCGCCGAGCCGGCCAGCGCCTTCCACGCGTAAGCGCCGACCTGTTCCCCGCGCGGCGCCGCCGGATCGCCGAGCGCCGAAGATTTCATGTTTGCTGCCATGGTGTTGTGCCGGAAATGTCCGGGCGACATTCTAAGGCCAGTTGCCGCGCGTGACGGGCCGGTGAACGGACGCGGGCGGGAAAGCACCGCGTCCCGCTTTCCGGAGCGGGAAGCGGGACGCGAAAAGTAATCGGTTTGAAAGACGGAACGAACGACGCTACGCTTGCGCGGGCCATCGAAAGGACGGGACGGTGACGCTTGGCCGGAATCCCCGCCGGCGCGCGTCGAACGGCGCCGGCGCGACGCCGGCGCCGTGCTGGATCAGCCCTGGTCGTCCCCGGGCCACCAGGTTTTGGCCTCGCGGTCGACGAGCAGCGGGCCGAGATCCCTGCCTTCGAGCCATTTCGGCTTCGGGCCGCGGCCCGACCACGAGCGTCCCGTCGTCGGGTCGTAATACTTGGCGGGCGACTTGCGTTTTCGCTGAACGATATAGCCGAGGGCGCTCAGCACTTCCTGCTGCGAGATCCCCAACAGCTCGACCTGTTCCTTGAATGCCGCGAGCGCGGCCTGTTTCTCCTTCTGTTTGGCTTCCGACAGCTTGATGTTCAGGTCCCGAAGTTGTGCTTCGAGTTCCTGCAGGGCCTGGGTCATGTACACATCCTCTTTGGGTATGTTTTTATTCAAAAAACGTCCGATAGCCGAACCTATCATGAAGTTCCGCCAATCAGTGTTGCGATATGTGAATCGTTTGCCCGGAATCTGAAAGGCTTTCGAAGTTTGCCGAGGGCAAATGCGAGCGTCGAAAGCCGGACCGATCCGGCGCGCAACACGTGGTGCACTGCACGCGAACGTTTGACGAACCGTGGGCGACGACCTCCGCGCCGCCAGGCGCCGCACCCTGCTCGGGCGCGACATGGCGCGAATGATAGCAGCGCGCAAGCATCGCGTTTGCAGACTTTTTCGATTCGGCCCGCGCGCGTGTCGATGAACGGCACGCGGCGATGCGCGCGCGGCGATTTACGCGCCCGGGCTGCACGTATCCCACGTTATCCGGTCGAACAGCGCCTGCAGCTTCGCGCCGCGCGCGGGGTTCAGCGCGGCGGCGTGCGCGACCCGCCCGGCCAGGTGTGCGCGAAAGTCCGTGTGAGCCGCACGATTCTGCGATGCCGGCCCGTGACGGATGCAGTTGGTCAGGATGGCTTTCAGCAGATCGAACGCATCGCGCGCGAGGTTCGGGTGACGGTTGACCACGACGCCGGCCAGTTGCTGCCGCGTGCCGCGCCGCATCACGCGCGTCTTGCGCAACTGCAGCGCGAAGCCTTCGTCGAGCGCGATCGCGGCGACCCGGCGTTCCAGCCGTTCGGCGTCGCGCGCGAGAACATCGCCACCCGAGAACGCAAGATCGTCCGCATAGCGCGTGTAGGTCGCACCGAGCGAACGCGCGAGCGCGGCGAGCCGCATGTCGAAGCGAAACGCGCACAGGTTCGCCAGCGCCGGCGACGTCGGCGCGCCCTGCGGCAGATGCCGGTAACGGTAGCGCTGACGGGCGGCCCAGTCGAACCGGTCGCGCAGGTCGGGCGCGAGCAGCCGCGCCGACGGCACGCGGTTGGTACACAGCGCGGTCAGCGCCCGCGCGACTTCGACCGGGTAGCCGAGCGTGTCGAACAGCGCATGGACCCGCGCCGCCCGCACCGACACGAAGAAATCCGCGAGATCGAAACGCACGACGACGTCGCGATCCGCATGCGGCGCGGCGAACGACACGATCCCGCGCGCCTTGCGAAAGCCGTGCGCCGCGTCGTGCGGCGGAACGCGATCGAGCAGCCCGTGCAGGATTCGCCGCTGCGCTTCGCGCAGCCGCCCCTTCGGCATTTCGATCAGCCGGCAGCCGCCGCTGCGCTTGTCGTATCCGGTGTACGTGTAGTGATGCAGCGGCGTGTCGGCGCTACGCGCGTCGACGCGCCAGCGATCGGACAGCCAGTCGAGCTCGGCCGTGCTCACGCCGAGCCACTCGGCAAGATCGCCGCACGTCGGCCAGAGCGGCACGTCGCAGCCGGTGAGCCGGGGTGGCAACGGCCGCTGCGCCGGCGGCCGCCGCACGACGCGAATCACGACCGGCCGATGCGGGCCGTACCACGCGTTCAGGAACGCCGGCGCGTCGGCCAGCATGCCGGCGAGCCGGTCGGTATCGACGTCGGCCCACTGCGCGCCGAAGCGTGCCAGCGCGTCGTCCGACACGTCGTGTGCCCATGGCGGCGCGGCGCCGAGCACGGCCGCGATCCGGTCGACGACGCCGCCGCGTTCCGGCGCACCGGCCAGCATCGCTTCGGCAATCGTGCGGACGGTGTCGAACAGGGACGCGTGCATGAGGAAGAATGGGCGGGACGATGAGTCAACGTGACAGGTGCTGCGAGAGCAGTCTTTGCGCAACGCGCAAATTGCGCTCTTGCGACGCATCGGCGTGTCGATCTCATCCACGGGGTAGCCCCGTAGTCCTGGAACATCGGCTGCCTGTTCCGGGGGGGTGCTTGACCCACCGCCCCGCGACGCGACTTTACTGGCCGCGAACGCGGGGTGTCAATTCGAGGGACGCGCGCCGCTCATGCGCGCCGGGAAAAAAGCTCACTGAACGCGATCGGCGACACGCCGACGCCGGCCAGGTTGTTCAGCATCATCGCCCAGGTTGCTTCGTCGACGCAGACCGGAAACGATCGCACGCGATTCGCGAGCAGCCAGTAGGTACGCGTCATGCCGTCGCTCATCGCGACTTCGTAGCCGCTGCCCTCCAGCCAGTAGCCGACCGGCGGCAGCGTGACCGGCTCGAGGCGGCCGGCCCTGAACGCGGCGGCGGCCGTCGAGAACTTGCGATCGAGCGGCATGATGCGGCGCGGCACGCAATCCTGCGAATCGAGCCGGGGAAAGGCCGGGCTCGTGCCGAGCCACAGCGCGTAGAACCGGTCGGCATCGAGATGCACGACGTAGCGTTCCGTTGCGCCGGGCGTCGCGGCCAGATAGCAGTCGGCCTGGCCGGGAACGGGCACGCGCCAGGTCGCGCGCCTGGCGCTCAGGTCGACCAGCTCGCATGCCTGCGGGCGCGGCTGAATGGGCGATGGTCGGCTGGCATCGCGCAGGTCGCGCGCGCGATCGAGTCCGATACGAAGACGTGTCAGCATGGGCCCTCTCTTTCTCTCTTGATTTGTTCGAATAAGTCAGGGCATCGGCGAACCGGTCCGGCGCCCTGACGCTCCCCGGCACTCGGGAACCCGCGCAGTGTATCGCCTTTCCGTGCACGCACGATGACCGGGGGCGCCGTGCTGCAGCCCCCCGGCGCGCCGGCTTTACGGCAGCGGCGGCGCGTTGCGCAGCACGGCTTGCAGCGCGGTGTCGAACGGCGTCGTCCAGTCGATCCCGAGCGCGCGCACCCGCGATGCATCCAGATGGCAGTCGTACGGACGCGGCGTCGCGTCGGCCGGCTGGTCGATCGGCGCGAGCGATGCGTCGATGCCGAACGCGGCCGCGATCCGCCGCGCGATGTCGTACTTCGTCATCGGTTCTTCGGCGGACCAGTGACGGATGCCCGTGACGGACGCGCCCGCGAGATGCCGCAGCGTCAGGTCGCGGATGACCTGCGCGACGTCCGGCGTGTAGGTCGGGTAGCGGATCGCCCACGCGTCCATGCCGACTGCCGGTGCGCCCGGCCGCGCTGACGCGACAATCGCCGGCACGAGGCTCGTGACGGCCGACTCGCTCCAGTCGACGATCGGGCCGTACAGCAACGGCAGGCGCAGCACGCAGGAAAGCGGCGACGCGGCGAGCAAAGCCGCTTCGCCTTCCAGCTTCGTGCGGCCGTAGATGTTCAGCGGGTTCGGCGTCGCGTCTTCGCGGTAAGGCGCGGCCTTGCCGTCGAATACGTAGTCGGTGGAAATGCCGAGCGTCCACGCGCCGTAGCGGGCGGCGAGCGCACCGATGCGGGCCGGGGCGTCGACGTTGATCGCGCGGGCGCCCGCCGGATCGCGTTCGCAGACGTCGGGGCGGCGTTCGGCGGCGCAGACGATCACGGCGGCCGGCCGGCGCGTGTCGAACAGATGCTCGAGGGCCGGCTGGTCGAGAACATCGAGCGTGACGACGTTGTCCGGCGGCAATGCGACGCGGGCAGCGCCTGCGCGTTGCGGATTCCGGATCGTCGCGATCAGGTCGAGCGACGATTCGCGCGACAGCGACGCGGCGACTGCGCGGCCGAGCAGGCCGGCGGCGCCGATGAGGAGGATGGTCGGGTGCGGCACGATAGTCGGCGATGAACGGGAAACACGGGGGTTCCAATCTATACGGGAACCGGCAACCGATGTCGAGTGCCGCCGGACGTCGACGACGCGCCCGCCATGAAAAAACCCGGTGCGCGATTAAGCGCACCGGGCCCGTCATGCCGCACGAACAGCCGTGCTATCTCACTTCCGGTCGAGCGAATACCGCCCCGGCCCGGTCACCGCGAGCAACAGCAGCCCGCCGATGATGCTGATGTTCTTGTAGAAGTTGATCATCGCCACGTACTGGTCCATCCCCTGCAGTTGCCAGTAGCGATGCCCGATCAGCGCGGTCGCGAGCGTATAGGCCGCGAACAGCAGCGCGAGCGGACGCGTGTAGAAGCCGATCGCGATCAGCGCGCCGCCGACCAGCTCGATCGCCACCGCGATCACCGCCGACAGCTCCGGCGACGGCGAACCCGTCGACGCCATGTACGCGACCGTACCCGAGAAGCCGGCCAGCTTCTGCCAGCCGAACAGCACGAACAGGATCATCAGCAACACGCGGGCTGCCAGCAGCAGCTCGTCCTTCTTCGACTCCAGCGAAACGTAACGCATAGCACTCACCTTGAATTGACGGTTTGACGCATCCGCTGCCGGCGTCCGCCTGGACGGCGAACCAATGAATCGGCAACGAACCACTCCTCGCGCAATCGGACCACGGGCCGGTCGGCCCGCCGCCGAAGAATCCGCCCCTGCCGCGCCGTCGTGGCGCGCTCCGGATCGGTTCTGGCGAAGCACGGGTGCAGTCTACTGTCTCACCGTAAATCATCAATCCGTCAAAACAAGATTCGCTGTCTCTATTAAGTGGACAATTGTCACGTAACAAACGCGTCATGAAGGGCCGACACGCGTGCCGGCCCGTCGTCCCATCGCATCACATCATGTCGATCGGAAGCGTCTTGTCGAGATTGTCGTGCCATGCGCGAATGGTCTTCGGCACGGTTTTTTTCCACGTCGGCACGCTGGTGTAATAGCGCATCCGCACGTTGTCATGCGCATCGAACACGAGCAGCCCGATCCACAGATCGGCGCCGCGGCGCATCACGATCGCCGCGTTCGTCGTCGCGATGCCGCGCACCCAGTACGACTGCACGCTGGCGTTCAGGCCGTCGAGATCCTTGTCTTGAGCGCCGTAATTGATCGTGTCGACGAGCGTCTGATAGTCGGCGCCGAGCAGTTTGTGCGCGATCGCGTTCTGCTTCGCATCGGCCAGCACCTTCAGCGTCACGAGGTCGGCGGGCGACTTGCTCTGCGCCTTCGCTGCGGTCACGTAGTCGCCGCCATACACGACGCCCGCACCGGCGCCGCAATCGGCATCGTCGCCGTGTTGCACGACCTGCACGCGCGCGCCCTTGCGGCTGAAATCGAGCCGGCATTGCTCGTGGCGGAACGTGCCGCTGTCGCCGTGCAACGAGATATCGCCGCCGAGCTCGCCGGTGTTCGCGCCGTTGTTGCCGCTCAGTTCGAAATGAAGACGCGGCGCGGTGCCGGTGAACGTCAGCGCGCCGCCGAATGACGGATTGTCGCTGTCGCGATACCACGTCTGCTGCCACCGGTCGGCCGCGAGCGGCGTGCCGTTCAGGCTCGCGAGCCGCTCGCGATAGCGATCGCCGACGCACGCGGCGTCGCCGCCGCACTGGTCGCGCTGCTTGAGCCATTTCCGTTGCGCGGCTTTCAGCGCAGCCGTATCGCCGCCCTTGGCCAGCGCCGCCGTCCAGGCCGCCGCCAACTGGCCGTCGAGCTTCGACAGGCCAGCGTCCGCGCAGATCGCCTTCTCGGTCGGCGAAGCGGCTTTCGCGCAGTCGAAGCCGGCGGCATGCGCGGCCGGCGGCGAGATCGTCAGGACTGCAAATATCATGGCGGATGGCAAGATCGCGTTGCGCACCTGCCGGCCGCGAAGCGCGGCTTGCCCTCGCGCGCCGGCGCGAGCATTCGATCGGTTCTGGATTGTCATGGCCTGGATCGTCGCTGGGTCGCGGCCCCGTAAAAACATCGTGTCCGCAACGTTCGAGGTAAAAGTGCCCGACGCGGCATGCGCGGCATGTCACGCCCGCCGAAGCGTAACCCGAACCGGCCGCGCCATCCACACCGATCACGCGCACGATGCCTTTGCCCCGCCTGCTCGCACGATGACGGCAACTCGCGCGAAGGCCGGCAGCGCCGTGTCTTGCGAGCCTTTCGCGCGCGGGCAGCCCACTTGCCTGGTCGTCAGCTTCACTTCGAAGCCGTCGGACCGGCCATGCATGACCTTGGTCCGACGTGCATTCACGCGGCGCCAGCACATCGCGGCCAGAAGTGCACCTTGACCCATACCGCATCGAGCGTCGTGTGTACGTGATCGACGGGATCGCCGCTCGCGATGCGAAGATGATCCGGCCGATTCCCCGCGTCGCTCGACGATCTCCGCAGATCCCGCGGAGTTGACGCCCCTGTTCGCCGCACGCCTGTTCCGCAACCGTCGCCGGCCCTCGCCGCCCCGCACCACCCCCGCGCCGGCTATCCGCGCGCGTCCAGCCGCTCCGCGAGAAACCCGATGAACGTGCGCAGCGTGACGAACCCTTCCCGATGCTGCGGAAACACCGCGTTCAGCGTGATCGGCGACGGCGCATACGCGTCGAGCACCGGCACCAGCGCGCCGCTGTCGATCGACGCGCCGACGATGAAATGCGGCAGCAGCGCGATGCCGAGCCCGGCGATCGCCGCATCGCGCACGACTTCGCCGTTGTTCGCGATGAGCGGGCCCTGCACGTCGAACGTGCGCGCCGCGCCGTCGACCCGGAATTCCCAGCCGACGCGCCGTTCGCGCCCGTACATCAGGCACGTGTGGCCGGCCAGCTCGGCGGGCGTCGCGGGCGTGCCCTGCCGCTTCAGGTAGCCGGGACTCGCGCACGCGATCATCTTCCACGCGCCGAGCGGACGCGCGATCAGCGTCGAATCCTCGAGCGTGCCGATCCGCAGCACGAGATCGAAGCCTTCGCCGATCAGGTCGACGCGCCGGTCGGTCAGGTCGAGGTTCAGCCGCACGGCCGGATGCGCGGACAGGAATTCGGCGATCAGCGGCGACAGGTGCGTGATCCCGAACGACAGCGGCGCGCTGATCTTCAGCGAGCCGTGCAGCTCGGTGCTGCGCACCGACATCGCCTGCTCGGCATCGGCGACCTCGGCGAGGATCCGCTGCGCGCGCGCATAGAACTCCTGCCCCGATTCCGTGACCGCGAGATTGCGCGTGTTGCGATGCAGCAAACGCACGCCGAGCGCGGCCTCGAGCGCCATCGTGCGCCGGCTCACGAACTGCTTGGACAGCATCAGCTGGTCGGCTGCGGCCGTGAAGCTGCCCGCATCGACCGTCGCAACGAAAATCCTCAGGTCGTTGAGTTCCATATTGTCCACCTTAAAGAGACAGTCATTATCTCTTCAGCCATTTATTTGTCAAATAGATTGACCTAAGATTCATCTCAACGAACGGCCGGGCCCACTTCCGAGGTCCGGCGGACATCCAGGACAACATCATGATCGAGACTCGTGCAGCAAACCAACGTGGCCGTGCCGAGCATGGCTGGCTCAGCTCCCGTCACACGTTTTCTTTCGCAAACTACTACGACCCGCAGCAAGTCGGCTTCTCCGACCTGCTGGTGATCAACGACGACCGCGTCGCGCCGGGCCGCGGCTTCGGCACGCACCCGCACCGCGACATGGAAATCCTGTCGTACGTGCTCGACGGCGCGCTGGAGCACAAGGATTCGATGGGCACCGGGTCGGTGATCGTGCCGGGCGACGTCCAGCTGATGAGCGCGGGCACCGGCGTGCGTCACAGCGAGTTCAACCACTCGCACGAAACGCCCGTCCACTTCCTGCAGATCTGGGTCGGGCCGGCTGAAAAGGGTGCCGCGCCGCGTTATCAGCAGACCAATGTCGCGGCGGCCGACAAGCGCGGCAAGCTTGCGCCGATCGTGTCGCCTGACGGCAACGGCGGCTCGCTGACGATCCGGCAGGACACGCGGATCTACGCAGGCCTGTTCGACGGCGACGAGCGCGCCACGCTCGAACTGGCACCGGACCGCTTCGCCTACGTGCACGTTGCACGCGGCAGCGTGACGGTCAACGGCGTGACGCTCGGCGAAGGCGACGGCGCACGCATCCGCGGCGAGCAGGCGCTGACGTTCGCCGACGGCAAGGATGCCGAAGTGCTGGTATTCGACCTGCGTCCGGTCGAAGTGACGGCCGAGTGGGCATAACGCCCGTTCGGAAAACCAGGCCCCGCTGAATGCGGGGCCTTCTTAATCGGAGATTCGCAACATGGCCAAGGTACTCGTCCTTTATTACTCGTCCTACGGGCACGTCGAAACGATGGCGCAGCACGTCGCCGAAGGCGCGCAATCGGTGCCCGGCGTCGAGGTCACGCTCAAGCGTGTGCCGGAAACCATCCCCGTCGACCAGGCGAAGGCGGCCGGCGTGAAGGTCGACCAGGCTGCACCGGTCGCCACGGTCGACGAACTCGCGAACTACGACGCGATCATCTTCGGCACGCCAACCCGCTTCGGCAACATGGCCGGCCAGATGCGCACGTTCCTCGACCAGACCGGCGGCCTGTGGATGAAGGGCGCGCTCGTCGGCAAGATCGGCAGCGTGTTCGCGTCGACCGGCACGCAGCACGGCGGCCAGGAAACGACGATCACGTCGTTCCACACGACGCTGCTGCATCACGGGATGGTGATCGCGGGCGTGCCGTACGCCTGCAGCGGGCTCGTCAACATGAACGAAATCACGGGCGGCACGCCGTACGGCGCGACCACGCTCGCAGGCGCGGACGGCAGCCGTCAGCCGAGCGCGAACGAACTCGATATCGCGCGTTACCAGGGCAAGCACGTCGCGGAACTCGCGGCGAAGCTCGCGTCGTAACGCGGGATGCCGCCTGCCCCGGGAAGCCCGGGGGCGGGCGGCGCGTCCGGCATGCGCGGGACGCGGATGAACGAACGGCGCCGGTCGAACCGGCGCCGTTTTTTCTTGCGCGACCGCTGGCCGATACCGGCCCGATACCGGCCCGTTACTGGCCCGATGCCGGCGCGGCCAGCGCCGCCTTCGTCGCGGGCGCCTTCTGCACCGCGTTTTGCGGATAGTTGCTCTGGTCGTTGGTCAGCCGGTAGCCGCTGCCCGTGCCGATCGCCTTCAGGTCCTTCGCGTGGCGCGCGCGGGCCGCCTTGCGGGCCGCCTTCTTCTGCGCCTTGTCGAGCTGCTTCTGCGTCGGCGCGGACGCCGGATCCTGCGCGTATGCCGCCGGCGCGGCGGTCAACAGCAGACCGAACGACGCCGTTACTGCCACTGCCATCGAAACCACGCGAGACTTCGTCATGGCCGGATCTCCTTGTCGATTGTTGATTGTGGGTTGAACGCCCGCACGCACGCCATGGACGTCGGCGTGCGACGACGGCGCCGATGCAACGTTAGCCGATCGCTGCGCAAATGTCCGTGCGCGTTCCCGAATTCTCCCGATAACGGCTGCGATACATGCGCGGCCGGCGCCCGGCCGGCCGATGCCGCGCGCGCCATCAGGGAAACCGATAGCGTCGCGCGCGCTCACAGCCAGCGCGACAGCATCGGCAGCAGGATCGGCACGATGAACGCCGTCAGCACGCCGTTCAGCCCCATCCCGAGCCCGGCGAACGCGCCGGCCTCCTCGCTGACCTGGAACGCGCGCGCGGTGCCGATCCCGTGCGACGCGACGCCGAGCGCGAAGCCGCGCACGGCCGGCTCCTCGACGCGCAGCGCGTTGAGGAGCCCGCGCGCGCATACCGCGCCGAAGATCCCGGTCGAGATCACCAGCACCGCGGTCAGCGACGGAATCCCGCCGATTTCCTGTGCGACGGCCATCGCGATCGGCGTGGTCGCGGATTTCGGCGCGAGCGACGCGATCGTCTGGTGCGATGCACCGAACAGCGCGGCGATGCCGACCGCCGATGCGATCGCGGTCAGCGAGCCCGCGAGCAGGCCGACGAGCAGCGGCACCGCCGCGCGGCGCAGCTTCGACCACTGGCGATAGAGCGGCAACGCCAGCGCGACGGTCGCCGGGCCGAGCAGGAAGTGCACGAACTGCGCGCCTTCGAAATACGTCGGATACGGCGTATGCGTAAGCGTCAGCAATACGACGATCAGCGCGACCGCGATCAGCACCGGATTCGCGAGCGGATTGAAGCGCGCGCGGGCATAGACGGCCTGCGCGACGAGATACGCGATCAGCGTGATCGTCAGGCCGAGCAGCGGCGTCGCGGCGAGATAGACCCAGATCGCGCCGAGTTTCGGGAAGGCCGTCATTGCGTGCCCTCCGCCGCGGCATCCGCGCGCCGCTGGCGCCGCAGCAACGCGCGCGTGACGAGGGCGGTCACGGCGATCGCGAGCGACGTGCTCACCGCGAGCGCGACGACGACCGCGAGCGCATCGCCGCGCACGCGATCGGCCGACACCATGATGCCGACGCCGGCCGGCACGAACAGCAGCGACAGATGGCGCAGCAGCTCGAGCGCGGTCGGCTCGATCGCGTCGGCCACCTGCGGGCGCAGCATCACGAAACCGAACAGCAGCAGCATGCCGATGACGGGGCCCGGCACCGGCAGGCCGAACAGATAGGACACCCCTTCCCCGAGACACTGGAAGGTCAGCAAGACCGCGAATGCCTGCAACATGAACCGCTTCTCCCGAACGTGGCCGCGCGGGTCGTGCAGCCGCGCGGCCGATGAGCCGGCGGCATGCGACGCCGGCGTGGACGATACGCGCGATCGTACCAACAATAGGGGCGGCGCGGCTGTGGCGGCGTCCGGCGCGGCCATTCGGGCAACCGGCATGCAGCCGAAACGAATCGATGCGACACTCGCAGCCGAACCGCGCGAGATCGCCGAGCCGCACCGGCACATCTCGCGCCGCTTCGCGAACACACGCAAGACCGGCCGGCCCGATAGCCCATGCCGCATCAAGGAGAAGTTTCAATGTATTCGTGGTTTGAACGGCGCCTGCCGACATTCCCGCTCGAAGATCCCGCCACGCCGCCAAAGGGATTCTTTTCGTTCGTCTGGGCGTGCACGAAAGGCGCGCGCAGCTGGATCCTGCTGATCGCGCTGACGTCGGCCGCGCTCGCCGGATACGAGGCCGCGCTGTTCGCGATGATGGGGCGCGTGGTCGACTGGCTGTCGTCGTCGACGCCGGCCGATTTCGGCGGCCGCCACTTCGGCACGCTCGCCGGCTTCGCGGCGATCCTCGCCGGCAGCGCGCTGCTGATCGTGCTGCACACGATGGTCAAGCACCAGGTGCTCGCGATCAACTTCCCGATGCGGCTGCGCTGGCTGTTTCACCGGCTGATGCTCGACCAGAGCCTGTCGTTCTACGCGAACGAGTTCGCGGGTCGCGTGACGACCAAGATCATGCAGACCGCGCTCGCGGTGCGCGACGCGCTGTTCATGTCGGTCGACGTCGTGATCGGCGTCGCCGCGTACCTGATCGGCATTCTCGCGCTCGCGGCCAGCTTCGACTGGCGGCTGATGATTCCGCTCGTGCTGTGGGCGCTCGGCTACGGCGTCGCCTGCGCGTTCTTCGTGCCGCGCCTCGGCCGTGTCGGCAGCCAGCAGGCGGATGCGCGCGCGCTGATGACGGGCCGCATCACCGACGCGTATTCGAACATCACGACGGTGAAACTGTTCTCGCATACGCGGCGCGAAGCCGATCATGCGCGGCGTGCGATGGAAGCGTTCAAGGCGACCGGCGACGCGCAGATGCGGCTCGTCAGCGCGTTCGAGATCGTCAATCATCTGCTGTCGACGTTGCTGCTGGTCGGCTCGACCGGCCTTGCGCTCTATCTGTGGATGCACGGCGAGGCGAGCGCGGGCGTCGTCGCGGCCGTGATCGCGATGGCGCTGCGCCTGTCGAGCTATTCGCACTGGATCATGTGGGAAATGACCGAGCTGTTCGAGAACGTCGGCACGATCCAGGACGGCATCAACACGCTGACCAAGGTGCGCAGCGTGGTCGACGCGCCGGACGCGAAGGCGCTCGCCGTGCAGCGCGGCGGCATCGTGTTCGACAATGTGCGCTTCGCGCACGACGACAACGACACGCCGGTGTTCGACGGGCTGAACCTGACGATCCGGCCTGGCGAGCGGATCGGCCTGATCGGCCGCTCCGGCGCCGGCAAGTCGACGCTCGTGAACCTGCTGCTGCGCTTCTACGACGTGGACGACGGCACGATCCGCATCGACGGGCAGGACATCGCGCACGTGACGCAGGACAGCCTGCGCGCCGCGATCGGGATGGTCACGCAGGATACGTCGCTGCTGCACCGGACGATGCGCGAGAACATCCTGTACGGCCGCTCCGACGCGACCGAGCGCGAGATGCACGACGCGGCCGTGCGCGCGGAAGCGTCCGACTTCGTCGAGCGGCTGCGCGACCGGCACGGACGCAGCGGTTACGACGTCGAGGTCGGCGAGCGCGGCGTGAAGCTGTCGGGCGGCCAGCGGCAGCGTGTCGCGATCGCGCGCGTGATGCTCAAGGACGCGCCGATCCTCGTGCTCGACGAAGCGACCAGCGCACTCGACTCCGAAGTCGAAGTGGCGATCCAGCGCAGTCTCGACAGCCTGATGAGCGGCAAGACGGTGATCGCGATCGCGCACCGGCTGTCGACGATCGCGGCGATGGACCGGCTGATCGTGCTCGACGAAGGGCGCATCGTCGAGGAAGGCACGCACGCCGAACTGCTGCAGGCCGGCGGCATCTATGCGGCACTGTGGGCGCATCAGAGCGGCGGGTTCCTCAGCGAGACGGCGGATGCCGTGCAATAGGCGCACGACATTGCCCACTTTCGTATCGACCGAAACGAAATCCACGGAGTCCATATGACCACTCGACCGGATATCGCCACCGCGCTGGACGCACCCGATTCGGTGCTCGCGGAAGACGAGCAGCGATTCGTGAATCAGATTCGCAAGCACGGCTGGTTCCGCACGGAAGTGTTCGCGGAAGGCGGCGAACCGGGCTTCTCGTTCACGACCGGGCTCTGGGTCAACCACGGCTTCCCGGAGATCATCGTGTTTTCGCTGCCGGCGCGCGTCGTTCATGACGTGCTGTGGGACGTCTACCGGATGGTCGCGGCCGGCACGCCGCCGCCGGTCGGAGAAGTCACGGCATCGGTCTACGGCAACGCGAATGCGCTGCTCATGCCGGTGGAAAAGGTGCACTACGAGGATCATCTCGGCTGGAACCGCTGGTTCTACGGCAACGACGACTTCCCGTGCGTTCAGTTGCTGTGGCCCGATCGCGACGGGATTTTTCCCGGCGAGCCGCAAGCGGACGACGCGTTGAACGCCGCGCAGCCGCGCCTGTTCGGATCCCGCAACGATCGCCACTGACGTGCATCGGCCGCCTGAACGTTGCACGCACACCCATCACCGCGCCACCTCATAACGATTCGACAATTTATTGGTTCCCTCGACGATGCGCAGCCCGTATCGTTCACCGACTCGTCAGACCTACCGACCAACGGGGAATCCAACAATGAAACGAATCCGTTCCTTCGCACTGCTCGCGCTGCCGGCCGCGCTCTACGCCGCCGGCGCGCACGCGCAAAGCAGCGTCACGCTGTACGGCATCGCCGATGCGGGCATCGCGTACGTGCACAACGCACAGAACGCCAACGGCACCAACGCGTCGAGCCTCGTGAAGTTCGGCAGCGGCAACCTGTCGGGCAGCCGCTGGGGCCTGCGCGGCGTCGAGGATCTCGGCGGCGGCCTGTCCGCGCTGTTCCAGCTCGAGAACGGCTTCAACATCGGCACCGGCGCGCTCGGCCAGGGCAATCGCGAATTCGGCCGCAAGGCCATCGTCGGCCTCGGCAGCAGCACGTACGGCACCGTGACGCTCGGCCGCCAGTACGATCCGGTCGTCGATCTCGTGCAGGGCCTCACCGAGGACAACTACTTCGGCGGCGTCTTCGCGACGCCGGGCGACCTCGACAACTACGACAACAGCCTGCGCGTGAGCAACTCGGTGAAGTACACGAGCCCGCTGATCTCCGGCTTCCAGTTCGCCGCGCTGTACGGCTTCGGCGGCGTCGCGGGCGCGACCGGCAACGGCCGCACGTACAGCTTCGGCCTGAGCTACGCGAACGGCCCGCTGTCGCTCGGCGCCGGCTACTTCTTCGCGAACGGCGGCACGACGGTGGCAGGCGGCGTGCGCACGTGGTCGAGCAGTTCGGACACGCTGTTCAACACCGTGATCAACCAGGGCTTCTCGAGCGCGAAGTCGATCCAGATCGTGCGCGTGGCCGGCCAGTACGTGGCCGGGCCGGCCACCTTCGGCCTCGCGTATTCGAACACGCAGTACGGCGCGGACACGCTGTCGGCCTTCACGCAGAACGCGAAGTTCAACAACGGCTCGGCGTTCTTCAACTGGCAGTTCACGTCGGCACTGCGCGCGGGCGTCGGCTACAACTACACGTCGCTCACGGGCCCGAGCTCCGCGCACTACAACCAGGTGAACCTCGGCGCCGACTACGCGCTGTCGAAGCGCACCGACGTGTACGCGCTGTTCGGCTACCAGAAGGCGAGCGGCAACACGCTGAACGCGAGCGGCGCGATCGTGAAGGCCGCGGCTTCGGTCGGCTCGTACGGCGTGAACTCGGGCACCGATACGCAGGAACTCGCGATCGTCGGCATTCGCCACAAGTTCTGACGACACCCATCGCATCGCGACGACCCGGCGGACGCATGTCGGTGTGTGCGTCCGCCGCCGCGCGCCACGCGCGCAGGTCTAACGCCGTCGCATGCCGCCGACGAAGGCCGGGCCATGGTGAAAACCCGTGCCCATCGGAACGCCGATGCGGCCGTGCCCGACTCCGTCGAAATGGCCGAAGTGATCGAAGTGACGGCGATGGTGGAAGCGGTCGATGAAGACGAAACTCACGCCCGTGCCGACGAAAACCGCCGGCCCCCAGTACCACGGGTCGGCGTACGGATAGGCGGTGTCCGGATACCACACGATGCTGCCATCGAGGCTCTGCTCCATCTGCCAGGTGCCGTCGCTTTGTCGGCACGCCCGGCCAACGACCTGCTGCTCCGTGCCGTCGATTTCCGCTTGCGCGACGACCGCACGGCAACGAACGCTTTCGTCCGGCGGGCCGTCGTATGTTTGCGCCAGCACGCACACCGAACATCCGAGACAGGCGACGCCCATCCCGAACCGAAACACGTTGCACATGATCGGCTCCTGCATGGTTGCCCCCGACCATTCGACCCTTGGCATCACGGACGGCGCCTGGCTTCGTATAGGGTCACCCGACCATGAAACGATAGAACAAGCCGGGTTATTCCAAGGGTCGTGATGCAAAAGAGCGGCGGCGCGGCAACCGCCGACGGTCATGCGCGCGGCGCGCGGCGGACGATGCGGTAAACGGCTGCGGCCATGATCCCGAATACCAGGTGGGCGATCAGCGTGATCCCGCCGCGGACCTGAACGAACCACGGGAAAATCGCGGTGAATCCGTACAGATTGACGCCGTACAGCACGAGCCCGAACACGCCGCCCACGACGAGCGCGGGCCCGGGCGACAGGCCGCGAATCGTTTTCGCCAGCACGGCCGCATAGGCCAGCGACAGCGCGGCATGCACCAGCGTCGCAACTCCCATGATGACCGGATCGAAGCCGGTGGACGAACCGAGGGCACGGCGGCCCATCGCGATGGCGGCCGTCAGGCGCGCATCGCGCAGCAGGTTGTGAATGGCGTCGTCGCCGACGATCCACCACAGCAGCAATTCGACGACGGTCGAGCCGACCGCCGCGCCGAACGCTGCCCACAGAATCGGAATCGGACCAGTTGGCTTCAATTGCCCTTCACCCTTCACCGTGACGATCGGCGGTGCGTGACGGAGCCGCGGCGGCGCAGTATTACAAAGGCCGGTCGCAATCTGTCCAGTACGCGAACGGATCGCGATGCTTCGGGTAGTGCTCGTCGAGCCACTTCAGCAACGTCGCGCGCGCATTGTCGAGATCGGCCTTCGACGACGACGTCCGCAGCTCGTGCACTTCGACCGATTTTTCCCGATCCATCACGTAGCAGTTCCAGTCGGGGCCATCCAGATCCGGATCGTCGGAGGCCTTCGACGACTTGCTCCACCCGAACCCTTTGCGCGCATCGATGTAATAGCGCGGATGTACTTTCAGATACGACAGTTCGCCGCCCTGCAGGCTGCTTTCCGCGCGCACGATATCGCGCCCGTCGACGACCTGCGTGACTTCCGGCAGGCGGCGCGAACGCCACCCCGAGGGCAGCGTCGCCAGCGCCTGAACGCTGTCGTACGTGCCCCAGTCGAGGCCCCACGCTTCGGCCATGCGCTTCATGAACGCATCCGCACTCGGATAGCCGCGCAGCTGGATTCGGGTCGACAGCTTGACTTCGTACCGGCCGTCGGCGCCCGTCGCATCGTCAGCCGCTTCGAACGGATTGCCCGGGCGCGACGCGCGCTGCGCGTCCGCGGGCGCCATGCCCGAAAACAGCTGATCGAGCGCCGCACGCGCTTTCGACGACTTGTCTGGTCTATTCATTACTCATTTCCTGTGCATCCACACGGCTGCAAAAAGTCTCGATTCTCGTTCGTCTCTTGGATCTCGCGCATTGTCTCGCGGATTTCCGCGGTCGCATTGTCGACGATCCGGCGGCCACGGTCGAGCGGCAACCGCATCCGGCGGCTCGCCGAGCCACTCGGTAGCAGACGTCATGCCGCCGGTCCTGCCGTTTCCAGCGCCGCCCGCATCCGCTCCATCAACGCGAGCACTTCCGGTCGATTCTCCCCCTTCGCATGCACGAAGTGATACCGGAGCAACGAATCGACCTCGTGACGGCTCACCCGCACCAGCGCGCTGCGCCCGAGATACGCGTCCGCGAGCGGCGTGCGCGCCAGCGCCACACCGAGCCCCGCTTCGGCCGCCGCGAGCACGAGGTTGTAATCCTCGAAACGGCGATCCTGCGCACGCGGCTTGAACGCGATGCCGAGCGCGTCGAACCACGTGCGCCACCCGGTCACGTCGGAGTCGTGCAGCAACGGCATCTCGAGCAGCGCGGCATCGCCGCCCCGACGGCGCAGTGTAGCCAGTTGCGCGGCGAGCCGCGGATGCGCGACCGGGTACAGCGTCTCGGGCATGAACGGGCGCGTGTCGAGCTGACGCCAGTTGCCGCGCCCGTACCGGATCGACAGGTCCGCTTCGCCGCCGGCGATATCCACGTTGCGCAGGCCGATATGCAGATCGATCTGCAACGCCGGCTCCGCACGCTCGAGCACGTGCTGTCGCTCGAACAGCCACAGCTGCGCGAACGCCGGCACCACGCTCATCCGCACAAGGCGCGGCGTACGCGGCGAGCGCCACTGGTCGGCCGCGCTGTCGATGATCGCGAACGCCTGCTCGATCCGGCCGACGAAGCGCTGCCCGTCCGGCGTCAGGCGCACGCCGCGCGCGTGACGCTCGAACAGCGCGAGGCCCAGCCAGTTCTCGACGGCGGCCACGCGCCGGCTGATTGCGCCGTGCGTGACGCCGGACACCTCGGCGGCCGCGAGAAACGAACCCTGGCGCGCGACCGTGCAGACCGTCTCAAGACTCGCGAGCGGCGGTCTCGGCCCCGGGGCCGAGACCGACAATGCATCCGCAACCTGGCGGAGATGCGCTGCGTCGCCGGCTCGCCGCCGAACCGAGCTGTGAGCCATATTCACACTCGCATGTTGATCTGTGCGCTAGCTTAGCATCTCGCCACGCCGCACCATGGGCGCATGAATACGATTTCCTCTTCGTCGTCGCGCAGCGCGCGACTACCGCTCGTCGCGGCTGGCGCGGTCGCTTTCACGATCCTCTCGTGGGCATCCGCATTCCCGTTCATCCGGATCGGCCTGCACGGGCTCGCCCCGCTGCAGCTCGCGGCCGCGCGCTTCGCGACCGCGGCTGTGCTCGTGATCGCGTGGCTTGCGTGGCGACGGCCGCCAATACCCGCGAAAGGCGATGCGCTGCGCTTTCTCGCGTGCGGCTTCCTCGGCATCGCGCTCTATAACGCGCTACTCAATACCGGCGAGCAGACCGTGTCGGCCGGCGCTGCGAGCTTCATCGTGAACACGCTGCCGATCTTCACGGCGCTGCTCGCCGCGGTGTTCCTGCACGAACGCTTCAATCGCTGGGGCTGGCTCGGATCGCTGGTCAGCCTCGCCGGCATTGCGGTGATCGCGCACGGTCAGCCGGGCGGCCTCGTCCTCGGCTCGGGCAGCACGCTGATACTCGGCGCGGCGCTGTGCTCGGCCAGCTATTTCGTCCTGCAGCGGCGCATGATCCCCGTGTACGGCGCGCTGCCCTGCGCCGCCTACACGCTGCTGGCCGGCGCGCTGCTGCTCACGCCGTGGTTGCCCGGCGCGCTGGCGGCGCTCGGCGGCGCGTCGCGCGATACGGGGTTCGCGGTGCTGGTGCTCGGCGTGTTTCCCGCCGCGCTCGGCTACGCGACGTGGACCTTCGCGCTCGGCCACTTCGGCGCGGCACGCGCCGCCAACTTCCTCTATCTGACGCCGGCGGTCGCGACGGTGTTGTCGATGGCGCTGACGGGCGAGCGGCCCGGTATCGAAACGGTGTGCGGCGGCCTGCTGGCGATTGCGGGCGTGATCTTCGTGGCCTTGCGCGGACGGACCTAGGCGTGCGGCTTCGCTGGCTTGGCCGGAGAGCGATGCCGGCTCGAACGCTCCGGCAGCGGAAAACCGATCAAGGCCCCGCATCTGCAAAGCGGAAATATACACGCTGTGCGGCCCGCCCCGCACCCATTTGCGGATGCTGTCGGACTTGACCGTTAGTTGCATAAACTGCACAACGATCGCACGAACAATCAGGAACTGTGCAGACAAATCGACCGAACAGTTCGCGATTGATTGCATCGCACTGTGCATGGTCATCGACATCGGCCCGGTCGAATAATCGAAGCCATCGACGGTGCAACACGGTGGCGCGCGTGCGCAACGGGCGACGAAACGGCCGCGCCATCGCGTCACATTTGCGCAAGGCCGCGCAATTCGCCGACGCGTGCGGAAACAGGTTCGGATATATTCATACCAATTGCATGTCGTCTGACGAAACGGCCCGCTCGCCCGGGCATGCTCGACGCCGGCGTTTTCGCCGCATTCGACGGCCGGCGACATGCAAGCCGAACCCGTCATGGGTCATGGAGACTCGTCCGGCAAACCGACCGCCTCACAAGGGTTTCCGGCTGGCCGGACGTCAGTAGAAATATCAATCAACGGAGATGGCAGATGGAACGAAGCACTGTCGGCATGCGCTGCAAACCCCTGGTTACCGTCGCACTGGCTGCCGCCGCGTTCGCGGCCGCGTCGGGCGCGATGGCCGACCAGGTCGTGAAGATCGGCAGCGTCGAACCGACGACGGGCGGCATTTCGCACCTCGGCAAGGACAACGAGAACGGTGCGCGCCTCGCAGTCGAGGAAATCAACGCGAAGGGGCTCACGATCGGCGGCCAGAAGATCACGCTGCAACTGGACGCGCAGGATGACGCCGCCGACCCGCGCCAGGCCACGCAGGTTGCGCAGAAGCTCGTCGACGACAAGGTCGTCGCCGTCATCGGCCATCTGAACTCGGGCACGTCGATCCCGGCCTCGAAGATCTACAGCGATGCGGGCATCGTGCAGATCTCGCCGTCGGCCACGAACCCGACCTATACGCAGCAAGGGTTCAAGACCACCTACCGCGTGGTCGCGACCGACGCGCAGCAAGGCCCGGCGCTCGCGAGCTACGCGCAGTCGAAGGGCGTGAAGAGCGTGGCGGTGGTCGACGATTCGACCGCGTACGGCCAGGGTCTCGCGAACGAGTTCGAGAAGAAGGCGAAGGCGCTCGGCCTGAAGGTGCTGTCGCACGACGCGACCAACGACAAGGCCGTCGACTTCCGCGCGATTCTCACGAAGATCAAGGGCGAGAACCCCGACGCGATCATGTACGGCGGCATGGACGCCACCGGCGGCCCGCTCGCGAAGCAGGCGAAGCAGCTGGGCCTGCGCGCGCGGATCCTGTCCGGCGACGGCGTGTGCACCGACTCGCTGGCCGATCTGGCCGGCCCGGCAGCCGACAACGTGCTGTGCTCGCAGGCCGGCGCGGCGCTCGAGAAGATGCCGGGCGGCGCGGCCTTCCTCGCCAAGTACCAGAAGCGCTTCAACCAGGGCATCAAGTTCGATGCGCCGTTCGCGTACGACGCGGTCTACATCGCGGTCGACGCGATGAAGCGCGCGAATTCGACCGATCCGGCGAAGATCCTCGCCGCGATGCCGTCGACGAAGTACGACGGCGTGATCGGCACGACGACGTTCGACTCGAAGGGCGACCTGACGCACGGGATCATCTCGATCTACGGCTACAAGGGCGGCAAGAAGACCTTCCTCGACCAGGTGAAGATGTAACTCCCCGCGACGCCGGCACGACGGGAACGCCGCCCGTCGGCGCCGGCGCCGCGCGGGCCGATGCAAGTTTTGCGGAGAGGAAGCAACATGTGCGCAATGGCGTATGCGGAATTTCAACAGGAGTTGAAGAAAGCGCAGTTGACGGCGCGGGAGTTTGCCCGCCTGATCAGGATGAACGAAAGTTCCATCACCAACTATTCGAGCAGGGGCACGGTTCCGTCGCACCTCGCGGTGATCGCGACGCTGATCGGCGCGCTGGCGGCCCACGAAATCGATTTTCGCAAGGTCATCCGGCGCACGAAGATCGAGCCGAAACGGCCGCGCGGGGTCGGGGCGTTTCCGGCGGCGGGCAACGGCCCTCGTGCCGGGAAAGACGAAGACCCCGAGTCGTAGGCAAGCCGCTGCGGGCGCCGGTGGCCGCGCGCCAGCTCGGGCCCGGATCCATCGGGTCGGGCCACGAGTGCCGGCATAACGCAGCGAAATGCAGCACCACACAGACGGCGCGGCTTGCGCATTCCCCTTATCTGCGTCAGTCAAGACCAGATCTCTCAGTCATCCACCGCGTCGCTTACTTCCCCCGTCCGGTTCGCGCCTCCCGCCCGAATCTTGCCCGCCCCTCCTTGCCCTGCCGGCACCTCGTTGAACCGCCTTTATCCGAAGCGACGATCTTGATCGACCGTTAGTTGCAACTTTCAGGATCGGGGCGCGCCCGGTATCTTCTCGCAAGACCGGCACGGGGCCTCGCGGCCCGCACGGCTGCCGCCACGCCCGGCGGGCCCGTCCCGGCAAGCGCGGCCTGGACGCCGTATCTCGCTGCCGGTCGCGGCTTCCCCGGGCGGGACGGCCGCTATCCGAGCCGGGCGGAAAGCTGCCACGTCGCCTGGATCAGCGGCGTGACATACGGGCGAACGTCGTGCTGCACGGCAAGGGAAACGCCGATCGCCGCCAGCGGCTCGCCGCGACGGTTGAGTACCGGCGCCGCGAGATGGCATACGCCGGAACCCGCTTCCGGGCGGCTCAGCGCATAGCCGACGCGCTTGATCTCCGCGAGCTCATTCATCCACTCCGCGCTACCGGCCGCAGGGGACACGGCTCTCGCGCCCCGCCCCGCCATGAACTCGGCCCAGTAGTGCTGCTGCACGCTCGCGGGCAGCATGCTCATCATCGCCTTGCCGGCCGCGCACTGGTGCAGCGCATCGGACAGGCCCACGTAGACACCGAACGGGTCAGCGAACGGCCACGCGACGTGCGCGACCACGAGTGCATGGGAACCCGCCTGCACGCTCAGGTTCACGCTCTGGTGCAGTTCGTTCTTCAGCACATCGGCGATCGGGTGGAACAGCGGCACGATCGGCTGCTGCAGATAGGCGACGGACGCCATCTGAAAAAGCCGCGCGCCGGCGCAATAGGCTTTCCGACGGCGCAGGTCGCGCACCACCATCCCCCTCTGGAGCAGCGTACCGATGATGCGGTGGCAACTCGTCACCGGGAGATTCACGCGCTCGGCGATCTCGGTCAGCGTGAGCGGCCAGGTCGACTGAACCAGCGTTTCCAGAATGTCCAGCGCCCCGTCCACTGCCGGGGTCCTGGATTTCGCTTCGGGAAGTGGATCGGGTGCATTCATGGGCGATCATTCTATCGGCTTTGCCTTCGTCTCCGTCGAGCCGCTTCAGTCGGCGGCGCTTGCCAGGATCCATGCCGCCGCCCTTTCGGCGACCATCATCGTGGGCGCGTTGATGTTGCCCGACGTGATGTTCGGAAACACCGACGCGTCCACCACCCTCAGGTTCGCGACGCCGTGCACCTGCAGCCGGCTGTTCACGACCGTGCGCTCCACGTCGCGACCCATCGCGCACGATCCGCACAGGTGGTACACCGACCCGCTTTGCTCGCGAAAGAACCGCAGCATGCTCTCGTCGTCGGACACGGCTCCCGCCGGGCGCACTTCTTCCGCCGTCACCTGCCTGAGCCAAGGCGTTGCAGTCAGCTCACGCACCAGCCGGCTGCCCGCGACGGCCTCGCGGCGATCGTGTTCGGTCGACAGGTAATTCGGATCGATCCGGGGCGCCTCACGCGCGTCGGCACTGGTGAGCTCGACGGAGCCGCGGCTCGTCGGCCGGCACGGCGAGAAAAAGATCGTATAGCCCGAGTACGGCTCGACGCGCGGCATGCCGCCCGACTCCGGCAGCACGTATGAAAGCGGATTGAAGTAGAGCTGCATGTTGGGCACGGGTTCCGCGTCGCTGGTGCGCAGGAAACCGCCGGCCTTCGCCGTCGTCGCGAAGATCCCTTTGCGTCGGAACAGGTACTGGAGCATGGCCCCTGCCTGCCGGGTCAGGCCGCGCACCTCGTCGTTCACAGTCGGACGGGTGGCGCGAAAGTAATACGATGCGCACAGATGGTCCTGCAGATTCCGGCCGACCGCCGGGCTATGGTGGACCACGGGAATCTGATGCCGCATCAGCAGCGCCGCGTCCCCGACACCCGAGCACTGCAGCAGTTTCGGCGTCTCCACGGCGCCGGCGGAAAGGATCACCTCGCGACGCGCGGCGAAGCGCTGACGGTGGCCGCCGATCAGGGCCTCGACGCCGGTCGCCGTGCGCGTGTCGTCGAACAGCACGCGTTCCACGAGCGCATCCGTGTACACCACGACATTCGCGCGCTTCCTGGCGGGATGCAGGTAGGCCGTACACGACGAATCCCGTTGCCCGTCGCGCGTGTTGATGTCGTAGACGCCGACGCCCTCGAGGCGCTCGCCGTTGAAATCGTCGTTGAAGCGATAGCCGAGCAGCGTGCACGCATCGAAGAACGACTCGCAGATCGGATGCACCGGATCGCGCGTGATGCGGATCTTGCCACTGCCGCTGTGCCATTCGGTATCGCCCGCATGGTGGGATTCCAGCCGCTTGAACCAGGGCAGCACATCGCCCCAGCCCCAGCCCGGATTACCCTGTGCGACCCAGTCGTCGAAATCCCGCCGCTGGCCGCGCACGTAGATCATTGCGTTGATCGCACCCGAGCCGCCCAGCACCTTGCCGCGCGGCGTGTAGACGCGCTGCCCCGCCAGCTCCGACTGCGGCGACGTCTGATAACGCCAGTTGTACTTGCGGTGATGAAACAGCTTCGCGAATCCGAGCGGCATGCGCAGCCAGATCGATTTGTCCTCGCCGCCCGCTTCGAGCAGCAGCACCCGGAACCGGCCCGATTCGCTCAGGCGATCGGCGAGGATGCAGCCTGCGGAACCGGCGCCCACGATGATGTAGTCAAAACTTGTCGCCTCCACCGGTGCCTACTCCTTGTCGACTGCGTAGCGCGCCTTCCAGCTGTCCGACGGGCCCGCCTTCACGTCGAACGGCTGCGTGGATACGGTCAGGTGCAGGCGGCGGCTCGTATACGGCATGTGAGCGCGGACGACGTCCATGTCGAGCTCGACGCCGAGGCCCGGCGCCGTCGGCGGAATGATGTAGCCGTCCTCCCATGCGATCGGCTGCTTCAGGATCTCGGCATGGAAGCCTTCCCAGCGCATGATGCTCTCCTGGATCAGGAAATTGGGCGACGCCACGCCGAGCTGGATGCTCGCGGCGGCGCCGATCGGGCCGTTGTAGAGATGCGGGGCGATCTGCGCGTAATGCACTTCGGCCAGGCTCGCGATCTTCTTCGCCTCCAGGATGCCGCCCACGCGGCCGAGATTCATCTGCAGGATCGATGCCGCGTTGTTGCGCAGCACGTCGAAGAATTCGTACTTGGTGGTAAGCCGCTCGCCCGTCGCCACCGGGATGCTGGTTTTCTGCGCAACCCGCGCCATCGCTTCCGACTGGCCCGGCGGAACCGGCTCCTCGAACCACAGCGGGTCGTACGGCTCGATGTAGCGGGCGAGCCGCACGGCAGCCGACGGCGTCATCTGCCCGTGGGTGCCGAAGATCAGGTCGCAGCGGGTGCCGACCGCCTCGCGCAGCCGCCGGCAGAACGTCGCCGACAGTTCCAGCAGGTCGAGGCTGAGCTGGTGGCCGCAGTACGCGGTGTAGGGGCCGGCCGGATCGAACTTGATCGCGGTGAAGCCCTGCTTCACGTATTCCTCGGCGCAGCGCACGGACAGTTCGACATCCTCGTAGTCGTGGCTGTACTCGCCGTCGGCCGTCTTCGGATAAAGGTAGGTATACGAGCGCAGCCGCTCGTTCACCTTGCCGCCGATCAGTTCGTAGACAGGCTTGTTCGCCGCCTTGCCGATGATGTCCCAGCACGCCATCTCGAGGCCGCTCACGATCCCCATCATGCTCGGGTCGGGCCGCTGCGTGAAGCCGCTCGAATAGGCCTCGCGGAAAAAGCGCTCGATGTGGTGCGGATCGTGATTCTCGAGGTAGCGCTGGTAGACGTCGGCGATCGCGGCCTCCATCACGTCCGGATGGAAGCTGGCCGCGTAGACTTCGCCCACCCCCTCGATGCCGCATGCCGTCTTCAGCTTGACGAAGATCCAGTAGCGGCCGCCGATGTACGGGGGCGGCACGGCGACGACATAGGTTTCAAGCGAGGTGATTTTCATGTGATTGCCTAGTAACGTGCGATGGTTGAACCGTCATGCGGGGCAGCGCCGGTCAGCGGCCCGGAAAACGGTAATGCGCGGTGCGTTTCTTGAAGACGTACACGAGCCCGCTGCCCGCCAGGCAGCACACGGCGATGTACGTGAAGTAGAGCTGGGTGCCGAACACGCCCGGAAACCGGCGCGAAATCGCCGAGCTGATCATCGGCAGGAACACGTCCGGCGAGAGGCCGACCATCGAAATGATCCCGATCGCCAGCCCGGTCACGCGCGCCGGCACGTGGCAGCGGTCGACGATGGCCCAGTACAGCCCGTGCACCGAATAGGTCATCAGCCCGAGCACGACGATGCAGCCGGCCAGCAGCCACACCGGAACCGACCCGGGCACCAGCACGAACAGCATCCACGCGATCGCGGCCGCGAACATGCCGCCGCCGAGCACGTCGACGTTGGAGAAACGATCGCCGAGAAAGCCGCCGCCGATCGCGCCGATCGGGCGCATCCACAGCTTGATGACCGTCAGTTCGCCGGCGAGCACGGCCGACGCCGAGAAGTGCGCCTGGATATAGCTGGAGAACGAGAACGTGGCCCACAGCAGCTGGTAGCCCGACAGCACGATCAGGCTGACGAGCCAGATTTCCGGTATCCGGATCAGCATGAGGAAGTCGCCGAACGCGGACGGCCCGCCCTGCCGCGCGGCGCCGGATTCGCGGGCCCGGTTGCGGTCGTTCGGCAGAATCAGCCCGGCGAGCACGCCGATGCCGAGGCAGGTATACGCGTACATGTGGATCACCGGGCGCAGCGCGAGCTGCGGCGCGAGACTTGCGTAGTGGGCGAAGATGGCCACCGCGATCGACGCGAGGACGGCCTCGGTGAGGCCGCGTCCGCCGTCGAGGATGCCGAAGAAGCGGCCCTGTTCGCGATCGGTCGCCAGCAGCTTGACGGCGCGCAGGATCGCCGACCAGAACGTCAGCCCGCCGGCAACACCCCAGCCGAGATAGATCCAGCGCAGCATCGACGCGTCGGGATAGGTGGCGAACCACAGGCCGAGCAGGCCCACGGCGCCCAGCGAGAACAGGACCAGCCAGCGCGAGCTCACGCGGTCGGCCAGCCATCCGCTGGGGATGTAGGTCACCACATACGCGATACCGAGTATCGAATAGAGTTCGCCGAGCTGATCGGGCGTGATGTGGAACGCTTGCAGCAGCGTGTTTTCGAAGTTCTGGCGCAGGTACAGCAGCGGATACAGCGCGCCCGCTGCAAGCGTGAGCACGGCCAGCTGAAAATAGCGGACCAGCCTGGAACCGGCGCCGGACGCCTCGGCCAGCGCCCGTTCGGGGGAATCGATTGATACTGTCATGACGTCTCCATTTTTTTTACTGCGTCGTATCCGGTCCGCCGGACCGGTATTGCATGACAACCTCGACAATCTGCGCTACGTCTACGGTGCTTCACCCTCCAATTGATCAGTAGTCCGGAAAACACTGGTTGCTTCCCGGCTCCGGTCCATGCGGCCCGGGCGACGCTGCGTGCAGCGCGCCCCGACCGGTGCCGCGATAGGCCGTTACGCGATCAGTACGGCACGACCACCAGCCGCGTCTGCGTGAACGCGAGCATCCCGTGCTGGCCATCGTCGCCGCCGATGCCCGAGCGCTTCCAGCCGCCGTGATGGCCCTGGTACGGATCGTCGGGCACGCGATTCACGTAGCACTCGCCCGCCTCGATCTCGTTCGCGACCCGCATGATCGTGCGGTGGTTCTCGCTGTAGATCATCGACGCCAGGCCGAACTGGTGATCGTTCGCCATCTCCAGCGCGTCGTCGAGCGTCCGGTAGGTCACCACGCCCAGCACCGGCCCGAAGGTTTCTTCCTGGATGATTTCCATGTCCTGGCGGCATCCGGTGAGCAGCGTCGGCGGATAGAAGAAGCCCTTGCCCGCCGGAATCGCCCCACCGCACTCGAGCACCGCGCCGTCGTCGATCGCCCGTTCCACCATCTGGTGAATATGGAGGCGCGCGTTGTCGTGGATCAGCGGCCCCATCCAGTCGTGATGCTGGCTGCGGTCGCCCCACTGGCGCTCCCGCATGCGGTTGCGCAACAGCGCGATCAGCTTCGGGGCGACCTCCTCGTGCACATAGACACGCTCGACCGCGGTACAGAGCTGCCCGCAGTTGGTGGTCTTGGAGCGCACGATATCGGCCGCCGCCTGCTCGAGATTGGCATCCGGCTCGACGATCGCGGGCGTCTTGCCGCCCAGCTCCAGCGCCACTTTCGCGATATTGACCTGCGAATATTCGAGCACCTTGCGGCCGGCACCGACGCTCCCGGTCAGCGTGATCATGCCCACGGCGGGATGGGTGCAGATCTGCTCGGCCACCACATGGCTCATGGCCATGATGTTGACGACGCCGGCCGGGACGTTCGCGTCCTGCACCGCACGCGCGATCTCCAGCGCGGAACACGGCGTGTAGCTGCTGGGCCGGACCACCACCGTGTTGCCGGTGATGAGCGCCGGCGCGAGCTTGCGCATCAGCGTGTAGACCGGTGAATTGAACGGAATCAGGCAGACCCCGACGCCGATCGGCTCGCGGAACAGCATCAGGTTCTCGCCCGCGTTGTCGCTCGGGATGATCTCGCCCGTGATGCGGCGCGCCCACTCCGCGTGGTAGCGGGTGACTTCCGCCGCGTACTGGACCTCGGCACGCGCATGCTGCGGACTCTTGCCGGATTCGAGCGCAAGCGCGTGGCCAATGGCATCGGCACGCGCCATCAGCGCATCGGCCAGCCGGTACAGGACTTTCGCGCGTTCGATGGCCGGCAGGCGCCGCCACTTTTTCTGCGCGGCCGCGGCGGCCTGAACGGCCAGGTCCGCGTCTTCCGGGCTGGTGCTGTCGACGGTGGCCACGATGTCGCCGGTGGCCGGATTGCAGACTTCGATCGAAGGCGTTCGGGCCGACTCGTTGAAGTGGTTGTCGGCAAAATTCTGATAGTGGCGCACGTTGACATCCCGGTTCGTTGAGGTCCTCGCGGACCTGCAGAGTTCACCGGGACTATAAGTGCGCGTTTCGGAGGGGGTCAATCGATCCCCATAGGCCGGAATTTTTTTCCATATATGGAAATATGCGCGTCGTGGGTGCGATGCGGTTCATTCCGGACGGCCCCGCGACATGCGGGTTCCTGTCATGCGCCGGCCTGGCGCACGTGTGCGCGGCAGCAATCCAGCCCGTGCACGACGCTCACGCGTCGCGGCGTGATGCAGCGGCTACCGGGCGGGCGAACCGACGTTTCGTCCGTTCCGCGCTCATCCCTGGCCCGCCCGCACATGATCGAGCAACGCCTGCAACGGATGCCGGACCTGCTTCGACGACAGCCGCTTCACCTGGCTGCGACATGAATACCCCGTCGCCAGCGCTTCGCCATGTTCTTCCGGCGCATCCACCTGCGCGCGCCACGACTGCGCGTAGATCACCCTCGACGTCGCCAGATTCCGCGCCTCGTGCCCGTACGTCCCCGACATCCCGCAGCACCCGGTCGCCTGCACCTGCAGCCGCAGCCCGCGCCGCGCGAACACCTGCGCCCACTGCTTGCCGCTGTCGGGCGCATTGGTCTTCTCGGTGCAGTGCGGCAGCAACCGGTACGACGCCCCGCCCGCTTCCGCGCCGGCTTCCGGCAGCGCGTGCAGCAACCACTCCTGCGGCAGCGCGACCTTCAGCACATCGGCGAGCCCCGTCACCTTCAGATACTCCTGACGATACGTGAGCGTCATCGCCGGATCGAGGCCGACGAGCGCGACGCCCGAGCGCGCCAGCGCGGCCAGTTGCGTCGCGTTGCGGATCGCCGCTTTCTCGAATGCGCGGAGAAAGCCCTGTACGTGCAGCGCCTTGCCATTCGGCGCGAGCGGCGCGAGCCACACCTGGAAGCCCGCGCGCGCCGCCAGCTCGATCAGCGTCGCCAGCTGCTCGGTATCGAAATAGCGCGTGAACGTGTCCTGCACGATGACGACGCTGCGTTCGCGTTGCGCATCGGTCAGCGCCGCGAGCGCCTGCGGCTCGGCGGGCCGCACGCGCCACTGGCGAATCACGGCCGCGAGATCGAAGCGGCTCAAGAGCGGACTGTCGACCATGCCGACGTGCCGCTCCAGCAGCGTGCGCACCCAGCCGGCACGCATCAGCCCGTTGTACAGCGCGGGCACGCGCGCCATCCACGGCATCGTGTATTCGAGCGAGCCGATCAGGTAGTCGCGCACCGGCCGCAGATAGCGCTGGTGATACAGCTCGAGAAAACGCGAGCGGAACTCGGGCACGTTGACCTTGACCGGGCACTGCCCCGCGCACGACTTGCATGCGAGGCAGCCGGCCATCGCGTCGTACACCTCGTGCGAGAAATCGGCTTCGCCGTTGCGCGCCGCACGGCTGTTGCGCCAGCGGGTCGTGAAGCCGCTCAGCAGCGGCTGCCGTGCGCGCGCCGCGGCGACCACATCCACGCCGGCCTGCCCTTGCAGACGCAACCATTCGCGCATCAGCGACGCACGCCCCTTCGGCGAATGCACGCGTTCGCGGGTCGCCTTCCACGACGGGCACATCGCGTCGTCCGGGTCGAAGTTGTAGCACGCGCCGTTGCCGTTGCAGTGCATCGCCGTGCCGTAGCTCTGCCACACGCGCTCGTCGATCTGCCGGTCGTGGTCGCCGCGCGTGGGCACCTCGTCGATCTTCAGCAGCCGCAGCGTATTGTCCGGCGGCGTCGCGATCTTGCCGGGGTTGAACTGGTTGTGCGGATCGAACGCGGCCTTCAGTTGCTGCAGCGACGGATACAGCTCGCCGAAGAACGCCGGCGCATATTCGGAGCGCACGCCCTTGCCGTGCTCGCCCCATAACAGGCCACCATGGCGCTGCGTGAGCGCGGCCACCGCATCCGACACCGGGCGCACCAGCGCCGCCTGCTTCGGGTCCTTCATGTCCAGCGCCGGGCGCACGTGCAGCACGCCCGCGTCGACGTGGCCGAACATCCCGTACTGCAGCCCGTGGCCGTCGAGCAGCGCGCGGAATTCGGCGATGTATGCGGCCAGGTTTTCGGGCGGCACCGCGGTGTCCTCGACGAACGGCTGCGGACGCGCTTCACCCTGCACGTTGCCGAGCAAGCCGACCGCGCGCTTGCGCATCGCATACACGCGCTTCACCGCGTCGTCGCCGCTCGCGAGCGTATGGCCGAGCCGCTCGACGCGCGTATCGGTGCGCAGATGATCGACGAACGCGCGCACCCGCGCATCGACGTCTTGCGCGTCGTCGCCGCTGAATTCGATCAGGTTGATGCCGAGCGTCGGACGCGGGTCGTCCTGCGGGAAATATTCGGCGACGCTGCTCCACACGAAGTCCTTCATCGCGAGCATCAGCACCTTCGAGTCGACCGTCTCGATCGACAGCGGTTTCAGTTCGAGCAGCGCGCGCGCATCGCGCAGCGCATCCATGAAGCTCGCGTAGCGCACGTTCACCAGCACCGAATACTTCGGGATCGGCAACACGTTGAGGCGCGCTTCGACGACGAAGCCGAGCGAGCCTTCGGCGCCGCACAGCACGCTGTTCAGGTTGAAGCGGCCGTCCGGCTCGCGCAGGTGCGCGAGATCGTAGCCGGTCAGGCAGCGATTGAGCTTCGGAAATTTCGCGTCGATCAGCGCGGCCTTGTCGTCGGCGATGCGGCGCGCAGTACGATACACCTTGCCGATCCGGTCCTGCCGCGCGCAGCGGCGCGCCAGTTCGTCGTCCGCGAGCGCGTCGCTGTGCAGCTGCTCGCCGCCCATCAGCACGAAGTCGAGCGCGAGCACGTGGTCGCGCGTCTTGCCGTACGTGCAGCTGCCCTGCCCGCTCGCGTCGGTGTTGATCATCCCGCCGACCGTCGCGCGGTTCGAGGTCGACAGCTCCGGCGCGAAAAAGAGGCCGTGCGGCTTCAGCGCGGCATTGAGCTGATCCTTGACGACGCCCGCCTGCACGCGCACCCAGCGCTCGGCGACGTTGATCTCCAGGATCCGGTTCATGTTGCGCGACAGGTCCACGACCACGCCGTCGGTCAGCGACTGCCCGTTGGTGCCGGTGCCGCCGCCGCGCGCGGCCACCGCGACGTCGCGATGCGCGGGGTCGGCGAGCAGCCGCGCGACGAGCCGCACGTCGTCCGCATGCGCGGGACAGATCACCGCCTGCGGCAGCCGCTGGTAGATCGAATTGTCCGTGGCCTGCACGGTCCGGTTCGCGTGATCCACACGGATTTCCCCGGCGAAGCCGGCGGCCTGTAGGGCGGCGAGAAAATCGCGGTAACGGCTTTCGGGCGGGCTGGCGGGACGGGGCAACGGAGCGATCGACATGGGATAAACGCGAAAGGTAGGTGGAGCCGGTGCGCCGTCAGGTCAGAAACATGAGTTTTGAGCAAGATTCCATACACGCCGGAAATCCAGTATCTTGCTAATCCGCACGAGAAACAAACGAATTCTCCCCCGGCAAAACTTGCATAAAACTCATGAATTATCGTCGTCTGACTCCGTCCATGTCGCTGCTGCTCGTGTTCGAGGCGGCCGCCCGGCACGAGAGCTATACGCGCGCGGCCGATGAGTTGTCGCTCAGCCAGAGCGCGATCAGCCGGCAGGTCCAGACGCTGGAGGATCAGCTCGGCGTGCCGCTGTTCCGGCGCGAGGGCCGCTCCGTGAAGCTGACGGAGGTCGGGCGCCGCTACTTCATCGAGCTGAGCGGCGCGCTGGGGCGCATCCGCGGCGCGACGCTGCAGGCCATGTCGCACCACGCCGGGGCCGGCACGCTGCGGCTGGCCACGTTGCCGACCTTCGGCTCGAAATGGCTGCTGCCGCACCTGCACGACTTCTACGCCGCCCATCCGGGCGTGACCGTGCACCTGCACTCGCGGATCGGCAGCATCGATTTCCATACCGACGATCTCGACGCGGCCATTACCGTCGGCGCGGGCGACTGGCCCGGCCTGCACGCGCACCGGCTGTACAACGAGTTCCTGATCGCGATCGCGAGCCCCGACGCGGGCGGCGGCCGCGAGGCCGGCCCGCATGCGCCGGCGTGGGCGGCCGGGCAAACGCTGCTCGGGGTGACGAGCAATCAGCATGCGTGGGCGGAATGGTTCTCGCATTTCGGGCTCGATCATCGCGACATGCGGATCGGCCCGAGCTTCGAGCTGACGTCGCACCTGATCCAGGCCGTGCGCGCGGGGATGGGGATCGGCCTCGTGCCGAAGGTGCTGGTGGAAGACGAGCTGGGCCGCAACGAGCTCGTGTCGATCGGCGACGCGATCACGAGCCAGCGCAGCTACTACCTCGTGTATCCGCCGGAAAACGACACGTTGCCGTCGCTGGCGGCATTCAGGGAATGGCTGCTGAAGTCGTGCTGAATCTCGACAGCGGGCAACGCCGCGGCTGCGCGCCGCCGCGCGGTCATGCACGCCATTCGTCGAGAATCTGCTCGGCGAGGTAGTCGCACGGCGGGCGCGCCGACTGCGCGCTGCGCGCCAGCACGACTTCGAGCTCGCCCAGCGGCGGCAGCCCTTCGTTCTGCGACAGTTGGACGAGATGCGCGGGAATGCTGCACCGCGCGAGCGGCGCGACGGCGAGGCCGGCCTCGACCATGCTCAGGAGGCCGAGAAAGCTCGGGCTTTCGTACGACATCCGGTACGGGATGTGCTGCCGGTTCAGCGCCTTGACCGCATGGTCGCGCGCCATGCTGCCGCCATGCGTGAAAAATGCGACCGGCAACGGCCGCTCCTCCCATACGTTGCGTTTCGCCGAGCCCGTCCACACGATCGGCTCGAGCCGGACGAGTTCGCCGGTCACGCCCTTGATGCGCGTGAGGCAGGCGAGATCGACGGTGTTGTCCTTGAGCATCGGCACGAGCGCGCTGCTCGGCTGGCCGATCACGCGCACTTCCACGCGCGGATGCATCGCGGCGAACTTCCCCAGCACCTGCGGCAGCAGCGACGAGATGTAGTCGTCGGGCACGCCGATCGTCACGCGGCCGCTGATCTCCGGGCGCACGACCGACGCCCATGCCTCGTCGCGCATCGCCAGCATCCGGCGGCCGTACTCGGCGAGCATGCGGCCGTCGTCGGTCGCCGTGACGTTGCGCGTATCGCGGATGAACAGCGGCTTGCCGAGCGCGTCTTCCAGCGCCTTGATCTGCATGCTCACCGCCGACGGCGACCGGTGCACGGCTTGCGCGCCCTGCGCGAACGAACCGGACTCCGTCACGGCCACCACCATCGCCAGCACATCGAGATCGAGCTTTTTCATTTTCCTCAGAAAATCTGATCAATCGATTCAGTTTATCCCGTTTTACTGGGCGTCTCCACGGTCGGACAATGCATGTCATCGACGTTCATCGCAGGAAACGACAACCATGCATACCACCGGCTCGCTTTACGGATTTCTGGTCATCGGCGGGATGCTCGCGGTCACGCCGGGGCCGAACATGGTCTACGTGATGTCGCGCTCGATCGCGCAGGGGCGCACCGCCGGGCTGATTTCGCTCGCGGGCGTGATGGTGGGCTACCTGTTCTACATGTTCGGCGCGGCGTTCGGGATCACCACGCTGTTCCTGAGCGTGCCGTACGCGGGCACCGTGCTCGGCGTGGTCGGCGCCGCGTACCTGCTGTACCTCGCGTGGCAGGCGGTCCGCCCCGGCGGCCGTTCGCCGTTCGAGGTGAAGGCGCTGCCGAGCGAGCAGCCGCTGCGGCTGCTCGCGATGGGCGCGACGACCAGCGTGCTCAATCCGAAGCTAGCGATGCTGTTCGTGTCGCTGCTGCCGCAGTTCATCGACTACCGGCAAGGCAGCGTGTTCGGCCAGTCGCTCTTTCTCGGCTCGCTGCTGATCGCCGCGTTCGCGTCGGCCAACGGGATGGTCGCGATCTGCTCGAGCGGCATCGCGAAATTCCTGCACGGGCGCCCGGCGCTGCTGCTGGCGCAGCGCCGGGCGATGGGGATGGTGCTGGGCGGCCTCGGTGTGGAGATGCTCGTCGATGCTGCGCGGATGGCGGGCGCTCCGTGAGGCGCTCCGTGAGGTGCGTCGTGGGGTGCGGCAGAGCGCGGATGACGTGACGCGCGGGTCGCACTGCCCGTCGCGAAGCACCGCTTCATCATGGCCGGCGACACGCATCGCCGGCCATCGCGTTCACCCGGTCATGCAACCGTTCGCGGTCGCATCGCGTCCCGGCCCGTCGTCGCGCATCAAGCGGCCACCGCCTGCTGCTGCGCCTCGAGTTCGCGCACGAGCGGCAGCACGCGCTTGCCGAAGTACTCGACTTCCTCGATGAAATGCAGGAAACCGGCCAGCACGAGATCGACGCCGATCGCCTTCAGCGCGACGATCCGCTCGGCGATCTGTTGCGGCGTGCCGATCAGGTTCGTGCGGAACCCGTCGTTGTACTGCACCAGATCCTCGAACGTGGATTTCGCCCAGTTGCCCTCGCCTTCCGGCGATGCGCTGCCCGCCTGCTTCACCGCATCGCCGAACGCATGCACGGCCTCGACGTGCGCGTGCCGGATGATGTCGTCGAGCACGGCCCGCGCCTCTTCCTCGGTGTCGCGCGCGATCACGAACGCATTGACGCCGATCCGCACGCGATGGTTGTTCGCCGCCGCCTTCGCGCGAATGTCGTCGATCTGCGCCTTCAGGTTCTCCGGCGTATTGCCGTTCGTGAAGTACCAGTCCGACACGCTCGCCGCGTTGTCGCGCGCCGCGCGCGAGCTGCCGCCCTGGAAGATCTCCGGATGCGGCTTCTGCACGGGCTTCGGGCTCAGCGTGTAATCGTTGAAGCGGTAGAAGTCGCCCTTGAACGTGAAGTTGTCCTGCGTCCAGATGCCCTTGAGCGCCTGGATGAATTCCTTCGAACGCCGATAGCGCTCGTCGTGTTCGAGCCACGGCTCGCCGATCGCGGTGAACTCGCCCTTGAACCAGCCGCTGACGACGTTGATCGCGATGCGTCCGTTCGAAATATGGTCGATCGTCGCGAGCTGCTTCGCGACCACCGCCGGATGCCACGGCCCCGGCAAGATCGCGGCGAGCACCTTGAGCTTCGTCGTCGCATGCAGCAGCGCCTGGCTGAACGACACCGACTCGTGCTGGTATTCGGCGCCGTAGCCGGCCGTGAAGCGGATCTGGCTCAGCGCGTAGTCGAAGCCGGCCGCCTCGGCCGTGCGCGCGAGCTTCTGGTTGTATTCGAGGCTCCAGTCGGTACGCTGCTCGATCGTGCTGACGACGAGTCCGCCGCTGACGTTCGGCACCCAGTACGCGAATTTGACGCCGTCGGCCGAAGGTTCTTGAATGCTCATGACACTATCCTGATCGAAGGAGAAAACGAAAGGCGTTACGCCGCGACGGCGGACAGCGCGCGCGGGCGCAGTTGCGGCACCGCGCGATCCACGGCGAGCGCGATGCGCGCGCGCAGGGCGGGATTCGCAATCTCGTAGCGGTCGAAATCGCTTTCGGATGCATACACGCCGATCGGCAGCGTGCGCGCCTGGAAGAAGCTGAACAGCGGCCGAAGCTGGTGATCGATCACGAGCGCATGACGCTCGCTGCCGCCGGTGGCGGCGAGCAGCACCGGCACATCGATCAGCGACGCATGATGCACGAGGTCGAACAGGTGCTTGAAGATGCCGGTGTACGACGCGCGATACACGGGGCTCGCGACGACGAGCGCATCGGCCGTCTCGATCGCGCGGATCAGCGCCTCGAGATCCGGCGGCACCTGCGTGCGCGTGAGCGCGCCGGCCAGCCGGTTGCCGATCTCGCCGAGTTCGATCCGCTGCGTGTCGATCGGCAATGCGTCGCCGAGCGCGCCGACGATTGCGTCGGTCAGCGCCAGCGTGCGGGACGGCCGTTGCAGGCCGCCCGATATTGCGACTACGTTGATTGTGTTGCTCATGCCATGCGTTCCCGTCGTCGAGCCGCGCGTCGCCGCGCCGATACCGTTTCGGGTTTGCAAGGAACGTGCCATTTCCCATGCGGGCAGCGGCGCAAAGTAATCTGCATCACGAAATTTCGACCAATCGCCCGCCTGACGGGGCATCCGGGCCAAATACGCGAATCGGGCAAGCGTTCCCGAACGCACATCACATCGATATGCCGCATCGAGATGAACCTGGGCCAACAGCGCTGCTGATGCGGTGCTGCTCGATCAGCAGCATTGCAGCGCGGCTTGCGCGATCGCGACGGCAGCGCGGCTGCCGCATCGAACGCGATGACGTCGAATTCGACGTCATCGCGCCGCTATCCGGCTCCGCAGCATGCTGTGCGGCAATCCCGCTTTGGTTATCGGAAATCGATGTTTCCCGCGCGACGCAAAACGCTGAACACGCTGCTGATCAGGCAGCAACCGAAACGCGCCGCCCGTCGGCGCGCGTCCGGTCACGGCGTGCCGGCTCGAAGCGCATGCGTGGTCCGGCAATATCCGCGAGCTGGGGAACATGATTCATCATGCGCGGCTGGTAAGCCGCCACGACGCGCTGCAGGAAGCCGACCTGAACCTGTCGTCGTCATGCGCACCGGTGGCCGCCGCGCGCGTGACGGCGCCGGCGAACCGGGGGCCGGCCGATGAAGCGCTCGAACAGCGCGCTGTTCGACGAAGAACATGAGCACCTGTTCGAATGAATCGAGGACATCGTGATGCGCGTCGCGTTCGACTTCAGTCACCGCAACCAGATCCAGGCCGCTCGGTTGCTCGGCATCAGCCGCAATGTGTTGCGGGCGTGGTTGATTCGCGCGAAGGCGATCGCGGCGATCAAGTAATCAGGCACGCACGCTGGCGCAATGCGGAGAGCGGCGACGCGGGCTCGCCGGAATCCGCTTTCGCTGTCGGCTGAGGCCGATCGAGAAAGAGAAGCCGATCCCGCATGGCGCGAAGCACGCCCGGCGGCAAGCAGCGCCCCCGACGCTCGCCGCACCGTGCACGGCTATTTCGCGACGCCGCCCGACACCCCGCCGAGCAGCGACGTCACCGGCGCAAGCGGATTCGCGGCAGCACCCGCTCCCGCCCGCTACACCGCCCAGCGTGCCGGTCACCGAACCGGGCGGTGTCGACCCGAGCGCCGACAACATGCCGCCGAGCGCGCCAGCCCGCCGCCCACAGCACACCGCCGACCTGTCCGAGCAGGTCGGCCGCCGGGTTCCCGAGGCCCGCATGTTCCGAACAGGGCCGCGGAGCAATCCGCACTTTCCATGCCATTGCCTCGCACGAACCGGCTTCTCGCCCGCCAGGCAAGCCTCCACGCGTTCGCACGGGGGCTTTCCCGCCGTTCGAGCGGCGTTTTTCGCCCCCATGAGCCGCGCGGTTTTCGTTACATTCGTGCTACGAATGTCGGGATGTTGCGTAACGCCGACTGTGCGGCGTGCCGTTTCCGGGTCACGCCGCCTGCCATCCACAGTACGCCGCGCGGCCGTGCCGCCGTCTCACCGTCAGGAAAACCGCTGCCATGAAAAAGCTTGTGAACCGCCCGTCCGATGTCGTGCGCGAAATGCTGGAAGGCATCGCGCGGCAGTCGCCGCATCTCGCGATCCTCGGCGACGAGCACGTGCTCGTCCGCCAGCCGCTGCCCGATCCGGCACAGCGCCCCGTCGCGATCCTGTCCGGCGGCGGCAGCGGCCACGAACCCGCGCACGGCGGCTATGTCGGCGAAGGCATGCTGAGCGCGGCCGTCTGCGGCGAAGTCTTCACGTCGCCGTCGACCGACGCGGTGCTGGCCGCGATCCGCGCGAGCGCCGGCCCGAACGGCGCGCTGCTCGTCGTGAAGAACTACACCGGCGACCGCCTCAATTTCGGGCTGGCCGCCGAGCTCGCACGCGCGGAAGGCATTCCGGTCGAGACGGTGATCGTCGCCGACGACGTATCGCTGCGCGGCCGCGTCGAGCGCGGGCAGCGACGCGGGATCGCCGGCACCGTGCTGATCCACAAGCTGGCCGGCGCGGCTGCCGCGCGCGGGCTGTCGCTGGCCCGCGTCGCGGCGATCGCGCGCGACGCGGCGGCCGACCTCGGCACGATGGGCGTCGCGCTCGACGGCTGCACGATCCCCGGCGCCGACAAGGCTGGCTTCAGCCTCGCCGATCACGAGATCGAGCTCGGCCTCGGCATCCACGGCGAGAAAGGCGTCGAACGCACCGCGCCGCAGCCCGCCGACGCGCTCGTCGACACGCTGCTGTCGAGCATCGTCGCCGATCTCGTGCTCGATCGCGGCGAACGCGTCGCCCTGTTCGTCAACGGCCTCGGCGCGACACCCGACATGGAACTGGCGATCGTGCTGCGCGCCGCGCACGACAACCTGAGCCGGCGCGGCATCGCCGTCGCGCGTGCGTGGGCCGGCACGTTCCTGTCGGCGCTGAACATGCCCGGGTGCTCGATCTCGTTGCTGCGGCTGAACGAGGAACGGGCCGCGCTGCTCGACGCGCCGACGCAGGCACGCGCGTGGCCGGGCGGCGGCGCGGTCAACACGCGGATTCGCGCGGCCGCGGCCGCCGTGCACGAGCAACCGCTGCCGCCGCTCGATGCGGCCGGCCGCGCGTGGGCGGCGCGGCTGCAACCGGCGCTGCATGCGGTCGCGCAGGCGTTGATCGAGCACGAAGCGACGCTGACCGAACTCGATACGGCTGCCGGCGACGGCGATCTCGGTGCGAGCATGCGGCGCGCCGCGCACGCGATCCTCGACTTGCCGGAAGCCGCTTACGGCACGCCGGCCGGTACGCTCGCGGCGCTGGGCGCCGCGTTGCGCCGCGCGATCGCGGGCAGTTCGGGGCCGTTCTATGCCACCGCGCTGCTGCGTGCGGCGCGGCGTCTCGGCGAGGCCGCCGACGTTGCCGAGCCGTCCGCGCGCGACTGGGCCGCCGCGTTTCGCAACGCGGTGGATGCCATCAGCGAACTGGGCGGCGCGCACGCCGGCGACCGCACGATGCTCGATGCGCTGGTGCCGGCCGCCGTCGCGTTCGACCGCGCACTCGACGACGACCGCGATCACGCGAGCGCATGGGCGGCGGCCGTCGAAGCCGCGGAACACGGCGCGCAGCAAACGGCCGGCATGACGCCGCGCGCGGGCCGGGCGAGCTATCTCGGCGAGCGTGCGATCGGCACGCCGGATGGCGGCGCGGTGGCGGTCGCGTACTGGCTGCGTGCGTTGCTGCCGCACGTGCGGTAAGCGGCGCTGCACGGCGGCGCCGGATCGAACCGGCGCCGCCGCATCACTTCAGCGTCGCGCGCGATGCCGACCGGCGCGACCGCCTACATCGCACGCGCGACCTCCGCCGTCGCGCGCTCGCGCTTCGCCGGATGCGTCTCCGGCATCCGCCAGTACACGATCAGCGAAATCGCCGCGCAGCCTGCGACGTACCAGAAGAACATCGACTCGTTGCCGGCCGCCTTCAACCGCAGCGCGACGAATTCGGTCGTCCCGCCGAGGATCGCCGTCGTCAGCGCATACGGCAGCCCGACCGCCAGCGCGCGGATCTGCGGCGGAAACAGTTCGGCCTTGACGAGCATGTGCACCGACGTGAATCCGCTCAGCACGACGAGCCCCGCGAACACCAGCGCGAACGCCGCGAGCGGCCCGTGCACGTGGCCGAGCGCCGTGAAGATCGGCACCGACAGCAGTGCGCCGCCGATCCCGAACCACAGCAGCACGGGCCGGCGCCCGACGAGATCGGACACGAGGCCGAACAGCGGCTGCAGCGGCATGTAGAGCAGCAGCGCGATCGTGCAGATCCAGGTCGCCGTTTCCTTTTGCAGTCCGACGGAATTGACGAGGTATTTCTGCATGTAGACGGTGTACGTATAGAACGCGACGGTGCCGCCGATCGTGATGCCGATCGCGAGCAGCAGTTCGCGCCAGTGGGCCGCGAGATCGGCCGACACGCGCGTCTTCGCCGCCCGCGCGCGGCTCGCGATGAACGCATCGCTCTCGACGACATTGCGGCGCATGTAGAGCGCGAACAGCGCGAGCACGCCGCCGACGAAGAACGGAATCCGCCAGCCCCAGCGCTCGATGTCGTGCGTACCGGCGAAGATCCGCTGCATCGCGAGCATCAGGCCGAGCGCGACGAGCTGGCCGGCGACCACGCTCACCTGCAGGAAGCCGACATAGAAACCGCGCCGGTTCGGCGGCGCGATCTCGCTCAGGTAGGTCGCGCTGGTGCCGTATTCGCCGCCCATGCTGAGCCCCTGCAGCAGCCGCGCGGCGACCAGCAACGCCGGCGCGAGCACGCCGATCGTCGCGTAGCCGGGCGTGACGGCGATCAGCATCGAGCCCGCGCACATCGCGAGCACGGATTTCGTCAGCGCGGCCTTGCGCCCGCGCCGGTCCGCATAGAGCCCGACGAGCCAGCTGCCCGCCGGTCGCGCGACATAACCGACCGCGGCGATCGCCGCCGTGTTCATCAACTGCACGGTCGGCCGGTCGGCGGGAAAGAACGACGGCGCGAAATAGATCGAGAAGATGCTGTACGCGAGGAAGTCGTACCACTCGATCAGGTTGCCGGCCAGTCCGCCGACGATCGAACCGATGCGCGGCGGCGCGCCGGCCGCCTCGGGTGAGGAAGGTGTCACGGTCGTCTCCTGTTTATCGTGTGTCGGGCGCGGCGATGCGTCGTGGCGAGGGGCGGCAGGCGGCTACCCTTCGCCGCATCGCCGCTTACGATTGCGCGGCCGCGTAGCGCGCGTCGAGCGCGTCGAAGCGCGCCTTGTCGACGAGCCGCTGCCGTTCGGCGAACGGCGCGACGAGCGCCGGATCCTCGTCGAGCCGGCCCGTTTCGCGCAGCGTCGACAGCGCGGCCTGCATGCCGTGCACCGCGCCCTGCAGCGCCGCGTTCGCATACAGCACCGCGCCGTAGCCGAGCTGCGCGAGCGCGTCGCGTGAACGGGTCGGCGTCTTGCCGCCGATCACGATGTTGATGAGCTGCGGCGTGTCGAACAGCGCGGGCAGCCGCTCGACGTCCTCCGGTGCCTCCATCGCCTCGATGAACAGCACGTCGGCGCCGGCCGCGGCATAGCGGTGCGCGCGCTCGATCGCGTCGTCGATGCCGTGCACGGCCGCCGCATCGGTGCGCGCGACGATCAGCAGGTTCGGATCGACGCGCGCGTCCACGGCCGCCTTCAGCTTGCCGACCATTTCCTCGGCGGGAATCACTTCCTTGCCCGCGAAGTGGCCGCACTTCTTCGGCAACACCTGGTCCTCGAGCTGGATCGCATCCGCGCCGCTGCGCTCGAGCGTGCGTACCGTATGCAGCACGTTCAGCGCATTGCCGAAGCCCGTGTCGGCATCGACCATCAGCGGCAGGTCGACCGCGTCGCGCACGCGCGCCGTGTGCTCGGCCAGCTCGCCGAGCCCGACGAAGCCGAGATCCGGCAGCCCGAGCGACATGTTGGTGACACCCGCGCCGCTCAGGTACAGCGCGCCGAAACCGACGTCGGCGGCGATGCGCGCGCTCAGCGCATTGAACGTGCCGGCGACGAGCAGCCCCTCGCGGGCGGCGATGCCGCGCCGGAACGCGGCGCGACGAAGTGCGGTGTGATCGGTCATGCGGTCCTCACTGGTCGAAACGAAAGAGCGTGCGGGGCGAGTCGCGCAGCACGCGCAGGCGCTCGCCGGGATCGGGCAGCCAGCGCGCGAGCGCCGCATAGGCGGCATCGAAGTCGACGCGCTCGCGATGCTGCGTGTGCGGCCAGTCGCTGCCCCACACGAGCCGCTCGGCCGTGAACGCGGTGCGCAGCGCATGCGCGACATCGAGTGCGTCGATCGTGCCGTCGCCGCTCACGCTGTTGCGATACGCGGCCGACAGCTTGACCCACACGCGACCGGTATCCGCGAGCGACAGCAGCTCGCGGAAGCTCGGCGCGCACGCGCCGAGCGCGGGCGACGGACGGCCGAAATGGTCGATCACCAGCGTGCACGACTGCGCGAGCAGCGGCGCGGCGATCGCGCGCAGATCCTCGATGCCGCGATGGATCTCGACATGCCAGCCGAGCGCGTTGATGCGGGCGAACAGCGCACGCCATGCGCGCGCGCCGAAATCCGGGATCGGCAGCCCGACGAGGTTCAGCCGCATGCCGACCACGCCCGCCCGGTCGAGCGCGTCGAGATCGCGGTCGGAGATCGCCGGATCGACCATCGCGACGCCGCGAAAGCGGCGCGGGTAGCGACGCAGCACGTCGACGAAGAACGTGTTGTCGGTACCGAGAAAGCTCGGCTGCACCAGCACCGCGTGCGTGATGCCGTGCGCGGCGAGATGCGCGACATAGGTGTCGAGCGACGCGTCGTAGTCGGGCGCATGACGCACGACCGGCGCCAACGGCAGGCCGCGTGCGAACACGTGCGCATGCGCATCGACGGCGGCCACGGCGGGGCCGGCTGCATACCACGCGTCGACCGTCGGGGCAGTCCCGGCCTGTTCGGCGAAGTGCTTGGCGGCTCGATCCATGATGAGTCTGCAAGAAGCGTCCGACCGATGCGGCCGGCGCGATTGAGTGATGAAACGGCGCAACGAAGCGGTGTCGCCGGGCGACGCAGCCACGCAGCGTGAAGAAACGGGATGAAAGCGCGGCGGCCGCTACAGCGACGCCCCGGCGCGCGGGCGGCCCTCGGCGTCGACGTCGCTGCTCGCCGCCGTGTCGACCGGCCGGCGTCCGCGCGTTTCCGGCAGGAACCACACCGCGATCACGACCAGCCCGTACGCGATGCCCGCATCGATGCCGAGCGCCGTGCCGAGCGGCAGCGATTCGCCCATGCGTCCGACCAGCACCGGAAAACCGGCCGATACGATACGGCCGAAGTTGTAGCAAAAGCCAACGCCGCGCCCGCGCACGTTCCGCGGATACAGCTCGTTGAACAGCGTGCCGAGCGTCGCCGGAATGCCGGCCGAGAACAGGCCGAGCGGGAAGCCGAGCAGCAGCATCGCGATGTCGTTCAGCGGCAGGAACACGTACAGGTTCACCGTCACCGCGCAGCACACGGCGAACAGCATCACGTTGCGGCGCCGCCCGATCCGGTCCTGCAGATACGCGCTGACGAAGCAGCCGCAGATGAACGCGACGATCACGACCGCGAGATACGCGCCCGTGCCGAGCACCGACAGGTGCCGCTCGGTCTTCAGGTAAGTCGGCAGCCAGACCGTGATCGCGTGATAGCCGCCGTGCGCGCCGACGCCGATCAGGCCGCCGACCACCGTCGCACGCAGGACGGTCCGGTCGAAGATGCCGACCGTCGGCGTATCGTCGGCGTTCGCATTCGCATTCGCGTTCATGCTCGCAGGCGCCAGCGCCGGTGCCGCCCGCGGCGGCTCCGGAATCGCGCGGCGGATATACAGCACCAGCAGCGCGGGCAGCGCGCCGATCGCGAACAGCACGCGCCATGCCCACGCCTGCGGCAGCCACGCGAACACGATCATGTACAGCAGCACCGCCGCGCCCCAGCCGAAGCCCCACGCGCTCTGCACGATCCCCATCGCCTTGCCGCGATGGCGCGTGCCCACCGTCTCCGCGAGCAGCACCGCGCCCGCGGTCCATTCGCCGCCGAAGCCGAGCCCCTGCAGCGCCTTCAGCACCAGCAACTGTTCGAAGTTCTGCGCGAACGCGCTCAGGAACGTGAATGCGGAGAACCAGCAGACGGTGATCTGCAACGCGCGCACGCGGCCGTAGCGGTCGGCGATCGCGCCGGCCAGCAGCCCGCCGAGCGCGCCCGCCACGAGCGTCGCGCCGCCGATCAGGCCGGCCTGCCCCTTGCCGATGCTCCAGGTCGCCAGCAGCGCCGGGATCACGAGGCTGAACATCTGGGTGTCGAGGCCGTCGAGCGCCCAGCCCGCGAAGCAGCCGCGCAGCGTGCGCCGTTCGGTCGTCGATAGTTCGCGCGTCCAGTTCAACGAAGGTCTCCTCGTGCCGCAGCCGTTGCGCCGCGTCATTGCGCCGCCGGGGTCGCCGCCGTCATCGGCGACGCGTCTCGATGAGCATCCTATGAATCATTGGGATAATTCGCTACCATGTTTCGAATAATTATTCATAACGTTAGCTTATGGAAATCAGGCACGTCCGCTACTTCCTCGCGATCGCGGATTCCGGCAGCTTCACGCGCGCGGCCAGCGAGCTCGGCATCGCGCAGCCGGCCCTCAGCCAGGCGCTGAACCGGATGGAGAAGGAACTGGGAGTCCGGCTGTTCGACCGGTCCCGGCGCGGTGCGACCCTGACGCCCGCCGGGCTCGCGATGGTAGACGATCTGCGCCTGAGCGTCGCGCGGCTCGACGCGGCCGCGCACCGGGCCGGCGAGATCGGCGCGCAGCGCGCCGGGCGGCTGACGATCGGCTTCGTCAGCGCCGCGCTGTTCGATACGCTGCCGCGCGCGATCCGTGCGCTGCGTGAAAACGCGCCCGACGTCGAACTCGTGATGCGCGAGATGAGCAACGCCGAACAGGCGATCGCGCTCGAGCGCGGCGAGATCGACATCGGGCTGCTGCATACGCCGGTCGCGGTCAACGGCCGGATGCGCGAGAAGCTGATCCGGCACGACCCGCTCGTCGCCGTGTTGCCGAGGGATTTTCCGCGTCAGCCTGACGGCACCGTGACGCTCGCCGATCTCGCCGCGGCCGGACTCGTATGGTTTCCTCACGATCAACTGCCGCTGATCCGCGCGGGCATCCTGAGCGCGTTCCGCCAGGCCGGTCATCCGGTCGACATCGTGCTCGACGTGAACCGCACGCTGACCGTGGTCGCGTGTGTTGCCGCCGGCTGCGGCGTGTCGCTGCTGCCGCGCTCGATCCACGCGTTCGCGTTCGACGGCGTCGCATACAGCCCCGTGCGCGACGGCGGCGCGCTGCCGAACTTCGAGCTGAGCGCGATCTGGCCCGCACGATCGCGGCCGACGCTCGCGGACCGCTTCGCCGCGCTGCTGCCGTCCGCCGACGTGCGTGCGTGACGGTCGCTCCCGGACACCCGCCACGCCGTCGAACCGCCCGCCGCGGCACGGGAAAACCCCGATCCCCACATCGTCCTATGACATCGGGCATCGCTAATTGGCGGGATTACTTTGATCCTCGTCGGCGCCCGCCCGGGCGCATGCTGATAGCGAGGATCCCTCATGCGATACGTGCCATCGTGGACTTCCGTTTCTGCCGCCGCGTCCGTTCCGGACGAGGCGGCCTCCCCCGGCGACGCGCCGCATAGTTTGCCGCGGGTCGCGATCGCGGCCGCCGCCCTCGGCAATGCGACCGAATGGTTCGATTACGGCATTTACGCGTACGGGCTCGCCTATATCTCCGCCGCGCTGTTTCCCGGCAGCACCGCCAGCGCGACGCTGTTCGCGCTCGGCACGTTCGCGATCTCGTTCCTGATCCGCCCGCTCGGCGGCCTGTTCTGGGGCCCGCTCGGCGACCGCCTCGGCCGCAAGCGCGTGCTCGCGCTCACCGTGCTCACGATGTCGGGCGCGACCCTGCTCGTCGGCGTGCTGCCGACCTACGCGAGCGCCGGCTGGCTCGCCCCCGCCGCGCTGATCGCGCTGCGCATGGTGCAGGGCTTCTCGACCGGCGGCGAATACGGCGGCGCGGCGACCTTCATCGCCGAATATGCGCCCGACTCGCGGCGCGGGCTGTGCGGCAGTTTCCTCGAATTCGCGACGCTCGCCGGGTTCTCGCTCGGCGCGCTCCTGATGCTCGGCTTCGCGCTGCTGCTCGGCGACTCGTCGATGCACGCATGGGGCTGGCGCCTGCCGTTCCTCGTCGCGGCACCGCTCGGGCTGATCGGCTTCTACCTGCGTTCGCGCCTCGAGGAAACGCCGGTGTTCCGCGAACTCGAGGAGCAGGCCCAGCGGCGCGAGCAGGGCACCGCCGCCACCGCGCTGCCGGTCGGCCAGTTGCTGGTTCGCTATGCGCGGCCGCTGCTGCTGCTCGGCGGCCTCGTCGTCGCGCTGAACGTCGTCAACTATGTGCTGCTCGCGTACATGCCGACTTACATGCACAAGGAGATCGGCGTCGGCGAGAACATGTCGCTGCTGATTCCGCTGATCGGCATGCTCGTGATGATGGTGCTGCTGCCGTTCGCCGGCTGGCTGTCGGATCGCGTCGGCCGCAAGACGATGTGGTGGATCTCGCTCGTCGGGCTATTCGTCGCAGCCGTGCCGATGTTCACGCTGATGACGCACGGCGCGCTCGGCGCGTTCGTCGGCTTCGCGGTGCTCGGGTTGCTGTACGTGCCGCAGCTCGCGACCATTTCCGCGATGTTCCCGGCGATGTTCCCGACCCATGTGCGGTATGCGGGCATGGCGATCGCGTACAACGTGTCGACCTCGCTGTTCGGCGGCACCGCGCCGATCGTCAACGACTGGCTGATCGGCAAGACCGGCAATACGATGATTCCCGCGTACTACATGATGGCCGCCTGCGCGATCGGGCTGGTCGCGCTGGCGGGCGTGATCGAGACGCGCGGGTGCTCGCTGCGCGGAGAGACGGTGCCGGGGAAGGCGGGCTGATGCGCGGTTTGGTCGGTTTCGGTTTCGGTTTCGGTTTCCTCTTCCCATAAACGGCATCCCCTGCATCGCCCGCCGTCCGGCAACGGACGGCGGGCGATGTGCGTTTTGGGGGTTGCGATGCCGAACGGTGTACGCACGTTACCCAATGCCGTCGCTTTCGACCGCGGCTTCCCCATGGCGAGCGCGATTCTGAAGTTCATCCGGCCGGCCATCTTCCCCATCATGGACGTTCGAGCATATCGAGCGCTCACGGGTATTCAACCGAGCTACGCGACCTATAGTTACGAGAAATACATCAGCTATGCGCAGAAAGTGACGAATATCGCCAGACAGCTCAATCGGCCTCTTCGCGAGATTGACGAACAGTTGTACTGCTATGACAAGCTGCACAATGGCAAGATCTGAGCGGCTATTGGAAGATGAGGGGACGGGCGACATCGCGTACTAGGGCGACGAACCGGGTCGGGGATCGACGCCGCCGACGGGGGATCCGACGCAAGTCGAAGCTTGGCGCTCAGGGCGACTGCAATCGGCCACGAAGCGTCGTTCGCGGTTACGATCGATTTGCCCGGCCACCCACAGCCATTCGATACCGATCCCTAGGTCGGCGGCTGCGGCACAGTCGGTTATGAACGCAGCGCTGTAAGGTCAACCGGGGAGCCTTCGCCGGTTGACGGGAGTTTGTCAGGACATCTGGTCCAGGAAACCGTACATCTTCGGTGGATTTGTCCCGGAAATCCGGCCGTTGCCGATGCTTTGATCTGTTCATGCCGGTGCCAGCGTTGCTGGCGCGCGCACACTCAACGTCCTGCTGCTGCCCCGCCATCAACCGGAAGAATCACGCCCGTAGTGAAATCCGCGTCCGTCAAGTAGCGGACCGCGTCGACAATTTCCTTCACTTGCCCCAGCCGGCCGAATGGATTGAGCGTTGCCAAAAAGGCGTGCTTTTCTGGGCTGTGCAGGGGAGTATCGATTACGCCGGGAGCAACGGCATTGACCTTGATGTTGTGTTTCGCGAGTTCCGTGGCAAGCGAGCGCGTAGCCTGATTGATTCCGCCTTTCACAAGGGCCGGCAAGGCTGCGGGCACGTTGGTGTTGGGTTGAATGCCGACCACGGCCGTGAGGTTGACGATGTGTCCGCCGCCGTTCTCGATCATGTGGGTCACGGCGGCCTGCGTCGGATAGAAAAACCCGCGCAGATTCGTGTTGATCAGCGTGTCGAGGTCGTCGGTCGTATAAGTCGTGATCGGCTTGGCAATGAAGACGCCGGCGTTGTTCACGAGAATGTCGATTTTGGCGAAGCGGTCGATCGCTTCGCTGAAAAGGCGCTGCGACGTGCCGGCGACGGCAATGTCCCCCGCGACCGCGAGGAAGCTGTCGGGATGACCGAGTTTTGCTGCTGCGTCTTGCAGACGTTCCTGCGAACGCCCGTTGCCGACGACGTTGAAGCCTGCCGATAGGTACGACTCGGCGAGTGCGAATCCGATACCGCTTGATGCGCCGGTAATGACGACGGTCCGAGACATGGCGAATTCCTCAATGGGTTAATCAAAAGTAGAGGAATCGACGATACGCCCGGGAAACAGGGTTTGAAATCAGGTGAGCGTGAGGAACACTTGTTCAAATTCCGAGAATGCAAAGAAAGCGCGGTGAAATGCCGTGCAGCTGGATCGGCGCGTTGGACAATGCGTTAGTCCGGTGCCCGGGACGCGCTGTCTTTCGACAGATCCAGCAATGCATTCAGGGCGCGCCTGTACGGTCCGATTTCACCCGTCGCCGCTTGCATAACCAATGCGCCCTGCACGCGAGCAACCCAATCTTCCGCGAAGTGGCGCGCCTTGAGGGGCGCCAGGCCACTCTCCCGCGCCAATATTTCGATCGCTTCGATCCAGTGCGCAAGCGCTTGCCCCAGATTTTTTCGAGCCTCGGCACCCATGTCGGCGCTGGATAGCTGGCCGAGTACGCAGGGCGTGCTGCCACCGGCATACATTTGATCGAACGTCGCCACGATTTTGCGGATGCGGGTTTTGAGTGAGCCGGCAGCTTGAGCGGTGCCCAGGATCTCGCTATCGATCACGGCCGTGGCGCGCTCGAGTACGGCCTTCGCCATCTGCTCCTTGCCGTCGGGAAAGTGGTGGTAAAGGCTCGACTTGCCGAGCCCGGTCGCGCGCGACAGATCGGCCAGCGATGCGCCCTCGAAACCGCGATCGCGGAATACGGCAAACAATCGATCGACGATTTCGTCTTTTGCGGCTGGTGCGGCGGACATGGTTTGCTCCAACTGGACAGATCATTCGGTACAGACCTATAGCTTACGGAACGGGCAGGCCGAAATCAACGCTTGACGGATCGAAATTTTATTTATACTGTACCGATCGTTCGGTTCAGTTCGCTCGGGCCGTAACCTGTTCCCTCGATCCAGGAGAATTCGATGTCTGCCCTTCCTACGTATCAAACCGTCTCCGTCGCCGATCCGCGTACCGGCTCGGCGCTCAACCTGTTCTACCGCGAGGCCGGGCCCAAGGACGCGCCCGCCGTTCTGCTGCTGCATGGTTTCCCGACGTCGAGCCACCAGTACCGCGGCCTGATCGCGCGGTTGGCGGACAAGTACCGCGTGATCGCGCCGGACCTGCCGGGTTTCGGTTTCTCCGATGCGCCGGACGCCAAGGCGTTCGGCTATACCTTCGACCACCTGGCTGAAGTAATCGAGAGCTTTACCGATACGATTGGCCTCGCTCGCTATGCCGTTTATGTATTCGATTACGGTGCACCGGTTGGCTTCCGTCTGGCTGCGTCGCACCCGGAGCGCGTGTCGGCTCTGATCTCGCAGAACGGTAATGCCTATGAGGAAGGACTCAGCGATGGATGGAATCCGATCCGCGCGTACTGGAACGATCCGTCCGAAGCCAATCGCACGCAGCTGCGCGCCATGCTGGCGATCGGAACCACGCAGTTCCAGTACCAGCACGGCGAGGCCGATACCGCGCTGATCGCGCCGGAAAGCTATACGCTCGACCAGCATTTTCTCGACCGCGCCGGCAGCGACGAGATCCAGCTCGACCTGTTCGGCGACTACAAGGCGAACGTCGCGATGTATCCGCGCTTCCACGAATACTTCCGCGCGCATCGTCCGCCGACGCTGGCCGTGTGGGGCAAGAACGATCCGTTCTTCCTGCCGGCCGGGGCCGAAGCGTTCCGCCGCGATCTGCCCGACGCCGAAGTGCATTTTGTCGATGGCGGGCATTTCCCGCTCGAAACGCATCTCGATGAAGTGGCGGGCATCGTTCGGACGTTCCTCGCGCGTACGCTGGACGCTGCGCAAGGCGAAGCGTTGTTCGGCGCGCTGAACGAAGCGAACGCGTTGGCGGAAGCCAAGCCGATCCTCGACGCGATGCGCGGCGTGTTCGGTTTCGTGCCGAACCTCGGTTATGCGCTGGGTGCGGAGCCGGCGGTGCTCGGCGCCTATCTCGCCTGGCTGCAGGCACTCGGCGCAACCTCGCTCGATCCGATCGCGCAGCAGGTCGCTATGGCCGCAGCCAGCCGCGCGAACGCGGCCGATTACGGCGTGGCGGTACATGCGACGCTGGCAGGCAAGCTCGGTGCGACCGGCGTTGTCGTCGATACGTTGCGTAATGGCGGCGCGTTTGCCGATCCGAAGCTGGAAGCCGTGCGTCGTTTCGCTACCGCGATCGCGTCGAAGCGCACGCAGGTATCTGATAGCGACGTCAATGCGCTGACGGCCGCCGGCCTGGATCGTCGCGCGGCAGTCGCCATCGCGATGGCCGTGGCGGGTAAGACGCTAGCCAACACGGTGGCGCATCTGTCGCGAGTCGAAATCGATGCCGGATTTACGTCGGGCGCGGCGGCTTGATTGTCGGCCGGGGCGGCCGCGTAGGGCTACCCCGGTGTTCACCAAAGGAGCGGAGCGATGCCGGGTACGGTATCCAGTTTTCGAATCGACTTTCGTCGGTTCGTCGGCCGCGACTCGAATCGAATCGGCCGGCGCGCTGCCGCTTGCGGTGAGACGTATCTGTGCGGCTTAAGTCCGCTTGGCAAACCGGGAGAGAGATTCCCGAAGTCGTGGCGTCACGAAGTCGAGAAAACGCCGCAATTTCAGCGGCATCATGTTGCGGGAAACGTGAACCAGCTGGATCGGCACAGGGTCGAGCTCGAAGGAATCCAGCACGATCCCGAGCTTGCCGGCGTCGATAGCTTCCGCAACGTGATAGTGCAGCAGTTGCGTGAACCCTAGACCATGAATCGCGGCGTCGACGGCTGCGTCGGGCGACGAAACCTGCAGTCGCGGCGAAATGGGAATGGTCACGAGCCGCGCTGTGTCCGGACATCGAAAGCTCCAGTCCGGCGACAACATTGGCCCGTTGAACACGACACAGGGCATTTCCGCTAGGTCGGCTGGCAGATGTGGTGTGCCGCGTTTCGCGAGCAGAGCCGGGCTTGCACATACGACCGGCCGAAATGCGCCAATGCGCGTCGCGATCAAGCTGCTGTCGGGCAGTCTGCCGATACGAACCGCCACATCGACGTGTGCCTCGATCAGATCGACATTGCGGTTCGACTGCGTCAGCGTGACGTCGATCTCGGGAAATTCGTCCAGAAAGTCCAGGATCTGCGGCAGCACATAGAGCCGCCCGAGGAGCACTGGCGTGGCGATCGTGAGCTCTCCGCGCGGTACCGTGAATTCCCCCGTCGCCTCGCGCTCCTGCTCGGCGACCAGATCCAGAATCTGCCGGGCCGTGGCCGCGTAGGCCACGCCCGCATCCGTCAGCGCGAGCTTGCGCGTCGTGCGCGTGAGCAGGCGCGTGCCCAATTGTTCTTCGAGATCGGTCACCCGGCGCGTGAGCGTTGGCACGGGCACGTTCATTTCCCGCGCGGCGGCCGAGAAACTGCCTTTCTCGATGGCAGCAAGCAGCATCGTCATGGCTTCGAGTCGGTCCACGTCACTTGTCCATTTTTTGAGGAAATGAAAACCGATTTTAGTGGATTCACCATCGGGATGCCGACCGGCATGATGCGTTCCATCGGATGCTCATTCAATTTTCAAGGACCTGTCCATGCAGCCCTTTGGCCTTTTTTCTCCCGGTTCGCTTGGTGGAATCCATATCTCAAACCGCGTCGCAATGGCGCCGCTGACGCGGGCGCGCGCCGACCTCGAAGGCGTACAGACGGCTCTCGCTGCCGAGTATTACAGCCAGCGCGCATCGGCCGGATTGATCGTTGCGGAAGCCACCAATGTTTCCCGCCAAGGGCGCGGTTATGCGTATACCCCCGGCATCTACACGGAAGCGCAGGTGCGGGCCTGGCGTCAGGTGACCGATGCGGTTCACGACGCCGCCGGAACGATCGTGCTGCAACTGCTGCATACCGGACGGATTTCGCATGTGAGCCTGCATGAAGGTTCTCTCGCACCCGTCGCGCCGTCGGCGATCCAGGCTGGCGGCACGGTGCTGACCGCGACCGGCATGCTGCCGCCGTCCATGCCTCGGGCATTGCATGCGGACGAGATTCCCGGCGTGATCGACGAGTACCGGCACGCGGCCCGGATGGCGGAGGAAGCGGGATTCGACGGTGTCGAGATTCACATGGGTAACTGCTTTTTGCTCGAACAATTCCTGCGAGACAGCACGAATCATCGGGATGATCGATACGGCGGTTCGATCGAGAACCGACTGCGTCTGCCTGTCGAGGTCGCCGAGGCCGTGGCCGGGATCTGGGGTGCCGGGCATGTGGGTGTGCGAGTGTCGCCGGTCAAGACCACGATCGGCGAAACGCCGCTCGACAGCGATCCTCAGTCGACATACGAGCGGCTTGCCGAGCGGCTCGGCACGCTGGGCCTCGCCTATCTGCACTGCATCGAGGAGCGAATGCCGGCCGGAGCGGCAGGGGCGTTCGACTTTCACGCTTTGAGCCGCACGTTCGATGGCGCGTACATCGCCAACGGTGGCTACGATCGCGCGCTGGCGGTCGAGGCGATCGCAAGCGGCCATGCCGACATGGTCGCTTTCGGCAAGGCGTTTATCGGCAACCCCGATCTGGTCGAGCGCCTGCGTCTGGACCAGACGCTGACGGAGGCGTCGGCTCAAACGTACTACGGCGGCGGCGCGCAGGGGTACACGGACTACGCGCGGAATCAGACCGCCTGATCTGTGCCGGTTCGAGCAGCCGGCGGCTGCAACGTCACTCCCCCGTCGTCGATCTTAACGGCGGCATATCCAACCAGGAATATTTGCATTCCTATTTAATGAGTCAATAAAGGAAGAAAAATGAAACTGAAGAACAAGGTTGCTCTGATCACCGGCGGCACGTCGGGCATCGGCCTGGAAACCGCGAAGCTGTTTCGCGCGGAAGGTGCGTCGGTCGTCGTACTCGGCTCGAACGACGAGCGTCTCGCCGCGGCCGGCAAGGAAATCGGCGGCGACGTGCTGTTGTTGTCGGCCGACCTCCGCAAGCCGGCCGATATCGAACGCGCCATCGAAGCGGTGCGCGCCACATTCGGTCGTATCGACATCGTGTTCGCCAACGCGGGCGCCGGCAAGGTGGCGCCGCTCGACGCCGTCACCACGGAACTGATCGACGAGCATTTTTCGCTGAATTTCACCGGACTGTTCCTGACGATCCAGAAGGCCGTGCCGCTCATGCCGAAGGGCGGCAGCGTGGTGGCGACGACGTCGTTCCTCGACACCGTCGGCATGCCGGGCCTGTCGCTGCTGGCCGCGACCAAAGCCGCCGTCCGGTCGCTGGTCCGCACGCTGGGGGCGGAGCTGGCGCCGCGCGGCATTCGCGTGAATGCCGTGAGCCCGGGTGCGATCACGACGCCGTTCTACGACAAGCTCGGACTCACCGACGAGCAGCTCGCGGCAACCGCCGCGGCCATTCAGGCCAAGGTGCCGCTGCAGCGCTTCGGCGAGTCGATGGAAATCGCCAGGAGTGCGCTGTTCCTCGCCAGTGACGATTCCTCGTACACGACGGGCGTCGAACTGGTGGTCGACGGCGGCCTGACGCAATTCTAAGAATCGTCAGGAACCGTTCCGGAGCGGAGTGTGAGAGGGCTTGCCGGCATCGTCCGCCTGCAAGCATTGTCCCGATCGTTCGCAGTTCAAGCAGCGCTTTTCAACCCGGCAGGACCTGAAAATGAAAACACGCACTCTTTTGGCCGCGGTGGTTGCGTTGACCGCCAGCCTCGCCGCACAGGCGGAACCGCTGGCGTCGATTTCGAGCACGACTTCCTATCATCGCGCCACGGTCGACGGCATACGGATTTTCTATCGGGAGGCCGGTCCCGCGGACGCGCCGACGATCGTGCTGCTGCACGGCTTTCCGTCCTCGTCGCGCGAATTCGATTCACTGATTCCGCTGCTGGCGACGCGCTATCACCTGATCGCTCCGGATTTTCCGGGCTTTGGTCAGAGTGATGCGCCGTCCCCGGCGGTATACGCGTACACGTTCGATCACCTGGCGCAGACGACCAGCGAGCTGCTCGACCAGCTCGGGGTGAGCCGCTACAGCCTGTATCTACATGACTACGGCGGCCCGGTCGGCTTCCGGATCATGGCCGCGCATCCCGAGCAGGTGCAGACGTTGATTATCCAGAACGCCAATGCTTACCGTGAGGGACTCGGAGCGAAATGGACCGGCATCGCCCAATACTGGGCCGATCCCAACGCGCATCCCGAAGTGCTGGATACGTTCATTTCGTTCGCCGCAACCGAACAACGGCATACGGCCGGGACATCGCATCCCGAGCGATACGATCCCGACACGTGGACCGACGAATACACGCACCTGTCGCGTCCGGGGCAGCGCGAGATCCAGGGGGCGCTGTTATACGACTACCGGACGAACGTCACGTCGTATCCGGCGTGGCAGGCGTGGCTGCGCGAGCACAAACCACCGACCCTGGTGGTATGGGGCAAGAACGACCCGTCGTTTATCGCGCCGGGAGCCGAAGCCTACAGGCGGGACTTGCCCAATGCGGAAATTCATCTGCTCGATGCGGGGCATTTCGCATTCGACGAACAAGTCGACGAAATCGCGAACTTGATGCTCGATTTTCTTAAGAAGAACGGCGACTGATCGCAATCTGGATGACGCGGCAGGCTTCGGCTTGCCATGCCGATGCAGGGAACAGGCTTTTGAGGTGGTTATGGAACACGTGAGCTTGCTGTGCCGTTATCAGGTCAAGGGCTTGTCGGCGAAGACGCTGCCGAGCGTGCCTTTGAGCGCCGGACAGGGTTTCCCGTCCGACCGGCGCCATGCGATCGCAAATGGCGAATGGGATTTCGATGCGGCCAGCTTCGTTCCGCGCCCCAAGACCGACTTTCTGCGGCGTCTACGCCGAGATCGTGAGCGACGGCGACGTCAAGCTTGGAGACGCGATCGGGCCGCTATGAGCCGTCAGTTCGTGTTCGATCCGGCCGCGTGATGCAGCCTGGTTGCTATCTGTTTATTCAGTGAAAGGATTCGTGATGGACCGCCGCCTTCTTGTACTCGCCCTTGGCATGTTCGCGCTGGGCACCGATAGTTTCGTCGTCGCCGGCATCCTGCCGCAAATTTCCCATGCGTTCCATGCGAGCATCGGTGCGGCGGGGCAGATGACCACGGCCTATGCGCTCACCTATGCGTTGCTCGCGCCGACGATTGCGGCGCTGGCCGCCGGTATTCCGCGCAAGAGACTGCTGCTGACCGGTCTCGGACTGTTTGTCGTTTCGAACCTGGCAACGACGATCGCGCCCAGTCTCGGCCTGGCGTTGCTGTCGCGCGTGCTGGCCGGGGTGGGAGCGGCAACGTTTTCGCCGACCGCGACAGGAGCGGGAGCCATGTTGATGCCGCCGGAGCGCCGCGGTTTCGCGTTGTCGGTGATCGTTGCGGGGCTCACGACGGCGACTGCTCTGGGTTCGCCTATCGGAGCAGTCATCGGGGGACTCAGCGACTGGCGATGGACGCTCGTGTTTGTTGCTGCACTGGGGGCCGTTGCATTCGTGGGCGTGTGGGTGCTGTTGCCCGAGATGCCGCTTCCGCCTGCGATCACACTCGGAAAGCGCATCGCGCCGATTGCCGATGCGCGTGTAGCGTTGACATTGGCGACGACGCTGCTTGCCATGAGCGGTATCTTCACCGTCTACACCTACTTCTCGGTGGTGTTCGATCGTGCCGTGGGCGGCCAGGCCATCGTGCTCGGCGTGCTGCTGGTGATGTGGGGGGCGGCGGGCACGGTATCCAATCTCCTTGCCGGGCGATTGATCGACTCGTTCGGCTCGCACAAGGTGATCGTGCTGATGTTGGGGCTGCTCGTGGTCGATATGGCGGCCTTTCCGTGGACGAGCCTCCACGTCTGGAGCGCCGCACTGGCCATCGCGGTCTGGGGCGCGTGTGGTTGGGGCATACTCGTTCCGCAACAGCACCGGCTCGTTACGCTGGCACCGGTTATCGCGCCGGTACTCATCGGGCTCAATACCGCGGGCACTTATTTCGGCGTGACAGCGGCCGGCGTTATCGGTGCAGCGGCGATTCCTGTCGTCGGAGGACATCGACTCGGATTCGTTGCCGCAGTGCTGGTAGCCGTTGCGTTACTTGTGTCCGAATTGGCGACACGGCGCATCATGGCCGCATCCGGGCGGCAGCCGGCCGAGATCGTGTCACCGGTTTGACGATGCTACTGGCATGGAAGTGGACGCCCGGCATGGCTTTTTGCTTAGCCAGTCTCTGTCGCCACTGCCCATGGCTTCGTGGCTGAATCAGGTTTGCATATCGCCTGCGAAACGGTCATGCTGCTCGACTGCGACAAGATCGACGTCCGCTCGGCTCCGAAAAGAGCCATCGATGTCACTACGTTTCGACAGTCCGTTTCGGATCGGTAAGAAACCCCCATCACAATCCGCGAAACACGCCAAAAATGACGCCGCCGCTCCCCGTGCGGCGGCATCACCTCTCACATCAGTCCCCCGCAACTCACGCGACGGTCGAAATATTCCGCTCCGCCACCTCGTCCACCGCCGCCTTCACGATACCGACTATTTCATCCGCCTCCTCCCGCGTCGTCACGAGCGGCGGCGCAAACCCGAGAATGTCGCCGTGCGGCATCGCCCGCGCGATCACGCCACGCTGCAGCGCCGCGGCCGACACCTGCGCGCCGATCTTCAGCGCAGGATCGAACGGCGTGCGTGCGTCCTTGTCGGCCATGAACTCCAGCGCGGCCAGCATCCCGACGCTGCGCACCTCGCCGACGAGCGGATGCGCATCGAATGCGTCATGCAGCTTCGCGCCGAAATACGCACCCACGTCCGCCGCATTGCCGACCAGGTTCTCGCGCTCGAGGATCGCGAGGTTCGCGAGCGCGGCAGCCGCGCACACCGGGTGGCCCGAATAGGTCCAGCCGTGCCCCATCGGCCCGTGCTCCTGCGAACCGCGCGCGATCACGTCCCACACCCTCTCGCCGACGATCACGCCCGACAGCGGCGCATACGCGCTCGTCAGCCCCTTCGCGACCGTGATCAGATCGGGTTCGATCCCGAAGTGCTGCGCGCCCATCTTCGAGCCAAGACGTCCGAACCCGCACACCACTTCATCCGAGATCAGCAGGATGTCGTGCTTGCGCAGCACGGCCTGCATCGCGGGCCAGTATCCGACCGGCGGCTCGATGATGCCGCCCGTGCCCATCACGGGTTCCGCGATGAACGCCGCGATCGTGTCGGCGCCTTCACGCGCGATGAGTTTTTCGAGCTCGTCGACGCAGTACGCGACGAACTGCGTTTCGCTCATGCCGACCGGCGCCTTGCGATACCAGTGCGGACACACCGTATGCTTCACGCGGTCGATCGGCAGGTCGAAATGCTGATGAAAGCTCGGCAGGCCCGTAAGGCTGCCCGTCACGATGCCCGAGCCGTGATAGCCGCGCTCGCGCGAAATGATCTTCTTCTTGTTCGGGCGGCCAAGCACGTTGTTGTAGTACCAGACGATCTTGACCTGCGTTTCGTTCGCGTCGGAACCCGACATCCCGTAATAGACCTTCTTCATCCCGGCCGGCGCCCAGTCGATGATGCGCGACGACAGCTCGATGATCGCGTCCGACGCGTGGCCGACATACGTGTGGTAATACGCGAGCTGCTTCGCCTGCGCGTACATCGCGTCGGCCACCTCGGTGCGGCCATAGCCGATGTTCACGCAGTAGAGGCCGGCGAACGCGTCGATATAGCGCTTGCCCTGGTGATCCTCGATGCGGATGCCTTCGGCGCCGCGCACGATCTTGCCCGGCAGCGCGCCGGTCTCGTGGTCGTACGCGTGCGTCGACGGGTGCATGAAGTGGGCGCGGTCCTCGCGCAGCAGTGCGTCGATCGAGTGTTTCATGATGAGCTCCTTTGAATGAGTCAGGCCGTCGCCGCGACGGGCAGGCCGAGATTGCCGAGGCAGAAGTACTTGGTTTCGGTGAACGGCTCGAAACCTTCGGCGCCGCCTTCGCGCCCGAGGCCCGACGCCTTCATCCCGCCGAACGGGATCGGCGCGCCGGTGAATTTCACGCCGTTGACGGACACCATCGCAAAATCGAGCCGCCGCACGAGCTGAAAGATCGTGTCGATGCGCGTCGCGCACACGTAGGCAGCCAGGCCGTACTCGGTGTCGTTGGCCTGTTCGACGACTTCGTCGAGCGTGTCGAACGCACACACCGCCGAGATCGGCGCGAAGTTTTCCTCGTCGTACACGCGCATGCCGGGCGCGGCATCCGCGATCACGGTCGGTTCGTAGAACCAGCCGCCGAGTGCGTGCGGCCGGCCGCCGGCCACGATGCGTGCGCCGCGCGCACGTGCGTCGTCGACGCGCGCCGCCGTCGTATCGAACGCCGCCTGATGCATCAGCGGGCCGACGTCGACACCCGGCTCGAACGCGGGGCCCGTCTTCAGTTCGCGCACCGCGTTCGCATAGCGGCCGACGAATGCGTCATAGAGCGGGCGCGCGACGAAGATCCGGTTCGCCGCGCAGCAGTCCTGCCCGGAGGTCTGGAACTTCGCGCCGACGGCGATCCGCACCGCGTGGTCGAGCTCCGCGTCCTCGGTCACGATGAACGGCGCGTTGCCGCCCAGTTCGAGCGCGACCTTGCGAATGCCGGCTTTCGCGGCAGTTTCGGTCACGAGCCGCCCGACGCGCGTCGATCCGGTGAAGCTCACCGCGCGCACGCGCGCATCGCCGACCAGCGTTTCCATCGCCATCTGCGGTTCGCCGAGCACGACGTTGAACACGCCGGCCGGGAAGCCGGCCTCGTCGGCGAGCTGCGCGAGCGCAAGCGCCGAGAACGGCGTCTCGTGCGCGGGCTTCACCACCACCGCGCAGCCGGCCGCGATCGCGGCGGCGGCCTTGCGCGTGATCATCGCGGCCGGGAAATTCCACGGCGTGATCAAGGCCGCGACGCCGACCGGTTCCATCACCGTGCCCAGATGCGCGCCGTCGATATGCGTCGGGATCGTGCGGCCCGCGACACGTTTCGCCTCGTTCGCGAACCATTCGACGAAGCTCGCCGCATAGCGAATCTCGCCGCGCGATTCGGCGAGCGGCTTGCCCTGCTCGAGCGACAGCAACGCGGACAGATCGTCGAGATGGCGCAGGATCAGCGCATGCCAGCGCAGCAACGCGTCGCTGCGGACCGCTTGCGGCGTCCAGCGCCATGTATCGAACGCGCGCTGCGCGGCGTCGACGGCCGCGACGATCTGCGCGCGCTCGAGCATCGGCACGTGGCCGATCACGGCCTGGTCGGCGGGGTTCACGACGGCGACCGTCGCGGCACTGTCGCTGTGAATCCAGCGACCGTCGACATAGCAGGTCGACTTGAACAGAACGGGGTGTCCGGGCAGCATGCTGCGTCTCCTCGTTTGGGTGGGCACGAACTTCATTCTGGCGTGCCGGCGCGCGCGGAAATTTCGGTTTCGGCGCCCGCTTCTTGCGGTTTTTTCCGTATTGCCGCGCGTTCGCGCGAAGTTTCAGTGCCAGTCCGGCGCGCCGCCGGATTCGCACTTCACGACCTTCGTCACGATGTACGTGAAGTAGCGCTCGATGCCGAGGTCGTCCATCAGCAACGCGTCGATGAAACGCTGGTAGTGATCGATGTCGCGTGCGACCACATGCAGCACGTAGTCGACGCCACCGCCCGTCGCGAAGCACTGCGCGACTTCGGGCGCTGCGGCAATGCGCGTCTCGAAGCGCCGCATGTCGAGCGCGGTATGGCGCGACAGCGTCACCTCGACGACGATGCGGCTGCCCGAGAACGCGCCGATCCAGTCGACGTCCGCGCGATAGCCGCGGATCACGCCGCTTTCCTCGAGCTTGCGCACGCGCTCCCACGCCGGCGAGATCGACAGGTTCACGGCCTCCGCGAGCTTCGACTTCGTGATGCGTCCGTCGCGCTCGAGGATGCGCAGGATCGCCAGGTCGTATCGGTCGAGCTTGATCACGTCGTGCGCGCCCCTATGCGGCCACCGGGATGTTGCGCTCGACGATGTCGGCCACCACAGCGATCGTGTCGCCGGCCTGCACGATACCCGGGAAGTGCCGCGCGGCAAGCAGCCCGCTCCGCCGTGCGACGTATTCGACCGGTGCGACGCCCGTGCGGTCGATGTCGTGCACGCGCGCGAGCACGTCGCCGGCCGCGACCTCGCTGCCGAGATCGCGGCACATCTCGAGCAGCCCGCCATGCTCGCTGGTCGTGAAGCACGAGCCGTCCGGCATGTCGAGCAGCGTCGTCGTGCATTGCGCGGTGCGTGTGGCGCCGCGCGCGCCGTCATCCTTCGCGATCACGCCCGCATGCGCGAGAAAGCCGCGCACGCCGCGCTCGGCGATCGCGACGCTCGCCGCGCTCGACGACCCGCCGCCGCCCAGTTCGGTCGACACGAACACCTTGCCGGCCGCCTCCGCCGTGCTGTCGTAGAGCCCCACGCTGTCGAGCTCCAGCATGCGCATCGAATACGGAGCGCCGAACGCGCGCATCGCGCGCTCGCAGCGTGCTTGCTGGTCGCCGTCCTCCAGCACGTGGATCGCCGCGAACGGCACGAAGTCGAGCGTGCGGCCGCCCGCATGAATGTCGAGCACGTGCGTCGCGAGCGGCAGCAGGTGGCGCTGGAAGTAATCGGCGATCTTCTCGGTGACGGTGCCGTCCGGCCGGCCCGGAAAGCTGCGGTTCAGGTTGCCCGCATCGATCGGTGACGTGCGGCGCGCAGCCCGGAACGCCGGATAGTTCATGAACGGCACGACGATCACGCGGCCGTTCACGTCGGCCGCCTTCAGCGACCCGGCGAGCTTCGACAGCGCGACCGGGCCTTCGTATTCGTCGCCGTGATTGCCGCCGGTCAGCAACACCGTCGGCCCGTCGCCGTGCTTCACGACGGTCACCGGAATCATGATCGCGCCCCACGCGGAATCGTCGCGCGAGTAAGGCAGCTTCAGGAAGCCATGCTGTTCGCCGTCCGCGTCGAAATCGACGGTCGGCGTGATCGGAGAAGCACGCATCGTCCTACTCCTTCACGAACAGCTTGCGCGGCGTGTTGCAGAAGGTCTCGACGCCGGTATCGGTGATCAGGATGCTCTCCGTGATCTCCAGCCCCCAGTCGTCGAGCCACAGCCCCGGCATGAAATGGAACGTCATGCCGGGTTCGAGCACCGTGCGGTCGCCCGGACGCAGGCTCATCGTGCGCTCGCCCCAGTCCGGCGGATAGCTCGCGCCGATCGGGTAGCCGCAGCGGCTGTCCTTCTCGATGCCCGCGCGGCGCAGGACCGCGAAGAACGCGTTCGCGATGTCCTCGCACACGTTGCCGGGCTTCGCGGCCGCGAGCCCCGCCTCGATTCCTTCGACCACCGCGCGCTCGCCTTCGATGAAGTGCGCGGGCGGCTTGCCGAGATAGACGGTGCGCGACAGCGGGCAGTGATAGCGGCGGTAGCAGCCCGCAATCTCGAAGAACGTGCCCGCGCCGCGCGCGAACACCGTGTCGTCCCAGGTCAGGTGCGGCGCGGCCGCGTCGGCACCGGTCGGCAGCAGCGGCACGATCGCCGGATAGTCGCCGCCGAAGCCGTCCGTGCCGCCGATCCCGGTCGCATAGATCTGCGCGACCAGATCGCTCTTCTTCATGCCCGGCTCGATCGTGTCGACGATGTGCGCATGCATCCGCTCGACGATGCGAGCGGCCACGCGCATGTACTCGATCTCGCGCGGCGACTTCACCGCGCGCTGCCAGTTCACGAGCGCCGTCGCATCGACCCAGCGCGCGGCCGGCAGATGCTGCTGCAGCGACGCGTAAGCCGCCGCGCTGAAGTAATAGTTGTCGAGCTCGACGCCGATGTGCAGCGCGCCCCAGCCGCGCGCGGCGATCACTTCGGTCGACAGGTAGTCCATCGGGTGACGGGCCGTCGACTGCACGTAGTGGTCGGGATAGCCGACGATGTTTTCGTGCGCCATGAACGCGGTGCGCTTCGCGCCGTTCGCGTCCTGGCCGCGGCCGTACCAGACGGGCTCGCCGTCCATCGGCAGCAGCACGCACTGGTGCACGTAGAACGACCAGCCGTCATAGCCGGTGAGCCAGGCCATGTTGGTCGGGTCGGTGACGATCAGCAGGTCGATGCCGGCCCGCTGCATCGCCGTGCGCGTCTTCGCGATGCGCGCAGCGTATTCGCTGCGATCGAACGCGAGGCGCGGCACGGCTTCGTAGGTTTCGATGACTGCGGACATCTGTCTCCTCTCAAGTCGTGAGGTCGTTGTGGAAAATCGTGCCCGCCCCTGCCGCACGCGCGCGCTGCAGCGCGAGCACGGCAATGGCGGTGTCCTGCGCGCCGGTTCCGGTCAGGTCGCAGATCGTGATGTCGTCGCGCTGCGTGCGGCCGTCGCGATGGCCGGCGATCACTTCGCCGAGTTCGGGGAAAACGGCATCGGCCGCGACCGCGCCGGCCGCGATCGCATGCGCGAGTTCGCCCGCCACGCGGGTCTGTTGCAGCCGGTCGCAGAAATAACGCGCGGCGCCGAACACCGACGGCGCGAGTTCGGTCTTGTAGTCGGCGTCGGAGCCCATCGCCGTCACGTGCAGCCCCGGATGCAGATCCTCCGCGTGCACGAGCGGCGCGCGGCTGGGGGTCGTCGTCACCGCGATATCGGCGTCGGCCAATGCCGTATGCACCGATCGCGCGACCGTGGCGTCGATGCCGTGCGCCGCGCGCACGTCGGCCGCGAACCGCGCGGCGCGCGCGGTGTCGCGTGCCCAGACCGTCACGTGCGTGATCTCGCGCACGAGCGTCAGCGCATCGAGCTGCAGCCGCGCCTGTTCGCCCGCGCCGACGATCGCCACGCGCTGCGCGTCGGCGCGCGCGAGCCGGCGCGCCGCCACCGCGCCGGCCGCCGCGGTGCGCACGGCCGTCAGGTAGCCGTTGTCGAGCAGCACGGCCTCGGTCAGCCCGGTGCGGGCGGACAGCACGAGCATCAACCCGTTCAGGCTCGGCAGGCCGAGCGACGGGTTGTCGAAGAAGCCGGGGCTGACCTTGATCGCGAAGCTGTCGAAGCGCGGCAGGTATGCGGTCTTCACGTCGACTTCGCCGTGACGCGCCGGCAGCGCGAGATTGAGGATCGGCGGCATCGCGACCGCATCGGTCGCGAGCGACGCGAACGCGGCCTCGACCTGGTCGATCGCGGCGATATCGAGCGGGACCAGCGCGCGCAATTGCGCCTGTCCGAGCAGCGTGACGGGATGGGTCATATCAGTTCTCCGAAACGATCCGGCGATGCACGTCCATGTCGATGTTCGCGCCGCTCACCACCACCACGATCGGGCCGGCAGGATCGCGACGTACGATCCGTTCGTCGAGCAGCGCGGCGATGCCGACCCCACCCGCGCCTTCGACGACGATGCGCTCTTCGCGATACGCGTGTGCGATGCCGCGCGCGATCGCCGGCTCGTCGAGCAGCACGACGTCGTCGGCCAGCGCGCGCGTCATGTCGAACGTGTAGCGGTTGTCGAGGCCGATGCCGCCGCCGAGCGAATCGGCGAGCGTCGGCTGTTCGTCGACGTCGACCGGCCGCCCGGCCGCGAGGCTCGCGTGCATCGCGGCGCCGCGCGCCATCGACACGCCGACCACCTCGATCGCCGGCCGGATCGCCTTCGCGGCGAACGCGACGCCGCTGAAGAGTCCGCCACCCGACAGCGGCACGACGAGCGTGCCCGCATCGGGCAACGCCTCGAGCATCTCGATGCCGATCGTCGCCTGCCCCGCGATGATGCGGGGATCGTCGAACGGTGGCACGTAGGCGTAGCCTTCGTCGCGCACGAGACGCCGCGCCTCGGCCTGCGCGTCGTCCTGGCTGTTGCCGGCGATCACGACCCGCGCGCCGAGCGCGGCCACCGCGTCGACCTTGTTCGCCGGCACGAGCGACGACATGCAGACGGCGGCCTCGATGCCGAACGCGCGCGCCGCATGCGCCACCGCGCGGCCGTGATTGCCGGTCGACGCGGTGACGACGCGCGTCACCCGCTGCTCCGCGAGTTCGGCGAGCGCGTTGGTCGCGCCGCGCAGCTTGAAACTGCCCGTCGGCTGCAGCGTTTCGAGTTTCAGATGAACCGGCGCGCCGACCCGCGCGGACAGCGCGGCGGACGCGACGAGCGGCGTGACACGCGCATGCCCGGCGATGCGTCGGCGCGCGCGGTAGACGTCGGACAGCGACAGGAAGGACATGGAACGCGCGCCTCATTGATGTGGTGCGATCCAGTCTAATGTTCCAAATTGCGCTTTCGAATGTCCTGATACATTGTGCGTCGCCGCCGCGACGCCGGCTTCGTTTCAGTGAAAATCGTGCACGTGCGGATACTGCTCGAACACGCCCGCGATCGTCTCGAGCGCGGCGTTGCACGCGGCATCCGTCGTCTCCGCGCCGATGCACACGCGCACCGCATTGGGCCGCTCCGTACTGCCGACGAGGAACGGGTCGGGCGACGTCACCGCGATCTTGCGGGTGCGCAGTTCGCGCACGAGCCGGTCCGCCTGCCAGTAGTCGGGCACGCGCAGCCACGTCGACAGCGCGTTCGGGTGCGCACCGAGCACATACGGGCCGAGCGCGGCCTTCACCATGTCCTGGCGCACCGCGAGCCGCTGGCGCTGCAGCTCGACCAGCCGTCGCGCGGTGCCGTCGGCGATCCAGCGTGTCGCGATCTCCGCGATCGGCGACGTCGCCATCCAGCTGCTCACGCGCAGCACGCTCTCGACCCGCAGCGCGAGCCGTCTCGGCATCGCGAGATAGCCGGTGCGCAGCCCCGTCAGCACGGATTTCGTCATGCTCGTGCAATAGAAGCCGAGCTCCGGAATCAGGCTCGCGATCGGCGTGGCCGTCTTCGCGGGCAGCGGGCCGTACACATCGTCCTCGATCACGTACACGCCGTAGCGCGACGCGATGCGCGCGATCGACTTGCGCCGCGAATCGGACATCATCGACACCGTCGGATTATTGAGGGTCGGCGTGCACACGAGCGCGCTGATGCGCTCGCCGTCGCACATTTCCTCGAAATGTTCGGGACGGATGCCGTGCTCGTCCATCTCCAGCCCTTTCAGCGTAAACCCGAGCACGTTCGCGGAGCCGATCACGCCGTGGTCGGTCAGGCTTTCGCACAGCACCGTGTCGCCCGGCCCGACGATCGACGCGAGCGCGAGAAAGATGCCGTGCGCCGCGCCGTTCGTGATCAGCAGCGATTCGGGATGCACCGGCATGTTCAGCGACGCGAGCCACGCGGCACCGGCCTCGCGATGCGCGTCCAGGCCGGCGATCGGCCGGAACGAGCGGATCCACGGCTGGTCGTCCGCGCCGGCCAGCGCCGCGCAGACGGCGCGCCACGCGGCATCGTGCTCGGGCGTGTGCACGATGCGCGCGATCGAGAAATCGACCAGTTCGCGCTCGGCCGTATCGAGCATGTAGTTCGACATCGATTCGGTCACGCGCGCGGCCACGAAGCTGCCGCGCCCGACCTCGCAACGGATCAGGCCCTGCCTTTCAAGTTCCTTGTAGGCATTGGTGACAGTCTGCACGCTGACGCCGAGGCTCGCCGCGACGTCGCGCTGCGGCGCAAGCCGCGCGCCCGGTGCGAGCGCGCCGCTGTCGATGTCGGTGGCGATCGCCTTCACGAGCCGCTTGTATTTCGACTCGATGCCGTGCACCGCGCCGATCGCGTCGTGCCAGCGCGCCGATACCTCGGTCCGTCCCATCTCGATGTCTCCGTCGTAGCTTCCGCATGGTCGCTCAGAAAGACACCCTGAAAATATTGTCCTAGTGCAATCGTGCGCGGAAAGCAGGATGGTGCGGCGCGGCCGGGGCACGATCGGCCGGTGTTACGGCCGGGTTCGCTGCGCCGACACCCTGACGCCCTGACGCACGGCACAGGCCGCCGGCTGCGCTGCCGCGGTGCATCACAAGAGGCGGCCGCCCCCACCTTACAGCTTGACCATCCCCGGCGCCCCGCCTAAATTGCCCGTTGCAGGTCGGCATACCGCATGACATCCGGGTGACAAAAAACGATAGTTTGCTATCGAATAATTTTGCCCCTATCATCTCGCCCATGACCAATCTGCACGACCTCCGCCTCGCCGTCAGCAGCCTGCTCGTGCTCACTGCCCGCAAGTGGCGCCGCACGAGCGACGACGTGCTGACCGCCTACAACGTGTCCGAAGCCTGCGCGACGCCGCTGCTGATCGCCGGCCGCCTCGGCGAAGGCGTGCGCCAGGGCACGCTCGCCGAACACGTCGGCATCGAGGGGCCGTCGCTCGTGCGCCTGCTCGACCAGCTGTGCGCAGCCGGTCTCGCGCGCCGCGACGAGGATCCGCACGATCGCCGCGCGAAAACGATCTCGCTCACCGCCGCCGGCCGCGCGGTCACCACCCGGATGGAAGAAGACCTGCGCGTGCTGCGCGCCCAGGTGCTCAAGGGCATTACGCGCGCCGATCTCGAGGCGACGCTGCGCGTGCTCAACGCATTCAACGCGGCCGATGTGCACCATCCGGCGTCGCGCCCGCCCCACACCGCCGATTCCGCGTCATGACCTATCCGAGCCTTCGCGACTGGCTGTTCTCGGGCAAGACGTTCGCCGCGTCGATGCTGGCGCTGTACCTCGGCCTGTATTTCCAGCTGCCGCGCCCGTACTGGGCGATGGCGAGCGTCTATATCGTGTCGAACCCGTTCGTCGGCGCGACGCGCTCGAAGGCGCTGTATCGCGCGCTCGGCACCGCGCTCGGCGCGGCCGCCGCGATCCTGTTCGTGCCGCCGTTCGTCGAGACGCCGCTCCTGTTCAGCATCATCGTCGCGACGTGGTGCGGCACGCTGCTCTACCTCGCGATCTCCGACCGCACCGCGCGCAGCTACGTGTTCATGCTCGCCGGCTATACGATGCCGCTCGTCGCACTGCCGACCGTGACCGATCCGTCGACGATCTTCGACGTCGCGATCGCGCGAACCGAGGAAATCGTGCTCGGCATCGTGTGCGCGAGCGTGGTCGGCAGCGCCGTGTTCCCGAACCGGCTCGCGCCGGCGCTGATCGAGCGCACCGACGCGTGGTTCCGGGACGCCGCGTTCTACGGCCGCGAGACGCTGTCCGGGCATCTCGCCGGCAAGGCGCTGTCCGCGTGCCGGCAACGCCTCGCCGCCACCATCACGGGCCTCGAATTCCTGCTGAGCCAGCTCAGCTACGACCACGCGCACCCGCGCGTGCTGGCCCGCGCGCAGGCGCTCGCGGGCCGGATGCAGCTGTTCCTGCCGCTGATGTCGTCGCTCGCCGATCCGCTGATCGCGCTAATGCGCGACCTGCACGTGCGCCCCGCCGCGCTCGACGCGCTGCTCGCCGACGCCGCGAAGTGGTTCGACGCGCCGCTGCCGGCCGTCACCGCCGGTGCCGACGGCGAGATGACCGACGATCCGGTCGCGGACAACCTGCGCGCGCGCATCGCGTCGCTGCAGCCGCCCGACACCGCGCTGACGAGCTGGGACGGCGCGCTGCTGTCGAACGCGCTGTGGCGGCTGCGCCAGGTCATCGACATCTGGCAGGACTGCCGCTCGCTGCGCGCGCTGATCGCGAACGAGTCGGGCGTCTGGCAGCCGCGCTACCGGCACTGGCGGCTCGGCGGCACCGAGCGCTTCTTCGATCGCGGAATGATGCTGTTCTCGACGCTGACCGTGGTCGGCGCGATCGTGTTCGCGTGCTGGCTGTGGATCGAGTCCGGCTGGCACGACGGCGCGGGAGCCGTCACGCTCGTGGCCGTCGCCTGCAGCTTCTTCGCCGCGCTCGACGAGCCTGCGCCGCTGGTGTTCAAGTTCTTCCTCGCCACCGCCGCGAGCGTCGTGTTCGCCGGCCTGTACCTGTTCGCCGTGCTGCCGCACGTGCACGACTTCCCGATGCTGGTGCTGATGTTCGCGGGGCCGTTCATCCTGATCGGCACATTGCTGCCGCGCCCGCAGTTCAACATGGTGACGATGCTCGTCGCGGTGAACACGGCCACCTTCATCAGCATCCAGGGCGCATACGAAGCCGACTTCTTCGTGTTCCTGAACAGCAACCTCGCGGGTGTCGCCGGGCTGTTGTTCGCGTATGTCTGGACGCGTGCGACGCGGCCGTTCGGCGCGGAACTCGCGGTGCGGCGCCTGCTGCGCTCGGGCTGGGAGGACGTCGCGCGTTCCGCGTCGACGCAGCCGCTCGACGACCAGCGCAACCATGCGTCGCGGATGCTCGATCGCGTCACGCAACTGCTGCCGCGCCTGGGCGCCTCCGACGATCACCGCCACCCGTCGATCGAAAGCTTTCGCGACCTGCGCATCGCGCTGAACGCGCTCGACCTGCGCCGCACGCGCCGCAAGCTGTCGGGCGACGTGCCCGATGCGATCGACCGCGTGCTGGCCGGCGTGACCGATCACTACACCCGCTGCGCGGCCGCGAACGCGCGCCAGCCCGCGCCGCCGGCACTGCTCGCGTCGATCGACGACGCGCTGCAGCGCGTGGCCGGCCGCAACCTGCCGGGCACCGCAACGCCGGACGACGGCGCGACGCCACTTCCGGCCGCACCGGCAGCGCATCGCTGGCTGCGTGACACGTTGCACGCGCTCGTCGGCCTGCGCCTGTCGCTGTATCCGGCCGCGTCCGCGCAGCCGCCGCACGCATCGCCGGACGGAGCCCGCGCATGACCCCGCTTTCCAACCTGTCTTTCCGACCGCGACCATGATCGGCGAAATCGACATCTTCGGCGTATTCGTGCCGGCTCCGCTCGTGCTGATGCTGATCGCCTACCTGATCAACATCGTCGTGCGCGCGGTGCTCGAGCGCGTCGGCTTTTACCGCCTCGTCTGGCACCGTTCGATCTTCGACCTCGGCATCTACGTCTTCGTGTTTGCCGCAGTCGTGATCGTGTCTCACCATCTCGTGGCTACTTCATCGTGAAAAAAACCTGGCTCTCGGCAGGGCAGATCCTGCTCACCCTGATCGTCGTCGTCGTGGCGGCCCTCGTGCTGTGGCGAATCATCAACTACTACATGTTCTCGCCGTGGACCCGCGACGGGCACGTGCGCGCCGACGTGATCCAGGTCGCGCCCGACGTGTCCGGGCTCATCACCGCCGTGCAGGTCGCGGACAACCAGGAGGTCCGGCGCGGCCAGGTGCTGTTCGTGATCGACCAGGCGCGCTACACGCTCGCGGAGCGGCTCGCCGAAGCGACGCTCGCGCAACGCACCGCGACGCTCGCGCAGGCCAAACGCGAATACGCGCGCAACCTGCAGCTCGGCAACCTCGTGGCAAGCGAGCAGGTCGAGGAAAGCCGCACGCGTGTCGAGCAGGGCGAAGCCGCCGTCGCCGATGCGCAGGTATCGCTCGACACCGCGAAGCTGAACCTGCGGCGCACGACGATCGTGAGCCCCGTCGACGGCTACCTGAACGACCGCGCGCCGCGCGTCGGCGAATACGTGCCGGCCGGCCGCGCGGTACTGTCGGTCGTCGACCGCAATTCGTTCCGCGTCGATGGCTACTTCGAGGAAACCAAGCTGCGCGGCATCCATATCGGCCAGCCCGTCGACATCGTCGTGATGGGCGAACCGCATCCGCTGCGCGGCCACGTGCAGAGCATCGTCGCCGCGATCGAGGATCGCGACCGCACGCAGGGCGCGAACCTGCTGCCGAACGTGAACCCCGCATTCAGCTGGGTGCGGCTCGCGCAGCGCGTGCCGGTGCGCGTCGCGCTCGACGAGGTGCCCGACGACTTCCGGATGATTGCCGGCCGCACCGCGACCGTCGCGATGCGCACCGACACGCGCCGCGACGACAACGCGAAGCCGGCCGCCGGCGCTTCGACCGCCGCGGCGGCGGCGTCGCCCGCGCCCGCCAGCGCAGCGGGGGCCTCGCAATGAAGCGACACGGCCTGCGCCTCGCGGCGGCGCTCGCACCGCTCGCGCTCGCACTCGGCGCGTGCAAATCCGTCGGCCCCGACTACTCGCTGCCGCAGCAGGCGTATGTGAACGCGCCGCTCGCGAATCATGCGCTCGACGACGCGAACGGCACGCTCGTGTCGCGCGACGCGGTGCCCGGCAACTGGTGGCAGCTGTATGACGACCCCGTCCTCGACGATCTCGTGCGCAGCGCGCTGAAATCGAACACCGACCTGCGCGTCGCCGCGGCCAACCTCGCGCGCTCGCGTGCGGCGCTGGAAGTCGCGAACCAGCAGGGCGGCTTCTCAGGCAGCGCGGAAGCCGCCGTGCAGCGCGCGCAGGAATCGGCCGAGCAATATCTGCTCGAAAACAAGCTGCCGGTCGTGAACGAAGGCACGGTCGGCATCAGCGTGTCGTACGAGCTCGACCTGTTCGGCAAGCTGCGGCGCGGCGTCGAGGCCGCGCGCGCGGACAGCGACGCCGTCAAGGCCGCCGCCGACCTGGCGCGCATCACGGTCGTCGCCGATGTCGTGCGCGCGTACGTCGAATCGTGCTCCGCCGGCGACGAGCTCGCGATCGCGAAGCAGTCGCTCGCGCTGCAGCAGCAGCGCGTGACGCTGTCGCGGCGGCTGCGCGATGCCGGGCGCGGCAACCAGACCGACGTGACGCGCGGCGTGACGCAGGTGCGCACGCTGTCGGCCGACATCCCGCGTTTCGAAGGCCGCCGCAAGATTGCGCAATACCAGCTCGCCGCGCTGCTCGCACGTTCGCCCGCCGATCTGCCGAAGGCGGTCGGCGAATGCGAGCGCCTGCCGAAGCTGCGCCAGCCGATTCCGATCGGCGACGGCGCCGCGCTGCTGCGCCGCCGCCCCGATGTCCGCGAAGCGGAGCGCCAGCTTGCCGCCGCGACCGCGCGTATCGGCGTCGCGACCGCCGCGCTGTACCCGTCGATCAGCATCGGCGCGTCGGCCGGGTCGGTCGGTATCGCCGGCGATCTCTTCTCGTCGACCACCAACCGCTGGTCGTTCGGACCGCTGATCAGCTGGTCGTTCCCGGTCAACGGCCAGCGTGCCCGCGTGCAGGAAGCCGAAGCCGCGACGGGCGGTGCGCTCGCGCACTTCGACGGCGTCGTGCTGAACGCACTGCGCGAAACGCAGTCGAGCCTCGCGACCTACGCGGCCGACGTGCAGCGCACCGACGCGCTGCGCACGGCGTACGAATCGGCGCGCAGTTCCGCCGACGAAACGCACCGGCTCTATACGGCCGGCCGCGAATCGTTCATCTCCGATCTCGATGCGACGCGCACGCTGACCAGCGTGCACGCGCAGGTCGCCGCGGCCGACGGGCAGGTCGCCGCGGACCAGGTGCGGTTGTTCCTCGCGCTCGGCGGCGGGTGGGAAGGCGATGCGGCGACCGCTGCCGCGCCGCAGACGTCGGCGACGGCGGATGCACCGGGCGCCGCATCCGCCAGCGCCGAGTGATCGTCCGGCGCGGCGCCTGAAACCGCGTCTGTACCCCCTCGAGCCAGCAGCCAGGTTGCCGTCCGCGCACGCAGCGCGCTGACTACCCGTCCCGCAGTGCAGCACAGCATGCGGGCGGTTGGCCGCCGCCCCGCACGACCGTTCGCGATCTCGCATGTCCGGTATGTCCACGCCGGCGTCGCGCTTCGCAGCCGTTGCCGGTACACTCGTCCGCAGTTTCCGTCATTCGCTCGCCGCCCGCCGGGCGGCCCATTTCCCCGGAGAGTCATCATGCGAACCAGCGCCCGCAATCAATTCGCCGGCCAGATCGGCGCCGTCAAGCCCGGTGCCGTCAACGACGAAATCACGCTGCGCACCCAGGACGGCCTCGACATCGTCGCCGTGATCACGCACGGCAGCGCCGCGTCGCTGGGCCTCGCGGCCGGCACGAAGGCGTTCGCGCTCGTGAAGGCGTCGTCGGTCATCGTGATGGTCGACGTCGACAGCAGCAAGGTATCGGCCCGCAACTGCGTCGCGGGCACCGTGTCGTCGGTCGCGAAAGGCGCGGTCAATTCGGAAGTCGTGATCAAGGCGGCAGGCGGTACCGAAATCGTCGCGATCGTCACCAACGACAGCGTCGAGCGTCTCGGCCTCGCGAGCGGCAGCGCCGCGTCCGCGATCTTCAAGGCGTCGAGCGTGATCGTCGGCGTCGAGTAAGTGTCCGACCCGGTGGCAATGACGCTGCGTCGCTCGCCGCGTCTTCGCGCGGGCTACCGCGCTCGTCGAACGTGCGGGCGCGCACGATGACGTCCGCGCGCGACCACGCGCATGAACGCGTATTGCAATCGCTGCTCGCCGGGGCGGCCGACGCCGACTCCCCGGACGCGCATCTGTTTGGCGCACTCGTTGCGGCACGCGCGTGCCGCAACGAACTGGCGCTACTCGGCCTGTCTCCCGCTCGGTTGAGCGGCCTGCTTGCCCGCCAGTTTCCGCACCTGCCTCCCGCCGATGCGTCGGCGCTCGTGTCGATCGACACCGTCGCGCCGCTGCCGCCCTCACCTGCGCAATTCGTCGCGACGCTGCACACGCTGCTGATGCGCGACGCGCATCCTGCCGTCGCGCACGACGATGCCGACTGCGTCGCCGCAATCATCGCGCATGCGTGCCTGCGCCCCGACCACCTGTGGCGCGATCTCGGCCTCGACGGACGCGGCGCGGTATCCGCGATGCTCGACCGCTATTTTCCCGCGCTCGCCGCGCGCAACGTCGCGAATCTCCGGTGGAAGAAATTCCTCGCCCTGGAAGTGGCCGTATCGCTCGGCCTGCCGCCGGGGCCAGCCCCTGGATGTCCGGGCTGCGAGGATTTCGGGTTCTGTTTTCCTCGCGGAAGATAGCCATGCGGGCGGCCTGCACGGCTTGCCTGTCCGTATCGTTTGACCGACCATGCGTACACCCGTCCGCATCCTTTCCCGTCGATGCATCCGATCGCAGCACCCCACCGGAGAAACCGTCTTTGGCCGACCTCGCAAGCCCGAACCTGCCGTCACGCGATTTCGAAACGACGTCGCTGTTTTACGCGAAGCTCGGTTTCGCCGAAACCTGGCGCGACGACGGCTGGATGATCCTGAAGCGCGACGGGCTACTGCTGGAGTTCTTCCCGCACCCCGGTCTCGATCCTGCCACGAGCTGGTTCAGTTGCTGCTTCCGGCTCGCCGACGTCGGCGCGTTTTTCGACGAGGTGCTCGCTGCCGGCATTCCGGAGCAAGCGACCGGCTGGCCGCGTGCGCATCGGCCGAAACGCGAAGCATGGGGCGGTACCGTCGGTGCGCTGATCGATCCGGACGGTTCGCTGATTCGGCTGATCCAGACCAACGACTGAAACGGCTGAAGCCGGCTGCCGATCACCCGCCGCACACAAGGTTCGAAGTCCCCATAAACGGTTACTTTGCGATGCATGCCGCACGCAGCAGGCGCCGTTCTTCGTTCGCTGCGCGATCAGTGTCGATGGCGGTGATGAATGTCCGGGAAATGCGCGTGACTGTGCGTGATCGGCAGATGCACATGCGGATGCGTGTGCGGTTCGTCGCCGTCGTACGGAAAGTCGTGCGCGTGCTGATGATGTTCGTCGTGCCGATGCCGATGCGTGTGCTCGAGCCGTTCGTGCGCATGCGCGTGTTCGTGCCGTTCGCGCACATGCAGCCAGATACCCAGCGCCATCAACGCAGCCGCGATCCAGAACGTGGCCGACGGCAGCGCCGGCCAGATCAGCAGCGACAGCACGACGCCGAACAGCGGCGCGACGGAAAAATACGCGCCCGTTCGCGCACTGCCCAGATAACGCAGCGCGACGACGAACAACACGAGGCTGATCCCGTAGCCGCCGAAACCGGTCAGCATCGCGGCGGCCGTGGCCGGAACAGCAGGGAGCGCCGCGCCGGTCGCGAGCGCGATGCCGATATTCACCGGCCCGGCGATCAGGCCTTTCGCGCACGCGATGACCATCGCATCGTTCGCGGCGACCTTGCGGGTCAGGTTGTTGTCGATCGCCCAGCACAGACACGCGCCGGCGATCAACAGCGCGCCGACCGGCACATTTGCGCGCCCCGGCACCCACGACAGCAGCGTGCCGCCCGCGACGATCGCCACCATGCCGAGAAACACCTGGAAATCCACGTTCTCGCGAAACACGACCCACGCGATGACGGCCGTCAGCACGCCTTCGAGATTGAGCAGCAGCGCACTCGTCGCGGCCGGCGTGCTCGACAGCCCGAGCATCAACAGCGCCGGGCCCGCCACGCCGCCGGCCGCGATCGCGCCGGCCAGCCACGGCAGGTCGGTCCGTTGCAGCGGCGCGGCAGCGTCGGCCGGCGTGCGGCGACCGCGCAGTCCGCGCAGCAGGATTCCGATACCCAGGCCGATCCCGCTGCCGAGATAGAACAGGCCGGCGACCATGAACGGCGACATCGCGCCGATCAATGCCTTGGCGAGCGGCGTCGCAGTGCCGAACAGCGCGGCGGCAACGAGCGCGACGAGAATCGCTGAGTGTCTGGGATTCATGATGCGAGCGTTGTGTCCGTGTAGGGAATCGGTGGGCTTCGCGTGACGCCGCAGCACATCCGGCTTGCCGAATGCTTTCGATTGCGCGGAACCCGAGGTAAGCCATGCAGGCTTTCACGTTCCTGTCGTGTCGGGCGTTCTCGGCAATGAGCGTCGGCACGCGAGATTATCGCGGTTGCTTCGCGGCTCGCCAACCGACTGGAGAACGGCGGCAACAATGTGCTAGTCCGTCTCGTCTCGTCGGTTCTGCAACGAAGTCGGCGTTTCATGCCCGACATGCGTGGACAAGTGCGAATCCGGCGCCTCCTTCGCGATGGGTCAAAGGAATCTATAGCCCGCTCATCATTATTTTAGGAAAACGAATCATTTAGGTGAAACGTCCATGAATTCGTCATACCCGGCGCTCGCAATCGATATCCGGTCTCGATGCTCGCGCGATAGGGGCGACATAGTACGCAACCGACGTCCGTTCACGCGCTTTCGTCGTGCGGTCGTTGGCGGTTCAGTGGCGGAGGGGGAATGACCGGCGAACGGGCAGTGCTGCCGGCGGAGACAGCGCCAACCTGCCCGGGTAAGGGCAGATCGGTCCGTCCTGTGATTCGCTGCATGGCGGGGCATGCAGGTCGTCGCCGCGCAATCGCACGGCGACGCATCGCGCGTTACTCGCTCGCGGTGGCTTGCTGCTCGGCCTGCGGGGCTGCGTCGGCCGGTGCCTCGGTGTTGGCAGGTTGCGGCGCGGCGGCATCGGCCTGTACTTCGGCCTGCTGCTGCTGCGGTGCACCCTTCGCCGGTTGCCCGGCGCCCTTGCCCGGACGGCGCGACTTCAGGCGGCGCGCGCGCGCTGCGTCGTCGCGCGTCACGCGTCCTGCTTCGGTACCCTGCAGATCGACGCGCACCGCGTCTTCGACGAGGCACGACCAGTAGCGGTTGCCGCGGCACCACGTGGACATCGCATCGCGCAGTTCGGCTTCGTTCAGACCGACGGCCTGCGCCTCGCGGGCGAGGTCCTCCCAGATGCCGACCTTCAGCGGCACTTTCGGGGCCGGATTCTTCGGGAATGCGCGCGGGAACCGGCGCTGCAGTTTGCCGATCGCGACGATGACCGGATCGACCGGCGTCGACGGTTTCGCCGAAGCAGGCTTCGCGCCGGCCGCCGCTTTGGCGCCGGCACCGGCACCCGATTTGGCCCCACGAGCCGGCCGGTCGCCGGACTTCGGCTTCGCGCCGGCGTCCGTCTGCGTAGCCGGACGCTTCGCGTTGCGCTCCTGCTTGGCCTTTGCTGCGAGCTGCGCCCGCAATTCGGCAAGTTGTTCAAAACCCATAAATTCAATCCACCAGGAATATAAGGTGTGGTTCGTGCAGCCATTCCGCACATCGGCGCTTCGCCGCATTGCCTGCGGCCCGTCTGCCGCCGACGCGGAACATACGCTGCGGGGCCGCATCGCACCCACCGCTGTTTCAGGCACCCGGCCACGATGCCGGAGAAGGCAGGAATGGAAGTATACCGGTACGCGCGGCAGTCGGTTGACTCACCGGTTCGCATTCGACGGATTCCGGCAGCGGACAACGTGTCCACACGGTCGTGGTGCGCATTATGGCGGCGTTTTCGTGCGCGATCGATACACGCGTTACGTAGTGTCGTTTTCAGTGCGACCGGGCTTCGATATTCGGGCCGCGCCATAGATACGTTATTCCACACTACGGGATGCGAGCGTCGGTACAGCGAACGAAGACGTTCGCGGCTGCGGACCTGCGCTATCCGGGGAGGCCGGATTTCACGGTGCGATGAATGCAACGCACCAGTGTGCACAGTGCTCGTTACCGGCATCCGATTAGTTGCGTCCGCACCGATCTTCGATCGTACGACCGTGCCGGAAAGTGCGTAGTATGGCCGGATCGACGTTGGCGGCTGCCTGTCACGGAGGGTCGCGATGGCGCCGCCGGCCGACGACATCGCTATCGAATGCAAAGAGGCCCCGGTCGTACGAAGCGGAGCGAATACATGGATTCCCGACACGACATTCCCCACGACGGCATTACCCGCGAAGAAATTCACCATCGACAGATCGACATGCGCGGCTATCGGCGCAGCGACGGCCTGTTCGAAGTAACGGCCTGTCTCGCCGACCGCAAGACAAGCGACTTCACGCCGCCGGGCGGCACGCGCACCGTCGTGGCGCTGGCCCCGATTCACGATCTCGGCGTCACGCTGGTTTTCGACGTCGACATGATCGTGCGCGCGGTATCCACGTTCATCAGGTCGCATCCGTATGCGCAATGTCCGGGGGGCGGCGACTCGCTGCAGGCGCTCGTCGGATTGCGTATCGGCGCCGGCTGGAACAGCGAGATCCGCAAGCGTCTGCCGTCTTGCGACACCTGTACGCATCTGAAGGAAATTCTCGGTCCGGTTGCCACGACGGCCTATCAAACGATGGTCGGTGTACGGACGTCCCCGCTCAATGACCGCGACAGCGAAGGAAAACCGCTGAAGATCGACAGTTGTTATGCGTATGGCGCGTCGCGTGACCTCGTGAAAAACCTGTGGCCTGAATATCATCAGCCGGTGGTGTCGGTCAAAGAGGACTGACGCGTCGGTCGTGCGCACTGCGGCAGGGTGCGGGATGGGTATCGCCGCGGGATTTGCGCGTCGGAGGTATCGGCTCCCCGGCGCGCGCTTGCGACGGCAGTGACGCCACTTCGGCGGGTTCGATCGCTGTCGATCAGAACACGCCGAGCGCCAGCCCTGCGGCAAGACCCGCACCGATTTCGGCGCAGCGCGCGAGATCCTCGCTGCCGATCGTCTTGGGGGAGAGGATGCGCTCGGGCGTCTGCGCATGGGTGCAGACGATCAGGCCCGGCGCCACATTCCTGAGCCGCCATCCGGTCGCGATCCGGTCAATCTGGCGCAGTGCGTTCTGTCCGTCGCTGCCCGCGCAAATCATCGCTGCATACGGGCGGCCATTCACGCGATCGAGCGCGGCGTAGTAGCAGCGATCGAAGAAATCCTTCATCAATCCGGACATCGCAGCCAGATTTTCCGGTGTCGCGAACAGGTACGCGTCGGCGGCCAGCACATCGTCCGCGCTCGTCGCGTCCGCACGCTGCAACTTCACTTCCACGCCGGATTGCTCGCGCGCGGCGCTCGCTGCCGCTTCGGCCATCTGTTGCGTACCGCCAGTCATCGTGTGGTAGACGATCAACAGCGTCTTCATGTGGGTTCACTCGCGTTCTGCTGCATAGGCACCGGTCGGGTTCGGGACGGGTTACGTCGACATGCGCGGTCCGGTTCCGTATTCATCATGCGTTCGTCAGTTACGGACTACCGCATCTTCGAGGCTGCCGATAAAACACGCATTGGGTCGATCGACGCACGGCCAGTCACGCAGCGTCGGCGTCCTGGCACGCGTAGTACGCAAGAAACATGTCGGCCGCGGATTCGGCAAGCCTCTGCTGCTCCTGCATGCCAAGCGGTGGCTGGCCCATCGTGACTTGCGGCCAGAACGCGAAAGCTTTCACGATGCCTTGCAGCTGATGAGCCGCAAATACGGGATCCGTGACCGACAGGCGGCCGGCCGCCGCCGCCGCGCGAATCCAGACCGTCAGGTCTTCTTCGCGTTCGCCGAGGCGTTCGACCATATCGCGCGCGCGCTCCGGAGAATGAATGGCCGCGCCGATCGCGACGCGTGCGAGCGCAAGAAACGCTTCGTCGTTCAACAGGCGCAATTTGCGGTCCAGCAGGGCGAGCAGCTGCTCGCGCAGCGGGACGTCCGGACAATAGGCAGGTGGGCTGGCCGTCCGGGTCGCATCCCATAGCTGATGGAGAATCGCGGCGAACAGGGTCTCCTTGCTCGGGAAATGGTTGTAGACGGTGCGTTTCGACACGTCCGCGCGCGCGGCGATGCGATCCATGCTGGTTGCGTCGTAGCCCGCCGCGAGGAATTCCTCGATCGCGGCGTCGATGATCGCCGCGCGTTTTCGATCGGTCAGGCGCGAAGGAGAAGTACTCGTATCCATACAAAAAATTTTACACCTCCGAGTTTACTTTTCCCAGGGATAAACTACACTGATCGGTGTACTTTTCTTTCCGGACGAATCGACATGGCTTCGCCTCTCGTTTTCCTTCATCGCGTTCTGGGTTTCGCTGCCGCCAGGCGTGGCCGCGCGTTGTCCAGTGGGTCGCCGCAACATACCGGCGAACGCTTCAGCAACGTCGCACCGCGGCCGACCGAAGGTTTCGGCAAGACGCTCGGGATCGCATGGAACATGCTGGTCAACAAACCGCGCAACACCACGCCGACCGGCGCTCTGCCTATCGATTCACTGACTCTGGAACAACTCGACGCTGCTCCCGACCGGAGCCTGTACCGGCTTGGGCACTCGACGCTGCTGCTGAAGCTTCGTGGCGAGTTCTGGTTGACCGATCCGGTGTTTGCCGAGCGCGCATCGCCATTTCGGCACCTCGGCCCCAAGCGCTTTCATGCCCCTCCGATTGCACTCGAGGATCTTCCTCCGTTGCGCGGCGTGATTCTCTCGCACGATCACTACGATCACCTCGACCGCGACACGGTGCTGGCGCTCGCGGCCACCACCGACGTGTTCGTCACGACGCTGGGTGTCGGCGATCGCCTGATCGACTGGGGTATCGACGCGAAAAAGGTACGCCAGCTCGACTGGTGGCAAAGCATCGACGTAGACGGGCTGATGCTGACCGCGACACCGGCGCAGCATTTCTCCGGGCGGAGCCTGTTCGATGGCAACAGCACGCTATGGGCGTCATGGGTCATCGTCGATGACGACCTGCGTGTGTTTTTCAGCGGCGACACCGGGTATTTCGATGGCTTCCGGGCCATCGGCGAACGCCTGGGGCCATTCGATGTGACGCTGATCGAAACCGGCGCGTACGACGCGCAATGGCCGTACGTGCACATGCAGCCGGAAGAAACCGTGCAGGCACACATCGATCTGCGCGGCCGTACGCTGATACCGATTCACAATGGCACGTTCGATCTCGCGATGCACCGGTGGCAAGAACCGTTCGAGCGGGTCACCGCATTGGCCATGGTGCGAGGCGCAGGACTGTCGACGCCCAGGATCGGCGAGCGGCTCGATTTGAACGAACCGCATCGCGGCGAACAGTGGTGGCGTACGGTTGATGAACAAGCAGAGAAGCCAGCAGCGAAATCGCGTCGGTGGCAGCTGTGCACAACGCAGGTGACGAAGTAGGTTTGCCCGCCGCCGCGCTTTCCGCTCTGGAGAAGCGCGGCGGAAATGTGCGCTCCGTCACGGAGTGACGCAAGGTAGTGGGCGCGTCGTCAACGGCAATCGGCTCGACGGAAAAGTGCTTCAGCCGCCCACTGGAAATTCAGCCTACGGGCGACGGGCGGTCAATGCAGGCCCGGCGTCGCGCGCCCCCATAGCTGCCGCTGACCAAGCACTTCAAAATCGATCCCGCGCCCATCGGCCCTATCTCCCTCCCCTTCGAAAAGCGGCCCGGCCATAGAAAATCGGTCGGTGACGCGACTCGTCGATCCAATATCGGATCAAGGTATTTCGATCGCACCAAAGGCAGTAATTTCACAATCCTGCTGCGGTGAAGAACGACGTTGTCACGTGACAACTCAACATGAACGAGTCCACATGAGCGCGCCGTGGATTCACGCCAGGCATGTCGCGAGCACTCAGCCAAGCAGACGGCTCGTAGGCAATCGCACAGACACGTATCAAACACTACGAAACACATTTCAGACAACACATTTGCGTCTAAATTACCTTTGCCAGAAGCCAATTTTTCGCACCATCTTCATACGCCCCCATTTACATGGCAAATCTGATGTGTTTTGCGTGAAACAACATGAAGAAAGTGCCGCAACCCATTGCCTGACAAGGGTTTACGGAGATACCCCATTTTTCAGTAATGTTTCACGAACATGCGCTGCGACGTTGCTGTTCGCCCGGGTCGGGCCAGATTGAAATGTAATACAGGCACCCAGAGTCTCTTCACGACGAACCATCACGATCATCGTCTCGCTCAACACAGGCAACCCAACGAACACTACTCTCCCTACCCCGAACAATAGTGAGCCAATAGGGCACGCGCCCCATTTAAATGGGGTCGTATCATCAGTCAAAATATCTACCGACCCATCCTCCAGGGCTTCTAGCGGCCGTGGCCGCTGATACCGCTCGCTGGGCCTTGATGACCAATTCCGGTCATCAAGGCCCAGCGCCCGTCGCTCTTGTAGTGCACCTGCTATCGCAGCGCGCGAGTCAGGTCTGTCGTTTCGGCGTAGGTTATTCGGCTCACTAAGCTAGTGCCGTTGTCACGTGACAACTCGGGTCCCCATCTCCCACGAAGCCCAACTCGAATCTCCGGCGATCAACGCAGTCTCCGGTAGTGGGTCGAAAGCGAATTACCAGCCCCATCTCCGCTATAGCGAACGCTTCCAAATTTATTGCAACCCACATCGAAATCAGTCTCCCGTGCCAGTTGTCACGTGCCAGTTGTCACGTGCCAGTTGTCACGTGCCAGTTGTCACGTGTCAGTTGTCACGTGACAATCGCTCATGACCGCATTCTTAGCATCTGGCCGGCGGCCATATCCTGGAATGAAGAACGAATCCGAGAGTCCTAAAGTCACAGCCCCGATCGGGATATCACTGGTTCACACGCATCGATGCCTCGGGACACCCGACTTGTCACGTGACAACTGCGCAAAGCCGCATCACCTACTGTCGAACGGTCACGTCATCGCAGCAACATTTCCAAAACGACACTCAGGCATTCACTAAATCCAAGGCTTGAGAATTTTTTCTGCGAACTCGCGCGGGCTTTCCTTAAGAGAAATTTCTTATTAGTAGTTAGACAAAGAAACATCGGTTTTTCTAAATTCAAAACCACAAGATAGATAGCTAGCCATCCGGCCCGCTTGTCACGTAACAACCACCTCGATCTACAAATTCATATCGTCATCGAACACTTTTTCTGGACATTTCGATAGCAACTACATATATTACGAAAAACTCCGTGGAGAACTTTAATGGCTTTCAAGATCGCCGTTAGCAATCAAAAAGGTGGGACTGGAAAGACCACCATCTCCGTCAATATCGCAGCGGCCTTCGAGGCCGGCGGCAACAAGGTCGCATTGATCGATGCCGATCCTCAGGGCACGTCGGTCAGATGGGTCACGAGCGGAGAAAACACACTTCCGATGACGGTACTGTCGCTGGCACCCGCCGGCCGCGGCATCGGCGGCGAGATCAAGAAGCAGGATGCAAACTTCGACGTCATCGTCGTCGACTGTCCGGGCAACCTCGAGGATCCCCGCATCGCATCCGTGCTCGAAGTCGCCGATTTCTGCCTCGTGCCGCTGTCCCCATCGCCGGCCGATCTGTACAGCACCGTTGCGATGATTCGTATGATCGAGTCGATGCGCTCCGTTCGTAACCCAAGTCTTTCTTCTGCGCTGATGCTGAATAGCGTCAATGGAAAAACTAAAATGCGTGAAGAAATTTTAAAAATTCTAAGAGCTGAAGAAATAGGGGAGCATCTGCTCGACAGCCAGATCGCGCAACGCGAGGTCTATCGTCAGACGTTCGCGCTCGGCACCACGATCCATCATCACAACCGGTACCTGAAGGGGCTGAAGGAAGCCCGCGCAGAGATCGAAAGGCTCGTCACGGAAATGGCCCAATACATCGCATCGACGCGCGCGACCGGAGCCGCTCATGGCTAAAGACACATCGAAAGACAAGAAGCCGACCGGCAATCTGCATCTCGCCGCCGGCCTGCTGCGCGGGCTCGCGCAGGAAAACGCGGCGCTGGAAACGCGGCTGCCCGAGCCGGTGCCTCCGGCATCGGATATCGCTGTCGAAACCACGACCACCGCCGCTCCGAGCGCACCGGCACCCGCGGATGCCCCCGATCTCGGCGCGCCGCAAAGGGTTGCGGTCAAGGACTGCATCCCGAACCCGTTCAACCCGCGCGTGTTCTATTCGGAATCGAGCCTGCACGAACTCGCACTGACGTTGAAGCGGGAAGGGCAGATCGAGCCGATCAAGGTCACGCGGCTCCCGCAATTCCCCGGCAAGCTCGTCGTGATCGACGGGCAACGCCGGCTGCGCGCGACGAGCATCAACGGCGACGAAACGATCAACGCGACGTTCCGTACGGATCACACGCCCGAGCAGCTCTATACGATCGCGTATCGCGCCAACCACGACCACGAACGCCAGACGATCTTCGACGACGCGGTCGCATGGAAGCGTCTTCTCGACGAAAAGGTCTTCCCCGACCAGAACACGCTCGCGGAGAAGATCGGCAAGGACAAGGCATCGATCAGCAAGACGCTGTCGCTGAACGCACTGCCGAACACGCTGCTCGAGCGGATGGCCAGCGCGAACGACGTGGTCGGCCTGCAGGCGGCGTATTTCCTGAAGCTGATTTTCGAGCGCCTGGGCGAACCGGCCGCCGACCGTCTGCTCACGGCCGTGATGGACCGCAAGAAGTCGGTGCGCGATCTCGAGAACTTCCTGCGTGCGCAGAGCGACGGCAACAAGAAGACGGGGCGCACGCGCTACAGCGTTCGCCACGATTTCGCGCTCGAATCGCGCGCGATCGGTCAGTTGAAGACGTATCCGGACGGGCGTCTGGATCTGCAACTCAAAGGCGTGGATGCGTCCCACCAGGAGGCGCTTGCCGATCGGCTCAAGACCGTCATCGACGCATACGTTGCCGAACTGGCTTCAGCAGCGCAAAAGTAAGCGCCCAAAGCAAAGGCCTCGCTCCTGCATCGCGCGGCGCCGCCGGATGATATCCGGCGCACCGCGCATACTGGCTGCGAGGCCTTGATCAGTTGGTCGCGAGACTGCTTTTCAGCAGGAATTCCAGCAGATCGTCCGAGGTCGGTTCGCCCCACGTGTCGAGCGCCAGCCACCGGAAGAAGCTGGTCTGCGCCAGCTTGCTGGCCTTCTTCTTCGGCGACAGCGTGAGATCCTTCGAACCGGCAACCGTCTCGTTGTAACGTTCGATCAGCTTGGTCTGGTCGTCGATCTCCAACTCGCGGAAATACGCACCGGCTTCATCGACCTTCGCGGCCAGGTATTTGTCGCGGATCTGTTCTTGCTTGCTCTGCGCGGATTCCCTTGCCGGCGCGACCGCCTCCGTGCCCTGCCCGTCGGCCAGCGTATAACCGTGCGTCAGCGCCTTGCGGAAATACGCGGCGACATTGTCGACGGGCGCCGCGTTCTTCTTCGTAGTCCGATTGAGCGTATAGGCGATCGCCGCCTTGATGCGCTGCACGCCGTACTGCGTGATCAACCGGCGTGCTTCCGAGCGCGGAATGCCGAATTTCGCGACTTCCTCGACCAGCGCTTCGTTCTTGGCGTCGCCTTCCTCGACCGTATCCGCGCTCGGCTTGCGCGTCACCTTGAACTGAACGGCTTCCACGCTGCGGCCCGACTTGTGTTCGATCAGCTCGAGCGTATGGTCGGAAACTTCGTTCACCTCCTGAATGCACGGCACCAGGACCTTGCTCTTGAAGAGCTTGTACTCCTTGTACGATTGGGATGCCTTGTCCTGGCCGAGAATGAGATCGCGAAATTTCGGCAGCGGAATCTTCGCGGTGATGCCGATCCCCTCGTAGCGCACCGTGTTTTCCCACAGCGCGAGCGAATGCGATCGCCGAAACTCGCGCGCGATCCGCATATCGATCAGCGCGTAGATCTCCGGATTGAGCAGTTCGCTGCGAATCTGGTCGGAGAAGCTGTACTTCAACACCGATTGCTCGAGCTCGGCGCCGGCGAGCAGGCCTGACGCCTTCCATACCGTCGAGCGATCCGCAGCGAGATAGTCCCAGTTGACGACGGTACTGATCAGCGAGTTGACCGTGTCCTTCACGTACTTCGTGTTGTTGCTGTTCAGCCCGCTCTCGTGCGACAACGCCGCAATCGAGATCGAGAAACTGGTCCGCCCCGGCTCGAACGCTTCCTGGCGAAGCGCGTTCTTGATCAGCGAGCTGAACATCTTGCGCTGCTGCAAACCGATCTTTCCGGACTTCGGAGCGATATGAATTGCCTGGACCGCCTTGCGCAACAGATCGGGAGGCTCGGGCGTCTGAAATAGCGAAACCTGCTTGTCGGAGCCTTTGATTGCGGGCTTGCGCGGCATCGTGATGTCCGGATAAGGTGACCTTGTTGGGGACTGACTTTATACCTTTTCCCGCTGACGAGCAATGCCTCTTTCTCCAGCATTACTTGCACTATCACTTCTAAATGCTTGTCAATAAAGGGAAAAATTATATTTTCAGGTCGTTTCAGATTCCCATATCCATATACCTTCATGCCAAAACCCTTCCCAAAACCAGCTACCTGTCGGATCCGGCAGCCAGATCCGGCACGGGATTTTCCGGGCCGAAGGTACCCATTCATGGGAAGCAATCGGCCGGAAATGGATCAGCAAACGCGATTCATGGTGCTTTGCAACACGGTCCGCTTTCCCTCCCATAACGAGCTACCTTTAGGGCTTCCCATGAATGGGTACCTGTGAAGAGGTGTCGGCTTTGTTTTTTGTCTTCGTGCGAGCCTTCACGACCGAAATCTCTCCCATAAACGGCTACCCTCAGATTTCCCCATAGATGGTTACCTGTGAATGCCGGCGATACTGTTTATGGGACGGTGCCACAGAAGCAGCGCGCGATACCAAGCCAGCAAGCGCCAAACAAGCCCCATATCCGGCTACCTGTGCGTGTCCCCATAACAGGCAACCTCACATAAAACGCTGTGCCTACATTCATCGGCCAGTACGAAAAAGCCCCCCATAAACCGCTACCCAAACATTTCCCCATAGCATGCTACCTGAAGCACTTTTGGGGCAAAATCCCATAACCGTCTACGTGCGCCCCATATCCACAACCCCGATTTCCCACAGCACGGTACCCAATTCCCCAAATCCACAGACCTGAACCCCCAGACCCTTCCACCTGTGCTCCCATAAATGGGTACCGAACATCGGTCAAACCCTTACCAGATAAGGCTGTGAGCCGTCTAAAGGTAGTTAAAGTAGTAAACGTCGTTTACCAAAGATGTAAACACACGTGTGCCTGTGCAAAAAAGCAACCCCCATAAACCGCTACCAAACTGACCTGAATGCGGTCAGCGAGCACAGCAATGAGCCTCAAAATGCTGTGGAGCATCCACCGTTCGACGTTGTCTCAAGCCCGATAAGGCTCTCAGAGGATGTGAGTACCTACTCACAAACCCTCAAACGTAGAAACTTATGGGAGGAAATCAACGTTTCCCGAATATAGGTACCCAGCTATGGGGCCCAAAATTGGTCGGGGCTGGCGACCCACCTCATCGGAATCGCCGTCGACCAGCACCATCGCACTCGACACCTGGATATCACCGGTGCTGTCACAGCAGTCAGAAATCGCTCGAATTTGGCGACGAGTAATTTTTTCGACGCCTGTGCGAGTCGTTCCGCGGATAAGTCTCCGATGGAGATACATGGACGAATCTATGACCGCGACCTGTGGATCATGCAAAGACGACCGTTGCCGAGGCCGGACGATCTCTCACCGGCCTCATGACTTTCTACCTTTGGAACCGCGCCGAAATTGCTGTGCTACCGGGGTCGACAGATGAGGATCCATTCACCGGTCGGCGGAAAACCAGACCTTTCACCGGTGATCATCCATCGCAATTCCGGCATCGTCCCGAACGTGAGGTTCCAGCCGCCGACGAAGCTCACCGTAATCCGATCGATGACTGGATCCCGAACATTCTCACCCTGGAAAGCTGTCGAGTCCTGGAAAGGCTCACCGATAAAGTGACCGGACTGTCTCCACGGATAGTCCGTGCGGGGACACCCTTGATCGAACGGAAAAGCTGTGAAGCATCCGGACGATGGAGCGCATGTCTGTGCGGTCACACAGGCATAAGACTCGTCGCGACGTGGGCAATGGATGAAATCGCAGCGTCCGAATAGGCGAAGGTTCGCACGGCATTCATGCGTGCATGTGAGCAACGAGCGTCGATCGACGTGGTGACGCTGTGCCGGCATGTCTCATCACCAGCGCACGCCGCGCCCGACGAGCCGCCAGGAAGGGCAGCGAACAGGTAGCCATGCGCGTATCGAGCGGTTACCCGATCGTTCGTGTCGAACTGCATCGCCGTACCAGGAGTGAACTGGAATTCGGCACAGAGTGATTCGTGGTCGTTTATGGGAGAGCGCGACACTCGCGTGCCATGGCGCGGGACATTGGTTCACAGGCAAGCGCTTCCTGTGGTGGGCGCGCTTGTGATGCGACGATCACGCCGGACGAGTCGCGAACGCCATCGTTGAAACGGCGACGACGTGCGAATGCACCGTGCATCGAAATGGAGCGCGCTCCTATCGACAAGCTGTGTCGTATTGCCGGAGCGATCCGGTTCGCCGGATGGTTACCTTGGATCATGGGCACCGCGCACGTAGTGCCGAACGATGCACCGTTGCTACCTTTGTCAGCCGCTGATCGCGGGACCCACAGCGAACCCCTGCGATGCAGTGTTTCCCATACACGTCTACCTCGAACTACGGTTACGACGCCACTTTTTTCACAACACGGTTATGATGCAAAAGCCCTGATCGTGACCTGATGGCCGGTCGGGGGCAGGGGGCGGTATCTCGACGTGCTTTCAATCCGTGATCAATCAGAAATCAATCAGAAAAGAGAGTTCAGCGATGCGAATCCAGATCAGAAAACTCACGCTGGCTGCTACGGCAGCAGCTTTCCTCTTCGGCTCGGCAGCTCCGGTGTTCGCGCAGACCGACGCCAGCGCACCGGCCGCACAGGATGCCAAGGCCGCAAAGCGTGAGGCGCGCAAGGCAGCCCGGGCAAAACGCAAAGCCGAACACAAGGCAGCGCGCGCGAAGAACACCGCCGAATTGAAGAAACTCGAAGACGCCGGGTACAAGCCGGCGGCCAACGATCCGAACTATCCGCAGAATCTGCAGAACGCGGAGAAGAAAGCCGCCGGCGCAAGCCAGTAAGCATCACCCGTACGCCAGGCCGCGGCTCGATCCGCGGTCTGGCGCATGTGCCACGGAAATGCGTTGCGCTTCCGTGAAAAATGCAGGCGGCGAGTCTGCGTCAATTGATTCGTGATCCTATGTTTTTGGGGCGTGCGGAAGCTGCGTCAGCAAGGTCTTCACTATCTGTCCCGCTCGCCGACGCAAATCGGACGCGCTGTCGAAGCGGGAGCCTCCGGATAAGAACGCAGCCCATCCGGTTCAGCGCCGCACTTCTGTCGCTGCGCTGCCCGTCGCCTTCAGCCAATCCTTGAACGCGCGCACGGCTTCGTCCTCCGCACGTGCGGCCGCCACATAAGTGAAATACCGCCACGGCGGCAACGCCGGTTCGCTGAACGGCTGCACGAGCCTGCCTTCGGCAATGTCGTCCGCGACGAGCGCGATCGGCCCCATGGCGACGCCGAGCCCGTCGAGCGCGCCTTGCAATGTCAGGTAGAAGTGCTCGAGCGTCAGCGAGTGCCGCGGCACGAGGTTCGCATAACCGGCCGCCGCGAGCCATTCGGGCCACATGCCCGGATAAGTCGCCGCATGCAGCAGCGTGAAGCCGGCGAGATCGGCCGGCGTGCGCAACGGTCGCCCCTCGAGCAGCTTCGGCGCACACACGGGCAACCGGACTTCGGACAGGAATTCGTCGGCGACATAGCCGTCGATCGTCTGCGGACCGCCGCGGACGATCAGGTCGACCTTGTCGCGCAACTTCTCGATCGGCTCGTTCGACGTCGACAGCCGCACCTCGATGGCCGGATGGGCGACCTGGAACGACGACAGTTTCGGCACGAGCCAGCGCAGCGAAAACGTTGCGGGCGCGCTCACGCGCAGCACGCGCTGCTGCGCGTGGCCGAAATGCTGCGCGGTGGCGAGCGCGATCCGGTCGAACGATGCGCCGACTTCGGCGAGATACGCTCGGCCGGCATCCGTCAGCTCGACGCGCCGGTTGTGCCGTTCGAAGAGCGGCCGGCCGAGCCATGTCTCGAGCTGCTGCACGTGCCGGCTGATCGCGCCGTGTGTCACGCACAACTCGTCGGCGGCATGCGTGAAGCTGCCGAGCCGGGCCGCGGCTTCGAACGCGCGCAGCGAATTCAACGGTGGGAGTCGTCGGGCCATTTCCTCATTTCGTGTGAAATTTACTCACGCGAATACTCAGATTTAATCGTTTGATCATGCGATCCAGCTCCGCCAATATGGCACACAAACGGGCGATGCGGCCTGAATACGTGTCTGGATTTCTCACATGGAGCATGGAACATGGCGAACGTGGTCGTAGTAGGCGCCCAATGGGGTGACGAAGGCAAGGGGCGCGTCGTGGACTGGCTGGCGGCGCAGGCCGATCTGGTCGCGCGCTACAACGGCGGCCACAACGCGGGCCATACGCTGGTCGTCGGCGGAAAGACGTACAAGTTGGCGCTGCTGCCGAGCGGCATCGTGCGCGGCAAGCGCGGCGTGATCGGCAACGGCGTGGCGCTCGATCCGGAGGCGCTGCTCGCGGAGATCGCGCGGATGGCCGAGCTCGGGCTGTCGGTCACGCCGGACAATCTGTCGATCGCCGAAAACGCGACGCTGGTGCTGCCGATCCACCGTGCGATCGACCAGGCGCAGGAGCGTCAACGCCGCGAGCCGATCGGCACCACGCTGCGCGGGATCGGGCCGGCCTACGAGGACAAGGTCGGGCGCCGCGGGCTGCGCGTCGGCGATCTGGCGGAACCGGGCCGGCTCGCCGAGAAGCTCGACGTGCTGGTCGATCATCACAACGCGTGGTTTCGCGGGCTGGGGCTCGAGCCATACTCGCGCGACGCGCTGCTCGCGATCCTCGTCGACGTCGCGCCGAAGATCCTGCCGTTCGTGCGCCCCGTGTGGGCCGACCTCAACGAGGCGACCGACCGCGGCGAGCGCATCCTGTTCGAAGGCTCGCAGGCCGTGATGCTGGACATCGACTGGGGCACGTATCCGTTCGTGACGTCGTCCGGCACCGTGGCGTCGGCCGCAGCAGCCGGCACGGGCCTCGGCGCGTCCAGGCTCGGCTACGTGCTGGGCGTGACCAAGGCATATGCGACGCGCGTCGGTGGCGGCCCGTTCCTGACCGAGCTGACCGACGCAACCGGCGAAGCGCTGCGCGCGCGCGGCCAGGAATTCGGCGTCAACACCGGCCGGCCGCGCCGCTGCGGATGGCTCGATGCCGCGCAGTTGCGTCAGGCCGTCCGGATCTCCGGGATCGATTCCCTCGCGCTCACCAAGCTCGACGTGCTCGACGGCTTCGACGCAATCGAACTGTGCGTCGGCTACGAACTCGACGGCGCACGCGTCGACCACCTGCCCGCCAGCCTCGATGCGCAGTCGCGCGCGAAGCCGGTCTACGAACGGTTCGACGGCTGGCGCGGCACCGTGAAAGGCGTGCGCGAACGTGCGGCGTTGCCGCGTGCCGCGCAGGATTTCATCGCACGCGTCGAGGCGGTGGCGGGCGCGCCCGTATCGATGATCACGACCGGCGCCGAGCGTGACGACACGATCGTCCTGAGCAATCCTTTCGACCCGGCGTAAGCACGAGCAAGCACGACGCGGCCCGCGCAATGCGGACCCGGCAGGCCGTCGCCAGGCGGCCTGCCCCCATCCGGTGCGGTCGCCCTTCGGGCGTGCGCCGTCGCGTGAACGATCGTCCGCCTTCCCCGCACACGGCAAACTGGACACGCCTGCATCGCTGCGGTACTGTTCCGCACAATTCGCGCCAGACCGGCCCGTGCCGGGGCGGGTGCCGCTGCGAAGCGATTTCAATCCCGGGGACATGTCGATGGACACGTTACAGATGATGCGCATTTTCGTCCGGGTGGCGGAGGAGGGCAGCTTCACGAGCGCGGCCCAGCGCCTGGACATCACCACCGCTTACGCATCGCGTTCGGTCGCCCAACTCGAAACGCATCTGCGCACGCGTCTGCTCAATCGAAGCACGCGCCGCATCGCGTTGACCGATGCCGGACAGCGCTACCTCGACCGGTGCCAGCGCATCCTCGGCTATATCGACGAAGCGGAAGCCGAGGCGGCCGACGCGCAGGCGAAGCCGTCGGGGCGGCTCCATGTCCACGCGACGACGAGTTTCGGCCAAGCATATCTGGTGCCCGCGGTCGTGCGATACCGGCAGCGCTATCCGTCCGTGGCGGTCGAGCTCACGCTGTCGCAGCACGTGCCCGACATCATCGACGAAGGCTACGACGTGTCGCTGCAACTGAGCTCGACGGAGTTGCCCGATTCGGGACTGGTATCGCAGCGGCTCGGCGATGTGCACAGCGTACTGTGCGCGTCGCCCGCCTATCTGAAGGAACGCGGCACGCCGCATACCGTGCGCGATCTCGAAGCGCATGCCTGCCTGCAGATCGTCACGCCCGTGTTTCCGCGCGACCGCTGGCATCTCGACGGCCCCAACGGCCGCGAGACGTTCGAACTGCCGCCGCCCGATTTTCAGGTCAACATCGCCGATGCGCTCGGCGGTGCGCTGCGCGCCGGCCTCGGGATCGGCTCGCTGCCGATGTCGAGCGCGGTTCCGGCGCTGGCAAGTGGCGCGCTCGTGCGCGTGTTGCCCGAGTACCGGCTGCAGAAGCTGACGGTCTATACGCTGTATGCGTCGCGCCAGTACCTCGACGCGAAGATCCGCACCTTCGTCGATTTCCTGCGCGAATGCGTGCCCGAAATGCTGTCCGCCGACGAGGCGGCGTTGTGCGCGCCCAGCAGGTCCTGAGCGAACGGTAACGACGCATGCCGCGCCTGATGATGCGGCGCGTCGTGTTGTCGATGCATGAACAGATTGTCGCTTGCTCCAGATAATTCGCATAACGAAGCGATGAACCCGGAAGATGCGATCACGCCGATCGGCCGTGTCGTCAGCCGCGCGCCTTTATGAAAACCCCTGCTTTCGATATCGGACATCGTTGGTTCGGTGCGAAGCGTCGACCCCCTAGAATCGATTCGGCTCGCGCGAGCGGTTCGACACGCCGGTATCGATGTCGCGAACCGCAAGCGCGCAACGCGTTCCTCCGCTTCCTTCCGATCGAACACAGGACACCATGGCAGACCGACTTTCCAGATCCCGCCGCCGGCTCATCCAGGCCGGCCTGGCGATCGCCGCGGGCGCTGCCGCCCAGCCGCGCTTCGCGTTCGCCGATGCGGCCGGCACGCGCACGTTGCGCATCGGCTACCAGAAAGGGCCGCTGAGCCTGTTGAAGGCGAGGGGCTCGCTGCAGGGCAAGCTCGCCACGCTGGGCGTCAACGTCACGTGGACCGAATTCCCGTCGGGGCCGCCCCAACTCGAAGCGCTGAACGCGGGATCGATCGACTTCGGCGATGTCGGCGAGGCGCCGCCGATCTTCGCGCTCGCGGCGGGCGCACCGCTCGTCTATTACGCGCAGACGCCGGCGGGCCCCGCGGCCGAGGCCGTGGTCGTTGCCAAGGATTCGCCGGTGAAGACCTTCGCGGATCTGCGCGGCAAGCGCATCGCGCTCGTGAAGGGATCGAACACGCACTTCCTGCTGGTCAGGTTGCTGCAGGCGGCGAAGCTTCGTTATGCGGATGTCACGCCGGTCTGGCTGTCGCCGTCCGACGCGCGTGCCGCGTTCGAAAGCCGCTCGGTCGACGCGTGGATCATCTGGGATCCGTTTCTCGCGGTCGTCCAGCAGACATTGGGTGCGCGCATCGTCGCGGACGGCTCGGGGCTCGTCGAGAACCGCAGCTACTACTTCGCGTCGCGTACGTATGCGCAGCGCAATGCCGACGTGCTCGACGTGGCCGTGTCCGAGCTGACGGCGGTCCAGCGATGGCTCGACGCGCATCGCGCGCAGGGCGCGGCCGAGTTCTCGAAACTATGGGGCATTCCTGAGCCGGCGGTGGCGCTCGCATTCAGCCGCGCGCGCTTCGGCGTCGAACCCGTGACGCGCGACACGCTTGCGTATCAGCAGCGCATCGCGGACGTGTTCTACCAGGCGGGAATTTTGCCGAAGCGGGTCGACGTGAGCCAGGCAGCGCCACCTACGCTCGCGTGACGAATCCTTTCCGGTAAACGACAACGCCACGGACGTCGATCCGTGGCGTTTTGCTTGATGCGCCCCACTGCACGGAAGTCGTGTGCAGCGAAGAACACCGCATCAGCGCTGCGAGTCCCAGAGCGTGCGCCCGAAGAACGTGAGCGTGCGATCCCATGCGAACTGCGACCACACCGGATCGAACTGCGTGCCGCCGATGCGGCCGGGCCCGACGGCCGTTTCGTTCGCGAACGCGTGATGCGCGAGATAACGATGGAACTCGATGTCGACCTTGGCATCGGTCAGCTTCTTCTCCAGCGCATCGACCTGGTCGATCGCGAAGAACGCATCCTGCGTGCCCCAGTGACCCATCAGCGGCACCTTGATCTTCGACGGATCGAGATAGTCGAGCGGGGGGAAGCCGTACCACGTGACGCCGGCGTCCGCATCGGCGAACTGCAGCGACAGCAGCGTCAGAGCGCCGCCCATGCAGAAGCCCGTGACGGCAACGCGCGACGCGCGCGTCTTCAGGTATTGCACCGCGCCGGGGATGTCCTGCGACGCGGCGTCGCCGAAATCGAGCCCGGTCATCAGATGGTGCGCTTCTTCCTCCTCGACCGTCGACTTGCCGCGATACAGGTCGGGCACGAGCGCGAAGTAGCCGCAGCGCGCGAGCCGGTCGGCGACGCCGCGGATCTGGTCGTTCAACCCCCACCATTCCTGGATGACGACGACCGCGGGCGCGCCTTCGGTCTTTTCCGGCGTGGCGAGGTAGCCCTGCAGTTCCTGGCCGTCCGGGCGGCGAAACTTGATCATGGAACCGGATGTTTGAGACATGAAACCGCTCCTTTTCGAAAAATGCGATGAGTGCGGCATCGGGTCGGCCAGCGAGTGCGGTATGCCCGGTGATTCGAGGCGTCGCTCGCGTTCGCTTTGGCCGGCGTCGACCACGCGGCCATTCTATGCGCAAACGCCGGCAGTCTGCGTGAACGGTGTGACGCGGCGTCCGTTCCGCGCTATCGCGTCGATCGACCGTCGTGGAAGGGTGGTTTCATGCGCCCAAAGTGAAACACCCCGCCCCGATGAACGGGAGCGGGGTGTTTCGTCGACAGCGGGCGTAACGGGGCATGCGCCAGGGGGGACGCGCCGCGTGCGCGGGCCTTACTGACCGAAATAGACCGAGTCGCGCGCGTTCTGCTTGACTGCGATCACGCGCCCGGCGCGCGCGCTGGCCGCAGCCTGGGCGCCGTAACCCGTTGCGTCGTTGTTCGTCACGCGCGCTTGTGCGGTGTGCAGCGCATTCGGGTAGTGAGCGTCGGAAACTTCCGGCTTGTAGCCGGCCTGTTCGAGCTGAACCAGTTCCGCGCGAACCTGGGCTCGCGTGAGTTCGCCCGACGGATTCGATTGTGCGAACGCGCCAAACGATGCGGTGAGGGCGGTGGCGGCGGCGACTGCGTAGATGAACGACTTCATGATGACCTCCGGTTTAGTAGATTTCGCGCTTCGCTTGTTGCGTTCAGCGGTTGATTGCATCGTAGCGATCGCGTTACCGGTCGGAAATAGGCGTTCCAGCGAATGATTATTGCAACTGAGTAAACGATTGGAATGGCGTGCGGGATTTCGTCTGACGATTGAAGGGGGTTGAAGGGCAATCGAGGTCTTGCGAGATCGCATGTCTGCATGCGGGATTGCCGAGGCGGGACGTAATTCGCTCCTCCTGGCCGGTGGTGACGTACCCGGATTGCGCGATGGTCATCTGTCGCTGCGATTCGCGGCGGGGACGTATCGCGGCCACATGCAGAGTACGGTCGACATGACGATATATTGAATCGGATACCGAAGCATTGCAGGCGGACGCGGAAATGCTCCGACACAATGGCGTTGCCACAGAGGGCTGCCTCTACCTTCACGCATGATTCACGCATGAAGCAGAACGTTCATACCGCTTCGCCGCCCCGTGCCGGATCACGCTTCAACGACCGCCTGTCGTTTCCGGTATTCGGCCGGCGTGATCCCGACATGCCGGACGAACGTTCTTCGGAGCGTATCGACATTCGCGAAACCGCATTTCGCGGCGACCTGCTTCGGCGTGTCATGTCCGTTTTCGAGCAACTGGCGAGCCGCCGAGATGCGAGTCGTTTCGACCCAGGCGGCGGGCGTCATCCCGACCTCCGCGCGAAAGAGCCGCGCGAAGTGGCGCGGGCTCATCCCCGCATGCTTCGCGAGCTCGGCCACCGAGTGTTCGAATTCCGGATGACCGGCGATCCAGCGCTGGACTTCCTGCAGGACCGAGCGCCCGGCCGGGCGCGCCTCGCCGCTACGGCTGAACTGGAGTTGCCCGCCCGGGCGCTTGAAGAACATGACCAGTTGCGCGGCGACGCGCCGCGCGATTTCCCGGCCGAGGTCCTCCTCGACCAGCGCGAGCGCGAGATCGAGGCCGGCCGTAACGCCGGCACCGGTACGCAGCTTGCCATCCCGTACGTACAGCGCGTCTGCTTCGACAGCGAGCGACGGATAGGCTTCGGCGAGCGCGTCGGCGGCGGCCCAGTGCGTCGTCAGGCGTCGTCCTTTCAGTAGCCCGGTCGCGGCGAGGATGAATGCGCCCGTGCAGATCGACCCGTAGCGTTTGCTTTGCACGGCGGCCGATCTGAGCCATGCGAGAACGTCGGTCCGCAGTGCGATGCGGGGCGCGCCGGGCGCACCGGCGACGAGCAGCGTGTCGATCCGATCGGGGATGTCCGGCGCGATCCAGTCGGCCAGCAATTGCGCGCCCGACGAACTGCGGATCGGACCTGACGTGGTCGCGATGATCCGTGTCGTATAGAACGGCTTGCCGCATTCGGCGTTTGCCTGTGCGAATACGTCGAGCGGAGCGGCGACGTCGAGCAGTTGTACGCCCGGTACCGCGAGAATACCAACGACCTTCGGCATGATCGGTTGCGGGTTGTATCGATGTGTCGAACGTGACGCGTAGCAGTATAGACGCGCGGCACTCTGCGATGTGCTGCTGTCTGCGCGCTTTGAGAATGCGTTTTTCACGGTTTCGGCAGTCATGGCCGTCGTGCGAGTGAAATGGCAGGATTTGGCGTATTACGTCGATTGATGCCACATGTCGGACTCCGGAGAATCGATGCTGTCTTCAATGGAGGTCGATCATGACTATGAACGTTGCCGGCATCGCCATTCCCGATAGCCAGCTGGCTCGCGAGATCACCGAACTCGTCCGGGATACCGAGTCCGAATTGCTGTTTCATCACTCCAGCCGTGTCTATTACTTCGGCGCACTGGCGGGCCGGCGCCGCGGGCTCGAGTTCGATCCGGAACTGCTCTATTGCGGCTGCATGTTTCACGACATGGGGCTCACGCATCAACACAGCAGCGCGTGCGAGCGATTCGAAGTGGACGGCGCCAACGCCGCGCGCGAGTTCCTGGCGAGCAGGGGCATTTCGCGGCAGGACATCGACGTTGTGTGGACGTCGATCGCACTGCACACCACGCCGGGTATTCCGCAGCACATGCATCCGGTCGTCGCGCTCGTGACCGCCGGGGTGGAGATGGACGTGCTCGGGCTGACCTATCCGGAGTACGGCGAAGTCGAGCGCGACGCGGTCGTCCGTGCGCATCCGCGTACGCCGCATTTCAAGGAAGACATCATTCAGGCGTTCTACGACGGCATCCGTCACAAACCCGATACGACGTTCGGCAATGTGAAGGCTGACGTACTGGCCGACAAGGACCCGCATTTCCACGCGGGCAACTTCTGCAGCGTGATTCGATCGTCGGCGTGGCCGGGCTGACGATGGTGGGCCGGGGGACTGAGGGAAGCGTTTATCCGTAAGAAAAGTTGTTACGTGACAACGGTGTAACGTTGGCATTAACTTTATATACTGAATCTCGGGAGCCGCCTTCCTGGGCGAATCTTCGATTCGCGCAACCCCGGCGAAACATGACGGGGAACGACCTGCCCGCACCGGCAGGTGACGGTCCGCAGAGGCTGTCGTCGCCCGGCACCGGACAAATCCTCGTCTTTCCGGCAAAACGCCTATAATGAATGGGCAAATTGCCGGAGAGAGGTCATGAGCACCATTGCGTTCCATCCTTCGGGCGTCGCGCATCCGCGTCAGGCCGAATTCACGATACTCGAGCAGTTGCTCGCGATTCGCGTCCGCTCGGGCGCCGATCTTGCCGAGCTGGCGAGCGCTCGGGTCGACGTCGCGGTGATCGACCGGCTGTCGGAGCATGGCCTGAAGTCGGACGAACTCGCGTTCATCATCCCGCGGCGCACGCTGAGCCATCGTCGTCAGTCGCAGGAGCGCCTGTCGCCGGAGGAGTCCGACAAGGCGATCCGTCTTGCGCGTATCGTCGCGCAGGCGACGGCCACGTTCGGCGACCAGGACAAGGCAATGGCGTGGCTGCGCAACGGGCTCCAGCGCTTCGGCGGCCGCACGTCGCTGGACATGTCGAGTACCGAGCATGGCGCGCGGCTCGTCGAAGAGGTTCTCACGCAGGTCGACGAGGGGTACTTCGCTTGACGACGTTGTGGCGGATCAGCAATTACGCGGACCTCAAAGGCATCGGCGGATTGCGTGCCGGCGGGCGCTGGCATTTTGCCGGGCAGCCCGTCGTCTATCTCGCCGAGCACCCGGCGCTCGCGTTGCTCGAGACGCTCGTGCACTTCGAAATCACCACCGTTGCGCAATTGCCGAGCGGTTACCAGTTGCTTCGCGTCGAGGCGCCCGAATCGGTGGACGTCGCCGAGATCGTGGAAGGCGATGCGCCTGCCGACTGGCGAACCGACATCGACTGGACCCGCAGCGCCGGCACCGAATGGCTGCACACGCAGCCGAGCGCACTGCTGCGCGTCCCGAGCGTCGTCGTGCCGCATGCGCACAATTTCCTGCTCAATCCGCTGCACCCGGACGCATCCGCGATCCACATCGCCGAAGTCATGCAGTCGCCGTACGACAGCCGGATCCTGCGGCTCGTCCAGTCGAACACGGGCGAATAGGCGCCGCTGCGCGCCGCCGTGTGCGCCAGCGCGATCAGCGTTCGCGTGCGGCGCGGTCCGCAGCCGCATCGGGCGCCAGCGTCTGACGGATCCGCGTGACCGTTCGCGAGCTGGCCAGGCCGAGCATCGCGGTGACGGCGGCATGCGGATGACCATCGAGCAACTGCCGGCGCGCATACGTATTGCGCAGCACGCGCGGGCTCATGTCCGCCGCATGAAAGCCGATTGCAGTCAGCGCATCGCGCACGACGAGCAGCAGAAACATATCGTTCATTGCGCCGCCGCGCGGGGCGGGAAACAGTCGTCCCGATGCGGCCGCATCGGACGACATCGATCGCCATGCGGCGAGCGGCGCCCGCGCGAACGGGGCGAGTGCGAGCGTCCGCTCGGGCCGGGCACGATGGCGCGGCACGGTGAGCGATGGCGGCCGCGCATCGAGATCGAGCGCGCCGTACGTCACCGCACGCATCTCGGCCGACGTGATCCCGCTCGAGAGCAGCAGCGCGACGATCGCGCGATTCCGGCACGCGGCCGGCGAGTCCGCCGGTTGCGGCTGCACATGGCGCTGCAGCGCGGCATCGGCATCGGACGGCAGGCAGCACGGTTCGGGTTCGCCATCCGGCCACGCGAGATCGCGCGTCGCCCGGCCGGCAGGGTGGTGCGTCCGCACGCCGGCTTCGACCAGATGCCGGCTTAGCCGGTCGATCAGCTTCGCGTAGCGAACGCGTGTCGACGTGCCGGGCGCACAGGTGCGTTCGAGTTCCGCCAGAAATGCCGCGACGTGCTCGGGGCCGAAGGTGGCCGGCGATACGTGGTGCGCGATCAGATGACGCAGGAACCGGTCGAACATCGCCACGTGCTGCACGATCGAGCGCGGCGCGAATGGCCGGCGGCCAGTACCGGTCGCGGCCGTTTCCTGCCACGCGCGGAACGCGCCGACGGGATCGTGAGTCCAGCGATTCGTGTCCATTCGCGATTTATATCCGGAACACGGTGGTGCCGGCAATCGTCGCGACGTTCGATGCGTCTGCCGGTGCGATGAAATCGATGGTTCAACGCGCGGTGCGGGCCGCGTCAGGCCCGTCGACCCCGTCGTTGTGCATCGTCAGATAGACGAGCACGAGCAGCAGCGTGATGAAGAAGCGAAACGCGTCCGGCACGCCGTTCCATTGCTTCGACATCCACATGCCGAACCATTCGCCGCCGATCGACATGAATCCGACCTGCCACGTGAGGAAGCCGAGCGTCAGCCCGGCGATCGCGCACGATTTGGCGGCGCGAAATGCCGCGTCGTTCGCGCGTCGCGCGCGAAGCAGCCGGATACCGCCGATCCAGCACAGGGTGGCCGTCAGCGTTTCCATCGAGATGATCGCGACATAGCCGGCGTGATGAACCCACGGCGTATCGATGGCGCGATACATGATGCCGTTGCCGGGAAAGGTCGTGTCCATCAGAAAGACGTGGTGCACGAACGCGAAATTCGTCGCGTAATCGGTCATGTTGCCGAACGCGACGAGCGAGGCGAAGAAAGCCATGGCGAGCACCATGGCGGCCTTGGAAAGGCGAACGATCATAACGGACTCCGAAGTGAATATGCGCGTGCACGTGTGAGCGCGCCGTGCTCAACCGACGTTGGGGACGATACTCGAGACAGCGTTTCCGGCCGCGCCGGTGGATGTGCGTGCGTGGGCACGGCGGCGCGGAGATCGGGACTGGAAAACCTGAAGCCGGCGCAGCGTCGAGGAGACGCCCGTGCCGGCTGGATCGAGTGCCCGCGCCAGGAAGGTGCGGCGATTGTCGGCGCAAGCGCGGGCGTCGTCAAGTGAGGCCGTTTCGCGGCGCAGCACGACGCAGCTCATGCGTGTCGCGCGATTCCGCGTGCAGGTTCGGTGACGTTACACACACACAACCGCCGGTCACATCGCATCATTTCCTTATTGCGCAAAAAAATCCGTTCGTGGGACTATCGACTGCGCTGCCCGCGCACCGAGGGGGGCGCAGGCAGCGTGACGAACATCGCAACGACCTACAAGAACATCGACAGACAATGAACAGAACAGCGATCTTCCCGTATGCGTCCGCACTGGTTGCAGCCGCCATGATGACGGCATGCGGCGGTAACGACATCGAAAACGACGCAGGCGCGACGCCGGCGCCCGGATCCGACGCGAGCTGCCTCGCGCTCGACAACAGCGGTTCGACGGTCGTCGTCGGCTCGAACCAGCCGGGCGATCCGTCGCTGCCCGAGGCCGCGTCGGGCTACCGCACCGGCATGAAACCCGTCTATGCAAAAACCTACCTCGTCGCGACCTCGAACGCGTATGCGAGCGCGGCCGGTTGCGCGGTGCTGAAGCGGGGTGGCACGGCCGCCGATGCGGCGGTCGCCGTGCAGGCCGTGCTGGGTTTGACGGTGCCGGAGGCGACGGGCCTCGGGTCGGGCGGCGTGCTGCTCTACTACGATGCGCGCGGCAAGACGCTGCAGGCGTACGACGGACGGGAAACCGCACCGGCCGCTGCAACGGAGAACTACCTGCGCTACGTCGACGACCAGAGCGACCAGTCGGCGCCGCAGCCGAACGCGCGTGCAAGCGGCCGTTCGATCGGCACGATCGGCGTGCCGAGGCTCATCGAGGCATTGCAGCAGGATCACGGCAAGCTGCCGTGGCAGGGCCTGTTCGGCGACGCGATCACGCTCGCGACCAACGGCTTTCCGATCGGCGGCCGGCTGGCCGACGCGATCGCATCGAACGCCGCGAACCTGAAACGCGATCCCGAGGCCGCCGCGTATTTCCTGAACGCGGACGGTTCGCCGAAAACGCTCGGCACGGTACTGAAGAACCCGGCTTACGCACGCACGCTGACGCTGATGGCGCAGTCCGGCGCGAATGCGCTGTACACAGGGCAGATCGCGCAGGACATCGTTGCGAAGATCGCGACGGCGAAGGGCGCGGACGGTTCGACGATCACGCCGGGCAAGACGACCGTCGCGGATCTGGCCGCATACCAGGCGAAGCGCCGCGAATCCGTGTGCACGACCTATCGCAGCTACTGGGTATGCGGGATGCCGCCGCCGTCTTCAGGCGGTATTGCGGTTGCATCGGCGCTCGGCATTCTCGAGAACTTCGACCTGAAGCCGATGAAGCCGATGGCGATCGATCTGGAAGGCGGCAAGCCGACCGTCGCCGGCGTGCATCTCGTGACCGAAGCCGAGCGTCTCGCGTATGCCGACCGCGACAAGTACGTGGCCGATACGGATTTCGTGCCGCTGCCGGGCGGCACGTGGGACACGTTGCTGAACAAGCCGTACCTGAAGTCGCGTGCGGCGCTGATCGACACGAGCAAGAGCATGGGAACCGCGCAACCGGGCGATCTCGGCTCGGTGCCGCTCGGTGTCGACACGACGCTGATCGAGCACGGCACCAACCAGTTCACGATCGTCGATGGCGACGGCAGCGTGTTGAGTGCGACGACGACCGTCGAGTCGAGCATGGGCTCGTTTCACATGACCAACGGCTTCCTGCTGAACAACCAGCTGACCGATTTCTCGGCGAACCCGGTCGATAGCGCCGGCAATCCGGTGGCGAACCGCCTGCAACCCGGCAAGCGGCCGCGCAGCTCGATGGCGCCGACGATCGTGTTCGGCAAGGCCGCCGATGGTTCGCGTGGTGCCTTCGTGATGGCCACCGGTTCGCCGGGCGGCGGTACGATTCCGCAATATGTGGTCAAGACGCTCGTCGGCGCGCTCGACTGGGGGCTCGATGCGCAGCAATCCGCGGGGCTCGTCGATTTCGGCGCGAGCAACAGCCCGACGACGACTATCGGCGGTGAACATCCGAACGTCGACGCATCGAACAATGGCGCGAACGATCCGCTGATCACGGGGCTCGTCGCGCTCGGCCACAAGGTGTCGACGTCCGCACAGGCGAGCGGCGTCAACACGGTGATGCGCGTGACGCTCGGGCAGGCGAGCGTGTTGCAGGGCGGCACCGATCCGCGTCGCGAAGGCGTCGTGCTGGGCGACACGTTCAGACCGTAAACAGACGGTATCCCGGGACGGCGCGCGGCCCTGGCCTGCCGGCAACGGCAGCGCCGGAGCCGCGCGTCGCCGATCCGAAAGCCGATGCGGTGCGTCGCGGCAGGGCCGATCGATGAATGGAATCGCCACGTATCGTGGCAAGGGATTGCCGTGACGAACCCGCATCTGCTTGAAATGGACGCAATCCTGTCGGCCCCGGGCTTCTTCGATTTCCTTGGCGACGTCGATTGCGATCGCGTGCTGGGCAGTCGCGATGCCGAGCCTTTCGATACGCCATGGATGGCAGCGTTCGACGAGGTCGACGGCGATCCGGGCGCCGCGCTCGACAAGCCGGCAGTGGACGTGCTGAGGGAAAAGGCGTTCAGGCTTGCGTTCAGGGCATCGGGGAACGCCGACATTGCGGCATGCGTTGCCGATGACATCGAATTGATCGCGAGAAGCCGGCTGTCGGGTCGTGTCGACGGCTGGCCGATTCACTTGCTTTGGAATGCATATCAAAATGGCCGCTTCCCGTGCTGACCGATGCCTCGTGCCTGCCGCGCCGATGCGTACCATCGGATGATTCACAATCCATGGCTGCACGGCATGTTTGTCAAACAGTGTGAGTCAATCGTCAGCATTTGCAACTGAAGTAACAGTCCCCGCAATTGGGTGGCTTCGGACGTTGGCGCCGCTACATTAGCTCCACCTGCCGCACGTCGCGGCAAGGCATGCGACAAGCCGCACGAAGGCGGCCCGCAGCAACAACGTCTTTGGGGAGAATGACCATGAACAAGATTCGCACGATCCTGCTTGGTGCCGCGCTGACGGCAATCGCATCGGCCGCTTTCGCACAAACGGCGCAGACGGGCGCGGAAGGTTCCGCTGGCGTCGGTGCGCAGGTCCAGACGCCGCTGCTCGGCGGCGGCGTGGGCGTGCAGGGCGGCGCAGGCGCGAATGCGGCGGGCTCGGGTTCGGGCGCAGGCAGCCTCGTCGGTGGCGCGCTGCACGGCGTCGGCAATACGGTCGGCGGCGTCGGCTCGGCGGCCGGCAATGCGGTTGGCGGCGCGACGCACGCGGTCGGTTCGGCCGCTGGCTCGGCGAAGGATGCGGCAGCATCGGCTGCGCACGCAACGAAGTCGCACGTGAAGCACGCCGCGGCTTCGGCGAAGCGCCACGCGCAAGGCGCGATGTCGACGGCGGGCGATGTCGCCGGCGGCGCCAAGGCGAAGGCCGGTGAAGCGCTCGAGGGCGCGACGAACTCGGTGCAGGGCGGCGCATCGGTCGGCGTGAAGGGTTCGGCGTCGGCACAAGGCGGCGCGCTGTAAGCGATCCGCTCCGAGCCAAGGCCCGGCCCGCTTCGATGCGGGCCGGGCTTTTTTCATTGGCGCGCCACATATCGCGACCGGATGCGTCTGCCACGGACCGAAACGGGCGGCCCGGCACGCTCTGCCCATTGCTCGCCCGCCATGCTTAAATAGCGGGGCTTCCGGTTGCCGGGCCGCCCGCGGGCGCCGCCGGTCGAGGCAGGCAAGCATGTCTGATCGACATCGCCTCATCGTCATGACACAGAGGAATCTTCGTGAAGTTCATCCACGCGGCAGACATTCACCTTGACAGCCCGTTGCACGGCTTGAGCGCATATCCCGACGCGCCGGCCGCGCAGTTGCGCAACGCGTCGCGCGAGGCACTGCGGCAACTCGTGGATCGTGCGATCGAAGAGGAGGTTGCGTTCCTCGTGATCGCCGGCGACCTGTACGACGGCGACTGGAAGGATCACAACACCGGCATTTTCTTCGGCCAGCAGATGGGCCGCCTGCGCAAGGCCGGCATTCGCGCATTCGTGCTCGGCGGCAATCACGACGCCGAAAGCGAGATGACGAAGAAGCTGACGCTGCCCGACAACGTCACCGTGTTCGGCCACCGGAAGCCGGAAACGCACCGGTTGCCGGAGTTCGACATCGCGCTGCACGGACAGAGCTTCAAGGACAAGGCTGTCGTCGACAATCTCGCGATCGGCTATCCGGATCCCGTGCCGGGCTACTACAACATCGGCGTGCTGCACACGGCGCTCGAAGGCTATGCGGCGCACGCGAACTACGCACCGTGCACGCTGGCGGAACTGCACGCGAAAGGTTACGACTACTGGGCGCTCGGCCACGTGCACGAATTCCAGCAATGGACGGGGCCGTCGACCGTCGTATTTCCCGGCAATCTGCAGGGGCGCCATATCCGCGAGACGGGCCGCCGCGGCGCGGTGCTCGTGACGCTCGAGCAGGGCCGCACGCACGTCGAACGCCTGTACCTCGACGTGCTGCGCTGGGAAGCCGTATCCGTCGACGCATCCGACTGCTTCACTGTCGCCGATCTGTCGAGAAAGATCGGCCAGTCGCTGGAGGCGCTGCTGGAGGTCGATGGCCACGTGCCGCGCGCGGTGCGCGTGACGGTCACGGGGCGCACGCCTGCGCACGGCCTCTTTTTCGGTCGTGCGCCGCAGTTGCGCGCGGAGGTGCTGAACCAGATCGGGATCATCGGCAACGAGCGGCTGTGGCTGGAGAAGGTCCGGCTCGCGACGTCCGCGCCCGAGCAGCAACCGGGCGAGAGCGAGCAACTCGAAGCGCTGGAGGACCTGAAGCAGATCCTGGCCGACGCGGCGCGCGATCCGGACTTTCTTGCGCTGCTCGAGCGCGACCTGAAGCCGTTCGTCGGCAAGGTGCGCAGCGACGTGAAGGAAGAGGTGCCGCTGCTGACGATGGCGCGTGCGGGTGAGCTCACGGCGCTCGTCGAGCAGGTCGGTCCCGCGTTGCTCGCGCGGCTGGCGAGAGGAGAGTAAGCGATGCGCATCAGTCAGCTCGATCTGATCAAGTACGGCAAGTTCACCGACGAGACGCTGCGCTTCCCGTCGGCCAGCGAGGATTTCCACGTGATCGTGGGGCCGAACGAGGCCGGCAAGTCGACGATCCGGACGGCCGTGTCGGAGCTGCTGTTCGGGATGAAGCTGCAGACGCCGCTCGACTTCCTGCATGCGACGCCCGAACTGCGGATCGGCGGCGTGCTGGAGGGCGGCGCCGGCGCACTCGCGTTTCATCGCGCCCGCGGGCGCAGCCCGTTGCGCACCCCCGCCGACGACAAGCTGCCGGACGACTATCTCGCGGCGATCCTCGACGGCGCGACACGCGAGTTCTTCGAGCAGATGTTCGGGCTCGACCACGGGCGGCTCGTCGACGGTGGCCGGAGCATTCTCGATGCATCCGACAAGCTTGGTCAGGTGCTGTTCGAGTCGGCGGCAGGCGTCGGCACGCTCGGGCCCGTGCGCGAGGAGCTCGACGCACGTGCGGGCGAGCTGTGGGCGCCGCGCCGCAGCGGCAGCGCGTTCGCGCAGGCCGAGACGTCGTTCAACGAAGCCGTCGGCGAACTGAAGACGGTCCAGGTGCGTACGCGCGACTGGGTCGACCGCAAGGAGGCGCGCGACGCGGTCGAGCACGAGATCGAGCAGGCGCGCGCGGAGCAGCGCCGCCTCGAAGCGCTGCGCTCGAAGCTCGAGCGTGTGCGGCGGCTGGCGCCGTATCTGAAGGAACTGACGGTCAAGGAAGCGGCGCTGGCCGAGTTGGGCGCGGTCGTCGAGTTGCCGCCGACCGCGTATGCGGACCTGTTGAAAGCGCAAGGCGATCTCGCGGCCGAACAGAAGGTGTGCGAGGAACGGCGCGCCGATCTGCTCGCGAAACGGCAGGCGCGTGATGCGATCGATCCGGATGCCGACGCGCTGGCGCTCGAGGGCGACATCGAAGCGCTCGACCGCTTGCGCGGCGCGTGCATGAATCACGCACAGGATCTGCTGCTGCTCGGTGCGGACGTCGAGCGGCATCTGTCCGCTGCGGGCGCTGCCGCCGCACAGCTCGGCTGGCCGACCGACGAGGCGTCGCTGCGCGCGGCATTGCCGAGCGCGCTGTCGCTGAAGACGGTCGCAAACCTGTTGCGCGACCACGGCGCGCTGCATCAGGCGCTGGCCGGTGCGCGCGAATCGCTCGACGAGCGCACGCAGGAACTGGCACAGGTCCACGAGCAGTTGGCGTGCCTGTCGACCGTCGAGGTGCCGGAGGCGCTTCGTGCGTCGCTTGCCGAGGCGCAGGGTTTTCGCGCGAGCGGCCAGCGCGAACAGGCACTCGAACGCGACATCGCCGCCGCCGAACGTACGCTTGCCGACACGCTCGATGCGCTCGGCCAGTGGCGCCAGCCGGTCGACACGCTGCGTGTGCTCGACGTGCCGTCGGTGGCTCGGCTCGGTGCACTGCTCAACGAAGCAGGCGAGCGCGCGAGCGCGGCGGCCGCTGCGCGCGACGCACGGGACAGCGCGCACGAAGAATACGAACGGCTCGAGCTGCAGGAGAAGCATTTCGCGGAGACCCACAAGGTCGTCACGACCGCCGAGGTGCTGGCGGCGCGTGCGCGTCGTGATGGCGCGTGGGGCGACATTCGCAGCGGTGCGGTCGATCTCGCCACGGGCGCACCGGCCGTCGACGATGCGATTCGCCTGGCCGACGAACTCGTCGATGCGCAGCTCGGCGCCACGCAGGCGGCGGCGACGCTGCAATCGCTGCGTCAGCAGGTCGAGTCCGCACGTGCCGTATTGACACGCCGGCAGGCCGCGGTGGACGAGCGCGAACGCGAGTGGGCCGCGCATCGCGACGCGTGGTCCGACTTGGCGGCGACGGCCGGTGTCCCGGGCATGCCGCTGGCGGCGATGGGCGACTGGCTCGCGAAGCGCGACGCGGTATTCGCCGCGCAGGCCGAGCTCGACCGCCAGCGCCGCGAATTCGCGACGGTTCGCGATGCACGGATCGATGCGGAAGCCGCGTTGCGTTCGGCGCTGCGTCTGGTGTCGCGCGGCAGTGACGCGGACGGGCTGGCGGCACTCATCGCCATTGCCGAGACCTTCGTGCAGTCGGCCGAGAAGACGCTCGCGCAGAAGGACAGCCTCGAGGATCGCGCGCGCGAAGCCGAACGCGGATGCGCGACGGCGCGTTTGCGCGCCGGCCAGGCTCAGGCTGCCTACGATGCATGGAGCACGCAGTGGCGCGACGCGCTTGCCAACGCGAAACTGTCCGCGAACGCAGGGACGCAGGCTGCTGCCGAAGGTGCGCTCGCGCTCGCGAACACGGTGACGGCCGAACTGGCCGACGCCGATGCGCCGCGCAACCGGATTGCCGCGATTCGTGCGGAGCTGGCCGCGCTCGAGGCCGGTGCACGGCGACTGGCCGAAGCGCTCGAACCCGAGTGGCTCAAGAGCGGCGACTGGCTGGACGTTGCACGCAAGCTGACGATGCGCGTGGCGGCGGCGCGCGAAACCGCGCGCGCGATTGGTCGTGCCGACGAGGCGGTGCGCCAGGCGGACGGCAAGCTCGCCGATGCGTCTGCCGCGGTGGCGGGTGCGGATGCCCGCATCCAGCCGCTGCTGCAACTGGCCGGCGTCGCGTCGATCGATGCGGCGTTGCCGCTTGCCGAGCGATCGGATCGGCAGCGCCAGTTCCGACAGGCCGTCGATGCCGCAAAGGAAGCGCTGGTGCGCGACGGCGACGGGCTGTCCCAGCAGGCCATCGAGGCAGAGGTCGCGGAGCAGGAGATCGCCGACGTGCCCGTGCATCTCGAAGCGGCCAAGCAGGCGCTCGGCGACGTCGGCAAGCGGTTGAACGCGCTCGCGCAGCGACAGGTCGTGGCGCAACAGGCGTTCGGCGCCATCGACGGTCACGCGAGCGCGGCCGTGGCCGAGGCGAAGCGGCAGGAAGCGCTGGCCGCGATGGGCGACGCGGCCGAACAGTATCTGGAGGCGGCTACCGCGAGCCGTTTGCTGAAGTGGGCGACCGATCGCTATCGCGATCAGAAGCAAGGGCCGATGCTTCGGCGCGCGAGCGAGATCTTCGCGGGGCTCACGTTAGGCGAATTCGCGCGGCTGACCGTCGACACCGAACGAACGCCGCCCGCGCTGTATGCGCGGCGCACGAAGGGCACGTCGGTCGAAGTCGTCGGCCTGAGCGAAGGCACGCGCGATCAGTTGTTTCTCGCGCTGCGAATCGCGGCGCTGGAACTACAGCTCGCCAGCAGGACCGGGCTGCCGTTCGTCGCCGACGATCTGTTCATCAACTTCGACGATGCGCGCGCGAAGGCCGGGCTCGAGGCGCTGCGCGATCTGTCGACGCGAACCCAGGTGCTGTTCCTGACGCACCACGACCATTTGCTGCCGCTCGTGCGGGACGTGTTCGGCGCACAGGTCAACGTGGTCGCGCTGCAGCGCGAGGCGGCCGGCGCATGACGCCGGGCGGCCCGATGTGCCGATACTCGGGAAAGGTCATCGCGTACAGGTAGTATGTGCGGTTCCGAAACGCACGCGACCGGTTCTGACGGTCGCGGGTCCGGCCATACGGGGGGTCAATATGAACAAGCTGGTAGCCGCCATTGCGTTCGCGGCCGACAAGCATCGCAATCAGCGGCGCAAGGACGACGAGGCGTCGCCGTACATCAATCATCCGATTGCGCTTGCCGACGTGCTGGCAAACGAAGCCGGCATCGAGGACGAGCGCGTGATCGTCGCGGCCGTGCTGCACGACACGATCGAGGATACGGAGACCACCGAACAGGAGCTGCTGCGGCTGTTCGGCAAGGACGTCGCCGACATCGTGATGGAGGTCACCGACGACAAGTCGTTGCCGAAGGACGAGCGCAAGCGCCTGCAGGTCGAGCATGCGGCGACCATCAGCCGGCGCGCGAAGCTCGTGAAGCTGGCCGACAAGATCTGCAATCTGCGCGACATCGCGCGGCATCCGCCCGCGGACTGGCCGCTCGAGCGCAAGCAGGCGTACTTCGACTGGGCGAAATCCGTCGTCGACCGGATGCGCGGCGTGCATCCCGGCCTGGAGGGGATCTTCGACGTCGCGTACGACGCACGGCCGACGCACTGAGCGCGGCCATGTCGGCGATCCGATCCCGATCCACCGCCCGGCCGCTGCCCGCGGTGGCGGGCGTCGACGTGGGCGGCGACAGGAAACAATGCGATCTCGTGATCCTGCGTGGTGCGACGATCGTGTGTCGGGAGGCGAAGATTGCGCCCGAGGCGCTGCCTGCGCTGTGCGTCGAGCATGATGTCGTGGCCGTCGGCGTCGATGCGCCGAGCCTGTGGTGGACCGGAAGCGGACGTCGGGCGGCCGAGCAGGCGCTCGCGCGCGAACGGATCTCGTGTTTCCCGACGCCGTCGCGCGAGCAGGCCATTGCCAGCACGTCGGGCTTCTTCGACTGGATGTTCATGGGGGAGCGCGTTTACCGCGCGCTGGCGGATGCGTATCCGCTGCTGACCGATGCGCGGTATGGCGGCGGCCGCGTGAGCTTCGAGACTTATCCGTACGCGATTACCTGCGCGATGCTCGGCAAGGCGATTGCTTCCGCGAAGCAGAAACGTATCCAGCGCCGGCAATTGCTGGAACGGCTGGGGATCGACGTCTCGACGCTGCGATCGGTCGATGCGCGGGACGCCGCGCTTTGTGCGTTGACCGCGCAATGTGTGATCGACGGAAACGCGCATGCATATGGCGATGCGCAGGGCGGATATATCCGTGTGCCGGTCGTCAGCGAGACGATCGTTCTCGACGCGCTTTGACCATGGTGTGCGGCCGGCGAATGCCGGCTAAGGCGAGGTGAGCTTTTGCGGGAGATGCGGCCGACTGTCGGCGCTGCAGCTGCGCTGCGCGGTGCACGCGCGACGCAGGCGGCGTACGCGACATGGGCAGTCGATACGCCGCGCTCGGGTGACGCTCAGTCTTCGAGAATGGACTTCGGCACGCTGGACAGATCGCAAGCGGCCGCCTGCTCGAAATAACCCTGCGCATCGTCGATCATCACGACCGCGACGTCGATCAGTTCATCGAGCCGTTGCAGCAGCGATTCGCGCCATTCGATGTCCTCGTCGCGCTCGGGCGTCTTGTCCAGCTGTTCGATGATCGAGTCGGCGGTCTGAAGGAACGGAATCGCCTGCTGATAGTTTTCGATCGAGACCATCGCCGCATTGCGCGCGCCGACGAGCCGTTCGCGATGCTCGTCCGCCAGTTCGGATTCGCCGCTGATGCGCGGGAGGACATCCGAGATGCGTTGCAGAAGCGGCGGAACTTGTTCTTCCAGCATGACGGCGCGCTCGCGCAGCGCGGCATATTCGTCGCGGAGATCGGTGTCGCCGGATTGAGTGGTGCTGTCCATCGTCGGTATGAGTGCGTTGTTCGATCGCGGCATGATACTCGACGGCGCGAAACCCTCTATGCGTTCAGTAGCCAGGTGGCCCGCGAGACGAGGGTGCGGAATACGGTCGAACACGCGATGCAGCGTGCTGCCTTTATATAGGATGAAAGAAAGGCTTGCCGTCGATTCATATAAGGCGTTCCTGTTGTGACTGCGGCCCGTCATATCCAAAGCCTCCGTGCGCGGCAGCGCACGGAGGCTTTTTCAAAATATTTTCACAAAGGGGCTTGCGGAGATGGGGGTGGGTGCTTAGAATCACGCCTCTTTCGCGCTAACGGAAACACGGCGCGGGAGAGGAAGGAAGGGAAGCGGTGCGGTCGAGGTTGCTGTCGAGCCTTGGCGCACACGGAGTTGAACCCCAGCCGTCGCGACGAAGCAGTTAAAAATGTTGTTGACGATCTGAAAAAAGCGGTTCATAATCTCGCTTCTCTGCTGCTGAAAACGCAGCGCTGCTGAGAAAGAAAGCTTCCTCGCAGTCACGCTCTTTAAAAATTAACAGCCGATAAGTGTGGGCGCTTGATGGACGCGAACTGACCCTCGGATCAGATAGCGAAAGTATCAAGAGTCTCACACTAAAGTAAGTCAGGTTTATGAAGCAATTCATATTCCTGTCAGCTTTGAGTGAGCGACCGGTTCGAAAGAACCGAAAACAGTAACAGGTTTGAACTGAAGAGTTTGATCCTGGCTCAGATTGAACGCTGGCGGCATGCCTTACACATGCAAGTCGAACGGCAGCACGGGTGCTTGCACCTGGTGGCGAGTGGCGAACGGGTGAGTAATACATCGGAACATGTCCTGTAGTGGGGGATAGCCCGGCGAAAGCCGGATTAATACCGCATACGATCTCTGGATGAAAGCGGGGGACCTTCGGGCCTCGCGCTATAGGGTTGGCCGATGGCTGATTAGCTAGTTGGTGGGGTAAAGGCCTACCAAGGCGACGATCAGTAGCTGGTCTGAGAGGACGACCAGCCACACTGGGACTGAGACACGGCCCAGACTCCTACGGGAGGCAGCAGTGGGGAATTTTGGACAATGGGCGAAAGCCTGATCCAGCAATGCCGCGTGTGTGAAGAAGGCCTTCGGGTTGTAAAGCACTTTTGTCCGGAAAGAAATCCTTGGCCCTAATACGGTCGGGGGATGACGGTACCGGAAGAATAAGCACCGGCTAACTACGTGCCAGCAGCCGCGGTAATACGTAGGGTGCAAGCGTTAATCGGAATTACTGGGCGTAAAGCGTGCGCAGGCGGTTTGCTAAGACCGATGTGAAATCCCCGGGCTCAACCTGGGAACTGCATTGGTGACTGGCAGGCTAGAGTATGGCAGAGGGGGGTAGAATTCCACGTGTAGCAGTGAAATGCGTAGAGATGTGGAGGAATACCGATGGCGAAGGCAGCCCCCTGGGCCAATACTGACGCTCATGCACGAAAGCGTGGGGAGCAAACAGGATTAGATACCCTGGTAGTCCACGCCCTAAACGATGTCAACTAGTTGTTGGGGATTCATTTCCTTAGTAACGTAGCTAACGCGTGAAGTTGACCGCCTGGGGAGTACGGTCGCAAGATTAAAACTCAAAGGAATTGACGGGGACCCGCACAAGCGGTGGATGATGTGGATTAATTCGATGCAACGCGAAAAACCTTACCTACCCTTGACATGGTCGGAATCCTGCTGAGAGGTGGGAGTGCTCGAAAGAGAACCGGCGCACAGGTGCTGCATGGCTGTCGTCAGCTCGTGTCGTGAGATGTTGGGTTAAGTCCCGCAACGAGCGCAACCCTTGTCCTTAGTTGCTACGCAAGAGCACTCTAAGGAGACTGCCGGTGACAAACCGGAGGAAGGTGGGGATGACGTCAAGTCCTCATGGCCCTTATGGGTAGGGCTTCACACGTCATACAATGGTCGGAACAGAGGGTTGCCAACCCGCGAGGGGGAGCTAATCCCAGAAAACCGATCGTAGTCCGGATTGCACTCTGCAACTCGAGTGCATGAAGCTGGAATCGCTAGTAATCGCGGATCAGCATGCCGCGGTGAATACGTTCCCGGGTCTTGTACACACCGCCCGTCACACCATGGGAGTGGGTTTTACCAGAAGTGGCTAGTCTAACCGCAAGGAGGACGGTCACCACGGTAGGATTCATGACTGGGGTGAAGTCGTAACAAGGTAGCCGTATCGGAAGGTGCGGCTGGATCACCTCCTTTCCAGAGCTTCTCGCCAAGTTGAGCGCTCACGCTTATCGGCTGTAAATTAAAGACAGACTCAGGGGTCTGTAGCTCAGTCGGTTAGAGCACCGTCTTGATAAGGCGGGGGTCGTTGGTTCGAATCCAACCAGACCCACCACCGTCTTAGCCGACGGTACACCCTGAGGCATATCTGTACATGGGGGCATAGCTCAGCTGGGAGAGCACCTGCTTTGCAAGCAGGGGGTCGTCGGTTCGATCCCGTCTGCCTCCACCAATCTTCAATGACAAGCGTTCGAACGAAGCGTCGTTCGAGTCTTTGTCATTGGCGATTGAGCCAGTCAGAGCGGTATGAGTAACACCATATCGGCTGTCGTTCTTTAACAATCTGGAAGAAGTAAGTAATTTGGATAGCGGAAGCGTCTTGAGATGGACGTGGAAGCTATCCGGGTTGTGATTGTATCGATGTATCTCAAGATGATTCGAACTCTATGTTTGACTCAATTTGGAATACGGCACAACGCGAGAACTCAACCTGTAACGAGACAGACTCGTTATAGGGTCAAGCGAACAAGTGCATGTGGTGGATGCCTTGGCGATCACAGGCGATGAAGGACGCGGTAGCCTGCGAAAAGCTACGGGGAGCTGGCAAACGAGCTTTGATCCGTAGATGTCCGAATGGGGAAACCCACTCCTTTTGGAGTATCCATGGCTGAATACATAGGCCATGTGAAGCGAACGCGGTGAACTGAAACATCTAAGTAACCGCAGGAAAAGAAATCAACCGAGATTCCCAAAGTAGTGGCGAGCGAAATGGGATGAGCCTTGCACTCTTTATTTGTATTGTTAGCCGAACGCTCTGGAAAGTGCGGCCATAGCAGGTGATAGCCCTGTAGGCGAAAACAGTACGAAAGAACTAGGTGTGCGACAAGTAGGGCGGGACACGTGAAATCCTGTCTGAAGATGGGGGGACCATCCTCCAAGGCTAAATACTCGTGATCGACCGATAGTGAACCAGTACCGTGAGGGAAAGGCGAAAAGAACCCCGGGAGGGGAGTGAAATAGATCCTGAAACCGCATGCATACAAACAGTCGGAGCCTCGCAAGGGGTGACGGCGTACCTTTTGTATAATGGGTCAGCGACTTACGTTCAGTAGCAAGCTTAACCGTATAGGGCAGGCGTAGCGAAAGCGAGTCCGAATAGGGCGTTCAGTTGCTGGGCGTAGACCCGAAACCAAGTGATCTATCCATGGCCAGGATGAAGGTGCGGTAACACGTACTGGAGGTCCGAACCCACTAACGTTGAAAAGTTAGGGGATGAGCTGTGGATAGGGGTGAAAGGCTAAACAAACTTGGAAATAGCTGGTTCTCTCCGAAAACTATTTAGGTAGTGCCTCGTGTCTCACCTTCGGGGGTAGAGCACTGTCATGGTTGGGGGGTCTATTGCAGATTACCCCGCCATAGCAAACTCCGAATACCGAAGAGTGCAATCACGGGAGACAGACATCGGGTGCTAACGTCCGGTGTCAAGAGGGAAACAACCCAGACCGCCAGCTAAGGTCCCCAAATATAGCTAAGTGGGAAACGAAGTGGGAAGGCTAAAACAGTCAGGAGGTTGGCTTAGAAGCAGCCACCCTTTAAAGAAAGCGTAATAGCTCACTGATCGAGTCGTCCTGCGCGGAAGATGTAACGGGGCTAAGCTATATACCGAAGCTGCGGATGCACATTTATGTGCATGGTAGGAGAGCGTTCTGTAAGCCTGCGAAGGTGTCTCGGAAGGGATGCTGGAGGTATCAGAAGTGCGAATGCTGACATGAGTAGCGATAAAGGGGGTGAAAGGCCCCCTCGCCGTAAGCCCAAGGTTTCCTACGCAACGTTCATCGGCGTAGGGTGAGTCGGCCCCTAAGGCGAGGCAGAAATGCGTAGCTGATGGGAAGCAGGTCAATATTCCTGCACCATTGTTAGATGCGATGGGGGGACGGATCGCGGAAGGTTGTCCGGGTGTTGGAAGTCCCGGTCGCTGCATTGGAGAAGGCGCTTAGGCAAATCCGGGCGCAGGATTCAAGGGTGTGGCGCGAGCTCCCTAGGGAGCGAAGCAATTGGAAGTGGTTCCAAGAAAAGCCTCTAAGCTTCAGTCTAACGATGACCGTACCGCAAACCGACACAGGTGGGCGAGATGAGTATTCTAAGGCGCTTGAGAGAACTCGGGAGAAGGAACTCGGCAAATTGGTACCGTAACTTCGGGATAAGGTACGCCCTTGTAGCTTGATGCGCCTGCGCGCAGAGGGTGAAGGGGTTGCAATAAACTGGTGGCTGCGACTGTTTAATAAAAACACAGCACTCTGCAAACACGAAAGTGGACGTATAGGGTGTGACGCCTGCCCGGTGCCGGAAGATTAAATGATGGGGTGCAAGCTCTTGATTGAAGTCCCGGTAAACGGCGGCCGTAACTATAACGGTCCTAAGGTAGCGAAATTCCTTGTCGGGTAAGTTCCGACCTGCACGAATGGCGTAACGATGGCCACACTGTCTCCTCCCGAGACTCAGCGAAGTTGAAGTGTTTGTGATGATGCAATCTACCCGCGGCTAGACGGAAAGACCCCATGAACCTTTACTGTAGCTTTGCATTGGACTTTGAACCGATCTGTGTAGGATAGGTGGGAGGCTATGAAACCGGAACGCTAGTTTCGGTGGAGCCGTCCTTGAAATACCACCCTGGTTTGTTTGAGGTTCTAACCTTGGCCCGTGATCCGGGTCGGGGACAGTGCATGGTAGGCAGTTTGACTGGGGCGGTCTCCTCCCAAAGCGTAACGGAGGAGTACGAAGGTACGCTAGGTACGGTCGGAAATCGTGCTGATAGTGCAATGGCATAAGCGTGCTTAACTGCGAGACCGACAAGTCGAGCAGGTGCGAAAGCAGGTCATAGTGATCCGGTGGTTCTGTATGGAAGGGCCATCGCTCAACGGATAAAAGGTACTCTGGGGATAACAGGCTGATACCGCCCAAGAGTTCATATCGACGGCGGTGTTTGGCACCTCGATGTCGGCTCATCTCATCCTGGGGCTGTAGCCGGTCCCAAGGGTATGGCTGTTCGCCATTTAAAGAGGTACGTGAGCTGGGTTTAAAACGTCGTGAGACAGTTTGGTCCCTATCTGCCGTGGGCGTTGGATATTTGAAGGGGGCTGCTCCTAGTACGAGAGGACCGGAGTGGACGAACCTCTGGTGTACCGGTTGTCACGCCAGTGGCATCGCCGGGTAGCTATGTTCGGAAGAGATAACCGCTGAAAGCATCTAAGCGGGAAACTCGCCTTAAGATGAGATATCCCTGGGGACTAGATCCCCTTGAAGGGTCGTTCGAGACCAGGACGTTGATAGGTCAGGTGTGTAAGCGCAGTAATGCGTTCAGCTAACTGATACTAATTGCCCGTAAGGCTTGATCCTATAACAAGTCTGCCTTGTAGATCGGCGCGGTGCGAAGGCACTGAGCAGGATCCAGGCGACAGGTTGGATTCTCGTGTGTGATACACACAACCAAGATTACTGCTTCTTCCCGGATTGGTCGCGTTGCGAAGCAGCGTGACAACCCTCTTTGCCTGATGACCATAGCGAGTCGGTCCCACCCCTTCCCATCCCGAACAGGACCGTGAAACGACTCTACGCCGATGATAGTGCGGATACCCGTGTGAAAGTAGGTAATCGTCAGGCTCCCTAAGCCGAGAACCCCCGCCCGAACAGGCGGGGGTTTTTGCATTTGCGCGGCAGAAATGCGAGCGGGCAGTGGCAGATTGCTTTGGCTGGTCGATCGTATGTCGGTGCGAGCCGGCCGCGACGCCGACTCACCTTTGAACCCTAGCCTTCACCGATTCGCCTGCATATCGCAGCTCACCCGATCTGCGATGCATGTCCAGCGACGACACGCCAACTGCTTCCCGACCGGCGCCACAAGCGCGTATAGGCAAACGTACCGCTGAAGGCGGTGCCGTCGAAACGACCTGCAAGCATTGCTCTTGTCGTCGTCAGGATCAGCTCTCCGATCGCATCCGCCCGCATTTCCTGGATATCCAGTGCGTCGAGACGCAGCAGCTTCGCCCGGTGCGCGGACAGGTCGTCGTTCTTCGAAATGATCACCCCGCTCGGAACGGTGAAGATCAGATCGTCATCCAGTAACGTGTCGAGTACCCCGGCGTCGTTGGTCAGCATGGCCGCGCGAAGTGCGGCTTCATACGGTTCGATCACTGCACGGACTGTATCCCGAACGGCATCCATATCGCGGCCCCACATCATTTCGAAGAAGCATGGCGCCACGCATGGTCGCACGGTTCTCGCGGCGACTCACACGTTGCGGGCATGCCGGCATCACGGTTACCCGACAGACGTTACTCCGCTTTCGGCAGCGCCTGGCGCCGGACGATCATCAGCGTGCAGATGCCGATCGACGCGATGATGTTGACCGATGGATAGAACGCGACCGCGACATTCCACCTGCTTAGCGCCAGCAACGCCAACGCGTACTTGAGCACGCACAGCGCGAAATACGCGAGACTCTCGCTCCACGGATCGTGCAGCGTCTTGCGCACGGTCGGGCCGAGGCCGGCAAGCTCGATCAGCGTGACGAGACAGATCGAGATCGTCGGGTCGTCGGTCAGCATCCAGAGCGGAATCGCCGACAACGCCGCGCACAGAAAAACCCAGTCGATGCGCGTCCAGCCGCGCTCGCCTCGAAAAATGCTCGCGACGAAGGTCAGGAAACAGGTGACGGCGATCGCCGCCGTACACCATGCCGAAGGGCCGGCACCGGCAACGAACTGGCCGGCGGCCGCGATCGCGGTGACGACCGACCAGACGAGCCACGTGAACAGATGCGGACGGACGGTGCGCCGATAGATCGCGAGCGCATACGGAATCGCTGCCAGCAGGGACACGGCAGATCCGATCGCACCCAGCACCGAAGCAGCATCCTGATCGACGGTCACCATCGAAGCAGCCTTGTTCGTATGGGCTGACCAGTATGTGGTCGGACCGGACGATATGCAACGCCGCACCGCTATTCGGCGCCGCGAGTCGCGCCGTCCATCGCCGTCGAACTTCGAAACGATCGAATCCAAATAAACCACCCAACGATCGCGAAGTCACAGGAAAACCGACTGCACGACGGTCGAGTGAATAGAAATAACCTCTTCAATGAGAAGAAAAACTGTTCTTTCAGATCTCTTTTTGATGACCGACAGTTTGACAACCGGATGACTGCCGCGATTCACGGCGGTCAGCGGCATCGGTCGTGCCCGCTGGCGTCTTTCGTCGGGTCGAGTCCAGGCGGAGAACAACGCACAAACGCCTGGTCGTCACAACGGAGTCTCGAATGAACCCAACTTCAACAGAAAACTATCGGCATGCGGACTGGAGACAACTCGCCGCGCAGATTGCGCCACGAACGCTCGCGCATATCGCCGGCCGCAACGTGCCAGCCCGAAGCGGCCATACGTTCGCCGCAATCAATCCGGCCACGGAAGCCGTCATCGCGGAAGTCGCGTCGTGCAACGCGGCGGATATCGACGATGCCGTGCGCGCGGCCCGCGAAGCATTCGAATCGGGCGTGTGGTCGCGTTGCGCGCCGGCCGAACGCAAGCGTGTGCTGTGCCGGCTTGGCGAACTGATCGTCGCGCATGGCGCGGAGCTCGCGCTGCTCGATTCTCTGAACATGGGCAAGCGCGTCGCGGATGCGATCAGCATCGACGTGCCGGCTGCTGCAGGGCTCTTCAGCTGGTACGGCGAAGCCGTCGACAAGCTGAACGGCGAGGTCGCTTCCACCGATCCCGGCAACCTCGCGATCGTCACGCGCGAGCCGCTCGGTGTCGTCGGTGCGGTGGTGCCGTGGAATTTCCCGCTCGACATGGTCGCGTGGAAGGTGGCGCCGGCGCTGGCGGCCGGCAATAGCGTCGTGCTGAAGCCCGCCGAACAATCGCCGTTGTCTGCGCTGCGTCTCGCGGAACTCGCGCTCGAAGCCGGCTTGCCGTCGGGTGTCCTGAACGTCGTGCCGGGATACGGCGAGACCGCCGGGCGGGCGCTTGGCCTGCATCCCGACGTCGACGTGCTCGCGTTCACGGGATCGACGGCCGTGGGCAAGAAATTCCTCGAGTACGCCGCGCAGTCGAACATGAAGCAGGTATGGCTGGAATGCGGCGGCAAGAGCCCGAATCTGGTCTTCGACGATACGGACGATCTCGATCTTGCGGCCCGCAAGGCCTGCTTCGGCATCTTCTTCAACCAGGGCGAAGTGTGCTCCGCGAATTCGCGGCTGCTGGTACAGCGCTCGATTCACGATGCGTTCGTCGATCGGCTGATTGCGCATGCCGCCGCGTTCATGCCGGGCGATCCGCTGGATCCGGCGAGCGGCATGGGCGCAATCGTCGACGAACACCAGCATCGTCGCGTGTGCGACTGGATCGAGCGCGGCCGCAAGAGCGCAACGCTCGCGATCGGCGGAGGCGCGCCGCGCGTCGATGGCAAAGGCTACTTCGTCGAGCCGACGATCTTCATCGACGTGAAGCATGGCGACCCGATCGCGCGCGACGAGATCTTCGGGCCCGTCCTGTCGGTGCTTCCGTTCGATACCGAGGATGAGGCGGTCCGTCTCGCGAACGACTCGATCTACGGGCTTGCCGCGTCGGTGTGGACCGGCAGCCTGTCGCGCGCGCATCGCGTGTCGGGCCGCCTGCGTGCCGGCACCGTGTCCGTTAATACCGTCGACGCGTTGAGCGCGCAGACGCCATTCGGCGGGTTCCGCCAGTCGGGTTTCGGTCGCGACCTGTCGCTGCATGCGATCGACAAGTACACGGGACTCAAGACGACCTGGATCAGTTACTGATTCGGCGCGGCGACCCGCATCACCTCGCACCGCTGCCGTGCAGACGAAGCCTGCCGCACCGGCAGCGCACCTGCCCCTTGCTTCACACAACGAAACCGGAGACTCGCACATGAATGCGCCCAACTTTCCGCATCGCACGACCCAGGACTATCAACGCAGCGACGCCGCGCATCACCTGCATGCATTCGTCGACCAGAAGGCGCTGAACCAGGAAGGCGCGCGCGTGATGGTGCGCGGCGAAGGCGTCTACCTGTGGGACAACGACGGCACCCGCTATCTCGACGGGATGTCGGGATTGTGGTGCACCAACGTCGGCTATGGCCGGCCGGAGCTGATCGACGCGGCCGCGCGGCAGATGAAGGAACTGTCGTACTACAACATGTTCTTTCATACGACGCATCCGTCGGTGATCGAACTGTCGGAGCGGCTCTTTGCACTGCTCGGCAATCGTTTCAGCCATGTCGTCTACACCAATTCGGGTTCCGAATCGAATGAGGTGCTGATTCGCACCGTGCGCCGCTTCTGGGACGTGATGGGCAAGCCGGAGAAGAAGGTGCTGATCGGCCGTGTGAACGGTTATCACGGCTCGACGGTCGGTAGCGCGTCGCTGGGCGGCATGGCGTTCATGCACGAGATGGGCGACTTGCCGATTCCGAACATCACGCACGTCGACGAGCCGTACTGGTACGCGAACGGCGGCGACCTGAGCCCCGAGGCATTCGGCAAGCAGGCGGCGCTGTCGCTCGAACGCAAGATCCTCGAGATCGGCGCGGATCGTGTCGCCGCGTTCGTCGCGGAGCCGTTCCAGGGCGCGGGCGGCATGATCTTCCCGCCGGACGGCTACTGGCAGGAGATCGAGCGCATCTGCCGTCAATACGACGTGCTGCTGTGCGCGGACGAGGTGATCGGCGGCTTTGGCCGTACCGGCGAATGGTTCGCACATCGCCACTTCGGCTTCGAGCCGGACCTGATCTGCATGGCGAAGGGGCTGACGTCGGGCTATGTGCCGATGGGCGGCCTGATCATGAGCCGGCGCGTCGGCGATGCGCTGGTCGAGAAGGGCGGCGTCTATGCGCACGGGCTGACCTATTCGGGGCATCCGGTCGCGGCCGCCGTCGCGCTGGCCAACCTCGACGTGCTCGAGCGCGAGCGTCTCGTCGAGCGGACGAAGACGGATACCGGCCCGTACCTGCAGCAGGCGTTGCGCGATGCGTTCGACGGTCATCCGCTCGTCGGCGAAATCCAGGGCGTGGGCGCGGTCGGTGCCATCCAGTTCGCGAAGAACAAGGCGACACGCGAGCGTTTCGCGAACGAGGCCGATCTGACCTGGCACAGCCGGACGGTCGGGTTCGAACTCGGCGCGATCGTGCGTTCGACGAACGGCCGGCTGATCGTTGCGCCGCCGCTCGTGATCGACCATGCGCAAATCGACGAACTGGTTGGCATGATGCGCAAGGCCGTGGATGCAACCGCCAGGGAAGTACTCGGGATCGACTGCTGACCGGTTGCGTGGCGCGACTCCGCTCGATGCGGGACGAGCGGAGTCGCGCCTCGCGACGGATGCCGCTTCCGCGGCTCGCACGATTGCGTGTGATTCGGCAAGTGGCGATCCGGAGCGAACCCGATCGGATCGACCGAGGGTAGCAAGCACATCGGCGCTGGGTCGTTTTCTGGATGTCATGTAGGAATACGAATTGAATATTCCATGCATGAAGGCAGCGTTTCCCGTGTATGCAGAAGAACGCCTCCGTTGCTTGTGCAACTGACTTGCCCCGATCCCGCGCAAGCCAACGAACATCACAACAGAGACAAGGAGACGAAATGAGTCAGGACGAGTCCATTGCTCATCTCGAGGAAAGCACGATCCAGCAGATTCCGCTGACCGAGCGGCACGGCAGCGCGAAGGACCTGTTCACGATCTGGTTCGGTTCGAACATCATGATGCTGACGATCGTCACCGGGTCGCTCGCGACGACGGTGTTCAAGCAGCCATTCTGGTGGGCGGCGCTCGCGACGCTCCTCGGCAGCCTGATCGGCGCGATCTTCATGGCGCTGCACTCCGCGCAGGGGCCGCAGCTCGGCGTGCCGCAGATGATTCAGACGCGAGGGCAGTTCGGTTCGTTCGGTGCGTTGCTGGTGGTCGCGCTGGTCGTCGTGATGTACGTCGGCTTCTTCGCGTCGAACTGCGTGTTCGGCGGGCAGGCGCTGCACAGCCTCAGCCCAGGGATCCCGCTCGACGCCGGTGTGGTGGCGATCGGCCTGGTCAGCCTGCTCGGATCGATCTACGGGTACAAGCTGATCCACGCGTATGCACGGCTGCTGAGCTGGTGTTCGGGCACCGTGCTCGTGCTTGCATTCGTGTGGATCATCTTCGTGCACGGACTGCCGGGCGATACGTTTTCGAAGCATTCGCTGAACCTGTCGGGCTTTCTCGGTTCGATGTCGGTGGCCGCGCTGTGGCAGATCGCGTATGCGCCGTACGTGTCCGACTACTCGCGCTACCTGCCGCCGGATACGGGGCCGCGCACGGCGTTCTGGTCGAGCTACTGGGGCTGCGTGCTCGGCTCGTTCTTCCCGATGCTGCTCGGCTGCCTGGTGGGCCTCGCCACGCCCGACGGCAACGTCGTGAACGGCCTCACGGGCCTCACGCAGGGCATCAGCGTGCTCGTGATCGTCGTGCTGTCGTTCGGCATCGCGGCCAGCAACGCGATGGAGCTGTATTGCGGCGCGCTGTCGGCGATCACCGTATTGCAGACGCTCTTTCCGTCGTGGTCGGGCCGGGCCCGCGCACGGGCGATCACGGCGATCGTGCTGTGCTGCGTCGCGCTCGCGATCGCGCTGTTCGGGCAGAACAATTTCCTGGCCGGCTATACGAACTTCATCCTGCTGCTGCTGTACGTGCTCGTGCCGTGGACGGCGATCAATCTCGTCGATTACTACCTCGTCTGCCACGGCGAATACGACGTCGATTCGTTCTTCCGGCAGGACGGCGGCATCTACGGGCGCTTCAACGCGATCGCGGTCGGGTCGTATTTGATCGGCATCGTCGCGCAGGCGCCGTTCATGGCGACCGATCTCTATACCGGGGAGCTGGCAAACCGGCTGGGCGGTGCGGACATCTCGTGGATCGTCGGATTGTCGTTGACGTCGCTCGTCTACTACGCGGGGTGCAAGCTGTTTTCGCGACCGATGCATGACGTTGCGCCGAGCATCGACGGCATGTCGCGCTGACCGCGCGGCGCCGGGCGTCAATGCTCCGGCTGCGCCGCATTGACGTCGCGGCGAAACGCGCCCGGGCTCGTGCCCGTCCATTTCCGGAACGCGCGGTGAAACGCGCTGGGCTCGGTGAAACCGAGCTCGGCCGCGATTTCCGCGACACTGAGCGTGTGCCCGCGCAGCAGCGACTGGGCGAGCGCGCCACGCAGTTCGTCCTTGATCGACGCGAAGCTCTGCCCCTCGCTGCGCAAACGTCGACGCAGCGTCGCGGGCGTCGTGCCGAGGCGGACGGCCAGCGTATCGAAATCCGGCCACTCGGCGGCCGGCCGCGCCTTCAGGTGCGCGCGCGTCTTCGCGACCCAGCCGGTGTCGTGCCGGTAGCGGACCAGCAGATTGCCGGGCGCGCCGCGCAGGAACGTCCTCAGCGCCTGCGCGGAGCGGATCGTCGGCAGCGCGAGGTATGCGGCGTTGAAGGCGAGCCGGCTGTCGGGGCGGTCGAAATGCACCGGCACGCCGAAGAACTGGTGGTAATCGCTGCGCTGATCGGGGCTCGGGCATGCGAAATCGATGCGCTGCAGCGGAATGCGGCGCCCGATCAGCCAGCACGCGACGCCGAGCAGGATCAGCCAGAACGTCCGGTAAGCGAACGCCGAATACGGTGCGCCCGACTGCGTCAGGACGATCTGCGCCTGCCCGTCGGCGACGACGAGTTCGCCGCGCGGCTCGTCGAGCACCACGCGCAGGAACTGCAGCGCGCGCCGCAGCGCCTTCTCGAGCGTGCCCGCATGCAGTACGGCATGGCAGAGCAGCGTGAAGCTGCCGCGCCGCATCGGGCGGGCGGCGAGGCCGAAGAATTCGTCGTCGATCGTGCCGGCGATCGCGAGCCACAGCCGGCCGTACTGTTGCGGCGTGACGGGCTCGCGCACGGTGTCCGGCAAGCCCGCGGCGCGCAGCACGGGGCCGACCGGAATCCGTTGCCGGCGCAGGCTCTCGAGCGCATCGTCGACGAAATCCGGCGAGATCATCTGCGGCCCCATTTTTCGTGCCCTCCTGACATGGCAAAAGCGATCACGATTCTAGATTCTGTTTGTCATTGATTGCAATGTGACGGCTGTCTACCATCATCGATATACCGCCGGTTCGCCGACGGTCATAACGAACAGGAGACACGCATGCGTGATGGAGCAAACGCCCGGGTGGTGCCGGCCTACGCCGACGCCGTGGCCGGCTTCCGTATCGAGACCGCCGCAACGCAGTTGCACGGCGACCTGGAGCGGGGCCTGAACGCATGCGTCGAATGCTGCGACCGGCATGCAGCGGCGGACGCGAACGCGATCGCGCTCGACTGGATCGACGCCGGCGGCCAGCACCGCAGCTTCACGTTTGTGCAGATGCAGGCGCTGTCGGCGCGCGTCGCGAACCTGCTGGTCGCGCAGGGCGTGAAGCCGGGCGACGTGGTGGCCGGCCTGTTGCCGCGTACGCCCGAGCTCGTCGCGACGATTCTCGGCACGTGGCGCGCGGGCGCCGTCTATCAGCCGCTGTTCACCGCATTCGGCCCGAAGGCGATCGAGCACCGGCTGCGCATGAGCGATGCGCGGCTGGTCGTGACCAACGTCGCGAATCGCGCGAAGCTCGACGAGATCGCCGATTGTCCCCGGGTCGCGACGGTGCGCGAGCCCGGCGACGCGCTGCCGGCCGGCGACATCGATTTCCGCGCGGCGCTGGATGCGCAGTCCGACACGTTCGAACCGGTGCTGCGCAAGGGCGCCGACCTGTTCATGATGATGTCGACGTCGGGCACGACGGGCTTGCCGAAGGGCGTGCCGGTGCCGCTGCGCGCGCTGCTCGCGTTCGGCGCGTACATGCGCGATGCGGTCGACCTGCGCGAAGGCGACCGCTTCTGGAATATCGCCGATCCGGGCTGGGCCTACGGTCTTTATTACGCGATCACCGGCCCGCTGCTGCTCGGCCATGCGACGACGCTGTACGAAGGCGGCTTCACCGTCGACAGCACCTACGACGTGATCGAACGGCTCGGCATCACGAGCCTCGCCGGCTCGCCGACCGCGTACCGGATGCTGATGGCGGCCGGCAGCGACGCGGCGGCGCGCCTGAAAGGGGCGTTGCGCGTCGTCAGCAGCGCGGGCGAGCCGCTGAATCCGGAAGTCGTGCGCTGGTTCGACGCGGCGCTCGGCGCGCCGATCTACGACCACTACGGCCAGACCGAACTCGGGATGGTCGTGAACAATCATCACGGGCTCGCGCACGTCGTCCATGCCGGTTCGGCCGGCTTCGCGATGCCCGGCTACCGTGTCGCGGTGCTCGACGACGCAGGCCGCGAGCTCGGCCCCGGCGAGCCCGGCAACCTCGCGATCGACATCGCGCGCTCGCCGCTGCTATGGTTCCACGGCTACTGGCAGCAGGACACGCCGGCGATCGCGGGCGGCTACTACCGGACCGGCGACAACGTCGAGCTGGAGCCGGACGGCACCGTGAGCTTCATCGGCCGCGCGGATGACGTGATCACGTCGTCCGGCTACCGGATCGGCCCGTTCGACGTGGAAAGCGCGCTGATCGAGCATCCTGCCGTGAGCGAGGCCGCCGTGATCGGCGTGCCGGACCCGGAGCGCACGGAGATCGTCAAGGCGTACGTCGTGCTGTCGAAGGGCGTCGAAGGCACGCCCGCGCTGGCCGACGAACTGAGTCAGCACGTGAAGCGGCGGCTGTCCGCGCACGCCTATCCGCGCGCGATCGACTTCGTCGACGCGCTGCCGAAAACCCCGAGCGGCAAGATCCAGCGCTTCGTGCTGCGCAAGATGGAAGCCGAGAAGGCCGTTCAATCCTGAATACTGAATACGGACTGCGAATGAATATCAAGGATCGCGTTTTTCTGATTACGGGCGCCGGTTCGGGCCTGGGTGCCGCGGTCGCGCGGATGGTGGTCGCCGAAGGCGGCAAGGCCGTGCTGCTGGACGTCAATGAAGACGCCGGCGCGAGCCTCGCGCATGAACTCGGCGCGGCCGCGCGCTTCGTGAAGACCGACGTGACGAGCGACGCCGAAGGGCAGGCGGCCGTCGCCGCCGCGCGCGACGCGTTCGGCCGGATCGATGCGCTCGTGAATTGCGCGGGCGTCGCGCCGGGCGAGAAAGTGGTCGGCCGCGAAGGTCCGCATGCGCTCGACCGCTTCGCGCGCGCGGTGTCGATCAACCTGATCGGCACGTTCAACATGATCCGGCTGGCGGCCGACGCGATGTCGAAGCAGGACGCGAACGCGGAAGGCGAGCGCGGCGTGATCGTCAATACCGCGTCGGTCGCGGCGTTCGACGGGCAGATCGGACAGGCCGCCTATGCGGCATCGAAGAGCGGTGTGGTGGGCATGACGCTGCCGATCGCGCGCGAACTCGCGCGGTTCGGCATTCGCGTGGTGACGATCGCGCCGGGCATTTTCGCGACGCCGATGATGAGCGGCATGCCGCAGGACGTGCAGGATGCGCTCGGCAAGAGCGTACCGTTCCCGCCGCGGCTCGGCCGCCCGGACGAATTTGCGGCGCTGGTGCGCCACATCGCCGAGAATACGATGCTGAACGGCGAGGTCATCCGTCTCGATGGCGCGCTGCGCATGGCACCGCGCTGACACTGGAGGAAATCAATCATGACGACACAGGATCCGATCGTAATCGTTGGGGCGGCACGCACGCCGATGGGCGGTTTCCAGGGCGACCTGGCCGCTGCCAGCGCAAGCGACCTCGGCGCGGTGGCGATCCGCGCGGCACTCGAGCGCGCGAACGTACCGGCCGAGCGCATCGATGAAATCGTGTTCGGCTGCGTGCTGCCGGCCGGTCAGGGGCAGGCGCCCGCACGGCAGGCCGCGCTGAAGGCCGGGTTGCCGCTGGGCGCGGGCGCGACGACGGTCAACAAGATGTGCGGCTCCGGCATGAAGGCCGCGATGTTCGCGCACGACCTGCTGCTGGCCGGCTCGGCGGACGTCGCCGTCGCGGGCGGGATGGAGAGCATGTCGAATGCGCCGTATCTGCTGCCGAAGGCGCGTGCGGGGATGCGCATGGGGCACGGCCAGGTGCTCGACCACATGTTCCTCGACGGGCTGGAGGATGCGTACGACAAGGGCCGGCTGATGGGCACCTTCGCCGAGGATTGCGCGCAGGCCTACCAGTTCACGCGGGAGGAGCAGGATGCGTTCGCGATCACGTCGCTGACGCGCGCGCAACGCGCGATCGCGGAAGGGCGTTTCGTGTCGGAGATCGCACCGGTGACGGTGAAGGCCGGCAAGACGGAAGCCGTCGTGTCGATCGACGAGCAGCCGGGCAACGCGAAGCTCGACAAGATTCCGACGCTCAGGCCGGCGTTCCGCGAAGGCGGTACGGTGACGGCGGCGAACTCGTCGTCGATTTCGGACGGCGCGGCCGCGCTCGTGATGATGCGTCGCTCGGAAGCGGAACGGCTCGGTCTCACGCCGAAAGCCGTGATCGTCGGGCATTCGACCTACGCGAACAAGCCCGGCCTGTTTGCGACGGCGCCGATTGGCGCGATCCGCAAGCTGTCGGAAAAAACCGGCTGGAACCTGCGCGACGTCGACCTGTTCGAGATCAACGAAGCGTTCGCGGTGGTCGCGATGGCCGCGATGCGCGATCTCGACCTGCCGCACGACAAGGTCAATGTGCACGGCGGCGCGTGTGCGCTCGGACATCCGATCGGCGCATCGGGTGCGCGCGTGATGGTGACGCTGCTGGCCGCGCTCGAAGCGTATGGTCAGAAGCGCGGCGTCGCGTCGCTGTGTATCGGCGGCGGCGAGGCGACGGCGATCGCGATCGAACGCATCGGCTGACGCGAACGCACGACGCCAACGCATCGTGCGCGATACGGCCGGCACGCCGTATCGCGACGCGGGCGGCGGGCGGCGGGCATTGCGCAGGGTCTTCCTGCGTCGTGCTCGCCGCCCGTTTTGTCTTTCGGGGATGGCGCGCGCGTTACGCGTTCGCGTTCGGCGACACCGCGCCGCATGCGCGGATCACGAGCTGCACGACCTGCTCGGTCTTCTCGTCGAACCCCTTCTGCGTGAACGCACGCTTGCCGCTCAGCGCGCGGATTTGCGCATCGAAATCCGCATAGTGCTGCGTGGTCGCCCACACGAGGTACAGCAACGCGTGCGCATCGACCGGCGCGAGCAAGCCGCGCGCGATCCAGCCTTCGACCACGGCCACGCGCTTGTCGAACCACGGCTTCACGCGTTCCGACAGGATGTCCTGCATGTGCGTCGCACCGTGGATGATCTCGTTGGCCCACACCTTCGAGCCGAGCGGGCGGCGGCGCGACAGATCCATCTTCGCGCGCACGTAGCTGGCGATCGCCTCCACCGGATCGTCGCCGTCCTCGAACGATCCGGCCGCGTGGTGCCAGTCTTCGAACAGATCGTCGAGCACGCGGCGATACAGCGCGAGCTTGGTCGGGAAGTAGTAATGCAGGTTCGCTTTCGGCAGGCCCGCGCGTTCGGCGATCATCGCGGTGCTCGCGCCGTCGAGCCCGCGCTCCGCGAATACGGCTTCCGCACAGGCGAGCAAATGCGCTTCGTTGGACTCGCGGATGTGTGCCTTGCGTCGCCGCAAAGGCGTGTGCGTTTCGTCGGAGCCGGCCGCTTCGGCGCCCGCTTTGTCATGTCTCATCGTTGCCCTCGCGCGGCGTGCATGCCGCGTTGGGCTTCATTCTAGCCGCTCGTCTGCGTTGAGCGCACGCGCTTGCATCACGGCAGTGCGCGCCATGCTGCGATGCGGTGGCACGTTTCTCGCTCGGCGAGACCCGCGAAAGAAAGACATTGCATTGCACATTTTGATCGTCTAAAACCTGTCCAATCGGACAGGATTCGACGCGTGACGGAATCGAGTGCCAATGTCTTCGCCGCTCGATCGGACGCATGACGCGAACGATGCGCACATGCACATTGCGTGTGCGGGTTTGCCCCGACAGAAGCAATGCGTGCACCGGCATCGACCGGGATGACGACATGACGACCCCACAGGAGCGATACGAATGAACGCGGTATCGGAAACAGTGAAACGGGCAGCATTCGACACGTCGATCAAGGTCGACGGCAAGCGGTTGTGGGACAGCCTGATGGAGGTGGCGAAGATCGGCGCGACGCCGAAGGGCGGTGTCTGCCGCCTCGCGCTGACCGATCTCGACAAGGCAGGGCGCGACCTGATCGTCGGCTGGGCGAAGGCCGCCGGCTGCACGGTGACGGTCGATACGATGGGCAACGTGTTCATGCGCCGCGCGGGCCGCGTGGCCGATGCGGCACCGGTCGTCACCGGCTCGCACGCGGATTCGCAGCCGACGGGCGGCCGGTTCGACGGCATCTACGGCGTGCTGGGCGGTCTCGAAGTGATTCGCAGTCTGAACGATCACGGCATCGAGACCGAGCATCCGGTCGAGGTCGTGATCTGGACCAACGAAGAAGGATCGCGCTTCGCGCCGGCGATGGTCGCATCGGGCGTGTTCGCGGGCGTGTTCCCGCTCGAATACGGGCTGTCGCGCAAGGACGTCGACGGCAAGACGATCGGCGAGGAACTCGCTCGCATCGGTTATGCGGGCGACGTGCCGTGCGGCGGGCGCAAGCTGCATGCGGCGTTCGAGCTGCATATCGAGCAGGGGCCGATTCTCGAAGCGGAGTGCAAGACGATCGGCGTCGTGACCGATGCGCAGGGGCAGCGCTGGTACGAGATCACGTTCACCGGGCAGGAAGCGCATGCGGGCCCGACGCCGATGCCGCGTCGCCGCGACGCGTTGCTCGGCGCGTCGCGCGTGGTCGATCTCGTGAACCGGATCGGTCTCGATCACGCGCCGTTCGGTTGCGCGACGGTCGGCATGATGCAGGTGCACCCGAACTCGCGCAACGTGATCCCGGGCCGCGTGTTCTTCACCGTCGATTTCCGGCATCCGGACGACGCCGTGCTCGCGCGGATGGACGCCGCGCTGCGCGACGGCGTCGCGCGCATCGCCGCCGCTATCGGGCTCGAAACCGAGCTCGAGCAGATTTTCTACTACGAGCCCGTCGCATTCGATCCGGCCTGCGTGGCGGCCGTGCGTGCCGCGGCCGACCGCTTCGGCTACTCGCATCGCGACATCGTGTCGGGCGCGGGCCACGACGCATGCTATCTGGCGCAGGTCGCGCCGACGTCGATGGTGTTCGTGCCATGCGTCGACGGCATCAGCCACAACGAGATCGAGGACGCGACGCCTGCATGGATCGAGTCCGGCGCGAACGTGCTGCTGCACGCGATGCTGTCGCGCGCATGCGAGCCGGCTTCATGACGCATCGCACGTAACGCAGCCAGGAGGCTGCCCGGCATCAGACCGTAGCATTCCTTATAAAAACCGCCCCGACTGTGCATCCGCAGCCGGCGGGGACGGCTTTGTCTCCACCCAGTCGAAGGAACGCGTATGACCACCAAGCCAACCGGCGATATCGCCGCGCATCGCCTGTCGTCCACGCAACTCTCGTGCGAATTCGCCGACATCGCGCCGCTGCTCGATCCGACTGCCGCGGCGGCCGCTGCCAGCCGCTGCCACTACTGCTACGACGCGCCCTGCGTGCAGGCGTGCCCGACGCAGATCGACATCCCGAGCTTCATCCGCAAGATCGGCAACGGCAACCTGAAAGGGGCGGCGATGGACATCCTGTCGGCGAATCCGCTCGGCGGGATGTGCGCGCGGGTCTGTCCGACCGAGATCCTGTGCGAAGGCGCCTGCGTGCGCAATCATCAGGATGCGCAGCCGGTTGCGATCGGCGCGCTGCAGCGGCACGCGACCGACTGGGCGATGGCGACCGGCGCGGTACGCTTCACGCGCGCACCCGATACGGGGCGGCATGTCGCCGTGGTCGGTGCGGGGCCGGCCGGGCTTGCATGCGCGCACCGGCTCGCGCTTGCCGGCCATCGCGTCACGCTGTTCGACGCGCGGCCGAAGGCGGGCGGCTTGAATGAATACGGGATCGCCGCATACAAGACCGTCGACGATTTCGCGCAGCGCGAAGTCGAGTGGCTGCTGTCGGTCGGCGGCATCACGCTGGAGACCGGCGTCGCACTCGGACGCGACGTGACGCTCGACGCGCTGCGCGAGCGGCACGACGCGGTGTTTCTCGCGATGGGCCTGGGCGGGGTGCGTACGCTCGCGATCGACGGCGAACAACTGGACGGCGTGATGAACGCGGTCGACTTCATCGAGCGGGTGCGGCAGGCCGACGCTTTGGAGAATGTGCCGGTCGGGCGGCGCGTGGTCGTGATCGGCGGCGGCAATACCGCGATCGACGCAGCCGTGCAGAGCCGCAAGCTCGGCGCGCAGCGCGTGACGATGGTGTACCGGCGCGGTGTGGAGGCGATGAGCGCGACCTGGGCCGAACGCGAGTTCGCGCAGAAAAGCGGCGTCACGCTGGTCACGCATGCGAAGCCGGTGCGTATCGCGGGCGCGGACGGGCACGTGACGGGCATCGAATTCGAGGCGGCGTCCGGCGAGCGCTTCACCGTCGACGCGGACATGGTGCTGAAGGCGATCGGCCAGACGCTGGTGCCGGACGGCGTCGACGCTGCATTGCTGACGGCGGACGGCACGCGCATCGCGGTCGATGCCGACGGCCGCATGGCGTTGCCCGACGTATGGGCCGGCGGCGACTGCGCGGCGACGGGCGGCATCGATCTGACGGTACAGGCCGTGCAGGACGGCAAGCACGCGGCCGCCGCGATCGATGCGGCGCTCGCGCAGCGCGACGCCAGGGCCGCGTGAGCGCGGCATACGCAACGGCAGCGCGCACGTCACGCGCGCCACGATAAACGTCCCCATTCTCACGGAGCCGAACATGGCCGACCTTCGCTGCACTATCGCAGGCATCACTTCGCCGAATCCCTTCTGGCTCGCTTCCGCGCCGCCGACCGACAAGGCGTACAACGTCAACCGCGCATTCGAGGCCGGCTGGGGCGGCGTCGTCTGGAAGACGCTCGGGCTCGATCCGCACGTCGTCAACGTCAGTTCGCGCTATGGCGCGGTGCAGTGGAACGGGCAGCGGATCGCCGGGCTGAACAACATCGAGCTGATCACCGATCGCCCGCTCGACGTGAACCTGAAGGAGATCGCGCAGGTGAAGCGCGACTGGCCGGACCGCGCGCTGATCGTGTCGCTGATGGTGCCGTGCAACGAGCGCGACTGGAAATGGATTCTGCCGCTGGTCGAGGATACGGGCGCCGATGCGGTCGAACTGAACTTCGGCTGCCCGCACGGGATGAGCGAGCGCGGGATGGGCGCGGCCGTCGGGCAGGTGCCGGAATACGTCGAGATGGTCACGCGCTGGGTCAAGGAGGGCACGAAGCTGCCGTGTCTCGTGAAGCTCACGCCGAACATCAGCGACATCCGGATGGGGTCGCGCGCCGCGTACAAGGGCGGCGCGGACGGCGTGTCGCTCATCAACACGATCAACTCGATCGTCGCGGTGGACCTCGACCAGATGGCGCCGATGCCGACGGTCGACGGCAAGGGCACGCATGGCGGCTATTGCGGTCCGGCGGTCAAGCCGATCGCGCTGAACATGGTCGCGGAAATCGCGCGCGACCCGGAAACGCCGAACCTGCCGATCTCCGGCATCGGCGGGATTTCGTCGTGGCGCGACGCGGCCGAATTCATGGTGCTGGGCGCCGGCAGCGTGCAGGTATGCACCGCCGCGATGCACTACGGCTTCCGGATCGTGACGGATCTGGCGGACGGACTGTCGAACTGGATGGACGAGAAGGGCTACGCGACGCTCGACGACGTGCGCGGCCGCGCGGTGCCGAACGTCACCGACTGGAAATACCTGAACCTGAAGTACGACATCAAGGCGCGCATCGACCAGGACCGCTGCATCCAGTGCGGGCTGTGCCATATCGCGTGCGAGGACACGTCGCACCAGGCGATCACGGCCGAGAAGGACGGCGTGCGGCATTTCGAAGTGGTGGATGCGGCGTGCGTCGGGTGCAATCTTTGCATGCATGTGTGTCCGGTCGAGCAATGCATCACGATGGAGCGTGTCGACGCGGGCGACTACGCGAACTGGACCACGCATCCGAACAACCCGGCGCGCGTCGATGCGGGCGCGAGCCCCGCGCAACCGGAGAAGCACGCGAAGGCGGCCTGACCGGCGGCCGGCGGCGCGGCACCGTCCGCGCCGCTGCTTGTGTTCTGTTCGGCCGGCATCGTGCGATGCCGGCGCTGACGTTTACGTGGAGCGCCCTCGATGAAACCAGCAGCGATTCCCGCCGATTCCGACAGCGCCGCGGCGCCGGCCGGCAGCCTGTACAACGACGACCTGGCGCCGACGACGGCGGCGCAGCGCACGTGGCGGTGGTATCACTTCGCGGCGTTGTGGGTCGGGATGGTGATGAACATCGCGTCGTACATGCTCGCGGCCGGGCTGATCCAGGAAGGCATGTCGCCGTGGCAGGCGGTGCTGACCGTGTTGCTCGGCAACCTGATCGTGCTCGCGCCGATGCTGCTGATCGGTCATGCCGGCGCGAAGCACGGGATTCCGTACGCGGTGCTCGTGCGCGCGTCGTTCGGCACGCAGGGCGCGAAGCTGCCCGCGCTGTTGCGCGCGATCGTCGCGTGCGGCTGGTACGGCATCCAGACCTGGCTCGGCGGCAGCGCGATCTATACGCTGCTGAACATCCTGACCGGCAACGCGCTGCACGGCGCGGCGCTGCCGATCGCCGGCATTTCGCTCGGGCAGCTCGCATGCTTCCTGGTGTTCTGGGCGCTGCAGCTTTACTTCATCCTGCACGGCACCGATTCGATCCGCTGGCTCGAAAGCTGGTCCGCGCCGATCAAGGTCGTGATGTGCGTCGCGCTCGTGTGGTGGGCGACGTCGCAGGCGGGCGGCGTGGGCTCGATGCTGTCGGCGCCGTCGCAGTTCGCGGCGGGCGGCAAGAAGGCCGGGCTGTTCTGGGCGACGTTCTGGCCGGGCCTGACCGCGATGGTCGGCTTCTGGGCGACGCTCGCGCTGAACATCCCCGACTTCACGCGCTTCGCGCATTCGCAGCGCGACCAGATCATCGGACAGTCGATCGGGCTGCCGCTGCCGATGGCGCTGCTGTCGGTGGTGTCGGTCGTCGTGACGTCGGCCACCGTGGTGATCTACGGCAACGCGATCTGGGATCCGATCGACCTGACGAGCCGGATGACCGGCATCGGTGTCGGCATCGCGCTGGTGATCCTCACGCTCGACACGATGTGCTGCAACCTCGCGGCGAACCTGGTCGGCCCCGCGTACGACTTCTCGAGCCTGTGGCCGAAGGCGATCTCGTATCGCACGGGCGGCCTGATCACCGCGACGATCGCGATCGTGATGATGCCGTGGAAGATCCTCGCCACGACCGACGGCTACATCTTCACCTGGCTCGTCGGGTACTCGGCGCTGCTCGGGCCGGTCGCGGGGATTTTGATGGTCGACTACTTCCTGATTCGCGGCACGCGGCTCGACACGCGCGCGCTGTTCGACGAGCGCGGCGGCTTCAGCTATACGCGCGGCTGGAACCCGGCCGCGCTGGTCGCGCTCGCGGTCGGCGTGCTGCCGAACCTGCCCGGCTTCCTGCACACGGCATTTCCGGCATCGTTCGCGAACGTGCCGGCGTTCTTCAACACGCTTTACACATATGCGTGGTTCGTCGGCCTCGTGCTGGCGTCCGGCGTGTACGGCACCTGGATGAAGTGGCGCGCCGGACAGCGCGCGCAGATCGCGAGCGCCTGATGCACCCGATGCGCGGACATAACCGGCATCGGCGCCGCATGCGGCACCCGACAGTCAACGAGGAGGCAACGAAATGGCAATCCTGATTCGCGGCGGCACCGTGGTCGATGCAGACCGGACCTATCGTGCGGACATCCTGTGTGCCGACCCGCAGGACGGCGGCACGATCCTGCAGATCGCGGAGAAGATCGACGCGCCGGCCGGCGCGAGCATCGTCGACGCGCACGACCAGTACGTGATGCCGGGCGGCATCGATCCGCATACGCACATGGAACTGCCGTTCATGGGCACGACGGCGAGCGACGATTTCTACTCGGGTACGGCAGCCGGCCTGTCGGGCGGCACGACGAGCATCATCGACTTCGTGATCCCGAGCCCGAAGCAGCCGCTGATGGATGCGTTCCGCGAGTGGCGCGGCTGGGCCGAGAAGGCGGCGGCCGATTACGGTTTCCATGTGGCCGTCACGTGGTGGGACGAATCGGTGCACCGCGACATGGGCACGCTCGTGCGCGAGCACGGCGTGTCGAGCTTCAAGCACTTCATGGCGTACAAGAACGCGATCATGGCCGACGACGAGATCCTCGTGAACAGCTTCTCGCGTTCGCTCGAGCTCGGCGCGCTGCCAACCGTGCACGCGGAAAACGGCGAGCTCGTGTTCCAGCTGCAAAAGGCGCTGCTCGCGCGCGGGATGACGGGGCCGGAAGCGCATCCGCTGTCGCGTCCGCCCGAGGTCGAAGGCGAGGCCGCGAACCGTGCGATCCGCATTGCGCAAGTGCTCGGCGTGCCCGTGTATATCGTGCACGTATCGGCGAAGGATGCGGTCGATGCGATCTCGCGCGCGCGCAGCGAAGGACTGCGCGTGTTCGGCGAGGTGCTGCCGGGCCATCTGGTGATCGACGAGGCGGTGTATCGCGACCCGGACTGGACGCGCGCGGCCGCGCACGTGATGAGCCCGCCGTTCCGCTCGGCCGAACATCGCGAGGCGCTGTGGCGCGGGCTGCAGGCAGGGCAGCTGCATACGACGGCGACCGATCACTGCGTGTTCTGCGCATCGCAGAAGGCGATGGGTCGCGAGGACTTCACGAAGATCCCGAACGGCTGCGGCGGCGTCGAGGACCGCATGTCGGTGCTGTGGCATCACGGCGTGAACCACGGCCGCATCACGCCGAACGAGTTCGTGCGGATCACGTCGACCAATGCCGCGCAGATCTTCAACCTGTATCCGCGCAAGGGGGCCGTGCAGGTCGGGGCCGACGCCGATCTGGTCGTGTGGGATCCGGCCGCGACGAAGACGATCTCGGTGAAGACCCATCACCAGCAGGTCGACTTCAACGTGTTCGAAGGGATGACGGTGCAGGGCGTCGCGACGCACACGCTCACGCGTGGAGCGCTCGCGTGGGCCGACGGCGAGCTGCGTGCGCAGCGCGGGGCCGGCCGCTACCTGAAGCGGCCGCCTGCCGCCGGCTACTACGAGGCCGCGCGCATCGCGAACCGGCTGCGCGAGCCGCACCCGGTCGAGCGGGCCGGCTAAGCGGGCCGGCTGCGCGGGCTCGGTCGAGCGAGCCCGTCAAGCGGCCGCCGGGCGGGCGCGTTCGTTGCGATGTCAACGAGCGTCGCCCGCGCCTGTCTGGTGGATCGGGATCACCGTGCGCGCGCCGCATTCGCGCAGCAGGTCGCGCAGTTCGTTGATGACCGGAAACACCTCGTGGTTCCAGTCGGCGCCCTGCCGGTCGTGCGCTTCCTGCTCGCGTTCGACGATCCAGCGATCCTCGCGGAAGATCCGCTCGGTGAACCAGACGAGCAGCGGCCACGCGAGATCGAGCGCGAACGGGATGCCCGGCTTGTGGATCGACAGCAGTCCGAACGTACGATTGGTACGCTGCGCCGCGTCGAGCGGCACGTAGACGATCCACAGGTCCATCACGAGCGTGCCTTCGCTCGAGCGGATCTGCAGCGTCTGGTACGGGTAGCCCGTGCGGACCGTCATCACGCTCTTGTTGGCCTGGTCGCCGGGCTTCTTGCTCGAACCGAACACGAGCGCCTCGCCGACCGGCTGCTTGCCTTCCATCCGCGCGAACGTGTAGTCGACCTCGACCCAGTCGTCGCCGCGGCGGCGGCCGACGCTGCGCGCGCGCATCTGTCCCATCTGCTTGCGATGCAGGAACTGATGGTTCATGTCCATCAGATTCTCGTGCATGAACGAGTAGTGGCACTTGACCTCGCGGCCGAAACGGCGTGTCTTGTATGCGGGATCGTCCGCCGATTCGAGTGCGGGAAACGGGCGCTCGCCGGCGAGCGTCGCGTCGCCGGGGAAGACGAAGATCAGCCCGTGCGCTTCGCGGCACGGGTATGCGCGCACGCCGTTGGGCAGGCGATCGCGGCCGAGATACGGGACGTCGACGCAGTGGCCGCTGTCGCACGCGTAGGTCCAGCCGTGGTAGCAGCACCGCAGCGTTTCGCCGGTCACGACGCCCGCATGCAACGGCACCTGGCGGTGCGCGCAACGATCTTCGAGCGCATACACGGCGCCGGATTCGGTGCGGACGAGCACGATCGGGTCGCCGGCGAAATGCACGCCGAGCGTCTTGCCGCGCTTGAGTTCGCGCGACCACGCGAGCGGATACCAGTGATCGGGATGGATCGGCACGCGGCGCAGGTCGCGCACGACCGTGCCGGTGGACGGTTGTTCGAGGGTGCCGCTGTCAGACAAAGGCACTGCGCGCATGCGTGACGCCTCCTGGCTCGACTGGGGTTCCGAGCACCGCGAAACGCGGCGGGAATCTGAAGCAGTCTACGCGAAGTTGGCGTGCCAAGCGGGTGCGATACGGGTATGCCCGGTCGGCGCGGCGCGGGTTTCCTTGATGCAGCGCAAACCAGGGCGGCGGCGCGGGGTGCTCGAGCCGCGCCGCCCGCCCGGCACGCCGTCACATCCGCGCATCGCGCCACAGCACCGCGTCGGCGCGGTACAGCGCGGGGAAGCGCTGCTTGAGTCCGGCAACCTTCGGCAGGTCGTTGTATGCGATGTACGGCGCGTCGGGGTGCAGTTCGAGGTAGTTCTGGTGATACGCCTCGGCCGCATAGAAGCCTTTGTACGCTTCGACGCGCGTGACGACGGGCGCCGCGAATGCGTGCGCGGCGCCGAGCTGCGCGATGTACGCTGTCGCGACGGCGCGCTGCTGCGCCGTGGTCGGAAAGATCGCCGACCGGTATTGCGTGCCGTCGTCGGGGCCTTGCCGGTTGAGTTCGGTCGGGTCGTGCGCGACGGAGAAGAACACCTGCAGCAGCCGGCCGTACGTGATCTGCGTCGGGTCGTACACGATGCGTACCGATTCCGCATGGCCCGTGAGGCCGGTGCCGACGAGCGCGTAGTGCGCGGTTTCGGAGGCGCCGCCCGCGTAGCCGGCCGTGACCTGCTTCACGCCCTTCACGTGCTCGAACACGCCCTGCACGCCCCAGAAGCAGCCGCCTGCCAGCACGGCCGTTTCTTCGTGCGCCGCGCCTGGTGTTTCGTCGAGCGTCGGTGCCGGCACCGCATGCATCGGTTCCGCGGACGCGACGACGCGCTGGTAGCCGAACACGGCGGCGGCCGCGACGGCGATCGCGCCGATGCGGCGCAGCATGACCGCCCGCCGCCGCGGCGGGCAATCGCGAGTGGATGTCGGGATCATGGTTTGCTCCTTCGGAATGCGGGACGGAAGACGGCGGTCGGTCGGCGTGCGCGATCAACCGAACGTGAACGCATAGGCATCGACGCCGGGGTCGAGAAACTCGATCGAGAACGTGCGGTCGGCGATCGCGCCGGGCTGCCGGACGAGCTGGTACAGGCGCTGCCCGGTGACGGTGCCGTAGCCCTGCGCATCGACGTCGGTGCCGTGCGCGGCGCCGGGGGCCGCGCCGTCGAGCGTCACGCGAAAGCGCACCGGCTTGCCGTTCGTGCCCGGGCCGAGCACGAGGTGCAGGTCGCGCGCATGGAAGCGGTAGACGATCTTCCCGGCCGGCGCGGCGAGCGTCGCGCGCTCGGCGCCGACCTGCCACGCGCCGGCGAGGCCCCAGTCGTTCAGTTCGGGATGCGCGGGCGCGTCGTAGCGGTGCGTCGCGTCGCGCACGACGCCGCCCGGCGACGTGAAGTCGTCGGCGCGTGCATAGCCGACATAGGTTTCGGGCGAGCGCACGTCCGCGCTGTCGGCCGCCGCGAGCGCGCCCTTCGCGGGCGCGCCGGTGAGGCCGAGCGGCACGTTCAGCGCTTCGGGGTGGCCGGCTTCCGCGAGCAGCGACTGGATCGCGCGTTCCGACTGCGTGTATTCGCCTTCGCCGAAGTGGTGATGGCGGATCCGCCCTTGCGCGTCGATGAAATAGTGCGCGGGCCAGTATTCGTTGCCGAATGCGCGCCAGATCGCATAGCGGTTGTCGATCGCGACCGGGTAGTCGATGCCGAGGTCGTGCACGGCCTTCTTCACGTTGCCGATGTCGCGTTCGAACGCGAACTCCGGCGCGTGCACGCCGATCACGACGAGCCCGTACGGCGCATATTTGCGCGCCCACGCGGTCGTGTACGGCAGCGTGCGCAGGCAGTTGATGCACGAGTACGTCCAGAAATCGACGAGCACGACCTTGCCGCGCAGGCCGGCCGCCGTCAGCGGCGGCGAGTTCAGCCACTGCACGGCGCCGTCGAGCGACGGCAGCGCGCCTTCGACGGGCAGTGCGGCCGGGGCGTGCATCGCGGGTGTCGTGTCGGCCGCGCGCATCATCGCGCTGCCGGTCATTGCACCGCCCGCGGCCGGTGCGTCGCCGGACGTTGCGGCCATCATCGCGCCGCTCGCTGCGCCGCTGTTGCTGCTGCTGCCGGTGTTGTCGGCGTTGCCGGTCGCGGCCATTGCCACGGGCGCGCCGTTCGAGTGGCCGCCGAGCCGGTCGACGAGCTTCGTCTCCAGCCCGCCGGTCGTGACGGTCGACAGCTGCGCGAGCGCGCCCGTATCGAGGCCGAGCGCGATCGCCGCGACGCCGGCCAGCAGCGTCGCGCCGATGCCGCGCCGGATCCATTCGCCGGCGCCGAGCGAGCGCTTCATCGCGGCGAACACCTTGCCGCCGATCACGAGCGCGATGCCGAGCGACGTTGCCGCGCCGGCCGCGTACGCGACGAGCAGCACCGTCGTGCCGACGCTCGCGCCGCGCAGCGCGGCGCCGGTCAGCACGAGTCCGAGGATCGGGCCTGCGCACGGCGCCCACAGCAGGCCGGTGGCGACGCCGAGCAGCAGCGACGACACGGGGCCGGCCGCGCGGCCGTCGCGCTGCGCGAAGCCGGTGAGCCGGTTGCCTGCCGCGACGAGCGGGCGCGTCAGGTGTTCGGCCAGGCGCGGCAGCAGCAGCGTCAGGCCGAACAGGGCGAGCAGCGCGATGGCGAGCCAGCGGCCGGCCTGGTTGGCCTGCGCGACCCAGCCGCCGCCGACGGCGGCGAGCGTGGCGACGACGGTGAACGTGAGCGCCATGCCGACGAGCAGCGGCAGGCCGGTACGCACGAACGGCTGGTCGGCGCGCGCGAACACGAACGGCAGCACGGGCAGGATGCACGGGCTCAGGATCGTGAGCACGCCGCCGAGATAGGCGAGGACGATGAGCAGCATGGAGGCATCTCCGGTCGTTCAGTTCAGGAAGGTGGCGGCGGCTCAGGCGGCGGCCGGGTGGAAGACGAGCGCGAGCCCGTTCATGCAGTAGCGCAGCCCGGTGGGCGGCGGGCCGTCGTCGAACACGTGGCCGAGATGGCCGCCGCAGCGGCGGCAGTGCACTTCGGTGCGCGCCATCCCGAACGACGTATCGACCTCGGTCGCGACCGCGTGGTCGAGCGGCTTCCAGAAGCTCGGCCAGCCGGTGTGGCTGTCGAATTTGGTGCTCGACGAGAACAGCGCGAGGCCGCAGCCGGCGCACGCGAACATGCCGTGGCGGTGCTCGTCGTTCAGCGGGCTGCTGTACGGCGGCTCGGTGCCGGCGTTGCGCAGCACCGTGTATTGGGCTGGCGTCAGGCGGCGGCGCCATTCGGCATCGCTGAGGGTGACTTCGAATGGGGCGGCCATCCGCGGGGCGGCCATCCGTGGGGCGGCCATTGGCTTGGCGGCGGGTTCGGCGCCGGCGGCCGGCGGCGCGGCGAACGCGCGGCCGACCAGCGCACGGCGGCCGATCGACGACAGCGCCGCGAGCGCGGCAAGGCCGGTGGCGCCGGCGAACAGCAGATCTCTACGGGTGGGCATGGCGGGCTCCTGAAAGCAGGTGCTGAAAACATGCGCACAGAGTAGGCAGCGGCCGGTGTCGAAGTCCTCACGGAAAGTTAAACGATTCGTGAGGTTCGCGGGGTTCCGTGGGGATGCGGTGGAATCTGTCGAAGCGCCGACTGGCACGGGCCTTCGAGCGGGTGAGCCGACGATGTTTGCCGAGCGCCGGTTCGCGCCGCGATTTTTAGTGTTCGTAGCGTTGCGTGGTGAGTCCGGACTTTGGCTTGCCGATCAAATCGGACCGGGACACGAGCGTTGTATGACTGCGGTAGCGAATCACACCGAGCGTCTGATGCGCATCGATAGGCGGATGAGTTTGCAAGCTGGCGCGACCGACGTGCGGTGCGCGTGTGGGCGCGGAAAGTTTGACAGTTTTTACGTAGAAACTTCAGGGGAAGAGTTGGAACGTGCGCGGTTGTGCAGTGAAAGAGGTGACGCACGCCATATGGTCGGGCCTTCATGTGCTGAACGAGGATGAACGTTTGCAGTGGAAATGGAGGCGTGACGGCGATGACGGGGACGAGGACACGTTGTGAGAATGGCAGTTATCGTAAGGTGCTCGGCCGCTGGAGCCTCGATGCCGAGGCGATCGACAGGTCGCTGACCAATCCGCCTGGATTGCCGAGGACGTGAACGCGTGACCGGCGCGCGTAGTGCGCTCGGTATGCCGGTATCGCTGCCTGGGCATTCGCGGAAGAGGTACCGAGACGCGGGCGGCGTGCGCGGCAGATTGTCGGGTGTGACGAGATGCGGTTGGCGGCCGCCGATCAACAGATTGGCGCTTACAAAGTTTCCATATTTCGATTATTATCGAAATATGGAAACGAACCAGACCATTGCCGCCCTTGCGGCACTCGCACACGAGTCCCGGCTCGCCGTGTTCCGCGCACTCGTGCAGGCGGGTCCGGAAGGCATGCCGGCCGGGCAGATTGCCACGTTGCTGGACGTGCCGCCGTCGTCGCTGTCCTTTCATCTGAAGGAACTGGCGCATGCGCAACTCGTCACCAGCCGCCAGGAAGGCCGCTTCGTCTTCTACTGCGCGAACTTCGCCACGATGAACGGCCTGCTGGCTTACCTCACGGAGAACTGTTGCGGCGGCAATCCGTGCTCGCCGGTGTCGGCATGCTCGCCGTCGGGCACCTGCCCATCCTGATGCGCATTCGCGTGCCTCCGCCCATGACGACGAACATCCTGATCCTCTGCACCCACAACTCGGCCCGCAGCGTGCTTGCCGAGGGCATGCTCAATCACTGGGCCGGGAAACTCGGCCGGGACGTGCGTGCCTACAGTGCCGGCAGCGCGCCGAGCGGCCGTCTCAATCCGTTTGCGCTGGAAGCACTGACGAACGCCGGCGTGGACGTCAGCGGCTATCGCAGCAAGAGCTGGGACGAATTCGTCGGCGACGCTGCGCCTGAAATGCGCGTCGTCGTGACGGTGTGCGACAGCGCGGCATCCGAGACCTGTCCGTACTGGCCCGGGAGTCCCGTCAAGGTTCACTGGGGCTATGCCGATCCGTCGAATGCGGCGGGCGGCGACGAAGGCAAGCGTCTCGCGTTCGAACTGACGCGGCAAGCGGTCGGCTATCGGATGCTGCAGTTGCTGGCGCTGCCGCTCGACCGCATGAGTCATGCCGAACTCCAGGCAGCGCTGATCGAAATTTCGCAGAACTGACCGTGCACTGGACGGCCCGCGCGAAAAGCACGGCCGCCAACGACTTCGGGAATGAACACTGTCAAATGAATAGACCCAACGTGACGTCGCCGGCCACGGCCGCCGCAGCCGCGAAATCCGCCATCAACTTCTTCGAGCGCTACCTGAGCGTTTGGGTCGCGTTGTGCATCGTCGCCGGGATCGCGCTCGGCCAGGTGCTGCCCGGCCTGTTCCGGCAGATCGGCCGGATGGAGTACGCACAGGTCAATCTGCCGGTCGGGCTGTTGATCTGGGTGATGATCATCCCGATGCTGGTCAAGGTCGACTTCGGTGCATTGCATGAAGTGCGTCAGCACGTCAAAGGCATCGGCGTCACGCTCATCGTGAACTGGCTCGTCAAGCCGTTCTCGATGGCGTTCCTCGGCTGGCTGTTCGTCCGCCACCTGTTTGCGCCGTTGCTGCCGGCGGACCAGCTCGACAGCTACATCGCAGGGCTGATCCTGCTGGCGGCCGCGCCTTGCACGGCGATGGTGTTCGTCTGGAGCCGGCTGACGGGAGGCGATCCGCTGTTCACGTTGTCGCAGGTCGCGCTGAACGACAGCATCATGGTGATCGCATTCGCGCCGCTGGTCGGGCTGCTGTTGGGGATGTCGGCGATCTCGGTGCCGTGGGCGACGCTGCTCACGTCGGTCGTGCTCTACATCGTGATTCCGGTGATCCTCGCGCAGATCTGGCGCAAGGTGTTGCTCGCGAAGGGGCAGGCGGCGTTCGATGCGGCAATGGCGAAGATCGGCCCGTGGTCGATCGCCGCGCTGCTCGCCACGCTCGTGTTGCTGTTCGCGTTCCAGGGCGAAGCGATCCTGAAGCAGCCGCTGGTGATCGCGCTGCTCGCGGTGCCGATCCTGATCCAGGTGTTCTTTAATTCGGCGCTGGCCTACTGGCTCAACCGCGCGGTCGGCGAGAAGCACAACATCGCATGCCCGTCGGCGCTGATCGGCGCGTCGAACTTCTTCGAACTGGCCGTCGCGGCCGCGATCAGCCTGTTCGGTTTCCATTCCGGCGCGGCGCTGGCCACTGTCGTCGGCGTGCTGATCGAAGTGCCGGTCATGCTGCTGGTGGTGCGTATCGTGAACCAGTCGAAGCGCTGGTACGAGTGCCGCGCTTGATCAGAACACAGGACGCTCGACATGACTGCCATCACGATTTACCACAACCCCGGCTGCGGCACGTCGCGCAATACGCTGGCGCTGATTCGTAACAGCGGCGAAGAGCCGATCGTTATCGAGTACCTCGAGACGCCGCCGTCGCGTGAAACGCTAGTCAAGCTGCTGGCCGACGCGGGCCTGACCGTACGCGAGGTGCTGCGCGAGAAGGGCACGCCTTATGCGGAACTCGGCCTTGGCGATCCGAAGTGGACCGATGCGCAGTTGCTCGATTTCATCGGGCAGCATCCGATTCTGATGAATCGACCCATCGTGGTCACGCCGATCGGCACGAAGCTTTGCCGGCCGTCGGAAGCCGTCCTGGACATACTGCCGAACCCGCAGAAAGGGCCGTTCACCAAGGAAGACGGCGAGGTCGTGATCGATCGGAGGGCAAGCGTGTCTGAGCAATTGAAAGACCTGCCGCAACTCGACCCGACGCTGTTTCGCGTGCCGGATGCCGATCGATTGCGGCCAGCGACACCGTCGACACATCCGCCGCGGTTTCTGCTTCTGTACGGCTCGCTCCGTGAGCGCTCGTTCAGCCGCTTGCTGATCGAGGAAGCCGCACGTCTGCTCACGGCGATGGGTGCGCAGGTGCGCGTGTTCAATCCGAGCGGCCTGCCGCTGCCCGACGACGCGCCCGAGAGTCATCCGAAGGTGGTCGAGCTGCGCGAACAGGTGATGTGGTCGGAAGGGATGGTCTGGTGCTCGCCGGAACGGCACGGTGCGATGACCGGGATCATGAAGTCGCAAATCGACTGGATTCCGCTGTCGGTCGGCGCAGTCCGGCCGACGCAGGGCAAAACGCTTGCGGTGATGCAAGTCAGCGGCGGATCGCAGTCTTTCAACGCCGTGAACCAGATGCGCGTGCTGGGGCGCTGGATGCGCATGCTGACCATCCCTAACCAGTCGTCGGTCGCCAAGGCGTTCGCCGAATTCGACGAAACCGGCCGAATGAAGCCGTCGTCCTATTACGATCGTGTTGTCGACGTCATGGAGGAGCTGGTCAAATTTACTTTGCTGACGCGGGATATCGGCCCCTATCTGGTCGACCGGTACAGCGAGCGGAAGGAAAGCGCCGAGGCACTGTCGAAGCGCGTGAATCAGCGGCGTATCTAGAATCCCGTCCAAGGAGTACAAGTGGAGATCCGTCCCGCCACGGTCAACGACCTGACGTCGATTGAAGCCCTGCTGCATCGATGCGGTCTGCCCGTCGTCGGCGTGAGCGACCATGTGCGGAATTGCGTGGTCGCGATGGAAGGCCCGACGATGTGCGGATGCGGTGGCTTTGAGCATTATGGCGACGCCGCACTTTTGCGCTCGATTGCCGTGGCGGAACATGCGCGCGGCGCTGGTTTGGGGCGGCGTATCGTGGCCCGGTCGATCACCGCGTGTCGTTTGCTGCACGTTCGGTCCCTCGTGCTCCTCACAACGACGGCGGAGGACTATTTCGCCCGTCTTGGTTTCGTGTGCGTCGCACGCGATGACGTACCGCCGCTGGTGCGGACGTCGAGCCAATTCCAGGGAGTATGTCCGGGGTCGGCCGTTTCGATGCTGCGGGTTTTGTAGTCTTCGACGCCGGCGCCGGCAGAGCGACGCGACGCTTCAGATGGCTGGAATGACCATGAACCGCGTGGCGAAGGCGAGGCACCCTGCCGCGGCGAGCACACCCGGGCGTTGGTCGGTTACCACCTGAACCGGTCGCCCGCCAACCTGGCGTGCGCGCCCTGACCGCCGAGGTGATACGTCGCGCTCGGGATGTAGACCGGGGTGGACGTCGACGCGCTTGCCGCCTGCCGGCGGACGTTCGGTATGAAGCCTGACCACGCCCGCGAATTGCCCACATGCAGTATATTCCGCGCCGGGACAACGACGTGGCTGGCCGTTCCTGCATGTGGGCTTGTCGAATGACCGGGCTGTACGATGGCCAGGGCGACCAGCAGCGGTATCGAAATGCCGTCCACTTCTCCTCACTGATTCAGGTTGATCGGATCAATCCACGCAGCAATCGGAGTAGCAACTGATGAAAGCACTTTGCTCTACCCGTCACGCGTGCCTGTATTTTAGGTCACGTGATGACATGATTCCAGAAAACTCCCGGTGTTCCCGGAGTTCGTGATGGCGGCAAGCAATCGAAAGGCCGGCGCAAGCGCCACGAAACACGACCTCGAGCAGCTATCCGAATTTCGCTACCGGCTGCGGCGATTTCTGCGTTTCTCGGAGGAAATCCTGCGTGCCGAGGGGCTGACACCGTTGCAATACATGCTGATGCTGCACACCTGTGCGTTTCCGGACCGCTCGTGGGCGACAGTCGGCGAGATTGCCGAGCGGTTGCAGGCATCCTCGCACGGCACGGTTGCGCTCGTCACACGCTGTGAAGCAGCAGGGCTCGTCCGGCGCCAGACGAGCGAGCAGGATCGACGGCAAGTGGAGATCCATCTGACGGAAAAAGGGGCGGATTGCTTGCGCAAGGTCGCGGCGTTGCACAAGTCGGAAATCCAGTCGTTCGGCTGGGCTTTCCAGGACGTCACCGATATCAACTGAACGCGCGACAACGACGTGCGCGGATTCGCCGCGACGGCCGATACCTGCCGGTTGTCGCAATAACGGGCAGCGCGGGAGAACGAACGCGCACGCCACAAGGGGAGGGCGTTTGCAAGGCGCGGCATATGAGCACGACCTCGAGCGTCAATCTGAAAGGCACGCTCCGGCGTGACGCCGGAATCATCGTCGTCGCATGCGCCGGGCCATCTCGCACGATCATCCGTCGGTGACGCGCGGCGCGCTCGCGCAACGCAATTTCATCGCGATCGCGCCGGGTGAAGCGCATGCCGGCAACGGGGCAGCATGCAACTCGGCGTCGAACTGGCCGGTTTGCGTCGGCGCCTTGCGGTGGCCCTGCATAGCGATGAATGGACGGAAGTGTTGGAGCGAGCGTCGGCGCCGCTGCCGGACGCACAGTGAACGGCGCTGCTCCATTGTGACGGGCGACGGAGTTTCGTAAATGAACTGAAGGGCGATTCGAAAGATTTTCCCGGTCACATGGATCGTCAAAGCGATCACCGCTATCAGATCGGGAGAAATGTCACATCGTGACTAGTTGCCATGTTACGATGCGAAAATTCTGCGGAATCATGAATTCGGATGTGCTTCCGCAGCTCACGTCGCTCGACGTCCGGTCGTTCCGATACGATATGAAAGGCCGGGGCGAGCTTCTTGAACCCGGCTGTCCAGCCGGTTTTTTTTGTCCGTTGTCGGGCCACGGGCGTCTACGACACCACGCAGCCGATCGGGCTCGCGCTCGGCGGCATCGCGTTCGGCTGGCTGCCGAAGCAAGGCGGCCCGAACAGGGTGTTTCTGATGTGTGCCGGCGTGGTTGCGGTATGGCTGGCGATCGCACTCAGCATCTCAGCATGAATGCCGCCGCAGCAGCGAACCTGAACGATCCGGACATCGCTTGAAAATGCAAAAGACTGACGAGTGGGTAGGGGGAGACCGATGAGCCGCATTTCCGCGCTCGCGGATCGACGCGCGCTGCTGCATGCGCGGCGTCTGTGGCTTCACTATGGCGTGTTCTGGCTGGGTGCGGTGGCGGTCGGCCTCGTAGCGGTGCTTTACGCGAAGCTGATCGATTTCGGCTATGCGGTGTTTCTGGGCTACGCGGCCCGACACGCATGGTTGCCGCTGATCGTCACGCCGCTGATCGGTGCGGTTACGGTCTGGCTGACGCGGCGGTTCTTCGACGGCGCGGAGGGAAGCGGCATTCCACAGGTGATTGCCATGCTGCATGCCCCAGGCAACACGGCCGCGCGGTTGCTCAAGTTCCGGATCCTGATCGGGAAGATACTCGTCTCGTTCCTGGCCATTCTCGGCGGGTTCACGATCGGTCGCGAAGGCCCGACGATTCACGTCGGCGCCGCGCTCATGTTCAACCTGCGGAAGTTCTATCCGAAGCGGTTTCGTGCGATTCGCCCCGGCGTGCTCGAGCACCGGCTGGCCCTTGCGGGCGCGGCAGCAGGCCTTTCCGCCGCGTTCAATGCACCGCTCGCCGGTGTCGTGTTCGCGATTGAGGAACTCACGAGAAGCTTCGAACAACGAACGAGTGGCGTGCTGATCACGGCGATCATCTTCGCCGGTATCGTGTCGCTCGGCATTCAGGGCAACTACGTTTATTTCGGCACGATCGACGTCGGGGCGCGCCTGCCCCAGTCGCTGGCGCTTGCGGTCGTGCTCATCGGCGCGATCGCGGGCGTCATGGGCGGAATCTTCTGCTGGTTGTTGCTCAACACGCGACGCTGGATGCCGCGCGGGCTTCAGGATTTTCGTGCCGGTCAGCCCGTGCTGTTCGGGGCAGCGTGCGGGCTGGTCGTCGCGGTCGTCGGCGTTGCGACGCACGGCCATACGTTCGGCAGCGGATACGCAGAAGCCCGCGGCATGCTCGAAAGCCACACGGACGTGAGCGTCCTGTACCCGGTGTTCAAGATGGTTTCGATGATCGGCTCGTACCTGCCCGGCGCGCCGGGCGGCCTGTTTGCCCCGTCGCTCGCGATCGGCGCAGGGATCGGCAACACGCTGCATATCCTGTTCTCGGGAATGCAACTGCAGATGCTGATCGCGCTCGGGATGGTCGGCTATCTGGCCGCGGTGACGCAGAGCCCGATCACGGCGTTCGTGATCGTCATCGAGATGATCAACGGCCACGCCCTGGTCATTTCGTTGATGGCCACGGCGCTGATCGCCAGCCGCGTGTCGCGATTCTTTGCGCCGCCGCTGTACGAAGCGTTGTCGACACGCTATTTTCCCGCTGACCACCGATGATCTTCGAGGCCTGGTTCCAGGGTCAGCCAAGGTAGCCGATCGGGCAGAAACGTAAAGGTCTCGATGTCGTCGTTGTTTTTCAGTGGTCGACGAGCGAGCTCGAACAGGCCATCGCGATCCCGCGGCGAATCATGAGGCGAAGCTCCCGTCGACGGTCGATAGTTCAACGATCTCGGCAGTGATCTGCTCCTGCCTCAAACGGTGATAGTCCCGGTTCAGTCGCTGTGCCGTGTCGTCGATATTGCGTTTCGCCGCGATCATCGCGCGCATGCGCGCTTCGTTCTCCGCGGCGAACGACAGGATGATGGCTTCGCAAACCTGCGTGTAGACATATTCCTCGGCCAGGCTTTCCTGCAGTTGCCGGACCGGGAGCGTGACGACTGGCGGGAAAGGGCGCGTGGCCGGCGCGAATCGCCGGAAATCGAAGGGCAGCAGCGAGGTGGCCTGGATAGCCGATTCGCCGATCGCTTGCGGCGCGCCGTACACGAGCGTGACATGCGAGGCGTTTCCGTGCCGCAAACGGACGTACAGCGTGTCGATGATTTTCGCTGCAAGATCGGACACGGCGTCGGCGTGAACGATCATCTCCGACGACCACGCGACGGGCAGATTGAGTGCGTCGGCTGCAATTCTCGCGCGATCGCCGATGACGAAGTACTCGACTGCGCCGGTCGCCGGCGGGCGGATCGCCTGAAACACACGTTGGTTGTACGTGCCGACGAAGCCGTGTTCCGCGCCGATAACGATATAGACATGGGTGTCGCCCGGCAGCGGCGATCCCGGGCTCTCCTGCGGCTCTCGCACCGCAATGCTCATCGCGTCGGCGATCGCAAGGCCGATCAGATCGGCGCATGCGCGGATGCCCGGCAGGCGTGCGAGTGCTTCTCGCGTTCGTGTCGCCGCGATGCCGCGCATCGCGCTCACCACGGATTCCAGTTCGCGGACCGTACCCAGCCGGTTCTGGACATCTCCGAGCCTGTTGCTCATTGGGCGCTCCGGATTGGCGCGGACTGCGGCACGAGCTCGCGGACGATTCGAACGAGCGCCGTGCGGTCATCGGGTGACACGTCGTCGCCGGCAGTGAGCATCGGCTCGAGCCTTGTCGCGATGCCGGTCGAATCGAGGCGGGCGGGAAGGGCGGCTCGCACCGCGGCGATCGCCGACGGTGCGCACGCATCGAATACGCCGTCGGCCAGCGCAAACAGCAACGCGATCTCGCCGATCGGGCGTAGCGGCGCGAATCGCGGTTGCGCAATCAATGCGCGAATGCGTTCCCCACGCGCGATCTGGGCCTTGATTCTCGTATCGCTGAGCCCGCCGAAGCGCGTGAACATCTCGAGCTCGAGAAACTGCGCGTAATCGAGTCGCAACCTTCCCGATGCGGCTCTCAGTGCCGGCAACTGGGCCTTTCCGCCCACCCGGCTGATGCTGAGTCCGACGTCGATAGCCGGGCGCTGGTTGGCGGCGAACAGGTGGGTGTCGAGCACGATCTGCCCGTCGGTAATCGAGATCAGATTGGTCGGAATGTACGCGGCGAGATTCCCCGCGTCGGTTTCCGCAATGGGCAGCGCGGTCAACGAACCGCCGCCGCGCTCCGCGGACAGCTTGGCGGCGCGTTCGAGCAGGCGGGCATGCAGATAGAAGATATCGCCCGGATAGGCCTCTCGCCCGGGCGGATCGCGTGCCAGCAACGCCAGCTCGCGATGGGTTGCGGCGTGCTTGGCGAGATCGTCGATGACCACGAGCGCGTGCTCGCCCCGATCCCGGAAGTATTCCGCGATGCTGAACGCGGCAAACGGCGCGATCCATTGCAGGCCGGGCGGATCGGCCGCCGATGCGACGACGAAGATACAGCGTTCCGGTGCGCCGTGCTGTCGAACCGCATCGATCACGCGTTCGACTGCCGTGGCCCGCTGGCCGATCGCCACGTACACGCAGATCATGTCGGAATGCTTCTGGTTGACGATCGCGTCGACCGCGATGGACGTCTTGCCCGTTGCCCGGTCGCCGATGATCAGCTCGCGCTGTCCGCGGCCGATCGCGAACAGCGCATCGATCAGGAGGATGCCCGTTTCGACCGGTTGAGCGACCGCGGCGCGTTCGATGATCGACGGCGCGGCGCGTTCGATCGGAAGCGACGACGGACATTTCGGCGGCTGGCCGCGATCGAGCGGCCTCCCGAGCGGATCGACGACGCGCCCGAGCAGGTTCGGGCCAACCGGCACTTCGACGACGCGGCCGGTGCCCGAGACGCATGTACCGGCGGAAATGCCGCTCCCGTCGTCGAGCAACACGCAATCGAGCGTGTCGACGTCCAGCTTGAGCGCGAAGCCGAACCGTCCTCCGTCGAACCGCAGCAGCTCGTTCAGGCGAACGTGCGGAAGGCCGCTCACCCGTGCAATGCCGTCGGCGATGTGCTCGACGCGCCCGACGGATTCCGCCCGCGGTGCGAGATTCAGCGCCGCCAGCACGGCTCTTCCGTCCGTCAGCCACGCGTCGTCGGGGCCGTCACGCGTTTCGTTCGTCGCCATGGGAAATGAGGTCGCTTGTCAGGGATGCCAGGCTATGCCGAAAGCTGTTTCGCACGATGACGTGCGGCGCGACAAGTTCGAGTCCTGCAATCAAGGCAGGATCGACGTCCGCGTGCAGCGGCATGTCGTGTCCCAACGCCGTTGCGAGCGTCGAGCGGCACCGGGCCAGCTCGTCGTCGCTCAACGTACGCGGGGCGATCAGGCGAAGCATTTCGCCGTCGCGGCCGAGGCGTGCGCGATCCTCCGCAGGCAGTGCCCGGACGGCTTCGGCGAGCGGCTCGATGAAGCCTTCCACCAGCGAGCTGGCCGGGAGTGTCCCGAGCAACCGGGCCGCGATGTCGATCGCAAACCGGCTGGCCCGTGCCGCGTTGGCCCGCCGTGCGTCTTGCTGCATCGCTGCGACTGCAGCCTCGCCGGCGCCTCTCAGCGTATCGGCCTGGGCGCGGGCGTCGGCGAGCAGCGATGCCTTGACGCGCTCGGCCTCGGCCGCGGCTGCACGCATTCGCTCCAGGCGCGTGGCGTCCTGTGCGGCAAGGTCGTTGGCCGCCCGGTCGCGATCCTGCTGCGCCGCATCGCGGGCGGCCGCTGCATCCTGCATCAGCCGCGCCGCGGCCTGCTGACGATCCGCGATGATCTTCGCGACCGGCTTGAACAGAAAGCGCGACAGCAGCCAGACCAGAACGAGGACGTTGATCGTCTGGAAGGCGAATGTCCACCAGTCGATTCGCATGGCGACGGCCTACCGGGTAAACGGATTGGCGAACAGAACGAGCAGGGCGATCACGAGACAATAGATCGCCATGGTTTCGATCATCGCCAGGCCGACGAACAACGTTCGCGAAATCGTGCCGGCCGATTCCGGCTGGCGCGCCAATGCGTCCATCGCGGCAGCGACGGCGCGGCCCTCGGCCAGCGCGGGGCCGATTGCGCCGAAGGAAACGGCGATGGCGGCCGCGGCGATGCTTGCCAGTTGAATCCAGTCGTTCATGATGCTCCTTGCCGTGGATGTGATGCGGGCGCGCCTTCGCCGCCGAGCGCGGCGCCGATGAACACTGCTGCGAGTACGGTGAAGATGTACGCCTGAACCGTGCCCGTCAGCAGGTCGAGCGCCATGAGCGGAATCGGAACCAGCAGGCCCGCGAGCGACAGTACGATGCCGATCACGAACACGCCGCTCATGACGTTGCCGAACAGGCGCACGATCAGTGAAAAGGTCCGGGTTATCTGCTCGACCAGATTCAGCGGAATCATGATCCAGGTCGGTTGTGCGAACGATGCGAGATATCGGGCGAGCCCGCGTTCGCGGATGCCGTAGAGCACCGTCGACACGAAGACGACACCGGCGAGGGCGGCGTCGGTTTCAAGATGGGCGGTAGGAGGCTCGACACCCGGGATCAGGCCGGACCAGTTGCAAGCCAGGATGAACAGGAACAACGTCCCGAGCAACGCCCGGCAGCGCGCGGGTTCAACCTGCATCGTGTCCTGCAGCTGGCTGTCGAGCGTCGAGACGAACAACTCGGCCGCCGTCTGGAGTTTGCCCGGGGTCAGCGACAGTTGCCGGCGCAACGTTATCGAGGCGACGGCAATGAGCGTCATCAGCGCCCAGGTGATTGCCACCGGCGTCGAGACGGGCACTGCCCCGATGTGAAACAGCGGTTCGGTCACGAGGGGGGAATGCATCATGACGCGCCTCCCGGCGACCGGATCATCACGCGGCGAGCGAGCATGATGCCGGCGAGGCCGCTCAGCAACGCGGCGGCTCCAATGTGCGCGAGGCCGAACAGCACCAGGGCGAGCATGCCGAAACGAACGAGATGCACGATGGTGGCGATGCCGAATGCATTGCGCACATACCAGCGGGCGCTGGCGAGTAGCGATGCGAAATAGGCCAGGCCGATGACGCCGCCGGTTATGCCGCCCGCGGCAGCCTGGAGGGGAATCGACAACGTCTGGATCGGCATCATGTATCAGCTCCCTGGACCCTGGCGATGCATCCAGCGCCATGCGGACCACAGACCGAACGCCGCGCCCAGCATCAGCAGCGGCGCGGAGAAGAACACGCCGGTATGAAAGTGCCGGTCGAGCCAATGCCCCAGCCATAACGCCAGCAAGGCCGGAATCACGATCATCCAGCCAAGCATGCCGATCTGCCCGAGTCTGGCGCCCAGTGTCGGCTCCGGCACGTCGCGTGCCTGCCTGTCTCGCCGGACGGCGCGTTGCGCGGTCTCTTCGAGCACCGGTGCGTCGGGCTCCCGCGTTTTCGCCTCCGGCCCGGGCCGCGCAGGCGAATTCCTTCTTCGGGGCTTACCGCTCATGGCCGGCCCCCCTCGTTTGTCCCGTCCGCACGTCCGGCCGCGTCCGCCGTGCCGGGGCGCAGATACTTCAGGATCTGCCGAATGGCCTGGGTATTGAGGCGCGTTTGCTCGACCCGCACTCTACGCGCCGCATCGAGACGCGCCGCGCGCGTTTCACGGACGCGTGTTTCCAGCGTCTCGAGCGCATCGCCGAGTTCGCCGTCACGGCACGCGATACGGATGTCCTTGCCGTTGACGATCCGCAACACGCCGCCGCTTACCGCACAGAACCTGCGCGTGCCGTCTGCGGTGCGCCAACGCATGACACAGGGCGACAGCACGGTCAGAAAATCCGTATGCCCGGGCAGCACACCGAAACTGCCGGTTGCGTCCTCCGCACGGAAGGCGACGACCTCCGGCGTATCGACCAGCATCCCGGCGGGCGTCGCGATGCTCAGGTGAAGCACCGTGCTCATGATGTTGCCCGCTCCCGCTCGCGGGCTTCGTCGAGCGTCCCGATCATGTACAGCGATTGTTCCCGCCATGCGTCGCATTCGCCGTCGAGAATGGCGCGGCATCCCGCGACGGTGTCGTCGACCGCGACCGAGCGGCCCGGCACCCCCGTGAACGCTTCGGTGACGGCGAACGGCTGGGTCAGAAACCGCTGCAGACGGCGGGCCCGGCCGACGATCAGGCGGTCGTCCGCGCCCAGCTCCTCGATGCCGAGCAGCGAGATGACATCCTGCAGCTCGCGGTAGTGCTCGATCGTGCGCCGCACGTCGGTCGCGACCTGAACGTGTTCGGCGCCGACCACCAGCGGATCGAGCAGGATCGATGACGACGTGATCGGATCGATCGCCGGATACATGCCTTCGGCGGCCATCGTGCGCGACAGGACGACCATGCTGTCGACGTGCGCGGCGATGGTCGTGACGGCAGGGTCCGTGAAATCGTCCGCCGGAACGTAGACGGCCTCGATCGCCGTGATCGAGACGCCGCCGACGGACACGATGCGCTCCTGCAACGCCGCCACTTCGCTTGCCAGGGTCGGCTGATAGCCGACGCGTGACGGGAGCCGGCCGAGCAAGCCCGACACTTCGGCGCCGGCCTGGACGAAGCGGAATACGTTGTCCATCAGGAGCAGCACGTTCTGGCGCTGTTCGTCGCGAAAGTGCTCGGCGACGGTCAGGGCCGTCAGCGGAACGCGCCAGCGGGCGCCCGGGGGTTCGTTCATCTGGCCGTACACGAGCACGGTTTTCGGCAGCACACCGGAATGCTGCATGTCCATCAGCAGTTCGTGGCCTTCTCGCGAGCGCTCCCCGACACCGGCGAACACCGATATTCCGTTGTAGCGCTCGACCATCGCGTGAATCAGCTCCATGACGAGCACGGTCTTGCCCACGCCGGCGCCGCCGAACATCGCCGCTTTGCCGCCCCGGGCGAGCGGGGCGAGGAGATCGACGACCTTGATGCCCGTCGCGAAGATGCCGGTTGCGCTGTCCTGTGAGGACAACGCCGGCGGCGGTTGATGGATGGGGCGGCGCTGGACGTCGGCCGGCAGCGGTTCGCCCCGGTCGCCCGGCGCGCCCATCACGTCGATCAGGCGTCCGAGTACGGCGTTGCCGACCGGAACCGAGATCGGCCGACAGGACGCCTGCGCCGATGCGCCTCTCGGCAATCCGCTGGTCGACTGCATCGCCAGTGCGCGGACGGTCTGCTCATCGAGGTGGGCTTGTACTTCCGCAACGATCGCACTGCCGCCGTCGACTTCGATCGAGATCGCGGTGTCCACCGGCGGCAACGAGCCCGCCGCGAACGCGAGATCGACGACTGCGCCGCGCACCGCGACGACGCGTCCGGGAAGCTGCGGGCTGGAGACACTGCCGATCGATGCGGTGTTCATCGGTTGTTGTCGGTGTTGGAGGGCGCCCGTGCACGGGTCGGTGCAGTCCGGAGCCGGGTCGCGGGAAAAGGCCACGGCCAATTTTTACTGCGGCGCATCCTGTCGACGATTGATCGTGATCAAGGAGCGTGTCGGCGGGCCGGCCGGGAGGCGGGGATGTGGACGGTCACGCCGGCATGCCGGCGTGACTCGGCAATCGGCGCGCGATTGACGCAGGACAACCGCATTCGGCAGGCCGGCGATACAGTCGATTCGGACGCTTGCGCAACGCGGGCGGCACGGGTCGTCACGACATGGCCGGAATGACGTCGGGCGCGATCGTGCTGCCGGACTGCAGGCGGACCTCATGGCTCTGCGAGGCATTGGCGATGAAACAACGGGTGTTGGCTGCGAGCGCCCTGCTCGTGCTGGGGGCATGTGCCGGAGTCGGGCAGGGCGCGACATTCAGGTCGACTGAAACGCGCTTGCTCGCGGCACGGCAGGCTGCGGCGCTGCAGTGTTCGACGCCATCCGGATGCGACCGTGCGTGGAAGCTCGCACGCCGCTACGTCGAAGCGCATTCGTCGACCCGCATCACGCGCTTCGGTGCAGACCGGATCGAAACAGCACAACCGTATCTCGCCGGGGAAGTCTATCTGTGGGCGTCTCGCGTGGCGTCGGGCGACGGCGGCGCGGTGATCCGGCTCAAGGCCATGTGCAAGGGCATGTATGACAGCGATGGCGGCCCGGGCTGGCAATACGATGCGTGCGCGATGAAAATCATCGAGATCGAACAAGGCTTCCAGTCGTATGGGAAGCCGCCGCATGCACCGGAAACGCCGACGCAACCGGTTGAGCCTCGATAACCCGGCGCTCTCGTCTCGCCCCAGGGCCGGTTTCATTGCGTTTTCAAACCATTGACTTCCGTCAACGCCGGTTTCCCGCGCGCGCCGATGATGAAAACATATCCGGACGCCGCCGGCGCGTCGGATCATCCAGCGAGGTCGGTATGTACACGAACATCATGGTCGCCGTGGACGGTAGTCCTTCATCGAACCGGGCGCTCGACGAAGGCTTGAAGATGGCCGGATCGTGCGGCGCGCGCCTGTTCGCCGTTTTCGTCGTCGACAAGTCGTTGCTGATCACGTATGCCGGGCGACTGGACCCGGACGCGCTGCTCGACGAAGTCCGGCGGGACGGCGCGGCGGTTCTGCGAAACGCGGAACGAACCATCTCGCATGCGGCAGTCAACGGCGAGACGGAAATCGTCGAAACCGAACTCGGTCAGGATATCGCCGAGCGGCTGCAGCGCTATGTCGCGGATCGTTCGATCGATCTGGCCGTGATCGGAACGCACGGACGACGCGGTGTGCGGCGGCTGCTCCTCGGCAGTGTCGCCGAACGCTTCCTGCGCGGATCGAGTTGTCCGGTACTGCTCGTGCGCAGTCACGATGCCGCGCCTGCCGCCGTGGCGGCGGCCTAGCGTCGCGCCGCAGGGTGACCGTCATGCAGATATCCTTTCCCGTCGAACATCCGACGTACTGCGGCCTGGACCTGGCGCTGGCCTTTCCGGCGCTCGTCGAAGGCCGCCGCGTGCGATGCGCGATCACCGCGGAGGCGCTGGAAGACCACTTCCGTGCGGCATCGCCCCGCGAGCAGGATCTCGTCGACGCCTTTGCACGACATCGTCCCGCCATCGAGCGGGCGGCACGCTGCCTGCTCGAGGAAGTCGGCGGGCGGCCGATCCTGCTTCATAGCGGTTATTTCCGGTTCTGTACGTAATCGGCTGTCGCCTTTGACCCGCATCAAGCACGTACTGGTGCGGGCAGGTACGCTGGACTTCGAAAGATCATTCGTCCCTTGCGCGGCATGCGGTGCCGCGCCATCCGATCTCCATTGCGGCCCATGCTGTCGGGACGAAAGCGGCGGCCGCATGTCATCTGTATGAGGAGTGCGAATCATGAGCAACATGACGCGTTACGACCCGTTTTCGATCGAACCCGTGTCCGACCTGTTTCAGGGGTTGTTCAGGCCGCTGCGCGGCATGGCGCTGGCCGACCAGCCGGATCTCGAGTCGATGAAGATCGACGTGACGGAAAGTGACGACGCCTACAAGGTCAATGCGGAACTGCCCGGCGTTGCGAAGGAGGACATCGACATCGAAGTCAAGGGCTCGACCGTATCGATCAACGCAAAGGTCGAGCGCAACCGCGAACAGAAGGACGGCGAGCGGGTGATTCGGCGCGAACGCTACAGCGGTGCGATCAGCCGGTCGTTTTCCCTTTCCGCCGAAATCGACGACGCGAACGCGACGGCGACCTATCTGGATGGCGTGCTGTCGCTGACATTGCCGAAGAAGGCGCCGGTCGGGCAGAAGAAGCTGGCGATCAGTTGAGCGGATGACGGGCAACGGGCGATGCAGGCACGCATCGCCCGTCGGGAGGAGCCGGCGCGCGGAGCGATCCGCGCGCCGTTTTCATGGATGCCGACGCGGGTTCGCTCACGCGTGCGGCGCCGTCGTGCCGGCCCGATAGCCGACCGTCTGGGCGAGGATCGGCAACTCGTCCTCGTTCAGTCGTAGCGCGTCGGCGAGCGCACGGTGATTGATCCAGCCGCGCACGACGGTGCCGAGGCCGGCCGCCGCGCAGTACAGCGACACGTTCTGCGCGATGGCGCCGGCCGCGATGGCAGAGAACACGTCGCGCTGTTGCTGCGGCATGTCGAGTATCGCGGCCGTCCGGACGACGTAGACGAGATCCAGCGGGGCGCGTCCGACGAAGTCCTGATAGCCGGTCAGGTTGCGCGCATCGACCGCATGCTTGAGCACGAGCCGATGCGCGGCTGCGTCGTATCGGTAGACCCCGTACGGCAGCGCGACGTAGAGGTCGATTTCATTGAATGCGTGCGCGGACGGCGCGGTGCGACCGCCGCTCGCCGGCCGGTTGATGCCGTCCGCCGCCCACAGCATCGTACCGAGCGTCGCGGGCGGGAGCGGCGTGGCAGCGAATTCGCGGGAGCTCGTTCGGCTCGCGAGCGCGGCCATCAGCGACACGTCGCTGTCGAGCATCGGGCGCGGCAAGTCGACGATCGCCGGCGACTCGCCCTGGGGCGACGCGGGCTGCGCCGCGGGTGCCGGCGAATAGGCCAGCAATTGCTGTTCGGTCATGCGAGTCTCCTTGAAGCGTGGTTGCGCGTGCCTGGAACGTCGCGCATCGGCGATCTCACGATAGGACGGTCGCGCCGCATCGGGTTGACCTTCGTCAAGCGACGCATCGACTGGCGGTGCGGGACGGCGCGAGGCATCCGTTGACCTGTATCAGCGGGCCGGGGCCGCGCGTGTGCCAATCTGGCTGCGTGCGGCGGACAGGCACGCCGCGGCTCACAGGAGAGCAGACGATGAAAACCGACAAGCAGTTGAAGCAGGACGTTCAGGAAGAACTGGAATCCGACCCGTCGATCGATGCGACGCGTATCGGCGTCGAGGTGGCCGACCGGATCGTGACGCTGTCGGGTCACCCGCCGAGCTATGCGGAGAAGCTGGCGATCGAGCGCGCGGCGAACCGCGTGTCCGGCGTCAAGGCACTCGTCGTCGACATGACCGTGCATCTGCCGGACGACGACGTGCGTACCGACGAGGACATCGCGAAAGCCGTGCGTTCGGTGCTGCACTGGACGGTCGGCCTGCACGATGACGCGGTCAAGGTGCAGGTCGAACGCGGCTGGATCACGCTGTCCGGCAAGGTCGACTGGGCGTACCAGAGCCACCTCGCCGTGCGCGCGATCTCGCAGATGCGCAGCGTGACGGGCGTGACCGACCACATCGCGGTACAGGGGGCGGTCGGTGCGGACGACATCGGCGGCAACATCAAGCGCGCGATCATGCGTCACGCGGAGCGCGAGGCGAAGCACATCGCGATCGACGTGCACGACGGCACGGTGCGGCTGTCCGGCAAGGTCGGCTCGTTTTCGGAGCGCAAGGCCGTGCGCGGCGCCGCGTGGTCCGCGCGAGGCGTGCGTGCCGTCGTCGACGACCTGGTGGTCGAGTGAATCCCGCAGGCGGCCGGCGCAGGCGTGGCCCGCGGAGATCCAGGAGGGCGGTCGAATGACACTTTCAGGCGAACTTCACGAAGCGGACTGGTCGGTCGCGATCGAGACGATCGCGGCCGAATCGGGCGGCTTCCGCTGCCGGATCCACATCACGCTCGCGTCGCCGGATGGCGTGTGCGAGCGCACATTCGAGCACAGCCGGACCCATGCGACCGAGCGCGACGCCGCCGTCGACGGGCTGCGGGCCGGCATGACATGGATCGAGATGCGGAAGTCGAACACCTTTACCGACTGAACCGTCGCGCGCTGCGGCGAGCGCCGCAGCGACGCGTGCTCCGCTCTTCTATCTCGGTTTGTGCGACACGCGCCGGCGCGGGGCACGCTTTCTTTTGCAGGCACGCGTATGGCGACCCGGATGTCGGCCCGGCCGCCGAACGTGATGGGCCACGGCATCGGTCACGGTCGGAAAGAAACTGCCGGGCCCGAACACGTCGAACAGGCCGTATGCGCGCAGGCGATCCTTCACCGGCCCCTTCATTTCCGCGAAATTCACCGCGATGCCGCGCGCCCGGAGTTCCGCGTGCAGCGCCACGAGCCGGTCCGCCGCGCTGACGTCGATGTCGGTGACGGGTTCGGCCGCGACGACGATGCGCGTGACCGGGCCCGCCGATCGCGCGATCGCCGCGCGCAGATGCTCGCAGAAGATCTCGACGTTCGCGTAGAAGAGCGGGGCATCCCAGCGGAACAGCACGAGTCCGGGCGTTTGCGCTGCGTCCGGATGCCGTGCGATGTCGTGATAGCCGCGCACGCCCGTCAGCCGGCCCAGCACCGCGTCGTACGGATGCCAGGCCCGCCAGACGAACGACAGCAGCGACAGCGCGCTGGCGAGCAGGATGCCGGGTACGACGCCCATGCCGATCACGCCGGCGAAACACAGCACCGAGATCAGGCATTCTCCGCGGCGCATCCGGTACAACCGCACGACACTGCGGACGTCGGCGATGCCGAACGCCGCATAGATCACGACAGCGGCCAGTGCCGTGCGCGGGACGAACGTCAGCAACGCCGGCGCGGCCATGAGCAGCATCGCGATGCACGCGGCCGCGACGAGATTCGTGACCTGGCTTTGCGCGCCGGCCGCGATCGCGACCGGCGTGCGGGACGCGCTGCTGCTGACCGCGCAGCCCTGTGTCACGCCGGCGAGCAGGTTGGCCGCGCCCAGCGCGATCAGCTCCTGGTTGCGGTTCGGCGTATCGCCCGCACGCGCGGAAAGCGCGCGCGACAGCATGCTGATGTCGGCGAACGACACCAGCGCCACGGCGATCGCGCCGGACGCGAGTGCGCTCGCGTCGGCCAGCGAAACGACCGGCAGGCGCGGGACGGGCATGCCGGCCGGCAACGCGCCGACCGTCGCGATCCCGTGCCAGGGTGCCAGGCGGGCGACGAGCGTTGCCGCCAGCACGGCGATCAATACGCCGGGCCAGCGCGGTGCCGCGCGTTTGATCAGGCAGATCGCCGCAAGGACGGCGATGCCGAGCACGCCGGCAGCCGTGGAAAAACGGCCGCCGACGAGCGCCTGCGCGATGTGCGGCACGCTGGAAAGCACGTTGCTCCCCGACACCTGCATGCCGAGCAGTTCGGGCAGCCGCCCGAGCGCGAGCGCGATGGCGATGCCGTTCAGGTAACCGTACTGGATCGGGCGCGACAGCAGATCGGTGACGAATCCGAGGCCGAGCGCGCCGAGCAGGATGCAGATCGCGCCGGCAGACAGCGCCAACGCGCCGGAAAGCGCGATCGCGTGCTGCGGATCATGGCCGGCGAGCGGGACGACGGCGCCCGCGATCAGCGCCGCCAGCGCGGAATCCGGGCCGAGGACGAGGACCCGGCTCGGCCCGAGCAGCGCATACGCGAGCAACGCGGCGATCGACGCATAGAGCCCCGTGATGGCGGGCAACCCGGCCGCCTGCGCGTAGCTCATGCCGACCGGCACCAGGACGGCGGAAAGCGCGATCCCCGCGGACAGGTCGCGCGAAAGCCACTCGCGCCGGTAGTTCGCGAGCAGCGTCACGCCGGGGAGCATGCGGGCGATCCGTCCGGACGGGGCGCGATTCATCGCGATGTCCGTCGTCCGGGCGCAAGCCGGGCGGCAGTCGGGCCCCGGTCCGGCACACGCGCGGTCATCGGAATGCCGCCGGTGCCGGTAGGCGGACGAGACGGCGGTGCGCGCGCGACCTTGGCGTCGAAGGTTCGCGGCGATGCCGTCGCACGGGATGCGGGCGCCGCGTCACGGCACGGCCACGTTCCGCTTCATGCCGCTTCGGGCATCGACAACCGCAGGGCCCTGGCGAAGCGGGCGAGCGTGGCGACCGATCCCGTCACGCTTTCGTAGCGCTCGCGCTTGATCCGTCCGTCGAGTATCACGGGTATGCCGGCGTCGCGAGCGAGTGCGGCGCGTGCCTGCGTGTTGGACGGATTGTCCGGGGCGGTGCGGTAGGGGGCGTGTGACATGGCATCTCTCCTTGTGCCTGCGAGCGGTATATCGTACAACCGTTTTCGGTGCTTTCAGTCTCGTTGTCGTCACGGTGCGATTCAATCGACCCTGCCGAAGCCGTGGTAGGAATCGTGCCGATGTCGTCGGCGGATTGCTAGACGACGCGCGCCTTCGACGAAGCATGGCGGCGTGCCGGCGCGCGTTCCCGACGTCGCGCATACCAGCTTCCGATCGCGTGCCAGATCTCCGCGGCGGATTCGCAATACGTGAGCAACGCGAGGTCGCGGCGATCGATCATGCCTTCGTCCGCGAGAAACGCCAGGTCGACCGCGCGGCGCCAGTATGCTTCGCCGACGAGAATGACCGGCAGCGGCGCGATCTTGCGCGTCTGCAGCAGCGTCAGTACTTCGAACAGTTCGTCGAACGTGCCGTAGCCGCCCGGGAAAAATACCGCCGCCTTCGCGCGTTCGAGCAGGTGCAGCTTGCGGATCGCGAAATAGTGAAACCGGAAGCAGAGATCCGGCGTGATGTACGGATTCGGCGCCTGTTCCCGCGGCAGCTCGATATTGAAGCCGATGCTCGGCGCGCCGCGCTCGTACGCGCCGCGATTGGCGGCCTCCATGATGCCGGGGCCGCCGCCCGTGACGATCGCGAGCCGCGCGGTGCGCGTGCATCGATCGGCGTGGGCGACGATGCGCCCGAACTCGCGCGCGATGCGGTAATACACGCTGTGCTCGACGAGCCGGCTCGCGCTCGTGACGGCGCGCCGCCGGCCCGAGTCGTGCGGGCGTTCCGCGAGCAGGCGATTCGCTTCCTCCAGCCGCGCATGCGCGACGGCCGGCGCAACGATGCGCGTGCTGCCGTAGATCACGACCGCATGGCCGATGCGTTCGTTCTGCAGACGCTCTTCGGCCTTCCAGTAGTCGAGTTGCAGCCGGATGCCCCGCATGCCCGCGCGTTGCAGCAGCGTCGCGTCTTCATCGGCCGGGGTGCGGTTCGGGCGTTTGGCGATGCGCCGTGCGCGACGCGGGGCGCGCCGCAGCCCGCCGTTGCCGTTCGTCATGCCGGGGCGCACGCGTTTGACCACGGTCGACACGAGTCGAAGGCGCGCGCGACGGTCACTGGCTCAACACCCATTGCACGAGCCGATGCGCGTCGTCGGGGGAAAGCGGCCCGCCGCGATCGATCGCGGACGGCATCGGCGTGTCGCCCCAGTGCACGCGGCCGCCGACGCGCAGCTTGCGTTCGAGTTCCGCGCCGGCATTCGGATCGCTGCGGTACCGATCCGCAATCTCGTGGAATGACGGCCCGAGGAACGTCATGTCGGGCGTATGGCAGAACATGCAGTGCTGCGCGTCGACGAGTTCGGTCGGCTCGGGCACGGCAGTCTGCGCGGCGGCCATGCCGGCCGTCGCGGCAATCGCGCAGAACGCGACGCAACGCATGATGCTCATGTTCGTTTCCTCGTCGAGATCAGGAGAACGAGATCACTTCGTCGAGCGGGCGACGCGGCGAATGCGGCGTATGCGGGCCGCGCCCGACGCGCAGCAGCAACTGCGGCTCGCCGCGCAGGCCGAGCATGTGGCGCAGGTGGGCGCGCAGCTCGGCCGTCTCGATCGGTTGATTCAGGTACGACGCGGTATACCCCGCGCGCGTCGCGACGAGCAGGATCCGCTCCAGCGCCTGGCCGGCGGCGAGCCACGCATCGCGATCGTCGCGCGCGGTCGCGATGCAGACGATCAATGGCGATGCGCCGACGAGCTGGTGATGCAGTGCAGCCAGCCCGTTGCCGAGATCGAAGGTCCGTACCGCCGTCGTCACGAGCGGCGCCGCGAAGTCCAGCAACGCGGGCACGCCGGCCGCGAACGCCGGCATGCCGTCCACGTGCCGGCGCGGATCGATCCAGCTCGCCAGCTCGCGGCGAAAGCGCGGGTCCGCGAACTGCTGGCGATCGGCTTCCGCGACGAGCTCGGCCACGTGTGCCCGATGCGCGATCGCGTCGACGCAAGCGATGTCGGCGCCTTCCGCGACGCCGGCGGCGATCAACGCCTGCTGGATCTCGTCCGGAACGGCCGTCGATTCGAACGGCGCGCGCGTCGTGACGCGATCCGGAATCGCATCGAACAGCGTACCGAGCGACGCATCGGAATAGCCGTCGTCGCAGACCCGGACGAGCGCAAGGAGATCGGGATCGACTTCGGAAGGAAACGTGCTGATCGTGTGCGCGAGCCCGGCGTGATTGAGCGCGACGCGCAGATTGAGCAACGCCGCTCCGCAACTGATGATCAGCTCGCGATCGAACGGATCGACCACGGGCAACGCGCGCATGCGGTCCGCGCAGACCGAAATCGTGGCGCCGTTGACCAGGAAGCGCCACGGCTGGGAATTGTGGCTGGACGGCGCCAGCACCGCATAGCCCACGAGCGACCGCAACTGCTGGTCGGGATGGGCGCTTGCGGCAAGCGGGGGAACGGCTATCATTTGGATCGTCTCCAGGTCGCCGCGCTGGCGGCGTCGCACCACTTCATCGTGTCAGCAACCGTCCGGCGGCCGTTGACCCACATCAAGCGTCCGGCACGCCGTGGTGCGCGCGCGACGCGCAATGACTAGCCTTGGAATGCACGGCGTGCGGCGACGATCGCGCGAGGAGGCGAACATGCTTGCGATGATGTTTGACGGCACGACACCGCACCTGCGCGAAGCGCACGTGCCGGCCCCATCGCCCGCGGCGGGGCAGCTACTGATCGACGTACACGCATGCGGCGTATGCCGAACCGATCTCCACGTCGTCGACGGCGAGCTCGCGCACCCGAAGCTGCCGCTGATTCCCGGACACGAAATCGTCGGCACGGTGCGCCGGCTGGGCGAAGGCGTGACGGGCTTCGCGGTTGGCGACCGGGTGGGCGTTCCGTGGCTGGGCGCGACGTGCGGGCAGTGCGCGTATTGCATGTCCGGTCGCGAGAATCTGTGCGACGACCCGCGATTCACCGGCTACACGGTCGACGGCGGCTATGCCGAGTGCGCCGTTGCCGATCATCGGTATTGCGTGCATCTGCCGCGGCGTTATGCCGATCCGGAAGCCGCGCCGCTGCTGTGCGCCGGGCTGATCGGCTATCGCACCTTGCGGATGGCGGGCGACGCTCGCCGCCTCGGCATCTACGGTTTCGGCGCGGCGGCCCATCTCGTCGCGCAGGTCGCGCACGGCGAGGGACGCAAGGTGTTTGCGCTGACCAGGCCTGGCGATACGGTGGCGCAGCAGTTCGCGCTGTCGCTGGGCGCGGCATGGGCCGGCGGCAGCGACGAAGCGCCGCCCGAGCCCCTCGACGCCGCGCTGATCTTCGCGCCGGTGGGCGCCCTGGTGCCGGCCGCACTCCGTGCGGTCGACAAAGGCGGGATCGTCGTGTGCGGCGGCATTCACATGAGCGACATCCCGGGCTTTCCGTACGCATGGCTATGGGGCGAGCGCCGCATCGCGTCGGTGGCCAACCTGACGCGTGCGGATGCCGTCGAATTCATGCGGATCGCCGCCGCGATGCCGCTGCGGGTCGAGACGGTGCGCTATGCGCTGACCGATGCGAACCGCGCACTCGACGATTTGCGCGGCGGGCGCGTGTCGGGCGCCGCCGTGCTGGACACGCGCGGTTGATCCGCGCGCCGCATCGGCGGCGCGCTCAGATCTGCCGGAGGCCGTCCGGATCGACGATCCGGATCTGCTTGCCTTGCGCCGCGACGAGCCCCTTGTGCTGGAACTTCGACAGCATGCGGCTGACCGTTTCGAGCTTCATCCCGAGATATTCGCCGATCTCGTCGCGCGTCATCCGCAGCACGAATTCGGCGGCCGAGTAACCGCGCGCCTTGAAGCGCGCGGAAAGATTCAGCAGGAACGCGGCCACGCGCTGCTCGGCCGTCATCGTGCCGAGCAGCAGCATCTGGGAGGACTCGCGCACGATTTCGCCGCCCATCATCTGATACACGTGGTGCTGCATCGGCCGCACTTCGCGGCACATCTGCTCGAGCTGGCCGAACGGGATGATGCAGACCGTGCTGTCCTCGAGCGCGATGGCGTCGCCGTTGTGGCGTCCGGTGTACACGCCGTCGAGCCCGAGCGACTCGCCGACGATCTGGAAGCCGGTGATCTGCTCGTCGCCGTCGCGATGCATCACGATGGTCTTGAACGACCCGGTTCTCACCGCATAGATGCTGTTGAACGTGTCGCCCGCGCGAAACAGCGTTTCGCCGCGCCTGACGTGGCGCGTCGTGCAGATCATCGCGTCGACGCGCGCGAAATCGTCAGGAGAAAGATCGGACGGCATGCACACGCTGCGTAGTGCGCACGTCGAACAGCGGGACGCGGCGCGCTTCGGCTGGTCCACCGGCGCGACGGAATGCAGCGGGATGAACGGGCGTAACGGCATGGTCGTCGAGACATCGGCATTGCTCTGCATGATCGGCTCCAGTTCGGGGGGCAGCGACGGTTCGCCGTCAGGCGGGATCGCGCTGGCCGTTGTACCGGCGGCCTGGGTGGTTGCCGCCTTCCTGATGGAAACGCCGCGCCGGACGGGCCGGGAGACCGGTACGCCGGTCTCGACGGTGATGCTGCCTTTGCTCCGGGAGGCACGCTGGGTTGTTTTTCTTGAGGTGCAGTATGGACGTTGCGCGGCGTCAAGAAAATCAGCCGGAATTGAAGATGCGGTAGGTGAGGTGGAAGCGCTGTAGGCCGATTCCTACAGCGGTGCGGCGTCTTGTCGCGCGTGTTGCGGGCGGGGAGCGCATGCCGCGGCAACGCGACGGCAGCCGGCGGCCTTGCCGCCGTCAGAGCTCGTCCGGGTCGTCGAACAGCTTGTGGCGCATCGCGTAGCGCACGAGCGCCGTGTCGTTCGGCATCTGCATCTTCTCGAGGATCCGCGTCTTGTACGTGCTGACGGTCTTGACGCTGACGCAGAGCGCCTGCGCGATTTCGGAAATCGGCTCGCCGGACGTCACGCGGCGGAAGACGTCGAACTCGCGGTCGGACAGGCGCTGGTGCGGCAGGAGATCGGTCGGCTCGTTCAGGCTCTGCGCGAATTGCTCGGCCATCGTCAGGCTGACATAGACGCCGCCGGCCGCGATTTTGGTCAGCGCGGCGACCAGTTCGGCGCTGGCGCTTTCCTTGGTCATGTAGCCGGACGCGCCCGCGCGGAACGCGCGCACCGCATATTGCTGTTCGGCATGCATCGTCAGCACGAGGATCTGCAAGGCGGGCTTCTCGTCCTTGATCTGCTTGATGAGCTCGACGCCGTTTCGGCCGGGCATCGACAGGTCGAGCACGAGCACGTTCGCGTCCTTGCCGCGCACGAGCGCGATCGTCGACGCGCTGTCCTGCGCTTCGCCGACGACGTCGAAACCGCTTGCGTTCTGCAGGATGTGCCGCAGGCCGTCCCTGACGAGTGCGTGGTCGTCGGCGATGAGTACCCTGATCATGACAGCACGTCTCCTTGCTGGATGGCGTGAAGCGGCAGCGCCACGGTGATCGTGAATCCCGCTCCCGGCCGGTTGTCGATCGTCACCGTCCCGTCGAGCATGTGCGCGCGCTCGCGGATGCCGATCAGGCCGAACGACGGGCGATCGTGCGCGTCGCGGCGGGGGGCGGGCGCGCCGTGACCGTTGTCGGCGATGCGCAGCATGCAGTAGCCGTCTTCGATTTTCAGCGCGAGCTTCACGTTCGTCGCGTCCGCGTGCCGCGCGACGTTGGTCAGCGCCTCCTGCACGATGCGGAACAGCGTGGTTGCGCCGGCGCTGGTGAGCGCGGCATCGACGGGGGCGAGGTCGCGCTCGACCGTGATCCGGTAACGGCGCGTGAAATCGTTCGCCAGCCATTCGATCGCCGGGACGAGGCCCAGGTCGTCGAGCATCACGGGCCGCAGATCGGCCGCGATGCGCCGGACCGACGCGACGGTCGAATCGATCAGGCGATGCATGCCGCCCAACTGCTCGCGCACGCCGGTGTTGGGGACGACGACGCCCGCGAGCCCCAGCTCGACGGCGGAGAGATCCATCTTGAGCGCGGTGAGCTGCTGGCCGAGGTCGTCGTGCAGCTCGCGGGCGATGCGCGTTTTTTCTTCCTCCCGCACGTTCTGCAGGTTGGCGGACAGCTCGCGCAGCTCCTCGCGCGACTGCTTGAGCGCGTTTTCGGCGCGCACCCGCTCGGTGACGTCGCGCAGCATGACCGTATACAGCTTGCCGGCGCCGTCGCGGATCTGCGAGATCGACGCCTCGATCGGAAACTCGGTGCCGTCGCCGCGCAAGCCGAACAGCACGCGTTGCCGCCCCATCTGCCGCTCCGACACGCCGGTCACGCCGAATTGCTCGACGTGCGCCGCATGCGCGGCGCGGAAGCGCTCGGGGATGAAGCGGGCGAGCGGCGCACCGATCGCGTCCATCGCCGAGACGCCGAACACGCGTTCGGCGGCCGGATTGAAGATCACGATCGTCTGGCGTTCGTCGACGGTCATGATGGCCTCCATCGATGACCGGATGATGGCCATCATCCGGTCATCGCCGGGCGGGGTGTCGCTGGCGTGTGTCGTACCGGCGCGCGCGCGCTTCGCGGCGATCTGCAGCACGAGCGCGGCCAGCGTCAGCGACAGCGCGATGCCGGCCGGCAGCACGGCCGTCGCGGCGCCGGACAGGGCGGCGCGCGGTGCGCCGTAGCGCAGCGTGAGCGGCGTGCCGCCGAACGTCAGCGAGTCGGTTCGCCTGAACGTATCGCGGACGTCGGCGTCATCGCCGCCGCCGAAGCCGCCGGAATACACGGGCGCCGCCGGATCGTCGGCGACGATTTCCATGTGAAGCCGGCCGAGCACGGACGCATCGACGAGACGATCGGGATTCAGCGACGCATAGACGTATCCGGTCGCGCTCGCGTGCCGGGGCCCGGACAACGGCCCGTCTTCGGCGTTCGCATCAATCGGCAAGTACAGCGTCAGTGCCGTCCGGGCGAGCGTCGCATCGGTGCCGTCCTGGAGCGCGTTCGCGGCCAGCGCGACCTTGCCGGTTTCCGCTGCGCGCCGCAGTGCCTGCCGGGTCGACAGATCGCCGATGGCGGCGCCCGGTTCGATTCTTCCGAGGCCGCGGACTGGGGATTGCAATCCGTCCAGATCGAGACTGGCGAGATAGCCGCGCCACGCCGCGCCGGATTGCGGCGCGGCCAGTGCCGACGCGAAGCCGCGCGCGCCGCGCAAGATGGCGGCCGCGCCGAGGAGGCTGCGCCTGAGGTCGGCGGTCGCGAGCGTCGCGGTTTGCTCGAACCGGGCCTGGGCGGCTTGCCGGGCCGCGTTCTGCAGCGACCGGGACGCCGCAAACGTTGCGGCCAGACCCAGCGCCAGCGTCAGCAGCGCGGCCGCGGCTGCATGGCGGGCGGGGCGCGTCCGGTGCGGAACCGGCCCGGCCTTGAAGGGGGGCGCATTCACTGTCATTGCCGTTCATCCTGACGGATTGCGCCGGCGGCTGGCTGGCGGCGGGCCGGGCGCGGGGCACGAAAAGCGGGGCAGGCCGGAACTGCGATGTCGCCTGAAATTGTGCCCGCTTTGCCGGCGTTCGCCAATCGGGACCGGTGCGGACGGGCGGCGCGTCGCACGCTTGACCGGCATCAACGGAAAGGTGCCCGCCGGGAGCAGACTGGCTGGACCGGCCGATCGAACCCGGACGACAGCAGGGAGGCGTCATGTACCAAAGGATCTTCGCGGCACTCGATGGCAGCCGCAGTGCGCGGCTCGCGCTCGACGAGGCGATTTCGCTCGCCCGCGATGCGGGCAGCCTGGTCATCGCCATGTGCGTGGTATCGGACGCGCTGCGGCTGGCCGATGTGGACAGCGGCTATATCGACCAGTACGCGCCGGGCGGACTGGACGCGGACAAGGCCGCGATCGCGGTCTCGGACGCGGAAACGGCGTTTCAGCTGTCCGGCGTGCGCGGCATCGCGCAAACGATCGACGCGTATGGCGAGGACGTTGCGGAGGTGCTGGCGCGCGCCGCCGCCGAATGCGACGCGGACCTGATCGTGATGGGCACGCATGGCCGTCGCGGCGTGCGCCGGGCGGTGCTCGGCAGCGTCGCCGAATCGCTGGTGCGCATCGCGGACCGGCCGGTGCTGGTCGTACGGGAGGGGCCGGGTGCGTGCGCCGGCGTGTTGTGACGGTCGTGACGGGAGGCGGGCAGCCGGATGCGGCTACCCGCTTTCACGCGCTCACTCAGTGAGACAGCAGGACCGGCACCGTCATCGTCTCGAGGATCGTGCGCGTGGCACCGCCCAGCACGCGTTCGTGCATGCGGGCATGACTGTACAGCCCCATCACCAGCAGATCCGCATGCAGGTCGGTCACCCGGTTCAGCAGCGTCGCGCCCACGCTCACCGACCGATCGCGCGGCGTGGCGGAGAACGATGCGCGAATGCCGTGCCGTTCGAGATACGCGGCGACGTCGACGCCCGCCGGCGTCCTGTCCGGATCCGGATGCCCGCGGGTGACCGTCTCGACGTTGACGAAGCGCGCGCGGGCGAGCAGCGGCAGTGCGTCGGCCATCGCGCGAGCGGCTTCGCGTCCGCCGTCCCAGCCGATCAGCACGTTCTCGCCGAGCGTTCGCACGTCGCCCGCGTAGGGCACGACGAGCGCCGGCCGTCCGCTGCCCATCACGACGTCCTCGACGAAATGGCGGGCCACGTAGGTCATGCGGTCGTCCGGATCCTCCTGGCCGAGCACCAGCAGGTCGGCGTGGCGCGCATGCAGGATCGCGGCGGCCGTCGCGTCGCCGGTCGGCGCCTGCCACTCGACGTTGTTGCGTCCCGCGCGCTCGGCGGCCGCCAGGAACCGCTCCTCGGCTTCCTGGCGCCGCTGGTCGCACAGGCGTTCGTAGACGGCCAGCTTCAGCGGTTCGTCAGGGCGTCGCAACGGTTCGAACAGATCCTGGCAGACCACGTAGAGGCCGGTCAGATGCGCGTTCCAGCGTCCCGCGAGTTCGAGCGCGAGCTCGACGCGCGTCGCGCAGCGCGCGCTGTCGTCGAGATGGACGAGCAGGGTCTTGTAGCTCATGACGGTTCCTTTTCGGTCGATGCGGCAGGGGTTCCGGCGGATGCCGTCGACGCACAACCCGCCGGAATCATCAGGACCGGGCGCGTGGCATGGCGCAGCACGCGTTCGGCCACGCTGCCGAGGACGAGGCGACGAAAACCGCGCCGGCCGTGCGTGCCCATCACGATCAGGTCGGCGTCGATCTCGTCGGCGAGCGCGACGATCCGTTGCGCAATGTCTTCGCCCGCCGGCGCGACATTGGAGATCTGCGGCGTGCCGGTCACGCCGTGTGCCTTCATGCGTTTCGCGGCGTCCTCCGTGACGCGCAGCCCCTCCTCCCGGAATGCATCGATCAGGATCGACGGATCGTAGCCGTACGTGTCGTAGGCCGGCACCAGGAAATCGACGACATAGACGGGGGTCAGCCGCGCACCCGTCTCCGACGCGAGGTTCAGCGCGGCGTCGAGTGCGCGGGACGACGTATCGCTGCCGTCGAGCGCAACCAGAATGTTCGAGTACATGGCGTTTCCCTTGAACGGATGGCGATGGAATCATCTTCGGCGCATGCGCGCCGCCCGCGCTGATCTGGATCAAGCGTCCCGATTGCCGCGAAGCACGCGTACCGCGGCGCGCGCCGCGACCCATGCTTCGTTGGTCGGTTCGACGACCACCGTGACCGCGCTCGACGCAGACGACACGACGTGCGCGTGGGCGGCATTCGCGCCCGGGTCGAGCGCGATGCCGAGCCAGCCGAGCGACGCGCAGATCCGCTCGCGCAATGGCGCCGAGTGTTCGCCGATGCCGGCCGTGAAGACCAGCATGTCGAGGCCGCCGAGCAGCGCGGCAAGCGCACCCGCTTCGCGCACGATGCGATGGACGTACAGTGCGAGCGCATCGCGGGCCTGCGCGTCGCCGGCCGCTTCGCACGCGAGCAGGACACGCGGATCGCCCGACGCACCGGAGACGCCCTTGAGCCCCGACTCGTGATAGAGCAGGTGCCCGAGTGCGTCGCCCGACAATTGCCCGGCCTCGAGCAGGTGCAGGACGACGCCGGGATCGAGCGTCCCGCAGCGCGTGCTCATCATCAATCCGTCGAGTGCCGAGAAGCCCATCGTCGTCGCGACGCTGCGGCGCTCGCGCAGCGCGCACAGGCTCGCGCCGCTGCCGAGGTGCGCGGCGATCACGCGGCCGTGCGCGCGTGCGCCGAACGACTCGTCGAGCGCGACGGCGAGGTATTCGTACGACAGGCCATGGAACCCGTAGCGACGCACGCCCCGGTCGAACCAGGCATGCGGCAACGGCAGCAGTTGCTCGACACGCGGCAGCGTGCGATGAAACGCCGTGTCGAACACGGCGATTTGCGGGACGTCGGGGAACGCGTCGCGCAGCGCGTCGATCGCGTCCAGGCTGTGCGGCTGATGCAGCGGCGCCAGCGGCGTCAACGTGCGCAGCGCATTCAGCACGGCATCGTCGACGGCCACCGGTTCCACGTACCGCGCGCCGCCGTGCACGACGCGATGCGCGATCGCGCCCAGCGCGATGTGCGGCAACTGCTCGCGAATCCACGTCGCGATCCGTGCGAGCACGGCACGGTACGGATCGCCGGCAACCCTCGGCAACACACCGTCCGGTTCCGCATCGAAGCGGATCGTCACGCCGTTGCCGGTCTCGACCGCTTCGCCTTCGTGCAGCGGCCGCCGCTCGGGATCGCCGTGCGGCGGGTACGCGAAGACCGCGAACTTGACGCTCGACGAACCGGCGTTGACGACGAGGAGCGCGAGCGTACGCATCGCCGGTTCAGTGCGACATCAGCACCGGCATCGTCATCGACGCCAGCACCGTGCGCGTGGCGCCGCCCATCACCAGCTCGCGCCAGCGCGGATGGCCGTAGGCGCCCATCACGAGCAGGTCGGAACCCGTTTCATAGGCGCGTGACAGCAACGTGTCGCCGACCGCCGCACCGGCGCCGGTGTCGATATCGAGCACGGTCACGTCGTGTGCATGGCGCGCCAGCATCAACGCGGCATCGGCGGCCGGAATGCGCAGGGTCGCCGCTTGCGAATCGCCGTCGACCACGGCGGCGACCGTCGTGCGCTTCGCATGTTCGAGAAAGGGAATCGCATCGTGCGCGGCGCGCGTGGCCTCCCGGCTGCCGTCCCACGCGACGAACACCCGTTCGCCGACCGACGGGAATTCCCCCGTATACGGCAGGAACAGCACCGGGCGGCCGGCGGACAACACGAGGCTCTCCGGAAACTGGTCGTCGATATAGGTCTCGGGATCGTTCGGGTCGCTTTGCCCGGCGATCACCAGGTCGGCAAGACGTGCGGCGCGCAGCACGGCCGCATTGGCGCGCTCGTCCGCGTGAACCCACGTGGCGGGCACTTTCGCGCGAGTGGTTTCCGCATGGAACAGGCGTTCCAGCGCGGCCATCCGTTCGTCGCGCTGTTCGCGGTGCGCGCGGAAATAATCGGCGGACCCGGCCATCACGTAGAACGAATTCGGTTCCGGCGTGTAGACCGCGAAGAGGCCCGTCAGATGGGCACCGAAGCGCCGGGCGAGACGCAACGCGAACTCGAGCCGCGAATGCGCGCGGGCGCTCGTATCGAGGTGCACGACCATGCTTTTGTAGCTCATCGGAATCGCTCCATCGACGGGTGATCCGCCAGTGCAATCCAGTCTACGAAGCAGGCTTTCCGCGCGCTTGACCCAGATCAACGGCCCGCGTGCGCCGTGGCCGCACAGTGAAACGGTCGCGATGCCGATGCGGGGCGTGCGGCACGACGCGGGATGTCAACCCATTGACCGGATCGAAAGAGGGAAGCCGATGAGCACGTACGCTTTGACGACACCGAACGACGTTTGCCGCGCGGGCTGCGATCTCGCGTTGCGCATGGTCGCGCTGAACCGCGACTGGCAGCATGAATGGCATGCACTGGCCGGGCGACGCATCGAGCAGGACCGCGACACGGTGCGCCGGCTGCAGCAGTCGCTTGCGCAAACGCAAGCGTGGACGGCCTTCGGCGAGGCAACGCAGCAGGTGATGCGCGACCATGCGATCGCGAGCCTCGCGATCTGGCAGGATGCCACCGAGATGTGCATGCGGGCGCAATACGAGAGCGCCGGCACGTGGCGTAGCTGGTTGCGCGAATACGGCGCGGGTGCGCTATCGCGTTATCAGACCGACTGGCTGCCCGATCTGGGACGACTGGCCGTGGTCAACGAGGCCAGCATGCCGTGGGCCGAGTGGATGGCGGCACTGGAGCGCGGGATCGAGGACGCGGCCGGCGCGCATGACGCATCGCCGGTTTCCGCCCGGCCCTTGAACGGCATCGCCGGCGTACGGGAGAGCGATCATGTGCGCTGAGCGTGTCGCGTTCGTCACCGGCGGAATGGGCGGGCTCGGCGCCGCGATCAGCCGCCGCCTGCACGATGCCGGCATGACGGTGGCGGTGTCGCATACGGAACGCAACGACCACGTCGCGACGTGGCTCACGCGCGAACGCGAGGCGGGGCGGACCTTCCATGCGTTCGAGGTCGACGTTGCCGACTTCGATTCGTGCGAGCATTGCGCGGCGCGCGTGCTGGCCGAGTTCGGGCGCGTCGACGTGCTCGTCAACAATGCCGGCATCACGCACGACGCCACCTTCGTGAAGATGACCAAGAGCATGTGGGATGCGGTATTGCGCACCAATCTCGACGGCATGTTCAACATGACGAAGCCGTTCGTGCCGGGAATGGTCGAAGCCGGCTTCGGGCGGATCGTGAACATCGGCTCGGTGAACGGTTCGCGCGGCGCATACGGGCAGGCGAACTATGCGGCGGCGAAGGCCGGCATCCATGGCTTCACGAAGGTGCTGGCGCTCGAACTCGCGCGCCACGGCGTGACGGTCAACACGGTCGCGCCCGGCTACCTGGCCACCGCGATGCTCGAGTCGGTGCCGAAGACGGTGCTCGATACGAAGATCCTGCCGCAGATTCCGGTCGGCCGGCTGGGCGATCCCGACGAAATCGCCGCGCTCGTCGCGTTCCTGTGCTCCGACGCGGGGGCTTTCGCGACCGGTGCGGAATTCGACGTCAACGGCGGGATGCACATGAGATGAACGCACCTGCCATGCGCGCGCCGGTCGGGCGCGAATCGATACGGCCGCCGGATACCGGAGAACCGGCGTCGGGCGCGATCGAATGTGCGCAAGCCGATACGACACCCGCCGAGCAATGGAACCGCGCGGCGCACGCGAACGTAGCCGCGATGACCTTCGGGCTGTCACCCGTATCGCTTGCACTGGCCATGCTCGACTGGGGCGCGCATCTGGCGGTGTCGCCGGGAAAATGCTTCGAGCTCGCGACGCAGGCGTGGCTGGCTGCTTTTGTACCGGCGGCAAACCAGGGCGACGGCGAGGCCGGCGCCGCGGACACGAGCGGCCTGGCCGTGCACGCGGGACAGGCCGATCCGCGCTTCGCCGCGCCCGTTTGGGCCGGATGGCCGTATCGAGCGTATCGCGACGGCTTCCTGTCGATCCAGCGCTGGTGGCGCGACGCGACGCGCGGCGTGCCGGGTGTCGAACGGCACCACGAGGAACTGGTCGGATTCGCCGCGCGACAGTGGCTCGACGCATGCTCGCCAGGCAATTTCCTGGCGACCAACCCGGTCGTGCTCGACGCGACGATGCGCAGCGGCGGCGCGAATCTCGCGGCGGGCTTGCGGCACTGGCAGGACGATGCGACCGCGTGGCTCGAGCGCGCGAACGGCACGCGGGCCCGCGATGCGCGCACCTATCTGCCGGGGCGCGACGTGGCGATCACGCCGGGCCGCGTCGTATGGCGCAACGCGCTGTGCGAGCTGCTGCAATACGACCCGACGACGGCCGACGTGGCACGCGAGCCGATCCTGATCGTGCCGTCGTGGATCATGAAGTACTACATCCTGGATCTGCAGCCGCACGATTCGCTGATCCGCTTCCTGGTCGATGCCGGCTACACGGTGTTTGCGGTGTCGTGGCGCAATCCGGGCGCGGAGGCGCGCGCGCTCGGCCTCGACGATTATCTGCGTGACGGCTGCATGGCGGCGCTCGATGCGGCCCGGTCGATCTGCGGCGAAGCCGTTCATGCGGTCGGCTATTGCCTCGGCGGCACGCTGCTGGCGATCGGCGCGGCGGCGCTCGCGCGCGACGGCCGCCAGCACGACGCATTGCGCTCCGTCACGCTGCTGGCCGCCCAGACCGATTTCAGCGAACCCGGCGAACTGGGTCTCTTCATCGACGCCAGCGAACTGTCCGCGCTCGATGCGCTGATGTGGCGGCAGGGCTACCTGGACGGCGCGCAGATGTCCGCCGCATTCGAACTGCTGAACGCGCGCGACCTGATCTGGTCGCGGATGATGAGCGAATACCTGCTCGGCAAGCGCACGAAGCCGAACGACCTGATGTCGTGGAATGCGGACACCACGCGCATGCCGTACCGGATGCATACGGAGTACCTGACGCGGCTCTTTCTCGACAACGATCTCGCGGCGGGCCGCTATTGCGTCGACGGGCGGCCGGTCGCGCTGTCGGATATCGACGTGCCGACGTTCGTGGTCGGCACCGAGCGCGATCACGTGTCGCCCTGGCGTTCCGTCTACAAGCTCCATCTGCTCACGCACCACGCGCTGACGTTCGTGCTGACGTCCGGCGGCCACAATGCCGGCATCGTGTCCGAGCCCGGGCATCCGGGACGCCACTATCGCTGCGCGACGCGCGAGCCCGGCGCGCCTTACCGGAGCCGGCATGACTTCGTGAGCGACACGAGCGTGGTCGACGGATCGTGGTGGACCTGCTGGCGCGACTGGTTGCACGCGCATTCGTCGGGCGACGTGCCGGCCCGTGTGCCGGCCGCCGGTTTCGGCGCGGCGCCCGGCACCTACGTGCTCGAAACATGAACGGCGACCTGCATCGAGATACGCCGGACGGCGCGTGCCTGCCCGGGCTGTTGCCGCGGGCGGACGGCACGCCGCCCGAGCTGATCGCGCGTGCACGCAACGCGCCGCCGCTCACCGTCGCCGTCGTGCATCCGTGCGATGCGGCCAGCCTCGTCGCGCTGGCCGCCATCGCCGCGTCGCCGCTGGGCGCATCGATCGAGCCGCTGATCGTCGCGCCGCGCGCGAAGGTGCTGCGCGTGGCGGGCGACGCGGGCGTCGATCTGGCGAAGTGGACGATCGACGACGTGCCGCACAGTCACGCGGCGGCGGCGCGCGCGGTGGCGCTCGCGGCGTCCGGCCGCGCCGGCGCGCTGATGAAGGGCAGCCTGCATACGGACGAGCTGATGGGCGCGGTCGTCGCCGCCGGATCGGGCCTGCGCACGGACAAGCGCATGTCCCACTGTTTCCTGATCGAGTCGCCGGCGTATCCGCGGCCGTTCATCCTGACCGACGCGGCCGTGAACATCGCACCGGATCTTGCGCAGAAGGCGGCCATCACGCAGAACGCGATCGACGTCGCGCATGCGCTGGGCGTTGGCTGCCCGCGCGTGGCGGTGCTGTGCGCGGTCGAGACGGTCAATCCGGCGATGCGTTCGACGCTCGACGCGGCGGCCCTCGCGAAGATGGCCGAGCGCGCGCAGCTCACCGGGGCGGTCGTCGACGGCCCGCTCGCGTTCGACAACGCGATATCGCAGCGGGCCGCGCGCGACAAGGGGATCGATTCGTCGGTGGCCGGCCGCGCCGACATCCTGGTCGTTCCCGATATCGAAGCGGGCAACATGCTCGCGAAGCAACTCGAATACCTGGGCGGTGCCGCGAACGCGGGTATCGTCGTGGGGGCGCGCGTGCCGATCGTGCTGACGAGCCGCGCCGACGGCGTTGCCGTCCGGGTCGCGTCCTGCGCGCTCGCAGCATTGCTGGTGCAGGCTCGGCATGCGCCGGCGTTGACCAACCAACAGGCCATCCTTTCGATGGAGGAGCAGCGATGAAAGCACTCGTTTACCACGGCCCCGGGCGCAAGGCGCTCGAACAGCGGCCCAAACCGGAACTGCAGTCGCCCACCGACGCGATCGTCAGGGTGACGCGCACGACGATCTGCGGCACCGACCTGCACATCCTCAAGGGCGACGTGCCGACGTGCGAACCCGGTCGCATTCTCGGCCATGAAGGCGTGGGCATCGTCGAGCAGGTCGGCGCCGCGGTCGACTCGCTGAAGCCGGGCGATCCCGTGCTGATTTCGTGCATTTCGTCGTGCGGCCGCTGCGAGTACTGCCGTCGCGGGCTGTATTCGCATTGCACGACCGGCGGCTGGATTCTCGGCAACCGGATCGACGGCACGCAAGCCGAGTACGTGCGCATCCCGCATGCGCAGACCAGCCTGTACCGGATTCCGCCGGACGCGGACGAGGACGCGCTCGTGATGCTGTCCGACATCCTGCCGACCGGATTCGAATGCGGCGTGCTGAACGGCAAGGTGCAGCCGGGATGCTCGGTCGCGATCGTCGGAGCGGGGCCGATCGGGCTGGCCGCGTTGCTGACCGCGCAGTTCTACTCGCCCGCGCGGATCATCATGATCGACCCGGACAGCAACCGGCTCGAGATCGCCCGGCACTTCGGCGCGACCGACTGCTTCGACGGCCGCGACGGCGACCCGGTGGCGGAAGTGATGAAGCTGACCGACGGCGTCGGCGTGGATTGCGCGATCGAGGCGGTCGGCATTCCGGCGACGTTCGAGATGTGCACGTCGCTCGTCGCACCGGGCGGCGTGGTTGCGAACGTCGGCGTACATGGCGTCAAGGCCGACCTGCACCTCGAGAAACTGTGGGATCGCAACATCTCGATCACGACGCGGCTCGTCGACACGGTCAGCACGCCGATGCTGCTGAAGACCGTGCGCGCCGGGCGCATCGATCCGACGCGCCTGATCACGCACCGGTTCTCGCTCGACGACGTGGAAGGCGCGTACGACACGTTCGGGCGCGCCGCGCAGACCCATGCGTTGAAGGTGATCATCGAAGTCGGCTGATTGCACGGCCGCGCGTGACGGGAATCGGGATCGTCTGCTGCCCGTCGTCACGCGCGGCCTGTGTTTTCGCCGGCAGCGCCGCCAGGTCCGTCAGGTTCGTCAGGACGACAGCGCGGCAGGCGCCTGCGTGCCGCCGGCTTCGACTGCGTCCAGATCGACGCACTGCTCGTAAGTCGGCACCTCGCACGGCCAATGCAGGGTCTCCGAAATACGCCGGCGCAATGCATCCGCGGCGGCGGGTTCGCCGTGCGTGATGAAGGTCCGCACGGGCGCGCACTGCATCGTGCCGAGCCACTTGAGAATCTCTTCGTAGTCGGCATGGGCCGACAGCGCCGTGATCGATTCGACCTGCGCGCGCACGCGGACGTACTCGCCGTGAATCTTCAGCGTCGGCTCGTGTGCGGCAAGCGCCGCCCCGCGCGTGCCGGCGGCCTGATAGCCGACCAGCGCGACCGTGTTGCGCGCATCGGGCGCGTAGCGGCTGAGGTGATGCAGCACGCGCCCGCCGGTCGCCATCCCGCTGCCGGCGATGATGACCATCGGGCCATGATGTTCGGCGATCGCTTTCGACTGCTCGACCGACCGGATCATCGTCGCCGCGTGGCCGAGCGCGTTCGCTTCGGACACGGTCAGCCGGTGTTCGAGGATATGGTGGCGATAGATCTCGGTCACATCCGTCGCCATCGGGCTGTCGAGGAATACCGGGACGCGCGCCATGCGGCCGGATGCCTTCAGCCGCGCGATGTAGTGCAGGATTTCCTGTGCGCGGCCGACGGTGAAGCAGGGCATCACGACGACCCCGCCGCGCGCGAAGGTCCTGTCGAACAGTGCGGCCAGTTCGTTCTCGGGATCCGACACCGGATGCAGGCGGTCGCCGTACGTCGATTCGACCACCAGGTAATCCGCATGCGCGGGCGGCTGCGGTGGCTGCAGGATCGGGTCGTGATAGCGGCCGAGGTCGCCGGAGAACGCGAGCACCTTGTGATCCCAGTGCATCACGACGCTCGCCGCGCCCAGAATGTGCCCGGCCGGCAGCAGGCGAAACGCCAGCCCGCCACCCAGCGCGGTGCATTCGTCGAACGCGACGGGCTTCAGCAGGTGCAGCGCGCGCTGCGCGTCGTCCAGCGTGTAAAGCGGCTGCGCGGGATGGTGCTTCGAATAGCCGTGCCGGTTCGCGAAGTCGGCTTCCTCTTCCTGCAGCCGCGCGCTGTCGCGCAGCATGATGTCGCAGAGTTCGGCCGTGGCCGCCGTGCAGTACACCGGGCCGCGATACCCTTCGCGCACGAGCAACGGGAGATAGCCGGTGTGATCGATATGCGCGTGCGTGAGCACGACCGCGTCCAGCGTGTCGGGCGCGAGCGGCAGCGGACGCCAGTTGCGCAGCCGCAGGTTCTTCGTGCCCTGGAACAGGCCGCAGTCGACAAGGACGCGCCGGCCGCCATGCTCGACCAGATACTTCGAGCCGGTCACGGTTTCGGTCGCACCGAGAAAAGTCAGTTTCATGGATCGCCTCACCGGGAGTCGAGAGAGCAGTGAATCGATTACATCCCGAATGCGCGTGGGGCGGTTGACCGAAATCATGATTTGCGGGATATCCCTGCGCGCCGGGCAAGATGCGCGGACGGCACGCGGCTTGACGACGATCAACCTTCGGCCCCGGCGGTGGCAGAATAGTGATGGCGTGCGCGCCTGCGGTATCTGCGGTGTCGTGTCGTGACCCCGTTATCCGCGCAAGCCTTGCGCGCGATGCGTATCGGTTTCACGAGCCTTTCGGGATGCACTCATCATGACGTTGATCGCCAATCTGGATGGGGCCGGGCCGCTCTACCGGCTGTGTTTCGTCCGCTCGCCGTGGGCGTGGTTTACCTGCTTGCCGCTCGACGAGCAATGCGGCGAGCGCTGGGCGGACGTGCCGTACCAGAACGCCGCGAAACCGCCGTACGGCGATTCGCGCGCGCAGTTGCTCCGGGTTGCGTTCGATGCGCCGCGCCTGTTGCCGCCCGAGGCCGGGCGGCACGGGCAGGCATGGAGCGTCCAGCAGATCAACCGCGGTGCGGTGCCGTGGCTGCGCAGCGAGGATTTCGTCGACGCGATGACGCTGACCGTTCCGGCCGGGACGACGCTTGCCGCGTTCGTCGAGAAGATCGAGGCCGCCGGCGGCACCGTCTACGGCCCGCTCGGCTGGGCGGAACTGCCGCCCTGGTAGCGGCCCGGCATCGTCGCGCAAACGGGCTGAACGCGGCGGAATGCCCGCGCGGCGCGCTTGTCGGCCCGTTTGTCAGTCTATTTGTCAGCCTGTTTGTCAGCCCGGTCGTCAGCTCGCACGTCAGCCCGCGTCGCCCCAGCCGCCGCCGAGCGCGACGTAGAACGCGACCGTGTCCTGCAGGCGCTGCGCGACGGCCTGCAGCCACGCAATCCGCGCCTGATGGTATTGCACGTCCGCGACCAGCAACTGGACGTAGCCCGCGATGCCCGCATCGTAGCCGGCCTGCGTCAGCTTCAGCGCATCGCGGGCCGCGGCCATCGCGCGGGCCTGCGCGTCGAGCGCCGTCGCGTCGTTGGCGAGCGCGCGCAACGTGTCGGCCACCTGCGAGAACGCCGACAGGACGACCTGCCGGTAGCTCGCATCGGCTTCGTCGTACGCATCTTGCGCGGCGCGCCGCTGGTTCAGCAGCGTGCCGCCGTGAAACAGCGGCGCGGTCAGCCCGGCGCCGGCACTCCACGCGCGGCCGGCCGGCGCGAAGAGCTGGCCGGCGACGATGCTGTCGAATCCGCCCGATGCGGACAGCGTGAGGTTCGGGTAGAGCGCGGCCGTCGCGACGCCGACCTGCGCGCCGGCCACGTGCAACTGGGCTTGCGCCTGCAGGATGTCGGGCCGGCGGCGCACCAGCGACGACGGCGCCGTATCGGGCAGGCTGGCGGGCAGCGCGATGCCATCGAGCGACAGGTCCGGTGTCTGCCAGTCGACCGGGTAGCGGCCGGCCAATAGCGCAAGCAGGTCGTCGGCCTGCGCGCGCTTCTGGTCGAGCGCGGGCAGGGCCGCCTCGAGCGACGCCCGCTGCGATTCCAGCGTCAGCACCGCGACGTAGGCCGCTGCGCCGGCCGTCACCTGCGCGTGCGTCAGACGAATCTGCTCGTCGAGCAGGGCGATCATTTCGCGCGTGGCCGCGGTCTCGTCGCGATAGGCGGCGCGCGCGACCATCGTGTTGACGACGTTGGCGGTCAGCATCAGGTAGGCGCCCGCCAGCGCCTGGCGCTGCGCGTCGACGCCGGCCGCCAGCGCTTCGACCTGGCGCCGTTCGCCGCCCCACAGATCGAGCGTATAGCTGACCGTCGCGGACAGCGTGAACAGGTTGAAGATCGATGCCGGCAATGCCTGGCCCGTGCGCAGCGGCGCATCACGCTGGCGCGCCGCACCGGCCTGCGCATCCATCTGCGGGAAGAAGATGCCCTGGCCGGCCCGCAGTGCGTGTTCGCTGCGCCGCAGCGTCGCTTCGGCGAGATCGAGCGTCGGGCTGCCGGTCAGGGCTTCGTCGACGGTCGCGTCGATCGCGCGGCTGCCGAAGCGCGTCCACCAGTCGCGCGTGAGCGCCGTATCCGCCGACAATGCCTGCGTCCGGCCGTCGCCGCGCCAGGGGCCGGCCGCCGCGCGCGGATCGCCGGGCGGCACGAAGCGGGCGACGCGCGGCGCGGGCGGCGGGACGAAGTCCGGCCCGACCGTGCATCCCGCGAGCAGCGCGGCGATGACCAGCGCACCCGCCCGGCGGCGCGGTGCATGCGCGCGATGGATGCCGTTATTTGCCTGCGACGTACACATCGACGATCTGCCCGGGAAACAGCCGCACATTCCTGTTCGGCACGATACGGAAAATGACCGGCAGCACGCGCACGTCGACACGCTCGGTGCGCTGGTCGGACAGCTCGATCTTCGGCGTGACGTACGGCTGCACGCGGACGAACTGGAGATCGGCCTCGACCGACGTGCCGCGCACGAACATGTGCGCCTTCAGCGCATGGAGGTCGGGCAACTGATGGATCAGGATTTCGTCGATGTAGCAGCGCACCTGCAGGCGGTCGACCGGCGTGCCGAGCACCGCGACGGGCGCGTTGCCCTGCGTGTAGGTGTCGTACAGCCCCTGCGAGGTCAGGTAGGACCCGACGGCTGCATTCATCGCCAGGACCGTGCCGTCGGCGGGCGCGCGCAGCGTGTAGCGGGCGAGCAGCGCGGCCGCCGCGTCGGCCGCGCGCCGCAGCGCGATGGCCTGCGCTTCCTGGTTGCGCACGTCGTAGCGCCATGCGCCGGCTTTGGTCAGACGATACTGCCGCGTCACGACGTCCAGGTTGGCCGCCGCGACGCGCACCGCGTTCGCGGCCGTGTCGAGCGCGTCGCGGCTGACGGCTTTCGGATCGATGTCGTACGCGTGCCGCTGCTTGTCGTACTGATCCTGCGCGAGCTTCAGGCTCGCCTGCGCGGCCGTCGTCTGCGCGCTGGCCACGTCGAGCACCTCGCGACGCGGCTGCGCCTTCAGTTCGTCGAGCAGCGCGTCTGCCGCGTCCGCCTGTGCCGCGAGCTGGGCGGCGGTGGCGCGCTGCACCGAGTCGTCGATCGTCAGCAGCGCGTCGCCGGCCTTCACCGGGTCGCCGTCGTGCACGAGAATGCGCGTCACCGCGCCCGACACGTCCGGATAGACGTTCACGTTCGCGCCGGCCGGCTGCTCGCTCTCCACGATCCCGTTCGCATAGACGCCGCGCGCGTACGGATTGGCGGCCGGCTTGAATACCGGCGGCTGCGGCGGTTCCTGACGACTGTAAACCCAGGCGGCCACGAGGCTTGCCAGGAAGCCGAGCAGGGCCGCCACGAACACGAGCCGGTGTTTCATCGCGCACCTCCGCGCTCGATTCCGTTGAGCTGGCCGTCTTCCATGCGCAGGATGCGGTCCGCGTATTCGAAGATCCGCGCGTCGTGCGTGACGATCACGATGCAGCGCGTGTCGTTCAGCACCTTGTGCTTGACGAAGTCGATGATCATGCGGCCCGTGTCGCCGTCGAGCGACGCGGTCGGCTCGTCGAGGATCAGCAGGTCGGGCTGGCTGACGATCGCGCGCGCGATCGCGACGCGCTGCTGTTCGCCGCCGGACAGCTTGACGGGCGGCAGTTGCGCGCGGTTCTTGAGCCCGACGACGTCGAGATAGACGAGCGCCTCCTTCATCGCGTCATCCCACGGCCGGCGCTTCAGGATCAGCGGGATCGCGACGTTCTCCGCGGTCGTGAGCCGCGGGAACAGGTGATAGTCCTGGAACACGAAGCCGATCCGGTTCAGCCGGAAGTCGGCGATCGCGTCGTTCGGCTGCGCCCACAGGTCGACGCCGTCGATCGCCACCGAGCCGGATTCCGGGCGCAGGATGCCCGAGATCACGCTGAGCAGCGTCGTCTTGCCGCTGCCGGACGGGCCGACGATCAGCAGCATCTCGCCGAAGTTCGCCTGCATCGACACGTCGCGCAATGCCTGCGTGCGCGCATCGCCTTCGCCGAACCATTTGCTGACGCCGCGGGCGTCGATCGCGATGCCGGCCATCGTCATCCCCGGAAGATGTCGAACGGCTCGATGCGCAGCACGCGCCGCACGCCGAGATAGCTCGAGATCGTCGCGATCACGACCACCATGCCGAACGCGAGGGACAGGTTGCCGAACGTGATGAGCGCCGCGTAGTCGGGAATCTGCAGTTTCGCGAGACTGATCATCAGCACGCACAGCCCGACGCCGATGCCGTAGCCCGTCAGCGCGGTGAAGGTCGCCTGGAACAGGATCATCGCGACCAGCTCGTGGCGCTTCGCGCCGATCGCCTTCAGCGCGCCGAACTTGTCCAGGTTCTCGAGGATGAACGCGTAGAACGTCTGGCCCGAGATCGACAGCCCGATGATGAAGCTGATGATCGTCATCAGCATGATGTTGGTGCCGAGCCCGGTCTCGTACTTGTAGAAGCGCGAGATCTGCGCGATGAATTCGTCGCGCGTGTACGCGCGATAGCCGAGCGCATTCACCACTGCCTGGATGTGTGCGATGTCCGCATCCGACTTCGGCTCGACGAGGATGTAAGACGTCGTGAAGCGCGGCGACGGGATGTACCGGATCGCGCGGGCGTACGTGGTGTAGAGCGTCGGTGTGCCGAACAGGCCGCTCGCGGCGACCTTCGCGATGCCGACGATCACGCCGCGATGATCGTTCAGTTCGAAATCGGTGCCAACGGCCGGATTCTCGAGCTTCGGAAACTCGGGATCCTGGATCGCGATGAAGCCGTTCTCCGCGTAGATGTCCTCGATGCGGCCCTGCAGCATCGTCGGGCGGCCGAGCAGGCTCGCGTCGTCGAGGCCGACGACCGTCACGGCCTGGTAGGTGCCGGAGCGCAGCTTCACGAGCGCGGCGCCGGAGTAGAGCGGCACCGCGTACTTGACGCCGTCGATGCTGCGCACCGCATCGAGCACGTAGTCGGGCATGCCGATGCTGTTCGCGATCGTCTTCACGGCCGGGTCCATCACCCAGACCTTCGCGCCGATATTGATGACCGACGCCGACGACTTGTTCAGGATGCCGGCGAACAGCGACGTCATCTCGATCATCAGCAGTACCGAGAACGTGATGCCGACGGTCAGCGCGGTGAATTTCGCGCTGTCGTTGACGAGCAGCTTGAACGCGAGTCTCAGGATGCCGTTCATGGTGGCGAGGGCGGCGGTGTCGCGCGTGTCACGGGCGGTCGCCCGCGCCGGGATTCAGCAGCACGACGAACGCGAGGATGCTCGAGATCAGCGTGACGATCGCGTACCTGAACACCCGCTCGTCGAACAGCATCCCGTGCACGATGCCGACCAGCGATGCAATCGCGATGAACACGCTGAGCGTCGCAAGAACGATTCGATACTGTTTGCGGATCATGACGGTCTCCCGGGGGCGGGGTTGTCGCTCCGCCTGTCGTCATGATCGCGTTGCGCGCGGACGCGCCGTTGATCTGTATCAACGGGCAAAATCGGCCGCGGCACGGTCGACATGCCTCGTGCCGGCACGCCGTTGATTGATCCTCGTCAAGCCGCCGACGTCGCCGTGCGCGATGCTGGCTGCAGTGCGGCACGCATCCGATCGCAAGCTTCGCGACCGGCACCGGCCGCCGGGAGACCGACATGAAGTCCGATGCAGCACTCAAGCAGGACGTCGAGCAGGCGCTGTTCTGGAATCCGGCGGTCGACGCGCGTCGGATCGACGTCGATGTCCGCGACCGGATCGTGACGTTGCGCGGCACGGTCGACAGCTGGGCACAGAAGCTCGAGGCGCAGAAAACGGCGCTGCACGTCGCGGACGCGCGCGCGCTGGTGCTCGAACTGAGCGTGACCCCGCCCGAGAACGCCTGCGCGGACCAGGAACTGGCGGTTGCCATCACGTTCGCGCTCGGCTGGCAGGAGGCGTTGCGCGATCACGCGATCCGCGTCGAGGTCGATCACGGCTGCGTGACGCTCGACGGCGAGGTCGATCATGCGTTCCAGAGCCGCGCGGCGGAAGCCATGGTGAGCCGGATGATCGGCGTCGTCGGCGTGGCGAACCGCATCCAGGTGCGTGCCGACCGCACGGTGCCGGACGTCGGCACCCGGATCGCCGAAGCGCTCGCGCGTCGCGCGCAGCGCGAATCCGCGGGAATTTCGATCGAAGCGGCCGACGGCATCGTCACGTTGACGGGCACGGTCGCCTCGCTGGCCGAACGGCGTGCCGCGTGCGGTGCGGCGGGATCGGTGAGGGGCGTCCGGGAGGTCGTCGACCGGCTGACCGTTGCCTGAGCGGCTTGCACAGGCTGTCTGCTGCCAGGAGAAGCCGCCATGAACCGTTCGCATACCGGCCGGCCGAGCTGCGGGCGCACTGGACGCGCAACGATGCGTGAGCGCACGGTTGCCGGTCGGGCGGGCCCTACTCCATGAAAAAATCATTCGATTACGCCGGGCTGTTGATCCCGATTGCGTTCGCGGCGCTGGTCGCGGTGCAGCTCCTGATGGATCAGCCGGCCACGACGTCGATCTCGTACAGCGACTTTCACCGGCTGGTGGACGCCCGGCTCGTCGACGATCTGGAAATCGGCCCGTCGTCGATCTCGGGCACGCTGCGCATGCCGGAAGCCGGCGCGGCGCTGCCTGCTTCCGACGCGGCCGCGGTGAAGAAGACCGGCGCGCCGTGGCGCTTCACGACGAACCGCGTGAGCGACGACAGTCTGGTCCCGTCGCTGACGACGGCGGGGATTCGCTACCGCGGCGCGGCGGATACGGGCTGGATCGGGACGCTCGCGACATGGGCGTTGCCGTTGATCGGTTTCGTCGCGATCTGGAGTTTCATGATGCGGCGGCCGGGCGGCATGAGGGATCTGAGCGGTATGGGCAAGAGCCGGGCCCGCGTGTATATGCAGAAGGAAACCGGCATCACGTTCGACGACATCGCGGGCATTGACGAAGCGAAGGCCGAGTTGCAGCAGATCGTCGCATTTCTTCGCAATCCGGAACGTTATCAGCGGCTCGGCGGCAAGATTCCGAAGGGGGTGCTGATCGTCGGCGCGCCCGGTACCGGCAAGACGCTGCTGGCCCGCGCGGTCGCCGGCGAGGCCGCGGTGCCGTTCTTCACGATCAGCGGCTCGGCGTTCGTCGAGATGTTCGTCGGCGTCGGCGCGGCGCGCGTGCGCGATCTGTTCGAGCAGGCCCAGCAGTGCGCGCCGTGCATCGTGTTCATCGACGAGCTCGATGCGCTCGGCAAGGCGCGCGGTGTCGGCCTGATGTCGGGCAACGACGAACGCGAGCAGACGCTCAACCAGCTGCTCGTCGAGATGGACGGTTTTCAGGCCAATTCGGGCGTCATCATCATGGCCGCGACCAACCGGCCGGAGATCCTGGATCCCGCGCTCTTGCGCCCCGGACGGTTCGACCGGCACATCGCGATCGACCGGCCGGACCTGACCGGCCGCAAGCAGATCCTGGCCGTGCATACGAAGCGCGTGAAGCTCGCGCCGGACGTGGACCTGGCCGAGCTGGCGCAGCGTACGCCGGGATTCGTCGGTGCCGATCTCGCGAACGTCGTCAACGAGGCCGCGCTGCATGCGGCCGAACTCGGCAAGCCGGCGATCGGGATGGAGGATTTCGACGAAGCCATCGATCGCGCGATGACCGGCATGGAGCGCAAGAGCCGCGTGATGAACGAACAGGAGAAGCGGACCATCGCGTACCACGAATCGGGTCACGCGCTGGTGGCGCAAAGCCGCGCGCATTGCGATCCGGTGAAGAAGGTGTCGATCATCCCGCGCGGGATCGCGGCGCTCGGTTACACGCAGCAGGTGCCGACGGAGGACCGCTACGTGCTGCGCCGAAGCGAGCTGCTCGATCGGCTCGACGTGTTGCTCGGCGGAAGGGTGGCCGAGGAAATCGCGTTCGGCGACGTGTCGACGGGCGCGCAGAACGATCTCGAACGGGCGACCGCATTGGCGCGCCACATGGTCATGCAATACGGGATGAGCGAAAAGGTCGGCCTCGCGACGCTCGACGACGGCGCGCTCCAGGGCGGGGCGCCGGGCGTGTGGACGCCGGGCGACGGTCGCTGCAGCGAACACACGGCGCAACTGATCGACGAAGAGGTGCGCGCGCTGCTCGAGGACGCCCACGCGCGGGTCGCGGCGACGCTCGGCGAGCACCGCGATGCGCTCGGGCGGATCGCGCGCAGCTTGCTGCAGCATGAATCGATCGACCACGACATGCTGGTGGCGCTCATCGCGCCGCCGGACGATGCCGGCGAGACGCCCGCGCCGGCGCAAGACGACACGGAAGCGATCACGGGCGCTTCCGCCTGAAAGCGCGATCGCACGCCATCGCGCCGGGCGCCCGCTGGCGCCCATCGCGCCGTTCAACAACGGATGCAGACGGCGCCGTCGCAAGGTTGTGCCGCATCGTCGGTGACGACCGCCGCGAGCCGCGGATCGGGCCGGAACACCGTGATGCCCTTGAGACCGTCGCGCCACGCCTGGAAGAGCAACGCGTCGACCTGCGCAAGCGAACACTGGCCGGGCATCGTCACGGTCTTCGAGATGCCGGCGTCGACGCACGGCTGCAACGCCGCAAGCATCGCGACATGGTCGGCCGGCGCGATATCCGCCGCCGTGACGAAATAGTCCGGCAGTTGGACGCTGTCGCCATGTAGTTCGCGAAACAGCCGATACGCGTGATTCTCGACACGAAACGGCCGGACCCGGCCGTCGGCGGTGCGCACCATGCGGCGCTGCGTCCAGCCGACGGCCGGCTCGATCCCGTTCGAGCAGTTGTCGCAGAACGCGAGGCTCACGCTGCCGGCCGGCGCGAACGACAGCAGATGGCTGTTGCGCAGCCCGTGCCGTGCGATCGCGTGATGCACCTTCAGCGGCAGGCGCATGCGGTATGCGGGGCCGCTCAGGTAGGCGGCCGGATCGTAGGCCGGGAACACGCCGCGCTCGCCGGCAAGCGCGGCCGACGCGGCAAACGCATGCTCGCGCATCGTCAGCACGATCCCGCGCGCAACCGCGCGGGCTTCGACGCTGTCGTAGCGCAGCCTCAGCATCGTCAGCGCGTCGCCCAGTCCGGTTACGCCGACCCCGATGCGGCGCGTGCGCCGCGCTTCGTGCTCGTGCGTGGCGAGCGGCCACGCGGTCAGATCGAGCACGTTGTCGAGCATGCGGACCTGGATACGTACCGCGTCGACGAGCGTCGCGAAGTCGAAGTGCGGTTTGCCGTCGACGCCGAACGGGTGGAGAACGAACCGCGACAGGTCGATCGGCCCGAGCACGCAGCTGCCGTACGGCGGCAGCGGCTGCTCGCCGCACGGGTTCGTCGCGTCGATCCGCTCGTGCTCGCGCAGCGGATTCGCATCGTGGATCGTGTCGAGGAACAGCAGCCCCGGTTCGGCGCTGTCGCGTGCGGCGCTGACGATCTCGCGCCACAGCGTGCGTGCCGGAAGCGTCGCGTAAAGATAGCGTCCATCCGGCTGCCGGGGCGCGGTGGCGGAACCGGAACGGCGCGGCGCGTGATGGACGAGCGCCCACGGCCGGTCGCGCTCGACCGCCTCCATGAACGCGTCCGTGACGCCGACCGACAGATTGAACGTCGGCCAGCGCGCGCGGCCGCGCTTGGCCGCGACGAATGCGGCGAGGTCGGGATGGTCGCAGCGCAGCACGGCCATTTGCGCGCCCCGGCGCGGGCCGGTGAACGGCAGCGCCCGGCACATCGCATCGAAGCGGTCGATCGCGGCGCATGCGCCGCGCTCGGATGACGCGCGCCGCTCGTACGCATCCGCAGGCGGCACCGGCGAGAAGTCATAGCCGATTCCGCCGCCCATCGACAGCGTGAGCCGTGCGTCGTCGAGCGCGTGCGCGAGCGCCGCGTCGACGGCCGGCACGGCTGCACCGGCCGGCACCGCGAGCGGATGGACGAAGCAGTTGATCATCGTCCCGCCGGTATCCGCGCCGGCGTTCGCGAGGATGCGGCCCGCGCCGATCGCGCCGCGCCGCAGGTTCCGGAAGAATGCACGCTCGCACTGCGCGCGCAGGTCCGGCGGCTCGGCGAGCGACAGCGCACGGGCGACGCGATGGAATACCGCCGCGTGCGACGTCTCGCCGGGCTGCGCATAGCGTTCGGCGAACACGGTGGTGCAAAGCGGCTGCTCGTCCATGGCGGGGCCCGGCAACGACGGATGATTCACTGTAGGAGCCTGCCCGGACGGGGCGTTGATCGAGCGCAATCGGGCGACGCGGCGGCATCGCTTGACGGGCGTCAAGGCTGCAACCCGCATCGACCGTAACGTGAGGGCACGGCCGGCACGCACCGGTTAGCGGGAATCGCCGTGCCGGCGTCTGCCGCGCAAGCCGGCCGATCGCGCCTGCCGTCGACCGAGAGCCATACGCCATGACCGATATCGTCACCGTCACATTGAATCCCGCCGTCGACGTCGCGACGTCGGTCGAGCACATGGTCGACACGCACAAGCTGCGCTGCGCACGGCCGCGGCGCGATCCCGGCGGCGGTGGAATCAACGTCGCCCGGACCATTCACCGGCTCGGGGGCGACTGCGTCGCGCTGTACCTGGCCGGCGGGCCGACCGGAGACGTCCTGACGCTGCTGCTCGAGGCCGAGCACCTGCCGGGCATGCGAATCCGGATCGCCGGCGAGACGCGCGAGAACGTCTGCGTGACCGAGACCTCGACCGGGCGCGAATACCGTTTCCTGATGCCGGGGCCGCTGGTCGCGGAGGCCGAGTGGCGCGACTGCGCGGCCCGCATCGAGGCGATGCAGCCGGTGCCGCGCTATCTCGTGTTGAGCGGCAGCCTGCCGCCCGGCGTGCCGGAAGACCTTTATGCAACGCTTGCCCGGGAAGCCCGGGCAAGGGGCAGCCGGGTGGTCGTCGATGCGGCCGGCCGTGCGCTGCAAGCGGCCCTCGACGCCGGCGTCTATCTCGTGAAGCCCAGTCTCGGCGAACTGGGCGGGCTGGCCGGAGCAACCCTCGACGAGACGGCGGCATGCCGGAGGGCGCGTGAGCTCGTGGAACAGGGGCGGGCGGATATCGTCGCGTTGACGCTGGGTGCGCACGGCGCATGGGTCGTCACGCGCGATCGCACGCTGCGCCTGCCCGGCAGGCCAGCCGCGGTCCGCAGCACGGTCGGCGCCGGCGACAGTTTCGTCGGCGGCATGGTCTGGGCGCTGGCCCGCGGCGTGCCGCTCGACGATGCGTGCCGCTACGCGCTGGCCGCATCGGCTGCGTCGGTCGAGCATCCCGGCACGGCGCTGTGCACGCGCGACGATGTCGAGCGGATTCATGCCGAACTGGTTGCGCAGGCAGGCTGACGTGCGGGTAGCCCGACGCGTGCGCGCATTTCGCCGATGCGCGATGCCGCGCGGCTGCCGTGCCGTCGGACAGCATGCGCGCGCGGCGAATGACCGTGAGCTCGAAGCCGGCGCGGAAGCCGGCGACGGTGACGACTTCGACCGGGCCGCCGCTCGGATGGTGCGACCATCCCGCGTAGTGAATCACGTTGCCGTCGCCGATGTAGATCCCGTGATGCATGTAGCCGGGCCGGCATTGCGACCTTCCGATGGATGCCGTTTATGTGAGATGGAGCACACTGCTTTCCGGCGGTGTCGGTATGTTGTCGTTTCGGCCGAAGCCGTGTCGGATTGTCAGAGCGACGACGGGGCAATGCGGCATTGCAACGCGGCCACCGTACTCGCCGACATTCCCGCACCGGGACAACCTGTTGGACAGCATCCCGCTCGTGCCGCCGCGTCAAACCTGCCGGTGTGGACGCGAGTCACCGATATCGAGAGATGACGCAATATTTTGACTTCGAAGCAGACGAGTTGCCCGGCGATCCGTTGTCGGCATCGTTCGACCTCGTCGTCGTCGGTGGGGGCGCCGCGGGCCTGACGATCGTTCGCGAGCTGTCCGGCCTGGGCCTGAACATCCTGCTGCTGGAAAGCGGCGGACTCGAAGAATCCGCCGACCACGAAGCGCTCAACGACGTCGACGTCGAAGGATCGCTGCAAGACGCCGAACTGCAGCGGTCCCGCCACGCATCGCATGCGTTTCAATTGAAATTCTGGACCACGCAAACGCAGAAGTTCGGCGTCCGGTGTCGCGTGCTCGGCGGCTCGACCGCGGGATGGGCCGGAAAGGTCGCGCCGTTCGATGCGCTCGATTTTGCCGCGCGCGAGTGGATCGCCGACTCCGGATGGCCGATCACCGCTTCGGATCTCGCGCCATACATTCAGCGTGCCGCGCGGCACCTCGATGTCGGCCCGATCCTCGGCGGCCCCGCATTCTGGCCGGCAGCGAAATTGCGCGAGCCGGCCGAAATGGCGCGCATGAAGCATGTGTCGTCGTTCTTCTGGCAGCTTGCGCGTTCTCATCGCAATCTGACGGACGTGATGCGTTTCGGACCCGACTTCAGAAGCGAATCGCATCGCGGCGTGACGACCGTGTTCAACGCGACGGTGCGCGCGATCCAGACGGATCGCACCGGCGTGACGGGCGTCGAGATCGTGTCCTCGCTGTCGGGCAAGCGACGCCGCACGTTGCTGTCGAGCCATGTGGTGCTGGCGGCCGGCGCCATCGAAAACGCCAGGCTGCTGCTCCTGTCGCGGGATGAGGTCGGCAATGCGCTGGGGAATGCGCGTGGCGTCGTCGGCCGTTATCTGACGGATCACCCATGCATGTCGATCGGCGAGTTTTCGCCGGACAGCCAGGCGTCGGCCGCCGCGTTGCTCGGATTCTTCTCGTTGCAGCAGGACTATCGCGCGTTCATGTATTCGCATGGGCTGGCGATCCGCCCCGACGTGCAGCAGGCACAGCGTCTGCCGAATATGGCGGCGTATGCGAACGCCCGCATCTCGAACGACGATCCGGTGGTCGCGTTGAAACGGCTGGCAAAGCGGCAAAGCGAACGCCCGCTGGCCGATCTGATCCTCGTGTTGCAGCGCTCCGGCGTGGTCGTGAGTTTCGTCGGGCGGCGGATACTCGGTAGTTCGATCCTGCCGCGGCGCGTGCGCCGTCTGATCGTCGACGCGGTCATCCGGCTCGATGCGAATTTCGTCGCGCGTGACTACGTGGCGAAAGGCACCGGCAGAAAAATCGAGAAGGTGACGCTCGACGTCATTTGCGAACAGCCGCCGATGCGCGAGAACCGCGTGACGCTGTCGAGCCGATGCGACCGGCTCGGATTGCCCGTGGCGAGCGTCACGTGGGAGTCGGGAAGCGCGATGAAACAGGCCGTGGTCACGTTCGCGCGCCTGCTCGACGGCGACTTTCGCGACGCCGGCATCCAGGGCTTCGCGCTGCGGCCGGAAATCGCGGCGGGCGACCTGTCGGCCATCGCGCTGCACGACATGGCGCACACCGCCGGCACGACGCGAATGGGACAGGACCCGGCAACGAGCGTCGTCGACGCGGACTGCCGCGTGCACGACGTTCGCGGCCTCCATATCGCGGGCGCGTCGGTTTTCCCGACGAGCGGGCATGCCAATCCGACCATGGTGATCATGGCGCTCGCGATCAGGCTCGCCGACCATCTGAAATCGCAGCTGGTCGCGCGACGGATCGCGGCGTTGACGCGGCCTGCCGCGGCAAACGACGACACGAGGCCGCTCGTCCTGGTGACGGGGGCGACCGGCAACCTGGGCGCACATGTCGTCGATCAGCTGATTCTGCAAGGCTATCGGGTGCGCGGGCAGTTTCACCGCAAGGTGCCGGCCGATGCGCGGGTCGAATGGGTCGCGGTCGATTTCTCCGACCGCGAGCTCGCGGATGCCGCCCTGGACGAACTGGTCGATGGCGTGACGGCCGTCGTCCATCTGGCGGCCGGTCTGCCCGGCACGCCGGATCTGGAAACGATCAACGTCGCCAATCTGGAGCGCTTTGCCCAGGCGTGCATCCGCCGCGGCGTCGGCTATTTCGGACACGCGAGTTCGATGGTGGTCTACGGCTCGCCGCGACATCGGCTCGTGGATGAAACGGCGCCGTTGCTCGACATGACCCGCCCGATCGAAAAGCAGTATTTCGAGGCGCCGGAGATGCGCGACTACGCGCGCAGCAAACGCATCGGAGAGGACATCCTGTCCCGATGCTCGGCGAGCATGCATGTCGATCTGTATCGGATCGCACTCGCGCAGCAGCCGGGCTATCTCGAGGCATCGCTGCGCTGGAGCAGGACGAAGCGGCTTTTTGCGCTGTACCGCAACAGTCACTATATTTCGCCGCACAACGTCGCCAGGGCGATCGTGCATCTGCTGCGGCGCTCGATCGACAGCGCGAAGCGTGACGGGATCGACGCGTTCAATATCGCCGACACGCATTCGCCGACGTATGAGGAAGTCTATCGGCGCGCGGGGCGCAAGCCGATCGTCCACGTGCCGTTGCTCGCGGATGTCGCGAAAAGCCTGGCCGTCGGCAAGACCGTGAAAAAGCGCTATCCGATGGGCTTCTATCGTCTCGACGACAGCAAGCTGCGGTCAACGGGTTTCGTGCTCGATCGCCAGGATTGAGCGCGCCGTTCGGCTGCGCGCTACGTGGCCCCGTGGTTTCGCGGGGGGCCGGTTTGGTCGCGCGGTCGATGAACGCGAGGATTTCGACACGATCGACGCGCGCGCAAACGACATCGCCGGCAAGGTCGACGCGCCGCCGGGCAATGAGACGGGCGAGCGGGTGCGTGGCATTGCGGGCACGGGTCGCGGCGGTTCCGCATGAGCCTTTCGCATATCGACCGGTCGGTCGGCGAAACGGGCCGGCTGATGCCGCGGGGATCGCCGCAAATCGGGCCGCGCGTCGCGCAGCGGCGCGACACGGCGGATGCCTTGGAGCAGGCCGTCGTCGCGGCCGGTCATCCGTTCGGCCGACGCAATCTTTCGTGTACGTGGATAAAACACAACAGTACGATGGAATGCGTGCGCGGCGCACGCACGCGCTTCGCCTGCACTGACGCGGGCATCGCGGCCGGACGGGCGTGATCGTGTTTAGCGAACGGTCGTTCGATCATTGACGCGAATTCACATGATTCTGGTAACTTGACGCACCGGCCCGAGCGCTTCGCGATGGCCATTACCCAACTTTCATAATATGACACTACAGATTGGGATTCCTCTGGAGATAGCCACCGGCGAACGGCGCGTAGCGACCGTGCCCGAGGTGGTTGAGAAACTGATCAAGCTGGGGTTCTCGGTGGCCGTGCAAAGCGGTGCCGGGGAGGGGGCGAATTTCGACGACGACGCGTACCGCGCGGCCGGCGCGCGTATTGCCGCCACGGCGGCCGAGCTCTGGGCGGGCAGCGATATCGTGCTCAAGGTGCGCCCGCCGAGCACGGAAGAAGTCGCGTCGATGCGCGAGGGCGGCACGCTGATCGGCTTCGTGTGGCCGGCGCAAAACCCCGAACTGATGGCGCAACTGGCCGCGAAGCGCGCCACGGTGCTGGCGATCGATTCGCTGCCGCGCACGCTGTCGCGCGCGCAGAAGATGGACGCGCTCACGTCGATGGCCGGCATCAGCGGCTATCGCGCGGTGATCGAGGCCGCGCATGCGTTCGGCCGTTTCCTGAACGGCCAGGTCACGGCGGCCGGCAAGATTCCGCCGGCGAAGGTGTTCATCGCCGGCGCCGGCGTGGCCGGTCTGGCCGCGATCGGCACCGCGGCCAGCCTCGGCGCGATCGTGCGCGCGAACGACACGCGCGCCGAAGTGGCCGATCAGGTCAAGTCGCTGGGCGGCGAGTTCGTCAAGGTCGACTACGAAGAAGAAGGCTCGGGCGGCGGCGGTTACGCAAAAGTGATGAGCGAAGGCTTCCAGCAGGCGCAGCGCGCGATGTATGCGCAGCAGGCCAGGGACGCCGACATCATCGTCACCACCGCGCTGATCCCCGGCAAGCCGGCGCCGAAGCTCATCACGGCCGAGATGGTGCAGTCGATGAAGCCCGGCAGCGTGATCGTCGACATGGCCGCCGAGCAGGGCGGCAACTGCGAACTGACGGTGCCGGGCGAGGCCGTGGTGCGCCACGGCGTGACGATCGTCGGCTATACCGATCTCGCATCGCGCCTGTCGCGACAGTCGTCGACGCTGTACGGGACCAACCTGCTGCGCGTGGTCGAGGAGCTGTGCAAGGGCAAGGACGGCACGATCAACGTCGACTTCGACGACGATGCGATCCGCGGGCTCACCGTGATCAAGGAAGGCAACGTCACGTGGCCGCCGCCGCCGATCAAGCAGGCGGTCGTCGCGCCGAAGCCGGCGGCGACCGCGCCCGCCGCCGCACCCGCGAAGTCGAAAGGCCACGGTCACAGCGGCGAGCCGATGTCGGCGAAGGCGCTCGCGATCGTATTCGCGATCGGCGCGGTGGCGTTCCTGCTGGTCGGCCAGTTCGCGCCGGCCAGCTTCCTGTCGCACTTCACGGTGTTCGTGCTCGCGTGCTTCGTCGGCTACATGGTGATCTGGAACGTCACGCCGTCGCTGCACACCCCGCTGATGAGCGTGACCAACGCGATCTCGTCGATCATCGCGATCGGCGCGCTCGTGCAGGTCGCGCCGCCGCTGGATGAGCTGGCCAATGCCGGCGACCGTCCGTCCGGGCTGATCCTGGGCCTGGCGGTGGGCGCGCTGACGCTCACGGCCGTCAACATGTTCGGCGGCTTCGCGGTGACGCGACGCATGCTGGCGATGTTCCGCAAATAAGGGGACGACAATAATGACTTCAAACCTGACCACCGTCTCCTATATCGGCGCTGCGATCCTGTTCATCCTCAGCCTCGGCGGGCTGGCCAATCCCGAGACCGCGCGCCGCGGCAACCTGCTCGGGATGATCGGCATGCTGATCGCGGTGCTGGCCACCGTGCTCGGCCCGCGCGTGTCGGCCGCGGGCATTCCGTACGTGATCGCGGCGCTCGTCGTCGGCGGCGCGGTCGGCCTGTACGCCGCGAAGAAAGTGCAGATGACGCAGATGCCGGAACTGGTCGCGCTGATGCACAGCCTGGTCGGCCTCGCGGCCTGCCTGGTCGGTTTCGCGAGCTATATCGACACGTCGGTGCAGTTCGCGGGTGCCGAGAAGGCCATCCACGAAGTGGAGATTTATGTCGGCATCCTGATCGGTGCGGTCACCTTCGCGGGCTCGATCATCGCGTTCGGCAAGCTGTCGGGCAAGATCGGCGGCAAGCCGCTGACGCTGCCGGCGCGGCACTGGCTGAACCTGGCCGGGCTGCTGATCGTGCTCTACTTCGGCCGCGCGTTCCTGCATGCGGAAACCATCCAGGACGGGATGCTGCCGTTGATCGTGATGACGGCGATCTCGCTGCTGTTCGGCGTGCACATGGTGATGGCGATCGGCGGCGCGGACATGCCCGTCGTGGTGTCGATGCTCAACAGCTACTCGGGGTGGGCGGCGGCGGCCACCGGCTTCATGCTCGGCAACGACCTGCTGATCGTGATCGGCGCGCTGGTCGGCTCGTCGGGCGCGATCCTGTCGTACATCATGTGCCGCGCGATGAACCGCAACTTCATCAGCGTGATCGCGGGCGGCTTCGGCGGCGGCGCGCCTGCGGCGGCGGGCGGCGGTGCCGGCGCGCAACCGGCCGGCGAGGCGGTGGCGGTGAGCGCGGTGGAAACGGCCGAGCTGCTGCGCGAAGCGAAGCGCGTGATCATCGTGCCGGGCTACGGGATGGCCGTGGCGCAGGCCCAGCACACGGTGTACGAGCTCACGAAGCTGCTGCGCGAGAAGGGCGTCGACGTGCGTTTCGCGATTCACCCGGTCGCGGGCCGCATGCCGGGCCACATGAACGTGCTGCTGGCCGAAGCGAAGGTGCCGTACGACATCGTGATGGAGATGGACGAGATCAACGAGGACTTCCCCGAGGCCGACGTGTCGATGGTGATCGGCGCGAACGACATCGTGAACCCGGCCGCGCAGGACGATCCGACGAGCCCGATCGCGGGGATGCCGGTGCTGGAAGTGTGGAAGGCGAAGACGTCGATCGTGATGAAGCGCAGCATGGCTTCGGGCTATGCGGGCGTCGACAATCCGCTGTTCTACAAGGACAACAACCGCATGTTGTTCGGCGACGCGAAGTCGATGTTGAACGAGATCTTCGGTGCGCTGAAAGCCTGAGGATGGCCGCGCGGCCGGCCAGGGCCGCGGGTCCGGGCCGGCGGCGCGCGGCTTCGAGGTATCGTCGGCCCGCAACGCATCGTCAGTGCGTTGCGGGCCGATGTCCGTCAGGCGTGACCGAATGCGGGCGGCGCGCTTCGGCCCCGTTTCCGGGTTCGCGGCTCCTCCGGCAGCACGCAGGCAAGCGATCAGTTTTCTTCCAGCCCCGCGAGCAGGTCGTCGACCGCCTGGTAGACCCGTGTCACGACATCCTTGCCGACCTCTCGCTCCAGGTCGGCGTATCGCTGTTCCAGATCCTGCGTCAGCGTGCGAACCAGGTCGATGCTCGTCGGCGTCAGGGAAACCAGAACGCGGCGCTGATCTTCCGCGAACCGCGCCTTCGTAATCAGTTCCAGCGCCTCCATCCGCGCCAGCACGCCCACCATGCTCGGGCTCGAGATCGTACAGAGATCCGAAAGCTGCCGAGGCTCCATCGGCCCCTGCTCGTGCACCGCGCGGATGATGCGCCATTGCTGCTCGGTGAGCCCGTGCGCGGTCAGGAGCGGCCGGAAGCGCTCCATGATCTTTTCCCGCGCGCGCAGAAGCATCATCGGAAGATTGCGATGAGGCGCGTCGTGCTTGTCTTTGACATCCATACCGTTGATTGCGCTTCAGCTTCGTTGCAGCGGGGAATTCCCTTGGGCTGCATGTTCTCTCTTGACGCCCGATGATATCAGGCGAAATAATACTAACATGTGAGTGAAATGCAGAGGGACGAATCGTGATGCTTGCACCTGTCGACCATGTGCTTCGCCTGGAGGGAGAGCCGCTTGCGCGTGACGTCGATGCGCGCACCGCGGCGTCGCTCCTGTCCGGCGGCGCCAAATGCCGGCCTCCCGTCGAGGGCGCCGTTTATGGGACGTTGCTGAACGACCGCGCGGCGCTCGACGCGCTGGGAGACGCGGTCCATGCCGCCCCCTACAAGGCGCCGCCCAAGGCCCCGGTGCTGTACGTCAAACCGCGCAATACGCGGGCGGGGCACGGTGCGAAGGTCGTCGTGCCGGGCGGCACGAGCGGCGTCCAGATCGGCGGCTCGCTGGGGATCGTCATCGGGCGCACCGCTTCGCATGTCAGCGTTGCCGACGCGCTCGACCATGTCGCCGGATACACGATCGTGGCCGATCTGTGCGTGCCGCACGAAAGCGTGTATCGCCCGTCGGTCCGGTTCCGCGCGCGGGACGGCTTCTGCGTGATGGGGCCGGCCGTCGTCGCGCGCCGCCTGGTCGCGGACCCCGACGCGCTGCCGATCTCGGTGAGCATCGACGGCCGGCAGACGTTCCACGCCAACACGGCGACGTCGATCCGGCATGTCGCGCAACTGATCGCCGACGTCACCGATTTCATGACGCTCGGGGCCGGCGACGTGCTCACGCTGGGCGTCCCGCACGGCGCGCCGCTGGCTCGGGCCGGCGACATCGTGACGGTATCGATCGGCGCATGGCCGGCCCTCACGTTTTCGATGACGAGCGAAGCAGCAGGAGGCAAGCAATGATGCGGGGCCGTGTTGCATATTCGGGTGCCATTCACGAGGCATACCCGCACGAAGCGGGCGTCCGGCTCGCCGACGGGCGCGTGTGTCGCGAGAGCGAGGTCGTGTGGCTGGCGCCCATCGAGCCGGGGACGATCTTCGCGCTGGGATTGAACTACGCGGAGCACGCGAAGGAACTGCAGTTCTCGAAGCAGGACGAACCGCTCGTGTTCCTGAAGGGGCCCGGGTCCGTCATCGGCCACCGCGGGGTGACGCGCCGTCCTGCCGACGTGACGTTCATGCACTACGAGTGCGAACTGGCGGTCGTGATCGGCAAGCCGGCCAGGGCGGTCAGGCGCGAAGACGCGATGCAATACGTCGCGGGTTACATGATCGCGAACGACTACGCGATCCGCGACTATCTCGAGAACTACTACCGCCCGAACCTGCGCGTGAAGAACCGCGATGGCGGCACCGTGCTGGGCCCGTGGTTCGTCGACGCGCAAGACGTCGCCGACGTCACGAACCTCGAATTGCGCACGTTCGTGAACGGCAAGCTCGAGCAGAAGGGCAATACGCGGGATCTCGTGACCGGCATTCCCGCGCTCATCGAGTATTTGAGCGGCTTCATGTCGCTCGCCCCCGGCGACATCATCCTGACGGGCACGCCGGAAGGGATCGTCGATGTGAAGGCAGGCGACGAAGTCGTTTGCGAAATCGACGGTCTCGGCCGTCTTGTCAACGTGATTGCATCCGACGCGGAATTTGGCCGCAACTGACTGATTAGGATTACCTATGCGAATCGACCATCTGATCAACGGGAAGTCTGCGGCCGGCAGCAGCTACTTCGAGACCGTCAACCCGGCCACGCAGGAAGTGCTCGCCGAAGTCGCGAGCGGCACCGCGCAGGACATCGATGCCGCCGTGCGCGCGGCGAAGGAGGCGTTCCCCGCGTGGGCCGGCACGCCGGCCACCGAGCGCGCGAAACTGCTGCGCAAGCTGGGCGAGCTGATCACGAAGCACGTGCCGGAACTCGCGAACACCGAGACGCGCGACACGGGGCAGACGATCTCGCAGACGGGCAAGCAGCTCGTGCCGCGGGCCGCGGACAATTTCACGTATTTCGCGGAAATGTGCACGCGCGTCGACGGGCATACCTACCCGACCGGCACGCACCTGAACTACACGCTGTTCCACCCGGTCGGCGTCTGCGCGCTGATCTCGCCGTGGAACGTGCCGTTCATGACGGCGACGTGGAAAGTCGCGCCGTGTCTCGCATTCGGCAACACGGCGGTGCTGAAGATGAGCGAGCTGTCGCCGCTCACCGCGTCGATGCTGGGCGATCTCGCGCTCGAGGCGGGCATTCCCGCCGGCGTGCTGAACGTCGTGCACGGCTACGGCAAGGAAACCGGCGAGCCGCTCGTCGCGCATCCCGACGTTCATGCGATTTCGTTTACGGGCTCCACGGCGACGGGCAACCGCATCGTCCAGGCCGCGGGCCTGAAGAAGTTCTCGATGGAGCTCGGCGGCAAATCGCCGTTCGTGATCTTCGACGATGCCGACTTCGAACGCGCGCTGGACGCCGCCGTGTTCATGATTTTCTCGAACAACGGCGAGCGTTGCACGGCCGGCTCGCGCATTCTCGTGCAGAAGTCGATCTACGCGAAGTTCGCCGAGCGCTTCATCGAGCGCGCGAAGCGGCTGACCGTGGGCGACCCGCTCGGCGAGAGCACCATCGTCGGGCCGATGATCAGCCAGGGGCACCTCGCGAAAGTCCGCAGCTACATCGAGCTGGGCGCGAAGGAAGGCGCGACGCTCGCCTGCGGCGGCCTCGATGCGCCGACGCTGCCGGACGCGATGAAGCACGGCAACTTCGTCACGCCGACCGTGTTCGTCGACGTCGACAACCGCATGCGCATCGCGCAGGAAGAGATCTTCGGCCCGGTGGCCTGCCTGATTCCGTTCGACGACGAGGCGGACGCGATCCGCATCGCGAACGACATCGCGTACGGGCTGTCGAGCTACGTGTGGACCGAGAACACCGGCCGTGCGCATCGCGTGGCGGCGTCGATCGAAGCGGGCATGTGCTTCGTGAACAGCCAGAACGTGCGCGACCTGCGTCAGCCGTTCGGCGGGACGAAGGCGTCGGGCGTCGGCCGCGAAGGCGGCACGTGGAGCTATGAAGTGTTCCTGGAGCCGAAGAACGTCTGCGTGTCGCTCGGTTCGCATCACATTCCGCGCTGGGGCGCGTAAGCCGATTCGCCGGCTGCATCCGCACACCGCGTCATCAGGAGACAGAAATTGGGAAAGCTCGCCCTCGCCGCGAAAGTCACGCACGTGCCGTCGCTGTATTTGTCGGAGCTCGACGGCCCGCACAAGGGCTGTCGCCAGGCCGCGATCGACGGCCATCATGAAATCGGCCGGCGCTGCCGCGAACTCGGCGTCGACACGATCGTGGTGTTCGACGTTCACTGGCTCGTCAACAGCGAATACCACATCAACTGCGCGTCGAAGTTCGAAGGCATCTACACGAGTAACGAACTGCCGCACTTCATCAACAACATGCGCTATGCGTACCCGGGCAACACGGCGCTCGGGAATGCGATCGCCGACGTGGCGAACGAGATGGGCGTGAAGACGCGCGCGCATAGCGAAACGTCGCTGGATCTCGAATACGGCACGCTGGTTCCGATGCGATACATGAATGCGGACCAGCACTTCAAGACCGTGTCGATTTCCGGCTGGTGCATGTGGCACGACCTGCCGACGAGCGTCCGTTTCGGCCTGGCGGTGCGCAAGGCCATCGAGGAGCGCTACGACGGCACCGTCGCCATTCTCGCGAGCGGCTCGCTCAGCCACCGCTTCGCGAGCAACGGCACGGCCGAGCAGTTCATGCACAAGGTGTGGGATCCGTTCCTCGAGGAAACCGACCGGCACGTGGTGTCGCTGTGGGAAAAGGGCGACTGGAAGACGTTCTGCGGCATGCTGCCGCTCTACAACGAAAAGTGCTGGGGCGAGGGCGGCATGCACGACACGGCGATGCTGCTCGGCGCGCTCGGCTGGGATCGCTACGAAGGCAAGGCCGAGGTGGTGACGCCGTACTTCGGCAGTTCGGGCACCGGCCAGATCAACGCGATCCTGCCGGTCACGCCGTTGCCCGTCTGACCATTGGGAGCAGCAGATGCCACATCTCACACTCGAATACAGCAACAACCTGGCGGACGAGGACAGCATCGCGCTGCTGTGCCGCAAGCTCGCGCACAGCCTCGACGCGCAGCGCGAGGGCGGCCAGCGGGTATTCCCGCTGGGCGGGATCCGCGTCCGGGCGCTGCGCTGCGACGCATTCTGCATCGCCGACGGCCGGATCGAGGACGCCGCGTTCCTGCACGGGAACCTGAAGATCGGCGCCGGACGTTCGGAGGCCGCGAAGCAGGCCGCCGGCGATGCGCTGTTCGACATCATCAGGCAGCACTTCGCCGACGCGTTCGAGCGGCACGGGCTCGCGTTGTCGCTGGAGATCAACGAATTCAGCGAAGCCGGCACCTGGAAGCACAACAATCTGCATGCGCGGCTGAAGGCCTGAGCGCGAAGGGCACGTTCATCATGTTGGACCAAACGACGATCCGCGAACTCGCGGAGAAACTGGAACACGCCGAAAAGACGCGCACGCAATTGCGCCACTTTTCCGCGGCCTACCCCGGGATGACGATCGAGGACGGCTACGCGATCCAGCGGGAGTGGGTGAAGATGAAGCTGGATGCCGGGCACGTGATCAAGGGCCGCAAGATCGGCCTGACCTCGCGCGCGATGCAGCGTTCGTCGCAGATCACCGAGCCGGATTACGCACCGCTGCTCGACAGCATGTTCATCGAAAGCGGCCAGGACATTCCGGCGGACCGCTTCATCGCGCCGCGCGTCGAGGTGGAGCTCGCATTCATTCTCGACAAGCCGCTGACGGGCCCGAACGTGACGCTGTTCGACGTGCTGGATGCGACCGCCTATGTGACGCCCGCCGTCGAGATCATCGACGCGCGCATCGAGCAGTTCGATCGCGAGACCCACGCGCCGCGCAAGGTGTTCGACACGATCTCCGACTTCGCGGCCAATGCCGGGATCGTGCTGGGCGGCCGGCCGGTGCGCCCCATGGACGTCGACCTTCGCTGGGTCGGGGCGCTGCTGTACAAGAACGGCGCGGTGGAGGAGAGCGGGCTCGCGGCAGCGGTGCTCAACCATCCCGCGACGGGCGTGGCGTGGCTCGCGAACAAGATCGCGCCGTACGACGAGCGCCTGAACGCGGGCGACGTGATTCTCAGCGGCTCGTTCACGAGCCCGATTCCGGCGCGCGCGGGCGATACGTTCCACGTCGACTACGGCCCGCTCGGCGGGATCGCGTTCAAGTTCGTATAAGGAGCAGGCATGGACCGAATCAGGAACCCGTTCAAGCAGGCGCTGGCCGAAGGCCGGCCGCAGTTCGGCCTATGGGCCGCGCTCGCGGATCCGTACGTGGTCGAGTTGCTGGCGACGGCCGGCTTCGACTGGCTGCTGATCGACAACGAGCATGCGCCCAACGACGTGCGCAGCACGCTCGCGCAATTGCAGGCGATGGCCGCGTACCCGACGCATCCGATCGTGCGCCCGGTGAAGAGCGATACGGCGCTGATCAAGCAGTTCCTCGATATCGGCGCGCAGACCTTGCTGCTGCCGATGATCGATACCGTCGAGCAGGCGCGTGAAGCCGTCGCCGCGACGCGCTATCCGCCCGACGGCGTGCGGGGTGTCGGCAGTGCGCTGGCGCGGGCCTCGCGCTGGAACCGGGTGCCGGACTATCTGGCCCGCGCGAGCGACGCGCTATGCGTGCTGGTGCAGGTCGAGACCGTCACGGGGCTCGCCAGTCTCGATGCGATCGCGAACGTCGACGGTGTCGATGGCGTGTTCTTCGGGCCGGCGGATCTGAGCGCGTCGATGGGTTTCCTCGGCAAGCCGGGCGAGGAATCGGTGCGCGCGGCCATTCGCGACGGCATCCGCACCGTGCGCCGGGCGGGGAAAGCGGCGGGCGTGCTCGCGCCGGACCGCGCGTTTGCAAACGAGTATCTGGACGCCGGCGCGACCTTCGTTGCGGTCGGCACGGATACGGGATTGCTGAGCACGGCGGCCGCCCAGCTTGCAACGAGCTACACGGGCGAACGCGCCTCGCGACCGGCCGCCGAACGCGGCGGGTACTGAAGTCGGGGGAGGCCGCCGGGATATCGGCGGCTTCCCGTTGCCCGATGCCCCGTTGGGTCGGCATCTTCTCCACGGCGTCACGCAGGCCCGCTCCGTGGGCCATTCAACGCGTCCGCGCAGCGGGCGTGCCCGCACCTATTCGTAGAGATACCCGACCGGCCTGCCTTCGGTCCGCTGCGGGCGCACTTCGGTCCGGGCAATGATGTCCCCCGCCAGGCCGTCGATCTCGTCGCGCTGCGTCGGGGTCCAGCTGCGCAGGTTCTCGAAGTTCTTCAGCAGGCCGAGCCGGAGAATCTGCGTGTTCTCGCCCATCCCGACCAGCGCGATCGAATGCCGACCCGCCGTCACCCCATCGCCGGTCTGCAGTTCGAGCACCGTGCCGGCACGTTCCTTGAATTCGGCGGTGCCGCGAATGACGCGATAGATCACCACCTCGCCCTTCGCAAATGAAGCTGCGTCGACACCGCTCGCGATGCTCTTCGGCAGGAGCGACTGATCCGCGGGATCGGTCGCGAGGATGTGGCCGGTCACGAGCTGACCGCTCGGCGCCTCGATGCCCAGATCGCGCACATGGACAGCCCCGGCCGATTTGATCGAGCCGTCGGTCAACGGCCGGTAGAGCGCACTCAACTCGAGCGGATCCTGTAACCAGAAGTTCGCCCCTTCGGCACGGTCGTGCAATGGATGACTCCAGGCGATACGTGGCGTTTCGGCTTCGTTGATCTGCGCCGTCGGCACGATCGTCGGATTCGGGAAGGTCGTCGGATCGGTGATGAATGCCTCGAGAAATTTGGCCGAGCATCCCATCGACATCGCGTCGGGCACGACCGTCTGCGTGGTTTGCAGATTTTCTTCCGTGGACATGCCCGACCACGTGTAGAAGAGCTGCCGATGCACAATCGCGCTTTGCAAGATCACCGAGCCGGGGCCGACGTAGTGCAGCCGGCCGTCGTAGTCGAACGTAAAGACGCCCGACGTGACCAGCACGAACTGGAAGCCGCCCGGTGGCAGATGCAGGTGGAAATCGGTCGGCCCCGTGTTTTCCCGGTACACCGGCAGATTGGTCGCAACTTCGTGAAGCAGGAAGGCTTCGTTGTTCGCATGAAAGCCTTCGTTGGCACGGCTATAGAGTGCCTGCGGGCGGTAGGTCGCTTCGTACCTGGCTGCCTGGCGGCGATCGACGGCGACGAAATCGCGATGGTTGAGACGGATGGGGTGGCCGCCCGGATGCACGAGGCCCGGAGAGGACTGAAGAATATCGACGCGCTGATTCATCGCAACCCCCGTGACTCTATCGATTGAGAATGCCTGCCTGTAGGCCGCTACGCCGCTGCCTGCGCACGGGTGTGATGGGTGGCGCTTGTGTCGAGCAGCGCGCGCAAGGTCACCCGATTGCCGTGCCCGGCCTCGCCTGGAGACGCCATGCACCGGGCGCGCGGTTCGTGGTCGTGGATGGTCGAACGCACGAGCGGATAGATATGCGAGTTCCAGCGGCGGCCGTTGAATACGCCGTAATGGCCCACGCCGGTCTGCACATGATGCGTCTTCATGTAAGGACGCAAGCCCGAGCAGAGTTCCTGGGCAACCACGGTCTGGCCGACCGAGCAGATGTCGTCCTTTTCGCCTTCGACCGTGAGCAGCGCGGTACGCCGTATCGCATGCGGCTCCACGCAGCGGTCGCCGATCTTGAGCTTGCCGAGCGGCAACGCATATTCCTGGAACACCGCGCTGACGGTCTCGAGATAGAACTCGGCGGTCAGATCGGTCGTGGCGAAGTATTCCTGGTAGAACGTGCGGATCGCATCGGCCTTGGCAGGGTCGCCCTTGGCGCGCTCGAATCGCATCTCGTCGAACGAAGCGATATGGCGCGACATGTTCATCGACATGAAGGCGCCGATTTGCATGAACCCCGGATAGACACGGCGCTGCGCGCCCGCAAAACCGCTGGGCACGACGCCCACGAGATTGTTCTCGAACCATTCGATCGGCTTGCTGTTGGCGAGGTCATTGACCTTGGTGGGATTCACGCGGCAATCGATCGGGCCGGCCATCAGCGTCATGGTCGCGGGTTGCGCCGGGTCGTCGTCGGCTGCCATCAATGACACGGCCGCGAGCGCCGCGACGGTCGGCTGACATATGGCCACCAGATGCGAATCGGGGCCGATCCGGCGAATGAACGACATCAGATGCTCGACGTACTCGCTGAGGCCGAAGCGGCCCGCGGCCAGCGGAATATCCCGGGGATTGTGCCAATCGGTGATATAGACGTCGTGATCGGCGAGCATGGTCAGCAAGGTGCCGCGCAGCAACGTTGCAAAATGCCCCGACATCGGCGCGACGAGCAGCACGCGCGGCTGCGCGACTGCCGTGTCCTTGCGGAAATGCAGCAGCGAGCCGAACGGCGTGCGCTTGACGACTTCCTCGGTGACCGGCGTGCGCACGCCATCCACGTCCACCCAATCGATATCGAAGGGCGGCCGGCTATGCGTGAGTCCCGTGAGTTCGATCGACTCCCACCAGGCATCCAGAAAGCGCGCGTCGAGTCCGAACGCCAGCATGGGCCAGGTATTCGCCGCATAACGCGCCAGGGAGGCAGCGGTACGCCAGGGGCGCATCCAGTCCGCGGCGGCCTGATAGGCCGGATAGGCAAGCAAATTCATGGGCGCGGCTCCGATCGGGGTGGACGCCTCCACAAACACGCAAACAGCGTACCAGGTGCGCGCCTGGCATGACGCTTGCGCGTCGCAGGGGGGCACCGCGACGCGCGGCACGCGCACGCGCCGTGTGCCGCGCGAACCCGGCATTTCGACAGCGCAGCGGTTGAGCACCGCAACAGGGCGCATCGTTCCGCGCGCTGCAAAATCGTGCGAAACGCCATGATTCGTGGTGCGCACTTCAGGACACGCACTTCGCTGGTGCGCGTCCGAATGCTTGTCTTTCGGGGTTCGCGCAATTCGTAATGGATCGCCGCGCCACTTTTCAGGAGCCGCGCATGAGCCAGACACTCGTCACTATGACCATCAGCAGTCGAAATTATTCGTCGTGGTCCATGCGCGGATGGCTGCTGGCCAAACTCGCCGGACTCGAATTTGACACGGTGGTCGTGCCGCTCGACGATGCCACCGCGCGCGCCGAATTACTCCTGCTTTCGCCATCGATTCTCGTGCCCTGCCTTCGTCACGACGGCAATGAAGTCTGGGACACGCTGGCCATCTGCGAATATCTGAACGAGATTCGGCCGGATGCGCATCTGTTGCCTGCCGATCCCAAGGCCCGCGCGCATTGCCGTTCGGTCTGCGGAGAAATGCATTCGGGCTTCAGCGCCCTGCGCTCCGCGTTGCCGATGAATCTGCGCGGACATTTCCCCGATTTCCGGCTCTGGTCGCGTGCGCAGTACGACATCGAACGCATCGTGGCCATCTGGCGCGACTGCCTGAAAAAATACGGCGGCCTCTGGCTGTTCGGCGAAATCGGCGCGGCCGATGCGATGTATGCGCCTGTGGTCACGCGCTTGCTGACCTATGACGTGCCGATCGATCCGGATATCGCCGAATACTGCATGCGCGTGCTCAAGCAACCTTACGTGGCCGAATGGATCGCGGCGGCAAAGACCGAGACCGAAGAGATCGACGAGCTGGATATGGAATTCTGAGTGCCATGCGGGCTTCGGCGTCGCGGGTCAAGGCCGCTGCCGACGATCTGCTGCTCGATGAACCGGGCGAGCGGCGGTCGGCGGTTTCCGGTCGCGCCGGACACTATGCCGTTGCCCGGCGCGACCCGCGCGGGATTCGTTATTCGCGCGCGGCAACGAAGCATCACAGCAATCGGTATTTTGCGTGCGGCCGAGGTTGACTAAGATCAAACCCTCGGGCGGATGCCAGTATCGTCAACCGGTCCGCCCGTGCCCGGACCATGGACAACCGCACAGATTCCCCTCCGCTCATTGCGCTGCCGGAAAGCGAGCATCGCCCTCTTTCGGTGCGCGCGAAGGCGCTCGTGTTTGCCGATCCCGCGTCGCGGGCCGTACTGCGCTTCGTCGAGCAGATCGGGCCTAGCGTCGCGCCCGCGCTGATTCTCGGCGAGACGGGCACCGGCAAGGAGCTGGTCGCGCGCCATATCCACCATGTCAGCGGGCGCGCCGGCGCGTTCATCGCGGTCAACTGCGGCGCGATCAGCCAGCAGCTCGCGGAGAGCGAACTGTTCGGCCACGAGGCCGGTGCGTTCACCGGCGCGCAGGGGCGTCGCGCCGGCTATTTCGAGGAAGCGCACGGCGGCACGATCTTTCTCGACGAAATCGGCGATCTTGCGCCGCCGCTGCAGGCGAAGCTGCTGCGCGTGCTGCAGGAAGGCGAGGTGACGCGCGTGGGCGCGACGCGCGCGCGGCCGGTCGACGTCCGCGTCGTCGCGGCAACCAACGTCGATCTCGAGCAGGCCGTGCTGGCCGGCAATTTCCGGATGGACCTGTTCTACCGGATCAATCTCGCCCGCGTGCGGCTGCCGCCGCTGCGCGAGCGGCCGCAAGACATCCTGCCGCTCGCCGAGCATTTCCGCGGGCGCTATTGCGCGCAGCTGAAGCGGCCGCAGCCGATGCTGTCCGAGGGCACGGTCCAGGCGCTGCACGCGTATCCGTGGCCCGGCAATATCCGCGAGCTGGAAAACGTCATGCATCTCGCGCTGCTCGTGTCGAACGGCAACCTGATTCGCCCGGAGCACCTGAAGTTCTCCGAGGCGCTCGCCGGCTATGCGCGAGCCGACGCCGCCGCGACGACGCTGCCGCAGGACGACATCCGCGCGGGCGTGCGCCGCCTGTTTCGCGCGCCCGGCGAAAGCCTGCTGCGCGACATCGAGGAACTGGTCGTCTGCGAGGCGTTCGAGCATTGCCGGTTCAGCCAGGTGCGCACGGCCGCGCTGCTCGGTGTCACGCGCAACACGATGCGGACATTGCTCGCGCGCCACGGGCTGCTCAGCGATCCGCGCCCGGAATCCGCGTTCGACGACTGACCTGCCGCGGGGATCGGCGGCGTTGCCCGCTCGCCGACCGGCACGTCACGGCAGGCTGGCGCCTGCCAGCAGCGTGCGCACGCGCGGCAATACGTGTTCGCCCACGCGCGCGGCTTCCTCCAGGTTCGGGTAGGACGACAGCAGGAAGGTTTCGATGCCGAGCGTCCGGTATTCGTGGACGCGCGCGGCGACCTGGTCGTAGCTGCCGACGATCGCGGTGCCCGCGCCGCCGCGAATCAGGCCGACGCCGGCCCACAGGTTGGGATACACCTCCAGCTCGCGCAACGAGCGCAGTGCGCTGCGGCTCAGCGCCGTCTGACGCTGCTGTCCGACCGATTCGTACGTGGCGAGCTTGCGCTGTGCGTCGACATAGGTCTGGTCGGAAATCTCGCTCAGCAACTCGTCGGCGCGCGCCCACGCGGCGCGTTCGGTCGGGCGGGCGATCACGTGCACGCGCAGCCCGAAGCGGATCCGGCGGCCATGCATCGCCGTCAGTGCGCGCAGTCGCGCGACGCGCTCGCGCACGGCGTCGGGTGGCTCGCCCCATAGCAGGTACGTATCGGCCTGGCTCGCGGCTACCTGCTCGGCGAGCGTCGACGCGCCGCCGAGATAAATCGCGGGCGGGTTCGCGAGCGGCACGCCGGCGTGCGCGGGGTTCAGCATGTAGTAATGCCCGGCGACCGAATGGCCGGCGCCTTGCCACAGGCGCCGCAGGACCCGCAGGTACTCGGACGTGCGCTGGTAGCGCGCGTCGTGCTCGAGAAAATCGCCGAGCGCGCGCTGCTCGTAAGCGCTCGACCCGTTCACCGCGAACAGGCGCAGGCGGGCGCCGCTCATGCGCTGCAGGGTGGCCGCCTTGCGCGCGATCTGTTCGGGCTGCTCGAGTCCTGGCCGGAACGTCACGATCAACGCGATGCGCTGCGTTGCGCGCGCGAGCTGCGCGCTGACGAGCCACGGATCCTCGAAGCCCGCGGCCATCGGCAGCAGCAGGCTGTCGAAGCCGGCGGTCTCGGCCGCCCGGGCGACGCCGCGCAGGTATTCGGGCGTGGCCGGCCGATAGTCCTGCAGGAAGGTCGGCGGGCGGGGCAGGCCGCTGTTGGCGAGATGCGGACCGTCGCCGTTGGTCGGCAGGAACCACGCGAAGTCGACGCTCATGCGCCGCCTCGCCGGCGGTTGGCCCGATGCGCGACGCGTGCGCGGCGCACGTCGTCGAGCCCGACCGTGCGCCGGAGCAGCGCGCCGGCCGGCGGCGGCGCGAGGCCGCGCGCACGATACGCGTGTGCGACGGCCGCCGCCAGCGGCGGCGCGCTGGCGGGCACCAGCAACCCGTCGCACCACGGCGCCGCGAACGCGATCTCGCGCCGCTCCGTGACCGACCAGTAGACGGGCGGCCGCTGCGATGCGAGATCCGGCAAACGGGCGTGCTCGGCGCGATAGTAGGTGCCGCGATACTGCAGGGCGGAGTCGGCAGCCCACAGCGCGCGCAGCACCGACAGGAATTCGGCGCTGCGCGCGAGCCGCTGGTCGCGGTTCAGATGCATGGCCCGGTCGGTCGCGCCGATGTCCGGCGCGTCGGCTTCGCACGCGAGCAGCGCGCGCCCGCGGCTCAACGACTGCAGGCTTTGCGCGAGATGCGCGGCTGCGACGGGCAGCATCGCGCCGGCCTGAAGCGTCACCATCACGCGCAGCGCCGGCAGCGCATCGACCAGCGCTGCGGCCGCCATCCACGGATCGGGGCCGGCGGAATGCGCGGGCAGCAGCACGGCGTCGCAGCCGGCCGACATGCCGGCCTCGGCGATCGCGATCCAGTCGGCGGCCGGGTCGGGGCGCGTGTCGTCGCAGCGGGTGTCGAGCCGCAGCAGCAGACGCGGCGCGTTCATGCGGCGGCGTGGGCCGGCCGCCAGCCGAGCGCCGGCGCAATCGTTTCCGCAAGCGTGCGCAGCCGCGCCAGCGCGTCGTCGAGCGACGTGCTTTCCGATTGCACGACCGGCAGAAAATAATCGGCGAACGGGAACAGCGCCGGGTCGCCGCGCAGGCTGTCGATCACGTCGTCCGGATGCCCGTAATGCACGTTCAGCAGCCGCAGGATCTGCTCGGGATCGGTCACGTCGGGATGGCCGCTCGCCGCGAGCCACGGGATATGCCGCACGACGTCGGGCGCAAGCGCGGCGAGCGCGGCGCGCCGGTCGCGCGCGGGAAATACCGCGCGCACCACGCCGATGCGCGGCGCCGGCGCGTCGGCGTGCGCGCGTTCGCGCCACGCGTCGAGATAGGCGCGCGCGAGCGGCAATTGCACGGTTCGCGGATCGTGCACGGCGGTCCCGAGCAGCAGGCCATTGCCGTGCCGTGCCGCGAACCGCGCGCCGTCAGGCGACGCATGCGAATGCCACAGGCGGGTGCGTACGCCCGGCGCCGCCGGCTGCAGGACGAGCGGTGGCGCATCGGCGGCGGCGCGCGCGAGCGGGTGGCCCGCGAGCGCATCCTGCAGGCGTTCGAGCGCGGCCGCGAAGCGCGCCTGACGCGTGTCGACGTCGAGCCCGAACGCGGCGAACGCATCGAGATTCGCGCCGCCGCTGCCCAGGCCGAGTTGCAGGCGCCCGCCGGCCAGCGAGTCGAGTACCGCCGCATCTTCGGCGAGCCGCAGCGGGTCCTCGAGCGACAGCGTGACGATTCCCGTGCCGAGTTCGATGCGGCGTGTGCGTTGCGCGACGGCGGCCAGCAGCACGAGCGGCGACGGCAGCCGGCCGTATTCCGCGCGGAAATGGTGCTGCGCGACGAATCCGCCGTCGAAGCCGAGCTGTTCGGCCGCGACGAACAGCGTGTCGAGATCCGCGTAGACGCGGCGCGCGTCGCCGCTACCGTGGACGTGCGTGAGGAAGCCGAGCTTGAACGGCCGGCGTCCGGCCGGTGCGGGAGAGGACGATTGAGTCATGTCGGGATCGGATCGGAGGTGAGCGAAGCGGCTTCGGCGCCGGCGGCGGCCGGCGTCCAGCCGAGCGCCGGCGCGATCTCGCGGGCGACGGCTTCGAGCCGCCGCAGCGCGTCGCGATGCGAGGTGCCCGCCGTCTGCACCTGCACGACCAGTTCGGTCGCGTCGGCCAGCGCGGGATCGGTCTGTAGCGCGGCCGCGATGTCGGCGGGCGTGCCGCGTAGCACACCGAAGCGATCGAGCAGCGCGGGGAGGTCGGCTGGCGCGGGCGCCGGTGCGCCGCCGGCCGCGGCAAGCCGCGCGGCGTACCGCAGGATGTTGGGACCGAGCGCGGCTTCGACGCTGGCCGCGTCCGCGCCCGGCACGACCGCCCGCACGAGCGCGACACGAGGCGCGCCCGGATGGGCCCATGCGCGGCGATAGCGCGCCGTGAGCGTGGCTTCGCCGTCCTGTTCCGGACGCGTGCGCGCGACGATCAGCCCGTGACCGTTGCGCGCGACCGCCTCGGCATCGCCGGTCGCTTGCCAGAGACGCGCGGCCAGCGTGGGCGCGGGCGGTTGCAGCGTCGCCCCGGCGGGGCCGACCGGCGCGCCATCCAGCGCCCGGCGCAACGCCGCGAGCGCATCGGCCTGCAACGCCGCGCGCGCACCGAAATCGCGGCCGAACGCGGCGAACACGTCCGCCTCGAAGCCGGCGCCGACACCGAGCTGAAGGCGGCCACCCGCGAGCGCGTCGAGCACGGCCGCATCCTCCGCGACGCGCAACGCCGATTCGAGCGGCAGCACGATCACGCCGGTGCCGAGCGCGATGCGCCGCGTGCGGCGCGCGGCGGCGGCCAGCAGCACGAGCGGCGACGGCAGCCGGCCCGTTTCGCTGCCGAAATGGTGCTGCGCCACCCAGGCGCTGTCGAAGCCGAGCGCTTCCGCCGCTTCAATCAGCGCAAGCGTGTCGTGCAGCACGCGCGGCGACGAATCGGGTGCATAGACGCGCGTCAGCACGCCGAGACGGAACGGGCGCGTCATGCGGCACCTCCGCCGACCGGTGCGACCGTATCGCCGCGCAGCGACGACGGGCGCCGAAAGAAGGGCGGGCGCGGCAGGCCGAGTTGATCGCGCAGCGTCGGGCCTTCGTACTCGGTGCGGAACAGCCGGCGGCGCTGCAGTTCGGGCACGACGAGATCGACGAAGTCGTCGAGACCGCCGGGCACCCACGCGAACGCGACGTTGAACCCGTCGGCGCCATACGACAGGAACCATTCCTCGAAGCGGTCGGCGATGGTTTTCGGCGTGCCGGTGACGACGCCGGCGCTGGCAAAGCGCTCGTAGAGCTGGCGGATCGTCAGGTTCTCGCGGCGCGCGAGATCGACGATCAGCTGCTGCCGGCTCTTGCTGCGATTGCTCGGCGGCAGATCGGGCAACGGTCCGTCCAGCGGATAGCCGGACAGGTCGAAGTCACCCGCGTTGTCGGCGAGCAGCCGCAGCCCGAGCACCGGATCGATCAGGTCCTGCAACGCACGCAGCTTGTCGCGCGCCTCGGCCTCGGTCGCGCCGACGATCGGCATCACGCCGGGCAGGATCTTCAGGTGCTCCGGCCGGCGGCCGTAACGCGCGACGCGGCCCTTGACGTCCGCATAGAACGCCTGCGCGTCGTCGAGCCGGTGCTGCGCCGTGAAGATCACCTCCGCGCAGCGTGCCGCGAGTTCGCGGCCGGCTTCCGACGAGCCGGCCTGCACGAGCACCGGATGGCCCTGCGGCGCGCGCGCGACGTTCAGCGGACCGCGCACGCTGAAGTGCGGCCCGCGATGATCGAGCACGTGCAGCTTGCGGTGATCGAAATGCAGGCCGGCGGCCTTGTCCTCGATGAACGCGTCGTCTTCCCAGCTGTCCCAGAGCCCCGCCACGACGCGCTGGAACTCGTCGGCGCGCGCGTAGCGATCGGCGTGCGCGAGGTGCGGCGTCGCGCCGAAGTTCGCCGCTTCGTCGGGCACGACCGACGTGACGAGATTCCACCCCGCGCGGCCGCCGCTCAGGTGGTCGAGCGACGCGAACTTGCGGGCGATGTGGTAAGGCGCGTTGTAGGTCGTCGTCGCGGTCGCGATCAGGCCGATGCGGTGCGTGACGGCCGCCAGCGCGGCGAGCAGCGTGAGCGGCTCGAACGTATCGGCGCGCGCGCTGCGGCGCAGCGAGTCGACGTGGCTGCCCTGCGTCGCGACCACGTCCGCGACGAACAGCGCATCGAGCTTGCCGCGCTCGGCCGTCTGCGCCATCCGGCGGAAATGCGCGAAGTCGCGGTTGCCGTTCGGCTGCGCGAGCGGATGGCGCCAGCCGACGACATGGCTGCCGCCGCCGTTCAGCATCGCGTTGAGTTTCAGGGTGTCGGTGCGGCGCGTCATCCGGCGAGCCTCCTCAGTACGTGTAGGTCACGCGCACGCCGACGGTGCGCGGCTGCCCCGCGGCGGCGACGTTCGTGCCGGGCAGGAAGAAGTTCTTCGTCAGGTCGTACTGGCGGTTGAACAGGTTGCGCGCCCACAGCGCGACGTCCCAATGCCGGTCGGGCGACGTGACGGTCAGGCTCGCGTTGACGAGCCAGTAACTGTCGACCGTGTAGTCCGGGCCGAGCAGCAGCAATTGCGAATACGCGTCGCGGTAGCTGTAGTTCGTCTCCGCGCGCAGCCGGTAGCCGCCCGCGAGCCAGCTGTACGCGACCTGTCCGCCATAGCTCAGGCGCGGGAAGCTGAGCGCGGTGCCGTTGTAGTCGGTGAACACGTTGTGGCCGCTGGCCGCCGACGCCTGCGTGTTGTACGTGACGAACGGCGACGTGTACTTGCCGCTCTTGTAGCCCACGTACTGCGAAATCTCGAGCCCGCGCACCGGCTGCCATTTCAGGTCGGTCTCGAAGCCGTCGATGCGCGATTTCGGCGCATTCACGAACGTGCCGATCAGCGATTGGGAGTTCGGGTCGAAGGTGGCCGACAGCACCTGCTGGTCGCGGTAGTCGTAATGGAACGCCGATACGTTCCAGCGCAGCGAGCGCGTGAGGTCGCTCTTGAAGCCCACTTCGTACGCGGTCAGCGATTCGGGCTTGAACGGCGCGAGCGCATTCGAATTGCCGGTGTTGTGCGCGGTGAACCCGCCCGACTTGTAGCCGCGGCTCACGGTCGTATACAGCATCGTCGCAGGCGCGAGGTCGAACTCGAGTCCGACCTTGCCGGATGTGCCGTTGGACGTCAGCGACTGGTTCGCATCGCCGCCCTGGAAGCCCGCGAACGGCGTGAACGACGGCGTCAGCATGCCCGACGCGAAGCCGCGCAGCTCGCGCTTCTCGTGTTCCTGGCGCACGCCGACGATGCCGCGCAGGCGTTTCGTGATGTCGTAGGTCGCCTGGCCGTAGACGCCGAGCGTATCGACCGACTGCCGGTAGCGCGTCAGCGCGATGAAGCCGAGCCGGTCGCTGAAGTCGGAATAGAACTTCTCGTCGAGATCGTCGTGCGAGTAGAACAGGCCGGTGACCCAGCGCAGCCGCGTGTCGCCGCGCGACGACGCGCGCAGTTCCTGCGTGACTTCGTTGACGGTGTCGTCGAAGTACTCGTCGGAGTCGTGGTATTGCGTCGCGTCCCAGTCCGAATATTCGCGGCGGTGCAGGTAGTTGTACGCGGTAATGCTCTTCAGTTCGACCGGGCCGAGATTCCACGTCGCGGTCAGGTCCACGCCGCCGTTCACGTTGTTCCGTCCCGGCTTCGCGTCGGTCGACAGGCCCGTCACGCGCGAAAACGCGGGGCTCACGCCCCAGCCGGTCTTCGTGTGATCGGCATCGGCCGGGATCACCTCGCCGGTCTTGGCCGACGTGTACGGCGTAAACAGGTAGAGCCCCGTGTTGTCGGACTTGTCGAAACCGCCGTGCGCGCCGACATGCAGCTTGAAGTCGCGCGTGACGTCCCAGTCGAGCTGCCCGCGCGCGGCGGCGCTGTCGTGGTTGCCGAGCGTCTGGTTGGTCGCGCGGTCGTTCTGCCACGCGCCGAAGTCCTGCGTCGTGAACGCGAAGCGGCCGCGCACGCGGTCGCTCAGCGGTCCCGACACATAGCCCTCGGTCGTCAGCAGGTTGTGCGAGCCGTATTCGACGCTCGCGCCGGCCTCGAAGTCGCGGGTCGGCTGGTTCGTGATGAAGTTCACCGTGCCGCCCGTCGTGTTGCGGCCGTACAGCGTGCCCTGCGGGCCGCGCAGCACCTCGACGCGCGCGATGTCGAACAGTTGCCCCTGGGTCTGGATCGGCAGCGCGTACGCGACGTCGTCCACGTTGATGCCGACCGTCGATGCGTTGTTCGACGTGTAGTCGTTGAAGCCGACCCCGCGAATCCGGAACTGCGGCTGGCCGCCGCCGAACGCGGGCTCCACCTCGACGCTCGCGGTCGCGTGCTGCAAGTCGTTGACGGTCCCGACGTTCAGCGTCTTCAGGTCGCTGCCCGAGAGAACCGACACCGACGTGCCGACGCGCTGGGCGGATTGCCGCCGCCGCTGGGCCGTGACGATGACGTCCTTGAGCTGGGCTTCCGCGACCGGCGCGCCGGCGTTCGCCTGCGCCGCGCCGGACGGCGGGGTGGCCGACGCGGCCGGCGCAGCCGCGGACGCCGACGCGGCGACCGGTGCCGCGCTCGCGGCCGGCTGTTGCTGCGCATGCAGCGCCGGCGCGGCGGCCAGTAGTGCCGACGCGCCGATGGTGGCGCTCAACATCGTGTATTTCATCCGTATATCCCCAAAGCGAAGCGTTGTTATGCGTGTGGTCCGGCGCGGCGCCGCGCATCCGGTCGATGGCGCCGCGGATCGGCAGTGCGTGAGCCGGTGCTTCGCAACAGGCGTGCCAATGGGCGCCCGGGCCCGCCCCGCAACGGTTTGCGCCGAATGCGGCGGCCGAATGAGCCGGGGCGCGTGCACGCGTAGCAGTCGTTTTGCTGGAAATACAGCAGCGTCGTCGCGCGGCGCGCGGTGTGCTGCTTTTGCTCCATCTCGCTGGAAATCCAGCACGCCGCGCGCGGCGTCATGGGCGCACAGGCCGGCAGGACGGCGATGGCATGGTGCTTGCTCTCGACGGAGGCCATGCATCTGTCCACGAGGATCTTCATGAACGCTTTCACGTCCGCCGACACGTCCGCCCGCGCGTCGTCCCCGCTTTCCTCCCGGCCGCCCGCGAGCCGCATCGCCGACGACGCGCATGCGCTCGAAATCGCGCGCCGTCTCGCCGACGAACTGTCGCGCGACGCGGCGCTGCGCGACCGCGAGCGCCGCCTGCCGTTCGCGGAGCTCGACCTGTTCTCGGGCAGCGGGCTGTGGGGCATCACGGTGCCGCGCGCGTTCGGCGGCGCGGATGTGTCGCTGGCGACGCTCGGCGAGGTGGTGCGGACAATCGCGCAGGCGGATCCGTCGATCGGCCAGTTGCCGAAGAATCACTTCCATGCGCTCGACGTGATCCGGCTGACCGGCAACGACGCACAACGCCGCAAGTTCTTCGATCTCGTGCTCGACGGTGCACGGATCGGCCATGCGGCGTCCGAGCGCGGCACGAAGAACGCGCTCGAGATCGGCACGCGGCTCTCGCGGCGCGGCGGGCGGCTCGTGCTCGACGGCCAGAAGTTCTATTCGACGGGCGCGCTGTTTGCCGACTGGATCGCGGTGCTCGCGCTCGACGACGACGGCCGCTACGTGCAGGCGCTGGTCGAGCGCGACCGGCCGGGGCTCGAGATCGTCGACGACTGGAGCGGCTTCGGGCAGCGCACGACGGCGAGCGGCACGCTGACGCTGTCGGGTGTCGAGGTCGACGAGCAGGACGTGGTGTCGATCCAGGCCGCGTTCGAGCGGCCGACCCTCGCCGGGCCCGTGTCGCAATACCTGCACGCGAACATCGACGTCGGCATCGCGCGCGCGGCGCTGGCCGACACGCTCGAGTTCGTGCGCACGCGCAGCCGGCCGTGGGCCGACAGCGGCATCGCGCGCGCGTCGGACGATCCGTACGTGATCCGCGACGTCGCGGACGTGCAGATTCGCCTGCTCGCGACCGAAGCGCTGCTCGAACGCGCGGCCGCGACGCTCGACGCGCTGCCGGTCGAACTCGACGATGCGCAGGTGGCGCACGCTTCGGTGCAGGTCGCGGCCGCGAAAGTGCTGAGCACCGAGCTGGCGATCCTCGCGACCAACAAGCTGTTCGAACTGTCGGGCACGCGCTCGGTGCTGAGCGAATACAACCTCGATCGCCACTGGCGCAATGCGCGCACCCACACGCTGCACGACCCGGTGCGCTGGAAATATCACGCGATCGGCAACTACGTGCTCAACCACGTCAATCCGCCGCGCCACGGCTATCTGTGATGAACGACACGCTTTCGCATCTTTCGCCGGTCGCGCCGAAGGACCCGGCGCGGCGCCGCTATGCGCTCGCCGCCGCCTGGGTGGCTGCCGGATTCGGCGGCGCGGCCCGCGCTTTCGCGGCGGACGCCGCCGCGGCGCCGGTGCGCGGCGGCACGCTGTCGCTGTTCGCGCAGCCGGAGCCGCCGTCGCTCGTCAACGCGCTGACGCCGCACGTCGCGTCGCAATACGTCGGCGGCAAGATCTTTCAGGGGCTGCTCGGCTTCGACCCGCAACTGCGCGTGGTGCCGGTGCTCGCGCGCAGCTGGCATGCGTCGGCCGACGGGCTGAACTACACGTTCGAGCTGCAGCCGGGCGTGCGCTGGCACGACGGGCAGCCGTTCGGCGCGCGCGACGTGGTCGTCACGCTGAGCGAAATCGCGCCGCAGGCGCTGCCGCGCACGAAGGTGACGTTCGACAAGTACGTCGCGTCGATCGAGGCGAGCGGCCCGCTGCAGGTGACGATCCGCCTGAAGAAGCCGTATGCGGGGCTGATCAACCTGCTCGGCAGCGGGCTGCTGCCGATCCTGCCGGCGCACCTGTACCAGGGCAAGGACCCGCGGAACAATCCGGCGAACCAGCATCCGGTCGGCACCGGGCCGTTCGTGTTCGGCGAATGGAAACGCGGCGCGTATATCCGCCTCGCGCGCAACCCGGATTACTGGAAAAAGGGCTTGCCGCATCTCGACGGGATCGTATTCAACATCGTGCCCGATGCGGCGGCGCGCTCGATCGCATTCGAACGCGGACAGATCCATGCGCTGCGCGCGGGCGACGTCGACTACTCGGACATCGCGCGGCTCGCGAAGCTGCCGGGCGTCGCCCTCACGACGCAGGGCTGGGAACTGTTCACGGGGATGGCCTTTCTCGAGCTGAACCAGCGCAAGCCGCCGTTCGACAACGTGCTCGTGCGGCAGGCGGTGCTGCATGCGCTCGATCGCCAGTTCATCGTCGACCGGATCTTCTTCGGCTACGGCAAGGTCGCGAACGGGCCGTTCGTGTCGTCGTCGCCGTTCTACGATCCGAACGTGCCGCGCTTCGCGTACGACCCGGAGCGGGCGCGCGCGCTGATCCGGCAATCGGGTGTCGACGTCGGCCGGTTTCCGCTCGTGCTGATCAACGGCGAGAAGGGCGGTGCGTGGGAGCGCGTCGCCGAATACACGCAGCAGGCGCTCGGCCAGGCCGGCTTCCGGCTGCGCGTGCAGACGACCGATGCGGCCGGCTGGTATGCGCGCGTCGCGAACTGGGATTTCGACCTGAGCTACAACTTCCTGTTCCAGAACGCGGATCCGGATTTCGGCGTCGCGCCGCTGTACCGGATCGACGGCATCTCGAAGGGTTCGCCGTTCGGCAACGTCGAGGGCTACCGCAACCCGAAGGCCGACGCGCTGTGGGACGCGGCTGCGCTCGACACCGATCCGGCCGCGCGCCGCGCGCGCTATGCGCAGCTCCAGACCCTGCTCGCGAACGACGCGGCGATCGCCAACATCTTCGAGATGGTCAACCCGACGGTGTACCGGCGCAACGTCCACAACCTGCTGCGCACGGCCACCAGCGTGAACGACAGCCTCGAGGACACATGGATCGGATGATGCGATGAACATGGCGCTGCGCTTGACGTCGACGGTGCTCCGGGGCCTTGCGGTCGTGCTCGGCGTGCTGGTCGTCAACTTCTTCCTGGTCCGGCTCGCGCCGGGAGACCCCGCGCTCATGCTCGCCGGCGACGCGGGCTCGGGCGACGCCGCGTACGTCGAGCGGCTGCGCGCGCAGCTCGGGTTGAGCCGGCCGCTCGTCACGCAGTTCGCGCTGTATCTGCGCGATCTCGCGCACGTCGATTTCGGCTTCTCGTACCGCAACCAGCTGCCGGTGCTGCAGCTCGTCGCCGAGCGTCTGCCCGCGACGCTGCTGCTGATGGCCGCGGCGTTCGTCGTGTCCGTCGTCGCCGGCGTGACGGCGGGCGCGGTGGCCGCGTACGGCGAGTCGCGCGGCGGCGCGTGGGCGCGCCGCGTGGCGCGCGCGATCGGCGCGCTGGCGGTGATCGTCTATGCGACGCCGCTGTTCTGGCTGTCGCTGATGAGCGTGATCGCATTTTCGGTGGTGCTCGGCTGGCTGCCGTCCTTCGGCATGGAGAGCGTCGGCGCCGGCTATACGGGGTGGCGTCACGCGCTCGACGTGGCCGCGCACCTGGTGCTGCCGGCCGCGACGCTCGGGCTCGTGTACGGCGCGATCTACGTGCAGCTCACGCGCGCCGCGATGCTGGAAGTGATCGAACGCGAATTCGTGCGAACCGCACGGGCGAAAGGCGCGTCCGAGCCGCGCGTCATGATCCGCCACGTGCTGCGCAATGCGCTGTTGCCGGTCGTCACGCTCGGCGGGCTGCAGCTCGGGCAGCTCGCGGGCGGCGCGCTCGTCACCGAGATCGTGTTCGCGTGGCCGGGGCTCGGCGGGCTGATGTACGACGCGCTGCTGCAACGCGACTATCCGGTGCTGCTCGGGCTGCTGGCCGTGGTCGCGGCGCTCGTGGTGATGTTCAATGCGTTGACGGATCTGCTGTACGGCATCGTCGATCCGCGCGTCGCCGGGCGGGAGGTGCGATGACGGGGCGCTTCCTGCGGGGTTTCGCGCGCACGCCCGGCGCCGCCGCCGGTTCGCTTTTTCTCGTGGGCGTCGCGCTCGTGGCGCTCACCGCGCCCGTATGGCTGCCGTCGCCGTGGCGCATGGCGGCCGAGCCGTTGCTGCGGCCGCTGCTGCACGCCGGCCACCCGCTCGGCACCGACATGCTCGGGCGCGACGTGCTGGTGGGACTGCTGTGGAGCGCGCGCGTGTCGCTGTTCGTGGGGCTCGCGGCGACCGCCGCGACCTTCGCGCTCGGCGTGTCGGTCGGCGCGCTCGCGGGCTGGTGCGGCGGCTGGGTCGACAGGGCGCTGATGGCGCTCACGACGCTGTTCCAGACCGTGCCGCAATTCGCGGTCGCCGTCACGATCGCGGCGGTGCTCGGCGCGTCGCTCGAATCGACGATCGTCGCGATCGCCGCCGTGTCGTGGCCGGCGATCGCGCGGCTCGTGCGCGGCGAGTTCATCGGGCTGGCGCGCCGGGAGTTCGTGCTGGCGGCGCGGCTCGCCGGCGAGTCGCCGGCCGCGCTCGTGTGGCGTCAGATCCTGCCGCACGTGTGGCCGCCGCTCGCCGTGCTGGCCGCGCTGATGGTCGCAACCGCGATCCTCACCGAGTCGGCGCTGTCGTTTCTCGGGCTCGGCGATCCGTCCCAGATGAGCTGGGGTTTCATGATCGGCGCGGCGCGCAACGTGATGCGCGACGCGTGGTGGCTGAGCATCTGGCCGGGGCTCGCGATCGTCGTCACCGCGCTCGCGATCAATCGCGTCGGCGAAGGGTTGCGCCACGCATCGGCGATTGCGGAGCGGGTGCGATGAGCGGCGTGCCGCTGCTGTCGATCGAGGGGCTCACGCTAGCGTTGCCGGCCGGCGCCGAGCGTCGCGACGCGGTGCGCGACGTGTCGCTGACGATCGCGCCCGGCGAGGTGCTGTGCGTGGTCGGCGCGTCCGGGTCGGGCAAGTCGCTGCTCGCGGCCGCGATCGCCGGCCTGCTGCCGCGCGGCGTGCGGCACGCGGGCGGACGCATCGCGCTGCGCGGCCGGGACCTCGCGCATTGCAGCGACGCCGAGTGGCGTGCGGTTCGCGGGCGCGACGTGTCGATGATCTTCCAGGAGCCGCTCGCCGCGCTGAATCCGCTGATGACGGTCGGCGCGCAGGTCGACGAGGTGCTGCGTGTCCATCGCGTGTCGGGCGGGCATCGCGAGAGGGCGGCGCGCGTGACGGCGCTGTTGCGCGACGTCGGCCTGCCGGAGCCGGATCGGCTGCGCCATGCGTATCCCGACGCGCTGTCGGGCGGCCAGCGCCAGCGTGTGCTGATCGCGATGGCGCTGGCGCTCGAACCGGCTTTACTGATCGCGGACGAACCGACCACCGCGCTCGATGTCACCACGCAGGCGCGCATTCTGGCGCTGCTCGAGCAAGCGGCCCGTACGAAGCGGTCCGGCGTGCTGCTGATCACGCACGACTTCGGCGTGGTTGCGCGCGTCGCCGATCGCGTCGTGGTGCTGCGCGATGGCGAACAGGTCGAGAGCGGCCGCGCGGCCGATGTGCTGCGCGCGCCGCGTCATCCCTATACGCGCGCGCTGCTCGATGCCGTGCCGCAGGGCCGCGTCGAGCAGCGCGTCGTCATCCGCAGCGGCGTGCCGCTGCTGGCGGTGCAGGGTCTGCATAAGCGCCACGCGCCGCGTCGCGCATGGCCGTTCCTGCGGGCCCGCGGCCGGGGCGGCGTCGATGCGCTGATCGACGTCGGCTTCACGCTGCATGCCGGCGAGACGCTCGGCATCGTCGGCGAATCGGGTTCCGGGAAGTCGACGCTCGCGCGCGCACTGGTGCGGCTCGCGCGGGTGGATGCGGGCCGCATCGTGTTGCATGGCGAGCACGATTTCGCGCGCCTGCCCGAACGGGCGCTGCGGCCGCTGCGCCGCGACATCCAGATGGTGTTCCAGGATCCGTATGCGTCATTGAACGCACGTCAGACGATCGCGCAGATCGTCGCGACCGGTCCGATCGCGCAGGGTGTCGACCGGGCGGCCGCGTATCGGCTCGCGGCCGACCTGCTTGCGCAGGTCGGGTTGCCGATGGATGCGCTCGACCGGTATCCGCACGCATTCTCCGGCGGGCAGCGGCAACGCATCGGCCTGGCGCGAGCGCTCGCGCTCGACCCGTCGATCCTCGTGGCCGACGAAATGGTGTCGGGGCTCGACGTGTCGGTGCAGGCACAGGTGCTCGAACTGCTCGCGTCGGTGCAGCGGAAGCGCGCGATGGCGATCGTATTCATCACGCACGACCTGCGCGTGGCCGCGCAGATCTGCGACCGGATCGCGGTGATGCGGGCAGGGCGCATCGTCGAACTGGGCGATACCGCGCAGGTGTTCGGCGCGGCGCGCCATCCGTACACGCGCGCGTTGCTTGACGCGATGCCGGTGTTGCCGGCGCGCGTGCCTGCGGCCGGGACGCAGGATGCGGCACGGCGCGCTCATCGAATCAACGAGGAACAATCATGACGCACGTTTCGAACGTCGCGGCCGCCAAGTCGGCCGTCGTGGCCGGCGTGCCGGTCGAGGTGCGCGCGGGGCGCACGCTGAGCGTCGCGCATCGCGCGGCGCCGCCGGATTCGCCGCATGCGGACACCGTGCTGTTCTTCGCGCACGGCGGCGGCGGCAACAAGAACCAGTGGCGCGATCAGTGGCGAACGTTCGCCGATGCGGGCTACGGGCTCGTGGCATGGGATTTTCTCGGCCACGGCGACAGTCCGCGGCCATCTGCGGGCAGCGGCGCATACCACGGCGGCGAGACGCTGCGCGATTATCTCGCGCTGTTCGACCGCTTCAAGGGCACGCACAACGTGCTCGTCGCCCATTCGCTCGGCACGGGCAGCACGCTTGAACTGCTCGCGCGGCTGGCGGCCCTCGGGCGGCTGCGCGAAGCGAGCGGCGCGCTGCTGCTCGGCACGCAACTCGCGCGCCCCGTGGCGCGGCCGCCGGCGCTGCCGGGCTGGCTGCTCGAATGGATCAAGCCCGTGTTCGCACGGCGCTTCCGGCGGCTCGCGTGGCATCCGCAGGCCGATCGGGCGCTCGTCGCGTACGAATCGCGCATCGCGCGCCGCAACCGGATGACGACGTTTCAGGCCGTGGTGCGCGATGCGCCATGGCCCGATTCGACTCGTCTGTCGGCGCTCGACTTGCCGGTCGCCGTGCTGGCCGGCGACACCGACGGCCTGACGCCGCCCGCCGGCGGACGCGCGCTCGCCGATGCGTTGCCGAATGCGTCGTTCGACGTGCTGCCTGCCTGCGGCCATCAACTGATGCTCGAGCGGCCGGATGCGGTCAGTGCCGCATTGCGTGCCCTGCTCGATCGCACCGTTCATGCGGCGCCCGTGCGATGAGCGCCCACCGAAGCACCATCAAACAGCCGGCCCGGCATCCGGGCGACGGTTCGTGAGGAGGCAGTCGATGTCCGAAGCCGGATCTTCGCTGGATCAGCGTGATCATTTTGTCTACGTGTCCGCCACGGACCCGCTCACCCGGCCGCTCTTCGACGAGCTGGCGCACGAGTACAGCAGCCGCTACGCGGCCTATATTCCCGAAGAGGAACTCGGCAGGGAACTGGTGCGCTATCCGGTCGAAGCGTTTGCGCCGCCTCAAGGCGCGTTCCTGCTGCTGCTGAGGGACGGGCGGGCCATCGCCGGCGGCGTCTTCATGCGTCATCACACCCCGGCCACGGCGGAGTTCAAGCGTATCTGGGTCAGTCGCGCGCATCGCCGTCAGGGGCTCGCGCGGCGCGTGCTGGTCGAGCTCGAGGCGCAGGCTGCCCGGCAAGGCTATACGCGCGTCCATCTGGGAACCGGGCCGCGGCAACCCGAAGCGGTGGGCCTTTACCGGTCCTCCGGCTATACGCTGCTGTCGTCGCACGATTTCGGCGAGGACGCGCCGCCCGGCGTCCTGTTCGAGAAATATCTGTTGCCGGTTCGGCGCGCCGGCAGCCCGGATTGAATCGATGATTCGCGACGAGACGCCCGCGCCCGTGCACGATGATCTCGAGAAACCGGTCGTCCTGGGCCGGCCTTCGGGCCTGGACGGAGGGCGGGTGCGCCGGCGCGATGCCCACGGCCGTTCGAGTGACGCGAGCGCGAGCACCAGTGCCAGTGCCAGTGCGGACATCGTGCTGGGCATCTGCGTCGCGATGGGCTTCACCACGCTCCTCGATCAGGCGATTTTCACGCTGGCGGTGCCGACGCTCAGGAGCGAACTGCATGCGTCGACCGCCGAAATACAGCTGATCACGTCGGTCTATTCCATTGCGTTCGGCATCGCGCTCGTCCCGGCAGGCCGGCTTGGCGACGTGATCGGGCGCCGCCTGCTGTTTCTGGTCGGGCTTGCGATGTTTTCAGGTTTCAGCGTGCTGGGCGGGCTGGCGGATGATGCGCGCACGGTGATCGTCGCGCGCGTGCTGCAAGGGCTCGGCGCGGGGATGATCAATACGCAGATATTCGGCTTGATCCAGGATCTGTTCAACGGCGCGGCGCAAGCCAGGGCGCTGGGGCGATACGCGTCGGCAGGCGGTTTGTCGGGGCTCGTCGGCCCGATTCTCGGCGGGCTGATTCTTGCATCGGTTTCGCCGGATCTCGGCTGGCGGCTGCTGTTCCTCGTCAATGCTCCATTCGGCATGGTCGTGTTCTATCTGGCGCTTCGGCATCTGCCGCGCCACCGGTTGTCGGATGCCCGGTTTTCGATCGATCTGGTCGGCTTGATCCTGCTCTCGGTGGTCACGCTCGCGCTCATGCTCGCCACGTTGGTCGGAAGCGCCGGACTGCCGCCGCGACGCGTCTGTCTCGCGGTTTCGATTGCCGGGCTGCTGATGTTTCTTGCCTGGGAGAGGGCATATCAGCGCCGCGGCGGAACGCCGATTCTGTCCCGCGCCCTTGTCGGTTCGAGCGGATATGTCTTCGGCACGCTCGTTGCCATGTGCCAGTTTGCAGCGGGCGTGACGCTCGGGATGGTCAGTGCATTGTTCTTTCTCGACGGCCTGCATCTCGATCCGCTGCTTTTTGCCGCGCTGTCGATTCCCGCCGCGCTGGCGTCGATCGCATCGAGCATGTGGAGCTGGCGATTCGTCGGGCGCTTCGGCCGCGCCGGGACGGTGTGCGCCATCGCGTGCTATGCGCTCGCGGTCGCCGCGCAAGGTCTGGCGACCGAATACTTCGAGGTTCGCTGGATCGTGTTCGCGTATCCCGCGATCGTCTTGCTGCAGGGGTTCGCCGGCGGCCTGATCCATGCACCGAACCAGGCCATGACACTCGCGGAGATCGGCCCGGACGGAGGGCGCGGGCTGGCCGCGGGGTTTCTGCAGTTGTCGCAGCGGCTCGCTTGCTCGATCGGCATGTCGTGGGGAACCGGCGTATTCCTGGTGCAGGCATCGTCTTCGGCCGGGTTGACGGCATACCGAAGTGCGTTCGTCGAAGTGTTGACGCCGATCCTGCTGTTGGTGGCCGGCGCGTTTGCGGCGGCATGTGCCGACTGGATGAGCAAGCATTGTCGGCGTCCGACGGCGTGACTTGCATGGCGGATCGTGTTTTGCCGTGCGGTCTCGGTTTTACGATACGTCATCCTGATTATGTGTATCCGTGTGCATAACGATTTCGAAAATGCTTGGTTTGCGCGTGAATGGTTAACGCGCAATATGGTGCGACGCGATACGCAGCAATCGACGTGTCGAACGAATCAACCGACCCTGGCAAATCAGAGGCAGATGACTCGAAGCATCTGGCGTATCCGTGACTGACGAAGTAATCGACACATCCCCGCTCGACCCGCTCGCGCTACCCATGTTCGACGAGTTGTCGGTCGAATATTCCACGCGCTACCAGGACTTCCGCCCGGTGTCCGCGGAAGTCGTGCGTGACGAACTCCTTACGTATCCGGCGGCGCTGTTTGCGCCACCCGACGGCGCTTTCGTCCTGATTCGACGAGGTGACGAAGTCGTGGGCGGCGGGGCATTTCAACGCTACGACGAAACGACGGCCGAACTCAAGCGCATCTGGGCGCATTCCGGTGTTCGTCGGCAAGGCGTCGCGCGTCGCGTGGTGGCCGAGCTCGAATCCCGTGCGTTGACGCAGGGATACCGGCGGGTTTATCTCACGACCGGATTTCGTCAACCGGAGGCGGCGGCGCTCTATCTCGGCGCCGGCTATGAACCGCTATACGATCCGGCGATCGCACCGGAAGTGCATTGGCGGCTGCCTTTTGGAAAGGATCTGCTCGAGCCGGGCCGTATCGATCATCTACAGGATCTGAAGCCGGACGGGCCGTTAGGCCGGCCGTTCGGCGCATGACGCATGAACACTTTCACGGGATACGAAAAAATGAATCGTCGTCGCGGAATCGGCCTGGCATTGTCCGGTGCGTTTGCCGTTGTGGTCATGGGCATTGCCGGCGCCGCGCAGTCGGCGACGTCGTTCAACCTGAGTCCCGATCAGCATGATCGCCCGCGCGTCACGCCGGACGCGGCGGCGATCAAATTGATCCCGGAGAACTTCGGCTTCGCCGAAAAGGGCGTGTTGACCGTCGGAATCGCCGTGGCATTTCCGCCGATCAGTGCCTACGCGACGGATGCGAAAACGATCGTCGGCGCCGATCCGGATCTCGCCCAACTGGTTGCGGACGAACTCGGCCTGAAGCTCAAGCTCGTGCCGCTCGCATGGGCGGACTGGCCGCTCGCCGTGGCGTCCGGCAAGGTGGATGCGGTGTTGTCGAACGTGACCGTGACCGAGGCACGCAAGCAGAAGTTCGACTTCTCGACCTATCGCCGTGACGTGCTGGGTTTCTACGTCGCGCAGAACAGCGCCATCAAGCAGATTCGCGAGCCCCGGGATATCGCCGGGCTGCGCGTCATCGGCGATTCCGGAACCAATCAGGAAAAGATACTGCTGGCCTGGGACAAGGAAAACGTCGCACATGGGCTGAAGCCGATTCACGTGCTGTATTACGAGGACCCGTCGGTGCGGACGCTGGCGCTCGTATCGGGCCGCGCCGACGCGATTTTCAGCGTCAATGCCGCGCTGGTTTACCAGGCGAGTCAGGGTGTGAAGATCAGGCAGGTCGGCACGGTCAGCGGCGGGTGGCCTCGCACTGCCGAGGTTGCCGTCACCACGCGCAAGGGCGGCGGGCTGGCCGCGCCCATTACCTATGCGATCAACGACCTGATCCGGAACGGCAAGTATCTTCAGGTGCTGGGCCGCTGGAATCTCGACAGCGAGGCGATCACGAAGGCCTCGACGAATCCTCCGGGGCTGCCCGATCTCTGATCGGGTGTCGAGCGGCCGACACGCGGCCGCCACCCGGAAACAGCTTGTCAAACAATACGGACTACTACTAAAAGGCAGCGGGTAGCGTGCCTTCAATCGGCAAAGGGCGGAGAAATCATGCGGCACACACGGGGCGAAGGGGTTTCGCCGAAGACGCGCAGGACGGTGATATCGGTGGCGGTCGCGGCAGGCGTTTTTCACGGAGCGGCCTGGGCACAGGAAGCGGGGGCGGGGGACGGCGCGGCTTCGGTCGCGGCGCCCGCCGGTAATGCGGCCGCACCGGCATCGTCGGGTTCGGCCGCACAGGACGGCAAGGTACAGGTTCAGGACCGGGTGGTGATCACGGGTTCGCGCACGGAAACGCGTGCGAGCAAGAGCCTGACGCCGATCGACGTGATCGGCGGCGATCAATTGCGTGCGACGGGGCAAACCAACCTGCGCGACGCCTTGGTGAAGCTTTCGCCGTCGATCACGAGGACTTCCTACTCCGGCGACGCGGGCGTATTGACCGACACGTTGTCGCTTCATGGCCTCACGCCCGACCACGTGCTCGTGCTGGTGAATGGCAAGCGGCGCCATACGACGGCCAACATCACGCTCGACCCGGGCCTGAACCAGGGCTCGACCGGCGTGGATATCGATACCATTCCGATCGGCCTGATCGACCATATCGAAGTCCTGCGCGACGGTGCATCCGCGCAGTACGGCTCGGATGCGATCGCGGGCGTGATCAACATCATCCTGAAGCGCAATGCGCACGGCGGCGAGCTTGCCACGACCAACGGGCAGACGTATTCCGGCGACGGTTTCAAGACGAGCGAGTCGGCCACGATCGGCCTGAATATCGCCGACAAGGGCTTCCTCGACCTGAGTGCCGGATTCGACCGGCAGAACCATACCATCCGCACCGGGCCTGACGATTATTTCGGGCGCTTTCCGCAGGGGCAGGGCTACTACAACCCTATCCTGGGCGACCCGGCCAGTTCGCGCGAAACGGTGGGCTTCAATGCCGGGTACTACCTTGGCGACGATGTCGAACTCTACGGGTTCGGCACCTATGCCCACCGGAACGGCGATGCGTACCAGAACTATCGTCCGCCTTTCGTGTTGCCCCAGGTCTACCCGAACGGGTTCGTGCCGGTCGAAACGATCAACGAGAACGATTACTCGGTGACGGCCGGGATCAAGGGAAAGAACCTGTTCGGCTGGGCATGGGATCTGAGCACGACCTACGGCGGGGACTACAGCGTGTTCGGGATGCGCAATTCCGCCAACACCGGGCTGTACGCAGCGTCGGGGTATACGCCGTCCACCTTTCATCTGTCGACCGTCAGCAATACCCAGCTGACGAACAACCTGGACCTGTCGCGGGCGTTCAATGTCCCGCTGCTGCCCGCGCCGCTGAACGTCGCGGTGGGCGTCGAGCAACGGCGCGAAACCTATACGATCCGCAATGGCGAGGAGGCGTCGTGGATCTACGGCGGCTCCGCCGCGTTGCCGGGCCTGGCGCCCGTCAGCGCGAGCGACATCTCGCGCAACGTGATCGGCACGTACATCGATCTGTCGACCTACCTGACGCCGAAATGGCAGGTGGATCTGGCGGGCCGGTACGAGCACTACAACGACGTCGGCGACACCACCAACGGCAAGATTTCCACCCGCTACCAGTTCTCGCCGGCCATAGCGGTTCGCGGCAGCGTCAGCTCCGGCTTTCGCGCGCCGTCGCTGGCTCAGGAGTCCTATACGAGCGTGACCACGTCGCCGGCATCCGTGGGCGGCATTCTGGCCACGACGTCGTCCGGGGCGCGACTGATCGGTGCGCAGGCGCTGAAGCCCGAAGCGTCGACCAGCTACAACTTCGGCGTGGTGCTCAATCCGGTTCGCAACCTGCAACTGACGATCGATGCGTACCAGATCAATATCCGCAACCGGATCGTCCTCGGCGGAACCGCGTCGGGCGCGGCGGCCATCGCCGCGCTCGAAGGGGCCGGGCTGACGGTTCCGGGATCGGTGCCCGCGTCGGCGGTCAGTGCGAGCTATTTCACCAACGGCGCCAATACGCGAACGCGAGGGATCGATCTGGCGGGTACCTACCACACCGGTTTCGGCCGGTACGGCCAGGTGGACTGGGACTTCGGGGTGAACCTGAACACGACCTCGGTCACGCACGTGGCGAACGGATCGAACGGCAAGCCGTCGCTGAACGCGCAGCAGATCGCGTCGCTGTCCACCACGACGCCGAAGAACAAGATCATCGTCGGCGGGACGTGGCGGCTCGACAAGTGGGCAGTCACGCTCCACGAGACGCGTTACGGGAAGACGTCCGGAGAAGCGACCTACATCATCGGACCGAACGCGTTCTCGACCTCGCAGTTCGTTCATTTCGAGGAGGCCGCGCGGTATGTCACCGACGTCGAGGTGCGCTACGACGTGACCAAGAAGTTCCAGATCGCGGCCGGCGCACAGAACCTGTTCGACGTCCGCCCGAGCAAGTTGCCGTATGAGGCGCAACTGGAGGGCATCCAGTACAGCGGCGGCAGCACGATCGGCGTCAATGGCGGTTTCTATTATCTGCGGGCGCGCTATCTGTTCTGATCGATCGGCCATATTCATAGCAGAAATGACCGTAACGGGCAGATGATCCGTTATCCATAATGAATGATCTGCCCGGCGTTTTCCGCTGTATCGGCACCCGCCTCAGCGGGTTGTCCGTCCTACAAGGTTGAGCTGCATGTCTTATTCCCTTTCGATTCTCGATAAAAGCCCGATTGCAGAAGGGGCGACCGCGCACGATGCGCTGCGCTTCACGATCGCGCTTGCGAAGCGTGCCGAAGCGCTCGGCTACAAGCGCTACTGGATTGCGGAACACCATGGCGCGCCAGGCCTTGCGAGCTCGGCACCGGAGATCGTCGTGTCGCATGTGCTTGCGCATACGTCCCGGATTCGCGTGGGCTCGGGCGGCGTGATGCTTCAGCATTACAGCCCTTACAAAGTCGCCGAATCGTTCCGGACGCTGGCTTCGCTCGCGCCGGGACGCGTCGACCTGGGCGTCGGCAAGGCGCCCGGCGGGCTGCCGCTCACGACCAGGGCATTGCAATGGTTTCACGACAAGGCGAAGAAGCCCGACTTCGCCGGGCAACTCGCCGAACTCGATGCGTTTCTCGGCGACGGCGTCGCACCGGATCACCCGCTGGCCGGTGCGGTGGCGTTGCCCGCACCGCCGGAATCGCCTCAGCGCATTCTGCTGGGCGGCAGTCCGGAAAGCGCCGAACTGGCTGCCCGGCACGACTGGCAGTTCTGCTACGCGGGCCACTTCAACGGCGACATCGGCAATATCGAAAGGTCGCTCGACGTCTATCGCAGCGCGACGGGCCGCGTGCCGCTGCTCGCACTGTTCGCGGTCGCCGCGCAATCGTCGGAGGACGCGAAACGCCAGGTGGGGGCACTGAGAATCTTCAAGCTGCGATTCGGGAACGGGCAGAGCGTCAATCTGCAGAGTCCGGAGGCGGCGGCCGAATTCGCGCGCCAGATCGGTGTGACCGACTATCGGATCGACGAGCTGCATCCGCAGGTCGTGGCGGGTACGCCGGAAGCGGTGCGCCGAGAGCTGGACGCGCTGCATGAGCGCTTCGGAATCGACGAGTTCGTCATCGACAACCCGGTGGCGGACTACGCCAGGCGCCTCGCGTCGATCGAGGCGCTGGCAGGTGTCGAGCAGCCGGTCGGCGTCTGATGGCGCCGGGTTCTTTTTTCCTCTTCAGCCCGCGGATTCGAACATGACCCAACGCAACCTCACTTTCGGCCTGATGCTGCATGGCGCCGGCGGCCACATGAATGCGTGGAAACATCCTGCCGGTCCCGCAGACGCGAGCGTCAACATCGATTTCATCACCGGCATCGCGCAGAAGGCCGAAGCCAACGGCGTGGCATTCGTGTTCGTCGCGGATGGCCTTTACATCAACGAGAAGTCGATCCCGCATTTCCTGAACCGCTTCGAGCCGATCTCGATCCTGTCCGCGCTTGCGTCGGCGACATCGAAGATCGGCCTGGCCGGCACGTTGTCGACGTCGTACAGCCATCCGTTCACGGTGGCCCGCCAGTTCGCGTCGCTCGACCTGATCAGCGGCGGGCGCGCCGGGTGGAACGTCGTGACTTCGCCGCTCGAGGGATCGGCAAGGAACTACGGCGGCGAACATCCGGATCATGCGCGGCGTTACGAGATCGCCGACGAATATCTGGAGGCGGTGCAGGGCCTGTGGGACAGCTGGGACGACGATGCCTTCGTGCGCGACCGCGCGAGCGGCCGCTTCTTCGACCGCGACAAGCTGCACACGCTGAACCACAAGGGCCGTTTCTTCGAGGTGGCCGGGCCGCTCAACATCCAGCGTTCGCCACAGGGGCAGCCGGTGATTTTCCAGGCGGGATCGTCGGATGACGGTATCGCGCTGGCCGGCAAGTATGCCGATGCCGTGTTCACCCACGCGCCGTCGCTGGACGAGACGCGCGTGTTTGCCGAGCGCGTGCGCGAGAGCGCGGTGGCGCATGGCCGCGCGCGCGCCGACGTGAAGATTTTTCCCGGCATCGGACCGATCGTCGGTGCGACGCGCGAGGAAGCCGAGGCGAAGTACCGGGCGATTCGCGATCTGCTCACGATCGACGAGGCGCTGGCCTATCTCGGCCGCTTCTTCGAGCATCACGACTTTTCGCAGTATCAGCTCGACGCGCCGTTTCCGGAGCTGGGCGAGCTTGGCAGGAACAGTTTCCGTTCCACCACCGATCGCATCAAGGACGAGGCCCGTCGAAACGGCTCGACGCTCCGGGAAGTGGCGCTCGACGTGGCGACGCCGAAGCCCGGGTTCATCGGCACCGGCGAGCAGGTCGCGGACGAGCTGATCCGCTGGTTCGACGCGGGCGCGGCCGACGGCTTCATCCTCGGCTTCCAGGTGCAGACGGAAGGACTCGAGGATTTCGTCCGCTACGTGATTCCCGCACTCGAGGCGCGGGGCCGCTACCACCGCGCGTTACCGGGCGCCACGCTGCGGGACCATCTCGGTTTGCCGCGCCGCGCGAGCCGCCACGCGACCGCAGAGACGGCGTGACCGATCGACATGACATGCGCAAAGGCAGCGTGATGAACGATATTTCCAGGATCGCCGGTCATGCGCCCTTCGTGGCCGAAGGTGTGTCATCGGCGGCACCCGACTACGCGCAATACCGGGTCGTTCCCGCCCGCAATCCGGCACGGACGGCCGGAACCGTCGCGGCGATCGTGCTGATCGCCATCGTGCTCTATTCGGTGCTCGACAACCCGCACTGGGGCTGGAACGTCTTTGCGCAGTGGTTCTTCTCCGAGGCCGTGCTCGCGGGGCTCGGGCAGACGCTGCTGTTGACGGCGCTCGGTGCGGTGCTCGGCTTCGCGCTGGCCATTCCGCTCGCGCTGGCGCGACTTTCGCGTTCGCCGCTGTTGTCCTCGTGCGCGTGGGCATACATCTGGCTGTTCCGTTCGATTCCGACCATCGTCCTGCTGCTGCTGCTGAACAATCTCGGCTATCTGTACGACACGGTCAGGCTCGCGATTCCGTTCACGAATATCGTATTGCTGCATGGCCCGACCACGGATCTGATTACCCCCTTCATGGCGGCGATCCTGGGGCTTACGCTGACCCAGGCCGCGTTCGCGGCGGAAGCGATCCGCGGCGGCATCCTGTCGGTCGACCAGGGGCAACGCGAGGCCGCGGCGGCGCTCGGTCTGCCGCGCGCGCGGCAGACCTGGCGCATCGTGCTGCCTCAGGCGATGCGCGCGATCCTGCCGGCCGCGTTCAACGATGTGATCGGCCTGGCGAAGGGGACGGCGGTCGTCTATATCCTCGCGATGCCGGATCTCTTCTACACGGTCCAGATCATCTACCACCGCAACCTGGAAGTGATTCCGATGCTGATGGTCGCGACCGTCTGGTATCTGGTCATTCTGACCGGGTTGTCGGCGATCCAGGTGCATATCGAGCGCCACTATGCTCGCGGCGCGACGCGCGACCAGGTGGCCGTATCGCGCACGGCCGTGCTGCTGCGCAAAGGCCGTCGTTCGGTCGAGGCGCTGCTTTCCCGGGCCTCGGCGGCGGGCAAGCGGCCCGACGATGTCGCGACGCCGGACACCGAGACGAGCGGGTGGGCGAAGCAGCGCGTCGGGGCGGCCGTCGGCATTCATCGCATATCGAAGCGCTTCGGGGCGCAGAAGGTACTCGACGACGTTTCGCTGACCATCCCGTCCGGGAGCGTGACGGTCATTCTCGGACAGTCGGGTTCCGGCAAATCGACGCTGTTGCGCACCATCAATCACCTCGAGCGCGTGGACGCGGGCTTCATCGACATCGATGGCGAACTGGTCGGCTATCGCCGCGACGGGCGCACGCTCTACGAACTCAAGGAACAGGACATCCTGCGCCGCCGCGCCGAGGTCGGCATGGTGTTCCAGAGCTTCAACCTGTTCCCGCATTTGACCGTGCTCGAGAACCTCGTCGAGGCGCCGGTGGCGGCAGGGCTGCCGCGCGCCCGCGCAGAAGCGGAAGCACGTACGCTGCTCGCCCGCGTGGGCCTGGCCGGCAAGGCCGATGCCTGGCCGCGCCAGCTGTCCGGCGGGCAGCAGCAGCGCGTGGCGATCGCACGCGCACTCGCGCTCAAGCCCAAGGTGTTGTTGTTCGACGAGCCGACTTCCGCGCTCGACCCGGAGCTCGTCAACGAAGTGCTCGACGTGATTCGGCAGCTCGCCCGGTCCGGAACCACGCTGATCGTCGTTACGCACGAGATCGGTTTTGCGCGGGAAGTGGCCGACACGATCGTTTTCATGGATGGCGGGCGCGTCGTGGAGTCGGGGCCGCCGTCGGCGGTGCTGACGGCCCCTTCGCATCCGCGTACGCGCGAATTCCTGTCCAGGGTGCTGTCGTAGCCATGTGCCGTTTCCCCGGCTCGCGGCCGGCACGACATGGCATGGGCGCCGTGGCAAATGACGAAGGATGGAAAAGGTGAGCAACGGACGAATTGATCACATTGCATTTCTCACGCCGGGGAATTATCCCGACGAGGCGGCAGCGTCGGGATTCGAGCGGACGCTGGAACTGTTTCGCGTCGGCGAGACGCTCGGTTACGACAGTGCGTGGGTACGGCAGCGTCACCTCGAGCGCGCCGTGTCCTCGGCCGCCACGTTTCTCGCGGCGGCGAGCCAGCGGACGACCCGGATCGGACTCGGCGCGGCGGTGATCCAGATGGGCTACGAGAATCCTTTCCGGCTGGCGGAGGATCTGGCGACCGTGGACGTGCTGTCGAACGGGCGGCTCAACGTCGGGCTCAGCGCGGGCGCACCGAATCACGGCGCGCTGCTGGGCGAGCGGCTGTTCGATACCGATCCCGACCTGGTCGACTTCTCGCATGCGCGCGTGGCGCGCCTGCGCCGCAATCTCGCCGGCGACTGGCTCGGCGACGACGACACGTTCGTGGAATCGGCCGCCGGCCGGGTGCGGCCGCGGGTGAGCCCGTATGCGCCGGGTTTGACGGACCGGCTCTGGTACGGCGGGGGTTCCAGGCGCTCGATCGAGTGGGCCGCCAGAAACGGCTTCAACTTGCTGATCGGCAATCTGACCACGGGCGAGGGAACCGACAGCTATGTCGATGCCCAGCTCCGGCAACTCGAGCTGTACCGCCGTCACTGGAGCGAAACTGCTGCACCGCGTATCGCGCTGGGCCGTGTGATCGTGCCGACCGACAGTGCGAATGCGCGGGAGCGTGAACGCTATCGGGCGTTTGCCGATGCGCGCCATGCCCGCACGCTGGCGCCGCAGGGCGAACGGCGCACGCTCTTCGCCCCGGATCTCGTCGGCACCTCGGACGAGATCGTGGAGCGGCTGCTTGCCGATCCCGTGGTGGGGCAAGTGCGGGAATTGCGCCTCGAATTGCCTTACGACCTGCCGTTCGAGAACTACCGGCAGATTCTCGAGGATTTCGTCGCGCATATCGCGCCGGCACTCGGCTGGCGTCCGGCCGACCGGCGAGAGCCGGTCGCGGCCTGACCGGATCGATACGGCATGCGTGAGACGGCGTGCGCGACTGAACCCGGCGATGAACCGGATGCGGCCACGCGGACCGTGGCCGTCCCGCCGGCACGCCCGCGGACGGTCGAGCGCCGGCGAATCGCGTGCGCGGCCGCCCGTGCGCGGGCCCGCCGAGGTAAAGGCGGCGCCGGACACCCGACCTTATTGGCTTTGGATTGAACATGACTAGCGCCACTCAACCCCGACTCGCGGCAATCGGCCGTCCGCGCCAGTTCGGCAAAAAGCGGGCCCATCCGGTCCGTCGCTTCGGCGGCATCGCGATTGCCATCGGCCTGCATCTCGTCCTGATATGGGCGCTGGTGAACGGTCTGGCGACCCGGGTCGTTCAGATCGTCCAGCAACCGATCGAGACCCGCATCATCGTCCCGGTGAAACCGCCGCCCCCGCCCCCGCCGCCGAAGCCGGTCGATAAGGTCGTGTCGAAGCCGCGGGTTGCGCCGCCGCCTCCGCCGTTCGTGCCGCCGCCCGAGGTGCACGTGCAGGCGCCGCCGCCGCCGACCATGACGCACCAGGATGCGCCGGCGCCGAGCGCACCCGTGCACGAGGCGCCCCCCGCGCCGGTGCCGGCGCCGGTTGCGCGGCCGGTGAACCAGGAGATCGGTGTCGTCTGCCCGAATTCGGACGAAGTCCGCGCGTCGATCGTCTATCCGCCGGAGGCGCAGGACAACGACATCACGGGCGATGTGACGGTCGAATTTACGGTGGACCCGGACGGGCACGTCACGAACCTGCGGCTCGCGCAGCCGGCCGATCCGGTGCTCAATCGCGCGGCGCTCAATGCGGTCAAGCGCTTTCGCTGCATCGCGCAGGGGCAGCCCGTGCGGGTGCGGGTGCCGTTTTCCTTCAATCTGAATTGACGCAGGCCACGGCAGGCCGTTCGATCTGACCAGCTTTACGAATCGAAACACGGGATGGAGTCCTTATGAAAAAGCGCTTTCGCGCCGCACTCGCGGCAAGTCTGATGATCACCGCCGGCATCGGCGGCACGCTGGCCGCACCGCAAGCCGTGCTTGCACAGGAAGGCGCGGCATCGGCATTGCCGCCGGGCCCGGCGGCATCCGGCACGGCATTGATCGCGGCGGCACCGGCTGCCGCAAGTGCCGCCGATCGGGCGGTGCCGCCGCCCGAGCCCGCAACGTCGGCAACCGTCGAGAACCCGTACGGCCTCGGTGCCCTGTGGGCAAACGGCGACTTCGTGGCCCGCTTCGTCCTCGGGCTGCTCGTGGTCATGTCGCTCGGCAGCTGGTACATCATGATCACCAAGTTCCTCGAGCAGGTGCGGGCAAACAGCCGCGCGAAATCGGCCGACGAGCAGGTCTGGAATGCGCCGACGCTGGCCGAGGGCGCGGCCCAGCTCGATGATGCGTCGCCGTTCCGTTTCATCGCGGAGAACGCGATCGAGGCCGGGGAGCATCACGACACGGCGCTGCTCGATTCGGTCGACCGCAATACCTGGATCGACCTGAACATCGAGCGCTCGATCACCAACGTGTCGAACCGGCTGCAGGACGGCCTGGCCTTTCTGGGCACGGTGGGGTCCACGGCGCCGTTCGTCGGTCTGTTCGGCACGGTGTGGGGCATCTATCACGCGCTGACGGCCATCGGCATCGCCGGCCAGGCATCGATCGACAAGGTCGCCGGCCCGGTGGGCGAGGCGCTGATCATGACCGCGATCGGCCTTGCGGTGGCCGTGCCGGCCGTGCTCGGCTACAACTTCCTCGTGCGCCGGAACAAGTCCGTGATGGAGCGCGTGCGCGACTTCGGCGCACAACTGCATACGGTATTGCTCGCGGGCGGCCGGCGTGCGGCCGGCAGCATCGCGACGTCTGCGGCGCAGTCGCCGCAGGCGCTGGCGGTTCAGTCGTGAGCGGGGGCTGTCATGGCGATCAGTGTCGGCGGTGACGACAACGACGAGGTCATCTCGGCGATCAACACGACGCCGCTCGTGGACGTGATGCTGGTGTTGCTGATCATCTTCCTGATCACGATTCCGGTCGTGACCCATACGATCCAGGTGCAGTTGCCGAAGGAGCGGATCCAGCCGCTGCAGACCCAGCCGAAAAGCATCGAGCTCGCGGTGAACCGGCAGGGCGACATCTTCTGGGGCACCGAGCACGTGGATCTGCAGACGCTCGTGGCGCGGCTGAAGGACGTATCCGCGCAGACGCCGCAGCCGGACGTGCATGTGCGCGGCGATCAGGCCACGCCGTATCAGTACATCGGCAAGCTCGTGACGGCATGCGAGCGGGCAGGGATCGGCAAGGTTGCCTTCATTACGGAGCCGCCCGCGCGGGGCGGTTAGGGAGTTCGAACGATGGGTATGAACGTAGGTTCCGGCACAGGCAGGGACGAGCCGGACGTGATGGTGGACATCAACACCACGCCGCTGATCGACGTCATGCTGGTGCTGCTGATCATGTTGATCATCACCATCCCGATCCAGATGCATTCGGTGAAGATGAATCTGCCGGTGGGCAATCCGCCGGCGCCGCCGCATCCGCCTCAGGTCGTGCAGATCGACATCGGCGCGGACGGCTCGCTCAACTGGAACGGTGCGGCCGTGCGCGGCGGGGCGGCGCTGGACGCGAAGTTCCGCGAGGTGGCGGCCGAGGCCGACCAGGACGAGATCCGGTTGCGCCCGGACAAGGCGGCGCCTTACCGGGCGGTGGCCGAAGTGCTGGCCTCGGCCCAGCGCGAAGGGGCGACGAAGATCGGGCTGATCGGCAACGAGCAGTTCATGCAGTGAGTCGTGCGCGGGCCCTGACGATCGCTTCACCGTCGGGGCCGGACGGCCGCGCGTCAATCGCGGGGCGATCGATGGTTCCCTACACCGCGGAACCCATGATGGCGGTGCGAAAAGCGCGGCATTCCTCCCGTCAACATCAGTACAACCAAAGATAATACGATCATGAGCGAAACGCAGGCAGTGCGGCAGAACGCGCGTTCCCGGCAGATTCATCTCGGCGCGACGATTCACGGGCCCGGCGGGCATTACGCGGGATGGCGACACCCCGACGCGGTGATCGACGCAAGCATCAACCCGGACTTCGCGAAGAACGTGGCCCGCCAGGCCGAGGCAGGCAAGTTCGATTTCGTATTCGTGGCGGACGGTCTGCATATCAACGCGAAGTCGATTCCGCACTTCCTGAACCGCTTCGAGCCGCTCACGCTGCTGTCCGCGCTGTCGGCCGTCACGGAACGGGTGGGGCTGGTGGGGACCTTGTCGACGTCCTACAGCGAGCCGTTCACGGTTGCCCGGCAGTTCGCGAGCCTGGATCACCTGAGCCGGGGGCGTGCGGCCTGGAATGTCGTGACGTCGCCGCTCGAGGGTTCCGCCCGGAATTTTTCGCGCACCGAGCATCCCGAGCATGACGAACGTTACCGGATCGCCGACGAATATCTCGCGGTCACGAAGGGGCTCTGGGATTCATGGGAGGAGGATGCGTTCGTGCGCGACCGTGCGAGCGGAGTGTTCTTCGATCCGGCCAAGCTTCATCCGCTCAATCACAAGGGCAAGTATTTCTCGGTCGAGGGGCCGCTGAACGTGGGGCGTACGCCGCAGGCCCGGCCCATCCTGTTTCAGGCCGGCGCGTCCGAGGCGGGCAAGCAACTTGCCGCCAGGCATGCGGATGCCGTGTTCACCCATCACGATACGCTGGCGCAAGCGCGCGAATTCTATGCCGATCTCAAGCGCCAGGTGATCGGGCAGGGGAGGCATCCGGACGATCTGAAGATATTCCAGGGGATCGGCGTGATCGTGGGCAATTCGGCCGAGGAGGCGGAACGGCAATACCAGGAGAGCCTCGAGTTGATTACGATCGACAGCGCGCTCGACCATCTCGGCCGGTTTTTCGAGCATCACGATTTCGGCCGGTATCCGCTCGACGAGCCGTTTCCGGAGATCGGCGACCTCGGCAGCAACAGTTTCCGCAGCGGGACGGACGAGATCAAGCGCAATGCGCGCGAACGCGGACTGACGTTGCGCCAGGTCGCGCTCGAATCGGCTGCACCGCGCCCGCGTTTCATCGGTACGCCGGAGCGTATCGCGGACGGCTTGCAGGAATGGTTCGAGGCCGACGCGGCGGACGGGTTCATCGTCGGCGGCGGTACGCCTGCGGCGTTCGCCGACTTCGTCGAACAGGTGGTGCCGATCCTTCGGGAACGCGGCCTGTTTCGTGCCGAGTACCAGGGTACGACCTTGCGCGACCATCTCGGCGTGGGGTATCCGCCGAATCGCTACGCCGCGGCGTAAGCCCGCCGGGGACGCGCTCGCCGGCGGGATGGCGCGAGCCGGCGCTGTGCCGGATCGTCGGGGCGCGTGCGGCGTCTCGCGCTGTCCGTGCTCGCCGGCGAAGCGATCCTGCTGCTGAAATCGACCGTCTTTGCGTCGACCGTCACGGTGTTCGGCGCGCCGTTGCCGGATCGTCGGGGCGGTGACGCGTTGCGGCAACTGACGGCATCGAAGCGACGCATCGTTCGGCGGCTGCCGAGAACCTGCCGACTTCCAGCGCTCGCCGGATGAGGCATCGTCACGTCCACTTTTTAGTGCTTGCGCGGGACGACGGAAATTCTTCATTCGGGGGCAGAGCGGAAAGGCCCGCGGGCATTGGCTTGTGGCACAGTCGCAATGCAAACTTAAACGAAATGTGACCCCTTGCCCCCGCAAAATTCCGCACAATGGCGACAGCGCGGCATTGCCGCCGCGACTCGCCCCCGGCAGGCCGGCCTTCCGGTCCGAAAGGGGCGGCCGGAGCGACCCTTCCGCCACCGAGACCCGACCGACGCACCGCCCCCGACCGCCATGGACCACCCCAAACGCATCCTGATCGTCGAAGACGACGCCGATATCGCCGACGTGCTGAGCCTGCACCTGCGCGACGAGCGCTACGAGGTCGTGCACAGCGCGGACGGCACGCAAGGCCTGCGCCTGCTCGAACAGGGCAACTGGGACGCGCTGATCCTCGACCTGATGCTGCCGGGCGTCGACGGCCTCGAGATCTGCCGCCGCGCCCGCGCGATGGCGCGCTACACGCCGATCATCATCACGAGCGCGCGGTCGAGCGAAGTCCACCGGATCCTCGGCCTCGAACTCGGCGCCGACGACTATCTGGCGAAACCGTTCTCGGTGCTCGAACTCGTCGCGCGAGTGAAGGCGCTGCTGCGCCGCGTCGATGCGCTCGCGCGCGATTCGCGGATCGACGCGGGCACGCTCGACCTCGCGGGGCTGTCGATCGACCCGATCGCGCGGGAAGCGACCGTCGACGGCACGCGCATCGACCTCACGCCGCGCGAGTTCGACCTGCTGTATTTCTTCGCACGGCATCCCGGCAAGGTGTTCTCGCGGATGGATCTGCTCAACGCGGTGTGGGGCTACCAGCACGAAGGCTACGAGCACACGGTCAACACGCACATCAACCGGCTGCGCGCGAAGATCGAGGCCGATCCGGCCGAACCCGTGCGCATCCTCACGGTGTGGGGGCGCGGCTACAAGCTCGCCGCGCCGGACCAGCGGGACGCATGATGAAGCTCACGCTCACCCAGCGGCTGTCGCTCGTGTTCTCGGTGCTGCTGCTCGCCTGCTCGGGCGCGTCGGCATGGCTGCAGATCCGCGCGAACGACATGCGCGAAAAGGAAGTCGTGCAGGGCCTGTCGCGCGATCTCGCCGCGCACATCGCGAACAGCACGCCGCTGATGGACGCGAACGGATTGCGCCCGGATGCCGTGCGCACGCTGTTCGGCCAGTTGATGGGCGTGAACCCGAGCGTCGAGGTGTACCTGCTCGACAACGCGGGGCGCATCGAGGGCGACGACGCGCCGCCGGGCCACGTGAAGCGCGAGCGCGTCGATCTCGCGCCGGTGCAGCGTTTCATCGCGGGCGATCCGCTGCCGATCCTCGGCGACGATCCGCGCAGCCCGGACGCGCGCAAGGTGTTCAGCGCCGCGCCGTTGCAGCGCGCGGGGCAGCCGCCGTCCGGCTATATCTACGTGGTGCTGCTCGGCGAGGCGCACGACCGGCTGGCCGCGCGCGTCGACGCCGGCAACGTGCTGCGCACGACGCTGTGGTCGATGGCGCTCGTCGCGCTGCTGGGCCTCATCGCGGGCCTGACGGCGTTCAGCTTCATCACGCGTCCGCTGCGCCGGCTGACCGATGCGATGCGCCGTTTCGACGCGGACGGCGCGCCCGACACGCAGCCGCCGGTGCCGCGCTCGCCGCCGGGCCGGCGCGGCGACGACATCGCGGTGCTCGAATCGGCATTCGCGCAGATGGCCGACCGGATCGGCGATCAATGGCGCGCGCTGACGCGCCAGGATCAGCAGCGGCGCGAACTGATCGCGAACATCTCGCACGACCTGCGCACGCCGCTCACGTCGCTGCACGGCTATCTGGAAACGCTGTCGCTGAAGGCCGAGACGCTGGCCGAGCCGGAGCGTCGCCGCTACCTGTCGATCGCGCTCGCGCAGAGCGCGAAGGTCGGCCGGCTCGCGCAGGCGCTGTTCGAGCTCGCGCGGCTCGAGTCGGGCGGCGTGCAGGCGGAGCGCGAGCCGTTCTCGCTCGTCGATCTGGTGCAGGACGTGTTCCAGAAGTTCGAGCTGGCCGCGCAGGCGCGCGGCGTCGCGCTGCGTGCGCGCATGCCGCCGCGCGTGCCGCCGGTGTCGGCCGATCTCGGCATGATCGAGCGCGTGCTGACCAACCTGCTCGACAACGCGTTGCGCCACACGCCGCAGCACGGCGAAGTCGAAGTCTCGCTGGTGCCGCAGGGCGATCGCGTGGTGGTGACGGTGTCGGATACGGGAGAGGGGATTCCGCTCGCGCGGCGCGAAGGGCTGTTCCAGCGGCCGCAGCGGCCGATGAGCGGCGGCGCGGCGACGAGCGGCGGCCTCGGGCTGCTGATCGTGCACCGGATGCTGGTGCTCAACGGCAGCGGCATCCGGCTCGTCGATCGCGCCGGACGCGGCGCGGTGTTCGAGTTCGCGCTGGCGGTCGCGCACCCCGCGGCGGGCGATGCGCGCTGAAATCAGCGGTGGCGCACTCGCGCACGCTTACCCGCCGCGCTTGCGCCGCACGTCGCTCGGGGTCGTGCCGGTCCAGCGCTTGAACGCGTGGCGGAACCCGACCGCATCGCTGAAGCCGAGCGTCAGCGCGATGTCCTCGGTGCTGAGCGTGGTGGTCGTCAGATAGTCGATCGCGAGCGCCTTGCGCACGCTCGTCAGCAACGCGCTGTACGACGTGCCTTCTGCATCGAGCTTGCGGCGCAGCGTGCGCGACGTCATGCACAGGGTGTCGGCGATCGCGTCGATGTCCGGAAACTGCCCGGGCGTGCGCGTGAGTTCCTGATACACGCGCCGCGTGAGCCCGGCCTGGCTGCGCAATTCGTCGAGCAGGCGCGCGCAGTGCGACGACACCTGCGCGGCGGTGATCGGGTTCGCGAGCTGCGGCGCACGTGCGAGCCACGCGGCCGGATAGCTGAGTACGTGGTGCGGCTGGTCGTAGGCGATCGGGCATTCGAGCGCATCGGCGAGCTGTGCCGCATGCGCCGGCCGCGGCTGCGCGAACTGCGCGCGCGCCGGCACGCACCACGCGCCCATCACGTCCTTGATGATCGTCACGTGCAGCGCGAACTGCATGTCGATCAGGAAGCGGTAGAGCGGCAGGGCCGGCTCGGGCAGCGCGGCTTCGTGCAGGTCCGGGAGCAGCCACGACGCGGTGTCGCCCTGTTCGACCCAGCGGATCGCGAGCATGCCGTTCGCGAGCTGGTGATATTTGACGGCGGAGTCGAACGCGTGCGCGAGCGATTCCGAGCACAGCATCGCGTAGCCGTACATGCCGTAGCTCGACGCATGCAGCCGGCGGCCGACGCGCACGCCGAGGTCGGAACCGTCGTAGCGGTCGATCGCGTTGCGCGCGGCGGTCAGGAACTGCAGCGACGACGTGAGCGTAAACGGGTCGGCGATGGCGGCCGGCGACAGGCCGGTGCCGTCGAGCACGGCGCCCGGGTCGAGGCCGAGTTCCCGGGTGACGCCGACGAGCACGGCCAGCTTGGCCGGCGAGAAGCGTTTTTCCCGCGACGCGTGGGCGGGCGGGGTGTCCGGCAGCGGGGCGGCGCCGGCGGCCGTCGGATTCAGGGGCGTACTGCGCGGCATGGCGGGTTCTGCGTCCGATTCGATATCGTTGACGGCTCGCAATTCTGCTCGGGAACGCTCCCATGCGCCACAGGGTTCACCCTGATATGCGGTCGGCGCCACCCGGCGCGGGCCCGCCAGCAGGCAGGGTCGACCTGCCTGGAACCCGCCGGCCTGCCACGCGAACGGCTCCGCGAGCCGGTTCCACGTGTTGATCTGCGCGACGCTCGGCGTGAGCGTCGCGATCGAAACGCTCACCCAACGCGTCGACGCGCCCGTCGCCGCCCGCGTGTCCGTTTCGATCATCTTTTCGGCCGCCGAGATCATTTTCAAAGCGTATCTGGCGGGCGATAGTCTCCGGTCAGGCAGCGGCCTGCGCCGGTTCGGCGCATGGCCGCCGTGCGAACGGCGCTGCGTGGCGCCGTCCCCCGAGGAGCAGGACATGACAAAGAGACACTGGATCGGGTCGTACGGCTCGATCCCCGCCGAGATCGATGCCGATCGCCATCCTTCCGTAACCGCGCTGCTGGACGACGCGATGCGCCGCTTCGCCGGGCAGCCCGCGTTCCATGCGTACGGCCGAACGCTCACCTATGCCGACGTCGACCGCCTGTCGACCGCGCTCGCCGCGTACCTGCAGCAGGTGGTCGGCGTGCGCAAGGGCGATCGCGTGGCCGTGATGTTGCCTAACGTGCTCGCGTTTCCGGTCGTGTTCGTCGCGGTGGCGCGGATCGGCGCGATCCAGGTCAACGTGAACCCGCACTACACGGCACATGAACTCGAACATCAGTTGAACGACGCCGGCGTCGAAGTGGCGGTGGTGTGCGGCGGGTCGATGGGCACGTTCGCCGACGTGGTCGGCAAGACGTGCGTGCGGACGGTGCTCAGCGTGGGGCGCGGCGATCTCGGCGTCGTCGATGCGCCGGCCGGCGCGTGCGATGCGCTGCCGCCCGGATCGATCGCGCTCGCCGACGCACTCGCCGCGGGCGAATCGCTCGAGTGCGAGCCCGTCGCGCTCGGCGGCGCCGATCTGCTGCTGCTGCAGTACACGGGCGGCACGACCGGGCTGTCGAAGGGCGCCGCGCTGTCGCACCGCAACCTCGTCGCGAACATCCAGCAGTTCGCGGCGATCGTGCCGGCCGCGCGGCGGCCGGGCGAGGAAGTCGTCGTCACCGCGATCCCGCTGTATCACATCTTCGCGCTGACGGTGAACTTCCTGTCCTACTTCGCGATCGGCGCGGAGAACTGGCTCGTCGCGAATCCGCGCGACATGGACGGCTTCATCGACGTGCTGAAGGCCGCGCGGCCGACGGTGTTCGTCGGCGTCAACACGCTGTATGCGGGGCTCGCCGGCCATCCGCGGCTGAAGGAAGTCGACTGGTCGCGGCTGACGCTGTCGGCCGGCGGCGGCGCGGCGGTGATCGACGTGATCTCCGCGCGCTGGAAGGCGGTGACGGGCAACTTCATCCGCGAAGGGTACGGGCTGTCGGAAACGTCGCCGGTGGTCACGTTCAATCCGCAGTCGATCGACACCTTCACGGGCACGACGGGCCTGCCGCTGCCGTCGACCGACGTGAAGCTGCTCGACGAGCAGGATCGCGAGGTGGCGATCGGCGAAGCGGGCGAGATCTGCGTGCAGGGGCCGCAGGTGATGGGCGGGTACTGGCAGAAGCCGGAAGCGAACGCGCTCGCGTTCACCGCGGACGGCTATTTCCGCACCGGCGACATCGGCGTGTTCGACGCGGCGGGCTTCCTGAAGATCGTCGATCGGAAGAAGGACATGATCATCGTGTCCGGTTTCAACGTGTATCCGAATGAAGTGGAAGCCGTCGCCACCGCGCTGCCGGGCGTTGCCGAATGCGCGTGCATCGGGGTGCCCGACGAGCGCACCGGCGAGGCCGTCAAGCTGTTCGTGGTGCGCGCGCCGGATGCGGCGCTGACCGAAGCGGAAGTCGTCGCGCATTGCCGCGCGAGTCTCGCCGCCTACAAGGTGCCGAAGATCGTTCGCATGGTCGAGCGGCTGCCGAAGTCGACGGTCGGCAAGATCCTGCGCCGGGAACTGAGCCGCGCCGACTGATGACGCCGAAGCCTCGCGCGGCCGGCACCGCGCGGACCGGCGTGCCGCGAGTCTCCAAGGCGCGGAAAGCCTCGAAAGCCCCGCACGGGCCGCTCAAGTACAATGCGAGCGGTTCGATCGACGGGGACGCGATGACCGGTTCAGATTCACCTTCCGCCCGGCCCGGGCGTGCGCTGCCGTCGCCGAGCGCCACGGTGCCGATCTCGCTCGTCAACGGTTTTCTCGCGAGCGCGGGCGCGCAGCGCGACGTGGTGGAGCGCTATCTGCGCGGCGCCGGCATTCCGCTCGAGCTGCTCGGCGAGCCGCATGCGCGTGTGACGGAGGAGCAATTCTCGACGCTGTACCGCACGCTCGCGATCGACCTCGACGACGAGATGCCGGGCATCTTCTCGCGCCCGCTGCGCGGCGGCACGCTGAAGTACCTGTGCCTGAGCCTGCTCGATGCGCGCAACCTCGAAACGGCGCTGCATCGTTTCGGCCAGTTCTTCCATATCCTGCTCGACGACTTCTTCGTCGAATCGAAGCGCGACGGCCTCGTCGCGCAGGTGCTGCTGCGGCCGAACCCGGCGATGGGCCCGATCGGCGCGCTCGGCCAGGAACTGATGCTCAAGCTCGTGCACGGCGTGTGCTCCTGGCTGATCGGGCAGAAGATTCCGTTGCTGCAGATCGAGTTCGCGTGTCCGCGGCCGCGTCATGCGGTCGAGCACCTGTATTTCTTCTCCGGCTCCGTGCAGTTCGACCGCGAGCGCACGCTGATGCGCTTCAGCGCGGACTATCTCGATGCACCGATCCGGCAGAGCAAGCGCAACCTGCGCAAGTTCCTCGCGCGCGCGCCGGGCGACTGGATCTTCGAATCGTTCAGCGAACAGCTCGTGTGTCATCGCGTGCGGCAATACCTGTCGGCGGCGCTGCCCGACCTGCCGGTGATCGACCAGGCGGCCGAGCATCTGCACTGTTCGGTGCGCACGCTGAGCCGCCATCTGGCCGGCGAAGGCACGACGTTCCAGGCGTTGAAGGACGAGTTGCGGCGCGACATCGCGATCCAGCGGCTCACCGACACGCTCGACACGATCGCGGCGATCGGCGCCGATATCGGCTTCGACGATCCGAGCGCGTTTCATCGCGCCTTTCGACACTGGACGGGCAGTACGCCGGGGACTTACCGGCGGCACGCGTAGCGCGGTCGTTCGATCCGCGCTCGCTCCCACAAACGGCTCCCTTTGCGGGATCCCATGGACGGCATCCCTTCGCCGATGCCGCCGAGCGTTTCGACGGCGGTGCGCGCCGGCCGCCGGATCAATTCAGCAGGCACCAGATCGCGAGAAACGGCGCATCGCCGGAGCGCATCGCATGCAGCCCGCCCGGCGCGTTATGGATGCCGCCGCCGATTCCCGGATCGAACCACGCGCCGTTTTTCTGCCGGAATTCGCCGGCGGTCAGCAGCACGTACGCTTCCTCCGGCGGATGGCCGTGATCCGGATACCGCACGTCGGGCATCAGCAGCGAAAAGCCGAGCTGGATGTCGTCGCGGCTTTCCGCGCCGCCCGGCCCGCAGATCATCCCGTTCACGTGCCCGTCGATGTAGTTCGGGCTGCCGTCCCGTCCGGACGTGCGCCGTGCCCATCCGATCGTCGGCTCGAGCAACTTGATCAACCGTGCGAGTTCGGCGCACTGCGCGTCGATGCGCGCGACCGACAAGAGCGCGGCGTCGAGCCAGTCGCACGCGGGGTATCGCGTCGGCAGCCGTGTGCCGTTGTCCGACACGGTTTGCAGCCGCGCGAATACCCGCGGCGCGAATGCGCGCGCGGAATCGGGCAGCCGTTCCGACCGGAACAGGTCGCTGGCGACCCGGATGAAATTCTCGATGTTCTTTGAACGCCCGCTCATCGCTGTCCGTGCTCCCGAGATCGTGACCTGTCGAGACGAAAGTCTACGCATAAAAGGACGGCGCCGCGCAGCGAAAGCGGCGGCCGGTATCGCGGCCGGCCGCCGCATGCTTCGCTATCGACGACGCATCACGCCGCCGCCTTCAGGCTGCCGTGCGGATCAATGACGAATTTCTTCGGCACGCCCGAATCGAATTCCGCATAGCCGCTCGGTGCGTGATCGAGATCGATGACGGTCACGTTGACGATTTCGGCGATGTTGAGCCGATCCCACAGAATCGCCTGCATCAGGTTGCGGTTGTACTTCATCACCGGCGTCTGGCCGGTAAAGAGCGAATGCGACTTCGCCCAGCCGAGGCCGAAGCGCACCGACAGGCTGCCGTGCTTAGCGGCGGCATCGGTCGCGCCGGGATCGTCGGTCACGTACAGGCCCGGGATGCCGATCCTGCCGGCGGCGCGGGTGATTTCCATCAGCGAGTTCAGCACGGTGGCCGGCGCTTCCGCCTGCGAGCCGGCGTGACCGTGGCCGCGCGCCTCGAAGCCGACGCAATCGATCGCGCAGTCGACTTCCGGTTCGCCGAGCAGGCCGGCGATCTGGTCCGCGAGCGACGCATCTTCCGACAGGTCGACGGTTTCGAAGCCGACGCGTCGCGCGTGTTCGAGCCGGGCCGGATTCACGTCGCCGATGAGGGTGACGGCAGCGCCCAGCAGTTTCGCGGACGCCGCCGCGGCCAGCCCGACCGGGCCGGCACCGGCGATATAGACGGTCGAGCCCGGCCCGACGCCCGCGGTCACGGCGCCGTGATAGCCGGTCGGCAAGATGTCGGACAGGCAGGTGAGATCGCGGATCTTCTCCATTGCGCGGTCGCGGTCCGGGAACTTGAGCAGGTTGAAGTCCGCATACGGGATCATCACGTATTCGGCCTGCCCGCCGATCCAGCCGCCCATGTCGACGTAGCCGTACGCGCCGCCCGCGCGCGCCGGGTTCACGGTCAGGCACACGCCGGTGTTCTGCGCCTTGCACATCGGACAGCGGCCGCACGCGACGTTGAACGGCACGGAAACCAGGTCGCCCTTTTTCAGCGTCGTGACGTCGGCGCCGACCTCGACGACTTCGCCGGTAATTTCATGGCCGAGCACGAGCCCCGACGGTGCGGTCGTCCGGCCGCGCACCATATGCTGGTCCGAGCCGCAGATATTGGTGGCGACCACGCGCAGAATCACGCCGTGATTCGCTTTCCGGCCGGACGGATCGACCAGTTCGGGGAAGGCGATGCTGCGCACCTCGACCTTTCCCGGTCCCACATAAACAACGCCACGATTGCCTGACATAGTGTCTCCCGATGTGATGAGTCGGCGGAAAGCGGCGCTTTCCGCGACGATTTACAGCCAGTCGGTTTCGAAGCCGCAGTCGGTCAGCGACACGCAGCCGTGCTCGGTCAGCACCACCTGCTGTTCGAGCTTGACGCCCTGGCTGCCGCCTTCCGCGCCGATGTAGCTTTCGACGCAGACGGTCATGCCGACTTCGAACCGGCCGTCGTAACCCGAACTCGCCCAATCCACCTGGTGCGCGATCGCCGGATACTCGTCGACCATGCCGATGCCGTGTGCCAGGCAGCAGTAGCGGTTCTTGACGAATTGATCGGGGATCTTCCACGCCTGTTCGGAGAACTCGCGGAACGTCATGCCGGGCCGCAGCAGCTCCATGTTGAAGTGAACCTGTTCGTACGCGTACGCGTACAGCCTGCGCTGTTCGTCCGACGGGCGGCCGTCGCCGACGAGCCACGTGCGGGAGATGTCCGAGCAATAGCCGTTCGGCCCGACCATGTCGGTGTCGAACGCGAGCAGGTCGCCCGCCTGCAGCACCCGCGACGAGCACTCGTGCATCCACGGGTTGGTCCGGTCGCCGGAGGCCAGCAGGCGCGTCTCGATCCATTCGCCGCCATGGCGGATGTTCTCGTAATGCAGGTTCGCCCAGATGTCGTTCTCGGTCAGGCCCGGGCGCAGCTCGCGGCGCATCCGCTCGATGCCCTTCTCGGCGGTGCGCAGCGATTCGCCGATCAACACGAGTTCGCCGGACGACTTGACGAGCCGGGCGGTTTCCATCAATTCCTGGCCGTCGGTCAGCGTGAGGCCGTGCTTTTCCAGGTACGCCGTGCCGAACGGGTCGAGGCGATCGACGGCGAGGCAGCGCTCGCCCGGCGCATGCTTGCGGAACACGTCGACGATCTCGGCGCCCCACGTTTGCGCGCGGCGCTCCGTATCGGGGCCGGCGTTGAAGTAGGTCCAGCTGAGCGCGCCGCGCAGCTCCACATCGAGATCGAGGCCGTCCCACACGTGCTCGCTGCTGTGGAACTCCCACGCGACGATGCGGCCGCTGGCGAACACCATCACGTAGCGCGCGGGGTTGCGTCCGGCCCAGACCTGCATGTTCGACGTATCGGTCGCGTAGCGGATATTGACCGGGTCGTAGAGCAGGATCGCCGGAACCTTGTGCGCGAGCAACTGCGCCTGAACCCGGGCCAGTCGATAGGCACGGACATCGCGCAACACGGCTTCCTTGTCGTTCACGTCAATGGCACTACTCGCATCGAGGAGTTGATCGCCCGCCATGCTGTTTCTCCTAAATTTGTTCTGATGATGTGTTTGCAGGGACATGCGAAGTCAGCGCGATCTGTGATTGGGACTCCTTCGAAATGGCCTGAGATCGTGCCGCGCGCGGTTGCCGACGGATGACTACAGTTCCAGAACGAGGTCCGACGTCGGGCGGCTGCAGCACAGCAGCCGGAAACCCTTCTGGACTTCCCGCTCGCGAATCCCGCCGTTGTGCTGCATGTCGACCGTGCCTTCGAGCACCTTGGTCTTGCAGGTGCCGCAGATGCCCTGGCTGCACGACGACGGGATTGCGACACCGGCCTTTCTCGCGGCGGACAACACGGTGTCGGTCGCGTTCATCGTGAACGTCTTCGACGAGCGCGACAGCTTGATCGTGAAGGTTTCCGACGGCGCTTCGGCGGCGGGTGCGGCAGGTTCCGGCGCGACGCCGGCGCTGATGTCGAAGCTCTCCTGGTGATAGCGCGCCGGGTCGTGTCCGCCGGTGCGCAACACGTCGCGCACCGCGTTCATGTAGCCGGCCGGGCCGCAGGTGAACGCTTCGCGCTCGGCGTAGTCGGGCACCTGCTCGGCAAGCAGTGGCAGGCTGAGCCGGCCGATCGATCCCGGCCAGTGCGTTTCATCGCCGACGCCTTCGCAGACGAAGAACGTGCGAAGGCGCGGCGACAGCGCCTGGAGCCGCTGCAGCTCCGTGCGGAACACGATGTCGTTGGGGGTGCGCGCGCTGTGCACGAACACGATGTCTAGGTCGAGCCCGAGGTCGATGCTCGCGCGCGTCATCGACATCAGCGGTGTCACGCCCGAGCCGGCGGACAAGTACAGCAGTTTGGCCGCGGGCGCCGCCGTCGGCGTGAAGCTGCCCGACGGGCCGTACGCCAGCAGCTGGCTGCCCGGTTTCATGGTGTCGTGCAGCCAGTTCGACATGACGCCGCCGGGGACGCGCTTGACCGTGATCGACAGCAGATAGGGGCGCGTCGGCGGCGACGAGATCGTGTAGCAGCGCTCGACCGACTGACCGTGGACGTTCGCCGATACCGTCATGAACTGGCCGGGTTCGAAGCGCACCGGCGCGCCGTCGCCCACGCGGAACGCGAAGCTCTTGACGTCGTGCGTCTCGTCGACGACGCGGCAGCAGGTCAGGACCTGCTGTTCGCCGCTCGCCCAGGTTCTTCCGGTGCTGTCCCACGTGCCGGGATGGGAGAGACGGTCGTGTGCTTCGTGTGCGGGGTCGAACAGGGTGTTGACGGAGTTCATGGCATCGCTTCCTTGGGGCGCGTCGCACGCTCGGCGTGCATGCTGTCGTTCGCGAAAGCCCGGGCTTCGATGGCGGGGCGGCATCGCGCCTCGCGCCGATGTCTCGCTCCATGCCGGATTGCCTTCGCTGTGCGCCGAGTATTGGCGTGCACTAAAACAGCGTCAATGCGCTTTATTTTCCGAGCGCCATTACTTTAGGTTATGCGTCGCGCGCACCCGCGCGGACAGCGTCTCGGCGCGAACGAGCGGGATGGCGCGGTGGCGGATGGCGTTCGAAACGGCGCGGCGCGAACCGGCGGGCGCCGGCGATGCTACGCGCTCACCGTCGCTGCGGGCCGCAGGCGCCGCAATCGGGACGTCGATGCGTTCCCGATGCGGGCCCGAGCGCCATCGCTACCCGGTTCCTCTCTTTCTGCCCTGTCGTGCCGGCCGAATCGGGCGTCGCGCTGCGGCCGTTCCACTAACATCTGCATTTGGACGGATGCGGCTCCTTGCCCGGGCGGCTTCGGCAGCGAAAAAGCCGCCCATCGATCGTGTCCTGTCAGGCCTTTTCCGAAGCCAGTAGGGACGCTCGCGCATCCGCAGTTTCCCTTATTAGACACATTGAAGTCTTGACGAATACAATTTGTATACAGACGATGCATGCAACAGGAGAGCACATGAAGCCCAATCTCGTGGAAGCCGAGCGTGAAGATGCGCAGTCGCCGGCGCTGGATCGCAAGGCGGTTCTGGCGCAGACGCTTCGCCACCGGATCCTCAGCATGGAGCTCCAGCCGGGCGCGACGCTGGACGAGGTGGCGCTCGGCGAGGAATTCGGGCTGTCGCGTCCGCCGGTACGCGAATTGATGCGGCAGATGGCGGCGGAGGGCTACATCGAGCTGGAGGCCAATCGCGCCGCGCGGGTTGCGTCGATGAACTACGACTCGCTGCGCAACTATTTCCTGGCCGCACCGATGATTTACGTCGGAACGACCAAGCTGGCCGCGATGCATGCGACCCCGGCGGAAATCGACGGGCTGAAGCGGATCCAGGAGCGGTTTCGTACGGCGGTGGAGACGGGCACGGTGGACGAGCGGGTGTTGCAGAACGACGAGTTCCATCTCGCGATCGGCAAGATGGCGCACAACCCGTACCTGCTGCCGAGCCTGTGCCGCTTGCTGATCGATCATGCGCGGCTCGCGAAGACGTTCTACCAGCCGCGCGACGAGAAGATGGAAGCGGAGCTCGTCGAGGCGATCGAGCAGCACGACGCGATCATCGACGCCATCGAGCGCCGCGATGCGCAGGCGGCCGGCGAGATCGTGAGCGCGCACGTGTATCTGGCGCGCAGAAACATGGCGTCGTACGTGGCGCCCGAAGGCGTGGACGTATCGCTTGATTTTTAGTAGCACGAACCGGGCGGCTGGTTCGGTTCCTCATGAAACCCGTGTCGATGAGAGACTGATATGACTGAGTTGCTGTCCACGAGCGAGTATCGACGTATCGCTCGCGAATTGAACCTGCCGGGCCGCGTCGTGATCGACGGCGAAGCCCGCACGGCGCGCTCGGGCGACACGTTCGCCACGATCAACCCGGCAACCGGCGAGCATCTCGCCGACGTGCCGGCGTGCGCGAAGGAGGACGTCGATGTCGCGGTCGCCGCCGCGCGCGCCGCGTTCGACGATGGCCGCTGGTCGAAGCTGCATCCGGCCGCCCGCAAGCACGCGCTTCTCCGCCTGGCGGACCTCGTTGAACGGCATGCGCTCGAGCTGTCGGTGATGGAGAGTCTCGACAGCGGCAAGACGATCTTCGACTGCCAGACGGTCGACATTCCGGAAACGGTCAACGTGCTTCGCTGGCACGCGGAAGCGATCGACAAGATCTACGACCAGGTGTCGCCGGCCTCCGACGGCCATATCTCGATGATCGTGCGCGAACCGGTCGGCGTCGTCGGCCTCGTGCTGCCGTGGAATTTCCCGTTGCTGATGCTCGCGTGGAAAATCGGCCCGTCGCTCGCAGCCGGTTGCACGTTGGTCGTGAAGCCTGCCGAGGAAACGTCGCTCACGACGATGCGGGTCGCCGAGCTCGCGCTCGAGGCCGGCATTCCGGCCGGCGTGTTCAACGTCGTGACGGGCACGGGCCCCGCGGTCGGCGAGCCGATCGGCCGCCATCGCGACATCGACATGGTGTCGTTCACCGGGTCCACCGACACCGGCCGGCGCTTCCTGTCGTATTCGGCCGAGAGCAACCTGAAGGAAGTCGTGCTCGAGATGGGCGGGAAGAACCCGTGCGTCGTGATGCCCGACGTGACCGACCTCGACGCGGTGGCGGGCCACATCGTCAACGGCGCGTTCTGGAACATGGGCGAGAACTGCTCGGCCATTTCGAGGCTGATCGTGCATCGCGACATCAAGGCGGCGCTGCTCGAGAAGATCACGACGCTCGCCGACGAATGGCGGGTGGGTGACCCCCTCGATCCCGCGCACCGGATCGGGCCGCTCGTGTCGCAACAGCATTACGAGAAGGTGCAGTCCTACCTGTCCGGCGACTACACCGTGTTGTATGGCGGCCAGACGAGCGAAGGCCGCTACGTCCACCCGACCATCATCGACGTGGCGAACAACGACGCGAAGCACGCACGCGAGGAAATTTTCGGGCCGATCCTGTCCGTCATCACGGTGGACGGCATGCAGGAAGCGATCGACATCGCGAACGACACCGACTACGGCCTTGCCGCGTCGGTATTCGCCGGCAACGGCAAACGCGCGCTGCGCGCCGCGCGTGCGATTCGCGCCGGCACGGTGACGGTGAATGCATTCGGCGAAGGCGACATCACGACCCCGTTCGGCGGTTTCAAGCAGTCGGGTTTCGGCGGACGCGACAACTCGCTGCACGCACACGATCAATACACGCAGCTCAAGACCCTCTGGGTCGACCTGAACGACAACGAAACGGACGAGGCATAACGACATGAAAGACTTCGCTTTCCCTGGCATCAATCTGGCAATCAGTACTCCTTTCGATGAAAGCGGCAAACCCGATCATGCCCGACTGGAGCAACTGATCGAGCGCTATCTCGCGGTCGGCATCAAGGGCTTCGTGCTGAGCTCCGGCACCGGGATGCACGTCTATCTGTCGAAGGAGGAATCGAAGGCGCTGGTCGCGTTCGGTGCGAAGGTCATCAACGGCCGCGCTCGCATCATCGCGCAAACGTCGGCGCTGCTGGTCGACGATGTCGTCGAGCGCACGCGTCATGCGGCCGATTGCGGGGCGGACGGCGTGATGGTGCTGCCGCCGTTTTTCGAGGGGCCGACCGACGACGACGGCGTGTTCGAATTCTATGCGTCGGTCGCGCGCGCCGGACTGCCGATCATCGGCTACAACGTGCCGCAGGCGGTCGGCGTCGAGATCACGCCGTCGCTGCTGCGCCGGCTGTGCGAAATTCCCGAGTTCCTCGCCGTGAAGGACAGCAGCGGCGATCTCGCGAAGCAAGCGGCGCTGGTGCGCACGGGGCTGCCGATGATGAACGGCGCGGACCCGCTCGTGCCGTATGCGATGTATGCCGGTGTCAGCGGCCTGATCTGGGGTGGCGCGAACTTCGCGCCGAAGACGTGCCTGGAACTCGTCGCGGCCGCGCAGGAACATCGCTGGGACGACGCCCGCGAAACCTGGCGACTGCTGGAGCCCGCGATGTCGCTGATCTGGGAAGGCGACTACGTGCAGTCGGTCTACGCGGCGGCCGAACTGACCGGCTATGGCGCAGGCAATCCGCGTCGCCCGCTGTCGCGCGTGTCCGCGGCGAAGCGCGACGCGCTGCACGGCGCACTTGGCGCGCTCGTCGAGCGCGAGCGGCAGGCCGTGTAAGGAACGGGTGAACCATCATGTTCGTAGCGAGCAAACTCCCGCAGCATCTCGGCAAGTCCGGCTGGGTCGAGATGCTGCCCCCGCGGGCGCCGCGCGCGCCGCTCACCGCCACGGTGAACGCCGACATCGCGATCATCGGCGGCGGCTTCGCGGGGCTGTCCGCGGCCCGGCGCCTGTCGCAACTCGATCCCGGCCTCAAGGTGGTTGTGCTGGAGGCCGGTGAGGTCGCCGAAGGTGCGACCGGGCGCAATTCCGGCTTCATCATCGACCTGCCGCACGAGGTGTCGTCCGAAGACTACGGCGGGTCGGACAGCGACGCGCGGCGACACGACATCCAGGTGCACCGGATGGCGATCGCACTGGCCCGCGACCTGGCGCTGGAAAAAGGCTGGGGCAAGGACGTGTTCGATCCGTGCGGCAAGTACAACGTCGCGATGGGACCGCAAGGTGACAAGCACGTCTCCTCTTATGCGGTCCAGCTTAATAAGGCCAACGAACCATATCGTCTGCTCAATGCAAGAGAGATCGCGGCGGTCACGGGAACCAAGTCGTTCACGTCTGCGATCTTCACGCCCGGCACCGTGATGATCCAGCCGGCTGCGTACGTCCGCGGCCTCGCCGACTCGTTCCGCGATCCGGTGACGCTCTTCGAGAATACACCCGCACTGTCGATGGAGCGGCAGGGCGCGGCGTGGCGCATCAAGACGCCGAACGGCGCCGTCAACGCCGGCAAGATCATCCTGGCGAACAACGGGCATGCGCAGAGTTTCGGCCTCCTTCCGGGTGTGCTGCTGCATGTCTACACGTACGCATCGATGTCGAAGGCATTCGATCCGTCGCAACTCGGTGGCGAACGTTCGTGGGCCGCGACACCGGCGTTTCCGATGGGCACCACGGTTCGCCGTGTTCGGGGCGACGACGGCGACCGGATCCTGATCCGCTCGCGCTACACGTACAACCCGCGGCTGCAGGTGACCGAAGGCGCGATCGCACGCGCCGGCCGCGTCCACGACCGCAAGTTCGACGCACGCTTCCCGATGCTCAAGGGGTTGCCGATGCAGTACCGCTGGGCGGGCGCGATGGCGCTGACGTGGAACGGCGTGCCGGCGTTCGGTGAAATCGAGCCCGGCATCTTCGCGGCGATCGCATGTAACGGCGTCGGCGCGACCAAGGCGACGGCGTCGGGCATCGCGGCCGCCGAGGCTGCGCTGGGGATGGATTCATGGCTGGTGCAGGTGTTCCGCGGGTTCGCGGCGCCGAAGCGGCTTCCGCCGCAGCCGTTCCTGACGATCGGCGCGACGGCGAACCTGAGCGTCAAGGAATGGTCGGCCGGCCTCGAATGAACGACAACCCTTTCGCGCCGGCGCATTCGCAGGCCGTCCGGCCGGCATCGGACTGATGGAGGATCAAATGGACTGGATACACACATTCCCGCACATGCAGGACGACGCGCTGCTGAACATGAAGCGCTCGATCGACGACGGCTTCCGTGCGTTTACCGCCGCATACGGCGATCCGATCGACGCGGCGTTCCAGCCGCTTCAGCAATTCCTGACGGCGGCCGAGCACTTCATGACGCGCACCCCGTGGCCGATCATCATGCTGCTGGTGCTCGCGGTCGCGTGGATCGCGAGCCGCAACTGGAAGATCGTCGCCGGCTGCTTCGTCACGCTGGCCGCGATCGGCTATCTCGACATGTGGGAGGACACGATGCGGACCGTGTCCATGATTTTCGTCTGCACGTTGCTGTCGATCCTCATCGGCTTGCCGATCGGGATCCTGATGGCGAAGTCGAACCGCGTGCGCAGGCTGGTCGACCCGGTGCTCGACGTGATGCAGACCATGCCGAGCTTCGTGTACCTGATTCCGGTGGTGATGCTGCTCGGCATCGGGCGCGTGCCGGGCCTCATCGCAGTCGTGATCTACGCGATTCCGCCGATGATCCGCCTGACCAATCTCGGGATCCGGCTGGTCGACGTGGACATCATCGAAGCGGCCGACGCATTCGGTTCGTCGGGCTGGCAGCGGCTCGTGAAGGTGCAGTTGCCGCTCGCGCTGCCGACCATCATGGCCGGCGTCAACCAGACCATCATGATGGCGCTCGCGATGGTGGTGGTCGCCGCGATGATCGGCGTGCAGGGGCTCGGCCAGCCGGTGCTGAAGGCCATCGCCAACCAGTACTTCACGCTCGGTATCTTCAACGGCCTCGCGATCGTCGGCATCGCCGTCATCTTCGACCGCGTCAGCCAGGCCTATGGCAAGCGGCTTCAAAAGCACCAGGAGGTGGTCCATGGCTGACATTCAATCCGGCGGCATCGAGATCCGCAGTCTGTACAAGATCTTCGGACCGAAGGCCGCGTCCCATGTCGATGCCGTGAAGAACGGCCTGTCGAAGGCAGAGCTGCTTGCGCAGACCGGCCACGTGCTGGGGCTGCGCAACATCAACCTCGACATTCCCGCCGGCTCCATCCAGGTCATCATGGGCCTGTCCGGCTCGGGCAAGTCGACGCTGATCCGCCACATCAACCGGCTGATCGACCCGACGGCCGGCGAGGTGCTGATCGGCGGCGTCGACGTCTGCCGGATGAAGCTCAAGGCGCTGCGCGAGTTCCGCCGCCGCCAGACGGCGATGGTGTTCCAGAAGTTCGCGCTGCTGCCGCATCGCAACGTGCTCGAGAACGTGATCTACGGGCTCGAAGTGTGCGGCGTCGCGCGCAACACGTCGGTCGACACGGCGATGCGATGGCTCGAACGCGTGGGCCTGAAGGGCTTCGAGCAGCGCTATCCGAACCAGTTGTCCGGCGGCATGCAGCAGCGCGTGGGGCTGGCGCGCGCACTGTCGATGGATGCACCCGTGCTGCTGATGGACGAGGCGTACTCCGCGCTCGATCCGCTGATCCGGATGGACATGCAGACGGTGCTGCTCGATCTGCAGAAGGAGATCCGCAAGACGATCGTCTTCATCACGCACGACCTCGACGAGGCGCTGCGGCTCGGCGACCAGATCGCGATCCTGCGCGACGGCAACATCGTCCAGCAGGGCACGAAACAGGACATCGTGCTGCGTCCGGCCGACGAGTACGTCACCAACTTCGTCAGGCAGGTGAATCGCGGCCGCGTGGTTTGCGTCGAGGACGTGATGGCGCCGCTGCGCGCCACCGTGCCGGCGGCGGGGATGCGCGTTGCCGCGGGCACGACGCTCGAGGGCGCGCTGTCGATGCTCACGCGCGATCCGGACTTCGATCGCCTGACGGTCGTCGGCGACGGCAACCAGCCGCTCGGCACCGTCGACCTGCGTCAACTGGCGTGTGCGCTGGCGACGCCGGAAGACGCGCACGACGTGCCGAGCATGCCGGCGGCGCACGCCCGCGCGGACGCATCCGTGGCGGTTGCGCGCGGATGAAGCCCGCCGGGATGTGCACCGGATACCGACATTCGATTCGTGGCGCCACGAGGCCGCGCACGGCCGCGTATTGCCATCCGGCCGGCGATTGAAGCAATCGCACGCGCCCGCAGTCACGCGCTCGACCGTGTTCGCATCGGGCGGACATGGAAGCGCGCGCATACCAACGCAAACCGGGGAAGGTCCGGAAACTTTGAGGAAACTGCAATGAAACTGAAATTTCTTGGCGCACTCGTGGCAGCTGGTGTTCTCGGTGGCGGCTCGCACGCCTACGCCGCCGGATGCGGACGCGTGACGATTGCGAGCATGAACTGGCAAAGCGCCGAGTTGGAAGCGGCTGTCGACAAGGCGATTCTCGGCGACGGCTACGGCTGCCAGGTGAACACCGTGATCGGCGACACCGTGCCGACCATTACGTCGATGGTCGACAAGGGCAAGCCGGACGTCGTGTCGGAAGGCGCGATTGCGTTGCTGCCCGCGATCGTGCAGCGGGGCATCGACGAAAAGAAGATCGTGATGGGCGCGAAGACCATTCAGGAGGGCGCGGTCTACGGCTGGTACATCCCGAAGTACGTCGCGGATGCGCACCCCGACATCAAGACGATTCCGGACGCGCTCAAACATCCCGAGCTGTTCCCCGATCCGGAAAATCCGGGCAAGGGCGCGATCTACAATGGCCCGCAAGGGTGGGGGATGACGGTCAATACGGCTCAACTGTTCAAGGCGTACAAGGCCCAGCAGGCCGGGTTCCGGATCGTCGATACGGGATCGGCGGCAGGGCTGGACGGATCGATGGCGAAGGCCTACGAACGGAAGCAGGCGTGGCTCGGGGTGTACTGGTCGCCGACTTCCCTTCTCGGCAAATACCAGATGGTGAAGCTCGACGCCGGCGTGCCGGTCGACCAGGCGGAGTGGAAGCGCTGCACGACGGTGGCCAGCTGTCCCGATCCGAAGCCGACGGGCTGGCCGGTCGGGCAGTTGTATACATTGATCGCCAAACCGTTCGCGGATAAAGCCAGCCCCGACGTGATGAAGTATCTGAACACGCGCAGCTTCAAGACCGCCGACCTGCAGCAGATCATGCTGTGGATGACGGCCAACCAGGCCACCGGCGAAGACGGCGCGAAGCGCTTCCTGAAGGAAAAGCAGGACGTGTGGACGAAGTGGGTGACGCCGGCTGCCGCGGAGAAGGTCAAGGCGTCGCTGTAAGCGCACACGCGGGCCGGGGATCGTCGTCGATTCCGGGCGCGTCGAACCCCGACGGGCGGATGGCATGGATTGCCGCCGCCCGTCGGTGGCGTATACGGCGCGGCGGAACGGCGGCACGGGCGACTCATACAACACGATTCACGGTGAAGCAGGCATGGACGGTGCAAAAGGTTATCGGCGGCTCATCCCTTCGTTGACGGCGCTGGTGGAGTTCGAGGCCGTCGCGCGGCTGCGCAGCTTCACGCAGGCCGCGTCCGAGCTCGGCGTCACGCAGGCCGCCGTCAGCCGGCAGATCCGGTTGCTCGAGGAACAGCTCGGCGTGCGCCTGCTCGATCGCCTGCACCGCACGACGACGCTGACCAGCGAAGGCGCGGCGCTCTATGCCGTCGTGGCCGAAGCGATGGGCAAGATCGCCGGCGTGTTCGACCGGCTGTCGACCGGGCTCGAAGACGAGGAACTGGTGCTCGCCACGACGGCGGCGTTTTCGCACTTCCGGTTGATGCCGAGCCTCGCGCGGCTCAAGGCGCTGCACCCGAACCTGCGCATCCGTCTCACGACGACGATGTTTACCGCCGATCTGCGCCATACCGAGGTGGACGCCGTGGTTCGCTGGGGCGACGGCAAGTGGAGCGACGGGAGCGCGCATCTGCTGTTCGACGAACAGGTGTTCCCGGTATGCTCGCCGGCCTGGCGCGACGAGTACGGCACGCCAGGCTCGCTCGACGAGCTCGCGAACATGACCTTCATCGAGGAAGACTCGACATCCGAGGGCTGGCTGAGCTGGGACAAGTGGTTTCGCGCCGTCGGCGCGCGCCCGGCCAAGCTCAGGTACGGCGTGCGCACCTGCCTGTATCCGGACGCGGTTCAGGCAGCATTGCTCGGGCAGGGCGTCGCGCTCGGGTGGAGCCGGTTGCTCCATGAACATCTCGCGTCGGGCGACCTGGTGCGTCTGATGGATGTCACGCTGCCGTTGAACGACGCGTATTACCTGGTCGTGCCGCACGGACGGTCGATCACGCCGACGATCCAGACGCTGATCGACCTGTTGAAGGACGACGCCGGCGTCGCGTGACGTGAGCGGGGCGCTGACCGGTGCGACCTCTGCGCATTCAGCGCCGGGCGCTTCGATTTCTTGATCATCCTTATCACTGACGCAGTTTCGCCCCCGTGGGGAACTGCTTTGTCCCGCGGCCTTCGAGTGCATTTTCTCGACGGCGCGGGATTTTTCTGCATGCGGAAGCGAGCGGGATTCGCTGCGAAAGACCGCAGCCGGCGGTCGTCATCGCCCATAATCCAATGTAATGAATCCGGGAAAATAAAGCGCATTGACGCGTTTTTCCGGCACGCCAATACTGCGGCTAACGCGGGATCGACCGAAGTCCCGCTTCCCCATCAACGTTGGAGAAGACGATGTCAGACGTTCAATTGAGACCGCTTGGCGAACTCGTGCGCAGCCGCAAGCCGGGCTGCGGGTTGCCGGGCGAAGTGTTCAGCCGCCCCGATGTGTTCGAGACGGACGTCGATATCTTTTTTCACAAGCACTGGATCGTGGTCGGCGTGACCGCGGACATCCCGGAGCCGGGCGACGTGTCGGTCGTCGATATCGGCCGGGCGTCGGTCATGATCGTGCGCGACGACGACGAAGGCATCCGCGCCTATCGCAACGTGTGCCGCCATCGTGGCGCACGCCTGAAGGAAGCGGGCAAGTCGACGGTCGGCATGCTCGTGTGCCCGTATCACCAGTGGACCTACGACCTCGACGGCAGCCTGCGCCACACCAAGCACATGGGCAAGGACTTCGACAGCACCTGCCGCAATCTGTTGCCCGTGCACGTGAAGGTGGTCGGCACGCACGTGTTCGTGTGCTTCGCGGACGAGCCGCCGGCCGACATTGCGCACCTGGAAGAAACGATGGGGCCGCGCTTCGCGCCGTACGCACTGCAGAACACGAAGATCGCGTTCGAGTCGGAGATCGTCGAGGACGGCAACTGGAAGCTCGTGATGGAGAACAACCGCGAGTGCTACCACTGCGAGGCCGGGCATCCGGAGCTGACGCAGTCGTTCCTGCCCGAATCGACCGGTTCCTGCGCGGACGACATGGACGAAGCGGCGCTGAAGGCCCAGCAAGCGTATGAGAAGCTCAATGCCGACACGCAAGCCAGCTGGGAAAGCGAAGGCTGGGTGTGCAAGGCGGTCGAGGCGCTGTCCGGCGACGTCGCGACGCATTTCCGCACCGAGCGTCTGCTGATCGCGGGTCACGGCGAATCGCAGACGATGGATACGAAGGTTGCATCGCGGAAACTGCTGGGCAATATTACGCGCCGCGATCTCGGCGATACGCACATGTGGACGCACAACTCGTGGACGCACGTGATGAGCGACCACGCGATGATCAGCTACATCATCCCGCTCACGCCGGAGAAGACGCTGGTCCGCACGAAGTGGCTCGTGCACGCCGATGCGGTGGAAGGTGTCGACTACGACCTGACGAAGCTGACCGAAGTCTGGGTCGCGACGAATGCGCAGGACGCGAGCCTGGTGGCGATCAATCATCGCGGCGCGCGGGACCCGGGGTACATCCCGGGCCCGTACTCGCCGTCCACCGAGAACTACGTCGACCAGTTCGTCGGATGGTATGCGGGACGTCTCGACGCGCACGGCATCTGACATGCGGCGCATGGCGCTCGCGCGCCCGGCCGGAGCAGGCACGCGAGCGCCGATGCCGTTACGTGCACTGCTCGGCCTGCGCCGATACAGTGGCGCGCGGCGCGCGCTTGCGCGTCGCGAGCCAGCACAGGATCGAGCCGCCGCACACGCAGAACGCGCCGATCCAGAAGCCGGACGACAGCGACGCGTTCAGCAGCAGCGCGGCGAGGGCGGCCGAGATGACCGGGATGAAGTACGACACGCCGGCCAGGATCGCGACGTTGCCGCGCATGATGCCGATGTTCCACGCGGAATAGCCGATACCTGTGGCCGCCGACGCGAGCACGAGGTACGCGAGCGCATTGAAACTGAAGACGATCGTATGCTCGCCGTCGAACAGGTATTTGATCCACAGCGAGATCGCGACCATGATGAAGAACAGCGTGATGCCGTTCTTGCCGTTCGCGATCCGGATCGTCACGGTGCAGTACGCGGCCCAGATCAGCGAGCCGACGAACGCCAGCCCGTAGCTGAACGGGTTGTCGGCGATATTGGCGAACATGCCGGCGGTATCGAGCCCGTGCTCGCCGCCCAGCACCCAGCCCACGCCGACCATCGCGAGGAGCACGCCCGGCACGATCAGCAGGTTCGCGCGCTGGCCGAGGAACAGGATCGCGAACACCATCGTGAAGGTGGGCCACAGGTAATTGACCATGCCGACTTCGATCGCCTGGCGCGCCGTATGCGCATCGCCGATCGACAGCGACAGGCACCATTCGTACGCGACGAACAGCACGCTGCCCCACAGCAGGTAGCGGCGCGGGACTTCGCCAAGACGCGGCAGCCCGGTCGTCACGAGCAGCAGCGCCGCCGCGCCCGTGTAGATCATCGCGGCGCCGCCGGTTGCGCCGAAGCTTTCGCTCAGGCCGCGAATCAGCCCGACCATCGAACTCCATAAAACGATTGCGACGAGTCCAATCAGCGTCGCCCTGTTCCTGCTGTTCATGCTTGTTCCTGCCGATACCGGGTGAATGTGTTGCTGCGGGCCGACGGCCCGCCAGATGCGACAAGCCGGCCGCGCTCGCTCGTGGCGATCGCGGCCGGCATGCGGGTGTCGCGCGGCGATGAATTTATGCGGCGCGGGTCGGTACGTCAATCCAGATGGTCTTGATCTCGGTGTACTGGTCATGCGCCCAGATCGACTTGTCGCGGCCGCCGAACCCGGAGGCCTTGTAGCCGCCGAACGGGGTCGTGATGTCGCCTTCGCCGAAACAGTTGACCGTCACCACACCGGCCTGGATCGAACGCGACAGATGAATCGCGTCGTTCAGGTTGCTGGTGTAGACCGACGCCGCGAGCCCGTACACCGAATCGTTCGCGAGCGCGATCGCCTCGTCGGTGTCCGTGAAGGTCGTGACGGCCAGCACGGGCCCGAACACTTCTTCCTGGAACAGCGCGTGGTCCGGACGCACGCCGTCGACCACGGTCGGCTCGACGAAGATGCCGTTCGCGGTCGACCCACCGAACACCACGTCGAGCTTGTCCGTGCCGATCTGGTCGAGATACGAGCGAACCTTGTCGAAGTGCGCCTTGCTGATCAGCGAACCGATGCGATGCTCGGGGTCGAGCGGGTCGCCCATCTTCCATTCGCGCATCTGCACGCCGATGCGCTCGAGCAGCGCCGGCTTGATGTCCGCGTGCACGATCAGGCGCGACGACGCCGAGCAGTTCTCGCCCATGTTCCAGAACGCGCCGTTCACCACGTGCTGCGCGACCGCGTCGAGGTCGGCCACGTCGCGCATCACCACGGCCGGATTCTTGCCGCCGCATTCGAGCACGATGCGCTTCAGGTTCGATTCCGCCGCGTAGTGCAGGAAGCGGCGGCCGGTGGCGGTCGAGCCGGTGAAGCTGACCATCGCGACGTCCGGATGGCGGCCCAGCGGCTCGCCGACTTCCTTGCCGCCGCCCGGCAGCACGTTGAACACGCCGGCCGGCACGCCGGCCTCGTGTGCGAGTTCGGCCACGCGCAGCGCGGTCAACGTGGTTTCCATCGCCGGCTTGACGACGATCGAGCAGCCGGCCGCGAGCGACGGGCCGATCTTCCATGCCAGCATCAGCAGCGGGAAGTTCCACGGCAGCACCAGGCCGACCACGCCGATCGGTTCGCGCACCACCAGTGCCAGCGCGTTCGAGCCGACCGGCGCGGTGTTGTCGTAGACCTTGTCGATCAGTTCGGCGTGCCACCGGATCGTGTGGATCGTTTCGGGCACGTCGATGTTCTGGCATTCGCGGATCGGCTTGCCGCTGTCGAGGCTCTCCATCGTCGCCAGTTCGTGCGCGTGCTGTTCGAGCAGATCGGCGAACCTGAGCAGGATCGACTTGCGCCGCGACGGCGGCAGTTGCCGCCAGCGGCCGTCGGCGAAGGCCGCCCTGGCGCGCGCGACGGCATCGTCCACGTCGGTGGCGTCGCATGCCGCGACGTGCGCGAGCACCTGATCGGTGGCCGGGTTGAGCGTCGCGAACGTGTTGCCCGAGTTGGCGGGGCGAAACGCCCCGTCGACGAAGGCCTGCGTCGGCAGCTTCAGCCCGGCCGCGATGGCCGCGTATTGCGATGCGCTGAGCAGTTCCGCCATCAGGCCTGGCCCCCGACGATCGCCGCGATCTCGCGCTTCACGTCGGCGACGATCTGCTTGAGCACTGCCTTGTTCGCGTCGTCGAGCGGCTGCAGCGGTGCGCGCACGCCGCCGCTGCGCAGGCCGACGAGTTCGCTGCCGTACTTGATCGACTGCACGAACTTGCCCGCGTCTTCGAGGAAGTCCATCAGCGGCATCATCGCCGACATGATGCGGCGGCCTTTGCGGAAGTCGTTCTCGACCACGCAGGCCTGGTGCAGCGCGACGTGTTCGGCCGGCAGGAAGTTCGAACCCGCGCAGACCCAGCTGTTCGCGCCCCACGCGAAGAATTCGAGCGCCTGGTCGTCCCAGCCGCAGGACACGCTGATGTTCGGGAATTCGCGCGCCAGCATGTGGAGCTGGCCGGTGCTGCCCGAGCTTTCCTTGATCGCGACGAAGTTCTTCGACGCGGCGGTGACGGTGCGGAAGAACGCGCGGCCCATCGACACGCCCATGCGCGCCGGGTAGTTGTAGAGCATCACCGGCAGGTCGGCGGCGCGGTCCACGGCGATCGCGTGGGCGGCGTTTTCCTGCTCCGTCGGCAGCGCGTACGGCGGCGAGCCGACCAGGATCGCATCGGCCTTGATCTCGCGGGCCGACTTCGCGTATTCGATCGAGTCTTCCGTGCGGATCGCGCCGGTGCCGATCACGAGCGGCACGCGCGTGCCGATCACCTGCTTCGCGTACGCGCCGAGGTCGATGCGTTCCTGCATGGTGTGCGCGTAGTACTCGCCGGTCGAGCCGCCGATGATGATGCCGTGCACGCCCGCGCCGATCAGGTACTCGAGGACTTCGGCGAACGCCGCCTTGTCGATGCCGCCTTCGGCGGTCAGGGGCGTGATGGCCGGCGTGTAGATGCCGTTGAAATTCATGATGTGCTCCCGCTGAAATGAAAGTAAGGATTGCGTTGGAAATGCCGCCGCCGCGACGGCCGCGGCGTGCGTGTCATGCGTATCAGTGACCGAGCGAAGCGGCTTCCTGAAGCGACAGCGAAGCCGTCTCGGGGGCGAGTGCGATCGACGCCACCAGGCCGACGATCGACACGGCCGCCGCCGCGTACATCGTGTTGCCGATGCCGACGCTCTGCAGTGCGATCGGTACCAGCCAGGTGCCGACCGCCGCGCCGATGCGCGACAGCGATGCGCCCATGCCGACCGCGAACGCGCGGATGTCGGTCGGGAAGATTTCGTTCGGATAGACGAGCTGCAGCACCTGGGCGCCGCCGATCAGCAGCGCATACGCGCCGAACAGCACCAGGATCAGCATCGCCGAGCTTTCCGAGCACGCGCCCAGCGCCAGCAGCGCGAGCGCCGACCACAGGAAGCTGTGGATCACCAGCGCGCGGCGGCCGAGCGTATTGATGATGCGCGTGGCGATCGCGCAGCCGACCACGAACAGCAGCGTGATGGCCACCGAGCCGTACGCTTCCCAGTCGCCTTCGAGGCGCAGCGCCTGCAGCACGCGCGGCGCGAACGAATAGACCGCGAACACCGGAATCACCGAGCAGGTCCAGAACAGCACCACGAACAGCATGCGTTTGCCGTAGCCCGAATGCAGCAGCGCGCCGAGCGACACCTTGCGGTCGACCGGTTCTTCCGGCAGGTTGCGGATCGAGAACGACGGCCCGTACACCTTGCGGATCACCGCTTCGGCCTCCGCCTTGCGGCCCTTGTTGAGCAGCCAGCGCGGCGATTCCGGCGTGCCGATGCGCACCAGGAACAGCGCGACGCCGATCACGGCCGGGCTCGCCAGCACCCAGCGCCATGCGTCGGGGCCGCCTTTCGCGAGCAGGATGTTGCCGACGATGTACGCGAGCGCCGCGCCGAAGAACCAGATGATGGTCAGCATCGCGAGACGCGGGCCGCGATACTTGCGCGGCATGAACTCGGTCAGCAGCGAGCCGGCGACCGGATATTCGATGCCGACGCCGATGCCGGTGATGAAGCGCAGCACGAACAGCGCCTCGCCCGACTGCACCCAGAACTGCGCGATCGAGCAGACGATGAACAGCACCGGGCCGAAGAAGTACGGCCGGCGGCGCCCCATCCGGTCGGTCAGCCAGCCGCCGAGGAAACCGCCGACGAAGATGCCGAGCAGCGCCGAGGCGGCGACCATGCCTTCCCAGAAGCTGGTCAGGTGCAGCGCGGCCGAGAATTGCACCATGGCCACGCCGATGATGCTGAGCACGTAGCCGTCCATGAGCCAGCCGCCGCCCGATCGCACGGTGAGCAACTGGTGAAATCCGTTGAGGGGTACGTCTTCGATGGATACCGTCGTTTTTGCCATTCGCTGTTGTCTCCTGCCTGATGTCCTGATGAGTGGGCGCGATCTCCGCGGGCGCGCCGTGCGGCGGCGGCTCGATCGCTGAAGCCCGGATTCGATGGTGTCGTCGTGCGGCGCGGCCCGTTCAGCTCTCCAGGCCGGCCTTGCGCTGGCCCCACCAGAGCGTGGCGTTCACGCCGGCCGACAGGAACGGCTCGGGCGGCGTGCGGTTCGGGCCCGACGTCGCGAGCAGGAAGTCGGTCAGCGTGTCGCGCTTGCCGGCCAGCCAGTCGGCGAGCAGCGTGCCGGTCACGGTGCCGCGCGTGATGCCCAGGCCGTTGCAGCAGAGCGCGCCATAGACGTTCGGCGCGAGCTGCCCGAAGAAGCCCTTGTGGTTCTGCGACAGCGCGAGCGAGCCGCTCCACGTGTAGTCGAACCCGACGTCCGGCAGCATCGGGAAGCGGCGTTCGAACGAGAGCCGGTGGCGCGCCAGCGCGCGTTCGCGATGGCGATTGTTCGGGCGGCCGTTCGGATTGAAGCTGAAGCTGTTGCGGATCAGGATGCGGTTGTCGTGCGTGCGCCGCACCGTGCTGCCGAACGGGTCGGCCGGAATCACGCCCCAGAACGGCTGGCCGCCCAGTCGCGCCTGCTCGGCGCCGGTCAGCGGCCGCGTGAGGCTGGCGTACAGGAACACCGGCAACATGGTGCGCGCGAGGAAACCGAAGCGCATGCCGAACGCGTTGTTCGCCAGCACCAGCTTGTCGACGGTGATGCGCCCGCCGGCATGCGCGAGCACGATCCTGTCGCCGTATTCGACGTCGGTGATCGCGGTGTGCTCGTAGAGCGTCACGTTCGACGGCAGGCTGTCGGCCAGGCCCTTCACGAGCGCCGACGGCTGCAGCAGCATCGTGCCGGGCGTGAAGAGGCCCTTGCGGTAGAAGCCGGTGCCGATATGCGACGGCAGGTCCTTGCCTTCGATCACTTCGTACGGCTGGCCGAGCTTGTCGAGGCCGCGCCGGTACGCGTCGAGCACCGCGATGCCGCGCGGCTCGACCGCCGCCTGGTACTTGCCGGATGCGCGCAGGTGACAGTCGATGCCGTGTTCGTCGACCAGCGCGCGCAGGACCGACTGGCCGAGCAGGTTCAACTGCAGGGTCATCTTCGCGGTATCGATGTCGCCGATGTAGTCGTCCGCGCCGATGTCGTGCGGCAGGTCGATCGCGAAACCCGCATTGCGCCCGGACGTGCCGAAGCCGACGTCCTGCGCGTCGACCAGGACGACTTCGTCGTCCGGGAAGTTCAGCGCGAGCTGACGCGCCGCGGCGAGCCCGGTGAAGCCGGCGCCGATCACGCCCCAGCGCGCCTTCGTCGTGCCCGTGTGCGACGGCCGCGACACGCGCGGCGCGCTCGTGTGATACCAGCCGCACGCCTGGTCGTCGGCCGGCAGCGCACCGACCCTGACCTTGCGCGCATCGCGTTGCGGCCGCGCAGCCTCTTCTACCGTCGGCGAAGTCACCCTAAGCATTCTTCTGAATCCAGTGTCTCGTTGATTGAAATGACACGTGCGTGCGAGGGCGCCCATGTCCTGATTCGCGATGTCAGCCGCTGGCTGTGCGGATGATCCGGGCCGGTGGCGCCGGTCCCTGGATCACCCTTGTCTGGCTCCCCGGATCGGCTCGATCGACGCCGCGAGGCACTCGAAACACCGCTCTGGAAAGAAAATATTTTATCGTGCGTCTAATAAACTATAGTTAGTAGACAGACTATATTCCAACAATCGTATTGCGGGAATCGAGGGTTAACCCTCGACGAATGCGGCGGTTCGACGGGCGATGGAGGAGACGGCGGATGGCGCGGGCGGTTGCGTGCCGCGTTGCGCGGCCGTCGAGGCGGGACAGGGCGCCGGCCGCGCACGCAGCGCGTGCAGCCGGCGGGGCAAGGGGCGGCGCTAGCCATGGCCCCGGGCGGGGCCGTATAGTACGCGCTTCACATTGACGAGAGCGTTATGAAAGGAACGGGTGGGGATTCGGCACCGGCGGATGTGGCGCAAACGGTCGATCGCAAGTCGGCGTTGGGCGAGGCGCTGCGGCGCCGGATCGTGAACATGGAGCTGGCGCCGGGCGCGTTGATCGACGAAGCCGCGCTGGCCGACGAGTTCGGCATGTCGCGCCCGCCGATCCGCGAGCTGATCCGGCAGATGGCGGCGGAAGGCTATGTCGAGCTCGAGACGAATCGCGCGCCGCGCGTGTCGTCGATGAATTTCCAGTCGCTGCGCAGCTTCTTCATCGCCGCGCCGCTGATCTACATAGCGACCACCCAGCTCGCGGCCCTCAATGCCACGCCCGACGACATCGCGCGGCTGCGCACGATCCAGGCGAATTTCCGCGCGGCGATCGCCAGCGGCAATGTCGTCAACCGCGTGATCTACAACGACGAATTCCACCTCGAGATCGGCCGGATCGCGCAGAACGATTACCTGATGCCGAGCCTGCGCCGCCTGCTGATCGATCACGCGCGGCTCGGGAAGATGTTCTACCGCTATCCGACGACGGACACGATGCAGCACACGCTCGAAAGCGCCGTCGTCCAGCACGACCAGATCATCGACGCGCTCGAGCGGCAGGATGCCGACGGAGCCGGTCAACTGGTGCGCGATCACTTCGAGTTGTCGCGCAGGCGGATGACCGAATATGCTGCGCCGCAGGGGATGGCCGTGTCGGTGAACCTCGGCGATCCGGTGCTGGCGCAGGACAAGCGATAGCGGCAGGGTTGGCTATCGCTTGGTGGTCGCGGATCGGCCGGTTGGCCGGCGCGCGGACTTGCTCGGGCCGCCGGCGGCCGGCCTTGCAACGCGGCCGGATTCATCGGCGCTTGCTGCGGGCGTGAGGCGCTGCGGCCTTTCTGTTCCGTACGGTCGGCATTTCCCCGGATGTTTGCGGCGGCGCGCGAGCCAGCGCTGCTGCCGTCGCGCGTGGCTGCCTGTCGGGTAGCGGGTCGCCGCATGCCCCGATCGGCCGGGGCGCAAGCCCGCGTGCTGCCCGCTGATCCTCGAACCGCGGCCCACGATTTCAACTGCGATCCGCTGCCGGATTTTCATCCCGAAGACGTCACGGCGTGCCAGGATCCTCCCATAACCGGGCGCCTTCGCACACTCCCATGGCCGGCTTCCTTGGGCGATTCCCATAACCGGATCCCTGTCGCCGGCCATCGCCGATCGCCGCCGGGCACGCACGAACTGCCGTTTCGACCCCGCCGCCGGGCATGCCGCTTGCGCGCGCCGTTTTCCCCGAAACCGCCACCGGCCAAACCCGCATCCGGCCGATCCTTGCCCCCGCCGCCTGCGCATCGCGTGGCCGGTTTTGTCACCATGTGGGCCGGATATGACAATGGGAAACGGCCGGCGCGGCATTACGATGGGTCACGACGTCGCCTGGAGCTGGCCGGTTTTGCCGTAGCGGGCTCAGTGGCGCACCCTCTTCACCGCCTGATTGGAACATCGACCATGAGCTATAACGCCCCCGTCAAGGACATGCTGTTCGTGCTGAAGGAACTCGCGGGCATCGACACCGTTGCGCAGCTGCCGGGCTTCGAGGAAGCCGGTTACGACACGGCGCAGGCCGTGCTCGACGAGTCCGCGAAATTCTGCGGCGAGGTGCTCGCGCCGCTGAACGTCGAAGGCGACCGCAATCCGAGCAGCTGGAAGGACGGTGTCGTGACGGCGACGCCCGGCTTCGGCGCCGCGTTCCGCCAGTTCGTCGAGGGCGGCTGGCAAGGCCTGCAGCATCCGGCCGAATACGACGGCCAGGGTCTGCCGAAGCTGATCGCGACGCCGTGCATCGAGATGCTGAACGCATCGAACCTGTCGTTCGCACTGTGTCCGCTGCTGACCGACGGCGCGATCGAGGCGCTGCTGACGGCCGGCACCGACGAGCAGAAGCAGCGTTACGTGCCGAAGCTGATCTCCGGCGAATGGACGGGCACGATGAACCTGACCGAGCCGCAGGCCGGCTCGGATCTCGCGCTGGTGCGTTCGCGTGCCGAGCCGCAGGGCGACGGCACGTACAAGGTGTTCGGCACCAAGATCTTCATCACGTGGGGCGAGCACGACATGGCGGACAACATCGTCCACCTGGTGCTCGCGCGCACGCCGAGCGCGCCGGAAGGCGTGAAGGGCATTTCGCTGTTCATCGTGCCGAAGTTCCTGGTCAACGAAGACGGCTCGCTCGGCGCGCGCAACGACGTGCACTGCGTGTCGATCGAGCACAAGCTCGGGATCAAGGCGAGCCCGACGGCGGTGCTGCAATACGGCGACCACGGCGGCGCGATCGGCTATCTGGTCGGCGAAGAGAATCGCGGCCTCGAATACATGTTCATCATGATGAACGCGGCGCGCTTCGGCGTCGGGATGCAGGGCATCGGCGTGGCCGACCGTGCATACCAGAAGGCCGCCGAATTCGCGAAGGAACGCGTGCAGAGCCGCCCGGTCGACGGGTCGGCCAGGCAGTCGGTGACCATCATCCATCACCCGGACGTGCGCCGGATGCTCGGCACGATGCGCGCACTGACCGAAGGCGCGCGCGCGCTCGCCTACGTGGCCGCCGCGCACAGCGACATTGCCCACCGCCATTCGGACGAGGCGACGCGGGCGCGTCATCAGGCAATCTACGAATATCTGGTGCCGGTCGTGAAGGGCTGGAGCACCGAGATGGTGAACGACGTGGCGAGCCTGGGCGTGCAGGTGCACGGCGGGATGGGCTTCATCGAGGAAACCGGCGCGGCGCAGTACTACCGCGATGCGCGGATCCTCGCGATCTACGAAGGCACGACCGCGATCCAGGCGAACGACCTCGTCGGCCGCAAGACGCTGCGCGACGGCGGGGCGGTCGCCAACGCACTGATCGCCGAAATCGGCGAGACTGTCGCGGCGCTCGGCAAGCTGGACGGCGCAGCAGCTGCGTCGATGAAGGCGCAGCTCGAGCAGGGCGCGCGATCGCTGTCGTCGGTGGTGGATTACGTGCTGGCGAATGCGAAGCAGGATCCGAACGCGGTGTTCGCGGGCAGCGTGCCGTACCTGAAGCTCGCGGGCGTCGTGCTGTGCGGATGGCAGATGGCGCGCGCGCTGCTGGCGGCGCATGCGAACCGCGCGAGCGACACGGCGTTCTTCGATGCGAAGATCGCGATCGCGCAATGCTATGCGGAACACGTGCTCGTGCAGGCAGCTGGCCTGGAAGCGTCGATCGTCGGCGCGAAGGGCAACGAGAGCGTGCTCGCGTTGACGGAAGACCAGTTCTGACCGTAACGGTCGGGGCGCAGGAGGAGACAGGATTTTGACCACACAGGACTTGCTCGCGCAGTACGGCCCGCGCGAATCGATGGAATACGACGTCGTGATCGTCGGCGGCGGCCCCGCCGGGCTGTCTGCGGCGATCCGGCTCAAGCAGCTGGCCGCCGAGAAAGGCGCCGAGATCGGCGTGTGCGTGCTCGAGAAGGGTTCCGAGATCGGCGCGCACATCCTGTCGGGCGCGGTGATGGACCCGCGCGCGATTACCGAGCTGTTCCCCGACTGGAAGGAACGCGGCGCCCCGCTCGACGTCGAGGTGACGGAAGACCGCTTCCTGTTCCTGTCTGAAAAGAGCGCGATCACCACGCCGAACTGGGCGCTGCCCGCCAACTTCCAGAACCACGGCAACTACGTGATCTCGCTGGGCAACGTCACGCGCTGGCTTGGGGCACAGGCCGAGGCGCTCGGCGTGGAGATCTTCCCGGGCTTTCCGGCCGCGGAGATTCTCTACAACGACGACGGCTCGGTGAAGGGCGTCGCCACCGGCAACATGGGCGTGGGCAAGGACGGCGAGCCGACCGAGAACTTCCAGCTCGGCATGGAGCTGCACGCGAAGTACACGCTGTTCGCCGAAGGCTGCCGCGGCAACCTCGGCCGTCAGCTGATCTCGAAGTTCAAGCTCGACGCGAACGCCGATCCGCAGGCGTACGGGATCGGCATCAAGGAACTGTGGGAAATCGATCCCGCGAAGCACAAGCCGGGCCTCGTGATCCACACGGCCGGCTGGCCGCTGAAGTCGGACACGTACGGCGGCTCGTTCCTGTATCACATGGACAACAACCAGGTCGTGGTCGGCTTCGTGGTGGGCCTGGGCTACACGAACCCGTACCTGTCGCCGTTCGAGGAATTCCAGCGCTACAAGACGCATCCGTCGATCCGCGCGTTCCTGGAAGGCGGCAAGCGCGTGTCGTACGGCGCGCGGGCGATCACGGCCGGCGGGCTGCTGTCGCTGCCGAAGACGGTGTTCCCGGGCGGCGCGCTGATCGGCGACGACGCGGGCTTCCTGAACGCGTCGCGGATCAAGGGCAGCCACGCGGCGATCAAGACCGGCATGCTGGCGGCGGACGCCGCGTTCGACGCGCTGCAGGCCGGCCGCCAGTCGGACGAGCTGAACGCGTACCCGGATGCCTTCAAGCAATCGTGGCTGCACACGGAGCTGTACCGCGCGCGCAACTTCAAGCAGTGGATGGCGAAGGGGCTGTACCTCGGCACGTTGATGGTCGGGCTCGAGCAGAAGGTGATGGGTGGCAACGTGCCGTGGACGCTGCACCACAAGCATGCGGACCACGAGATGCTGAAGCCGGCATCGCAATGCCAGCCGATCGAGTATCCGAAGCCGGACGGCAAGCTGACGTTCGACCGGTTGTCGTCGGTGTTCATCTCGAACACGAACCACGAGGAGAACCAGCCGGCGCACCTGACGCTGAAGGATGCGAACGTGCCGGTGAACGTGAACCTGCGCACGTACGCGGGCCCGGAGGGGCGCTTCTGCCCGGCGGCCGTGTACGAGTTCGTGAAGAACGACGACGGCAGCGATCGCCTCGTGATCAACGCGCAGAACTGCGTGCACTGCAAGACCTGCGACATCAAGGACCCGACGCAGAACATCGTGTGGGTCACGCCGGAAGGCGGTGGCGGGCCGAATTACCCGAACATGTAACGCAAACGCATCCCCGCGCCCGCGGGCGCGAACGAACCGGAGTGAGACGATGAGCAATGCAGCGAAGGAAGTCGTGGTGGTGAGCGGTGTCCGTACCGCGATCGGCGATTTCGGCGGAAGCCTGAAGGATTTCTCGCCGACCGATCTCGGTGCGAAGGTCGTGAGCGAAGTGCTGTCGCGCGCGAACGTGCCGGGCGATGCGGTCGGGCATGTCGTGTTCGGCCACGTCGTGAACACCGAGCCGAAGGACATGTATCTCGCGCGTGTCGCGGCGATCAACGGCGGCGTTGCGCAACATACGCCGGCGCTGACCGTGAACCGCCTGTGCGGCTCGGGCCTGCAGGCGATCGTGTCGGCCGCGCAGACGATCATGCTCGGCGACGCCGACGTCGCGATCGGCGGCGGCTCGGAAAACATGAGCCGCGCGCCGTACACCGTGCCGGCCGCGCGTTTCGGCCAGCGCATGGGCGACGGCAAGCTCGTCGACATGATGCTCGGCGCGCTGCACGACCCGTTCCAGACGATCCACATGGGTGTGACGGCCGAGAACGTCGCGAAGAAATACGGCATTTCGCGTGACGCGCAGGATGCGCTTGCGCTCGAATCGCATCGTCGCGCGGCGCGCGCGATCGCCGAAGGGCGCTTCAAGGATCAGATCCTGCCGATCTCGATCCGCACGAAGAAGGGCGAGGTCGCGTTCGACACCGACGAGCACGTGCGCCACGATGCCGGCCCGGACGATTTCACGAAGCTCAAGCCGGTGTTCGCGAAGGAGAACGGCACGGTGACGGCCGGCAACGCGTCGGGGATCAACGACGCCGCCGCCGCGGTGCTGATGATGAGCGCGGACGCCGCGCGCGCGCAGGGCGTGAAGCCGCTCGCGCGTCTCGTCGCGTATGCGCATGCGGGCGTCGATCCGGCGTACATGGGCATCGGCCCGGTGCCGGCCACGCAGAAGGCGCTCGAGCGCGCGGGCCTGAAGATCACCGATCTCGACGTGATCGAGGCGAACGAGGCGTTCGCCGCGCAGGCATGCGCGGTCACGCAGGAGCTCGGCCTCGATCCGGCCAAGGTCAACCCGAACGGCTCGGGCATTTCGCTCGGCCACCCGATCGGCGCGACGGGCGCGTTGATCACGGTCAAGGCGCTGTACGAACTCAAGCGCATCGGCGGGCGTTATGCGCTCGTGACGATGTGTATCGGCGGCGGTCAGGGGATTGCGGCGATCTTCGAGAACATCTGATAATCGACCGCTCAGCACCCGAACACACAGGAATCGTATGACCATCGAAACCGTCGGCGTCGTGGGCGCCGGAACCATGGGCAACGGCATTGCGCAAACCGCGGCCGTTGCGGGACTCAACGTCGTGATGATCGACGTCAGCGATGCGGCGCTCGACAAGGGCGTCGCCGCGCTGAAGGGCAGCCTCGAGCGGCTCGTGTCGAAGGACAAGCTCGACGCCGGCGCGCGCGACGCCGCGCTCGCGCGCATCGCGACGTCGACCGATTACGCGAAGCTCGCCGCGGTCGACATCGTGATCGAAGCCGCGACCGAAAACGTCGAGCTGAAGAGCCGCATCCTGAAGCAGATCGAGTCGGTCGCGCGGCCCGATGCGATCATCGCGACCAACACGTCGTCGATCTCGGTCACCGCGCTCGCGGCGCTGCTCGCCGATCCGTCGCGCTTCGTCGGCATGCACTTCTTCAATCCGGTGCCGCTGATGCCGCTCGTCGAGATCATCCGCGGGCTGCAGACGAGCGAAGCAACCGCGTCGGCCGTGCGCGCGCTGACCGAGCGTTTCGACAAGTCGCCGATCGGCGTGCGCAACGCGCCGGGCTTCGTCGTGAACCGGATTCTCGTGCCGATGATCAACGAAGCATTCTTCGTGCTGGCCGAAGGCATCGCGTCGGCCGAGGAGATCGATGCGGGGATGAAGCTCGGCGCGAACCATCCGATCGGGCCGCTCGCGCTGGCCGATCTGGTCGGTCTCGACGTGTGCCTCGCGGTGATGGACGTGTTCCTGAAGGACTTCGGCGACACGAAATACCGTGCATGCCCGCTGCTGCGCGAGATGGTGTCGGCCGGGCGCCTCGGGCGCAAGACCGGGCGCGGGGTGTACGACTACGGCAAGTAAGCGGCGCGTCGGTGCCACTTCGTGCGGCCGCCTTCGGGCGGCCGTTTGTTTTAAGCGGCGCGCTTATGCGTCGAGCACCGTCAGATCCCGCGGCAACGCGATCGCGTGAATTCAGCAGATGAATGGAGGCGTTCCGGGGCGAGTCGAACGGCTCGACCGCACGCGGCCATTTTAGAAAAACTTAAGGGACGCGCAGCACAAGGCCTCTGTTCGGCGGAATTGTGGATTTTTAAGCTTGGTCCCGGTCGTTTCAACCTGTCGGCCGGGCACGCGCAACGCAAGTACGCGCCGCCTCGATCCGAGTCCCCTGGAGCACACATGAAAAACGCAATTGCCGGTCTGGTCATGCTGGTGTCCGCTGTTTCCGCCCATGCGGGCGACGCGACACGCCTTCGTTTCGGCGTGGATCCGTCCTACGCACCGTTCGAATCGAAAGCGCCGTCGGGGCAACTCGTCGGCTTCGACATCGATGTCGGCAACGAGATCTGCCGCCGTTTGAACGCGCGGTGCGTGTGGGTCGAGACGGCATTCGACGGCATCATCCCGGCGCTCAAGGGCCGAAAGTTCGACGCGATCCTGTCTGCAATGTCGGTCACGCCGCAGCGCGAGACGCAGGTCGCGTTCTCCACGTCGCTGTTCAATACGCCGAGCCGGCTGGTCGGCCCGCGCGGCCGCGACCTCAAGCCGACCGTCGCGTCGCTGCGAGGCAAGCGCGTTGGCGTCGCGCAGGGCTCGACGCAGGAGACCTATGCGCGCACGTACTGGGCACCTGCCGGCATCGAGATCGTGTCGTACGCGAACCAGGAACTCGTATACAACGATCTGCGCGCCGGCCGCCTCGACGCAACGCTGACCGACATGATCTCCGCGAGCGAAGGGTTTCTGAAAACGCCGCAAGGGGCCGGCTATGCGTTCGTCGGCGAGCCGGTCGTCGACGAGAAGACGCTCGGCAAGGGCGTGGCGATCGGCTTGCGCAAGGAGGACGGCGCGCTGCGCGACAAGATCGACGGCGCGATCGCCGCGATGAACCAGGACGGCACGTTCCGCCGGCTGGAGCGCCACTATTTCGATATCGAACGGTCGAATCCGTAACCGGATACGGTTCCATCGCGTGCTGTCCGGCAGATTGGATGCCGGGCGGTGCTCAGATCAGCAGGTCGACCGATTGCAGCACGTTGCGCGCATGCGGCGACGCGGATGACAGCGCCGTGCGGATCGTCTCGATTAGACAGTCAAGAAAGCATTCGGCCGCCGGCCCCGGCGGTCGATCGCTGCGCGAGATCACGCTGACCAAGGCCTCTTCGAGCGACTCGCGCAATGGCAGTGCGCTGCGCCCGGGGCGGCATCCGGCACGCGTTCTGAGTCGTGCTACGCGGCGCCCGTCGGGCACGCCGCGATCAACTGGTCGCTCACCTGCTGCTGCTCGCGCGCACGCGTGAGCAGCCAGCGATGGAAGCCGCGGCATTCCGGTTTGTCGAACGCGCTTTTCTTCCACGCGAGGAAGTACGGCCACGGCAGCGGCAGTCCCGACGCGAGTGGCACGACGAGCCGCCCGGCGGCGACGTCGTCGGCGATCATCGACGATTGGGCGAGCACGAAGCCGTGGCCGTCGATCGCGGCCTGGATCGCGACACTCGACAGCGAGAAGGCATGGCGGACCGGTGCCGCCGTCGCCGCATCCACGCCATGCGCGTCGAACCAGTCCTGCCACGACGGCGGCGACGCGAACTTCGGCTGCCAGTCGATCGCGATCAACGGGAACGGCAGCAAGTCGGCCGCCGCCACGAGCGGCGCGCGATCGTGCAGCAGATGCGGACTGCAGGCGGGTACCACTGCGTCGCGAAACAGCTCGACCGCGTTGTCGACGTCGGCGACACGATCGCCATAGCTGATCCGGAAATCGATCTCGCAGCCGTCCGGAAACGGCTCGGTGTGCGTGCCGTCGAGATAGAGGCTCAGTTCCGGGTAGGCCTGCTGCCATTCGATCACGCGCGGCGCGAGCCATTTCGACAGCAGCGACGGCAGCGCGCTGATCCGCAGGTTGCGGTCGTGCCGCGAGCGCTCGACTTCCGCGTGCGCGATGCGCAACCGTTCGAACGCGTCCGCGCAGCGCTCGTGGTAGCGGCGCCCGGCCGTCGTGAGCCGCAGCCGCTTGCCGTCCTTCTCGAGCAGGCTGAGGCCGAGCGTGTCCTCGAGCAGTTTCATCTGCTGGCTGACGGCGCCCGCCGAAATGCCGAGGCGCTTCGCGGCTTCGGCGATGCCGCCGCAGCGACCGACGGCTTCGAAGACCTGCAGCGCGCGCAAGGGAGGAAGCGTACTCATGGCAGTGGATCCGGCAAAAGCGTGATCGTAGACGAAATTCGTTTTAGAGATACTAAAGCATCGATCAGTTTTGGGTAGCTATTCTTTCCTGTTGAGGTTTCTTATGCTTCGGTCTGAGGCATCGATACCGGGGAGCGCGGCGCGCGGCTCCGAACAACAGGAGAATCGGATGTTTTTGAGAAACGCTTGGTATGTCGCGGCATGGGACAAGGATGTCACGCGCCGGCTGACGCCCGTGACGATGCTCGGCGAGCGCATCGTGCTGTATCGCAAGGCCGACGGCACGCCGGTGGCGCTCGAGGACGCGTGCCCGCACCGGATGCTGCCGCTATCGATGGGCCGGCTGACGGGCGACGACGTCGAATGCGGCTATCACGGCCTGACGTTCGACTGTTCCGGCGCGTGCGTGCGCGCGCCCGGCTCGGCCCGGATTCCGGCCCAGGCGATGGTGCGGCGGTATCCGGTCGCGGAGCGCTACGGGCTCGTATGGGTGTGGATGGGCGACGAAGCGGCCGCGGATCCGGACGCGATCCTGACGATCGACGAATGGAACGATCCGGCATGGGGCCTCAATCGCGGCGATGCGATGACCGTCGATTGTCATTACCTGTACATGACCGACAACCTGCTCGATCCGTCGCATGTCGCGTGGGTGCATCGTTCGTCGTTCGGCAACGCCGCGTGCGAATCCGAGCCGTTGAAGACGAGCGTTGCCGACAACGGCGTGACCGTGTCGCGCTGGATGCGCGACGTCGACGTCGCACCGTTCTACGCGAAATTCGTCCGCTTCCCGGGGCGCTGCGATCGCAAGCAGCATTACGAGGTGCGGTTTCCGTCGGTCGCGGTGATCAAGGCGATCTTCACGCCTGCCGGCACCGGCAGCGACGACGGTGTCGTGCATCCGGACGTGTTCCTGATGAACTCGTACAACTTCATGACGCCGGTTGACGATTCGCATACGCGCTACTTCTGGTTCCAGACGCGCAATTTCGCGCCGGGCGACGCACAGGTGTCGCGTGCGTTCGACGAGGACGTGCGCCATGCGTTCGAGGAGGATCGCGTGGTGCTGGCCGCCGTGCATGCGGGCATGGCGCGCCGCCGCAAGCCGAACATCGATCTCGCGATCGATTCCGGGCCGCTGCGGTTCCGGCGCGCGCTCGGCCAGATGATCGACGCCGAGCAGGCGGCGGCTGCCGTCGCGTGCGAGGCGGGGCGATAACATGGCCGCCGCCGGTTTGACTACCGCGCAGGCGCCGACCGCGCCGAGCCGGTTCGAGCGGTTTCGCGTTCAGCGCTGCACGCGCGAAAGCGGCGTGATCGTCTCGTTCGAACTCGTGCCGGTGGACGGTGCGCGACCGCTGGTGTTCGCGCCCGGCCAGTTCGTCGTGCTGCGGTTGACGCTGCCGGACGGTGAGCGCGTGCTGCGCCACTACAGTCTGTCGGGCGACCCTGCCGACACGACGCGCTGGCGCATCTCGGTCAAGCGCGAGGACGGCGGCGGTGACGTGCCGCCGGGACGCGGTTCCACGTATCTGCACGCGAACGTCGAGGTCGGCACCGAACTCGAACTGGCCGGCCCGGCCGGTGCGTTCGTGTGCGACGAAGGCAGCGAGCGTCCGGTCGTGCTGATGAGCGGCGGCGTCGGCGTGACGCCGATGGTCAGCATGCTGCATCGGCTGTCGCGCGCGTCGCATCGGCGCGTGCATTTCATTCACGCATGCGAGAACGGCGCGGTCCATGCGTTCGCCGACGAAGTGCGCGCGCTGGCCGCGACGCGGGACGGTATCGACGTGCACGTGTGCTACCGGCAGCCGCTCGAGGACGATGACGCGCGCGGCGGCTTCGACAGTCGCGGGATCGTGACGCGCGAGTGGTTGCAATCGCTGCTGCCGCTCGACGACTACGACGTATACCTGTGCGGCCCGCCCGGTTTCATGCAGGCGAACTGGCGCCTGCTGCGCGGGCTGGGCGTCGCGCGCGAGCGGATTCGCCACGAATTCTTCGGGCCGGCGACGGTGCTTGAAGACGAAACCGATGCACCGCGGTCCGGCGTCGCGGAGCAGACTGCGGCCACGGGTGCGAGTGCCGATCCGGCCGCTGCAGACGGCGCTGCGATCACCGTGCGCTTCGAGCCGCATGGCAAGCCGATACGCTGGCGACCGGAACACGGCTCGTTGCTGGAGATGGCCGAGCAGGCGGGATATGCGCCGGTATTCAACTGCCGTGCCGGCCTGTGCAATGCCTGCATGACGCCGCTGCTGTCCGGCAGCGTCGCGTATGACGAGGCGCCGCTGTCGGCGCCACCCGAAGGGTCGGTATTGCTGTGCTGCGCGCGGCCGACCGGCCCGGTGACGCTTGATCTGCAATGCGGGCGCCACTGACGCGCGGCGGCCGCGCATATGAACCGAACAGGCGACGGACGCTACGGTCCGCCGCGCGAACAAGGAGGATTCAACGATGAAGCATGGCTTTCCGGTCGAGGCCGATTTCACGCGGCAACGCGCGCAGTTCCTGCAGGCGGCCGAAGCGGCCGGCGCGACGGTGACGAGCCATCCGCACCCGCTCACCGGGCCGGCGGGTGAGCCGCTCGCGACCGACGTCGCGTGGCTCGGCCCGCGTGACGCGCGTCGCGTGCTGGCGGTCGTATCCGGCACGCATGGCGTCGAAGGCTATTATGGATCCACGTGTCAGACCGAATGGCTGCACGAACTCGCCGGGCGTGCGCTGCCGCCCGGCGTGGCCGTGCTGATGGTGCATCTGATCAATCCGTGGGGCACCGCATGGGTGCGGCGCGTCAACGAAGACAACGTCGACCTGAACCGGAACTACGTGGATTTCGGGGCCGCGCTGCCAGTCAATCAGGGCTACGAATCGATTCACGAAATCTACACGTGCCGCGATGTCGACGGCCCGGAACGCCGACACGCCGATGAACGGCTCGACGCGCATTTGCGTTCGCTCGGCTGGCCCGGTTATCTGGCGTTGCTCGAAGCCGGGCAATACGTTCACGCGGACGGACTTTTTTACGGCGGGCAGCAGGCGACGTGGTCGAACCGGACGCTGCGCGAGATCGTCGCGCAGTACCTGCAGCCCGCACGAATCGCGATCGCGTTCGACCTGCACACCGGCGCGGGGCCGTTCGGGCATCCGATGCTGATGGCGATCGCGCAGTCGCGCTATCCGGCGCTCGCCGATGCCGAAAAGCTGTTCGGCCCGTGGCTCTATACGCTGCTGACGGCGCAGGATGCGGCTGTCAGCGACACGGGCGTGGCCGCGCGTGCGACCGGCTACACGTCGCAGGCGATGCTCGATGCGCTGCCGGATACGCATCTGATGCAACTCGTGATCGAATGCGGAACGTTTCCCGAGGTGCCGATGCATGCGGCGCTGCGCGACGATCACTGGTTGCATCTGCATGGCGATCCGCGCGATGCGCTTGGCAGGCGGATCAAGCGTGCGCTGCTCGACGCGTTTTTGCCCGCCGATCCCGACTGGCGGGAGATTGCGTGGGTGCGTACCCGGCAGGTGCTGAATCGCGCGTTGAACGGGTTGCCGGAAATTCGGCCAATCCGCGAAGATTGAGCGCTACCTGCCGCGCGATCGGTGGGCATGCGCGCGAATTGCCTGCACGGCGACGCGGTGGCGATCACGGCAAGGCGGCCGCCGGAAGGCGCGCATTGCAGTCACCGGATTCGCGGCGCTATGATGCCGCATCCGTCCGATGGCACTGATCCCTCGATGTCGAAAACCGCGCCTGTATCGTCGCTGCCGCCCCGGTCGCGCGAAGGTCTTCATGACCTTCGAGTCGTCCGTTACGGCTTTCTGCTGGTCGACAACTTCTCGCTGATCGCGCTGAGTGCCGCGATCGATCCATTGCGGATCGCGAACATGGTCGTCGGGCGGCGAGTCTACGACTATCGGCTGATCGGGGCCGGCGACGCGTTCGTCCAGTCGAGCGACGGCATCCGTGTCGTGCCGGACGTATCGGTGTCGGACAGCGACGCATTCGACGTGGTATTCGTCGTCGGCCCCAATCCCATCCCGCGCCGACGGACCGGCGCGATCGTCGACTGGCTGCGTCGGCAGGCACGCAACGGGACCGCGCTCGGCGGCCTCGATACCGGCAGCTACTTCCTCGCGCGCGCCGGGTTGTTGAACGGCTATCGCTGCACGATCCATTGGGAGGACCAGGACGTCCTGATGGAGCAGTTTCCGAAACTGACCGTGTCGACCCGCCTCTACGAAATCGATCGCGACCGCTATACGTGCAGCGGCGGCGTCGCGCCGCTCGACCTGATGGTGCATCTGCTGGCAACCGCGCCCGGCAGCCCGGCACTGGCCGCGCGCGTGCTCGAATTGCTGGTCGCGGAGCCGCGCAGCCGCGAATACCGGCAGCAGACGTCGCTGCGCCAGTACATCGGCGCGGAACACGAGAAGCTGGACGAGGCCTTGCAACTGATGGAAAGCAACGTCGAGGAAACGCTTTCCGTGCCCGAGATCGCCGTCCATTTGCAGGTGTCGCAGCGACAGTTGCAACGGTGGTTCCAGGATCGCCTCGGCAAGTCGCCCGCGCAGGCGTATCTGGAGATTCGCCTGCTGCGTGCGCGGCAACTGCTTTACCGCACGGCGACCTCGCTCGAGGAAGTGTGTGCGCGTACCGGATTCACGTCGACGACCCATTTCGCGACGCGCTACAAGGAACAGTTCCAGATCTCGCCGATTGCCGACCGGCGCCGCTACCAGAACGCGCTGTAGTCCGGCGGCGATCGCCTGCCGGGCTCGGCCGGCATTCATTCCCGTACCGACTCGTCCCGCCGACGGACAGGCCCGCGCTCGTTCGCGCACGGCGGCCCGTACCGGATTGGTGGTTAACCCGACATGGCCAAATCGCGGATTCCGATGTCCATTGCGGAAATCTTCGAATTTGCCGAACTTCTACCATTTGCTCACACCCACCACGCTTTTTACCGAGGAGCGAGCTCATGAAAATGGAGAACCTGATTCGAATCGAGAATGGCGAAAAGGTGAAGCACACCTTCTCCGATGCCGAATATGCGAACCGTCAGCGCAAGCTGCGCGAACTGATGGCGCGCGAAAACATCGACGCGGCGCTGTTTACGTCGTATCACAACATCAACTACTACTCGGACTTTCTGTATTGTTCGTTCGGCCGGAAGTACGGCCTCGTCGTCACGCCGAACAAGGTCGTGTCGATCTCGGCGAACATCGATGGCGGCCAGCCGTGGCGGCGCACGGTCGGCGACTACAACGTTGTCTATACCGACTGGCAGCGCGACAATTTCTTCCGTGCGGTGCAGGCCGAGATCGACAATCGGGGGCGCGTCGGCATCGAGTTCGACCATGTGCCGCTCGAGGTGCTGTCGAAGCTGAAGGCGGCGCTGCCGTCGGTCGAGTTCGTCGACATCGGCGCACAGACGATGCGCATGCGCATGATCAAGTCCGATGAGGAAATCGCGCTGATCAAGCATGGCGCGAACGTCTGCGATGTCGGCGGCGCGGCGCTGGCTGCCGCCGTGCACGAAGGCGTGCCCGAACACGAAGTCGCACTGGCGTCCACGCAGGCGATGGTTCGCGAGATCGCGCGACGCTTCCCCGAGTCGGAACTGATGGATACGTGGACGTGGTTCCAGTCCGGCATCAACACGGATGGCGCGCACAACCCCGTCACCACGCGCAAGGTGCAGAAGGGCGACATCCTGAGTCTGAACTGCTTCTCGATGATTGCCGGCTACTACACGGCACTGGAGCGCACGATGTTCTTCGACCACTGTCCGGATGAACATTTGCGTTTGTGGAAGGTCAACGTCGAAGTGCACGAAGCGGGACTGAAGCTGATCAAGCCCGGCGCACGCTGCGGCGACATCGCACTCGAACTCAACAAGATCTACGCGGAATACGGGCTACTGGAATACCGCACGTTCGGGTACGGCCACTCGTTCGGCGTGCTGTCGCACTACTACGGACGCGAGGCGGGGCTCGAACTGCGCGAGGACATCGATACCGTGCTGGAGCCGAACATGGTCGTGTCGATGGAACCGATGATCATGATGCCGCAAGGGCACCCGGGCGCGGGCGGCTATCGCGAGCACGACATCCTCGTCGTCGGCGAGCGCGGCGCCACCAACATCACCGGCTTCCCATACGGCCCGGAGCGCAACATCATCAAGGCGTGAGCGGCATCCGCCGCGTTCGCGGATGATGGCACACGCGGCATGGAGGGCACCCCGTAGCCGACGGAGGGCGATCCGCCAGAATCGTCCACGTCGGCTATTTCGTTAAACGAAGCATATCGAGTCGATCGCGGGTCCCGTCCCGGTCGATGCGCGAACGGGCAGGGCAGGCGGCCGCCTGTCGTCGCGAGTGATCGCGTTCCGGCGTTCCGGCTGCGCGATCCTGCATCCCCCTCCCGTTTCTAGGTTTCCCGGTTTTGCCTGACCGGCCGTCAAGTGGCCGGGCACGCGCATTTCCTGCCCCTCTCCGTCGACCGTCTTCGACGGGCATCCTCTCCCACGTGACAATCACGCGCTTCCGCGTTCGCGCAGCGCGATGCCGGCTTTCCTCAAGACTTCTGATTTTCGACACGCGATCGCCGTCGACGCGGCGCGCCGCCCGCCGCCCGACGGTGTTAACCCTCGATGTCGAATCCAGGGAGTTTATTGTCGAAAAGGAAAATCTTCCTGGGGCTCCAACTCCTACCATGCGTTTGAACGGCCGCGATTCGGCACTGCGCAGTGCACTCACCGCACGATCGATCGAATCACGGATGGCGGCCATGACACCGCAACGTACTATTCAGTTTGGAGACTGAGCATGAGTACCAGAAAGGTAATGTCGGGCCGGTCGGCCGATGCCGGCGCATGGTTGCCGAGTCAGGGCGGCACCGCTCATTCGAGCGGCGGCGCGCCCGCGCGCGCGGAGGTCGATACGCGGCTGCTCCGGCGGGCGGCAAGTGCGAGCTTCATCGGCAATTTCGTCGAATGGTTCGATTACGCATCGTACGGGTATCTCGCGACCGTCATCGCGGTCGTGTTCTTTCCGAAGAGCGACGCGATGACGGGGCTGCTGGCCGCGTATGGCGTGTTCGCGATCTCGTTCGTGATCCGGCCGCTGGGCGGCGTGGTGTGGGGGCACTTCGGCGACAGGGTCGGACGCCGGACCGCGCTGTCGCTGTCGATCCTGATCATGTCGGGCTCGACGTTCCTGATCGCGTTCCTGCCGACTTATGCGCAGGTCGGGATGGTCGCGCCGGTCTTGCTGCTGCTGGTGCGGGTCGTGCAGGGCTTCTCGGCGTCGGGCGAGTATGCGGGGGCGTCGGCGTTCCTTGCCGAATATGCGCCGGAAGGCAAGCGCGGGTTCTACACCAGCATCGTGCCGGCCAGCACCGCGGCCGGCCTGTTGTTCGGGTCGATCTTCGTCGCGGCGATGCACGCGGTGCTGACGTCGCAGCAACTGCACGATTTCGGCTGGCGTCTGCCATTCCTGCTGGCCGCGCCGTTCGGCCTGGTCGGACGCTACATCCGTATTCGACTCGAGGACACGCCGAAGTTCAAGGCGCTCGAAAGCGCGCACCATGTCGCGCAGGCGCCGGCCACCGAATTGCTGACGCGGCATCGCGGCAGGATGCTGATCGCGTTCGGCGTGACGTGTCTGAATGCCGTGGCGTTCTACCTCGTGCTGAGCTACATGCCGACCTACCTGTCTACCGAGATGGGTGTCGGCGAGACCGAGTCGTTCATCGCGGCGACGATTTCGCTGGCGGCGTATATCGGGCTGATCTTCCTGATGGGTGCGCTGTCGGATCGGGTCGGGCGCAAGACGATGCTGATCGGCGCGTCGGTGCTGTTCGCGGCGCTGACGGTGCCGCTGTTCAAGGGGCTGGCCGGCGCGAGCTTCGCGACGATCGTGATGATCCAGATCGCGTTCGGTGCGCTGCTGACGATGAACGACGGGACGTTGCCCTGCTTCCTGTCGGAGATTTTCCCGACACGGGTGCGTTACACCGGTTTTGCGTTCTGCTTCAATACGGCGAATGCGCTGTTCGGCGGGACGGCGCCGTTGGTCGCGACGTGGCTGATCGGCGCGACCGGGAACAAGCTGGCGCCGGCATGGTATCTGGTCGGGGCGGCGGGTGTCGCGCTGGTCGCGATGCTCGCTAGCAGTGAAACATCGAAGCGGCCGCTTGCGGACGATTGACGATGCGATGAATCGTTCGACCGGTTCTCAGCCGGTTTGAACCGGAACGCCGTGCGGCAGCAGCGAATGCGCTGCCGCACGGTGTTTTTTCAGCAGTCGCGATGCCGTCGCGCGTTATCGACGTTCGTGACGACGTCGCGCGTGCGGATTGCGTGTTGTTCGTCGCGGCGATGGCGGCGCGGTGGCGATCGCCGTCGACCGCCGATCCTGCATACCCGACCCGGTTCGACGGACGTTTTTGCCTTCATTCGACCGTTTTCTCCGTAGTTTCCCTTAAGTCCCCTCGTCGGGATTTTCCCCTAGCGCACCGTCTTGCGCACCGCGTGCACCCCATTGCCGCGATTCCCGCGAAATCCCGCACAGCCGCACCGCCATTGGCTTTCGCGTCATTCGCACGGTTTCGGGGCAATCGCGCTTTTTTGCCCGTATTCGATGCATTACCAAAGGTATGGAAAAGCGCACAGAAAATGTATCTGGAGCCGCGTAATTGGATTGATACGCTGCAACCACTGTATCAGCGCCGTCAACCACGCAGGAGCGGCATCGAGCCCGCGCAGCAAGCGCGGCAATCGATGGCGGCTCGTCCGAAGTTCGCGGTTTCCTTCACCATCCAGTCGGGATGACAGAATGGCCCCAAATCTGACGTTTGCACCGGGCGACGTACTTCCCCCCGGAGCAATCCACACCGACGGCGCGCCGTCGATCGCCCGGTCGGGCATCGCGACCGGAACCGACATCCTGACCGTCAAGCACCTGTCGAAGATTTTCGGTCCGAAGCCCGAGCGTGCGATCGAGATGCTGAAGAGCGGTGTCGGCCGCAACGAGATCTTCGCCGAGACCGGCAACATGGTGGCGGTCAACGACGTGAGCCTGAGCGTGAGGGCCGGCGAGATCTTCGTGATCATGGGGCTGTCGGGCTCCGGCAAGTCGACGCTCGTTCGTCTGCTCAACCGGCTGATCGAGCCGACGTCCGGACAGGTCGTGCTCGAAGGCCGCGACATCGCGCCGATGTCGACGCCGGAACTGCGCGACGTCCGGCGCCAGAAGATGGCGATGGTGTTTCAGTCGTTCGCACTGCTGCCTAACCGGACCGTGATCGACAACATCGCGTACGGGCTCGAAGTCGCGGGCATCAAGAAGGCGCAGCGCTACGAAGTCGCGCGTGCCGCGCTGGAGCGCGTCGGCCTCGGGTCGTACGAAAAGCTGCTGCCGAGCGAGTTGTCCGGCGGCATGCAGCAGCGCGTGGGCCTGGCTCGCGCGCTGGCGGTCAATCCGTCGGTGCTGCTGATGGACGAGGCGTTCTCCGCGCTCGATCCGCTGATCCGCTTCGAAATGCAGAACGAGCTGCTGCGCCTGCAGAAGGAAGAGCAGCGCACCATCGTGTTCATCTCCCACGATATCGAGGAAGCGGTGAAGATCGGCGGCCGCATCGGCATCATGAAGGACGGCTGCCTGATCCAGGTCGGCACGCCGGCCGAGCTGATCCAGACGCCGGCGGACGACTACGTGCAGGACTTCTTCCGCAACGTCGACGTGTCGCGCTTCCTGAAGGCCGCCAGCATGATGACGAAGGTCGAGCGCGGGCTGCTTCGCTGCAATGCGGGCACGCCGTCCGATCGTTACCTGAACCAGCTGATCGACAGCGGCGCCGAATGCGGCTACGTGTGCGACGAGGCCGGTCATTACCTGGGCTGCGTCACGCCCGCCACGCTGCACCGGTCCGGCGCGCGGCCGATTCGCGAGGCATTCCTGAACGACTTCAACGCGGTGTCGATCGATACGGATCTGCATCGACTCGCGTCGATCGCGCTGACCCAGCAGCACGACGTGCCGGTGACGGACGCAGCGGGACAACTGGCAGGCGTCGTGTCCTGCCGGACGATACTCAAGCAGATGATGCAACGGAGGGCAGCATGAATTCGTCGGTGATCGGGAAGTTCGCGGAAGACTTCGTCAATTTCCTGTTTCTGCACTTTCGCGGCGGTTTCGACACGTTCTCGGCGGGGCTCGGCGCGGTCGTGAAGCTGCTCGAAGACGGGCTCGGCGCCGTGCCGTTCATCGCGATGGTGGTGCTTCTGGTCGGCCTCGCGCTGTGGCGCCGCGGCATCGTGTTTTCGATCTTCGTCGGCTTTGCGCTGCTCCTGATCCACTACATGGGCTTGTGGGCGCAGACGGTGTCGACGCTCGCGCTCGTCATCGCGGCGACCTTCTTCAGCCTGGTGATCGGCGTGCCGCTCGGCATCTGGGGCGCACGCAACAACCGGATCGGCATGATCCTGCGCTCGCTGCTCGACTTCATGCAGACGATGCCCGCGTTCGTGTACCTGATCCCGGCCGTGATCCTGTTCGGGCTCGGACGCGTGCCGGCGGTGATCGCGACGATCGTGTTCGCCATGCCGCCGGTCGTGCGGCTGACGACGCTCGGCATCCGCCAGGTGCGCGAGGAACTGATCGAAGCCGGCCGTTCGTTCGGCAGCACCGACTGGCAGCTTCTGTGGAAGATCCAGTTGCCGAACGCGCTGCCGTCGATCATGGCGGGCGTGAACCAGACGATCATGATGGCGCTGTCGATGGTGGTGGTGGCATCGATGATCGGCGCGGGCGGCCTCGGCGAATACGTGCTGAGCGGCATCCAGCGTCTCGACATCGGGATCGGCTTCGAAGGCGGGCTGGGGGTCGTGCTGCTCGCGATCGTGCTGGACCGCCTGACGGAAAGCTTCGGCGTGAAGGCGAAGAAGAAGGTGAAGAAGCCGATGGCGCGTGCCGGCAAGGCCGGCCCGCGTGGCGCGGCCCGCACCTGACGGCCACGGCAGTTGAAGGCAATTGAAGGCAACCGAAGGACGATGACGCGCCGCGGCCACGGCGCCGCGGCGAAATCGATGTAGCAGTACGTGGAGACCAGAAACGCCGATCGGAGGCGTTCCCCACCCTTGAAAGATTCGCGTAATTAAAAAGGAGTACTAGATGAAAATCCATACGTTCAAATCGCTTCTGGCGAAACTTGCGGTATCGACGGTGGTTGCGTGCAGCGCAGGTGTGGGAGCGGCGTCGGCGGCCGAGCCGGTCAAGATCGCGGTGACCAACTGGGCGGACGTGCTGGCGGTGGCCAACGTCGCGAAGTACGTGCTGGAAACGCAGCTCAAGCAGCCGGTGGAGTTCGTGCAGGCCGCGATCGGCATCCAGTACCAGGGCGTCGCGCGCGGCGACCTGGACATCATGGTCGGCGGCTGGCTGCCGGTCACGCATGCGACGTATTACGCGAAGTACAAGAACGACCTGGATGACGTCGGCATCATCTACACGGGCGGCAAGAACGGCTGGGCCGTGCCGACCTACATTCCTGAATCGGAGCTGTCGTCGATCGCCGACCTGAACAAGCCGGAAGTCAAGAGCAAGCTGAACGCCACGATCCAGGGCATCGAGCCGGGCGGCGGCCTGATGCAGGCGTCGGAGAAGACCATCAAGGCCTACAACCTGGACGGCTACAACCTCCAGGCATCGAGCGAGGCCGGGATGCTGGCGAGCGTGTCGCGTGCGTACCAGTCGAAGCAGTGGGTCGTCGCGACGGTCTGGAGCCCGCACTGGTTGTTCCAGAAGTGGCAGATGCGCTACCTGAAGGATCCGAAGGGCACGCTGGGCGGGGAAGAGCAGATTCACGCGTTCGCATCGAAGAAATTCGCCGGCAAGTTCCCGCGTGCCGACGTGTTCTTCAAGCACCTGAAGCTGACGCTCGCCGACGTCGAAGCGATCGAATTCGAAGGCAACAGCACGAACGACTACGCGACGGCCGCGAAGAAATTCGTCGATGCGCATCCGGAGAAGCTGAAGGCCTGGCTGCAGCAGTAAATCCCGCGCGCCCCGGCGTCGATCGTCCGGGGCGCGACGAACCCGCCGGCCCGGCAGCGTGCAGCACGCGCAGCCCGTCATGATTCCCGTCGCGGAGTGACCAAGTGAACGAGAACGCCCGCTTTTTTTCCGAAACGCTTCAGAGTCGGGATCCGGTGATCGCATCGGAGATCGCGCTGGAGCTGCGTCGCCAGCAAACCCAGATCGAGCTGATCGCGTCCGAGAACATCGCGTCGGCGGCGGTGCTGGAGGCGCAGGGCACCGTCCTGACGAACAAGTATGCGGAAGGCTATCCGTCCCGGCGGTACTACGGCGGCTGCGACCACGTCGACCGGATCGAGGCGCTCGCGATCGACCGCGCGTGCGCGCTGTTCGACGCCGGCTATGCGAACGTGCAGCCGCATTCGGGCGCGCAGGCCAACGGTGCGGTGATGCTCGCGCTGGTCAGGCCCGGCGATACGGTGATGGGCATGTCGCTCGATGCGGGCGGCCATCTCACGCACGGCGCGCGGCCGGCGCTGTCGGGCAAATGGTTCGATGCGGTGCAGTACGGCGTGAGCCCGGACACGCTGCGCATCGACTACGACGACGTGCGCCGGCTCGCCGAGCGGCATCGCCCGAAGCTGATCATCGCGGGTTACTCGGCTTATCCGCGGGCGCTCGATTTCGCGGCGTTCCGCGCGATCGCGGACAGCGTCGACGCGAAGCTGATGGTCGACATGGCGCACATCGCGGGCATCGTCGCGGCCGGCCGGCATCAGAACCCGGTGCCGTTCGCCGACGTGGTGACGTCCACCACGCACAAGACGCTGCGCGGCCCGCGCGGCGGCTTCATCCTGACGAACAACGCGGATGTGGCGAAGCAGGTCAATTCGGCGGTGTTTCCGGGGTTGCAGGGCGGCCCGTTGATGCATGTGGTCGCGGGCAAGGCGGTCGCCTTCGCCGAAGCGCTGCGCCCGGAGTTCACGCGCTATATCGATCAGGTGCTGCGTAACGCGCAGGCGCTCGCCCGCGTGCTGACCGACGGCGGGCTGACGCTCGTTACGGGCGGCACCGACAACCATCTGCTGCTGGTCGACCTGCGTTCCCTGCGTATTAGCGGCACGCAGGCCGAGAAGGCGCTGGAGCGCGCGGGCATCACCTGCAACAAGAACGGGATTCCGTTCGATACGGAAAACCCGACCGTCACGTCCGGCATCCGGCTCGGCACGCCGGCCGGCACCACGCGCGGATTCGGCACCGCGCAGTTCGAGCAGATCGGCGAAATGATCCTCGACGTGCTGTCCGCGCTCAAGCGCGATCCGGGCGGCGACGAAGTGGTCGAGCGCGCGGTCCGGACCCGCGTGCGCGATCTGTGCAACCAGTTCCCCATATACGCGCATGCGGAGGCGTTCGCCTGATCCCGGAATCGGGCGGACCGGGGCCTTCGTCCCGGTGGCGTATCGAATCGATCGGCCCGGCTGCGCGAACGCGCCGCTTGCCGACGACGTTTGTCGAATTGCCGGTTCCGTGCGTGCCGCGACGCTTCAATGACGCGTCCGGCGCAGCGACGGCCTGGCCCATCCACTCAAATGAGGAATCGAAATGAGCTTCGAGGGCGTACACACACCGCTGGTCACTCCGTTCGACGCGGACGGCGAAATCGACCACGCATTGCTGGGCAGGCATGCTGCCGATCTCGCCGGCCGCGTGTCGGGTCTGGGGATCGGCGGGACGACGGGCGAATACTACGCACTGAGTTTCGACGAGCGCGTGCGCACGTTCGACACGGTCGCGGCCGCGGCCGGCGGCAAGACGTTCCTGACCGCGGGCATCAATGCGACGACGACGAAAGAGGTGCTGCGTCTGGGCCGGGAAGCGAAGCGCGCGGGATTGAATGCGTTGCTGGTCGCGGCGCCGTACTACGCGCAGCCGACGCAGCAGGAATTGCTCGCGCATCTGCTCGCGGTCGACGATGCGCTCGACATGCCGATCATGCTGTACAACTTTCCGGCCCGCACGGGCACCGAGATCGGCGATGCGATTCTCGAGAAGCTGCTCGAGCGCAAGAACTTCGCCGCGATGAAGGAAAGCACCGGCGACATCGCGCATCTGCATCATCTGTCGACGCATGTCGGCGGCCGGCTGGTGCTCAGTTGCGGGATGGACGACCAGGCGCTCGAATTTTTCGCATGGGGCGCGCGCAGCTGGGTCGGCGGCGCGTCGAACTTCCTGCCGGAAGCACATACCGAGCTGTTCGACGCCTGCGTGACGCGCGGCGATTTCGCGGCCGGGCGCAAGCTGATGGCGCAACTGCTGCCGGTGCTCGAACTGCTCGAGCGCAGCGGCAAGTTCATTCAGTACGTGCGTTACGGCTGCGAGCTGGCCGGTCTGCCGGTCGGCGTCGCGCGCGCACCGCTCGGCGCGCTGTCGGGCGACGAGCGCGACGCGTTCGCGAAGCTCGTGAAACCGCTGATCCGCGACGGCCGGTAACCCAGCATGGGCTCGCATCTGGCATTCGCGCGGTTTCCGGCGCCCGACGGCATGAACGGGTGGTGGGAGAGCCTGCCGCCCGCGCGGGAGGCTCGCACCGTCACGTCCGAAACCCGGTTCGACTGGGTCGTGATCGGCGGCGGCATCACCGGGCTGTGCGCGGCGCGCCGGCTCGCTGAGCTGGCGCCCGACGTGAGCATCGCGCTGGTGGAGGCCGACCGGATCGGACGCACGACGGCTGGGCGCAATTCCGGATTCTTCGTCGACCTGCCGCACGACATCAGCAGCGAAAGCTATTCGCGCAGCATCGACGAAGATCGCGCCGATGTCCGGTTCCAGCGGCATGGCATCGACTATGTCCGCTCGATCGTGCGGCGCTTCGGCATCGATTGCGACTGGCGCGACGACGGCAAATTCCACGCGTCGGTCAACCAGAAGGGCGCGGCGGCGCTCGCGCATTTCGCCGACGGGCTGGCGCGCATCGGCGAAGCGTTCGAGTGGCTCGACCAGCCGGCGATCCAGGCGGTGACCGGAACCGGCTTCTATACGGGCGCGCTGTTCACGCCGGGCTGCAGTACGGTACAGCCGGCCGCGCTGATGCGCGGGCTGGCGGCGACGCAGCCGGACAACGTGACGGTGTTCGAGCACAGCGCGGTCACGGCGATCGAACAGCGCGGCGACACGCGGGTGCTGCATTTCGCGGGCGGCAGGATCGTCGCGAAGCAGGTGATCCTGTGCACGAACGCCTATGCGGCGACGTTCGGCCGGCATTCGAACGGCTTGCTGCCGGTCTATACGTTCGCTTCGCTCACGCGCCCGATGAATCCGGACGAAGTGGCGAAACTCGGCGGCGCGCGCTCGTGGTCGCTGATCCCGGCCGACCCGATGGGCACCACGGTGCGGCGCCTGATCACCAACCGTATTTGCGTGCGCAACCATTTCGCGTTCCGGCCGGACGTGAAGGTGTCGCAGGCCGATCTGGCGAAGTCGCGCAGCCTGCATCGGCGCTCGTTCGAGCGCCGCTTCCCGATGCTCGCCGGCGTCGAGCTCGAATACACGTGGGGCGGGCCGCTGTGCCTGTCCGCGAACAACGGCGCGCTGTTCGGCAAGCGCGACGACGGCCTTTACGAAGCGATCGGATGCAACGGCCTCGGCCTGAGCCGCGGGTCGTCATCCGGCAAGTTGATCGCCGAATACGCGCTCGGCGAATCGAGCGATCTCGTGCAGCAATTGTTGAAGCAGCCGCATCCCCGCCCGCTGCCGGTCCGGCCGCTCGTCGACCTGGCCGTGTCGGCGACGATCTGGGCCAAGGAATTCTCGGCCGGCGCCGAACTTTGATTTTTGAGGAAACGACATGACGACCCATCAGGACTGGATTCAAAAGGCGCAAGCGCTGTCGCTCGACGGTCGCGCATTCATCGCGGGCAAACGCAGCGCGGCCGCGTCGGGCGAGACGTTCGGAACGCTCAACCCGGCGTCCGGCAAGGTGCTCGCCGAAGTCGCGCGCTGCAACGGACGCGACGTCGATCAGGCGGTCGCGGCCGCGCGCGACGCGTTCGAATCCGGCGTGTGGTCGAAGGCCGCGCCCGCGCACCGCAAGGCGGTGCTGCTTCGGCTCGCGCAGCTGATCGACGCGCATACGGACGAACTCGCGCTGCTCGAGGCGCTGGAAGCCGGCAAACCGATCGGCGAATGCCTCGGGCTCGACATTCCCGAGTCGGCCGCGTGCATTCGCTGGCACGCGGAGGTGACGGACAAGCGCTACGACGCGTTGTCGCCGTCCGGCGCGGGCGTGGTCAGCATGATCACCCGCGAGCCGATCGGCGTCGTCGGCGCGGTGCTGCCGTGGAATTTCCCGGCGCTGATGCTCGCGTGGAAGATCGGCCCGGCGCTGTCGGTCGGCAACAGCGTGGTCGTGAAGCCGGCGGAGCAGACGTCGCTGTCGACGCTGCGCATCGCCGATCTCGCGGCCGAGGCCGGCGTGCCGCCGGGCGTGTTCAGCGTCGTCACGGGCTTCGGCGGCGAGGCCGGCGAAGCGATCGGCCGCCATCCCGACGTCGATCTCGTCGCGTTCACCGGCTCGACCGCAACCGGCAAGCGCTTCCTGCACTACTCGGCCGACACGAACCTCAAGCGCGTCGTGCTCGAGTGCGGCGGCAAGAATCCGCAGGTGATCCTGCCGGACGTCGCGAATCTCGATGCGGTGGCCGAACAGGCCGTCGCGGCCGCGTTCTGGAACATGGGCGAGAACTGCAGCGCCGGCTCGCGGATCATCGTGCCGTCGAGCCGCAAGGCGGAACTGCTCGAGAAGATCCAGGGCGTGCTCGCCGGCTGGAAGACCGGCGATCCGCTCGACCCGGACGTGAAGCTCGGCGCGCTGATCGAGCAGAAGCACTACGAGAAGGTGCTCGGCCATATCGAGAAGGCGAAGGCCGAAGGCGCGCGCGTGGCGTGCGGCGGGCGCGCGATCCTGACCGAAACCGGCGGCTGGTTCGTCGAGCCGACGATCTTCGACCAGGTGACGCCGGAGATGAGCATCGCGCGCGACGAGGTGTTCGGGCCGGTCGTGTGCTTCATCGAATACGACGACGTCGACGATGCGGTGCGGATCGCCAACGACACGTGCTACGGGCTTGCCGCGTCGGTGTGGACCGACAACGTGAACAGCGCGCACAAGGTGGCCGCGCGCATTCGGGCGGGCACGGTCACGGTGAACTGCTTCGGCGAAGGCGACCTGTCGACACCGTTCGGCGGCTTCAAGCAGTCGGGGTTCGGCGGGCGCGACAAATCCGTCTACGCGCACGATCAATATTGCGAGCTGAAGACCACCTGGCTGAAGCTCGACTGAGCGCGCGCACGAAGGGCGCGGCACGCCGGGCCCGCGGCCCGGCCCCGGCTGGCGGCGTGCGCGCGGCGGCTTCGGACGCCCGCGCACGCCGCGGAGCGATCGCGACGCACGGTGCCGCGCGAGCACGACCGCTTGTCGAGTGGCGGACGCACGCCGCGCGCGACCCGCGACGATCCGCCCGGCCGCGCGCGCAGCGACGCCGTAGCGCCGTGACCGCACCGCCCGGCGTGTCGTGGTGCGTTGCGCAAACGCGCCGCGCCGCGCGGCCGCGAGCGTCCTCCCGCGCGGTTCGCCTTGCAGTCCCCGTCATCGATTCCGATAATAGCGACGCGGTGCACAATCGATCGAGAATGGCGTCGTCGTGACGCCGTTACGGCGGCTGAGCCGCCTTTGCCAGCCGCCCGGCTGACGCGCAAGCCGCAATATTCAGATAATTGAACGGTTTGCGATGAGACCGCCCGCGGCCACCCGGCGGGACGGTCGTCGACGGGTTCGTCGACGAAGCGTCCGATTTCCGTTTTGAGAGTGAAAGCCATGTTGAAGAAGCAACTGTTTGCAGACCGACTCCTCGCGCAGATGCCGTCGTTGCGGGCGCTGCGGTGTTTCGTGACGGCGGCGCGCTACGAGAGCTTCACTCAGGCGGCCGAGGTGCTGTGCGTGACGCAGGCGGCGATCAGCCGGCAGATCAAGGAACTCGAGGATTCGCTGGACGTCGCGCTGTTCGAGCGTACCGGCCGGCATATCGCGCTGACGGATGCGGGACGCATTCTCTACAACGCGTCGTACCTGTCGATCATGAACATCGCCGAGGCGGCGGAAGCGGTGCGCCGGACCGACAAGCATGCGCTGATGGTCTGCGTGTCGCATACGTTCTCGGCGCTGTGGCTGTCGTCGCGGCTGCCCGCGTTTCGCGAGCAGTTTCCGGACATCCGGCTGCACGTGATCGTGACCGAGCATTTCATGGAGCTGGACGGGCTCATCGAGCCCGACGTGATCATCACGAAGAACCCGCCGCGCGAGCCCGAGTTCGAAGCCGAGCCGCTGTTTCACGACATCGTCTATCCGGTGTGCAGCCCGTCGTTTCACGAGCGGTATTTTCATGGCCGGTCGCTGAAGCCGCTGGACCTGCTGTCCAGTCCGACCCTGAACCTGTCGATGCTCGGCCGCGCGCAGGTGTGCGAGCACGTCGACTGGCGCGTGTGGCGCAACTGGTTCCAGCAAAGCGACGGCACCGATACGATGACCGAGAACAAGTATCTGGAAAGCAACGACTACCGGCTGCTGGTCGCGCAGGCCGAGGGCGGCGAGGGGACGCTGCTCGGCTGGCATCATCTCGTGCACCGGCAGATCGAGAAAGGCATGCTCGTGCGGCCGGTACAGGACGTGCTGGTGTTTCACGATCGCCATCATTACCTGATCACGCACCGCAATGCGCAGCCGCGCCCGGAGTACCGGCTGTTCCGGCAGTGGCTGAGCGACGAGGTCGGCGTGATGATGCGCGGCTGGCTCGATGCCGGCGTCGAGGCCGGTCAATAGCGCGCGACACCGGCGCCGGCCGTCGCCCGCCCGGCTCGCCGACGCCTGCATAACCAAAAGTATCGTATAAGCCGCAGGAAATGTTTCTGGCGGGCGCAATTTGGATTGATACGCTCCGAACTGCTTCAGCAGTGGTTTGCCAGGTTGGATAACAATCATCGCAACATTAGGTTCGGAGACCTGAATGAAACAGAAGATTCTCGCTTGCACGATCCTGTCCGCCGTCGCCGCGCCGGCGATCGCACAAAGTACCGTGACGCTCTACGGCTTGATCGACGAAGGGTTCAACTATACGAACAACGTATCGGGCAAGAAAGTCTATGAACTCCAGAGCGGCTTCGTCCAGGGGAGCCGCTGGGGCCTGAAGGGCGCCGAGGACCTCGGCGCCGGCACGAAGGCCGTGTTCCAGCTGGAGAACGGCTTCGACGTCAACAGCGGCCGCCTCGGCCAGGGCGGGCTGATGTTCGGCCGCCAGGCGTACGTCGGCATTGCGTCGGACCGGTTCGGCACCGTGACGCTGGGCCGTCAGTACGACTCGGTCGTCGACTATCTCGCGCAGACGACCGCGAACGGCAGCTGGGGCGGCTACCTGTTCTCGCATCCGTACGACAACGACAACACGGACAACTCGTTCCGCGTGAACAACACGGTCAAGTACACGAGCCCGACGATCGCGGGCCTGCAGTTCGGCGGCACGTACAGCTTCAGCAACGGGACCGGCTTCGCGAACAACCGCCAGTTCAGCGCGGGCGTCCAGTACGTCATCGGCGACCTGCTGCTCGCCGCCGCATACCTGCAGGCCGACCATCCGTCGTCGACGGCCGCCGGCGCGATCACCAACGCGGGCGACGAGAACTTCCTCGCCGACCGGCTGCGAATCTTCGGCGCGGGCGCGAGCTATACGTTCGGCAAGGCCAACGTCGGCATCTCGTACACGAACACGTACGTCGCGAATCCGCTCAGCTCGGGGTACGTCGGCGCGATCACGCCGTCGGCGGGGACGTTGTCGAGCCTGCGGTTCCAGAACGTCGAAATCAACGGCAAGTACCAGTTCACGCCCGCGTTCTTCGTCGGCGCGATGTACGCCTATACGCGTGCCGACTTCAACGCGACGGGCGGCAAGCAGCACCCGAACTACCAGAGCGCGGGGCTGATGGCCGACTACTTCCTGTCGAAGCGGACCGACGTGTACGTGCAGGGCGCCTATCAGCACGTCGGCGGCGATCGCACCGGGACCGTGCTGGATGTCGCCTACGTGCCGGGCGCGGACGGCGTATCGTCCGGCAGCAACCAGATCGTTGCGCGCGTCGCGCTGCGGCACAAGTTCTGAGTGCCGTCGAGCGCCGGTCTCCGGAGCGGCCGGCACGACGGCCGCTCCACGACGCATGGCCGGCGGTCGATGACGGATTGGCCGCTTGATAGAATCCGCCTAACCTCGAACGACTGGTCCGTCAGATGAAACCTGCGTCGGCAACCCCCAAAGGCTATCGGCGGCTCATCCCGTCCGTGACGGCGCTCGTCGAATTCGAGGCGGTCGCCCGCCTCGGCAGCTTCACGCTCGCCGCGCACGAGCTCGGCGTCACGCAGGCCGCGGTGAGCCGGCAAGTCAAGTTCCTCGAGGAGATGCTCGGCCAGCGGCTGTTCCTGCGGTTGCATCGCTCGATCGCGCTGACGGACGAAGGCGCCGCGTTGTACCGCGTGGTGGCCGAGTCGATGCAGAAGATCGCCGGCGTGTTCGACCGCCTGACGAGCGGCCCGATCCGGCAGGAACTCGTCCTCGCGGCGACCGCCGCGTTCTCGCATTTCCGGCTGCTGCCGCGGCTCGCCGCGCTGAAGGCCGCGCAGCCCGAGTTGCAGCTGCGCCTCGCGACGCTGATGTTTACCGCCGATCTTCGCCACAACGAAATCGATGTCGCGGTGCGCTACGGGAACGGCCGCTGGGCCGACGGCACGGCGATCCGGCTGTTCGACGAAGCCGTCTTTCCCGTCTGCTCGCCGGCGTGGCTGCAGCGGCACGGCACGCCTGAATCGCTGGCGGAGCTCGCCGCCGTCACGCTCGTGGAATCCGATTCGACGTCGGAGGGCTGGATGGGCTGGGAGGCGTGGTTCCATGCCGCGGGCTTCCGGCCCGACCGATTGAATTTCGCGCTGCGGTGCAGCCTGTACACCGACGCGATCGACGCCGCCCGATATGGCCACGGCGTCGCGCTGGGCTGGGGGCGGCTCGTCCAGGACCTGCTCGACGCCGGCGAACTCGTGCGGCTGCCGATCGCATCCTTGCCGATGACGGACGCCTATTACATCGTGGTGCCGCACGGCAAGACGATCACGCCGGCGATCGACGGGCTCGTCGAATGGCTGCGCGCGGACGCCCAGGGCTGACGCGGCCGTGCGCCGTCCGTTTCGCATGATCCCAGGTAATGCCAGAACGAAAATAAAGCGCGTTGACGCTCTTTTTCGTCAATCCAATACTGAAATCACAGCGGGAATTTCCGAAGCCGCGCGATTCCATCAACACAGGATTGGAGAAAGACGATGTCTGAAGTGCATGTCAAGACGCATGGGGATCTGATTCGCAGCCGCCAGCCGGGGCACGGGATGCCCGGCGAGCTGTTCGGCCGTCAGGACGTGTTCGAAACGGATGTCGACGTCTTTTTCTCGAAGCACTGGATTCTGGTCGGCGTGACCGCCGACGTGCCGGAGCCGGGCGACGTGTCGACCGTCGATATCGGCAAGTCGTCGATCCTCATCGTGCGCGACGACGACGAAAACGTCCGCGCCTACCGGAACGTGTGCCGCCACCGCGGCGCGCGGCTGAAGGAAGCGGGGAAGTCGACGGTCGGCATGCTTGTGTGTCCTTATCATCAATGGACTTACGATCTCGACGGCTCGCTGCGCCACGCGACGCACATGGGCAAGGACTTCGATGCGAAATGCCGCAGTCTGATTCCGGTGCACACGCGCATCGTCGGTACGCACATCTTCGTGTGCCTCGCCGACGATCCGCCGGCCGACATCGCGAAGCTCGAGGAAACGATGGTGCCGCGCTTCGCACCGTACGACCTGCAAAATACGAAGATCGCGTTCGAGCAGGAGATCATCGAGAACGGCAACTGGAAGCTGGTGATCGAGAACAACCGCGAGTGCTATCACTGCGCGGGCACGCACCCCGAGCTGACCGCGTCGTTCCTGCCCGAGGATTTCGGCTTCTGCCCGGAAAACCTGACGGAAGCGCAGCTTCAGGCGTTCGAAGAATACAAGGCGCGCAATGCCGCCTGCCAGACGAACTGGGAGAACGAAGGCTTCATCGGCGCGACCGTCGAATGGCTCGACGAGGACGCCGTCACGCAGTTCCGCACGCAGCAGCTCGTGATCGCCGGCGAGGGCGAATCGCAGACGATGAGCACCAAGGTGGCGAGCACGAAGCTGTTCGGCAATCTGCAGCGGCGCGATCTCGGCGATGCGCACTTGTGGACGCACAACTCGTGGACCCACGTGATGAGCGATCACGCGGTGATTTCGTACATCATCCCGCTCGCGCCGGACAGAACGCTCGTCCGCACGAAATGGCTCGTGCATGCGGACGCGGTCGAAGGTGTCGATTACACGCTGTCGGATCTGACCGAAGTGTGGGTCGCGACGAATACGCAGGACAAGCACCTCGTCGAGATCACGCATGCGGGCACGCAGGATCCGGCGTATGCGCCGGGCGTGTTCTCGCCGTTCACGGAAGCCTATGTCGATCAGTTCTCGCGCTGGTATGCGGCGCGGCTGAATGCGCATGGGGTTTGAGGGGGCGGGCTGGAATGAAAAGGAGGGCGCCGGGGCGGGTCGCGCCGGTGTCCTGACGGCAGATCCGGCCGGGCAGGACCGGCTGCGCACGGCGGCGGCTCCGCTCAGCCGAGCCGCCGCAATTGGCCGACGTGGCGCGATGGTTCGCGATCCGCTGCGCGGGCCGGTTCATCCCGCGCCGCATGCGTCGACAGGATGCAGGCGCGTTCGGGTTTCGCGCCGACCGGGACCGAGGCGATTCCGGACCCAACCGGCACGGTCGCGTCGATCGCGCCGTTCCGGCATCCGCACCGCCATCGCAATCACCATCGCAACACGTTGCGACGGGATTCGCCGATTTCAGAATTGAAATCTCGATTTCATCCCTGAGCCGGCACGGGACCGGATCGCGCGTCCGGGCACCGCCCATCAACGCCGTCCGTCCGGTCGGCGACGTGGCCTGCTTTTTGCATCACCGGAGCGACATGCTCGATGTCCGCTCGTCCGGCCGGTCGTTCCGCACGGAACGAAACGAACCCGGCAGCTCGACGGACGGCCCGCTTTCCAATCGTAAGGTGATGCAATGACAGGCTACGGCAAACGACACCCGGTATCCGGGAACGACGCGCATCGCGTTGTGCGGGAACACGCGACGGACGCGAATCCATCTGCCATGACATCCGGAGGCTTCGGCGAACGACGCCGCGAGGCGAACTGGGCCTGGGCGAAAGGCGCGACAGGCTACGACTGGATGGATCACGCACCGCTTTTCGACCCCCGAGACTGATTCTGTCGCGCGCCCGGCCGTGGCGCGGGCGCGCCGTGTGTCCGCCAACGCCCGGCCGGCTCCTCGTTTCCGCTTGGTCGGCTGGATACCATTCATCGTCGCGACGGTTATAGCGGCCCTCGGGCGATATGGCGAACATGTCGACTGGCGAAAGCCGGGACGATGCAACCGCGAATGACCGATGCGACGATCCGCACGCCGCCCAGTGAAGCAGGCGGGTGGCGGACGGCGCGTCGGCGTGCTTAATTCAACTCTTCACTATCCATGGCTGCCGTGACGCCCACCCCCATCCAGTCCATCCTGATCGCGAACCGCTCGGAAATCTCGATCCGCGTGATGCGTGCCGCCGCCGAACTGAACATGCGTACGGTGGCGGTGTATTCGAAGGAAGACCGCCTCGCGCTGCATCGCTTCAAGGCGGACGAAAGCTACCTGATCGGCGAGGGCAAGAAGCCGCTCGCCGCGTATCTCGACATCGACGACATCCTGCGCGTCGCGCGCCAGGCCAACGTCGACGCGATTCACCCCGGCTACGGCTTCCTGTCCGAGAACCCCGAGTTCGCGCAAGCCGTGATCGACGCCGGCATCCGCTGGATCGGCCCGTCGCCCGACGTGATGCGCACGCTCGGCAACAAGGTGGCCGCGCGCAACGCGGCGATCGCGGCCGGCGTGCCCGTGATGCCTGCAACCGCGCCGCTGCCGGACGATCTCGCCGCATGCAAGGCGCTGGCCGCCGAAGTCGGCTATCCGCTGATGCTGAAGGCGAGCTGGGGCGGCGGCGGACGCGGGATGCGCGTGCTCGAGAACGAACGCGACCTCGAGACGCTGCTGCCCGTCGCGCGGCGCGAGGCGCTGGCCGCGTTCGGCAACGACGAGGTGTACGTCGAGAAGCTCGTGCGCAATGCGCGCCACGTCGAGGTGCAGGTGCTCGGCGACCTGCACGGCACGGTCGTGCATCTGTACGAGCGCGACTGCACGGTGCAGCGGCGCAACCAGAAGGTGGTCGAGCGTGCGCCGGCGCCGTACCTCGATCACGACGGCCGGCAAGCGCTGTGCGAATCCGCGCTGCGGTTGATGCGCGCGGTCGGCTATACGCATGCGGGCACCGTCGAATTTCTGATGGATGCCGACACCGGCCAGTTCTACTTCATCGAGGTGAACCCGCGCATCCAGGTCGAGCACACGGTGACGGAGATGATCACCGGCATCGACATCGTGAAGGCGCAGATCCGCATCACCGAAGGCGGCCGGATCGGGCTCGCCGAAGACGCGACGGACGGCGACGGCGCACTCGTCGCGCGCGCGGCCGGCGTGCCGGAACAGCACGCGATTCCGCTGAACGGCAACGCGCTGCAATGCCGGATCACGACCGAGGACCCGGAGAACGACTTCCTGCCCGACTACGGGCGGCTCACGGCCTATCGCAGTGCAGCGGGCTTCGGCGTGCGGCTCGACGCCGGCACCGCGTATGGCGGCGCGGTGATCACGCCGTACTACGACTCGCTGCTCGTCAAGGTGACGACCTGGGCGCCGACAGCCGCCGAATCGATTCATCGGATGGATCGCGCGTTGCGCGAGTTCCGGATTCGCGGCGTCACGTCGAACCTGCAGTTCCTCGAGAACGTGATCAATCACCCGGCCTTCATCGCGGGCGACGTGACGACACGCTTCATCGACAAGACGCCGGAGCTGCTCGCATTCGCGAAGCGCGGCGACCGCGCGACGAAGCTGCTGCGCTATCTCGGCGAGCTGAACGTGAACGGCAACACCGAGATGAAGGGCCGCACGCTGCCGGCGCTGCCGTTGCAGAAACCGGTGCTGCCGAAGGTCGATACGGCGGTGGCGATTCCGGCCGGCACGCGCGATCGCCTGCGCGAACTCGGCCCGGAGAAATTCGCGCGCTGGATGCTCGACCAGAAGCAGGTGCTGCTGACCGACACGACGATGCGCGACGCGCACCAGTCGCTGTTCGCGACGCGCATGCGCACGGCCGACATGCTGCCGATCGCGCCGTTCTACGCGCGCGAGCTGTCGCAACTGTTCTCGCTCGAATGCTGGGGCGGCGCGACCTTCGACGTCGCGCTGCGCTTCCTGAAGGAAGACCCGTGGGAGCGGCTCGCGCTGCTGCGCGAGCGCGTGCCGAACATCCTGTTCCAGATGCTGCTGCGCGGCTCGAACGCGGTCGGCTACACGAACTACGCGGACAACGTCGTGCGCTTCTTCGTGCAGCAGGCCGCGAGCGCGGGCGTCGACGTGTTCCGCGTGTTCGACTCGTTGAACTGGGTGCGCAACATGCGCGTGGCGATCGATGCGGTGGGCGAGAGCGGAATGCTGTGCGAAGGCGCGATCTGCTACACCGGCGACCTGTTCGACACGTCGCGTTCGAAGTACGACCTCAAATACTACGTCGGCATCGCGCGCGAACTGCAGAAAGCCGGCGTGCACGTGCTCGGCATCAAGGACATGGCCGGCATCTGCCGTCCGCAGGCGGTCGCGACGCTCGTGAAGGCGCTCAAGGAAGAAACCGGGCTGCCGGTGCATTTCCATACACACGACACGAGCGGGATCGCCGCGGCGTCGGTGCTCGCGGCGGTCGGTGCGGGCTGCGACGCGGTGGACGGCGCGCTCGATGCGATGAGCGGCCTCACGTCGCAGCCGAACCTGTCGAGCATCGCGGCCGCGCTGGCCGGCAGCGAACGCGACCCGGGGCTGGATCAGGATCGCCTGCACGAAGCGTCGATGTACTGGGAAGGCGTGCGCCGCTACTACGCGCCGTTCGAATCGGAGATCCGCGCGGGCACGGCCGACGTCTACCGTCACGAGATGCCGGGCGGCCAGTACACGAACCTGCGCGAGCAGGCGCGCTCGCTCGGCATCGATCATCGCTGGACCGAGGTGTCGCGCGCGTATGCGGACGTCAACCGCTTGTTCGGCGACATCGTGAAGGTCACGCCGACGTCGAAGGTGGTCGGCGACATGGCGCTGATGATGGTCGCGAACGATCTCGCCGTGGACGACGTGCGCAACCCGGCCAAGGACATCGCGTTCCCCGAGTCGGTCGTGTCGCTGTTCAAGGGCGAACTGGGCTTCCCGCCCGATGGCTTCCCGGCGGAGCTGTCGCGCAAGGTGCTCAAGAGCGAGCCGCCGGCGCCGTATCGCCCCGGCGACCAGATTCCGCCGGTCGATCTCGACGCGGCACGCGTGCAGGCCGAGGCCGCGTGCGAGCAGCCGCTGGACGACCGGCAACTGGCGTCGTACCTGATGTATCCGAAGCAGACGATCGACTACTACGCGCACGTTCGCGCGTACAGCGACACGTCGGTCGTGCCGACGCCGGCGTTCCTGTACGGGCTGCAGCCGCAGGAGGAAGTGGCGATCGACATCGAGCCGGGCAAGACGCTGCTGGTGGCGCTGCAGGGCCAGCACGCCGATGCGCAGGACGGCATCGTGAAGGTGCTGTTCGAGCTGAACGGCCAGTCGCGTTCCGCGCTGGTCGAGCAGAAGACCAGCGCGCAGGCGGGCAAGGAGCGGCATGGGCTGCAGCGTGCCGATCCGGGCAATCCGCTGCACGTCGCGGCGCCGATGCCGGGCTCGGTGGTGACGGTGGCCGTGCAGCCGGGGCAGCGCGTGGCGGCCGGCACGACGCTGATCGCGCTCGAGGCGATGAAGATGGAAACCCACATCGCGGCGGAGCGCGATTGCGAGATCGCGGCCGTGCACGTGAAGCCGGGCGAGCGGGTGGCGGCGAAGGATCTGCTGATCGAGCTGAAAGACCCGGCGCAATGAGCGTTGCCGCGACCGGTCGTCCGTACTGACTGGTGCCGGGCGTCGCAACCGGCGTGCCGGTCGAACCGTTCGGCGCCGGCTGCCTGCACGTCGCGACCTGACGACGCGCAGGCAAGCCGGGCCGCCGTGCGGTCAGTACGCCGCGTCGCTGCCGTCCTTGTCGGTGACGATCGCCACGCCCGAGCTCGTGCCGAGCCGCGTCGCGCCGGCTTCGAGCATCGCGAGCGCGGTCGCGCGATCGCGCACGCCGCCGGACGCCTTCACGCCGAGCGTCGGGCCGACCGTGCGGCGCATCAGCGCGACGTCGGCGAGCGTCGCGCCGCCGTGCCCGAACCCGGTCGACGTCTTCACGAACGCGACGCCGAGCGCGCGGCACATCTCGCACACGCGCACCTTCTCGTCGTCGGTCAGTAACCCCGTTTCGAGGATCACCTTGAGCGGCACCGTGCCGCAGGCGCGGTGCACGGCATCGATATCGGCCTGCACGTCGTCGGCGCGGCCGCTCTTCAGCGCGCCGAGGTTGATCACCATGTCGATCTCGCGCGCGCCGGCCGCGATCGCGGCCGACGCCTCGAACGCCTTCGCGGCGGACAGCCCCGCGCCGAGCGGAAAACCGACCACCGCGCAAACGAGCACGCCGGTGTCGGCCAGCTCGCGCGCGGCGAGCGGCACGTTCGCCGAATTCACGCAGACCGAGTAAAAGCGATGCTCGGCCGCCTGGCGGCAGAGTTCGCGGATCTGCGCGTCGCTCGCGTCGGGCGCGAGCAACGTGTGATCGATGGTTTGGGCGAGTTGGGCGTTGGAAAGCGGCATGTGTCAGGACTCCACGGATCGTGCGCCGGAAAGGCACACGGAAAGTTGATGTTTTCACATCGGTTTGTTACAAATACGACATTCCGGCCGGGCCCGCGCGCCCGGCACGGCGAGCGGCGCGGGCGACGCGTGTGACGGGCAGGCAGGATACAGGCATGGAAACGAAGAAGGGCGAACGGATCAAGACGCTGATGAACGTGCTGCAAGGGCAGAACGCGATTCATCTGAAGGAAGTGGCCGACCTGTTCGGCGTGTCGGAAATGACGATCCGCCGCGATCTCGCGGACAACCCGCACGGCCTGAGCCTGATCGGCGGCTACGTGACGCGCCATTTCGCCGCGCAGCGCAGCGACATCGGCGAATACCTGATCAGCGACGAGAACAACCGGCAGACCGAGGAGAAGCGCCGCATCGGCAAGCTCGCCGCGCAGTTCGTGAAGACGGGCGACACGATCTTCGTCGACTGCGGCTCGACCACGCCGTTCGTCGTCGACTTCATTCCGGACGACCTCGAATTCACCGCCGTCTGCAATTCGCTGAACGTGTTCGCGAAGCTGCAGCAGAAACCGCATTGCAGCGTGATCCTGTGCGGCGGCGCGTATCACCGCAAGAACATGGTGTTCGAGTCGGTGGCCGAGACGGGCATTCTCGATACGGTGCGCGTGTCGAAGGCGTTCATCTCGGCGGCCGGCGTGAGCGAGCGCTGCGGCGTCACGTGCTTCAACTTCCACGAAGTCGACGCGAAGAAGAAGGTGATGGCGCGCGCGCAGAACCGCTTCCTGCTCGTCGATCACACGAAGTTCGACGAAGTGCGCGCCGCGTACTTCGCGGAGCTCGCCGACTTCAACTACGTGATCTCCGACGGGCAGTTGAGCAGCCGGTACGAAACGACGATCCGCGAACACGGGATCGCGCTCGTGACCTGACGGCGGGCGGCCGCGCATCGCGTTACGCATCGGGCCGTTCCGTCGCCGCGCGCGCTTCCGCCGCGCTCAGATAGCCCGTGACGACCTCGAAGCGGCGCGTCGCGCCCGCCGCCAGCGCCGCGACATGGCCTTTGCGGCGCTCGGCTTCATAGCCTTCCGGCTCGCACGTCGACGGCAGCGCGAACGCGGCCACCTGTTGATCCGCGTTGTGCAGGATCCAGCGCGTCGCGTGCGGAAACTGCTCGGGACGATACGCGGTGTGGAATGCGCCGCCGTCCGGATGCGCGAGCAGGAAATGCGCGACGCCGTGCGCATCCGTTGCCGCGCCGTTCATGAAGAACACGATTTCCGGGTCGTACAGCGCGGGGGCCTCGAGCGTCGCGAGCCGTTCCGGTTCGCGTGCGAGCGTGGCCGTGTAGTCGCGCCACGCGGCCGTCGGCTTCACGTGCGCGGGCACGCTGTCGCGCAGCCGCAGGCCGCCGCGCGGCAGCGACTGCACGAAGCGGCCGCCCGGCACGTACGCGTAGTTCAGGTGCGCCATGTACATCAGGTCCATCGGCGTGCCGCCGAGATTCGTCACGTCCATCCCGATCGTCATCTGCGCGTCGTGCTCGGCGAGCCGCACCGACGCTCGCGCGACATAGTGGCTGCCGAAGCCCTGCACGTACTCGTACTCGCCGGTCACTTCAACGATCGCGCCGCGCGCATCCGCGCCGACGACGAGGCTGGCGCGATCCATCGGCGCGCACGGCATCTCGCCATGCAGCGCGTGCGTGTCGTCCGGGCCCGGGCAACCGTTGCGCAGCAGCCCGCTGTGGAACATGAAGCAGCCGTACGTATCGATGATCGACGCCGCGCGCTTCGGCTGCCGGAACATGTGCTTCATCGTCAGGTCGCGGCCGTCGAACGCGGCGGCCCAGATCATCTGGCCCAGATACGGCAGCACGACGACGTGGCCGCGGCGGTTCTCGAGCTTCAGCGCCTCGACGCCGGACGGATACGCGAACGCGGTGACGGCGACGCCGTCGGCGCGATACAGCGTGCGCGGCGTGTCGCGGAAGTCGTCGCGGCGCAGTTCGATTTCGCCTCGCATCGTCAGGCTCCCGACGTGTTGCGCGTGTCGACGTAGCGCGCGGACGCGCTGCCTTCTTCGCCTGCCGTGTCGGGCGTCGCGGCAGGCAGGTGGCGCAGGCAGTAGACGCCGTAGTAGACGATCACGACGAAGCATGCGAGCGGCACGACGAACGCGAGCTGCATGTTGCCGCCCGTGTGATCGGAGATCAGCCCCTGGATCAGCGGCACGACCGCGCCGCCGACGATGCTCATCACGAGGATCGAGCCGCCGTATTCGGTGTCCTTGCCGAGACCGTCGATCGTGAGGCCGTAGATCGTCGGCCAGCACGGGCCGAGGAACACGCTCACGCACACCGCCGCATAGACGGCCGTGATGTTGTGCACGCCGATCGTGTACGCGAGCAGCGCGATGCATAGCACGCCGTAGACGATCAGCACCTTCGCCGGGCCGGCGCGCTTCATCACGAGCGTCGCGATCAGCTTGCCGACGAAGAACGCGAAGAACGTCGCGAGCAGATAGTGCGATGCGCCGCGCTCGTCGAGCCCGCCGATCTGCATCGCGAGCCGGATCGTGAAGCTCCACACGCCGACCTGCGCGCCGACGTACAGGAACTGCGCGACGATGCCCGCGACGAAGCGGCGGTTGCCGAACAGCCGCGCGAGCGTGCCGCGCGCGTCGATCCGGTGCATGGTTGCGCCCGCACCGTTGCCCTTGCAGGCCGGATACGGCGTCAGCGCGAACACGACGAACACGGCCGCGAGCACGACGATCAGCCATTTGTACGGTTCGAGCGTCGCCTGGATCATCGCGAGCTGGTGCAGGTGCGCATCGGCCGCCGACATCGCCGCGAGCTGTGCATGCGATGCGTCGCCTTCCTTGAAGATCAGGAAGCTGCCCATGTACACGCCCGCCATCGCGCCGAACGGGTAGAACGTCTGCGAGATGTTCAGGCGGCGCGTGCTGGTGTCGCGCGGGCCCATCAGCGTCGAATACGAGTTCGATGCCGTTTCGAGGAACGACAGCCCCGCGGCGATCACGAACAGCGCGACGAGGAACATCCCGTATTTCGCCATCGACGCGGCCGGGAAGAACAGCAGGCAGCCGGTCGTGTAGAGCAGCAGGCCGACGAGGATCGTCGTCTTGTAGCTGAACTTCTTCACGACGGTCGCGGCGGGAATCGCGAGGAAGAAGTAGCCGAGATAGAACGCGGACTGCACGAACGCCGATTCGAAATCGGACAGGAAGAACGATTTCTTGAACTGCGCGATCAGCACGTCGTTCAGGTTTGCCGCGGTGCCCCACAGCGCGAACAGGCAGCACAGCAGCGTGAACGCGAAGAGGGGCGTGCGGTTCAGGTAGTAGCCGTCGGGTGTGTGTTCGATTCTGGCTCGGCGCATGGGTGTCTCCTTCCCGGTTGTCTCGTCGATGTAGGCGCCGCGCTCAGTGGCCGGCGTCGCGGAGGAAGCGTTCGAACGTCGCGGCGTCGGCGTACGACTTCTGCGTGCCGAGGCCCGTGACCGAATGCGCGGCGTACGCCGACGCATAGCGCATCGCGTCGACCGCGTCGCGCGACGCGGCATAGCAGCGCGCGAAGCAGCCGATGTACGCGTCGCCGGCGCCCGTCGTGTCGCGTGCGTCGACCGGGACGCCCGGCACGTGCCGCGCGCCGTCGCGCGACACCAGCAGCGAGCCTTCGCTGCCGAGCGTGACGAGCACGTGCTTCAGTCCGCGCACGACCAGCGATTCGGCGGCGCGGGTCGCGCTTTCGCGCGAATCGACCGGCATTCCGGACACGATCGCGAGTTCGGTTTCGTTCGGCACGAAGAATTCGACGGAGCGGATCCGCTCGAAATCGAGATCGGCGACGGCGGGCGCGGGGTTCAGCAGCACCGGAATGCCGTGCTTCGCACCGAATTCGATCGCGTGATAGACGGTGTCGAGCTCGATTTCGAGCTGCAGAACGATCAGCGCGCATTCGACGAGCGCCGGCGCGGCCGCGTCGATGTCGGCCGGCCGCAGGTGGCGGTTCGCGCCCTTGACGATCAGGATGCTGTTGCCCGAATCGGGCTCGACGAAGATCGGCGCGACGCCGCTCGGCACGCCGGCGACCTTGCGCACGTGCGTGGTGTCGATTCCTTCGCGCTCGAAGTTGCGGATCGTGTTGTCGGCGAACACGTCGTCGCCGACCTTCGTGACCATCACGACGCGCGCGCCGAGGCGCGCGGCGGCGACCGCCTGGTTCGCGCCCTTGCCGCCGCAGCCGAGCTCGAAGTTCGGCGCCTCGAGCGTTTCGCCCCGGGCGGGCATGCGGGCGACATAGGTCACGAGGTCGACCATGTTGCTGCCGATGACGGCGATTGTCTCCATCTGCGTCTCTTCCTTGGAATGGGGTGGGCCGCGTGCGCGATCGGCAGCGGCCGCAACGAATGATAATAAAATCACAATAAATGTGAGAATGCAATCTTGTGATGTTAGTCGGGTCACTATGTGGGAAGGATGCGCAGGCGGGATCGACGTCACGAAGGCGACGCGCATGATGTTGTGGGATGTCGTATGAGATATGGCGAACGAATCCCGGCTGCCATGTAGGGTTATACAAGCGGGTCACTTGTATTTGCGTGGTCCAGGTCATATGATGACCGATCATTTGGGCGACCCATCGCGCCGCGCTCGCGCGCAACGCACTGGCTCGCCCGTCATATCGCGCCTTTCGCAGTCGGCCGCATACGTGCCGCCGACCCGCCGCATCGGGAATCCGTTCGTGAAAATCGCCGCCATCGAAGTCATCCGCCTGTCGCTCGCGTTCGACGCGGGCCGTCGTCCCGTCACCGGCGCCGAACAGGCCGCCGCCGATACCTACAACGCCGCCGACCGCACGCTGCGCCGGATGGAATCGCTGCTCGTCAGGCTCACCGACGACGCGGGCCGCGTCGGCTGGGGCGAGGCGTTCGGCCATCTGATCAACCCCGTGACGTACGCGGCGCTCGAAGGCCCGGTCGGCCGCTGGTTCAAGGGGGCCGAATTCGAGCCGACGCGGCAGGGGATCGCCGCCTTGCGCGACGCGGCCGACCGCGCGCTGCATGCGTTCGGGCGCACGGGGCCGGTGCTGTATGCGCTGTCCGCGATCGACACGGCGCTGCACGACCTCGCCGCGCAGGCGGCCGGCTTGCCGCTGTATCGCTGGCTCGGCGGCCGTCGCGACGAGATCGACGTCTATGCGAGTCTCGTCAGCTACGACAACGCGCCCGACGAAGTCGCCCGCCATGTGCGACGCGCGTGGGACGAAGGGTTCCGGCGCATCAAGCTGCACGAGACGCAGCGCGCGGCGATCGCGGCCGCGCGCGACGCGTTGCCGGCCGGCGGCGAACTGATGGTCGACGTGAACTGCCCGTGGACCGCGAACGAGGCGCTCGGGCGCGTGAGCGAGCTGGCCGACCTGCGGCTCGGCTGGATCGAGGAGCCGGTCTGGCCGTGCGACGACACGCACGGAATCGCGCGCGTGCGCGGCACGGGCGTGCCGGTCGCGGCCGGCGAGAACGCGTCCGGCGTCGCGGGTTTTCGCGACCTGTTCGAACACGGCGCGCTCGACGTCGCGCAACCGAGCATCGCGAAGATCGGCGGGCCGACCGGCATGGCCGAGGTGATCGCGCTCGCCGCGCATCACGACGTGCGCGTCGTGCCGCATTGCTTCTATTACGGCGCGGGGCTGCTCGCGACCGCGCATGTCGTCGCGACGCTGCCGGACGACGTCGCGCTGGAAATTCCGTATCTCGACTGGCCCGAGCGGCTGCACGACGCGCAGCGGCCCGGCGCGCGGCTGCGTTTGCCCGACACGCCCGGGCTCGGGTTCGCGCCGGACGCTGCCGTGCTGGCGCGCAACACGATCGCGCGCGCGACGCTCGCGTGAGCGCGGGCCCGCGGCGCGGCGCGCGGCCGACAGCGATGAATCGCATCGCACCGGATCGAAGCGCATGAAGCGGCCGCCGACGTCGGCGCCGCAACCGAAAACCATGAAGCCGGGCACGCATCGACGCGCTTGCCCCGGTCAACAGGAGACGACATGAAAAAAACGCATTACCGCTGGTGGATCGGCGCGCTGCTGTTCGGCGCCGGCATGCTCAACTATCTCGATCGCGCGGCGCTGTCCGTCGTCGCGCCGATCATCAAGCGCGAACTCGGCATCGACGACGCGCAGATGGGCATCCTGTTCAGCAGTTTCTTCATCGGCTACTGCGTGTTCTGTTTCGTCGGCGGCTGGGCCGCGGACCGGTTCGGACCGCGGCGCGTGTTCGCCTGCGCGGCCGGCGTGTGGTCGCTGTTCTGCGGCGCGACCGCGCTGGCCGGTTCGTTCGCACACCTGCTCGTCGTGCGCGTCGCGTTCGGGATCGGCGAAGGGCCGATGGGGACGACGACGAACAAGGCGATCTCGAACTGGTTCCCGCGCCGCGAAGCCGGCCGCGCGGTCGGCTGGACCAACGCGGGGCAGCCGCTCGGCGCGGCGATCGCGGCGCCGATCGTCGGGCTCGTCGCGCTGCAGTTCGGCTGGCGCGTGTCGTTCGTCGTGATCGCCGCGCTCGGCTTCGTGTGGCTTGCCGCGTGGTGGACCTTGTTCCGCGACGATCCGGCGACCCATCCGCGCGTGTCGCCCGAAGAGGCGCGCGAGATCGTGTCGGACCGGATGATCGACGTCGCGCCCGACGCGCACGCCCCCGATCGTGCCGCCCGCCCGCTGCTGCGCGACCTGCTGTCGCGCCCGGTGCTCGGCGTCGCGCTCGCGTTCTTCAGCTTCAACTACGTGCTGTATTTCTTCCTGTCGTGGCTGCCGAGCTACCTGACCGACTATCAGCATCTGAACATCAAGCAGATGAGCGTCGTCGGCATCCTGCCGTGGCTCGGCGCGACCGTCGGCTTCGTGGCCGGCGGCACCGTGTCGGATCGCATCTATCGCCGCACCGGCGACGTACTGTTCGCGCGCAAGGTCGTGATCGTCGTCGGGCTGGCCGTCGCGGCGGCGTGCGTGCTGCTCGCGTCGCGCGTGAGTTCGCTCGGCGCGGCCGTCACGCTGATCGCGATCGCGAGCCTGTTCGCGTTCATGGCGCCGCAGGCGTGCTGGTCGCTGCTGCAGGAAATCGTGCCGCGCGAACGCGTCGGCTCGGCGGGCGGCTTCGTGCACCTGCTCGCGAATCTCGCGGGGATCCTGTCGCCGAGCGTGACCGGCTGGCTCGTCCAGTACGGCGGCGGCTATGCGAGCGCGTTCGTGCTCGCGGGCGCGTCGGCGCTCGCCGGCGCGGTGATCCTGACGTTCGCGGTGCGCGCGCGGGCCGTCGCGCAGATGCGCGGCGCGGTCTGACGAAGCGGCGCGGGGGCGCGTATCGCGCTCATGCGTAGGCGCGGATCAGCGTATCGAGATTGCGTCGGGCGGCCGGCGTGAGCGGCGCGAATTCCGCGGACTGAAACAGCGGATCCTGTTCGCGCAGATGTTCGAGCGCTTGCCGGCGTCCGGTGCGGAATGCCGCCGACGGCGCGTCGGGGTCCTGCGCCCATTCGCGTGCGATCGCGCGATCGTATTCGCGCAGCCGGTCGGGCGCGGCCGCGAGGATCGCGAGATCGGCATCGAGAAAAATCCGTCCGGCGCGCTGCACGTGGGGATCGGCTTCGAACGCGTCGGGCAGCCGGTGCGCTTTCGTCGCGAGCACGAGTTCGTGCGCGATCGATACGTGCGATGCGTGCGCATGCCGCCACGCTTCAGCGCAGTGCGTTTGCACGATCTGCACGAGCCATTGCGCGCTGCGCGCTTCGTTTTCCGCATAGTCCGGCAGTGTCGTCGCATAGACGATGTCGTGCGCCCAGACGGCCAGCGCGATCGCCGGCCACAGCGGCTCGGCACGATACGGCGCGAGATGTTCGAACAGTTCCGCGAGGTGTGCGAGCGTGTGATAGAAGCGCTGCGGCTCGCGATACGCGCGCTCGACGAGCGGCCAGACGGCGGGCGTGCCGAAGCACGCGTCGCAGGCGGCGCGCAACGTATGCGCGAGGTCGGGGGCGAGGTCGTTCATGTCGGTGATCGGCTCGGGCGGATAATGCGCGCAGCATAGCAAACGCGCCGCGCATGCCGCGCTTCGACGCATCGTTTTCCGCTATCTCCCGGGCTTGTTTTTCGACGACGCGTCGTGCGCCGCGCGGGCACGCAACGTGTGCGTCGCCTCGGCGAACAGCTTCGGCAGTCATTCATGAACAACCGGCGCTCGCCGCGACACCCGGTGCTCGCGATCCGTGCGTTCGCAACGTTCGGACTGTGCGCGTGCGTCGCATCGACGGCGCCGGATGTTTCCATCATTACGATCCCGCGCCGGGACGTTTTCTCGAGCGGTACACGACGCAGCCGGGGCTGCGGTTCCATACGTCCAACGGGTTGAACGACAGCGGCCGCTATACGTCGATCACGCCGCGTCCGAGTGCCACCACACGGCCGCCGACGCCGATCGCGCCACGCTCGCTGACCGACAACCGAAGCAGGCAGGGCCGGCCGACGGCTTCGCCCTGTTCGATCTCGAACGCGGCGGGCAGCGCATGACGCGCGGCAAGCAGCCAGCCGCCCAGATTCGCACAGGCCGACCCGGTGCCCGGGTCTTCCGAAATGCCGCCCTGTTTCGCAAAGAAATAGCGGGAGACCACTTTCCCGGGACGATTCGGATCGAATGCGAACACATAGGCCGTCTTGCGGCCGAGGCTGCTGGCCGGCCAGCGATCGAGGTACGTGCTGTCGGGCCGTGCGCGGCGCACGGCCGCGGGAGTCTTGACGGCGACCAGCAGCTGGTCCGCGCCGGTGTCGACCCAGAGCGGCGGCGCGAGCAGATCGTCCGTCGTCAATCCGAGCATGGCCGCGGTGTCGGTATCGGGCAATGCGCAGGGCGCGGTTTTCGGCATGCCCGTGTGCGGCGCGGTGAACGTCCACACGTCGTCGCTCGCATCGACGTCGACCACGCCGGCCTTGAATTCGAGCGACAGCGCGTTGCCTGCCGCGAGCGTGTCGCGCACGACGTGCGCGGTGCCGAGCGTCGGATGGCCCGCGAACGCCATCTCGTAGCCCGGCGTGAAGATGCGCACGCGCGCATGCGCGCGATCCGACGGCAGCACGAAGGTCGTTTCCGACAGGTTGAACTGCACGGCCAGCGCCTGCATGGTCGTGTCGTCCATGCCGCGCGCATCCTCGAACACGCATAACGGATTGCCGCCGAACGTGGATTCGGCGAATACATTGAGCAGTCGGAACGCGTACGTGGTCATTCGAATCTCTCGTTGGGGCAAGACGCAACGGCGCTCGTTCGGTGCGATACCGTCGTCGTGCGATCCGCCATTGTGCCTCGAAGACGCGCAGCAGGTGTCGCGCGACCGCGATCTGCCGCGCCCGCGGAATCGGGCCGGCGATTTCGATGCGGGCGCAACGAGTGTGTCTGTCGAAGCGCCGTTTCCGATCTCAATGCGACGATACATAAACGGCATCCTCGAACGCCTCCGGCAGCGCGAAGCGTTCGCGCATGCGCTTCGTCTCCTGCGCGGGCGTGAGGCCGAACAGCCGCTTGAATTCCCTGCTGAATTGCGACGGGCTCGTATAGCCGACGGCATAGCACGCGGCTTCCGCCGTCAGATCCTGGCGCACCATCAACAGGCGCGCCTGATGCAGGCGCGTCGATTTCAGATACTGGATCGGCGACACCTGCGTGATCGCCTTGAAGTGACTGTGGAAGCTCGGCACGCTCATCCCGGCTTCCGCGGCCAGCTGCGGCACGTCGAGCGAGTGCGCGTAGCCGGTGTGGATCACGCGCAGCGACCGGCCGATCCGGCCGAACTGCCCGCGCATCGCGAGCGCGCTTCTCATCGCGCTGCCCTGCGCGCCGGTGAGCACGCGGAAATACAGCTCGCGCAGCAGCGCCGGGCCGAGCACCGCCGCTTCGAGCGGCCGGTGCATCGCCTCGACGAAACGCAGCACGCTCGTCTGCATCGCTTCGTCCATCGGCGTCGACATCATGCTCCGGGGCGCTTGCACGGGTTCCGCGGCGCCTTCGCCGTCGATCTGCGCGGCCAGCTCGGCCGCCATCGTGAAATCGAGGTGCAGATACAGCGCAAGCAGCGGCCGCGCGGGCGTCGCATCGGTTTCCATGCTGAACGGCACGGGCACCGATACGGCCAGGTAGTGATCCGCGTCGTACAGGTAGCGTTCGCCGCCGAAGTAGCCGCGCTTGCTGCCCTGGCAGACGATCACGATCCCCGGGTCGTACAGCACCGGCGTGCGCGACAGCGCGCGGTTCGAACGCAGGATGCGCACGCTCGGCAGCGCCGTCAGGTTGTAGCCTTCGTCGGGCGCCAGTGCGTTCAGCAGCGCAATCAGGCGTGTGCGGCTGCGCACGGACAGTGACGACGATGAGGTGGGGAGGGCGGCAGCGCTCATAGTTTTATGCAAGAAGATTAGCGGATTCCGGCTTATTCGGCGTAGTGCGTCAGACTAACATGCATGCTTCGATCGATATTCAGGAGAAGCTCACATGGCATCCGGCAATCTCATCCTCATCACCGGCGTCAGCAGCGGCTTCGGCCGCGCGCTCGCGCAACAGGCGCTGGCCGCGGGTCACACGGTGGTCGGCACCGTGAGAAGCGAAGAGGCGCGGGCGGCGTTCGAAGCGCTGTCCGCGCACGCGGCGTTCGCGCGCGTGCTCGACGTGACCGATTTCGAGCGCATCGACGGCGTCGTCGCGGACATCGAGGCAAGCATCGGGCCCGTCGACGTGCTGGTGAACAACGCCGGCTACGGGCACGAAGGCATCATGGAGGAGTCGCCGCTGTCGGAGCTGCGCCGGCAGTTCGACGTGAACGTGTTCGGCGCCGTCGCGATGATGAAGGCGGTCGTGCCGTTCATGCGCGAACGTCGCCGCGGCCGGATTCTGAACATCACGTCGATGGGCGGCCACATCACGATGCCGGGCATCGCGTATTACTGCGGCAGCAAGTTCGCGCTGGAAGGCATTTCCGAAGCGCTCGGCAAGGAGCTCGAACCGTTCGGCATTGCGGTGACCGCGGTCGCGCCGGGCTCGTTCCGCACCGATTGGGCCGGCCGCTCGATGACGCGAACGCCGCGCGCGATCGCCGATTACGATGCGATCTTCGATCCGATCCGCCGTGCCCGCGAGGAGAAAAGCGGGCGGCAACCCGGCGATCCCGTGAAGGCGGCGCGCGCGATGCTCGCGATCATCGACGCGGAACGGCCGCCCGCGCATCTGCTGCTCGGTAGCGACGCGCTTGGACTGGTGCGCGGCAAATTGTCGGCACTGGAAGACGAAATTCGCGCATGGGAGGCGGTGACGGTTTCCACGGACGGTTGAGGCGCGATTTTCGTGCGGCGTCGTGTACTTGTACGGTTAGTTGCATTGCATGGCGGCCGTCCGTCATCGGCGCTCGATGCACGTGACGTCGCCCACGTGGAGTTTGGAGACTGACGCGAGCGGGTCGGAACAGGGAATCCGGTGCGATATTGGGGCGCGTCGCGTCGCCGGCATGCCGCTCGTGCCGGAACCGCATCCGCTTCATGACACCGTCGCGGTTTTCCGCTACAACGAGGAGGGCTGCGTCGACTCGCGCGGTGTGCCGCCGCGCCGCAGCCCGACACCGACCCCCGCCCGGGCGGTCGGCCGGTACGCAATGTCTACCTATCCCAAAGGAGCCAGCAGCCATGCCGTACATCACCACGAATGACAACGTCGATATTTTCTACAAGGACTGGGGCCCGAAGGATGCGCAGCCGATCGTCTTCCATCATGGCTGGCCGCTGTCCGCCGACGACTGGGATGCGCAGATGCTGTTCTTCGTCCGGAACGGCTATCGCGTGATCGCGCACGATCGTCGCGGCCACGGTCGCTCGGCGCAGGTATCCGACGGTCACGACATGGATCACTATGCCGCCGATGCGTTCGCGGTGGTCGAAGCCCTCGACCTGCGCAACGCGGTTCATATCGGTCACTCGACCGGCGGCGGCGAAGTCGCACGCTACGTGGCCCGCCACGGCGAGCCAGCCGGCCGCGTCGCGAAGGCCGTGCTGGTCAGCGCGGTGCCGCCGCTGATGCTGAAGACCGACGCGAACCCGGAAGGCCTGCCGCTCGACGTGTTCGACGGCTTCCGCAAGGCGCTCGCCGACAATCGCGCGCAATTCTTCCTCGACGTGCCGTCCGGCCCGTTCTACGGCTTCAACCGGCCCGGTGCGACGGTGCACCAGGGCGTGATCCGGAACTGGTGGCGTCAGGGCATGGAGGGGAGCGCGAAGGCGCACTACGAAGGCATCAAGGCGTTCTCGGAAACGGACCAGACCGAAGACCTGCGCGCGATCTCGGTGCCGACGCTCGTGCTGCACGGCGAGGACGACCAGATCGTGCCGATCGCGGATTCGGCGCTGAAATCGGTGAAGCTGTTGAAGAACGGCACGCTGAAGACGTATCCGGGCTATTCGCACGGGATGCTGACCGTCAATGCGGACGTGCTGAACGCCGACCTGCTGGCGTTCGTGCAGGCGTAACGCGCGCGGCGCATGCCCGCTTCGGCGGGCTGCGCCGTGCTGGCCGGCAACGCCGGCCGTTTCGTTTTCGCGGGGCATGCGCGAATCGTGCGTGATGCAGAAAGAGAACCGCGGCGCATGCGCGTTCAGCCGGTTCGCATGTTGCGCGGCGTGTCACGCCTCGTTCGCGGCGCTGTCGCCCGGATTGCCGAGTTCGCCCTCGATCGCGGCCATCAGATCGTCGACGCCCACCATCAGCGCGCGCACCTGACGCAGCGCTTCGTACTGATGCAGCACGGCGCGCCATGACGGCTGCTCCAGCAGCGCTTGCCAGATGACGCCGAGGCCGTGCCGATCGGCATCCGCTTGCTGCGCCAGCGCGCTCGCATATTCGAGGCTCGCCGGCGCCGACAGCAACTGCATGCGGCTCGCGGCGCCCAGCAGGCGCGGCGTCGGATCTGCCGCTGCATCGCAGCAGTACAGCACCTCGCGTTGCAGCGCCGCATCGTCGATCGTCAGCGCATGCAGCGACGCGCCGTGCAGCCGCACCGCGCCTTCGCGCGTGTCGAACGCGTAGACGGTGTCCGGATCGGCTTGCGCGAGCAGGCTCAGGCCGCGCGTGAGACGCGGCAAATCGGTCGTCGCCGCATCGGCCGACGCTTTCGCCTCGACGAGAAACCGGACATGCCACGCGGCCGACGGATCGTCGCCGCGCGCGCGGTCGAGCAGCACCGCATCCCATTCGGTCTTCGCGCGATCGTGCTTGCCCGGTATCGACGACGGCACGCGCATCGACGTCACCACGCGATACGTGCGTTTCGCATCGTCCGCGTCGAGCTGGGCCGCCAACGCGTCGAGCGCCTGCGCGGCCAGCGCTTCGACGGCCGCGCCGCGCTGTTGCGACGTCGCACCCTGCGCGACCGCGAGCGCGCTGCCTTCGAGCGGGCCCTGGCGTTCCCACAGCGTGCGGTATTGCCGGACGTCCGGATCCGGCAGCAGTGCGTCGAGACGCTGCAGCCGGCCGAGCGCCGGGTTCTCCTTCAACTTGACGATGTCCTGTTCGAACGCGCGATCGGTTGCCATTTCCGGTTGCGCGAGCAACTGTTGCAGCGTGGCGTCGAGATCGTGCCACGACGCATCGGCCGCCGCCGCATGCAGCCGCGCGAGCGGCGCGCGTTGCCACGCCTGTGCGTGACGCTCGAGCCGGGCCGGATGCGCGATCGTGTTGACGGCCGAGCGCAGCGTGCGCCGGTCCTGCTCCGCATGCGCGGCGAGCGACGCGTACTCGCGCACGGCTGTCGCGCCGTGCCGCAGCACCGCGGCCTGAAACGCGGGGTCGCCGGATCGTGCGTCGATGGCGTCGCCGATCATCCGCGCGAGCGCATCGACGAAGCGATGTTGCAGCTCCGGGCCGGGCGTGCGGCCGTCGGCCCGCACGCGGCGCGCTTCCTCGATCACGATCGCGATGACGGTGGCCGGATTCGCGGCGTCGGTCAGCGACGCCGCGCGCACGAGCGGCGGCAGCCGGAAACGGCGATCGACGGAGCACAGGACTTCATCCAGCAGGGCGGGCAACGGTGTCGGCGGCATGGCGAATGGCGGCGGTGAACGCGGGGCGCACGTTCGTGACTTGCGATGTGCAACGGTATCACGCAGCGCCGGCATGCAGGGCCGGGCGTGGCGCGTTGCGCCGGGTGCGGGCTGCGAACGCGACGATGAACGTGCGGCCGGCCTCGGCCGGCGGTCGTCTTGCGCTGAGTCGCTGCCGATGTGCCGCTGCACGCGGACGACAACGCGTATCGCCGCGTCTGCGGATTTGAAAAGGAATGGGGGGGCGTCGTCTGCGTCGTGGAGACGGCGTTGGCGGATACATCGACGCGGCGGATGGCGAACACCCGCACAGCCCCCAGCGTCACGCCGTCAGCGTCACCGACAGGCTGCCGAGTTCGCCGAAGCGCACCGTCAGCGCATCGCCGAGCGGCACGTCGATCGCGCCCGCATACGAACCGGTCGTCACGATCTGGCCGGCCCGCGCGCCGTCGCCGCGCGACGCGAGGAAATTGACGAGCCACACGAGCGGCTTGAGCGGATCGCCGTCCGGATGGCGGCCGTCGATCGTGCGGTTCAGCGCGCCCTCGAACGACAGCGCGAGCGTCGCGAGCGGCACGTTCAGCCCGTCGGGCACGACGGGGCCCACGCATAGCCCCTGGTTGAATTGCCCGTCGGCGAGCAGTTCGAACTTCGACGCGCGCGCGGGCTCCGCAAAGCGGCAGCCCAGCACCTCGAGCACGATGCGCACTTCGCGGATCGCGCCGCGCACGTCGCTCTCGTCGTACGGCTGCGCGCGCGCGGGCAGGTCGCGATCGAGCACGAAGGCGATCTCCGGCTCGATGCGCACGATCGGGCCGCCGACGACGCGGTACGGGGCATCGGCTTCGCGGATCGTCGACGCGAAGATCGGCGCGACGATCACGCGGTCGGGCGGCGGCAGCGCGCATTTCCATCCGCCGACGGATTCGCCGAGCAGGTCGGCGACGCGATGCTGGATCGCGAGCGCGGTCTCGACGTTCTCGGGGCGCAAGGCGTCGGGCAGCAGCGGGCCGGGCACGCCGGCATGGCGGGCGGCGACGAGATGCTGGGCGGCGCCGTCCACGCGTTCGGTAGTCGTTGTCATGTCGGTTGAGCGAGTTGAAAGTGAGCCGGCAAAAAAGGGCCGGACGAAGGTCGCAACATCGATGATAGCGCCTTCGGCGTGCCGACCGCTCGGTCGGGAACGCACATCATGGCGCCGTGGCGCGCCATTGCACGCCGGCCAGCCGCACGCCGCCTGCCTGGCGCCTCCGGCTGGCAGCCGTCCGGCCGGCGCGTCTGCGGGTATCCCCTAATCGATCCGGACACACCGGCGCTTGCATGCCGGAGGCTTTGTGCGACACAATAGGGAAAGCGCTTTCCCAAATGAAGGACCGGGCGGGAAACGCAAGCTTCTTGCGCGATGCATCGCGGCTGTCGACCGCTCGCCTCACGCAACGATTCGACAACAACGTGGAGACAGCAGATGTTCAACAGGCTTCGAACGGCAACCTTCGCAGTCCTTTCCGTCCTGGCGGCGCAAGTCTGCGCCGCGCCGGTCACGCTCGACGTGACGGGCTGGAAGGGCGGCGGCGCCGAGCCCGCCAACATGGCGGCGTTGATCGCGAAGTTCGAGAAGGAAAACCCCGACATCAGGATCAAGTTCGAGTACATGTCGCGCAACGACACGACGACGGTCGTGTCGTCGCGGCTGCAGGGCGGCAACGGGCCGGACGTGCTGATGGTCGATCGCGAACTGATGCGGCAGTGGCAGGGCGCGCACCAGTTGCTCGACCTGAGCGGCGAGAAATGGGTGCCGACGATCTGGCGCGGCGTGCGCGCGCATACGCAGATCGGCGGCAAGACCTACATGTTGCCGATGGAGCTGGTCGGGATCGGCCTGTTCGCGAACCTCGACCTGCTCAAGCGCGCGGGCGTCGCGACGGTGCCGACCGACGTCGACCAGTTGAAGGCCGCATGCGGGAAGCTGGCCGCGGCCGGCGTCACGCCGATGCTGCTGCCCGCGAAGGAAGGCTGGGCGCCGGCCGCGCTCGTGATCGCGTCGGGGCTGTCGGCCGGCGGCGGCGATGCCGATGCGCGCGCCGAGTCGTTCGTCGGCGCGGGCAGCGCGCGCTTCGCGGCCGATCCCGCTTTCAGGCAGTCGGTGGCGGCGCTGAAGGTGCTGGCCGACGCGAAATGCTTCGTGCCGCGCCTGAACGACGGCGTGAGCGCGTGGAGCACGGGGCTGACCGAGTTCCAGGCCGGGCGCGTCGCGATGATGCCGCAGGGCGCGTGGAACATCGCGAAGTTCAGCGCGACGAAGGGGCTGTCGTTCCAGTTCGCGCCGCTGCCGGCGCTCGTGTCCGGCAACGGGCCCGTCGCGCTCGACATGCTCGGCACCGCGTGGGCGATCAATGCGGCGACGCATCAGACCGATGCCGCGAAGAAGTGGCTCGCGTTCTGGGCACGCCCCGACAACGATCGCCAGTTCCTCGACGCGGAAGCCGGGTTCAGCCCGTTCGAAGGCGGCGCCGACGCGATGCCGCCGCAGGCGCAGCCGTATGCGGCCGTGCAGAAGAACGGGCACGTCGTGCTGTATCCGAAGGGCGTATGGACCGGCGGGCTGTTCACGGCGATCTGGAATTCGATGTCCGCGTATTTCCTCGACATCGGGCAGGACCCGGCCAAGCTGCTCGCCCGCTGGGATGCCGCCGCGCGATGAACCGTCTGCCCGCTGACATTTCCCGTGCCGCGCCCCGTCGCGCGGCGCGGTTCGACGAAGGAGGCGCGTGATGAAGCGCAACCGGACCTTGTTGTGGTGCGCCGTTCCGGCGCTCGCGCTCTATGCGCTGCTGAGCCTGTATCCGCTGTTCAAGGCCGCGCGGATGAGCCTGACGGATTTCTCCGGCGTGGGCGACGCGCACTGGATCGGGCTCGCGAACTACGTCGCGGCGTTTCGCGATCCGGCGAGCCTGCATACGCTCGCGGTCACGTTCGCGTATGCGGCGATCGTCGTGATCGTGCAGAACGGCCTCGGGCTGCTGTTCGCCGCGCTGCTGTTCTCGCTGCCGCGGCTGCGCGGCGCGTTGCGCGTCGGGCTGCTGGTGCCGAGCATGTTCTCGGCGGTGATCGCCGGCTTCGTGTGGGAGTACCTGTACTCGCCGCTCGGCGGCGGCATCAACGAGCTGCTGCACCTGGTGCATCTGGACGCGCTGCAGCAGGTCTGGCTCGGCGATCCGTCGGTCACGCTGCCGGCCGTCACGGCCGTGCACGTGTGGATGTACGTCGGCTATTCGACGGCGATCTTCCTGGCCGGCTACCTGAACATTCCATCGGAGCTGCACGACGCGGCGAAGCTCGACGGCGCGAATGCATGGGTGCGCTTCACGCGCATCGACCTGCCGCTGCTCGCGCCGGCGTTCACCGTGAACATCACGCTGAGCACGATCGGCACGCTGAAGACCTTCGAGCTGCCGCTCGTGCTGACCAACGGCGGGCCGGACGGCGCGACGACCACGCTCGGGCTGCAGATCTTCCACAGCCTGTTCAACGACTACAAGTTCGGCTTCGCGAGCGCGCTGTCGATGATCATGCTCGCGATCGTCGTGGTGGTCGCGACCACCCAGAACACGATCCTGCGCCGCCGGGAGGACAACCTGTGAACGTCATCCGTCAACGCTTTCATGCGGACCATCCGGCCGCCGGCACGTCGGGCGGCGGGCTGCGCGCGGCCGCGCTGCTGCGCCGCATGCCGGGGTTCGCGCGCCTCGTCGCTGCAATCGCGATCGTTGCGATCGTGCTGCTGCCGACGATCTACATGGTGCTGATGTCGCTGCGCACCGGCGACGACATCATCGCGCGCCCGCTCGGCCTGCCCGACCACGTGTTCTTCGGCAACTACGCGGCCGTGTTCACGCAGATGAACTACTGGCGCAGCGTCGCGAACACGATCGGCATCACGCTCGCGGTCACGTTCCTCGTCGCGCTGCTGTCGTCACTCGCCGCGTATCCGCTCGCTCGCGTGAAGGGCCGGCTGTCGACCGCGGTCTACATCGTGCTGACGCTCGGCCTGACGATCCCGATGTTCGTCAGCCTGACGCCGCTCTACGTGCTGTTCCGCGACCTGCACCTGCTCAACACGTATCTCGGCGTCGTGCTCGCGTACACCGTGCAGAGCCTGCCGCTCGGCGTGTTCTTCTATACGAGTTTCCTGAAGCGGATTCCGCTCGAACTCGAGGAAGCCGCGGTGATGGACGGCTGCAGCCCGCTGCAGGTGTACTGGTACATCGTGCTGCCGCTGTTGCGGCCGATCACCGGCACGCTCGCGATGTTCGTCACGCTGTCGGTGTGGAACGACCTCGTCTATCCGCTGCTGTTCCTGACCGACTCGTCGAAGTTCACGATCACGGTCGCGGTGTTCCGCTTCATCGGCACCAACGACATCGATCCGACCAAGCTGTTCCCGGCGGCCGTGATGGGCACGCTGCCGCTGCTCGTGCTGTTCTTCCTGCTCCAGCGCAGGATCGTCGCGGGCATCACGGCCGGCGCGGTCAAGGGGTAAAACCATGATGAATCCATTCGAATCGCTCGACGGCCGCGTGGTCGTCGTCACGGGCGGCGGCGACGGCATCGGCCTTGGCATCGTCGACGTGCTCGCGCAATGCGGCGCACAGGTCGTCGTCGCGGAGAAGAACGCCGCGCGCGCCGACGCGGTGCGCGAACGGCTCGGCGGCCGCGACGCGCTGTTCGTCGCGACCGACGTGGCCGACCCCGCGAGCGTCGCCGCGCTGTTCGAGCGCGTCGACGCGCATCACGGCCGGCTCGACGGGCTCGTGAACAACGCGGGCATCACGCTGCACGGCCCGTTCGACGCGTTCTCGCTCGACGATTGCGACCGCCTGTACCGCACCAACCTGCGATCGATGTTCCAGTGCGCGCAGCTCGCCGCGCCGCGCATCGCGCGCGCCGGCGGCGGCGCGATCGTCAACATCGCGTCGAATCATGCGGGCGCGAGCGTGCCGGGCTTCGAGATGTATGCGGCGACCAAGGGCGGCATCGTCGCGATGTCGCGCGCGATGGCGACGAGCCTCGCGCCGCAGCGCATCCGCGTGAACACGCTGAGCCCCGGCTTCACGCTGAACGCGCCGATCGGCGCGGCGCTCGAGCGCGATCCCGCGCTGCTCGATGCCTATCGCGCGCTGCACCCCGCGCAGCGCATCAACGAGCCGGCCGATATCGGCCGGATCGCCGCGTTCCTGCTGTCGGACGCGGCGATCGGCATCGCCGGCGCGGATCTCGTCGCCGACAACGGCATGTCGGCGCTGCTGTTCAACCGCACACGTTCATCCACATGAAGATCACCGAAATCGAAACATTCGCGGTCGCGCCGCGCTGGCAGTTCGTGAAGGTCGGCACCGACGAGGGGCTGGCCGGCTGGGGCGAGCCGATCGTCGAAGGGCGCGCGGCCACGACCGCCGCGGCCGTGCACGAACTGGCCGACTATCTGATCGGCCGTGACCCGCGGCACATCGAGGACCTGTTCCAGGTCATGTATCGCGGCGGCTTCTATCGCGGCGGCCCGATCCTCACGAGCGCGATCTCGGGTATCGAGCAGGCGCTGTGGGACATCAAGGCGCGCGCGCTCGGCGTGCCCGTCTACGACCTGCTCGGCGGCCCGGTGCGCGACAAGGCGCGCGTCTATGCGCACGTGAAGGGCGATACGCCCGACGAGATGGCCGCGAATGCGCGGCAGCTCGTCGAAGCCGGCTATACGGCACTGAAGATGGGCGTGGTCAACGCGACCGACTGGATCGAGTCGCCCGCGGCGATCGATCGCGCGGTGGCCCGCTTCGGCACGGTGCGCGACGCGATCGGCAAGGAGGTCGGGCTCGGCATCGACTTCCACGGCCGCGTGCGGCGCCCGGTGGCGAAGGCGCTCGCGAAGGCGCTCGCGCCGTTCGATCCGATGTTCTACGAAGAATTGCTGCTGCCCGAACACAACGATGCGCTGCGCGAGGTCGCACGCGACTGCGCGGTGCCGCTCGCGACCGGCGAACGGCTCTTCACGCGCTGGCAGTTCAAGGAACTGCTGCAGGAAGGCGTCGTCGACATCGTGCAGCCCGACGTGAGCCACACGGGCGGCATCTGGGAACTGCGCAAGATCGCGGCGATGGCCGAAGCGTACGACGTTGCGGTCGCGCCGCATTGCCCGCTCGGCCCGCTCACGCTCGCGGCGTCGCTGCAGATCGATTTCTGCACGCCGAACGCGTTCATCCAGGAGCAGTCGACCAATGTGGCCTATCACGACGACAACGCGATGTATGCGTACACGCGCGGCATCCCGTTCGCGTTCGACGCGGGCTACGTCGCGCGTCCGGATGCGCCGGGGCTCGGCGTCGAGATCGACGAGGAGAAGGTGCGGGCCGCCGCCGCGATGGGGCACCGCTGGCGCAATCCGGTGTGGCGCCGCGAGGATGGTTCGGTCGCCGAATGGTAACCGGCACGAACGGACGAGGAGAAACGCAATCATGGCAAGTGTGACGCTCAAACAGATCCGCAAGCGCTACGACGACGGCGCGGACGTGATCAAGGACGTCAGCCTCGACATCGAGGATGGCGAATTCATGGTGTTCGTCGGTCCGTCGGGCTGCGGCAAGTCGACGATGCTGCGGATGCTGGCCGGGCTCGAGGAGATCACGTCGGGCGACCTGCTGATCGACGGCCGCCGCGTCAACGACGTGCCGGCCGCGAAGCGCGGGCTCGCGATGGTGTTCCAGAACTACGCGCTGTACCCGCACATGACGGTGTTCGAGAACATGGCGTTCGGCCTGAAGCTCGCCGGCGTCGACGCGGCCGAGACACGCACGCGCGTCGGGCAGGCGGCCGAAGCGCTGCGGCTGTCCGCGCTGCTCGAGCGCAAGCCGAAGGCGCTGTCGGGCGGCCAGCGGCAGCGCGTGGCGATCGGTCGCGCGATCGTGCGCAAGCCGGGCGTGTTCCTGTTCGACGAACCGCTGTCGAACCTCGACGCGGCGCTGCGCGGCGGGATGCGGCTCGAACTCGCGCGGCTGCATCGCGAGCTCGGCAGCACGATGATCTACGTGACGCACGACCAGGTGGAAGCGATGACGCTCGGCGACCGGATCGCGGTGTTCAACGGCGGGCGCATCGAGCAGGTCGGTTCGCCGCTGTCGCTGTACGAGCAGCCGGCCAATCATTTCGTCGCGTCGTTCCTCGGCTCGCCGTCGATGAACTTCCTGCCGTGCCATGCGCACGGCGGCGCCGATGCGATCCGTTTCGACGTGCCGGGCGGCTCGCTCGCCGCGACGCCGGACGACCCGCGCGCATGGCCGTCGGGCGCGTTGCAGCTCGGCATCCGGCCCGAGAACCTCGTCGTCGGCGCGCCCGGCACGGGGCTCGACGGGCGCGTCACGCATGCCGAGCATCTGGGCGACGCGACGATCGTCTATGTCGAGCTCGCGGGCCACGACCGGCCGCTGTCGGTCCGGCAGAACCGCGACGCGTACACGGTCGCAGCGGGGCAGCCGGTCGGCGTGCGCGTCGACATGCGGCACGCGCACTTTTTCGACGACGCGGGCCGCGCACTCTGAATCCGGCCGGCACGCAGGTTCCGCCCGCCGCTCGGCGGGCGGCCGAAGTCACGCATAAACAAGACATTCGATGACGACAGTAAAACTGGTACAGGGCGCGAACGCGATCCTGGGTGAGGGCCCGCTGTGGTGCGAACGCTCGGCGTCGCTCTACTGGATCGACATCAAGCGCACCGCGCTCTACCGCTACACGCCCGGCCAGGGCCAGACGGGCTTCTGGCTGCTGCCGGAGCTGGCCGGGTGCGTCGCGAGCGTCGACGACGGGCGGCTGCTCGTCGCGCTGAAAAGCGGCCTGCACCTGTTCGACCCCGCATGCGGCGCGCTCGAACGGCTGGCCGATGCCGGGCACGCGCGGCCGTCGCTGCGCTACAACGACGGCGCGGTCGACGCGCGCGGGCGTTTCTGGGTCGGCACGATGGCCGACGACGGCGACGGCCCCGGCGATCTGCATTGCTTCGAACACGCGCGTGCGTCGCGCGTCGCGGTGGCCGGCTTCGCATGTGCGAACGGGATGGGCTGGAGTCCGGACGGCACGACGATGTACGTGACGGACTCCGGGCGCCGCACGATCTTCGCGTACGACTTCGATGTCGACGCGGCGCAACTGTCGAACGCGCGGCCGTTCGCGACGTTCGACGATGCGCGTGGCGTGCCCGACGGGCTCGCGGTCGATGCCGAAGGCGGCGTGTGGTCGGCGATCTGGGACGGCTGGCGGCTGCATCGCCATGCGCCGGACGGCACGCTGGACGCGGTCGTCGAGATGCCGGTGCAGCGGCCGACGAGTGTCGCGTTCGGCGGCGCCGATCGCGCGACGTTGTTCGTCACGTCGGCATCGGTCAACGTCAGCGCGGACGGGTTGTTGCGCGGGCCGCTCGCGGGCAGTTTGTTCGAGACGCGGCCGGGCGTGGCCGGGCTTGCGCCGCATTGCGTCGCCGCGGAATGGGTCGAGGCCGCGACGACGTCCGGGTGAACACGGCAAGCCCGGTATCGAATTCTGGAAGGGCGGCAGGCAGACAGATCGCTCTCGATCCTGCCGATCGACGTCACCTGAAACGGGGGTAGCAATGTCATATGTTCGAGCGGGCCATGTTCTGGTCATGTCGGGAATGCTTGGCTTGATCGTGTCGGGGTGCGGCGGCGAAGCGGACAGCGTGCCGGGTGTGAGTCAAAGCGCCGGCGTGCCGGAAGCGGCTGCATTTCAGGTGGACCGGCCCAACGTCGTGGGCCGCTCGAATATCGTGCTCGGCAGCCCCAATCTGTCGAACACGCAGGCGATGCCGCTTGGCAACGGCCGGTTGGGCGCGGCTGTCTGGTCGGAAAACGGCCTGACCGTCCAGCTCAATCGCAGCGACACGCTGCCGAAGCGGCTTTCGCCCGGTCAACTGGTCGTTCCAGGGTTGTCGACGATCGCGAATGCCGCGGATTATCGCGGCGTTCTCGATCTGTATAACGGCGAATTCCGCGAAAGCGGCGGCGGCATGACGGCCACGGCCTACGTTCAACCCGACACCGATGCGCTGGTGATCGATGTGACGGGTGCCGATCCGGCCAGGCCGCAGACGGCCACCCTGCGTCTGTGGTCGCCGCGCACACCCACGGCGAGCGTGGCGGGACAGTCGATCGGCGTATTGTCGCAAGCGTGGGTCGACGGCAAGGCGGGCGACGCGAACGGCAGTTCCGGACAAGCCTTCGGCGCGCTGGCCGCGATCACCGCAGTGGGCCGGAACGTCACCGTTTCGACGGCGGCCGACTCGCTCTCGGCGACGGTTGGTTTCACGCCGAACGCGGACGGAACGTTTCATATCGTCGTCGGCGCGCCGCACTACGACGGCAGCCAGGCTGTGCCGGCACTGGCGAGCGCGAGTGTCTCTGACACCGCGCCGGCGGCGCATGCGCAATCGTGGAACGCCTTTTGGGCGCGGACCGGGTTGATCAAGCTGACTTCGTCGGACGGTAGCGGCGAATACATGGAGAATCTGCGGAATCTCTATCTCTATTCGGCGCAGGCCGAGAACAAGGATACGTATCCCGGCTCGCAGGCCGGTGTCGGCGACTTGTTTGCCTGGACAGGCGATGCCCATCGCTGGGACCCGGCCGGATACTGGCACTGGAATCTGCGCATGCAGGTCGCGGCGAACCTGTCGGCCGGCCTGCCCGATCTCAATGCGCCGTACTTCAATCTTTATCGGGACAATCTGGCCAGTATCAAGGCGTGGACCCAGGCCAATATCGGCGGAGACGGAACGAGCGCTTGCGTGCCGGAGACCATGCGGTTCAACGGAAACGGAAAGCAGATCAACAGTGCCGGAGTACTGGTGTCGAACTGCAGCGCGAGTGCGGGGGCCAACTACAACGCCCGCACGCTGTCGACCGGGGCGGAGGTGTCGCATTTCATCTGGTCGCAGTACCTGGCGACCGACGACTTGAGCTTCCTGGCCAGGCACTATCCGTTCATGGTGGCGGCCGCCCGCTTCATGCTCGGCTATCAGCGTGTCGGCGTGGACACGCTGCGCCATACCGCTCCGACCAACGCGCACGAGACGCAATGGGACGTCCGGGATTCGACCACCGATCTCGCCGCGATCCGGACGCTTTACGCCGATACCTTGAATGCGAGCCAGGTGCTGAAACGCGCCGGTCAGTCGATCGACGGCACGCTCGTGAGCGAGCTCGACGCGGCGTTGCCGCTGACGCCGGATTATCCGCGCACGCAGTCGTCGGGGGCGCTGACGCTGCTGCCCGCATCGGCCGATTCGGCCGGCACGGATGTGATCGCCGATTCGTACTTGCCGGCGGCGGCCAACCGGAATTCCGAAAACATCGGTCTGGAGCCGCTCTGGCCGTTCGACCAGATCGGCGATACGTCGGCGCTGTATGCCGTGGCACGGCGGACATTCGTCAGTCGTCCATACAAGACGACGAACGACTGGAGTTTCGACCCGATCCACGCGGCCCGGCTCGGGCTCGGCGACGAAGTCAGGCAGACGCTGATCACGCTAACGGAAACGTATCAGAAGTATCCGAGCGGCTTCGCGCAATTCGCCGGCTCGGGCGAGCCGTACGTCGAACAGACCGGCGTGGTCGCGGCGGCCCTGGCGGAGTCGCTCGTGCAGGACTACGACGGCGTCATCCGGATTGCGCCGGCCGTGCCCGGCGGGTGGGACTATGACGGGACGGTATTTGTCCGCGGCAATACGCGGGTCAACGTGCAGGTTCGCCATGGCATTCCGGTGACCGTCGTGATCGAGCCAGGCTCGAATGCCGCGCTGACCGTGCGCAATCCGTGGCCCGGCACTGCCGTCACGGCAACCTCGGCCGGGCAGCGCCTGCCCGTCACGACGCAGGGCGCCAACCTGATACTGCAACCCGGCGGGACGCATGCGATCGTCATGAGAAGTGCTGCTGTCGCGGGTTTGCCGCCCGCGCTGGTCAGTGGAACGGTTGCGACGGCCGCGAAACATCTCGGCCCGGTTCAGATCGGCCTGTAACGTGCGCGTTCGGCAGGCGGGCCGGCTATTCCGGCCGTCGGCCCCGGGCCGGCCGTTCCGGTCGCGTCGTAGCGCCCCGGGACGCCGCGCATCGCGTCCATCACGTGCGCCGCGACCGGGCTGTCGATTCACGGACGACGAGCCATGCATCGAGCATCGTATGCGACGCGGGCGATTTGCCCGCGAGCGCATCGAGCAGCGTCGTCATCGCGACTTCGCCTGCGCGCTCGGTTTCGGTGTCGATCGATGTCAGCGTGGGCGAGGTGAGCTTGCCGAGCTCGAGGTTGTCGAAGCCGCATACGGCGACGTCGCGCGGGATCGCGATGCCGAGCCGTTCCGCTTCCTTGATGAAGCCGGCCGCGATCATGTCGTTGTAGCAGATCACCGCGTCGGGCGGGTCGGCGGACAGCATCACCGATGCGCACACGCGCTCGCCGTCGGCGACGGTCGCGCGCGGCACGCTGAACGTCTTCAATGGCAGCCCGGCACGCGCGAGCACTTGCGCCGCGCCAGCACGCCGTTCGTTGTCGGCGCGCGCGTTCGGCAGGCTGATGTACGCGAAGCGCTGATACTTTTCCATCAGCAGGTGCTGCGCGAGCAGTTCGCCCGCGCGGGTCGAATCGGAGCAGAGCGTGAGCAGGCCGTCGCGCGGCGCGGAGCCGACCGCGACGACCGGCTTGCCGAGGCTCGCGGTCCAGCGCAGGTCGTCGTCGGGCATGCTGGTGTTCAGGATCAGCCCGTCGACGCGCCGGCTCAGCTTGGTCAACGCCGGCCGTTCGCCCTTGCGGTTCTCGTCGGCATCGACGATCAGGACCACGAAATCGTTGCGCTGCGCGATCCGGTTCACGCCCTTGACCATCGCGGTGAAGTACGGGTTGAGAATGTCCTGGATCACGACGCCGACGGCGCCCGTCTGGCCGGTCGCCATCGAGCGCGCGAGCGGGTTCGACTCGTAACCGAGCTGCGCGATCGCCTCGGCGATGCGGCGCTCGACGTCGGGCGAGAAGCGCTTCGTCTTGTTGATGAACTTGGAGACGGTTCCGATGGAGACGCCGGCTGCGGCGGCGACTTCGTTGATCTTGGCCACGGTGAAAGTGTGTGTCAGTGCATTTTGCCGGCGAGCATAGCATGCGCGCCGACGGCGGCGACCGTGCGGCAATGCTGGATGCATGCCGCGCGGCCGGACTCGGTAGTATCCCTTGGAGGGCCAGAATTTTCTTGAAAAAGCGCCATCGCACACCGACAATGAAAACGCTTTCCCTTTTCGCGAGCATAGCACGCGCGCATTCCGTTCGAAACGTATCGGAAAACGACGCACGACAACCGCCGCGAAATTTTTTTGCCGTGACGGGAAAGCGCTTTCCCTATTCAGACGAAAACAAGGAGGAGATCTTGATGCGACAGTATGGGTGGATCGCGGCGCTCGCATTGGCGGTGCCCGCCGCGGCGCAGGCCGAATCGAGCGTGACGGTATGGGGGCGGGTCGGCGGCGACGTGCAGTACCTGAGCGGCGTGCAGAACGGCCCGCATTCGACGGGCTCGCGCTTCTCGGAGGGCAACGACTGGGGGACGAGCATCCTCGGCCTCACGGGCAAGGAGGATCTCGGCGGCGGCAACCAGGCCGTGTTCTGGCTCGAATCGGCGATCAACGCGGCGAACGGCAACTACGGCGGCGGCGTGCTGTTCCAGCGCGGCGCGTGGGTCGGGCTGAAGAACGAGCGCTACGGCTTCCTGCGGCTCGGGCAGGGGTCGTTCATCAACAGCTACATCTGGTCGTACGATCCGCTGCTGGAGGAAAACTATTCGGTCGAGTCGCTGACGTCGTATCGCAACGGGCCGAAGCTGTCGAACGGGATCCGCTACGAGTCGCCGAAGTTCGGCGGCTTCTCGTTCGCGTTACAGGCGAACCTCGGCAACAGCTCGGACGGCTGGCTGCGCGGCTCGACGGGCAACGTGAACGCCACGGGCCTGTCCGACGGCGCGACGCTCGCGTACACGCACGGCGACTTCGAAGTGCGCGCGATCTGGAACGAGATCCGCAACCAGTACGGCCGCGAGGACAACCTGTTCACCGCGTCGCAGGAGGCGTTCATCGGCGTACGCGACCGCTTCGGCCCCGCGCTGGTGCAGCTCGGCTACACGCGCTACAGCGCACCCGACACGCCGGCCGGCCTGTCGCGCACCGCGAACTACTACTGGGGCGGCGTGACCTACGACGCGACGCCGTTCCTGCATCTGCAGGGCGCCGTCTACTCGATGAAGATCGATGCGGGCAAGTGGACCGCCGATCACAGCGGCGAAGGGCGCTCGACGATCATCGGCCTCGGCACGATGTACGACCTGTCGAAGCGCACGTTCCTGTATGCAACCGCCGCGCACGTGTTCAACAGCGCGAATGCGAACCTGGGCGTGAACCCGCAGTCGCCGGGGCTCGGCAACGGCAACGGACTCGGGGCGTCGCCGATGCCGGGGCATGGCCAGACGGGTGTTTACGCCGGTATCGAGACGCTCTTCTGATCGATACGGAACCGTACGGCAAATCGCATACGTCAAATAGAGGAATCCTATGCAAGCAGCAAGCAAGCGACATCGAGAACCATCGAATCCGCCGCGCCTGATCGCGCTCGACTGGGGCACCACGTCGCTGCGCGCGTACCTGATGGCGGACGCGCGGATGGTGCTCGACGCGCGCGCCGCGCCCAAGGGCGTGATGCAGATCGGCGGCGCGGAGGTCGCGATCGCGGATGCGTGCGATGGGGCGTTCGAAGACGTGTGCGGCGCGTGGCTCGATGCGTGGCCGGCGCTGCCGGTCGTCGCGGCCGGCATGGTCGGCAGCGCGCAGGGCTGGCGCGATACGCCGTATGCGGACGTGCCGATCGACGCGGACCGGCTCGGCGCCGCGCTGCATGCGGTGCGCACGCGGCGCGGCGCGGCCGTGCACATCGTGCCGGGGCTGATCCAGCGCGGCGAGCTCGCGAACGTGATGCGCGGGGAAGAGACGCAGATCGTCGGCGCGCTGCACGCGGGCGGCGCCGCGCATGCAGCGGCCGCGACGCGCTGGATCGGCCTGCCGGGCACGCATTCGAAGTGGGTCGCGGTGCGCGGCTCGCGGATCGAGCGCTTCCGGACTTTCATGACGGGCGAGCTGTATGCGCTGCTCTGCACGCACAGCCTGCTCGGCCGCACGATGCGGCCGGCGCCGGCGTTCGTCGAGGCGGCGTTCGAGCGTGGCGTGCGCACCGCGCAGGCCGGCCATGCGACCGGGCTGCTCGCGACGATCTTCGGCAGCCGCGCGCGGCTGCTGGCCGGCGAGCTCGCGCCGCACGAGCAGGCCGATTACCTGTCGGGCGTGCTGATCGGCCACGAGCTCGCGGGGCTGGCCGCCGAAGGCGACGGGCCGGCCGGCGCGCCCGGTGCCGATGCGCCGCGGCCGATGCTGATCGGCGACGCCGCGCTGTGCGCGCGGTACCGGCACGCGGCCACGCTGTTCGGCTGGCCGCCCGTCGACACGATCGATGGCGCGGCGGCGGCCGGCCTGTGGGTGCTGGCCGAGCGGGCGGGGCTGCTGGCGGCGGCAAGCGAGGGGGCGGCGGTTCGTCTCGACGAACCGGCTGCCGCACTGGGTGGGCGGCACGACGATCGACAGGCAGTCGATCCGGTGCCGGATAACGCATGCAACATTTCGGGAGACTCACGTTGAAACACTGGAAGATGGTCGTCGCGCCGCTCGTCGGCGCACTTGCCGCATGCGGCGGCGGAGAATCGCCGGACGGCGCGGCAGTCACGGGGCAGCAACTGGCTGCCGCGCCCGCTGCGGGGCAGCAGGCCGGCGCGACGCCGGGCACGCTGTACGTCGATTGCTCGTCGGGCAGTAACGGAAACGGGAATGGGAACGGCAACGTGAAAGCCTCGCCCGCGACGCTCGGCACGCCGGCCCATCCGGTCGACGATCTAGCCACGCTGAACCGGATCGTGCTCACACCCGGCACGCATGTGCGCTTCAAGCGCGGCACGACCTGCTACGGCAGTTTTTCACCGGCGGCCGGCAGCACGGGCGCGGCCGGTGCGCCGATCGTCGTCGACGCGTACGGCGATCCGAAAGCGCCGCGGCCCGTGATTGCGGCCGGCTGCACCGATGCCGCGACCGACCCCGGCCAGTCGATCACCGAGCAGCACAAGACGGCGAGCGGATTCAGCGGCTATTACTCGCTGTGCAAGTCGGACAACCCGACCGTGAACCGCGCGGCCATCTATCTGTACAACACGCAGTACTGGGACATCCGCTCGCTCGAGCTGACCAACGACGCGACGACGCCCGGCGGGCGCCTCGGGCTGTATGTGCGGCTCGAGGATTACGGCACGGGCAGTCACTATCACGTCGACGACGTGTACGTGCATCACGTTCGCGGCTATCTGCAGGACGTCGCCGGCAATACGGTCGGCTCGTACAAGACGACGGGCGGGATGCTGTTCGAGGTGACGCGCGACAACGAGGTGGTCGGCACGAAGGAGAAGCCGACCGGCTTCGACGACATCTCGGTCGAGAACAGCGAGATCTACAACGTCGACGCGGTCGCGCTGTCGACCCGCTCCGCATGGATGTGCCGCGTGGGCGGCGCGCCGTGCGGCGACTATCCGCCGTACAAGGGCAACCCGGCCTACCTCACGAACCCGGCCACGCAGGCCGCGTCGGAGTATTTGCCGATGACGCGCGTCGTGTTGCGCAACAACCTGATCCACAACGTCGGCGGCGACGGCATCATCGTGCGCACCGCAACCGCGCCGGTCGTCGAGGCGAACCACCTGTACGACATCTGGATGCGCGCGCCGGGCAACAGTGCCGGTGCGTGGGCGATCAACACCGACGATGCGCTGTTCCGCTACAACGAAGTCAACGGCGTGCGGCTCCAGAACAACATCGAGGCCGGCGACGGGATGGCGTTCGACGCGGATCTCGGCACGCGCAATACGCGGGTGACCGCGAACTTCAGCCACGACAACGATGGCGGGCTGATGCTGTTCTGCGGATGCGGGTCCGACGGACTGGGTCACGTCGCGCAGGAAACCGGTGCGATCGTCGACAACAACCTGAGTCTGAACGACAAGCGGCGCATCATCTCCGCCGCCGGGTCGGCCGACTCCGTCGTGCGCGACAACGTCGTGATCACGCGCACGCCGGGCCTCGTGACGCCGATCGTCGAGAATCTCAGCTACGCGAACGCGTTCCAGGTGACAGGCAACCGCTTCTACAACGCATCGGACAGCGGCGCGATCTTCCGGACGAAGAATCCACAAGGCAGCTACGCGAACATCGTGTGGAGCGGCAACGCGTACTTCGGTTATGCGGCGGATCCCGAGTTCGCCGGGCCGAACTATCGCCATGGCGCCGAGCCCGATACGGTCCAGCCTTTCGCCGGGCAGAACGTCGACGCGGTAGCCGGTGCCTGGTTCGCGGCGAGCGGGTTCGACCGGAACCGGTATCGCGCGCCGCGCGTGCACTGACGGTACGGGCGGGTGTGCCGATGCGCGGCGACGGCCGACGCCGCTGCCGCGCGCGACCCGCTGTCCGTGTCAGCGGGTCGCAGGCCGGACGGCCGCCCGGTTTGATCGTCGTCAAGGTCCAAACCCGCCACCCGCCGATGATGGTGACAGGGTCGCGCGCGCTCCCGCGCGCGGCAACTCACCCCAGCGAGGTTCGCATGTACGAGAAGATCATGGTGGCCGTCGACGGCAGCGCTTCGTCGAAGCAGGCCCTGGCCGAGGCAGTGAAGGTGGCGCTGGCGGGCGACACGCACGTCAGCGTCGTGTACGTGGTCGACAAGTCGGTGCTGTTCACGTATGCCGGCCGTTTCGACCCGCATGCGCTCGTCGAGGAAATTCGCGAGGACGGCATCAAGGTGCTGCGCGAAGCCGAACAGATCATCGCGCTGGCCGGCGCGAAGGGCGAAGCCGAGCTCGTCGAGACCGAAAGCATCGGCGAGGACGTCGCGGAGCGCCTGCAGCGCTACGTGAAGGAGCACGGGATCGATCTCGCGGTGGTCGGCACGCACGGGCGGCGCGGGCTCCGGCGCGTGCTGCTCGGCAGCGTCGCCGAGCGTTTCCTGCGCGGCTCGAACTGCCCGGTGCTGCTGATTCGCGGCGACGATGCCGACGTTCCGGCCGCCGCCGCTGCGGCCTGATGCGGCGGGTACGCGATGATACGTCGCCAGTACCGGATCGTCGTCGCGGCGATCGCCGTGTTCGTGTCGCTCACGGGGATGATGGCCGTGGTGAGCGGGCTGCTGTTCGATAATCCGGTCGCGCTGCGCGGCGGCGCGATCGCGCTGATCGTCGGCGTGGCCGGCTTTGTCGTGATGCTCAACCCGGGGCCGAAAGGCGAGGGGTGACGCGATACGCGCGATGCGTGCGATACGTGCGCAGTTACGTGCCGCGCGCATCGGACGCCGCCGCCCGCTCGGGGCCGGCCGGCACATTCAGCCGTTTCAACGTTTCCGCCTGCTCCGCATTCTTCGGCTCGATCTTGCGCGCCTGCGCGAACGCATCGCGCGCTTCATCCTGCCGCCCCAGCTTCCACAGCACTTCCCCCTTGTGCGTCAGGCCGGTCGCCCGCGCATCGCCGTCGCCGTCGTCCTTCGCGAAGATCGCGATCGAGCGGTCGAACCACGCGAGCGCTTCGTCGTTGCGGCCGAGGCGATACAGCGCCCAGCCCTTGCTGTCGAGCGCATACGCATCGTTCGGCGATTGCGCGAGATGCGCGTCGATCATCGCCAGCCCGCGATCGACTTCGACGCCCGCGTCGACGAGCCGATAGCCGATGTCGTTCAGGCGGTTGTCGGGAATCTCGCCGAGGTCGAGCACGGCAGCCACGCGGCCGGCGTCGCGTTGCGCGATCGCCAGCGACAGCAGCTTGGCGACGATCTGTTGCCGCAGTGCGCTGCCGATCCGCCCAGCATCCCGGTATGGAGATTGACGTTGCGCGGCGTGCGCGATTGCGCGTAGTACGTGTAGCCGTTCGCATCCGAGTAGCCGCACGCCGGATATTCATGCTCGACATCCAGCACGTACGGGAAGCTGCCGAGCGGCGTGTCGCCGGACGGGCCGACCAGCCGGAACGATTCGCCCAGGTCGCCTTCGCCGATGATCGGGTTGAACACCCATTGCTTTTGCGGATGCGATGTCGGCAGACGGATCCGGACGGTGCGCCCGGCGGCATCGGTCGTGCCGAAGATCACGCTGTCGCGCTGGCCCGGCTTGACGGGCAGGCCCGCGATGACCTGGCCCGGCAGGAACAGCCGGTATCGCGCATTCGGCAGCGGCTGGTGCGTGACGGGGTCGCGCAGCACGAACCGATGAACGTAAGCGCCTTTGCCGAGCGACGCCGCCGGCAATGCATGCGGCGAAAAAGCGCGATGTCATATGAATGCGGTTTTTATCTGTAAATGTGTAATTGACCGATGGCCGGTAATGCATCGAATGCGTTGCGCAGTTTTCTAAGAACGGCGCGCCATGGCCGGTCGTTTTCGATGGAAACCGCCGGGTCGTTCAGCGCGATTCGACACGGGCGCCGCCCGACGTTTCGATGCGCGCGATGCTCGGGGATACCCGCGGAGCGGACCGGGAAAGCACCTTCCCGTACGCAGCATAGCGGGGGATACGGCTCAGTCGGTCCCCATTTCAAGTTGTTGCGCACGGGCGAACGATCTCGTGATTTGTATCAAGCCGTGATATGTTGATCCGAAAGACAATTCCCTCGATCCGGACGAAAGAAACGAATACGGACGGAACAGGCGAAATCCGATCGTCCTTTACAACCGGTATTTCGCCTCCTTAAATAATCAGGGTCTGCCAAGAGACCGGAAAAACGAGATCCCCATGAGCCATTTCCTGGATAGATTGCGTTATTTCTCCACCACGAGGCCGAGCTTCTCCGACGGACACGGCGCCGTCACGGACGAGGACCGGAAATGGGAGGACGGCTACCGGCTTCGCTGGCAGCACGACAAGATCGTTCGATCGACCCACGGCGTGAACTGCACGGGTTCGTGCTCGTGGAAGGTCTACGTCAAGGGCGGGATCGTCACCTGGGAAACCCAGCAGACCGATTACCCGCGCACGCGCCCCGACATGCCGAACCACGAACCGCGCGGTTGTTCGCGCGGCGCTTCGTATTCCTGGTATCTGTACAGCGCGAACCGGCTCAAGCATCCGATGGTGCGCAGCGCACTGGTGAAGCTGTGGCGTGAACGCCGCCGCACGCTCGCGCCCGTCGACGCGTGGCGCTCAATCGTCGAGGACGACGACGCGCGGCATGCGTACCAGAGCCGCCGAGGGCTCGGCGGCTTCGTGCGCGCGAGCTGGGACGAGGTCAACGAGATCGTGGCGGCCGCAAACGTTTACACGGTCGAGCGGCACGGCCCCGATCGGGTGGTCGGCTTCTCGCCGATTCCGGCGATGTCGATGGTGTCGTATGCGGCAGGCTCGCGCTACCTGTCGCTGATCGGCGGCGTGTGCCTGAGCTTCTACGACTGGTATTGCGACCTGCCGCCCGCGTCGCCGCAAACCTGGGGCGAGCAGACCGACGTGCCGGAATCGGCCGACTGGTACAACTCGACGTTCATCATGATGTGGGGCTCGAATGTCCCGCAGACCCGCACGCCGGACGCGCACTTCCTCGTCGAGGCGCGCTATCGCGGCACCAAGGTCGTGTCGGTGTTCCCCGACTATTCGGAAGGCGCGAAGTTCGGCGATCTGTGGCTGCACCCGAAGCAGGGCACCGACGCGGCGCTCGCGCTCGCGATGGGCCACGTGATCCTGAAGGAGTTCCACCTGGCCGGGAAGAGCGACTACTTCATCGACTACTGCAAGCGCTATACGGACATGCCGTCGCTCGTGCGCCTCGTGCCGCACGGCGACGGCTACGTGCCCGAGCGCCTCGTGCGCGCGTCCGACTTCGACGATGCGCTCGACGAGGCCGCGCACCCGGACTGGAAGACCGTGACGATCGACGACGCGACCGGCGAATTCGTCGTGCCGGTCGGCTCGGTCGGGTTCCGCTGGGGGCAGCAGGCGGACGCCGACAAGGGCAAGTGGAACCTGCGCGGCGAAACGTCGAAGGGCGCGGCGCTGTCGCCGCGGCTGTCGTGCACGGCCGCGCACGACGAGGTCGTCGACGTGCTGTTTCCGTACTTCGGCAACCAGCCGCACGCGCACTTCAAGTCGACGGAGCACGCCTCCGAGCTGTCGCGCCGGATCGGCGTGCGGCGCGTCGCGACGCGCAACGGCGACATGCTGGTCGCGACCGTCTACGACCTGTTCGTCGCGAACTACGGGCTCGACCAGGGGCTGGGCGGGCGCGACGTGGCCGCGAGCTACGACGACGATCTGCCGTACACGCCGGCGTGGCAGGAAACGATCACCGGCGTGAAGCGCGCGGACGTGATCTCGGTCGCGCGGCAGTTCGCGGAGAACGCGCACAAGACGCAAGGCAAGTCGATGGTGATCATCGGCGCGGGGATCAACCACTGGTTCCACATGGACATGTCGTACCGCGCGATCATCAACATGCTGATCATGTGCGGCTGTATCGGCAAGCCGGGCGGCGGGTGGTCGCATTACGTCGGCCAGGAGAAGCTGCGTCCGCAGACGGGCTGGACCGCGCTCGCGTTCGCGCTCGACTGGAGCCGGCCGCCGCGCCACATGAACGCGACGTCGTTCTTCTACGCGCACACCGACCAGTGGCGCTACGACACGATGGACCCGAGCGCGCTGCTGTCGCCGCTCGCGGACAAGACGCAATTCCACGGCGCGCCGATCGACTACAACGTGCGCGCCGAACGGATGGGCTGGCTGCCGTCCGCGCCGCAGTTGTCGGTGAATCCGCTGAAGGTCGGCGCGACCCTCGGCGACCCCGCCCAGGCGAGCGCCGACGTCGCGCGGCAACTGAAGGCCGGCACGCTGCAGATGGCGTGCGAGGATCCGGACGCCCCGGACAACTTCCCGCGCAACCTGTTCGTGTGGCGCTCGAACCTGCTCGGCTCGTCGGGCAAGGGCCACGAGTATTTCCTGAAGCACCTGCTCGGCACGACCAACGGCGTGCAGGGCGAGGATCTCGGCGCGACGGGCGGCGCCCGGCCCGAGGAAGTGAAGTGGCACGACGAAGCGCCGCGCGGCAAGCTCGACCTGCTCGTCACGCTCGACTTCCGGATGTCGACCACCTGCATGTATTCGGACGTCGTGCTGCCGACCGCGACGTGGTACGAGAAGGACGACATGAACACGTCCGACATGCACCCGTTCATTCACCCGCTGTCGGCGGCGGTCGATCCCGCGTGGGAATCGAAGAGCGACTGGGAGATCTTCAAGGGGATCGCGAAGCGCTTCTCCGAGCTGTGCGACGGGCATCTCGGCGTCGAACGCGACGTGGTGCTCGCGCCGATCGCGCACGATACGCCGGGCGAGCTCGCGCAGCCGTTCGACGTGCAGGACTGGAAACGCGGCGAATGCGAGCCGGTGCCGGGCCGCACGATGCCGGCGGTGATCACCGTCGAGCGCGATTATCCGAACACCTACGCGCGCTTCACGTCGCTCGGCCCGCTGATGGACAAGCTCGGCAACGCGGGCAAGGGCATCGGCTGGGATACGAAGGACGAAGTGAAGCTGCTCGGCGCGCTCAACTACAAGGTCGCCGACGGCGCCGCGCAGGGCCGTCCGCGCATCGACACCGCGCTCGATGCGGCCGAGGTGATCCTCGCGCTCGCGCCGGAAACCAACGGCGAAGTCGCGGTGAAGGCATGGCGCGCGCTGTCCGGCATCACGGGCATCGATCACACGCATCTGGCCGTCGCGCGCGAGGACGAGAAGATCCGCTTCCGCGACATCCAGGCGCAACCGCGCAAGATCATCTCGTCGCCGACGTGGAGCGGGATCGAATCGGAGCACGTGTCGTACAACGCGGGCTACGTGAACGTGCACGAGCTGGTGCCGTGGCGCACGCTGACGGGCCGTCAGCAGCTGTACCAGGATCATCCGTGGATGCGTGCGTTCGGCGAGTCGCTGTGCGCGTACAAGCCGCCGGTCGACACGGGCAGCTACGCGCACATGGTCGGCCAGCGCTCGAACGGCAACCCCGAGCGCGTGCTGAACTTCCTGACGCCGCACCAGAAGTGGGGGATCCACAGCACCTACACCGACAACCTGCTGATGCTGACGCTGTCGCGCGGCGGCCCGATCGTGTGGATGTCGGAGGACGACGCGAAGGCGATCGGCGTGGTCGATAACGACTGGATCGAGTGCTACAACTCGAACGGCGCGTTGTGCGCGCGGGCGGTGGTGAGCCAGCGGATTCCGTCCGGGATGGTGATGATGTACCACGCGCAGGAGAAGATCGTGAACACGCCGGGCTCCGAGATCACCGGTACGCGCGGCGGCATTCACAACTCGGTCACGCGCATCGCGCTGAAGCCGACCCACATGATCGGCGGCTACGCGCAGCTGTCGTACGGCTTCAACTACTACGGCACGGTCGGCTCGAATCGCGACGAGTTCCTGATCGTGCGCAAGATGAGCAAGATCGACTGGCTCGACGGAGAAGAAACCGCGGTCGACCCCACCACGCAATACGCGGTTCGCGCTGGAGAAACGTCATGAAAGTACGTGCACAGATCGCGATGGTGCTGAACCTCGACAAGTGCATCGGGTGCCATACCTGCTCGGTGACCTGCAAGAACGTGTGGACCAGCCGCGAAGGGATGGAATACGCGTGGTTCAACAACGTCGAAACCAAACCCGGCATCGGCTATCCGAAGGACTGGGAGAACCAGGACCGCTGGCGCGGCGGCTGGCAGCGGCGCGCCGACGGCAAGATCGAGCCGCGTCTCGGCGGCAAGTGGCGATTGCTCGCGCAGATCTTCGCGAACCCGCATCTGCCCGAGATCGACGATTACTACGAGCCGTTCACGTTCGACTACGGCCATCTGCAGGAAGCCGGCAACACGCGCGCGATGCCGGTCGCGCGCCCGCGCTCGCTGATCAGCGGCCAGCGGCTCGAGAAGATCGAGTGGGGGCCGAACTGGGAGGAAATCCTCGGCGGCGAGTTCGAGAAGCGCGCGAAGGACTACAACTTCGAGAACGTGCAGAAGGACATCTACGGGCAGTTCGAGAACACCTTCATGATGTACCTGCCGCGCCTTTGCGAGCACTGCCTGAACCCGGCGTGCGTCGCAGCGTGCCCGTCGGGCTCGATCTACAAGCGCGAGGAAGACGGCATCGTGCTGATCGACCAGGACAAGTGCCGCGGCTGGCGCATGTGCGTGTCGGGATGCCCGTACAAGAAGATCTACTACAACTGGCAGAGCGGCAAGGCCGAGAAGTGCATCTTCTGCTATCCGCGGATCGAAGCCGGCCAGCCGACCGTGTGTTCGGAAACCTGCGTGGGCCGCATCCGCTACCTCGGCGTGCTGCTGTACGACGCCGACCGGATCAGCGAAGCCGCCAGCGCGGAAAACGAGAAGGACCTGTACGAAGCGCAGCTGTCGCTGTTCCTCGATCCCGAGGACCCGGCCGTGATCGCGCAGGCCGAGCGCGACGGCGTGCCGGCCGCGTGGATCGACGCCGCGCGGCGCTCGCCGACCTACAAGATGGCGATCGACTGGAAGATCGCGTTTCCGCTGCATCCGGAATACCGGACGCTGCCGATGGTCTGGTACGTGCCGCCGCTGTCGCCGATCAACTCGGCCGCGAACAGCGGCGCGCTCGGGATGAACGGCTACCTGCCGGACGTCGAATCGCTGCGCATTCCGCTGCGTTATCTGGCGAACCTGCTGACGGCCGGCGACGAAGCGCCCGTGAAGCTCGCGCTCGAACGGCTGCTCGCGATGCGCGCGTTCATGCGCGCGCGTCACGTCGACGGCATCGACGCGCGCGGCGTGCTCGACCAGGTCGGGCTGTCGCTCGCGCAGGTCGAGGAGATGTACCGCTACCTCGCGATCGCCAACTACGAGGATCGTTTCGTGATCCCGACGACGCATCGCGAGTATGCGGAGAACGCGTACGACCTGCGCGCGTCGTGCGGCTTCTCGTTCGGCAACGGCTGTTCCGACGGCCGTTCCGAAGCGAGCCTGTTCAGCCCGAAGAAGGGCAGCAAGACGATTCCGATCCACGAGGCATCCCGATGAGCAACGCACCCGACCCGACCTATGCGGCGTTCGCGGCGCTGCTCGACTATCCCGGCGAAGCGCTCGTCGACGTGCTCGATTCGATCGAAGACCACCTGCGTGAGCGCGCGCGCGTGCCGAAAGCGGTGCGCGCGGGTCTCGACCGGTTCTTCGCGTACGTGCGCGAGCGCGACCTGCTGACGTTGCAGGAGAACTATGTCGCGCTGTTCGATCGCGGCCGCGCGACGTCGCTGCATCTGTTCGAACACGTGCATGGTGAATCGCGCGATCGCGGCCAGGCGATGGTCGATCTGCTGCAGATGTACGAGCGACACGGGCTGGCGCTGAACCCGGGCGAGCTGCCCGACTATCTGCCCGTGTTCCTCGAATACCTGTCGCGGCTGCCGGCGTCCGACGCGCGCAACCTGCTTGCCGAAACCGGCGAGATCCTGCGCGCGCTGGCCGGTCAGCTCGCGCAGCGCGGCAGTCATTACAGCTTCGTCGTCGGTGCGCTGCTGCCGCTGGCCGGCCTCGCGCCGGTCGACGCGCCGGCCGCCGCGGACGACGACGTCGCCGCGGAGCGGCCGAGCGCCGACGATTACCGCGCGCTCGACGCGTCGTATGCGGATGAAGCGGTGCGCTTCGTCGGCGCGGCCACGCCGGCCGAGCAGACGGTGCGATTCCACGACAAGCGGCCGGCCCGCGGCGCGTAAGCGCGGGCCCAACTGGGGAAAGACATGAACGCTTACCTGCATCAGTTCCTGTTCGGGATCTACCCGTACATCTGTCTCGCGGTGCTGCTGATCGGCAGCCTGATCCGCTTCGACCGCGATCAGTACACGTGGAAAAGCGATTCGTCGCAGCTGCTGCGCCACGGGATGCTGCGGCTCGGCAGCAACCTGTTCCACTGGGGCATCCTCGTCGTCGTGCTCGGGCACTTCGCGGGCTTCCTCGCGCCGCACTGGCTCGTGTCGCCGTTCCTGTCGGCGTCCGGGCACCAGCTCGTCGCGATGGTGGCGGGCGGCACGGCCGGCGTCGCGGCGATCATCGGCCTGACGATCCTGATCTGGCGTCGTCTCGGCGACGCACGCATCCGCAACAACAGCCGCAAGTCCGACATCCTGATCGTGCTGATGCTGTGGGCGCAGCTCGCGCTCGGGCTCGGCACCGTCGTGCTGTCGACGCGCCACATGGACGGCGCGATGTTCGAGCAGCTCACCGACTACGTGAAGGGCGTCGTCACGTTCCGGCCGGACATCGCGAGCCTGCTCGTCGGCGTGCCGCTGACGTACCGGCTGCATATCCTGCTCGGCTTCACGATCTTCCTCGTGTCGCCGTTCACGCGGATGGTGCACATCTGGAGCGGCATCGCATCGGTCGCGTACCTGATCCGGCCGTATCAACTCGTGCGCAAGCGCTGAGGAGGCGGCATGAACGACGTTCTCTCCGAAGTCGCGACGGTGCCGCTGATCGTCAACGATGTCGAGATCGACGCGGCGTCGATCGCGGCCGAAGCCGAGCATCACGACGATGCCCCCGATCCGCTCGACGTGGCCCGGTATGCGCTCGCGGTGCGCGAGTTGCTGCGGCAACGCGCGGTGTCGCTCGCGCTGATCGAAGAAGGCGTGCCGCTCGACGATGCGGCGGTCGACGCGCTGCTCGAACGCGAGCTCACGCACGTGCCCGAACCGGATCGCGCCGATTGCGAGCGCTACTACGCGCAGCATCCGGCGCGCTTTCGCCGCAACGACATTGTCTATGCGAGCCACGTGCTGTTCGCGGTGACCGACCGCGTGCCGCTCGCGCCGCTGCGGCAGCGCGCGGAACGCGCGCTCGCCGACGTGGTCGCCGCGCCCGATACGTTCGAAGCCGTTGCGCGCGCCGCGTCGAACTGCCCGTCGGCGCAGGTCGGCGGCAGCCTCGGGCAATTGCTGCGCGGCGACACCGTGCCGGAATTCGAGGCCGCGCTGTTTGATACGGAAGGGATCGGCGTGCTGCCGAAACTCGTCAACACGCGTTTCGGTTTTCACATCGTGCGCATCGAGCGCCGCGTGCCGGGCGACGCCGTGCCGTTCGACGAAGCGGCCGGCCAGATCGCCGCGTACCTGTCGGAGCGCGTGCGGCAGCGGGCGATGCGGCAGTACGTGGCGATACTCGCGGGCGGCGCGCGGGTCGAAGGCGTGAGCTTCGACGGCGCGAACGGGCCGCTGGTCCAATGAAACGGGGTTTTGCGTATGGCAATTCGACAAGGTAACGCCGCGCCGGCCGCGGATTCGCAGGCGATCCCGCTGCGCGCGTGGTCGGTGCTGGCCGCGAGCACGCTCGCGTTCATGGTGTGTTTCGTCGTGTGGATGATGTTCGGCGTGCTCGGCGTGCAGCTGCGCACCGATCTCGGCTTGAACAGCACCGAGTTCGGGCTGCTCACGTCGACCCCGGTGCTGACCGGCGCGCTGATGCGTTTGCCGCTCGGCACGTGGACCGACCGCTTCGGCGGCCGCATCGTGATGACGGTGCTGCTCGTCGTGTGCGCGATTCCCGTCTACATCGTCAGCTACGCGACGCAGCTCTGGCAGTTCCTCGCGATCGGGCTGTTCCTCGGCTGCGTCGGCGCATCGTTCGCGGTCGGCACGCCGTATGTCGCGCGCTTTTTCCCGCCGAAACGGCGCGGTCTCGCGATGGGCGTGTTCGGCGCGGGCACGTGCGGCGCGGCGGTGAACCTGTTCGTCACGCCGCTGCTGCTCGATGCATACGGCTGGCGCTTCGTGCCGCGCGTGTACGCGGTGGCGCTGCTGGTCACGGCCGTGATCTTCTGGTTCGCGTCGGCGCCCGATCCGGGCGCGGGCAAGCGCGGCGGCTCGTGGCTCGAATCGTTCAAGGTGCTGCGCGATCCGCGCGTGTGGCGGCTGTGCCAGTACTACTCGATCACGTTCGGCGGCTTCACCGCGCTGTCGCTGTGGATCCCGCAGTACCTGAAAAGCGAATACGGGATGTCGCTCGTGATGGCGTCGGCGTTCGCGGCGGGCTTCTCGCTGCCGGGCTCCGTGCTGCGCGCGCTCGGCGGCGCGCTGTCCGACCGCTTCGGCGCGCATGCGGTCACGTGGTGGGGGCTGTGGGTCGCATGGATCGCGCTGTTCCTGCTGTCGTATCCGGCGACCGACTTCGTGATCCACACGATCGACGGCACCGCGACGCTGAACGTCGCGATGCCGGTTGCCGGCTTCGTCGCGCTCACCTTCGTGCTGGGCGCGGTGTTCGCGCTCGGGATGGCGTCGACCTTCAAGTACGTCGCGGACGATTTCTCGGACAACATGGGTGTCGTCACGGGCATCGTCGGCCTCGCGGGCGGGCTCGGCGGTTTCCTGCTGCCGATCCTGTTCGGCGCGCTGCTCGACCTGCTGCGCGTGCGCACGACCTGCTTCATGTTCCTGTACGGGATCGTGTGGGTGTCGCTGATCCTCATCTACCTGTCCGAAGTGCGGCGCACGCCCGTGGTGGGCTGACCGTTTCCGTTCGACGGGTTCGCGCGATGCCGGATGTGTCCGGCATCGCGCCGGTGTTTCGCCTGCGTTTCACCGTCCCGCAGGCGTTTTCTGCCGCGCGCAGTTCTGTCAAACTGGCGCCCATGAAACCGCGCCTCGCTTCGCCGCCTTCCTCTGACTCCGCGCCTGCGCCCGCAGGCTTTCCCGACGCCGACGAACTGGCCGCGTTGCGCGCGTGGTACGCGGGCATGACCGTGCGCCGGGCGGTCGAGCGCTATCTGCCCGGTCGTCTTGGCGATGGGCGCTCGGCGCGCGGCGTGATCGGCGGCATTCGCCGCCGCCTCGTGCGCGTCGCGCGACAGGCGGGGCGGCCCGATCTCGCGGCGCAGCTCGGTCATGCCGACGGCGAACGCACGCAGATGGCCAGGGCGATGGCCGAGGCGATCGGCATGCTGCGTCATGCGCGAGCGCCGGTGCCGCAGATCAGCGACGACGTCGGCCTGTGGCTGCCCGCGCGGGCGGTGGTCGCGCTGCGCGCGCACGGGATCGCGACGCTGGCCGACCTGACCGTGCGGATTCCGCGCCGGCGTCAATGGTGGCGCGCGATCGCGGGGCTCGGCGTGGCGAGCGCGCGGCACGTCGAAGCGTTCTTCGCCGCGCATCCCGAGTTGACCGAGCGCGCCCGCGCGCTGATTGCCGCCACGCCGCGCGGCAGCATCGTGCCGTGGGAGCACCTGAAGCTGCCGCACGAAGTCGACGGGTCGGCCGGCACGTTTCGCGCGCCGCGCGCGACCAGCACGCTCGACGCGGACAACGATTACGCGGCCGTGCATGCATGGCTGTCGCTGCACGAATCGGCCGCGACGCGGCGTGCGTACCGGAAGGAGGCCGAGCGGCTGATCCTGTGGGCGATCGTCGAGCGCAAGCGCGCACTGTCGTCGCTGACGACCGAGGATGCGGTCGCGTATCGCGCGTTCTTGCGCAGCCCGACGCCGCACGCGCGCTGGGTCGGCCCGGTGCGGCCGCGCGGCGCGCCGGACTGGCGGCCGTTCTCGGGCGGGCTGTCCGCGCGTTCGGCCGCGTACACGCTGTCGGTGCTCGGCGCGCTGTTCCGCTGGCTGATCGAGCAGCGCTACCTGCTCGCGAATCCGTTCGCGGGCGTCAAGGTGCGCGACACGCGCGGCGCGAATGCGCTCGACACGTCGCACGCGTTCACCGAAGGCGAGTGGCTGCTTGTGCGCACGATCGCGGACGGACTCGAGTTTCGCAAGGACACGTCGTCCAGCGCGCCGCAGTCCGGCTGGTCGCCGGCCGCCGCGCAACGGCTGCGCTTCATCCTCGATTTCGGTTACGCGACCGGGCTGCGTGCAAGCGAACTGGTCGGCGCGACGCTCGGCGACATCGCGACGGACGCGCACGGCGATGCGTGGCTGAAGGTGATCGGCAAGGGCCGCAAGGCCGCGCGCGTCGCGCTGCCGCCGCTCGCGCGCACGGCGCTCGATCGTCATCTGGTCGCGCGGCGGCTGCCGGTGACGCCGGTGCGCTGGCGCCCGGATACGCCGCTGATCGCGAGCCTCGCGGAAGACGGCGCGGCCGGGATCACGAGTGTGCGGCTGTGGAAGGTGATGCAGCGCTTCTTCGCGCAGACGGCCGCGCTCGTCGACGAGGACAACCCGGCGCTCGCGCAGAAGCTGCGGCAGGCGAGCCCGCACTGGATGCGGCACACGCATGCGACGCATGCGCTCGCGCGAGGCGCGGAGTTGACGACGGTGCGCGACAACCTGCGGCATGCGTCGATCTCGACGACGTCGATCTATCTGCACGGGGACGATGTGAAGCGGGCGCGGCAGATGTCGAGTGCGTTTTCGGCAGACAAATAACGCGGCGCGCGAGCGGTTGCGCGGGAATTGAACGGAACGACACCGCATCGGTGACGGTCAGAACGTGTATTCGACAACGGAGCGGGCGGATGGCATCGAGTCAGGGAACCGTCGATTTCATCGTCGAGCAGATGGCCGCGGCCGGCGCGGTGTCGGCCCGCAAGATGTTCGGCGAATACGGGGTCTACTGCGACGGCAAGATGGTCGCGCTGGTCTGCGACGATCGCCTGTTCGTCAAGCCGACGCCCGATGGGCGTGCGTTTCTCGGCATCTGCGAGGAAGCGCCGCCGTATCCGACAGCGAAGCCGCATCTGGTCATTGCAGGCGAGCGCTGGGATGACCGCGAATGGTTGTCGACGCTGATCCGGATCACTGCCGCGCAATTGCCGGTGCCGGTGAAGCGGGGCCGATAGCGATCGGCGTATTCCGTGAATCACGCGCGCACGCACTGCGCCTCCCGCTGGAGCACACGAATGGAGACGTCCTCAGATCCGCAAGCCCCGCGCTACGCGCGCCGCGCATGGCACGCGCTCGTTGCGGCCTTATGCCTGGGCTGGAGCGCGCTGTCGTTCGGCGCGAACGGTGGCGCGGCGCTGCTCGACCGCTATCACAGCCTCGGCGAGCAGTTGAAGAACAACCCGTTCCATCGTCCGCTGTACCTCGAATCGTCCGAGGCTTCGTCATCGCTGAAGGGCGATATCTACGCCGTCGTCGACTATCCGTATTCCGTCGTGAGCGGCAAGCTGGACGATCCCGCGCAGGGCCCCGCGAACTGGTGCGCGGTGCTGATCCTGCACCTGAACACGAAGTATTGTCATGCGTCGGCCGGCAGCAACGGCCCGGTGCTCGACGTGAATCTCGGCCGCAAGGTCGAGCAGAAGCTGTCGGAGACCTATCGCGTGCAGTTCCGCTATCGCGTGGCCGCCGCGACGTCCGACTATTTCCAGGTCGACCTGAGCGCCGACAGCGGCCCGATGGGCACGAAGGACTACCGGATCGTGCTGGAGGCCGTGCCGGTCGGCGCGTCGCGCACGTTCCTGCACCTGACGTATGCGTATGGCTTCGGCACGGTCGGCCGCATGGCGATGAAGACCTACCTCGCGACGATCGGCAGCGACAAGGTCGGGTTCACGCTCGCGAGCGGCGCGTCGGTCGCGCAGCCGCAATACATCGGCGGTGTGCGCGGGCTGCTGGAGCGCAACACGATGCGCTACTACCTCGCGATCGACGCGTATCTCGCGACGCTCGACAAGCCGCTCGACCAGCGCTTCGCGCGCTGGTTCGACGCGACCGAGCAGTATCCGCAGCAACTGCACGAGGTCGAGCGGAGCGCGTATCTGCAGATGAAAGCGCAGGAGGCGCAGCGGCAGCAGACGGCGCGGTAGGCGCGCCGCTCACCACTCGCCGCTCAGTCCAGCAACCCCGCCACGACATCGACGATCCGCTGCAGCAGCGCTTCGTCGTAAGGCAGCCACGGCACCGCGCGCAGCGGCGACGCCGGCGGCTCGACCGGCGTATCGACCGGCTCGCCGTCGCGCATCACGCGGCCGGTTGCGCAATGCACCGACCATTCGCCGACACGCACATGGCGTTCGTCGAGCGCGATCCGCCCTTGCGCGATCGCGTCGGCGAACACGAGCGACAGCACGTGCCGGCGATGCGCCGCCATCACGCCCAGCGGCAGATCCGACAGCCGGTTCAGACGATTCCAGCGTTCCGCTTCCATCGCGCGGCGGCGCACCGGGTCCGGCGCGAGCGATGCGGCCGCGGCGTGCGTGGCGTCGTCGTCGAGCGCGAAGGCCGCGACGCTCACCAGCAGGTCGACTGCACGCGCAATTTCAGAGAACACCACAGGGTCGACCTCGCCGATCGGCACGGGCGCCCAATGGCGTTCGCGCCTGCGCTCGACGTGCAGCCGGCGCGACGTGCCGTGGCTGTCCGCGCCCGGATAGAGCGGGGCGTCGACGCCGAAGGTCGCGCGCACGTCGCCGAACTCGCGCACGAGCCCGTCGTCGTAGGCCCGCAGCGCCCATCCTTCACTGCGCGCGACGCCGATCAGCGGCCGGGTCGCGAGCACGTGGCCTTCGAACATCGCGGACTCGCTTGCGGCGACGTCACCATCGGCCGGCACGTAGCACTCGCGAAACGCCTGCCGGACCGGCTGCCGGATCGCACGGCCGACGATCGCGTGCTGCCACGCGAGCCGTTCGGCCGCGTCGGCGCGCAGCGGATGCCATAGCCGGATCTCGCCGTTCGGATCGATGTCGCATGGATTCCCGGCCGCGTCGCGCAGCACGACGTTGCCTTTCGCGCTGTCGGGCATGAACGAGCGCGTCGCGCCGTCGGGCGCGCGCGCCTGCCAGATCATCCGCGTCGAGAATGCGGCGCCGGCCGGCGCATCGACGAGGCGTTCGCGCCATTCCGCGTAATCGAGCGTCATCGGCTGCCAGAAGCTCGCTTCCATGCAGACGGCCAGCATCGCGAGCTGCTTCTTGTCCGGCTTCGCGCCGAGCGTCATGCGCAGCGCGGTGCGCGGCCGCTCGCCGAGCGCGCGCTCGGCCGGCTTCACGTTGCGCGCGAGCTTCTTCTGCACGCCGGCATGACGCACGACGGCTAGCGCGTCGCGCAGCGCGCGTACGCTTTCCGGCGTCGGGATCGTCTCGATCGCGTGGCCGAGCGCGATCGCGAGCGATTGCGACGGCGCGGTCTTCGCGGCCGTGGGCGCGACGCATACGCCGCTCAGCAGCGGCCCGATCAGCGGACGCAGCCACACTTCGTCGCGCCAGGCGGCCACGCGCGCCGCGCGTGCGACGACCTGCGCATCGTCGGTCGTGAACGCGCGATCGGCCTGATAGGGAACGGTGCCGGCATGGATCGCGGCGACCTGTTGCGCGGCCTCGACCAGCGCGTCGTGCGCGAACGCGACGTAGGCGGCGTCTTGCGCGAGCGTGACGGCCGGATCGTCGGCATCGATCCACAGCCGCTTCGGCGCGAAATAGCCGTCGTTGGTTGCGGCGAGCGCAAGCAGCGACGCCGGCCCGAGTTCGGGAAGCACGTCGAGCTCGCGCACGCGAAACGGCGAATCGGCGAGCGCCTGCGCACAGGCTTCCCGTCGGGCCGAGAAGTCGCGACGGCCCGCGAACCAGTCGAGCGCATAGGCGCCGTACGGCGATCCGGCACCCAGGCCCGGTTGCGGCGGCCCGTCCGCGATGCGTGCGAGTTCGGCCTGCAGCGCGGGCGATGGCAGTGCGTCGAGGTACGGCAATTCCTGCAGCGCGAGCGTCTGCGCGCCGGCCGGGATGGCGCGGAACAGTTCGAGCGCGGCATCGGCGCCGATCAGCGGCGCGATGCCGAGCGCTTCGATCTGCTCGCGCAGCCAGCGGACGAACCCGGCACGCGGATCGTCGTACGCGAGTTCGTGCTGGATGATCCGCCGCTCGGCGCGGCGTAGCGCCGGCCAGACCGCGCCGAGCGCATGCGCGTCGAGTGCCGACAGGTCGATCGGCGTGCCGGTGAAGCGCGGGTGGTCGGCGGTGTCGGTCAGCCGCGCAACGAGCAGCGCGACGAGGGCGTCGTCAGTCATGCGTCGGCTCCTGGCCGGCGCGCGGTGTGCCGTCGGCGGCCGCGACGCGTGACGCGGGCCGCGCATCGACCTTGGCCGCACGTGCCGCACGCGCGTCGGCGCGACGACGCGCCTGTGCCGTTTCCCGTTCGAGCAGTTCGCCGCCCGCGTCGGGCAGTTCGACGAGGACGCGTACGCCGAGCCGCTGCAGCAGCCCGAACACCTTGCCCCACTGGACGGTGTCCGCGCCGCGTTCGGCCTTGACCATGAACGACTCGCTGACGCCGGCATGGTCGGCCGCATCGTTCTGGCGCCATTTTTGTGCCTTGCGGGCGGCGCGGATCACGCCGCCGAGGTCGGATGCCTGTTCGATCGGGTGCTGCATGCGGAACTCCGTCGATAAAACCGTGCGGTCGCACAGTATTGCACTCCGATCGCCATCCGGCCGCCTTTTCATAAGACGTACAGTTCGCCGGAAGTCATCGATTGGCGCCGAACTGTACTCTTGTGTGCGCGTTCCATGTGTGTACTCCGGGCAAACTGTTCTGCTTTTAAGATTCAACCATCAAGTGCACAGTACCGCAGGCCCGGACGTCACGGGCCTCCCGGCGCATCTTCAAAAGCGAGCCACTGCGATGGAAAAGGCAAAACCGGAGGAAGCTATCAGGCATCACGACAGCCCGGTCGGCGGGCAGAACACGCGCGTTTCGGACGCGCACGAGGCGGCGGCGTACATGCGCAGGCCGGCAAGGAGCGCGCGATGAAGCTCTACGAAAAACTCGCGGACGACATCGAGCGCCTGATCCGTCAGGGCGTGTACCGGCACGGCGACCGGATTCCGTCGGTACGGCAGGCGAGCCAGCAGCACCGGATCAGCATCACGACCGTGCTGCATGCGTATCTGCTGCTCGAAAGCCGCGGGCTGCTGGAAAGCCGCCCGCAATCCGGTTATTTCGTGAACCTGCGCCGCGACGACAGCCACGCGCCGGTGCGCGACCTGCGGCCGTCGAAGCCGATCGCGGTGTCGTCGTCGGTCGACATGAGCCGGCTCGTGCTGTCGACGCTGCGCTCGATCGGCACGGACGACGCGGTGCCGCTCGGCTCGCCGTATCCGGACCCGAGCCTGTTTCCGTTCGAGAAGCTGAACCGCTATGCGTACGCGGCCGGCCGCGACAAGTCGTTATGGGGCGTGACGGACGGGCTGCCGCCCGGCCATCCGCGCTTGATCCGGCAGATCGCGCGCCGCTATCTGGAAAACGGGATGTCGGTGGACCCGAACGAGATCATCGTGACGGTCGGCGCGACCGAGGCGATCAACCTGTGCCTGCAGGCGGTCGCGAAGCCGGGCGACACGATCGCGGTGGAATCGCCGACGTTCTACGCGATGCTGCACGCGATCGAGCGGATGGGGATGAAGGCGATCGAGGTGGCGACGCACCCGGAATACGGAATCGACATCGCGGCGCTGGCGGCGATCGCGAAGTCGCAGCCGATCGCCGCGTGCATGGTGATGCCGAATTTCCAGAACCCGCTCGGCTTCCAGATGCCCGACGAGCGCAAGCGCGAACTGGTTGAATTCGCCACCCGTGTCGACCTGCCGATCATCGAAAACGGTGTGTATAACGAACTGTATTTCGGCGATTCGCATCCGAGCACGCTGAAGTCCTACGACCGCGGCGGGATCGTGCTGCATTGCGCGTCGTTCTCGAAGAGCCTCACGGCCGCGTACCGGATCGGCTGGGCGTTGCCGGGCCGCTACCGGGATCAGGTCGAGAAGCTGAAGTTCCTGAACACGCTGGCGACGCCGTCGATCCCGCAGCTCGCGATCGCCGAGTTTCTCGAACGGGACGGCTACGAGCATCATCTGCGGCGGTTGCGCAAGGCGTATGCGCAGCAGGCGAACCTGATGCGTGCGATGGTGTCGCGGTTCTTCCCCGAAGGCACGCGCATCTCGAGCCCGGCGGGCGGCTACGTGTTGTGGGTCGAGTTGCCGGCGCAGGTCGATGCGATGCGGCTATACCAGCTTGCGCTGGAGCAGGGGATCACGATCGGGCCGGGCTACATGTTCTCGATCACGGACAACTACCGGAACTTCATCCGGCTGAACTACAGCAGCCCGTGGTCGCCGGACATCGAGCAGGCGGTGATCGCGGTCGGCAAGCTCGCGGCGTCGTGCATGCGATGAAACGAAGGCCGGTACGCGGCGTACCGGCCTTTTCGCGCGGACGTCAGGGCCGCATTGCCGGCCCGAACGTCGCGAGTCCCGGATCAGCGGGCCTTCGCGCGCAGAAACGCCGACACGTGCGCCAGCCCCTGCTCGAGCACGGTCCGGTTGTTCGCATAGCCGATCCGCACGTAGCCTTCCATGTCGAGCGCGCTGCCCGGCGTGAACATCACGCCGGTCGCTTCGATCAGCTCCGTGCAGAACGCGCGCGACGGCATGTCGAACGCATACTTGAGCAGCGCCGTCGTGCCGGACTTCGGCTTGACCCACGAAATCGCCGGCTCGCGTTCGACCCACGCATCGAGAATGGCCAGGTTGGTGCGCACGATGTCGTGATTGCGCTGCATGATCACGTCACGGTGTTCGAGCGCGAGCGTCGCGAGATAGTCGTCGATCATCCCGACGCTGATCGTGTTGTAGTCGCGATGCACGCTCACGGCATGGATCAGCTCGACCGGGCCCGCGATCCAGCCGAGGCGCAGCCCGGCGAGCGAGTACGTCTTCGACATGCTCGCCGTGCTGATCCCGCGCTCGTACAGATCGGCGATCGATGCGCTGTAGCCGCTGCCGGCCTGATCGGTGCCGCGATAGACCTCGTCGCACAGCACGTAGGCGCCGCACCGTTTCGCGATCTCGACGATCTTGCCGAGCATCGCTTCGTCCATCAGCGAGCCGGTCGGGTTGTTCGGGTTGTTGATCGCGATCAGGCGCGTCTTGTCGTCGACGAGGGACGCGAGTGCTTCGAGATCCGGCAGGAACGCGTTTTCCTCGCGCAGCTTCAGCACCTTCACGTTCGCGCCGTAGCTTTCCGGAATCGAGTAGTGTTGCTGGTAGGTCGGCAACACCGACACCACCGTATCGCCCGGTTCGACCAGCGTTTCGTAGATCAGCGCGTTGCCGCCGATCGCACCGTGCGTGACGATCACGTTCGATGCCGACTGGCGCGCGTAAGTCGACGCGATCACTTCGCGCAGACGCTGCGTGCCTTCGATCGCGCCGTACGTCAGCTTCATCGGACGCAACTCGTCGAGCAGCGTGTCCTGCTTGCCGGTCATGGTCAGCAGTTGGTCGACCGTCAGCGATTCGACGCACGTTTCCGCGAGGTTGTACGTGCAACGATTTTCGTACAGGTCCATCCAGCGTTCGACGCCGAATTCCTTGATCTTCATGTTCGTTCCTTGGTCGGGTTGGGTGCGGTGCGTGCGCGCCGCATACGGATTGAAACGGGCAGGCCCGGTGGCGGCGCGCGCTATCTGACGACGAGGTCGCGCTGGAAATGCTGGATGGACGGCCGGTTCGGTGAGCTGTCCTGCTGCAGTGCGTCGAGCACCGCGGTGTTGTCCGCGCACGCCAGCCCGGACAGGCCCGCGGACAACGCGACCGCGAGGACCGGATGCTTGAGGTTCATGCGAGCTCCGATGAAGGTGAAACGAAGACCGTCGCTTGAGGCCAAGTATCTTCTCTTAAAAACGAATTGTCCATAGTGGACTAAAAATCTACGTTTTGAGCGGTGTGACGAGGGCATCGATGTCGGTCGGCGGAGTGCTGTAAAGCGTGCGTTCGAGCCGCTCGTGACTGCGCACAGAAATCCGTTCGAGGAGGCAGCAGGTGACTTATCGATGTATCGAACTGCCTTTGCTGTCGCCGGCGCCCGGCGTCGCGCTTCATCTGGGCGAACACCGTTTCGGCCATCCCGATGCCGTGTGCGATGGCCACCATCACGCCGGGGCCGATGAGCAGGACGTCGAAGGTGCGATCGATCCGTGGCATCTCGTGCGTGACGATCTCGAAAGTAGTGTGCGCGGTCGCGCCGATGGGTTTTATCGAAGATGTTTCACACTACTGCCCGATGACGCCGGAGCCCATGACGGCCGGCGGTGCGTCGTCGGACCTTCCCGGCTGGCTGTGGGCGATAACCTGACGTATGCGCCGGATCGTCGCGCGACGCTGGCGACATGCAAAAAAAATGGCGCCACAGGCATTCAGCCCGTGGCGCCATTGCGTGCCGCTACGACGGGCCCAGCCCGCCGCAGCACGACAGCATGCTTACATCTGCACGGTGTCGGCGACTTCCTTGAAGTCTTCGATCTGGTCGAAGTTCATGTACTGATAGATCTTGTCGCCGTTGGCGGTGAGCACGCCCATGTCGGCCATGTACTCTTCCTTGGTCGGGATCTTGCCCAGACGCGAGCAGATCGCCGCCAGTTCCGCCGAGCCGAGGTACACGTTCGTGTTCTTGCCCAGGCGGTTCGGGAAGTTACGGGTCGACGTCGACATCACCGTCGCGCCTTCGCGCACCTGTGCCTGGTTACCCATGCACAGCGAGCAGCCCGGCATTTCGGTACGCGCGCCGGCCGTGCCGAACACGCCGTAGTGACCTTCTTCCGTCAGTTGCTTCTGGTCCATCTTGGTCGGCGGCGCGACCCACAGCTTGACCGGAATGTCGCGCTTGCCTTCCAGCAGCTTCGACGCGGCACGGAAGTGACCGATGTTGGTCATGCACGAACCGATGAACACTTCGTCGATCTTGGCGCCAGCGACGTCCGACAGCGTCTTCACGTCGTCCGGGTCGTTCGGGCATGCGACGATCGGCTCGTGGATGTCGGCGAGGTCGATCTCGATGACGGCCGCGTACTCGGCGTCCGCGTCCGGCGACAGCAGTTGCGGGTCGGCCAGCCACTGTTCCATCGCGGCGATACGACGCTGCAGGCTGCGCGGATCCTGGTAGCCCTGCGCGATCATCCACTTGAGCAGCGTGATGTTGCTGTTCAGGTATTCGATGATCGGTTCCTTGTTCAGGCGCACCGAGCAACCGGCGGCCGAACGTTCCGCGGACGCATCCGACAGTTCGAACGCTTGCTCGACCTTCAGGTCGGGCAGGCCTTCGATTTCGAGAATGCGGCCGGAGAAGATGTTCTTCTTGCCTTGCTTCGCCACCGTCAGCATGCCCTGCTTGATCGCGTACAGCGGAATCGCGTTGACCAGGTCACGCAGCGTGACGCCCGGCTGCATCTTGCCCTTGAAGCGGACCAGCACCGATTCCGGCATGTCCAGCGGCATCGTGCCGGTGGCGGCCGCGAAGGCGACCAGGCCCGAGCCTGCGGGGAAGCTGATGCCGATCGGGAAGCGCGTGTGCGAGTCGCCGCCGGTGCCGACGGTGTCGGGCAGCAGCATGCGGTTCAGCCACGAGTGGATCACGCCGTCGCCCGGACGCAGCGCGATGCCGCCACGCGTGCTGATGAAGGTCGGCAGGGTCTGGTGCGTCTTCACGTCGACCGGCTTCGGATAAGCGGCGGTGTGGCAGAACGACTGCATCACGAGATCGGCCGAGAAGCCGAGGCACGCCAGATCCTTCAGTTCGTCGCGGGTCATCGGGCCCGTGGTGTCCTGCGAGCCGACCGAGGTCATCTTCGGTTCGCAGTACGTGCCCGGGCGCACGCCCTGGCCTTCCGGCAGACCGCATGCGCGGCCGACCATCTTCTGTGCGAGCGAGAAGCCCTTGCCGCTGTCGGCCGGCTGGTGCGGCAGGCGGAACAGCGTCGACGGTGCGAGGCCCAGCGCTTCACGCGCCTTCGCGGTCAGGCCGCGGCCGATGATCAGCGGAATGCGGCCGCCGGCGCGCACTTCGTCGAACAGCACGTCGGACTTGACCTGGAATTCGGCGATCACGTTGCCGTCTTTCAGCGCCTTGCCGTCGTACGGGCGCAGTTCGACCACGTCGCCCATTTCCATCTGCGACACGTCGAGTTCGATCGGCAGCGCGCCGGCATCTTCCATCGTGTTGTAGAAGATCGGAGCGATCTTGCTGCCGAGGCACACGCCGCCGAAACGCTTGTTCGGGACGAACGGGATGTCTTCGCCGGTGAACCACAGCACCGAGTTGGTGGCCGACTTGCGCGAGGAACCGGTGCCGACCACGTCGCCCACGTAGGCGACCAGGTGACCCTTTTCCTTCAGCGATTCGATGAACTTGACCGGGCCGCGCTTGCCGTCTTCTTCCGGCGTGATGCCGGGGCGTGCGTTCTTCAGCATCGCGAGCGCGTGCATCGGGATGTCCGGGCGGGTGGTGGCGTCCGGTGCCGGCGACAGGTCGTCGGTGTTGGTTTCGCCCGTGACCTTGAACACGGTGATGGTCAGGCTTTCCGGCACTTCCGGACGGCTCGTGAACCATTCTGCGTCGGCCCAGCTCTGCAGCACGGCCTTCGCGTGTGCGTTGCCCTTGTCGGCGAGTTCCTTCACGTCATGGAACTGGTCGAACATCAGCAGGGTTTTCTTCAGCGCGTCGGCGGCGACCGCGGCGACGGCTTCGTCGGACAGCAGTTCGATCAGCGGCTGGATGTTGTAACCGCCGAGCATCGTGCCGAGCAGTTCGGTCGCGCGTTCGCGCGAGATCAGCGGGCAGGCGGTCTCGCCCTTCGCGACGGCGGCCAGGAAGCCGGCCTTCACGCGAGCGGCTTCGTCGACGCCTGCGGGCACGCGGTGGGTGATCAGGTCGAGCAGCGTCTGCTCTTCGCCCGCGGGCGGGTTCGCCAGCAGTTCGACCAGTTCGGCGGTCTGCTGAGCCGTCAGCGGCAGGGGGGGAATACCGAGCGCGGCGCGGGCGGCCACGTGAGCACGAAAGTTTTCAAGCATGGGGGGACCTGCTGAGATTGCGTTTCAGGGGAAGGGCTTTCCAGGCACGCCGAGGCTGCTGTTCCGGACACTGCTTCATTGCTTTGGACGGGATTCTAATCGCAATATGGTGAAGCGTCAAATGTCTTATGTCTTATATAAGAGTTGGTGGCGGGGCGGATGGACTTTCTTGCTGGGGCGATTCGACGGGGTGTGCTGGAGCCTTGCCGTGCAAGGTTGTATGGGCAATTCAGGAGGGACGTGGGTGCGCGGGGGAAGTCGAACGCCCGTTGGGCGTTCATGACGTGGGACTTCGTCCGGCGGGGCGTCGAGGGTGTCGATGCGCGATTCCGCTATGTGAAAAAGGCGCTGCTGTGTCGGCAGCGTCCTGGCGGCGGTAGCGGGGACAGGTGCGCGTAGTCTTGCGTCACGATCGGCGGATCGACGGTGCCTGCGGGAACCGCGGTGTTGCTTTACCTGCGCCGCGACCGATAGAGGGTGGGCCAGTCACCGGGTTCGATGCCGCCGCAGGTAGTTTGCCGCGACGCCGCCGAGATTTGAAATGCGTGGCCATCCCAGATCCATTCGGCCCGGAAACCGCAATCAGCCAGCCCGCGCCCCTTGGCGGCAGTCGACAGCGTGCCAGTTGCCGGGTCAAAGCCCGGTTCCGTCAGTAAAGAATCCATGACTCCGCCGGCGGGATCGCTCAGCTTGATAGGTTCCGGTGTTCCGCCGCCAACGCGCGGGACGATGAATACGTCCGATGACCCCTGGTAGGCTCCCATAATGCATGGGAGTAGGACCAACGCCTGCCGTGCGTCGAGTGCATACGCTGCTTCTTCGAGATATCTGGACGCATTCTGTTCACAGCTACTCGCGTCCTGGATACGCTTCGTGCGCGCGATGAGGCTCTTTTCCTCTTGTTTGGACAGTTGCGAAACGATTTTCCGTGTCTGTACGACCGGTAGCGGCGGTGCGGGTGTGGCTTGCGAGGCAGGGGCAGGGCCCTTGCGGATTAACGCGGTAACGCTCCCGACTCGCCCCTGCCGATCATCGATGCGCAAGAGCGCCGCGATCATGCCGTCGAGAGGAATAGAGGTGCTTGCATCCGAGGCGACCTGAAGCTTCGTGCCATTGCGAAGGCGGGATACGAAGGCGGCGACGGCCTCCGGCTGCGTCGTCGACAACGTCGCTATATTGTTGGCGTGGTCGATATTCACGCTCCAGGCCGACTCGTCCAGCCGCAGCGGTGCTCCGTCCACACGCAGGTCAGCGAGATCGATACTGGCGTCGGTCACGACATTGAGCCGTGCTTCAATCGCGCCGTGTGGCCCGGCAGCGCGAATGAAGCGCAAGTCCGCGCCGGTTTCGCCTCCGTCCGCAAATCCCTTTGCCTCGCAGGTCAAGCCGTTGTCGCAGGCGACCAGCCAGGACTTGTAGGTGCCGTAGCTGGGTGCGCTGACTTCCAAAGGCGGTGCCGCTTCGGTGACGAGCGGGGCGGTCGCGCCGGCGAAAGCGGTAATGAGCACCGCGCTCAGCGCGATGAAGCGACTTTTCATGGGGGTCTACCGAGCTGAGGATGATGTGCATCGTAACGGAAATGACGTTTCGGGAATGAGCGTGTTTCGTGGCGTTGGTCGGGGCGAGGTAGGCGGGGAATCGCGGCAAGTATGTCGGGATGGCTGTTGCCGACCCTGAGCGGACGATCGGTCAGAACTTTCGATCGTCCGCATACACGTCACTTCGAGGCAGTGGCAGGAGAGATTGACGGCTCATGCTTACCCGGTCAAAGTTTGAAGGCATCGTCCCATCTTACGTAACGAGACGTACTAGCATTCCTAGTGATTAATGTATTCCAACGATCGAAGATCGGAGGCACGGAGTCGGGAATTTGGGTGCCGGAAGAATAGAAATAACCGGCGCTGTCTAATTCCATTGAAATAAAAATTCTTTCCGAAATGCACACTTTATCAATGGTGAGATATCGCATAATTAGGCGTTCGCCTTACGATAAAGGTTTTTAACTTTGATTCGCAAAGTTTCGACTTCTTCATTATGCCGATGATGCGCCCTAGTACGAGGGGCGCCTATCTTGCTAGCACTAAGCAAATCGCCAATTTTCGCTTTATCGCATTCACCATCAAAAATGCTCTCCTTCCATGCTCGAGTATAGCGAGCATGTGCCATTTGAAGTAATATCAAATACCGTTCTTTGCCATTTTCTTTGGCAATATTTAGATAATTGTCTGCTTCGGCGACATTTCCAGTTCTGGCAAAAATCATACCTAGAGTAAAATTGACTTCCGGGTCCGAAGGCACGAGAGAAGCTGCGTGCTTCCCCAGATTTTCGGCAACCTCAAGATTTCTAAGGCACTTCATCGAGAACCAGGCAAAACGATCGAATAAGTAAGGATTTCCCGGATCAGCAATAATGGCTTGCTCATAAAAACCTTTTGCCAATTCATTGTCTCCCTTCGCACCCGCAATCCTTGCTTGTCGCGCCAAAGGATGTACAAACGCTTTTTCAATTCGGTCCTTTACGTCAATTCGTTGAGCGGCCAAATATTCAGCATATTTTGTTTTGCATCCTTGTACTGCAATATCGATCTTTTTCTTTACTTCCTTCGGAAGTTCATGATATCGACCGGATATGAAACTTCTAGCACCTTCGTCTAAGATAATCTCCTGTTTCCCAGAGAAAAAATTCGCATCACCGTATCGGGTTTCTTCGTACGCAGACATCCAATCATCTCGTCGTACACCGAAGCTTTCCGTGACAAGCGCGAGGAGTACATCGTCGACAAAGCCTCCCAGTTGCGCGATCGCCATAAATACGTGACGACTATTTTCCTCTATGCGTCCCCAACCATCAGCGAACAAAAATTGACCGAGATGACCGCCTTCCTGCTTTAAAATTTCCTGCACGCCGCGCTCAAGAGTGGCTTGTGTCATTGACGCATATTTGGCAAGAAATTCGATTAGAATTGGTTTGCAACCGATACGTATCGCATAAGATTTTAGCTTGTTGTGATCCGCATTGGCTTCAACCCCGGACTCTTCTAACAGTTGCTCAAGCAATTTTGCAGCATCTTCGTCGACAAGAGGAGGGACGTTAATTGGCTCTGCCTCGATCTCCTCACGGCGACGCGAAGTCACCATGACTCGACCAATTTTTCTTGAAATTAGTTTTATTAATGCCGAGAGATCGGATTCATCTTGTCTTTTTCTTACAAGATTTTCGGCATTATCTATAATAAATAATATTTTATCTTTTAATCCGACCTCATTTATAAGTTGCGCCGCCCGATTGACGAGGTCAGTGGGAGAGGCTGAATACCAATCTTGGCCGATGCTGGCGATATCCAAGGCATCAATTAAACGTATAACTGCTTCCGTGAGACTGGTTTGAACGCCAGGGATGTGTTCCATTCCATTGACGCCCCATCGAGTTTGCTTGGAAGAGAAGAAAAATATGTAATCGGGCTCCCAAGTTATTTCGATTTCCTCCTCGAGAACTCGATTGACGAACTCCAGCGCCAAAGTTGTCTTTCCGATGCCACCTTCGCCGTATATCAAACAAGTCCTAGAATATGCATCGTTCCACCATTCCTTAAGCTGATCCATTTGCTCGCTTCGCCCAAGAAACGACTCGGTTTGTTTAATAGGCAAAACGAAGAGCGGGCGCCACGTGTCCGAGATTGTCCGGGAATTCAGAGTTGATCGATTTTCGGAAAGAAGTCGTGGGAATAAACTCTCTGCTTGAAGATATCCGATCGCCTCTCGAGATTCAGAGGCGTCCAGTGTCTGGAAGCGATATCGCCAACCAGTTGATTTTCTTGCGACTTCGCGGAAGCAACATATCGCATCTCCTGGAAAGGGGATAGGGAATGGTGTCGTTCCAATGAGAAGCCCTGTTTCACCGGCGAGCGGCAAGAGTTGGCCAATACAATCGAACACTCGTTCGATTTCGCTTATCAGTTCGTTGGATTTTTGAGCAGTAACTAAATCGAAGACTCCATGTCCGAGTCGGTTGTTGCGCTCGAACACGATCGCGTAGCAACGTTTGGAATGTTCCTCCCTGAACCAGGCGCCAGTGTCAGGGAATTGTCCTTTAGACCACAATAGGGGCAATAAGGTGTCAATGATCGAGACTAGATCGCCATCTGCAGGCTTAGTTAATTTTCTCGCGCACTGTGACAATAACGAAAGATCGGCATCATCCGCGTCGCTTTCGGCCACAGCGAGGGCTCCTAGAGCGGCGTAACCCAATATCGTCCGGAAAATTGAGAGGGCGAAATTGTATCTCACCCCGTCGTCGACTATTGAAAATTTTGATTCGTCGATTAGTTTTTCAAATTTTTTTCTCATTTTTCCTCTCCGCGAGCGTGTGTTAATTGGTCATTCGTTGCAAACACTAAACGGTAACGGCATATCTTACGCGAACAAATTTCTATTTTACCGACGGTTTCTATGAGATCGTGAATCTGTATCTGCTTTGGCGAGCATTTCTGAGTCCAGCTCGATAGCCAAACTCATACCGGTCGCTGAAGAGGAATAAGCCGAGCGGTAGCTTGCCATCCGGAACTGTGTTGCCATATTCTTCCCGCCGAGTCACGACGGTGGCTCAACTGAAGTTTAGAATGGACATTTGATCGATTGTCGTGGATTGTCTGCTCCTGGCCGCAGTGCGCCTGTGGCTGTCTTTCGATTCAGTCGTAGTACGACAGTGCGACCAAAGCGGCTCCATGCTCGCGTGTACGACGCCAGTTCACGAAAGCGCACGCGTCTTGCAAAGCCTCGAATAGGTCTGGACGGCGTCTCCTGAAACTGATGACAGCGCCAAGCTGTATCGCCAACGTCTCTCCCGGCCTGACATGCAAGCTCGTCATCGCGGCTTCGGGCTCATCAAGGTAACTCAAACAGTCAACCAACGCGTCCATGTTGTTGCCATAAAACGAGGGAAAACCAAAGATCTGCGAGAAGACCCGATGGAATGAAGGCCAGTCCGTAATTTTAGTCGTGTCGACGAACACTTTCGTCATCGCGCTACTCCAGATTCTATTGTGCGTCTAACCGGTTCCGATAGATGCTCCATCGTCGGATTGTCGACGATTCTGGCACCGAGAAGCAGTAACCGCTCTTGGCCGCGTGCCGACGCATGCAATTTGCACATGCAGCTTCTGCCTCCCCAGGCTATGTTCGGCAGCCCGCGACCCGAAGCGGCCTTACATAGAGTCGCATTGACATGACGTCTGTTTCCAAATCTCAGCGGTCGTTCGCGCTTGCGGGGCCGCTCCAACAGATTAGGCGATCACCCGGGTTTCAACACAGCCGCTCCCAACCTCCACTTCAAACTCCCCTGCGCGCCTGCCGCGCCTCTGCCAGCGTACGGCGCAGCCCTTCGAACGAGTAGAGCGCGAGCGCTACCCAGATTGCGCCGTAGCCGATCGCGCGCACCGACCCGAACGGCTCGCCGTAGATCAGCACGCCGGTGAGGAGCTGGAGCGTGGGCGTCACGTACTGGATCAGGCCGAGCGTCGAGAGCGGGATGCGCCGCGCAGCCGCCGCGAAGAGTAGCAGTGGCACGGCCGTGATAGGCCCGGCGGCAGCCAGCAGCAGTTGCAGACCGAGCGACGCATGGGTGAAATGGCTCGCTCCGGCCATGCCGATCATCATCAGATAGACGATCGCCACGGGGAATAACAGCACCGTTTCGAGCGCGAGGCCTTCGAGCGCGCCGAGCTTTGCAGTCTTGCGCAAGAGGCCATAGCCGCCGAACGTCAGCGCGAGCGCGAGGCTGATCCACGGCGGCGCGCCGTTTTGCCAGGTGAGCCAGGCCACGCCGAGCGCCGCAAGCGCCACCGCGCACCATTGCAGCACGCGCATCCGCTCGTGCAGGAAGACGAAACCGAACAACACGTTGATCAGCGGATTGATGAAGTAGCCGAGGCTCGCCTCGACGATATGCCCGGCGTTCACGGCCCAGATGTAGATGCCCCAGTTGGCCGAGAGCAGTATGGCACTCGCGGCGAAGCGTGCGATCAGGCGCCTGTCGCGCAGCGCGGGGCGCAGCCACGCCCAGTGGTGGCGCGCGGCGAGCACGGCGAGGATGAACACGAGCGACCATGCCATGCGGTGGGCGAGTATTTCGAGCGCGGGAATCTGGTGGAGCGTCTTGAAGTAGACGGGAAAGAGCCCCCAGATGACGAATGCGGAAAAGGCGTAGACGATGCCGGAATTCATGGTTGGTTGTAGTTGGCCGGTGCGCGTGGTTGGTGCGAGGCGACGTCGGTGGCAAAAAATTTCGCGCAAATTTCACCCGGCCCTGCGCCGATCAGCCGGTTTTGCGACGATAGCTGATTTTGGCCGCCAGCCTTTGCCGCTGTCCAGCCCGACGCGACGCTTACGAGGAACGGCAGGCGCGCGCAGGAGATAACGGCGTCATGCGCGAGGCCGGCGGCCCCCTTTCATGGGGCGGCCAGGAGGCCTTTCGATGATTATCACTGGTTCGACGGAGGTGGCCTGGTCGGCTTGGACATCACAAGCACGTGGCCATCCACTATCGACAGGCACCGGTACGTCGATTCGGCCGATACGTTCTTCATCCTTGCGGCTCGCGTACTTTTCTCGCGCGAGGACTTGCGTTGCCGCGTGCTTGCCGGTCAGCTTGTCCGGGCTACGCGTTGCGCCCGTACAGTCCCGTCACCGCCGCAACCTCTTGCGTGAGCTTGCTCACGAGCGCCGACGGCCCCAGCACCTTCACCTCCGCGCCAAACCCCAGCAGCTTTCTCGCACCGTGCTCGATCGATTCGATCGGCATCAGGTATTCCTTCCATCCTGGCGGCACCGCGGCGCGCCCGGCCTGCTCCACGACCGGCGCGATCTTGATCCGCGCATTGACCAGCCAGTTCTCCCCGCGCGCCGACACCGCGACATGCGCGGTCAACCGATAAAGCTCCGTCTCGTACCGGCTCATCGCATCCCGCCAGTGCTTTGCCAGATCGAAGCGCGCGGGCCGCTTGAACCGGCGGCGCGATGCGCCGAGCTCGCGGATATTCGCAAGCCGAAAAGTGAGCGGATCGCGCTTGCCCGCAATCTTCGCCACCACGTACCAAGCACCGCCCTTGAGCACCAGCCCGAGCGGATCGAGTGCGCGACGCGACACGCCGCGCCAGCTTTCGTACGTCACGTCGATCCGATGCGAATTCCACACCGCATCGGCCACTTCACGCAGAAATGCCGGCGTTTCCTGCGCCCGATACCAGTCGACGGTATCGACGTGCAATCGGCTGGCGACGCGATCCGCATGTTCGCGCGAGTCCGGCGGCAGGCTGGCGATCATCTTCAGTCGTGCGGATGTGGCGATCCCGTCCAGCCCGAGTTCTCCCGCAGGCCCCGGCAACCCCGCCAGAATCAGCGCGTGCGCTTCCTGCTCGGTGAGCCCGGTGAGATCGGTGCGCCAGCCATCCCGCAACTGAAAGCCGCCGTTGCGGCCGCGATCGCCCCAGATCGGCACGCCGGCCGTCGACAACTGGTCGATATCGCGCAGGATCGTCCGCTCGGACACTTCCAGCGCCTCGGCCAGCGCCGGCGCGGTCATGCGTCCGCGCGCCTGCAGCATCATCATGATCGACAACAGGCGGCTGGCTTTCATGTGCGGCACCTTGCTCCGAATACATGACACGGGTTGTCATGTTAACGGACCTATTATCTGTCGCATTCCCTGCGTCCGGGGCTTGAAGCGACATCCATGGAGGCGCGACAGATGAAAATCATGACCGGTCCACTGAGCATGTTCGGCGCGAAAGTCGAGATCGCCGCGCACGAGAAGGGCATCGCATTCGAGCGCGTGCTGGTGCCGTTCAGCCAGCAGCGCGGCTACGACCCGAGGCATCCGGACGTCGTACGCATCAACCCGAAGCGGCAGATACCGGTGCTGATCGATGGCGAACTGGAGATATTCGATTCGACGCAGATCTTCGAGTATCTCGAAGACCGCACGCCCGATCCCGCGTTATGGCCCGTGCAGCCGAAGGCGCGCGCGGTTGCGCGTCAGCTCGAACATTGCAGCGATGAAGTCTATTTTCCGCACGTGATCCGGTTGATGGGCCTGGAGGAGACGCCGGACCATCCCGCGGCGCAGGCCGCGCGCGACGAAGCGGCGCAATACTATCGACGGATGGAACGCGTGCTGGCGGATCGGGCGTTTCTCGCCGAGACCTATTCGTACGCGGACATCGCGTTTTACATGGCGCAGTTGTTCGGCGCGCGCAAGGGCGCGCCGATGACGGCGGAGACGCCGAACCTGCTGGCCTGGCGAGAACGGATGACCGCGCGTCCGGCCGTGCGAAAAGTGGCCGGCGCGATGGCCGGTTATCTGGCCTCGATCGACCATCCCGTCCCGGGCTTTCTTCGCGGGCTGTACTAGCTGTCCGCGATGCTTGGCGCAGCAGGCAACCTGCCGGCCGCCGCCCGATGCGAGCGAATCACCCGCCCGTCACCGGCGGAAAGAACGCCACCTCGCTGTCCTCCCGCACGACGAACCCGCCCGTCACCATCTCGAGATTGACGGCCGCGCGCACGGGGCGGTCCATCCGCAGCGCTTCCCCGCTGCGCGCGTCGCGCGCGGCGAGCGTGCCGCGCAACGCGTCGACGGTGAGTTCCCGCGCATCGATCTCGACGATTTCCTCGTCGGTATGCAACTGTTCGCGAATGCTCGCAAAGTATTTGATCGTCAGTTTCATGGCGAAGTCCGGAGCCCGATCGACGGAGTCGGAGAAAGCGGCGGAAGCCGAAGGAATACGGCCGGCACGTTCAGCCCCATCGCCGCATCGCCTGATCGTCGTGCGCCTTCGGCTCGACCCAGCCGGCCACGCCGTCGTGCCGGATCTCCTTCTTCCAGAACGGCGCGTGCGTCTTCAGGAAGTCCATCAGAAACTCGCACGCGTCGAACGCCGATGCGCGATGCGCGGCGGCCACCACGACGATGACTACCGCGTGACCGAGCGGAATGCGCCCGACGCGGTGCACGATCTTCACCGCTTCGAGCCGCCAGCGCGCGCTGGCTTCCTCGACGATGCTCCAGAGCGCCTGCTCGGTCATCGTCGGGTAGTGCTCGACTTCGAGTGCGATCACATCGTCGACGTCGCCTTCGTTGCGCACGACGCCGAGGAAGTTCACGACCGCGCCGACATTCGGATTGCGAACGATCGGCGCGAGCTCGGCGCCGGCGTCGATCGCGGCATGCTGCACGCGCACTTCGAAGCCGGCGGCAATCGACGGCGGCAGTTCGGTGTGCGGGTCGGCGAAATCGGGAGGGCTGCCGGCACGCGACGGATCGTCGGGTGGCGCGGCACGGGATTCGGTGAAACTCGTCATGACGATTCTCCAGTAGGCGGTGCGTCGCGCTTCGCACGGCAGCCCGTCAGCCGCCGACGAGCGACATGCGCACGGTCGGATAGGTCTTGCCCGACGGCCGGGCCGCACGCGCGGCCCGCCGCTCGGAATAACGATCGTCGCGCTGCATCCATCGATCGCGCACGGCAGCGGCGAGGCGGTCGATCGGCGCGGCTTCGTCGAGCCACGGCCGCAGGTCGGTGCCCTGCGTCGCGAACAGGCACGTGTAGAGCTGGCCGTCGGCCGATACGCGAGCGCGCGAACACGTGCCGCAGAACGGATGCGACACGCTCGCGATGAAACCGACTTCGCCCGCGCCGTCGATGTGTCGGCAGCGGATCGCGGTAGCGTCGTGCGCGGGCTCGCCGACGAGCACGAGCGGATAGCGTGCTTCGATCAGCGCGCGCATCCGCGCGGCCGGCACGACCGTGTCGCCCGACCACCGGTGTGCGCCGCCGACGTCCATGTATTCGATGAAGCGCACGGCCACCCCGCTATGACGGAAATGGCGCACGAGCGGCAGGATCTGGTCGTCGTTCGCGCCGCGCTCGATCACCGCGTTGACCTTCACCGGTGCAAGCCCGGCCGCCTGCGCGGCGTCGATGCCGGCCAGCACGCGCGCGACGGGTACGTCGGCGTCGCTCATTTTGCGGAACACGGCGTCGTCGATCGCATCGAGGCTCACGGTCACGCGCGTCAGGCCCGCGTCGCGCAGCGAGCGCGCTTTCGCGGCGAGCAGCGAGCCGTTGGTCGTCAGCGCGATTTCGACGGGCTTGCCGTCGACGGTGTTCAGCGTCGCGAGCCGCTCGATCAGCGCTTCGAGATTGCGGCGCAGCAGCGGCTCGCCGCCGGTGAGGCGGATCTTTTCGACGCCGAGCGAGACGAACGCCCGCGCGATCTTCTCCAGCTGGGCGAACGACAGCCGCTCGGACGACGGCATGAACGCATAGTCCGTGCCGAGGCTGTCGCGCGGCATGCAGTAGCCGCAACGGAAATTGCACTGATCGATGACGGACAGCCGCAAATCGCGCAGCGGCCGCTCGAGCGTGTCGAGCGCGCGGGAGAAGGTGCCGGGCGCACTGCCGCCGGATGAAGCGGAAGCGGCGGCGGCCGGTGCGGCGGAAACGATGGCATTCACGATCGGTGCGTCTGCCTGCATGAAGTGAGCGGGGTGGCGTCGCCGATCGGCCGCGATTGCGTCGACATGTCGGCGCACAGGTCGTGGCGAGCCTCATCGTGAGAATAGTCCGCCGGAATTTCCCGGCAGAGACACAATCCCGCGCGAAATGCAGGAATACAGTTCGTGCTCCTGCGTGCGCGGCGAGCAGGCAGCGTGCGGCGATTCATGCGAGCCAGTGCGCGAAATCGTAATACGGCACCGCGTCGCCGCGCGCGATGCGCCGGCCCGCCGGCAGCCGCGCGAGCCCGCTCGCCTGCACGAGCGACTGCAGCGTGCCGGCGCCTTGCTGGCGCAGCGTGTCGAGCACGGGAGCGCCGCCGGAACCGACGCTGCGGCGCACGCGCACGAAGCGTTCGCGCTGCGGATCCGGCTCGACGTCGATGTCGATCGGCAGCGACGGTACGTCCGGCACGCAATCGTCGCGCCCCTGCAGGCGGCGGATCAGCGGCGCGACGAACAGCGCGAACGCGATCATCGCGGCGCCCGGATTGCCGGGGAGCAGCACGACGGGCCGCGCGTCGAGCCGCGCGAGCGCCACGGGCTTGCCGGGCTTCATCCGCACGCCCGATACGACGAACGATGCGCCGAGCGCGGTCAGCGCGGGGCGCAGCAGATCCTTGTCGCCGACCGACGCGCCGCCGACGCAGACGACCACGTCGCAGCGCGCGGCCAGCCCGCGCAACGCCTGATCGACCGCGGCCGCAGTGTCGGCCGCGTGCTCGTTCGCCGCGACGAGGGCGCCGGTGCCCGCGACCAGCGCGGCGAGCATCGGTGCATTGCTGTTGTAGATCTGCTGCGGCGCACGCGGCTGGCCGCACGGGACGAGCTCGTCGCCGGTCGTCAGGATGCCGACCCGCAGCGGCGCGCGCACGTCGATGCGCGCGCAACCCTGTGCCGCGGCGACGCCCGCATGCATCGCGCCGAGCCGCACGCCGGCCGGCATCAGCAGATCGCCGGCGCGGACTTCCTCGCCGCGGCGCCGGATATGCGATCCGCTGCGCTGCGGTGCATCGAACGCGACCCAGCCGTCGTTCTCGCGCGCGTGTTCCTGCATCACGACGGTGTCGGCGCCGGGCGGAATCACGCTGCCGGTGAAGATGCGCGCGGCCGTGCGCGGCGCGAGCGGTGCCGGCGCGTCGCCCGCATAGCAGCGCTGGGCGACGCGCAGCGGCTCGCCGTGCGCGAGATCCGCGTGGCGCACGGCGTAGCCGTCCATCGCGCTCTGGTCGGCCGGCGGCTGGTCGAGCGCGGCGGTGAGCGGCGCGGCGAGTACCTGGCCGGCGGCTTGCGCGACCGGCATGGAGACGGTCGTTTGCAGCGGCGCGAACGTGCCGGCGAAATGCCGTTGGGCGGTATCGAAATCGGTCAGGGGTTTCATCAAGCGGTGAGCGCACGCGGTTGTGCATGCGTCGGTTCGGGTGACGGGAGCGCGTCGGGCGACACGTATTCGACGAAGCCGTCGTTGCGGCAGAAACCGAGCAGCCGCACGCCGGCCTCGCGCGCGACGTCGATCGCGAGCGACGTCGGCGCCGAGATCGTCGCGATCATCGGGATGCCGACCCGTGCCGCCTTGCGCACGAGCTCGTAGCTCGCGCGGCTCGACAGGAACACGAAGCCCGCGCGCAGATCGGCGCGCCGCCGCGCGAGCCGGCCGATCAGCTTGTCGAGTGCGTTGTGGCGGCCGACATCCTCGAAGACGTCCAGCACGGCGCCGTCGCGGTCGCACCATGCGGCCGCGTGGATGCCGCCGGTCGTGCGCATCAGGATCTGCTGCTCCGGCAGCGCGCGTGCGGCACGCGCGACGGCGTCGGCGCCGATGTCCGTCGCCGCGCCGGCCGCCGCGATGCGCGGCGGATGCAGGTCGAGCTGCGCGATGCTTTCGATTCCGCAGACACCGCAGCCGGTGCGGCCGGCCAGCGCGCGCCGGTGCGCCTTCAGCGCCATGAACGCCTGTTGCGACACGGTGAGTCGCACTTCGGCGCTGCCGGGCCGGCATTCGCTTTCGATGTCGAAGACGTCGGACGCGCGCTCGACGATGCCTTCGCTCAGCGCGAAGCCGAGCCCGAACGCGTCGAGATCGATCGGCGTCGCCATCATCACCGTGTGCGCGATGCCGTTGAACACGAGTGCAACCGGCGTCTCGTCGACGACGCGATCGACGGTGTCCCGCGCGTCGCCGGCGCGATGGCGCGTCACCTGACACGCGCTGCTGCCGGCGGGCTCGTCGGGGCGGTTGCCGGGTTCCATGCGGTTTTCTCCAGGGGATCGGCAGGCGCGTGCACCGGCCGGAACGGATTCTGCCGGGGCGGGGCGCGACGTCGCGCTCGTTTGCCATCGGCAGGCTTCGGGACGATGGTACGAGCGTGCGGCCATGCCGCGGATATACAGCGTTGCACTGCGCAAAGCAGTACAGCTGACGGCCTTGCGGCGCCGAAATGTGTTTTCCGTACACACATCTCCGGCCCCCGGAAAAGCACAGTTTCAGCGCACGTTTGCGCGATTGCGAGTATCGTCGGAAACGCGATATCGTCATTCACGCTTCGTTGCCGTGCACTGTGCGATCCGTCCGTGTTTGCACGTGCCGCCGCGAAGCCGTCGCGCGATTTCCTGCTTCGAGCTGACGTCCTCACAACCACGAGCAAATTACGGTCATGGAAATCTTCGATGCGTTCCATCTCGCCCGGTTGCAATTCGCGTTCACGGTGTCGTTCCACATCGTGTTTCCCGCGATCAGCATCGGCATGGCGAGCTTCCTGGCGGTGCTGGAATGGCGCTATCTCGTCACCGGCGACGCCGCCTACAAATCCATGTTCCAGTTCTGGTCGAAGATCTTCGCGATCGGCTTCGGGATGGGCGTCGTCTCCGGCGTCGTGATGGCCTACGAGTTCGGCACGAACTGGGCGGGCTTCTCGCGCGTCGCGGGCAACATCACCGGCCCGCTGCTGACTTACGAAGTACTGACGGCGTTCTTCCTGGAAGCCGGCTTTCTCGGCGTGATGCTGTTCGGCTGGCAGCGCGTGAGTCCGCGCGCGCACTTCTTCGCGACGCTGATGGTCGCGGTCGGCACGCTGATCTCGACGTTCTGGATCCTCGCGTCGAACAGCTTCATGCAGACGCCGCAAGGCTACAAGATCGAGAACGGCCTCGTCGTGCCGGTCGACTGGTTCAAGATCATCTTCAATCCGTCGTTTCCGTACCGCCTCGTGCACATGACGATCGCGGCGTTCATCGTCGCGGGCTTCATCGTCGCCGCGTGCGGCGCATGGCACCTGCTGAAGGGGCGCCGCGACGAGCCGGTGAAGCGCAGCTTCTCGATGGCGCTGTGGATGCTGCTGCTGCTCGCGCCGATCCAGATCGTCGTCGGCGATGCGCACGGCCTGAACACGCGCGAATACCAGCCGGCGAAGATCGCCGCGATCGAAGGGCTGTGGGAAACCGAGAAGGGCGGCACCGCGCTGAACCTCGTCGGCTTGCCCGACATGCAGGCCGAAACGACGCGCTATGCGATCCAGGTGCCGCACCTCGGCAGCCTGATCCTCACGCACAGCTGGGACGGCGAGATTCGCGGGCTGAAGGAATTCCCGCCGCAGGACCGCCCGTATTCGCCGATCGTGTTCTGGACGTTCCGCATCATGGCCGGCCTCGGGATGCTGATGCTGCTCACCGCGTTGCTCGGGCTGCTGCTCAGAAAGGGCGGACGTTTGTATGAAACGCGCTGGTTCCAGTGGTTCGTCGTGTGCATGGGGCCGTCGGGCATCGTCGCGCTGCTGGCCGGCTGGATCACGACCGAGGTCGGGCGGCAGCCGTGGACGGTGTACGGCGTGCTGCGTACCGTCGACTCGGTCGCGCCGCTCAGCGCGCAGCAGGTCGGCGTGTCGCTGCTGATCTTCGTGATCGTGTATTTCCTGGTGTTCGGAACGGGTATCTACTACATGCTGAAACTGATGAAGCGCGGGCCGGCCGCGCACGCCGGGTATATCGAAATGCACCGGCATCCGGGGCTGCGCAAGAGCGCGCTGTCCACGCCGCTGAACGTCACCGAAGCGGAGTAAGCCATGCAGATCGATCTCCCTGTCGTGTGGGCCGCGATCATCGGCCTCGGCGTGTTCATCTACGTGATGCTGGACGGCTTCGACCTCGGCATCGGCCTGCTGTTTCCGTTCTTCGACGCAAAGGCCGAACGCGAAGTCATGCTCAATACCGTCGCACCGGTGTGGGACGGCAACGAGACGTTTCTCGTGCTCGGCGGCGCGGGCCTCTATGGCGCGTTTCCGGTCGTGTATTCGACGCTGCTGCCCGCGAACTATTTGCCGCTGGTGCTGATGCTGGTCGGCCTGATCTTCCGCGGTGCGGCGTTCGAGCTGCGCGCGAAAGCCACCCGCACGCAGCACATGTGGGACCTCGCGTTCATCGGCGGCTCGGCGCTCGCCGCATTCTGCCAGGGGATCGTGCTCGGTTCGCTGCTGCAGGGCATCAAGGTCGAGAACAACCAGTTCGCGGGCGGGCCGTTCGACTGGCTGTCGCCGTTCAGCCTGCTCTGCGGGATCGGCGTGCTCGTCACCTATGCGACGCTCGGCTGCGGCTGGCTGATCCTGAAGGTCGACGGCGAACTGCAGCGCAAGATGCGGCTTCTGATGAAGCCGCTCACGGGCGTGCTGCTGGCCGTGATGGGCGTGGTCAGCCTGTGGACCGTGATCGGCCTGCCGGCCGTCGCGCATCGCTGGTTCGGCAGCGGCAATCTCGGCTGGTTCCTGCCGGTGCCGGTGCTCGTCGTCGCATGCGTGTGGGGCATCTTCCACACGGTGAAGCAGCGGCACGAAGCGACGCCGTTCCTGCTGACGCTCGCGATCGTGTTTCTCGGCTACACGGGGCTCGTGATCAGCATCTGGCCGAACATCGTGCCGCCGTCGCTGACGATCTGGGATGCGTCGTCGAGCCATTCGAGCCAGCTGTTCGCGCTCGTCGGCACCGTGATCGTGCTGCCGATCATCCTCGTGTACAACGCGATGCAGTACCGCGTGTTCCGCGGCAAGGTGCGCGAGGGCGACGCGGGCTATCACTGACCGGTGCGCCCGGCGAGGGGCACGGCCGGTGCGGGCGTATCATCACGCGCAGTGCCGTGCATCCCGTCGTCAGGCCGGGTATCGACGCGACAGCGGCCCGCCACGCGCGGGCCGTTTCGCATCGGGCGCGCCGTTTGCATTGCGTATTCCTTGGGCAGTCGAGACAAGATCATGATCGTCAGACCACGACAAAACTGGCTCAGGATGCTGTTCGTGTGGAACGGCTCCGTGCTGCAATCGATCATTCCGCAACTCGTGTTCATGGCGATCGTCAGCACGCTGGCGGTGTTCACGAACGGGCGCATCTTCGGCGAGAAGATTCCGCTCAATACCGCGCCGTTCACGCTGTTCGGCCTCGCGCTCGCGATCTTCCTCGCATTTCGCAACAACGCGAGCTTCGAACGGTTCAAGGAGGCGCGGCATCTGTGGGGCAACCTGCTGATCGCGGCGCGCACCGTCACGTCGCAACTGCAGCGCTACTTGCCCGACAGCGTCGGCGAAGCCGAACGCAACCGGCTCGCCGATCTGCTGATCGCGTTCACGTATGCGCTGAAGCACGAGCTTCGCCATACCGATGCGTCGGAAGACCTGCAGCGCATCCTCGGCGCCGAACGTGCCGCCGCGTTCGCGAACAAGCGCTACCAGCCGGTCGCGATTCTCGACGCGTTGCGCGGCGGCATCGTGCGCGCGCTCGGTCGCGCACCCGGCAGCGAAGCCACGTGCTGGATGTTCGAGGCGCAACTCGTCGAGCTGGGCAAGTCGGTGGGCGGCTGCGAGCGGATTCTGACGACGCCGATTCCGTTCTCGTACAGCGTGCTGCTGCACCGTACCGTGTATGCGTACTGCGTGCTGCTGCCGTTCGGTCTCGTCGATTCGACGGAGTTCTTCACGCCGCTGATCTGCGTGTTCATCTCGTACACGCTGATCGCGCTCGAAGCGATCGCGAACGAGGTCGCGGAGCCGTTCGGTCTCGCGCCGAATGCGCTGGCGCTCGATGCGATGACGCGCACGGTCGAGCGATCGGTGCTGGAGCTCGGCGATCGCGCGATGCCGGAGGAGTTCGTGCCGGCGTCGACGTATCAGATCACGTAAGCGGAACAGCAACGCGCGCGGCGGCGCGCATCATCCGGAAGAGGAACGAATGCGTATCTATGTGACGAGCATTTTCGTCGACGATCAGGACAAGGCGCTGGCGTTTTATACCGGCACGCTCGGCTTCAGGTTGAAGAACAACGTGCCGGTGGGCGGGTTTCGCTGGCTGACGGTGGTGTCGAAGGATCAGCCGGACGGCACCGAACTGCTGCTCGAGCCGAGCCATCATCGCGCGGCGGGGCCTTACAAACAGGCGCTCTACGAGGACGGCATTCCTGCGGCATCGTTCCAGGTCGACGATCTCGACGCGGAATTCGCGCGCCTCGACGCGCTCGGTGTACGCTTCACGCTGGCGCCGATGGATGCGGGGCCGGTGCGCGTCGCGGTGCTCGACGATACGTGCGGGAACCTCGTGCAGCTGATGCAGATGAAGTGATGCGGCGCGAACGCGCGGCGGGCGATGCGTGTTTCAGTGCGCCGCGACCGGCGGCGCGGTCTGCATCCAGCTGCGCTCCTGCATGCGGCGCTGGATCCGCCACCCGCATTCGCGCCTGACCAGCAGGTCGCGATACCACAGCCCGACGAAGCAGACGCGATCGTCGCCGGCATCGTCGGCCGACACCATCATCACCTGGCCGGCCGTGCGCGCGGTGGCTGCATCGCCGTCGACGATCAGCAGCGATGTCGAGATCGTGTGCTGTGTGCTGCGCATCGACGCCGTCACCCGTTTCAGGTAGGCCGCGATGTCCGCGCGGTTGCCGACGGGGCCGCCGAACGCCGCGTAGTCGAGCATCGCGTTGCCGGCGAAGAGTCGCTCGAATTCGTGCCAGTCGCGCCGGTCGACGGCGTGGCAGTAGCGCGTCAGCAGATCGTGGATCTCGAGACGGTCGATCATTTCCTGTGGCGTCATGATGGCGTGAGGGAGCGTGGATGACGGGGGAACGATAGCGGGCGGGACGGGGGGCGGCATCGGCGGGTTGGACTAAGGGTGCACGCGGATCGCGGCCGGTTGCGCGTATCGACGAGGTTGGAGGTGAATACCCGGAAACGGATTGCGGGCGGCACGGAATGCCCGTGAACGGCTACTGCTCGATCGCCTCGGTGTCCCAGGTTCCAAGCAATATGGCTCGGTGCAGCATACCGACGGTCAATGCGTGTCGCTTGAACGTATGGGGTTTTCCGAGGAGATATTTTCTCAGGACGTGATACAGGAACCCTTCGCCTTCCATCAGGAAGTAGCGTCCGAAGTCGTAGTCGCCACGGGCTACGTCGAACCGCGCGAAAAAACGCGCCATGAAGATGTCGGCGTCGTCTCCGGTTTGCCCCAGGTCGTCCGATATCGACGTCTCACCCGTCATCCGGCGGGTGTCTGGTACGGCGGCTTCCTGGCGAACGAACGCTTCCAGCGCGCGCCACATGTGACTATCGTCCATTACAGAATCGCCGTCGTTGTCGTTGACGGGCCAATCTAAGGAATGGCTCGTTGCCGGTCAATTTCACGAGAAGCCGCCGGTGACGTTTGCGCCGGGAGACGAGTTGGCCGGGAGCGGCGGGATTGCGGTCGCTTGCCGCGTGGTGGCGGGGCGAGCGGCATGGCGGTGCCAGCGAAATCGACCGTTGCCGTTGAAAGGGTGGTTGGCGTGAAATGTTTTCAACCATCAACGATCGCATCTCGCCCCGACACCCGTTTCGGAGGCGCGCGTCGCGAGATGGCGACGCGCGTCGCCCTCCCCACTCAATCGAAATACGTGAGCCCCATCGCGCCCTTCACTTCCGCCAGCGTTGCCCCCGCCACCTCGCGCGCATGCATCGTGCCGCGCTTCAGGATTGCCATCACCTCGGCCTTGTCCGACTCGAACTCGCGGCGGCGCGCGCGAATCGGCTCGATCAGCGCCTGCAGCCGTTCGTTGAGCACGCGTTTCACGACGCTGTCGCCGAGACCACCGCGGCGATAGTGCGCCTTCAGCTCGTCGACCTTCGGCACGTCCGGCTCGAACGCATCGAGGAACGTGAACACGACGTTGCCCTCGACCTGGCCCGGATCGCTCACGCGCAGGTGGTTCGGGTCCGTGTACATGTCCTTCACGGCTTGCGCGATCTCGTCGGGCGTCGAGCCGAGCGTGATCGCGTTGCCGAGCGACTTGCTCATCTTCGCCTTGCCGTCGATGCCCGGCAGTCGCGTGACCGCCGACAGCACGGCCTCGCATTCGACCAGCACCGGCTTGTCGACGGTCGCGTTGAAGCGGCGCACGAGTTCGTTGGTCTGCTCGATCATCGGCAACTGGTCGTCGCCGACGGGCACGTGCGTCGCCTTGAACGCGGTGATGTCGGCTGCCTGGCTCACCGGGTAGGTGAGAAAGCCGGCGGGGATGTCGCGCTCGAAGCCGCGCAGTCGGATCTCTTCCTTGATGGTCGGATTGCGCTCGAGGCGCGCGACCGTCACGAGGTTCAGCAGGTATTGCGACAGCTCGGCGAGCTCGGGCACCTGCGACTGGACGACGATCGTCGAGATCGCCGGGTCGATGCCGACGGCCAGGTAGTCGAGCGCGACTTCGATCACGTTCTCGGTGACGCGCTGGCGGCGGCCCATGTTGTCGGTGAGCGCCTGCGTGTCGGCGAGCAGCAGGAACTGCGTCGCTTCGTGCTGCATCTGCACGCGTGCGCGCAGCGAGCCGATGTAGTGGCCGAGATGCAGCGGGCCGGTCGTGCGGTCGCCGGTGAGAATGGTCGGTCGGGTCGGGTGCGTCATGGTATGGGTGGGCTCCGGGTTATCGGAGCCGCCAGCCATGACATGAGCGTAGAAACGACAATGCCGCCATGGCTGGCGGCATCACGTTCGGGACATGCAAAAGGAAACGGGCCGCCTGGGTCAGGCGCGCCACCAGCAATGCACGTTCGGCGAGGCGGGTTTGGTTTCCATCTCGAAAGTATAGCGCAGCGGAGACGGGCGTGCGTCAGCGTACGACGGATTCCAGCGCGAGGCGCGCGACTTCGGCGGACGGCCACAGCAGGTACAGCAGGCCGGCCATCAGCAGCAGCGCGCCGGCGCGTACCACGGGCGTACTGTCCTTCTCGCGCAGGGTACGGATGTGCTGCTTCAGTTTCTTCATGCTTGCTGGCGCAACGTGCGCCACTCCAACGGTTGCTGCAACGGGCCGGATGGGCCGGCGCCGGAGTGTTGCGGGTTTTACGGGGCAGGCGGCCGTTCGGCGCGCCTTGTCGACCGGGGCGACGGCCGGATCGGTCGGAGGTGCAAAAAAGGGGACGATCGAAGGTCCGTTGCCTGCGGTCCAGGCCAGGAGACCGGCATCCTAACAGGTCGGCGGGGCGGGCACAGTCAAGAATTGTGTGAGGGGCGTGGCTGCCGGGGGCGGTGTCGCCTGAATCGCCGTGGTGCCGCGATCGGTGTGTCCGATCGACTGGCGGAGGGTTTTCCCGTGTCGTTTGGCTCACGTCGGCCAGTGACTGGCCGGATCGAACGACACATGCCGCTGATGGCGAATGGCGAGGAGATGCACCGTGCCCTCGATCAGCGCGTAGAGCAGCAAGTAGTGGGTCGTCACGTATTCGCGCAATTCGCTGCCCGCCGCGATGGCGTCGAGCTGCGCTGCCGGACGCGCAATTCCGTACGCCGCGGCGCGGCTGTCGTGATGCCGCCAAACGCGGCCGTCGATCGTCGTGGAAAGCGCGGCGCACCGCGCGCCAGGATGCCGACGCCATTTGCCACGCGCACCCGCCCCAGCTTTTTGCTCGTCAACAACCACAAAAAACATCATTTCGCCCAGGTCTGCCTGTCAGCAGAATGTCTCCATTCCCACTCGCACGATAACGGGCACCCCCGTGCCGCAGCGAGCCGCACTTCAGAAGGAGACAGCCGTGGCAGTGCAAACAACTTCAATCGATACGCTGGTCGTCGGCGCCGGGCAGGCCGGCGTGGCCATGAGCGAGCACCTGGGCAAGCTCGGCGTGCCCCATCTCGTGCTGGAGCGCGACCGCATCGCCGAACGCTGGCGCACCGGGCGCTGGGATTCGCTGGTCGCGAACGGCCCCGCGTGGCACGACCGCTTCCCGGGGCTCGAATTCGACGGGCTCGCCCCCGATGCGTTCGCATCGAAGGACCAGGTCGCCGACTACTTCGAAGCGTACGCGCGCAAGTTCAATGCACCGATCCGCACCGGCGTCGAAGTGAAGCAGGTCACGCGCAACGCGGGCAAGCCGGGCTTCGTCGTCGAGACGTCCGACGGCACGATCGAGGCGAACCGCGTGGTCGTCGCGACGGGGCCGTTCCAGCGCCCGGTCATTCCGCCGATCGCACCGGACGACTCCAGCCTCGTGCAGATCCACTCCGCCGACTACCGCAACCCGGCGCAACTGCCTGACGGCGCGGTGCTGGTGGTCGGCGCGGGCTCGTCGGGCGTGCAGATCGCCGACGAGCTGCAGCGCGCGGGCCGGCAGGTCTATCTGTCGGTCGGCCCGCACGACCGGCCGCCGCGCGCCTATCGCGGCCGCGACTTCTGCTGGTGGCTCGGCGTGCTCGGCGAATGGGACAAGGAGGTCGCGACGCCCGGCCGCGAGCACGTGACGATCGCCGTGAGCGGCGCGCGTGGCGGTCACACGGTCGATTTCCGCGCACTCGCGCATCAGGGCGTGACGCTCGTCGGGCTGACGAAGTCGTTCGACGGCGGCGTCGCGGTGTTCGAACGCGATCTCGCGGTCAATCTCGCGCGCGGCGACGAGAACTACCTGTCGCTGCTCGACGCGGCGGACGCCTATGTGGCCCGCAACGGCCTCGATCTGCCGGAAGAGCCGGAAGCACGCCGCATCCTGCCGAATCCGGACTGCGTGACGCAGCCGATCCTCGCGCTCGACCTGGCCGGTGCCGGCGTCACGTCGATCGTGTGGGCGACCGGTTATGCGGTCGACTACGACTGGCTGAAGGTGGACGCGTTCGCCGCGAACGGCAAGCCGCAGCATCAACGCGGCGTGTCGAAGGAGCCGGGCATCTATTTCCTCGGGCTGCCGTGGCTGTCGCGTCGCGGCTCCAGCTTCATCTGGGGCGTGTGGCACGACGCAAAGCACATCGCCGACCACATCGTCACGCAGCGCAAGTACCTCGACTATCACGACGCGTCGCAACGCCGCGCGCAAACGCGCACGGGGCAGGACGACACGACGCACGGGGCGCAGGCCGATGCCCGCCCGCTGGTCGACGCGATCGGCTGATCCGCATGCACGCCGCGGCCCGTGCCCGATACGACGCCCGGACGCGACGCCGCGCCAACCCGAACCCCGCCACGCCGCGACCGCTTCCGGCCCGGCGGGCGAACCCACCGACATTCGAAGGACCTCGATGAGCCAGCCTACCCACACGCGTATCCGCATGTTCAACACGAAGGATACCTACCCGAACCAGACGCTCGACAACGACCTGTGCCAGGCCGTGCGGGCCGGTAACACCGTCTACGTGCGCGGCCAGGTCGGCACCGATTTCGACGGCAACCTGATCGGCCTCGGCGATCCGCGCGCGCAGGCCGAGCAGGCGATGAAGAACGTGAAGCAGTTGCTCGACGAAGCCGGCAGCGACATCACGCACATCGTGAAGACGACGACCTATCTGATCGACCCGCGCTATCGCGAGCCGGTGTACCAGGAAGTCGGCAAGTGGCTGAAGGGCGTGTACCCGATTTCGACGGGGCTCGTCGTGTCGGCGCTCGGCCAGCCGCAGTGGCTGATGGAGATCGACGTGATCGCGGTGATCCCGGACAACTGGCCGTCGAACCGCGCATAGGAGGCGAGATGACTTTCTCCATCGTCGGGCGCTGCCCGGAAACGGGCCAGCTCGGGATCGCAATCAGCTCGTCGAGCATCGCGGTGGGCGCGCGCTGTCCGTGGGTGCGCGCGGGCGTCGGCGCGGTCGCGACGCAGAACGTCACGCTGCCGGCGCTCGGCCCGCAGATCCTCGATCTGGTCGAGCACGAACAGCTCGCGCCGGCCGCCGCGCTCGACCGCGCGCTGAGCGCGAACGGCTGGAGCCAGTACCGGCAGGTCACGGTGATCGACGGGCAGGGACAGACGGCGTGCTTCACGGGCAAGGAAGCGCTCGGCATGCATCGTGCGGTGCAGGGCGAGCAATGCGTGGCGGCGGGCAACCTGCTGGCCGCACCGGCCGTGATCGACGCCATGGCGCGCGCATTCGAGCAGGCGCCCGGGCTGCTCGCCGATCGCCTGCTGGCCGCGATGCATGCGGCGATCGCGGCGGGCGGCGAAGCGGGGCCGGTGCATTCGGCCGCGCTGAAGGTGGCGGGCGACGTGACCTGGCCGATCGTCGACCTGCGCATCGACTGGGCGGATGCCGACCCGATCGGGCAGCTCGATGCACTGTGGCAGGCCTATCGCCCGCAGATGCAGGACTACCAGACGCGCGCGCTGAATCCGACGGCCGCGCCGAGCTACGGAGTGCCGGGCGATGAGTGATCCATCGAGCCGCGCGCTGCTCGAACGGCTGGTCGGCTTCGCGACGGTCAGCCGCGATTCGAACCTCGCGATGATCGCGTTCATCCGCGACTATCTCGACGGCTTCGGCGTCGAGAGCGAACTGTTCTACAACGCGGAACGCACGAAGGCGAGCCTGTACGCGACGATCGGGCCGCGCGATCGCGGCGGTATCGCGCTGTCGGGCCATACCGACGTGGTGCCGGTCGACGGGCAGGCGTGGACGGTCGAGCCGTTCCGGCTGACCGAGCGCGACGGCCGGCTGTACGGGCGCGGCACGGCCGACATGAAGGGCTTCATCGCGTCGGTGCTGGCGGCGGTGCCGGCGTTCGTCGCGCGGCCGTTGAGCCTGCCGGTGCATCTCGCGTTCTCGTACGACGAGGAAGTCGGCTGTCTCGGCGTGCGGCCGATGCTCGACGCGCTGGCCGCGCGCGAACACCGGCCGCGCCTGTGCCTGATCGGCGAGCCGACCGAGCTGAAGCCGGTGCTCGGCCACAAGGGCAAGCTGGCGATGCGCTGTCACGTGAAGGGCGCGGCGTGCCACTCCGCGTATGCGCCGCTCGGCGTCAACGCGATCGACTACGCGGCGAAGCTGATCGGCCGGCTCGGCGAGATCGGCGCGACACTCGCGCGGCCCGAGCATCACGACAGCCGCTTCGATCCGCCGTTCTCGACCGTGCAGACGGGGTTGATCAAGGGCGGCCGCGCGCTGAACATCGTGCCGGCCGAATGCGAGTTCGATTTCGAGGTGCGCGCGCTGCCGGCGTTCGATGCGCACGACGTGCCGAGAAAACTGCAGGACTATGCGGAATCCGAACTGTTGCCGACGATGCGCGCGGTGCAGGCCGATACCGACATCCGTCTGCAGCCGCTCGGCGCGTACCCGGGGCTCGCGACGTCGCCGGACAGCGAAGCCGCGCGGCTGCTCGCGATGCTGAGCGGTTCCGACGCGTTCGGCACCGTCGCGTTCGGCACCGAGGGCGGGCTGTTCGGGCAGGCCGGCATTCCGACGGTGGTGTGCGGGCCGGGCAGCATGGATCAGGGGCACAAGCCCGACGAATTCGTCACGCTCGATCAGCTGCACGGATGCGACGCGATGCTGGGGCGTCTCGTGACGTATCTCGCTTCAGCGGACTGACCGGGCTGCGGCGGGCTGCATCGGGCTGCGGCGGGCCGCATCAAGCCGCAAAAAACCGCACGCTGCCGCTTGGCGGCGCGTGCGGTTTTGCTTTTGCGTCCGTCGTCAGCGCGCCGATGCCTCGATGAGCTGCGCAAGCCGCTCGCGGCTGAAATCGACGAACGACTGCGCCTGCTTCGTGAGCTGCCCGCGCTTCAGGCGCGCGGTGACGAGCCCCGACGGGCTCACCGTTTCGCTCAGACCGATCGTCACGACGCGCCGGCCGTCGTACGTGTATTCGGAATGCGGCCGCGTGACGAGCAGCGAGAAGCCGAACCCCTGGCCGACCATGCCGCGCACCATCTCGATCGACGGCGAGCCGAACACGATGTTCGGCGTCAACCCGAGTTCGTGAAACAGGCTGACGAAGTACGTGCGGCTCGGCTGCACGTCGAGCAGGATCATCGGCTCGACGCTGAGATCGCGCAGCGACACGTGCGCCTGCCCGGCAAAGCGATGATTCTCGGGCAGCAGTACGTACGGCTGCTGCGGCGGCATCAGCGGTTCGGTCTCGATCGTGCCGTCGAGGTCGTGGTCGTAGAGGAACGCGAGATCGAACGTGCCGGCGGTCAGCCCCTGCACGAGTTCCTGCTGGTCGCCGTCGCGCAGCCGGATGTTGACGCCGGGGTAGCGCTCGCGAAACCCGGCGATCAGCTGCGGCAGATAGAGCGGCGCGACCGTCTCGAAGCAGCCGATGTCGATCTGTCCGGTGATGACGTCGTTGTCGGCCAGCGCGTTCTGTTCGAATTCGTGCGCGATGCGCAGCAGCTCCTGCGCTTTCCGGTAGAAACGCGTGCCGCTCGGCGTCAGCGACACGCCCTGCGCGTGATGGCGGATGAACAGCTTCACGCCGAAGCTTTCCTCGAGACCCTTGATCGCGCTGGAAATCGACGGTTGTGCGATGAAGAGCTGACGCGACGCTTCGGCGACGCTGCCGGATTCGACCGTCGTCACGAAATATTTCAGTTGCCGCAAAGTGTAGTGAGCCACGAGCACCTCTGATACCGGCGCCGCCGCATGACGCCGCGGCGCGCATCTGTCCATTTCCGTGCGTAGCACCTTACCCGAAGAAGCGTCGTGCCGGAATTTCCGCTACAGAGTTTTTTCGTATGTCCCGAAAATATTTTTAGTATTTTCCGGTCGCTTCATGCATGGCGCACCATCGTCTGCAACCTGGATCGCAACGGCGCCGCACACGCGCTGGCGGCGTGTTCATTCGTCCCCGCAGGCATCGCGCCACGGGGCGCGATCGGCACGTCGTCGCCCGCGTATCCGGACCCGCTTGCAGGCGCGCATCCCGTCGCGCCGGCTGACACGGAAAGCGCGCATCGCGCGCCAGACAGGAGACATCGCCATGACCACCGCGGACCGCAACGCGTCCCCCATGATAGAGAAACACACGATCGGCTACGTGCCGCCGGCCGAGCGCCACGGCAAGGTGCGCGACCTGTTCACCCTCTGGTTCGGCGGCAACATCGCGCCGCTGCCGATCGTGACGGGCGCGCTCGGCGTGCAGATCTTTCACCTGAACCTGATGTGGGGAATCGTCGCGATCGTCGTCGGCCAGGCGGTCGGCGGCGTGCTGATGGCGCTGCATTCGGCGCAGGGCCCGCAGATGGGCATTCCGCAGATGATCCAGAGCCGCGCGCAGTTCGGCTCGTGGGGCGCGCTGCTCGTTACGGTGATCGCGGCGGTGATGTACGTCGGTTTCTTCGCATCGAACATCGTGCTGGCCGGCAAGTCGGTGCACGGCATCGCGTCGTCGGTGCCGGTGCCGGTCGGGATCGTGATCGGCGCGGTGGGCTCGGGGCTGATCGGGATCGTCGGCTACCGGTTCATCCACATCCTGAACCGGATCGGCACGTGGGTGCTCGGCATCGGCATTCTCGTCGGCTTCTGGATGATCCTGTCGCACGTGAGCACCGCCGATTTCCTCACGCGCGGCGGCTTCGACTTCGCGGGCTGGCTCGCGACGGTGTCGCTGTCGGCGTTGTGGCAGATCGCGTTCGCGCCGTACGTGTCGGACTATTCGCGCTACCTGCCGGAAGACGTCGGCGTCGCGTCGACGTTCTGGGCGACCTATCTCGGCTGCACGATCGGCTCGACGCTCGCGTTCATCTTCGGCGCGGTCGCGGTGCTCGCGGTGCCGGCCGGCGCGGACACGATGGATGCGGTGAAGCAGGCGACGGGCCCGCTCGGGCCGCTGATGCTCGTGCTGTTCCTGCTGAGCGTGATCAGCCACAACGCGCTGAACCTGTACGGCGCGGTGCTCGCGGTGATCACGTCGGTGCAGACGTTCGCGTACAAGTGGATTCCGACCGCGAAAGCGCGCGCGGTGGTGTCGGTGGTGATTTTCGTCGGATGCTGTTACGCGGCGATCGGTGCGTCGACGAACTTCGTCGGCAATCTCGTCGACCTGGTGCTCGCGCTGCTGGTCGTGCTGGTGCCGTGGACGGCGATCAACCTGATCGACTTCTACGTGATCCACAAGGGCAAGTACGACATCCAGTCGATCTTCATGGCCGACGGCGGCGTGTATGGCCGCTTCAATCCGCAGGCGCTGCTCGCGTATGCGATCGGGATTCTCGTGCAGATTCCGTTCATGAACACGCCGATGTACGCGGGTCCGATTCCCGCGCATCTCGGCGGCGCGGACTTGTCGTGGGTCGTCGGGCTCGTGCTGACGTCGCCGCTGTACTACTGGCTCGCGACGCGCGACAGCGCGTACCGGCGTCGTCAGACCGGCGCGCATCTGCCGCCGTCGGCGGCGCGGTAAGCGGCGCGTTTCGCGACGCGATGCAAAAGGGCCGGCGAATCGATGACGATGCGCCGGCCATGGGAAGGGGCAGGGATGCGGCGGGCCGGCTCGCGCTCGCTGCGAGCCGGCCCGCCGGTCAGACGACCGCCGCGCGCGCGACGCGCACCGGCACCGACTTGTACGACGGCGTGCCGCTTTCCTTGTCGATGTAGTCGAGCGGCACGAGCACGTTCGCTTCCGGGTAGTACGCGCCGACCGACCCCGGCGCGATGTCGTACTCGATCGCGGTGATCTTCTCGAGGCGCAGCGTGCGGCCCGATGCGGTGATGGTCTCGATGTCGACGAGGTCGCCGTGCTCGAGCCCGTACTTCGCGAGATCCGCGACGTTCATGAACAGCACGTCGCGGCGCCCGAACACGCCGCGATAGCGGTCGTCGAGCCCGTAGATCGTCGTGTTGTACTGGTCGTGGCTGCGCAGCGTGATGAGCCGCAGCACCTGCTCGCCGCCGAGCACGTCCGCGTCTTCCTTCACGCCCGTGTAGACCGAGAACATCGCCTTGCCGGTCGGCGTGGGCCACACGCGCTCGGTGGGCGGCAGCGGCAGCCGGAAGCCGCCGGGCGTGCGGATGCGCTCGTTGAACGCCTCGAAGCCGGGCACGGTGCGATCGATCAGGTCGCGGATGCGGTCGTAGTCGGCGATCAGGTCGAGCCACGCGACCTTGCTGGCCGGCAGTGTCGCATGGGCGATCCCCGCGACGATCGCGGGCTCGGAGCGCAGCTCGTCCGACGCAGGCTTCAGCTTGCCGGCCGACGCGTGCACCATCGACATCGAATCCTCGACGGTGATCGACTGCCGGCCGCTCGCCTGCATGTCGAGCTCGGTGCGGCCGAGCACGGGCAGGATGTAGGTCTCCTTCGCGACCAGCAGGTGCGAGCGGTTCAGCTTCGTGCCGAGATGCACGCTCAGGTCGAGCTTCGCCATCGCCGGGAACGACAGGTCCGGATCGGGCAGCGCGACCGCGAAGTTGCCGCCGAGGCACAGCAGCGCCTTGGCCTGGCCGTCGATCATGGCCTGCATCGCCTGCACGGCGTCGTGCCCGTGATGCGCGGGCGGCTTGAAGCCGCACACCTCCTCGATCTTCTGCAGGAACGCGGCCGACGGCTTCTCGGTGATGCCCACCGTGCGGTTGCCCTGCACGTTCGAATGGCCGCGCAGCGGGCACACGCCCGCGCCGGGCTTGCCGATGTTGCCGCGCATCAGCAGCAGGTCGGCGATCAGGCGCACGGTCGCGGTGCCCTTGTTGTGCTGCGTGACGCCCATCCCGTACGTGACGATCGTCGCGCTCGACTTCGCATACGCGAGCGCGACCTGCTCGAGCTGCGCCTGGGCGAGGCCGCTCGCGCGCTCGATGTCATTCCACGGCGTGGCCTGCAGGTCGGCGGAGAACGTATCGAAACCTTCGGTGTGCTGCGCGATGAAGTCGCGGTCGAGCACGTCGCCGCGCTCGGCTTCGAGCTGCAGCAGCGCCTTCATGATGCCCTTGAGCGCGGCCGCGTCGCCGCCCGCATCGACCTGGTAGTACGTCGATGCGATCCGCGTCGAGCCGAACGACGCCATCTCGATCATGTCCTGCGGATCGGCGAAGCGTTCGAGCGCGCGCTCGCGCAGCGGGTTGAACACGATGATCGGCACGTTGCGGCGCGAACACTCGTGCAGCGTGCCCATCATCCGCGGGTGGTTGGTGCCGGGGTTGTGGCCGATCGAGATGATCAGCTCGCAGTGGTCGAAATCCTCCAGCGAGACGGTGCCCTTGCCGATCCCGATCGACTGCGGCAGGCCGACGCTGGTCGGCTCGTGGCACATGTTCGAGCAGTCGGGGAAGTTGTTGGTGCCGAGTTCGCGCGCGAATAGCTGATAGAGATACGCGGCTTCGTTCGACGCGCGGCCCGACGTATAGAACTCGACCTGCTCGGGCGGCAGCGCGCGCAGCACTTCGCCGATGCGCGCGAACGCATCGTCCCATGCGACCGCGCGGAACGTGTCGGTCGCGCGGTCGTAGACGAGCGGATGCGTGAGCCGGCCCATGTTCTCCAGCGCGTAGTCCGACATGCGCAGCAGCGACGCCACGGTGTTCGTCGCGAAGAACTCGGGCGTCACGCGCTTGGTCGTCGCCTCCCAGGTGACGGCCTTCGCCCCGTTCTCGCAGAACTGGAACGTCGACTTGTGTTCCTTGTCGGGCCACGCGCAGCCCGGGCAGTCGAAGCCGTCGGGCTGGTTGGTCCGCATCAGCACGATCGGCGCCTCGATGGTTTCCATCTGCGTGCGCACGGCCTCGGCTGTCGCGCGAAGCGCGCCCCAACCGCCGGCGGGCCCATCGTACTTCCTGATGCCTGGCACTTCGCGTCGATTTGTCATGTGAATCTCCTTGAGCCGGTTCTGCTGCCGGCGGCTCGGGTTGCACCGCATCGCGGCGTGGGGTGGCTCCGTCCCGTGGACGGAGCCGGTCATGCGTGCCTGGGCATCCGCACTTGCGCGGTGTCAGTGCGCGTCCTTCTTCGTACCGGAAGCCTTCTTGCCGGACGGCTTCGCGGCGGCAGGCGATCCGGCGGATTTTGCTTCGTCATCCTGGGTATCGTCCGACGCCTTGGTCGCCTTGCCGTTCGACTTCGCCTTGTCTTTATCCTTGCCGTCGGCGTCCTTCTTCGCGTCCTTCGCATCTTTCGCTTCAGGCGCGGCCAGCTTGTCGAACTTCACTTCGTCGCTGGTCTTGTCGTAATCGACTTCGACGCGATCGCCGGACTTCAGCTTGTCCGCGAGGATCTCCTTCGCGAGCTTCGTCTCGATGATCTGGCGCACCTGCCGCTTCAGTTCGCGCGCACCGAACTCGGGCTGGTAGCCGGCTTCGGTCAGGTGTTCGACGAGCGAGTCGCCCATCACGAGCGTGATGTCCTGGGCGGCGGCGGTGCGCACCACGCGGTCGAGCTGGATCTGCACGATCGAACGGATGTTCTCCTTCGACAGCGCATGGAACACGATCACCTCGTCGATCCGGTTCAGGAACTCGGGGCGGAAGTGGCCCTTGAGCACCTGCATCAGTTCCTCGCGGATCGCCTTGTCGGTCTTGCGCGCGGCTTCCGGCTGCGTGAGGTTGTCCATGATGATCGCGGCGCCGAGGTTGCTCGTCGCGATGATGATCGTGTTGCTGAAGTCGACCACGCGGCCCTTGCCGTCGGTGAGGCGCCCGTCGTCGAACACCTGCAGCAGCACGTTGTAGACGTCCGGGTGCGCCTTCTCGATCTCGTCGAGCAGGATCACGCTGTACGGACGGCGCCGCACGCGCTCGGTGAGCTGGCCGCCTTCGTCGTAGCCGACGTAGCCGGGCGGCGCGCCGATCAGCCGCGCGACCGCGTGCCGCTCCATGTACTCGGACATGTCGATGCGGATGATCGCCTGCTCGTCGCCGAACACGGTCTCGGCCAGCGCCTTCGCGAGCTCCGTCTTGCCGACGCCGGTCGGCCCGAGGAACAGGAACGTCGCGATCGGCCGGTGGGTCTGGCCGAGCCCCGCGCGCGACAGCCGCACCGCGTCGCTGACGGCGACCACCGCGTCGTTCTGACCCACCACGCGCTCGCGCAGCTGCTCCTCCATCTTCAGCAGCTTCTGGCGCTCTTCCTGCGTGAGCTCGGACACCGGAATGCCGGTCAGCCGCGACACGACTTCGGCAACCGATTCGACGGTCACTTCGAGCGTTTCCGAGCCGGTCTTGCGCTGCCACGCTTCCATCTTCTCGTCGAGCGACTGCTGCTTCTCGTTGATCTGCTCCTCGAACTGCTTCGCCTGGTCGAAGCGCTTGCGCGAGGTCGCGTAGTCCTGCTCGCGCTTCAGTTGCGCGATCTGCGCTTCGCCTTCCTGGATGTCGACCGGGCGCGAGGTCGCGCCGATCCGCACGCGCGCGGCGGCCTGGTCGATCAGGTCGATGGCCTTGTCGGGCAGGAAGCGCGACGTGATGTAGCGATCGGCGAACTCGGCGGCCGCGACGAACGCGTCGTCGGCGAACGTCACCTGATGGTGGGCCTCGAGGCTGTCGCGCAGCCCGCGCAGGATCACGATGGTCTGCTCGACGCTCGGCTCCGGCACGAACACCGGTTGAAAGCGCCGTTCGAGCGCGGCGTCCTTCTCGATGTGCTTCTGGTATTCGTTGAGCGTGGTCGCGCCGATCAGGCTCAGCTCGCCGCGCGCGAGCGCGGGCTTCAGCACGTTCGCGATGTCGAGGCCGCCTTCGCCGCCGCCCTGACCCGCGCCGACAATCGTGTGCAGCTCGTCGATGAACAGGATCAGTTCGTCATGCTTCGCAGTCACTTCGTCGATCAGCTGCTTCGCGCGCTCCTCGAATTCGCCGCGATACTTCGCGCCGGCCACCATCGAGTTGATGTTGACTTCGACGAGCCGCTTGCCGCGCAGCACCTCGGGCACGTCGCCGTTCACGATCCGCTGCGCCAGCCCCTCGACGATCGCCGTCTTGCCGACGCCCGGCTCGCCGATCAGCACCGGATTGTTCTTCTTGCGGCGCGCGAGCACCTCGATCGTGCTCTCGATTTCCTGCGCGCGGCCGAGCACCGGGTCGAGCTTGCCCTGGCGCGCGATCGCGGTGAGGTCGCGGCCGAACTTGTCGAGGTTCGGGGTGCCGGTCGGCGCATCGACGCGGCCGTCTTCCGCGCCCTTGCCGACCACCTTCACGACCTTCTGGCGCAGCGCCTCCGGCGTCACGCCGTATTTCTTCAGCAGCGTGCCGGCGATGCTGTCCGGCACCGATGCGAGGCCGATCAGCAGATGCTCGGGGCCGATGTACGAGTGGCCGAGATCGCGCGATGCCTGGAACGCGTACTGCACGGCCTTTTTCACGCGCGGCGAGATCGACAGCCTGTCGAGCGACGCGTCGGGGGACGCGGTGCCGGTGTGCGCGTGCGCGTCGATGTAGGCCTTGATGTCCTGCGGCGACAGCTTCAGTTCCTTCAACAGCGCGGCGCATACGTCGGTGTCGGCGAGCGCGTACAGCAGGTGTTCGGTGTCGAGTTCGGTGCGGCGCAGCTCGTGTGCCTTTTCGGCCGCGTGCTGCAGCAGTTCGAGCGTCTGCTCGCTGAACGCGTCGGTCGGGTCGACCGATTCGCGCGGAATCTCGGCGGCGAGCGGCGATTCGTCGCCGGGCTCGCCGAACAGCGACGACCCGCCGCCGCCCAGCAGCGAATCGAACGGGTTCAGCATGCTCTGATGCCGCATCAACTGACGGAAATGGTAGTCGCAGATCGAGATCGTCTTGCGCTCGCCGTCCTGCATCACGGTGGCGCGCGCAACGGCCGGCCGGGCGTGACAGATATCGCAAAGTGCGGGCATGGTGGTCTGGCTCCTGTCAATGAACGTGGATCGAAGGGGAAGTGCCGATGCGGTACGACGCCGGGGCGTACCGGCCGCGCCGCGACCGGTGGCGCGCGCGCCGCGCCCGCCCGATCGCGCAGCGCGCGCCAGTGCGGCGCACGGCCATGGCCGACGCCGGCGGCACCGGTGCCGCGCATAGCCCGCAACATCACTGCGACTGCGTTCAAAATAGCGAATCGGCCGGGGGCCTCCAAGACACAGTTCCGCGCCGGCCCGGCCGCGAATTGCACCCTCACATGCGTGCGTGCGCGTGCGGCAAGGAGCACAGCGGCGCGCGCATGCGGCTGCGGCGTGCGCAATGCGGAAAAATGCCGGCGCGCGACACGCGCGAAGCGCGGTGCGGCATCGGCGCGCAGGGCGCCGGCGGTCGGCAAACGGGAAGGCGGAGGCGGGAGGAAACGCGGTGCGCACGCATCGGCGCGACGGTGCGGTGCGGCAGCGTACGAGGGGGCGTTACGTTGCGCCGCGCGCGCACCGCCACCGGTGCGTGGCGCGGCGCCGATGACGGGGAGGGCGGGTTGCACGGTATGGGCCGGACATGGCGCGACCGTGGTGGGATGTCAGTCCGCGAGCGTCATCGCGAGCCGCTGTCGTGCGATCTGCTTCACGTCGGTTGACAGTGCCGCATTCTGCAGACCATTGGCCCAGACGGAGAACGAATCCTCGATCAGGTTGCGGGTGTCGGGCGGCAGTTCGGCCAGCATCAGCGACACGACGGTGAACAGCACGGCGGTGTCGCCGGCCTGGCGGCTCGCGTTGGCGTCGACGGCTTGTTTCAGGCTGTCGATCGACGCTTGCAGCGCCTGTAATGCGTCATTCGATTCGCTCATTTCGCGCTCCATGCGGGATGGTTCGGTCGGCGACGAACGTGCGGCCGACGAGGCGGCCGGTGCGCGCGACGCCCGGCCGGCATCGCGCGCGAGCGGGACGTCAGGCCGCCGCGTTGCCCTGCGGCGCCACGGCCACCGATGCCTCGCTCGTCAGCATCAGGAACGTGTACGTTTCGCGCAGGTACAGGCGGACGACCTTGTCGGTATGGCTCGTGTAGCCGATCGACACGTCTTCGCCGAGGTGTAGCTCGTAATCGCCGCCGCGGGTGGACAGCACGCAGCCGCCGCTGATCGCCGGCGCCCAGATGATCTCGCCGCTGACGATCCGTTTGATGTGGCCGAGGACCGGATAGCCCTGGTCGCGCGCCTCGCTGAGCGCCGTGTACGCGTCCGAGCCGAGCACCACCGAGTACGGGCCGTCGACGCCGGCGAGCCGCAGCGCTTCGAGCGCGTCGCTGATCGCGTCCGGGTACGCGCCGACGTCGGCCGGCAGCGTGAGCTTGCGGTTCGACGTGCCTTCACGGATGCCGACGATGCCCGCGGCCTGGTAGCCGTCGAAGATCGCGCCGTCTTCGGCAAAGGCCAGCCGCTGCGCGGCGTCTTTCGCCGGCTGCCAGTCGGCGTCGCGCGCACCGCGCTCGACGCTGTCGATCGCGTCGCGGCTCAGTTCGAACGGCACCGTGAGCTCGACGATCGTGCGGACTTCGCGCAGCCGCGCGCCGACCTGCTCGCGCGGGGCGGCCACGTCGAGCAGGTGCCCGGTGCCGACGGCCGACAGCTCGGGGCCCGCCGGGCCTTCGACGTCGACCACGCGGCGCCCGGCCACCGAGCGCTTGAAGGTGCGTGCCACTTCTTCCTCGATCTGTTCCCAGGCCGACGACGAGATCGGTGCGAGTTCGCGATGCAGGTTATTCATAGGCTTTGGCTCCTTTCAGCGATCCGATGTTCAGCGAGCCGTCACGGCGCGACTCGGGTGATGAGGGTTCAGGCTGGGCGGTCGGGGCAGCGTCGGCGTCGGCAGCGGCCGGCGCCGGGCGATCGGCGAGCGCTTCCAGCAGGTCGGCCGACGGCACGAAGAACAGCGAGCCGGTAACCGCGCGGCTGTAGTCGAGCAGCCGGTCGTAGTTGCCCGGCGGGCGGCCGACGAACATGTTCTCGAGCATCTGTTCGATCGGCGCCGGCGAACGCGCGTAGCCGATGAAATAGGTGCCGAATTCGCCGGAACCGGGCCGCCCGAACGGCATGTTGTCGCGCAGGATCTTCACTTCCTGGCCGTTTTCGTCGAGCGTGGTCAGCGAGCTGTGCGAGCACGACGGCTTCACGTCCGGCGCGAGCTCGATGTCGGACAGCTTGGTGCGGCCGATGATGCGCTCCTGCGTCTCGACCGCGAGCGCGTTCCAGCCGGCCATGTCGTGCAGGTACTTCTGCACGATCACGTAGCTGCCGCCCGCGAATTCGGCATCCTCGTCGCCGATCACCGTGAAGTCGACCGCTTCGCGGCCTTCCGGGTTCTCGGTGCCGTCGACGAAGCCGATCATCGCGCGCTGGTCGAAATTGCGGAAGCCGTGCACTTCGTCGACGACCGTGACCGCGTCGCCGAGTGCGCCGAGCAGTTGCGTCGCGAGCTCGAAGCACAGGTCCATCGCGTCGGCGCGGATGTGCAGCAGAATGTCGCCGGGTGTCGCGACCGCGACGCGCTGGCCGGCGCCGAATTCGCGGAACGAATGCAGCGACGCCGGGCGCGGGGCGCCGAACAGCGCATCCCATGCGTCGGCGCCGAAGCCGCAGACGCATGACAGGTTGCCGCCCGGCACGCGCTTGCCGACCGAGCGCACCAGCGCGGCGATGTCGCCGCACCATCCGCGGATCGTGTCGGCGCGGTCGGCGCCGGGGTTGACGGTGGCGACGAGGAAGATCGCGCTGCGCGTGATCGTGTCGTGGACGGCCTGGGAAAGCGGGGGACGGGTTTGCATCGCGGCCTGCCGGTCAGTCATGTCGGGACGAACGGCCCGCGGATGCCGCGGCGCGCGAGGGCGAACGGTAGGACTGTGTCATGCGACTGTTCTCTGTGTGACATGCGGATGAAGGACGTTGCGCGGGCATCGCGCAACGGGCCGCAGCGGCGGCGGCCTGCCGCCCGGGCGCGAAAAGGGGCGGCAGGCAGGGTGGCCGCGCGTTCGCCCGGCGCGTGACCTGTCCGCACCGCGTAACGTCGTCGAGCATGCAATCTAGCAGCTTCGGCGGGTCTTTGGAACACGTATCGTCAATCTGTCATTCGAATGGGTCAAACAACGAACGGTTTGTGCGGGCTTCGCGCAGCTGTGCTCCTGACGCGCGCGACGCTGTGCTCTTGAGGCCGCGTGGCGTGCGCGGTAGATTGGGTTCGCTCGCGATGCGTGACGATTCGCGACGATGCGCGCGCCGGTGAAATCGGCGGCGATGCTGTTTTCCGGTCCCCGTCATTCCATCGCCCGACACGTCGAACATGTCCACCGCTTCCTGGCCGCCGGCCGAACACCTGCGCCGCCGCTTCGGTCATTTCCTTCACGCCGCCGAGCTGGGCGGGCTGATCGTGATCGGGCTCGCGACGGTGTTCGCGATGGCGCAGGAGGCGTGGAAGGTGATACTCGCCGGCGAGGTGTCGCTGACGGACCTGCTGCTGATGTTCCTGTATCTCGAAGTGCTCGCGATGGACGTGCGCTATCTGCGGCTCGGCCGCTTGCCGGTGCGTTTTCCGCTGTTCATCGCGATGACGTCGCTCGCGCGGGATCTGATCTTGCGCGGCGCAACCGACAGCCCCGAGCGGATGCTGATGACCACCTTCGGGATCGTGCTGCTCGCGGTGGGCGTGCTGATCCTCAGTTTCGGGCAGCACCGGTTCCCGATCGAGGCCGACGACGCCGGCGACGATGCGCAGGCGCGCGGGTCGGCGGGCGGGGCCCGACTGCGGGACGGGGAGTCGAATGCTTGAATGCCGGGTGCGCAACGCATGCGGCACGAATCGTCCGCGGATGACCGCCGATCGGCGGCGGTCGCCCGGATCGCCAATGCAGGAGGGTTCGAATGGCCAGGCAACTGATCGTCGCCGTGTTCGGCAATGCCGACACGGCCCGTCGCGCGGCGAACGATTTCGACGCGCTGTCGGAGAAGCACGAAGGATTTCATATCGATAACGGCGTCGCCGTTGAAAAGGACGCGGCCGGCAAGCTCGCCGTGCTCGACGCCGAAGCGCCGCCGTTCAAGGGCGGGTTGATCGGCGCGATCGCGGGCGGCCTGCTCGGGATGCTCGCCGGGCCGCTCGGTGTCGCGACCGGCATGGCGGCCGGCGCGGGGTTCGGCACCGTCGCCGATGCGGCCGGCCACGCGCTGCTCGACGGCCGGTTCGTCGAATCGGTCGCGACGCAGCTCGTGCCCGGCAGCGCCGCGGTCATTCTCGAGGCGGAGGAGGCCACGCCGTTCTCGGTCGACAACGTCGTGACGGGGTTCGGCGGCAAGGTCGTGCGTCACGCGCTCGGGTAGGCGGGGCGCGTTCGAGCCGGGCGCGAATGTGCCGCGCATTGCGCCCGGCATCGCGGTGACGCTACCGCCGTGCTTCCTGCAATCGCGGCTGTGAGCGTCGATGCGGCGGCCTGCGATCCCGCTCGCGTTGCCGGGCCGGGTGCGGGCGATCGACCGTAGAGCCGTGAGCCGATCGAATCGAACCACGGCGTTCATTCCCGACGCGCGTTGTCGATGAATGAGCGCGGCCGATCGATCTTCGCGTCGACGACATCGCCGAAGTGTGCGCATTCGCACACTTCGAATGCCCGCGCGCGCATCGCGTCGTGTCGCCGTTGCCCGACACGACGATCGGGAATGCCGCGCATCGATTCGCGCGCGACGCGACACGCACGGATCGATGCCGCCCGATGACAGGGCACGACGTTGCGACGTCGCGCCACGTTTCGACAGCAGCATGCACGCTGCAGAAACGGACGACACACGAGAACGCCGCGTGCCGCCGTCTTTCCATCTGTTCACCACGTCCGGGCGATTTGGCGTTTCACCGCCAAACTGTCACTTACATTCGCCGAATTGACGCAGTAGGATGCCGATCCCTGTCATGATGGATTTCGCATTGCTATCCGCCTTCAATTTCGGTAATGGACGACGCTCGAACCGGAACGCCCGCGATCGCGCACGGCTATCCGGCTTCCCGCATCGGCGCGGCATGCTCGCCGATGCGTCACGGGCCGGTTCACCGCTGGCGGGGCGAGGCGGATGAAGCTCTACGAAAAGTTCGCGAACGACATAGAGAGACTCATCCGGCAACGCGTGTATCGACACGGCGATCGCGTGCCGTCGGTACGGCAGGCGAGCCAGCAGCACCGGATCAGCATCACGACCGTGCTGCATGCGTATCTGCTGCTCGAAAGCCGCGGGCTGCTGGAAAGCCGTCCGCAATCCGGTTACTTCGTGAACCTGCGCAACGACGACGGCCATGCGCCGGTGCGCGACCTGCGGCCGTCGAAGCCGATCGCGATTTCGTCGTCGGTCGATGTGAGCCGGCTCGTGCTGTCGACGCTGCGCTCGATCGGCACGGACGACGCGGTGCCGCTCGGCTCGCCGTATCCGGACCCGAGCCTGTTTCCGTTCGAGAAGCTGAACCGCTATGCGTACGCGGCCGGCCGCGACAAGTCGTTATGGGGCGTGACGGACGGGCTGCCGCCCGGCCATCCGCGCCTGATCCGGCAGATCGCGCGCCGCTATCTGGAAAACGGGATGTCGGTGGACCCGAACGAGATCATCGTGACGGTCGGCGCGACCGAGGCGATCAACCTGTGCCTGCAGGCGGTCGCGAAGCCGGGCGACACGATCGCGGTGGAATCGCCGACGTTCTACGCGATGCTGCACGCGATCGAGCGGATGGGGATGAAGGCGATCGAGGTGGCGACGCACCCGGAATACGGAATCGACATCGCGGCGCTGGCGGCGATCGCGAAGTCGCAGCCGATCGCCGCGTGCATGGTGATGCCGAATTTCCAGAACCCGCTCGGCTTCCAGATGCCCGACGAGCGCAAGCGCGAACTGGTTGAATTCGCAACGAAGGCCGACCTGCCGGTCATCGAGAACGGCGTGTATAACGAACTGTATTTCGGCAATACGCATCCGAGCGCGCTGAAGTCCTACGACCGCGGCGGGATCGTGCTGCATTGCGCGTCGTTCTCGAAGAGCCTGACGGCCGCGTACCGGATCGGCTGGGCGTTGCCGGGCCGCTATCGGGAGCAGGTCGAGAAGCTGAAGTTCCTGAACACGCTGGCGACGCCGTCGATCCCGCAGCTCGCGATCGCCGAGTTTCTCGAACGGGACGGCTACGAGCATCACCTGCGGCGGATTCGCAAGGCGTATGCGCAGCAGGCGAACCTGATGCGCTCGATGGTGTCGCGGTTCTTCCCCGAGGGCACGCGCATCTCGAGCCCGGCGGGCGGCTACGTGTTGTGGGTCGAGTTGCCGGCGCAGGTGGATGCGATGCGGCTATACCAGCTCGCGCTGGAGCAGGGGATCACGATCGGGCCGGGCTACATGTTCTCGATCGCGGACAGCTACCGGAACTTCATCCGGCTGAATTACAGCAGCCCGTGGTCGCCGGAGATCGAGCGCGCGGTCGTCACGGTCGGCAAGCTCGCGACCGCCTGCCTCGGTTAGCCCGGCCTTGGGCTCAAGTGAGCCGGTACGACTGCTTGCCCGTTCCCGCGAGCGCGCCGCCGTCGACGATCAGGTATTCGTCGCGGATCGGCTTGCCGTCGAACCAGTCCTGCAGGATCTCCAGCGTGCCGGCCGCGTAGCGCGCCTGGGCCGACAGCGACGTGCCGGAGATATGCGGCGTCATCCCGTTGTAGGGCATCGTGCGCCACGGATGGTCGGCGGACGCGGCACGCGGATTGCTCGGCTCGCCGGCCCCTCCGCATGCGCGGCCGGTGTGTTGCGCCGCAATGTGGATCACGTTGTACGCCGGTCGCGGATCGCGTACAAGCTACAGTCCGCGTTTGCGTGCGCTGCGAGGTCGTCTGTACCTGTTCTTTTCGGGAAGGACGCCGATAATGGGATCGTTACCTCACTCGCAGGGAGCCAGGCCATGTCCGCAAGCGCTGCTTCGTCTTCACGTCCCGATCTCGCGCAGGGCATCGCGTTCGACGACATCGCCGACGGCGCGATGATCGAGGGCCATGTCGGCGACGCAGCCGTGCTGCTCGTGCGCCGCGCCGACGAATTGTTCGCGGTCGGTGCGCAATGCCCGCATTACGGCGCACCGCTCGCCGACGGCCTGCTGGTCGGCGACACGATTCGGTGTCCGTGGCACCACGCGGCGTTCTGCCTGCGTACCGGCGCCATGCAGCGCGCGCCCGCGCTCGACGGATTGACGTGCTGGCGCGTCGAGCGTCGCGACGGCCGCGCGGTCGTGCTCGATGCGCGGCCGGCCGCGGCCCCGCCCGCGTTGAACGCGGCCGGGCTGCCCGATTCGGTGGTGATCGTCGGCGGCGGCGCGGCCGCGATCGCGGCGGCCGTGACGCTGCGCCAGGAAGGCTATCCGCACGCGATCACGCTGTTGAGCGCCGACAGCGAACCGCCGTACGACCGGCCGAACCTGTCGAAAGATTACCTGGCCGGCACGGCCGAGGCCGACTGGCTGCCGCTGCGCGGCGCATCGTTCTATACCGACCAGCGCATCGACGTGCGCTGCGGCACGCGCGTCGCGCGCATCGACCCGGCACGGCGCGCGGTCGAGCTGGCCGACGGCAGCCGGCTCGCGTACGGCGCGCTGCTGCTCGCCACGGGCGCGGAGCCGAACCGGCTGACCGTGCCGGGCGCCGATCTGCCGCACGTGTGCGTGCTGCGCTCGCGCGCCGATTGCGATGCACTGATCGGCAAGCTCGGAACGGCGAAACGCTGCGTCGTGGTCGGCGCGAGCTTCATCGGCCTCGAAGCGGCGGCCGCGTTGCGCACGCGCGGACTCGACGTGCACGTCGTCGCGCCCGATGCGCATCCGATGGCGCGCGTGCTCGGCGAAGCGCTCGGCGACACGATCCGCGCACTGCACGAATCGCACGGCGTGGTGTTCCATCTCGGCGCGACGCTCGCGCAGATCGTACCGAACCACGTGGCGCTGTCGAACGGCGACGTGCTGCCGGCCGACGTCGTGGTGGTCGGCATCGGCGTGCATCCGAACATCGCGCTCGCGCAGGACGCGGGCCTCGCCGTCGATCGCGGCGTGACCGTCGACCGCTTCCTGCAGACGAGCGCGCCGGGCGTCTATGCGGCCGGCGACATCGCGCGCTGGCCCGATCCGCTGACGGGCGAACGCATTCGCGTCGAGCACTGGGTCGTCGCGGAGCGGCAGGGCATCGTCGCCGCGCGCAACATGCTCGGACAGCAGCGGCCGTTCGACGCGGTGCCGTTCTTCTGGACCCAGCACTACGATTTGACGGTCCGCTATGTGGGACACGCGGAGCAATGGGACCGCGTCGAGATCGACGGCGACCTGCGCGCACATGACGGTTCGGTGACGTACTGGCGCGGCAACGCGCGGCTCGCGGTCGCGACGATCGGTCGCGATCTCGACAGCCTGCGCGCGGAAGAGGCGCTCGAGCAGCAGGGCGCGGCGCACGAATGAGGGCGGGTATTGCACGGCGATGCGCGGCCGACCGGCTGCGTGGGCCGAAGCGGGTGCTGTACCCCGCACGGCACGCGATGCAGCGCCTGTTGCCGACTGTACCTTGACCGGCCCATCCTCATGCCGCACGCTCCGCGATGTGCATGGCAGCGCGCAACCCGCGTTCGCGTGCCCATCTGGTTGCGTACGCAACTGCCACCGCGACGCGCGAAGCGGCCCGGAACCGGACAGGAAGCCGAATGGAAAAGTATCTCGTCGAGACCGTGCTCAACGCGATTGCCGAGCGCATCATCGGCCACCGCGTGATCGACGCCGGCACGGCGGCGTCGACTTCGGTCGAGCTGACGCTGGACGACGTGTCGCGGCTGATGCGCGGCGCGTTCGAGGCCGGCCAGTCGGTGCGCGCACCGACGTGGCCCGGCGCCGGCCGATGAGCGGCGCGCGGCTAGCGGTCCTGCGTGCGGATCATCACGCGCCCCTGATCGATTCCCCCGCGCAGCGCCTCGTCGCACGTGAGCCATTCGGGCGTGACGAGCTCGGGCGCGGGCAGGTCGACCGGCGCGCCGTCGCGGAAGATCCGCACCTGTGCGACCCACGCGCCGTTCGCATTGCGCGTCGCGTCGACGCGGATCTCGTGATCCAGGTAGGTATCGCTTGCTTGCATCGGTCAGGGCCCTCTGTCGTGAGTGAACGAGGATGCGGCGGCCGCGTGTCGCGCGATCTCGATCGTGCCGCCGCGCGGGCCGCCGGCAGCGGTGCGTCGATCGTAGCAGCATCGCGCGGCGCGCGCATCGGCCGTGTATCGAAACCTGCATGCGCAGCATGCGGCCATGACGGAGCGCGCCCGTGAACGTCGACCTGACTTTCTCCATCAAGGTGTTCGCGGCGCTGTTCGCGATCATGAATCCGATCGCGAACGTGCCGGTGTTTCTGTCGTTGACCGAAGGCGCGACCGACGGCGCTCGGCGCAAGGTCGCGCTGACGGCCGCGCTCGGCGTGACGATCGGCTGCATCGTGTCGGCCATCGCGGGCGGTGCGATCCTGCATGCGTTCGGCCTGACGATCGACGATTTCCGCCTCGCGGGCGGACTGCTCGTGCTCCTGATCGCGCTGTCGATGCTGCATGGCGCGCCGAGCCGTCAGCATTCTCCGGGCGACGGCGAGGGCGCCGATCCGGCCGGGGCCGACGGCATCGCGATCTATCCGCTGACGATTCCGCTGCTGGTCGGCCCCGGCACGATCGCGACGATGATCGTGCTCGGCCACACCGCGTTCGCGGGCGGGCAGGAACTCGCGTTCGCGCTCGGGCTCGTCGCGTTCCTGCTGCTGCTGAGCGCGGCGCTGCTGGCCGCGCCGTTCATCGGCCACTATCTGTCGCCGCGCGTGACGGCCGTCACGCAGCGGCTGATGGGGATGATTCTCGCGGCGATCGCGATGCAGATGATCGTCGCGAGTCTGAAGGCCGCGTTCGGACTGCATTGAATGCGGCGCGCACGGTCACGGGCGTGCGCGCCAGGGAGTCGCTGATGAACACGTTGATTGTGGTGTGCTATTCCGACCTCGACACGGCCCGGCGCGTGGCCGCCGAACTGGAGACGCTGCGCGGGCGTGGCGCCGTATCGCCGGCGGGCGTCGTGATCGTCGAGTGCGCGGCCGATGGACAACTGCGCACGCAGACGGTCGGGCGCGGTGGCGCTGCGTCGGGATCGCTGGTCGGCCGCGCGCTCGAACGCGTCGAAGCGGCGCTCGACGCGTCGCGCGAGCGGCCCGTGGACGATGCGCTGATCGATCGCATCGCGCGCAAGGCGCGGCCGGACACCGTGTCGCTCGGGCTGGCGGCGACGCAGCTCGACATCCTCGCGCTGAGTGCGGCGCTCGCGCCGTTCGGCGGCGAAGTGACCGACACGACGTTGTCGATCGACGACGAGCTGAAGCTCGTCGAAGCGATCTCGAAGCGGCGCGACGGCGGTGTGCCGGCGGCCGACTGATTGCATCCGCTTGCTGCGCGCCGGTCATGCGCTCAGTGCGCGGCCGCTTCCGGCTGCGCGCCGGCCTTGTCGTGCGTCGCATACTGCTCGATCGTCGTCGCGCTCGCGCGATCGCACCCGCTGACGTCGATCTCGTTGCGACGGAACGTGTGCATGATCCGGTCGAGCGCTTCGATCGCGATGATGTTCCGGAGGTGCGCATGCGACAGGTCGAGCCGCACGCGCGACACGTTCAGTAACACGTCCTGGATTGTTCGTGAACGACCGAACAGTCGCGTGCCGTCATCGCCGGATTTCGACATGGGCGTGACCGCGGCGAGAATTTTTGACCGAATGCGACGAAGACGAGATGAAAGAATGACGTGACATGCGCTGTTTCTCACGTGAAAAGCATTTCGTTTTACCCTGCCGCGAGACATTGAATTTTGCATGCGGGCTTCGCAAACAGATAGATTTATTCGATGTATCGCGATTGCGCGACATGCTTCTTCTATACTGCTAAACATTCGTTTGTCATGGCAGGACAGCTTGTCTGCTCGTTCGTGTGCCGCGTGGAACGTCGGTCGCCGGGTGCTCCGGCGCGGCGTCCGCACCGCATGCCCGCCGCGGTTTCGGCCGATGCCGGCGCCGGGCCGCACCACAAGGAGCTTCGATGCCTTATGTCCTGATCGTCGAAGACGATGCCGATACACGTACGATGCTCGCGACGCTCGCGCAAGCCCAGCAGCTTTCGTGCGACACGGCCGCGACGCTCGAAGAAGCGCGCACGCTCGTCTCGACGCATACCCCCGATCTCGTACTGTGCGACCTCGTGCTGCCGGACGGTAACGGCATGGATCTGTTCGACGCATTGCCCAAGCGCGGGCATTGCGAAATGGTGTTGACCACCGGGCACGCGAGCCTCGAGACCGCCATCGATGCATTGCGGCGTGGCGCGACCGACTATCTGGTGAAGCCGATCAACATGCAGCGGCTGAACAGCATCTTCGCGCGCGTGCCGCGCACCACCGCATTGCACGAGGAAATCGCCGAGCTGCGCTCCGAACTGCAGCGCCTCGGGCGCTTCGGCCGGATGCTCGGCAGCTCGCCCGCGATGCAGGCCGTCTACGACGCGATCGGCCGCGTCGCGCGCACCGAAGCGTCCGTGCTGCTGACGGGCGAATCCGGCACCGGCAAGGAGCTTGCCGCACAGACGGTTCACGATCTGAGCTTGCGCCGCCGCGGCCCGTTCCTCGCGGTCAATTGCGGCGCGATCGCCGCGAACCTCGTCGAAAGCGAGATGTTCGGCCACGACCGCGGCAGCTTCACCGGCGCCGAGCGTCAGCACAAGGGCCTGTTCGAGCGCGCGGACGGCGGCACGCTGTTCCTCGACGAAATCACCGAGATGCCGCTCGAATCGCAGGTCAAGCTGCTGCGCGTGCTCGAAACCGGCCGGCTCACGCGGCTCGGTTCGACGCGCGAGATCGACGTCGACGTGCGCATCGTCGCGGCGACCAACCGCGATCCGGAAGCCGCGATGGCGGACGGCAAGCTGCGGCCGGACCTCTATCACCGGATCAACGTGTTTCCGATTCCGCTGCCGCCGCTGCGTGAGCGCGGCGACGACATCCCGATGCTTGCCGACGCGTTCCTCAAGCGCTACAACGAGGACACCGGCCGCAACCTGCGCTTCGCGCCGGCTGCGCGCGAAGCGCTGAAGGGCTACGCATGGCCGGGCAACGTGCGCGAGCTGCGCAACTTCGTGCAGCGCGCGAGCATCTTCAGCGACACCGACGTGATCGACACGCTGCCGCCGCCGATCATGGACGAACTGTCGAACATGGTCGACGCGCATGACGATCGCGTGACGGTGCCGTTCGGCACGTCGCTCGAGGAAGTGGACCGCAAGCTGATTCTCGGCACGATCGCGCAATGCGGCGGCGTGAAGGCACAGGCGGCCGAAGTGCTCGACGTCAGCCTGAAGACGATCTACAACCGGCTTGCACAACTCGAAGACGAAGCAGAAGAAAAGCCGGACGCGTGATTCGGCGCCGGCCGTGCTCATGCGGGCGATCCGGTGCGGCGTTTCGCCGGGGCCGGCCACGGTCCGTCGTCGTGCGTGCCCGGCGGCGTGTCGGGTTCGATCCGCGTGACGCCGCCGGTCGCGGGCGGGTCGCTTGCCGGAAACGGGTCTTCGCGCTGCTTGTCGACAGGCAGCTCCGAGTGGCGCGTCTTCGTACGGGCGTGACGCTTCTGCAGCGACGACTAAGCGCGGTGCGGCTCGTGTGCAGGCGTGGCGTGGCCGAACCGGGTCGAATCCTTCATGGCGCGGTGCCATGTCGGTGACGGTGACGTGCCTTTTGCCGCAACCGGCGTGCCCATCGTGCAGCGATGGCACGCGACTTGCCGCACCGGGATGACGACAACGTGCGCGATGCGGTGAAGCGCGCCGCACGCGCACGCAATCACACGGGAGGCACGATGACGATTCCGAAACGGCGGCCGGACGTGCGTTACGAAGTCAACGTATGCGGCGGCGGATTCGATTCGGTGAAAAGCCACTTCAGCGCATGGAAACAGGAGTCGTTGGTCTACCGGCCCGATCGCCGGATGTTCGAGGGCAAGGCCGACGTGCGGCCGCTCGACGAGACGTTCGGCTCGACCGAGCCCGCGCGTTTCGCGTTGCAGCGCGCGTGCGAGCCGGACGATCCGTACGCGCTCGCGGCACGGGTGCGCGACGACGGCCGCGAGCTGTGGCTCGTGATGGCGGCCTACGACGGCTAGCGCGACGTCGTTGAAAGTTTTGCAGCGCGCGATGTAGCGAAGGCATGACGCACCGGCCCTCGTATGCGGGTGCGAAGGACGGCTTTTCGCGATCGGCGGCGCTGCGCGAATTCCGTGCCCCCTAACTTCCCGCCGCTTGTAAAAAAGCGGTTTCCGGTACGCCCGGTAACGGGGTGCGAATCCGCGTGCGCCGCGACGGGCGGGGCTCGGCCGGACTGGCATGAAAGCTGCATGATACGTGCATCCGAATCCGCACACTGTCAGGAGAGCATCGATGTCCGTCACGCTTGCGCTGCAGATGCGACAGCATCTGGCACTCACGCCGAGGCTCCAGCAGTCGCTTCGCCTGCTGCAATTGTCTTCGCTCGAATTCCAGCAGGAATTGCGGCAAGCGCTCGACTTGAATCCGTTTCTCGAAGACGGGCAGGGCGACGACGAAGCCGCTACCGAGGCACCCGAGCCCGCGGCCGAAGCGGCCGCATCCGAGGCGCCGCCCGAGCGCGACGACGTGCGCCCGCCGGACGCCGACATGTCGTATACGGCCGCGCCTGCCCCGCGCGGCACGGGCCGCCAGGGCGAGGACGGCAGCCAACTGTCGCCCGGCGAATGGATGGCGGCCGAGCCTTCACTGAATCGGCAACTGCACGACGCGCTGCGGCTCTATCCGCTGAACCGGCGCGATCGCGAAGCGGCGCGCCTCGTGATCGACGCGCTCGACGACGACGGCTACCTGCGTCAGGAACTGGCCGAACTGCTGGTCGCGGCCGATCCCGCACTGCTGCTGTCGGAACAGGATCTCGCGGTCGCGCTGCGGCTCGTGCAGATGCTCGATCGCCCGGGGATCGCCGCGCGTTCGCTGTCCGAATGCCTCATGCTGCAACTCGACGCGATTCCCGCCGGCACGCCGGCGCTCGCGGAAGCGAAGGCGATCGCGCGCGAGCATCTGGAGCGGCTCGCGCGGCGCGAGACGGCCGAGATCCAGCGGCGCGTCGGCTGCAGCCAGCAGGCGATGCAGGCCGCCTGCGCGCTGGTGCGTGGGCTCGATCCGCGCCCCGGCAATCACTACGGCAGCACGCGCGGCGACTACGTGGTGCCGGACGTGATCGTGCGCCAGGTGCGCGACGAATGGATCGTGACGATCAATCCGGCGGTGCTGCCGCGCGCGCGGCTGCACGAACGCTATGCGACGCTGTTCGCACAGTCGAGCGGCGAGCGCGATTCGCCGCTCGGCCAGCAGCTTCAGGAAGCGCGCTGGCTGATCCGCAACGTGCAGAAGCGCTTCGACACGATCCAGCGCGTCGGCGAATGCATCGTCGCGCGGCAGCGCGATTTCTTCCGCTACGGCGAGATCGCGATGAAGCCGCTCGTGCTGCGCGACATCGCCGAAGCGCTCGACCTGCACGAATCGACCGTGTCGCGCGCGACGGGCAACAAGTACATGGCCACGCCGCACGGCACGTTCGAGTTCAAGCACTTCTTCCCGCGCAAGCTGGCGGCCGCCGGCAAGGGCGTGTGCTCGGCATCCGCCGCGAAGGTGCTGATCCGCGACATGATCGCGGGCGAACGGCACGACGATCCGCTGTCCGACGTCGCGCTCGCGCAGAACCTCGCGGGGCGCGGCATTCTTCTTGCGCGTCGTACCGTGACCAAGTACCGCCAGGCGATGAAGATTCCGCCGGCCGAACTGCGGCGGCGCGACGCCGCATGACGGCGCGCCCGGTCGACTCGCGCGCGGGTTGCGGTGTACGTTCATGTCGACTCGCCATTCGCCGGGATGGATCCGGTTCAGCGACAACACCGGGCACAGCGTCGGAAACGTGCTCGGCGCCGGTGCGCGCGGCGATCATGCGGCACGCATCTTTTTCATGTCATCGCAGATAAGGACGGGGGGCCGCCATGGCGCATCAACCGGATGCACAGGTCCGCGATCTGTATCGCGGCCACGAGATTCGCGTATGGGCGCGGCGCAACGCGCGCGGCACATGGGGCGACGAAGTGCAGGTGTATGTGGACGGCGCGCGCATCGAGCTGTATGTGCCGGAGTCGACGCCCCAGGAATGGCCGACCGAGGACGAGGCGCTGCGTGCGGGGAGCGAGCGCGGGCGCTATCTGGTCGACAAACGCGTCGACGACGACTGACCGGCCGGGTTGCCGCACGCGTACCGGTTTATCGCGGATTCGCGCGATCTGCCGACGGCCGGGCGGCTCGCCGATCTCGACGATCCGTATCGGCTGTTCGGCTGCCGCACGACCATGAACTGCACGGACGTGTGCCCGAAGGGACGGAATCCAGCGAAGGCGACGACGGAGATCCGGCCGGCTGGTCAGGCGGACGGTTTAGTCCTACGGCCGCGCCGCGATCTCGTCGAGGTGCCACAGCAGATCCGCCGGATCGTCGTACACGCGCAGCGCGCCCGAGCGTTCCAGCTCGTCGCTGCCGTACCCGCCCGACAGCAGCCCGACACCCAATGCGCGGCAGCGGCTCGCGGCGAGCATGTCCCAGATGCTGTCGCCGACCACCACCGAGTGTTCGATCGGCACGTTCAGCTTCGCGGCGGCGGTCAGGAACAGGTCGGGGTCCGGCTTCGCATACTTGACCTGGTCGCGCGTGACGACCACGTGCTTCGCCGGATCGACGCCGAGCGCTTCCAGGTTGATGGCCGCCGTTTCCATCCGGCCGCTGGTCGCGATCGCCCAGCGAATGCCCGCGTTCGTCAGCGCGGCGAGCAGCTCGCGCGCGCCGGGCAGCGGCCGGACCTGCGCGCGCAGCCGCTGGTACGCGGCCGCATGCAGGCGTGCGAGCCGTTCGACGCGCTCGGCGTCGATGTCGCCGGCCGTCTCGCGCAGCAGCTGGTTCAGGAACAGGCCGCCGCTCATGCCGATCTTGCGATGGATGCGCCACACCGACAGTTCGATGCCTTCGGCATCGAGCGCTTCCTTCCACGCGAGCACGTGCTGGTAGACGCTGTCGACGAGCGTGCCGTCGAGATCGAACAGAAATGACGTTTCAATGCGCATGTGAATCTCCCGGCCCGATGGCGCTCGGGCGTATCGTTCGCAAAAAGTGCCTGGGCGACATTATCGGCGCGCGGCCGTGTCGTCGCCATGTCCCGCCGAAACGGCCGCCGCCGCGGCAGCGGCGTGTCTTGAGCCGCTGGTACAATCGCGGCGACGCGCGAGGCCGGCTGCCCGCGCCCTCACATCTTCGTCGATTCCCCGTATGGCAACCCCCGACGCCGTCAGTTCCGAACAGTCGTGGTGGGGCGTTCTGGCCCTGGCACTCACTGCCTTCATCTTCAATACCACCGAATTCGTGCCTGTCGCGCTGTTGAGCGCGATCGGCGACAGCCTGCACATGCAGCCGACCTCCGTCGGCCTGATGCTGACGATCTACGCGTGGGCGGTCGCCGTCGTATCGCTGCCGATCACGTTCGTCACGCGGCACGTCGAGCGCCGCAAGCTGCTGGTCTGCGCGCTGCTGGTGTTCATCGGCAGCCATGTCGTCACCGGCGTCGCGTGGAATTTCACGGTGCTGATGATCGGCCGGCTCGGCATCGCGTGCGCGCATGCGGTGTTCTGGTCGATCTCCGTCCCGCTGGCCGTGCGGCTCGCGCCGAGCGGCCGGAAAAGCCGCGCGCTCAGCCTGCTCGCGATGGGCACGGCGATCGCGATGGTCGCCGGCATTCCGCTCGGACGCGTGATCGGCGAGGCGCTCGGCTGGCGCGTCACGTTCCTCGTGATCGGCGGCGCGGCGGCCGTCGCGCTGCTGTTGCTGCGCGCGACGCTGCCGCTGCTGCCGAGCCAGGGCGCCGGCTCGCTTGCGAGCATCGGCTCGTTCCTGCGCAAGCCGGCGCTGGTGTCGCTGTACGCGATCACCGTGCTGGTCGTGTCCGCGCACTTCACGTCGTACACGTACATCGAGCCGTTCGTGCAGAGCATCAATCACGCGAGCAGCGGCCGGATCACCTATGTGCTGATCCTGTTCGGCGTCGCCGGCGCGCCGGCCGCGCTGTGCTTCAATCGCGTGTTTCCGGAGCGGCCGGCCGACTTCCTGCTCGCGTCGATCATCGCGTTGTCCGCGTGCCTGCTGATCCTGTTCCCGAGCGCGCTGAACATCGTCACGCTGTCGGTCCACACGCTGGTGTGGGGCGGCGCGATCGTCTGTTTCGGCCTCGCGATGCAGGCGTGGGTGCTGAAGCTCGCGCCCGACGCGACCGATCTCGCGGTGTCGATCTTCTCCGGGCTGTACAACGTCGGGATCGGCGCCGGCGCGCTGCTCGGCAACCATATCGCCGCGGATTTCGGGCTGCCGTGGATCGGCACGTTCGGCGGCGTGGTCGGGATCTTCTCGGCCGGAATCGCGTGGGCCGCGTTGCGGCTGCACGAGCGGCGGGCGGTGGCGTAAGCGTCGGCACGTCTGATGCCACCCGCCGCATTCATCCATGCGGCTCGCCGTTCCCGAGCCCCGCCGCATCGAGCTGCCTGAGCTTCGCGTACAGCGTCGTGCGCGAAATGCCCAGTTGCCGCGCGGCCGCCGATACATTGCCGTCGTGTTCGTCGAGCGCCCGGCGGATCGCGTCGAGCGACTGTTCGTGCAGGCTGGCCTGCGGGCTGGCGGCCGGCGCTGCGCGGCACACGTCGGCGGCGTCTTCGAGCACGTCGGCATGGCGCGCCGTCGCCGCCCGATCGAGCGGCGCGCGCACGGTGCGCACCCATACGTGGCTACCATCGTCGCGCGCGATCCGCTGCGGCGTGCGCGCCGGCGTCAGCAAGCGGCGCTGCTGCACGGGCGTCGCGCCCGGAAACAGTTGCCGGAGATCGTACGGTGCGACCGGCCCGGCCGGTGCGAGATCGAGCATCTGCCGCGCCAGCCGGCTCACCGCGCGCACGCGGCCCGCTTCGTCGAGCGCAATGACGCCGGCGAGCGGTGTGCCGAGCCAGCGCGCGTCGTGCTGCACCTGCAGCAGATGGCAGTCGCGCAGCATCGCATACAGCCGCTGCTCGGCGGACAGCGCCGCGTGCCGGAATTGCTCGCGCAACTGCACGACGTTGCGCCGGCCGATGCCGGTGATGTCGAGTGCGCCGATCACTTCGCCGTCGAAACCGACCAGCGGCACCGCGAGACAGAACACCCGCGACAACTCGTGGAGATAATGCTGCGCGCCCGCGACGACGGTTTCGGCGCCGTCGTGAATCACGCAGCTCGGCGCGGTCGTGCCGATGTTCGGCTCGACGATGCTGCGCCCGGCGACGATCGGCGTGAGCAGCGCGTCGTCGCATTGCGGGCTGCGCCGCGCATGGATGATCGTGCCGCGCGGATTGACGCACATGATCGCCCACTCGCTGCCGCCGAACGCGGCCCACAGCGGCTCGATCTCCTGCGCGACGCAGCGGTAGAGCCGCCGGTCCGCGCGCGATTCGTCGCGCTCGCCGAGCATGTCGTACCGGGCGGTCTGCCAGGGTCGCAGCCCGGCGTCGCGCGAACGCAGCCACGAGCGCGCGACGCCGGCCGGCAACGCCGCTTCCGGCAGCGGCTCGCCCGCCGCGAAGCGGGCGCGGAGCCGGTCGAGGTCGACCGGCCGTGAAAGGGGTTCAGGGGCCGTGTTCACGCTGCGTTCCATTTGGGGTCGAATGTCCGGGCCGGGCATGCCGGCCCGGCGTGTCGCGCGAATGCGTAATATAGCCCGGTGCCCGAAGCCGGGTATTGTCGAAGGGGGAAAGGGGCGCCGCCGCCGGTGTCGCCGGCCCGAACCCGGAGGGCGGCGGCGCGCCGCGCTCAATGCGGCAAACGCAGGATCGGCTTGAGCGTGATGCCGCTGCTGCTGTCTTCCGCTGCCTGGTTGATCTGCTCGAGCGGGTAGAACTTCACGAGCCGGTCGAACGGAAACCGTCCTTGCAGATGCAACTGCACGAGTTGCGGAATGAACGTCTGCGGCACGCTGTCGCCTTCGACGATGCCGCGGATCGACCGGCCGCCGAGCAGCAGGTTGTTCACGTCGAATTCCGCCCTGGTGCCGAGCTTCGGCGCGCCGACCACGCCGATCGTGCCGCGCGAGCCGAGCGCCTCGATCCCTTGCGACAGCACGGCCGGCAGCCCGGTCGACTCGAGCGCGAAGTCGGCGCCGCCGCCGGTGATCTCGCGAATCGCATCGACGACGTCCACCTGCTTGCTGTTGACCGCATGCGTCGCGCCGAGCTCGAGCGCCAGCTCGAGCCGCGACGGCACGATGTCGACGGCGATGATGGTCGCAGCGCCCGCGACGCGTGCGGCCATCACCGCACTCATGCCGACCGCGCCCGCGCCGAAGCTCGCGAAGCTGCTGCCCGGGCGCACCGCGAGCGAATGGATCACCGCGCCGGCGCCGGTCTGGATCCCGCAGCCGAGCGGCCCGAGCAGTTCGAGCGGCGCGTCGGCCGGCACCTTGATCGCGTTGTTCTCGCGCGCGAGCGCGTAGCTCGCGAACGACGACTGCGCGAAGAAGTGATCGTGCAGCGGCTGCCCGGCTTCGTCGCGGATCGCGGTCTGCCCGTCGGCATCGGCGCCGCCGAAATTCAGCCCGAAGAACTGCCGGCAATATGCGCCGTGGCCGCCGACGCACGACGGGCAGTGGCCGCACGCACCGTAGGTCAGCACGACGTGATCGCCCGCGGCGAGCGTCTTCACGTTCGGGCCGACCGCTTCGACGACGCCCGCGCCCTCGTGGCCGAGCACGGCCGGCAGCGGCACCGGGTAGTACTGGTCGCGCACGATCAGGTCGGTGTGGCACAGGCCGGTCGCGACGACGCGCACCAGCACCTCGTCGCCGCACGGCGCGCGGATCCGGGCGGATTCGATCGTAAAGGGGGCGCCGGCGGCGCGCGCGACGGCCGCGGTGACGGCGCGCGTATCGTTTTCGGTATACATGGTCGGTCTCCTCGTCAAATCGGATACGGCGGCGCTTCGCCCTTGATCGTCAGCCACTGCCACTGCGTGAATTCTTCCCAGTTTGCGCTGCCGCCGATGCTCGAGCCGTTGCCCGATGCGCCGACGCCGCCGAACGGGTTGATCACTTCATCGTTGACCGTCTGGTCGTTGATGTGCAGCAGCCCCGTGTTCAACCGTTCGCCGAGCCTGAGCGCGCGGCCGACGTCGACCGACAGGATCGCCATCGACAGCCCGTATTCGGTCCGGTTCGCGAGCGCGATCGCGTCTTCGTCGGTATCGAACGGCACGACGATCGCGACCGGCCCGAAAATCTCCTCGTCGAATGCCGGGTTGCCCGGCGCGACGCCGCTCAGCACGGTCGGCTCGAAGAACAGGTCGCGATGGCCGCCGCCTGTCTCGACGCACGCGCCCGCGCGGCGGGCCGCGTCGACCAGCTGCGCGGCATGGTCGCGTTGCGCGGCATTGATCAGCGGGCCGAGGCCGACGTCCGCGGTCGCGGGGTCGCCCACGCGCAGGCTTTGCGCTTTCTCGACGAGCTTCGCGACGAAGCGGTCGTGAATCGCGCGCTGCACGAGCACGCGGCCGGTCGCCATGCAGATCTGGCCTTGATGCAGATACGCGCCCCACGCGGTGTTGGCGACGGCGCGGTCGAGATCGGCGTCGTCGAGCACGATCAGCGAGTTCTTGCCGCCGAGTTCGAGCGACACTTTCTTCAGATGGCGGCCGGCCGCTTCGCCGACCTTGCGCCCGGCCGCGGTGGAGCCGGTGAACTGGATCATCGCGACGTGCGGATCGGCGACCAGCGCCGCGCCGGCCGCGCCGTCGCCGGGCAGCACGTGCAGCACGCCTTTGGGCAGGCCGGCGAGTTCGAACACGCGCGCGATCGCGATGCCGCCGCACACGGCCGTGCGCGGATCGGGTTTCAGCACGACGGCATTGCCGAGCGCGAGCGCCGGAGCGACCGCGCGCATCGCGAGGTACAGCGGGAAATTGAACGGCGAGATCACGCCGATCACGCCGCGCGGGCGGCGGCGCGCGAGCGACAGGCGCCCGGCCGCCGACGGCAGCACTTCGCCGGCCGCGCGCGACGGCAGCCCGGCCGCCTCATGCAGCGCCTTGATCGTGACGGACGTTTCGAACGACGCCTTCGCGCGCGTCGAGCCGCTTTCGCGCACGAGCCAGTCGACGATCGCGTCGAAGTGCGTTTCGGCGACGGCTGCCGCGCGGCGCAGCACCGCCGCGCGCTCGTCGTACGGCAGGCCGAACCACGCCGGCTGCGCGCGATGCGCGGCGGCGGATGCGTCGGCGATCGCCGCGCCGTCCGCGAGACCGATGCGGCCGAGCGTGTTGCCGGTGGCCGGTTCGATCACGTCGGCCGCGTGCGGGCTCGCGTGCCAGCGTCCGTCGAAGGTCTTGCCGCGCCACACGTCGGCGTCGAACAGAGGGGTGTTGCTGCTGCTATCCATGTAGGCTCCAGAAGAAATTCCAACTCGCCGGGTCGGGCGTTGCACCGCCCCGACCGGCATGCGCGCGAGGGTAGGCGGGCGGGACGCCGCCGGGCCATCCGGGTTTCTTCCCACCCGCCGCGCCCGCGTCGATCGGTGGCTGCATGCGTTCGCGTGTCCGGAAACTGGACACTTGCCGGGGGGCAGGCACTGCCATGCTCGCCGCGAATTCGATGGGCGGTCGGAGCCGCGGGCGGATGCCGGGATCGGCCATCGTCGTCGTGCCGGCCGGCGCGAACAGCGTGTTGACGGCGGACCGGCGCTCGCCCGTCACGAGCCCGAGCCGCGTATCGCTGGCGTTGCGCACGACTCCGGCCCGCGCGTAGCGCGTCGTGCGCTTCGACAGGAAGTACGACGCGCCGAGGGTGCCGAACAGCGCGTGGGTGGCGTGCCGTGCGCGGATCGATATTCAGACCATTGCGGGTATCGAAAGCCGGGAGAGCGATCCACCGCCCGGCACGTCATTTTTTTCTAAGGAAAACCCTGATAGGCCCCTTGCCGGGCGTGGGAGACGGCCTGATTTCGACCGGTTTCGCCGGCCTGGAAAGCGGCCGGCGCGTTTCTGTTCAAGCTGCGGCCCGCGTGTGCGACCGCCTTGTCCAGCAAGCCTCCCGGCTCGCATACCTAGCCAAAATAGGTATGGCGCACCGCAATATTTCGTGTCCAGAGCCGCATTTCGATACCTGTCAGGTATCAAAAAACACGCCCAAAAGTATTGGACGCTCCATTTCCCCGCCGCGTATAAATCCGTCCCATGAACTCCCCACTTGCAGCGTGCACCATGTCCTCAGTCACCATCGAACGCATTGAAACCCGCCTCGTCGATCTGCCGACGATCCGTCCGCACAAGCTGTCGGTTGCCACGATGCACGGCCAGACGCTGATGCTGGTGAAGGTGACCTGCAGCGACGGCGTGACCGGCCTCGGCGAAGGCACGACGATCGCCGGGATGGCCTACGGCCCGGAAAGCCCCGAGGCGATGAAGCTCGCGATCGACGCGTATCTCGCACCGGCGATCGTCGGCAAGGATGCGACGCGCATCCAGACGCTGATGGCGTTCCTCGGCAAGCTCGCGAAGGTCAATCACTTCGCGAAGAGCGCGCTCGAAACCGCGCTGCTCGACGCGCACGGCAAGCGCCTCGGCGTGCCGGTCAGCGAACTGCTCGGCGGGCGCCGCCGCGATCGGCTGCCGGTCGCGTGGACGCTCGCATCGGGCAACACGGCGACCGATATCGCCGAAGCCGAACGGATGCTCGAGCTGCGCCGCCACAACGTGTTCAAGCTGAAGATCGGCGCGAAGGCGCTCGACGCGGACATCCGGCACGTGGCCGAGATCAAGCGCGCGGTGGGCGATCATGCGTCGGTGCGCGTGGACGTGAACATGGCCTGGAGCGAAACGCAGGCCGCGCGCGCGATTCCGGCGCTGGCCGATGCCGGCTGCGAACTGGTCGAGCAGCCGGTGGCGTCGGCGGCGGCGCTCGCGCGGCTGATGCGCCGTTTCCCGGTCGCGCTGATGGCCGACGAAATCCTGCAGGGCCCGGACAGCGCGTTCGAGATCGCGAAGCAGAACGGCGCGGACGTGTTCGCGATCAAGATCGAGCAGAGCGGCGGCCTGTTCGCCGCCCAGCGCGTCGCGGCGATCGCGGACGCGGCCGGCATCGAGCTGTACGGCGGCACGATGCTCGAAGGCGCGTTCAGCACGGTCGCATCCGCGCACCTGTTCGCGAGCTTCGCGAACCTGCAGTGGGGCACCGAACTGTTCGGACCGCTACTGATTACCGAAGAGATCCTCACGACCCCGCTCGACTACAGCGATTTCGAGCTGACCGTGCCGGCCGGCCCCGGCCTCGGCATCGAACTCGACGAAGCGAAGGTTGCGCGCTTCACCCGCGACGGGCTGACGAAAGTTTCCCGCTAACCGACACCGTATCAGGACATCACGATGCTTTTCCACGTACGCATGGACGTCAACATCCCGGTCGACATGCCGGCCGCGGTGGCTGACGAAATCAAGGCCCGCGAGAAGGCGTATTCGCAGGATCTGCAGCGCAGCGGCAAGTGGCGCCATATCTGGCGCATCGCCGGCGAATACGCGAACTACAGCGTGTTCGACGTGTCCGGCAACGCCGAGCTGCACGAGATCCTGACCGGCCTGCCGCTGTTTCCGTACATGAAGATTTCGGTGACGCCGTTGTGTCGCCACCCGTCGTCGATACACGACGGCGACCTCTGAACCGCGGAGCCGTCCGTTTTCCGACAGCGAACACTCCGGGTCACCTTTCCCCCAAATACACGTGGAGACACCATCATGAGCGTCAAAGTTTTCGATACCAAGGAAGTGCAGGATCTGCTGAAGGCCGCGTCGAACGCGGGCGGCGACGGCGGCAACGCGCGCACGCAGCAGGTCGTGCTGCGCCTGCTCGGCGACCTGTTCAAGGCGATCGACGATCTGGACATCACGCCCGACGAAGTGTGGGCCGGCGTGAACTACCTGAACAAGCTCGGCCAGGACGGCGAAGCGGCGCTGCTCGCCGCCGGCCTCGGTCTCGAGAAGTTTCTCGACATCCGGATGGACGCCGAGGACAAAGCGCTCGGCCTCGACGGCGGCACGCCGCGCACGATCGAAGGCCCGCTGTACGTGGCCGGTGCGCCGGTGCGCGACGGCGTCGCGAAGATCGACCTCGACGCGGACGACGGCGCGGGCCCGCTCGTGATCCACGGCACGGTCACCGGTGTCGACGGCAAGCCGGTGGCCGGCGCGCTGGTCGAATGCTGGCACGCGAACTCGCACGGCTTCTATTCGCACTTCGACCCGACCGGCAAGCAGAGCGATTTCAACCTGCGCGGCGCGGTGAAGACGGGCGCGGACGGCAAGTACGAATTCCGCACGCTGATGCCGGTCGGCTACGGCTGCCCGCCGCAGGGCGCGACGCAGCAGCTGCTCGACGGCCTCGGCCGCCACGGCAACCGCCCGGCGCACGTGCACTTCTTCGTGACCAGCGACGGCCACCGGAAGCTGACGACGCAGTTCAACATCGACGGCGACCCGCTGATCTGGGATGACTTCGCGTATGCGACGCGCGAAGAGCTGATCCCGCCCGTCACCGACAAGACCGGCGGCGCCGCGCTCGGCATGAAGGCCGATGCGTACCAGGACATCGCGTTCGACTTCGTCCTGACGCCGCGCGTCCAGGGCAAGGACAACCAGATCGTCGAACGCCTGCGCGCTTCCGCCGCGGCATAACCGCCCGACGGCGCGGCGGCGCGGATGCGCCGCCGCCATGCCGGACCCCCGCGAGATTCAATCGATACCGATGCGAGCGTGCTTGCAGGAGCCGGCACGCGCGCAGGAGGAACCAACATGTCCGCCACGATCGACCACACCACCGAACTGGACCACCTGCTCGCGACCGCCGTGCAGGACGACAAGGAAGCCGGCGTCTTCCGCTGCCGCCGCGACATCTTCACGAACGAGGAACTGTACGAGCTCGAGCTGAAGCACATCTTCGAGAGCAACTGGGTCTACCTCGCGCACGAAAGCCAGATTCCGAACAACAACGACTATTACACGACGTGGATCGGCCGCCAGCCGGTCGTCATCACGCGTGACAAGACGGGCGAGCTGCACGCCGTGATCAATGCATGCGCACACAAGGGCGCGATGCTGTGCCGCCGCAAGCACGGCAACAAGGGCAGCTTCACGTGCCCGTTCCACGGCTGGACCTTCTCGAACACCGGCAAGCTGCTGAAGGTGAAGGACGAGAAGACGACCGAGTATCCGGTGCAGTTCAACACGCACGGCTCGCACGACCTGAAGAAGGTCGCGCGCTTCGAGAACTATCGCGGCTTCCTGTTCGGCAGCCTCAGCGCCGACGTGCTGCCGCTGGAAGACTACCTCGGCGAAGCGCGCGTGATCATCGACCAGATCGTCGACCAGGCGCCGGACGGCCTCGAAGTGCTGCGCGGCAATTCCTCCTACATCTACGAAGGCAACTGGAAGATGCAGATGGAAAACGGCTGCGACGGCTATCACGTCAGCACCGTGCACTGGAACTACGCGGCGACGATGGGCCGCCGCAAGGAAGACGGCACCAAGGCGGTCGACGCGAACAGCTGGAGCAAGTCGGTCGCGGGCGTGTACGGCTTCGACAACGGCCACATCCTGCTGTGGACCCAGACGATGAACCCGGAAGTGCGTCCGGTGTACCAGCACCGCGACGAGATCAAGGCGCGCGTGGGCGACGTGCAGGCCGACTTCATCGTGAACCAGACGCGCAACCTGTGCGTGTACCCGAACGTGTTCCTGATGGACCAGTTCAGCACGCAGATCCGCGTGGTGCGTCCGCTCGGCGTCGACAGGACCGAAGTCAGCATCTTCTGCTTCGCGCCGAAGGGCGAGAGCGAGGCCGACCGCACGACGCGGATTCGCCAGTACGAAGACTTCTTCAACGTGACCGGCATGGGCACGGCCGACGACCTCGAGGAATTCCGCGCATGCCAGGCCGGTTACGCGGGCATCACGGCGATGTGGAACGACCTGTCGCGCGGCGCGCCGCTGTGGATCGACGGGCCGGACGAGAACGCGAAGAAGATGGGGCTGAACCCGCGCATCTCGGGCGAGCGCAGCGAGGACGAAGGGCTGTTCGTGTGCCAGCACGAACACTGGGTGCACGTGATGCGCGATGCGCTGAAGAAGGAACGCGGGGAGGCCGCAGCATGAACATCGATTACCGGACCATCTGCGCGACGCTGTATCGCGAAGCGCGCCTGCTCGACGACCGCGAGTGGGACGCGTGGCTGACCTGCTACACGGAAGACGTCATGTACTGGATGCCCGCGTGGGACGACGACGACCGGCCGACCGACGATCCGCAAAGCCAGATCTCGCTGATGTACTACGCGGATCGCGGCGGCCTGGAGGATCGCGTGTTCCGGATCAAGACCGAGCGCAGCGGCGCATCGACGCCCGAGCCGCGCACCAGCCACAACGTGACGAACGTCGAGGTGCTGGCCGAGCGCGACGGCGAGGTGGACGTGCGCTACAACTTCGACACGCTGAACCACCGCTACCGCGTGACCGATCACTACTTCGGCACGATGTTCGTCACGCTGCGCCAGGTGGGCGACGCGCTGCTGATCTCGAACAAGAAGATCGTGCTGAAGAACGACTACATCCGTCAGGTGCTCGACGTGTACCACGTCTGACGCCGATTGTTTCGACCGTAACACAGGGAGACGATGTCATGTCCACCTACAAGATTGCACTGAACTTCGAGGACGGGGTCACCCGCTTCATCGACTGCAAGGCCGGCGAGAAGGTGCTCGACGCCGCGTTCCGCGCGAAGATCAACCTGCCGATGGACTGCTCCGACGGCGTGTGCGGCACCTGCAAGTGCCGCGCGGAAAGCGGCAGCTACGATCTCGGCGACGACTACATCGACGACGCGCTCACCGAGGACGAGAAGGACGGCGGCCTCGTGCTGACCTGCCAGATGGTGCCGCAAAGCGATTGCGTGATCGCGATTCCGACGTCGTCGGTCGCATGCAAGACCGGTCACAGCGCGTTCGCCGCGACCGTCACGAAGGTCGAGCAGCACAACGATGCGGCGATCGTGCTCGAACTCGACGTCGGCGCGGCCGCGCCCGTGTTCCTGCCGGGCCAGTACGTGAACATCGGCGTGCCGGGCAGCGGCCAGCACCGTTCGTACTCGTTCTCGTCCGCGCCGGGCGACGCGAAGGTCGGCTTCCTGATCAAGAAGATCCCCGGCGGCGTGATGAGCACGTGGCTCGAATCGGCGAAGCCGGGCGACACGCTCGAGCTGACCGGGCCGCTCGGCAGCTTCTACCTGCGCGACGTGCAGCGCCCGCTCTTGTTCCTCGCCGGCGGCACGGGCCTCGCGCCGTTCCTGTCGATGCTCGAGGTGCTTGCGCGCAGCGGTTCGCAGCAGAAGGTGCACCTGATCTACGGCGTGACGCGCGATCTCGACCTGGTGCTGGTCGACGCGATCGAAGCGTATGCGGCGAAGCTGCCGAACTTCAGCTTCTCGACGGTCGTCGCCGATGCGGCGTCGAACCACCCGCGCAAGGGCTGGGTCACGCAGCACATGCCGGCCGACGCGCTGAACGACGGCGACGTGGACGTCTATCTGTGCGGCCCGCCGCCGATGGTCGACGCGGTGCGCCAGTACTTCGACGACGCAGGCGTGAAGCCCAACAGCTTCCACTACGAGAAGTTCACCCCGAACGTCACGGCAAAGGCGGCATGACCATGCAACGATTCTCCGGAAAGGTCGTCGTCGTGACCGGCGCGGCGCAGGGCATCGGCCGCGGCGTCGCGCTGCGCGCGGCGGCCGAGGGCGGCAAGGTGCTGTTCGTCGATCGCGCGGATTTCGTGGCCGAGGTCGCGGCCGAAGCGGGCGGCGGCAACACGGCCGGCTTCGTCGCGGATCTCGAGACGTACGACGGCGCGCGCGCGGCGATGGCGTGCGCGGTCGACACGTTCGGCGGCATCGACGTGCTGATCAACGGCGTCGGCGGCGCGATCCGGATGCGGCCGTTCGCCGAATTCGAGCCGGCGCAGATCGACGCGGAAATCCGCCGCTCGCTGATGCCGACGCTCTACAGCTGCCACGCGGTGCTGCCGCATCTGCTCGCGCGCGGCGGCGGCACGATCGTGAACGTGTCGTCGAACGCGACGCGCGGCATTCGCCGCGTGCCGTATTCGGCCGCGAAGGGCGGCGTCAATGCGCTGACCTCCGCGCTGGCGATGGAATACGCGGAGCACAACATCCGCGTCGTCGCGACGGCGCCGGGCGGCACGCAAGCGCCGCCGCGCCGCGTGCCGCGCAATGCGGACGGCGACAACGCGCAGGAACAGGCATGGATGGCCGAAGCGGTGCGGCAGGTGACCGATTCGACGTTCTTCAAGCGCTACGGCACGCTCGACGAACAGATCGCGCCGATCCTGTTCCTCGCGTCGGACGAAGCGGGCTACATCACCGGCACGGTGCTGCCGGTCGCGGGCGGCGATACGGGCTGAACGGCGGCGGCTTGCCGAACCCGGGCTGCAACGTGCACGTGCCGCAGCCGCGCGTGCACGCCATTCGATCACGACATGAACGGCCGACGCCGACACGCCGGCCACGGAGATACGCATGCACAAGCGCGAAGCCATCATTCCGGCCGGAATGGAAGCCGTGTACGAAAAAATCGGCTATGCGCCGGCGATCAAGGTTGGCGACACCGTGTACGTATCCGGCCAGATCGGCCGCGATGCCGCGATGCAGCTGGTGGCGGATCGCGAAGCGCAGATCGTGCAGGCGTTCGAGAACCTCAAGCGCGTGCTGGAGGCGGGCGGCGCGACGCTCGACGACGTGGTCGACCTGACGACCTTCCATACCGACATGCGCGACCTGCCGCTGTTCATGCAGGTGCGCGACCGCTATTTGCACGCGCATCCGAAGCCGGCCTGGACGGCCGTCGGCGCGCACATGCTCGGCGGATCGCCCGGCTATATCGTGGAAATCAAGGCGGTAGCGGTGCTTGCGGGCTGATACCCGGCGCTGGAAATTCGTACTTCAAAACGATAAACGGATCGCCCCGCGCCAGCGGGCCGGTCCTGGAGACGCTTCATGACCCCTTCATCCGTTCGCTCGATTCCCGCGCTGATCGACGATGCGCCGCTCGGTGCGTTGCAGATCCGCGTCCTCGCACTGTGCGTGCTGATCGCGCTGCTCGACGGCTTCGACACGCAGGCGATCGCGTTTACCGGCCCGGCGATCCTCGCCGCGTTCCGGCTGCCGGCCGGCGCGCTCGCCCCGATCCTGACCGCCGGCATCGTCGGGATGACGATCGGCGCGATGACGCTCGGCCTCGTCGGCGACCGGATCGGCCGCCGGCCCGCGCTCATGATCGGCCTTGCGCTGTTCGGCACCGCGACGCTGGCCACGTCGTGGGCCGGCGACCCGCGGTACATCCTCGCGCTGCGCTTCGTGGCCGGGCTCGGGATGGGCGGCTGCACGCCGGTGCTGCTCGCGCTCGCGGCCGAATACTGTCCGGCCCGCCTGCGCGGCGCGGTAATGACCGGCGTGCTGCTCGGCCTGCCTGCCGGCGCGATGCTCGGCGGGCTGCTCGCCGCGCGCATGCTGCCGGTGATCGGCTGGTCGGGGATTTTCGTGGTGGGCGGCGCGGTGCCGCTCGCGGTGCTCGGCCTCGTCGTGCTGCTGTTGCCCGAATCGCTGTTCTACCTGGCCTCGCGCGGCGACGCACGCGCGCAGCAGCGGGTGCATGCGATGCTGTCGAAGATCGTCACGCAGCCGTTGCCGGCCGACGCGCGCCTGAGCGTGCCCGACGAAGCGACGGCGAAGGCGAGCGTCGCCGCGCTGTTTCGCGGCGGCTATGCGGGCAAGACGCTCGCGATCTGGGCGATCTACCTGCTGAACTGGATTGCATGGTTCATGCTGCTGTCGTGGCTGCCGACCGTGCTGAAGGCGGCTGGCCTGACCGCGCAGCAGGCGCCGGTCGGCACCGTGATCGTCAATGCAGTGTTCATCGTCTGCGCGATTCCGCTGTCGATCATGCTGCCGCGCGTGAATACGCGCAACCTGCTCGGCGCGATGTTCGCGTTCGGCATCGCGATCGCGATCGGCCTCGGCTACGCCGGCACGAACTGGGCGCTCGTGTTCGCGCTCGTCGGTGCGGCCGGGTTCGGGATCGGCGGGCAGCAGATCGCGCTGAACTACCTGATCGTCGGCGCGTATCCGACCGCGCTGCGCGCGACCGCGACCGGCTGGGCGATCGGAATGGGCCGCGCCGGCGCGATCGCGGGCTCCGCCGTGGGCGGCACGTTCCTGTCGTGGGGCGGGCCGTCCGGGTTCTTTCTCGCGCTGGCCGTGCCGCTCGCGCTCGCCGCGCTGGCCGTGTTCAGTCTGCGCGTGGATCGCACGGACGCCGAAGTCGCATCGGCCATCCCGCACTGAGCGTGCGCGGCAGGCGATCCGGCCCGCTCAGTCCTGCGCGGCCGGATCGTCGCGTTCCGCGGAAGGCGGCAGGTACGTCATGCCTTCCTCGTCGTACAGCGCGTAGACGAGGTTCAGCATGCGCTCGATGTCTTCGGACGCATCGAGCCGGCGCATGCTCATGATGATCGGCGACACGAGCCGCGGATCGTCGAGGTCGTGGTAAGAGATGTCGTCGCGTTTGAGCCCGTGCACGCTTTTCGGCACGATCGACACACCTTCGCCGGCCGCGACGAGCCCGAGCGCGATCTGCAGCTCGCGGGTTTCCAGCACGCGCGCCGGCTTCAGCGCACGATCGTGGAAGGCCGACAGCACCTGGTCCGCATAGCTCGGGCGCGGCGTTTTCGGAAACACGATCAGCGTTTCGTTGAGCAGGTCGTGCAGCGACAGCGGCGTAGTGACCGTGCTCAGCCGATGGTCGAGCGGCAGCGCCGCGATCATCGGCTCCTCGCGCAGCACGACGCGGCGCACGTTCGGATCGTTGAGACGGATGCGCCCGAAGCCGACGTCGATGCGGCCTTCCTTCAGCGCCTTGATCTGGTCCATCGTCCACATCTCGTGCAGGCTGAGCTCGACTTCCGCATGCTGCTGGCGATAGCGGCGAATGACTTTCGGCAGCATCCCGTAGAGCGTCGAGCCGACGAACCCGACCGACAGGCTGCGCTCGATCTTGCCGACGCGGCGCGTCATCGATTCGAGCTCGGCCGTCTGCGCGAGCAGCTGCACCGCATGCTGATGAAAGAAGCGGCCCGCCTCGGTGAGCTTCAGCGGTCGCGAATTGCGCTCGAACAGCACGATGCCGAGGATCTCTTCCAGTTGCTGGATCTGCCGGCTCAGCGGCGGCTGCGCGATATGCAGCCGTTGTGCGGCGCGCGTGAAGCTGCATTCTTCGGCGACCGCAACGAAATAGCGCAGATGGCGTAGCTCCATGGTCCTTGCCGTCGAGTGGGGGGATGCGAAGCCCGAGCCGGAGCCGGACACGGCCGAGTGAGGATATCGAGAGGCCGGGAGAAGAGTTAGTGCTCCATATTTTACTTGAGCTTCTTCTTTCGCGTGACGGATTTATGCGATCGGGACGCATCGTATCGCGGGTCCGCATTGCACCAAAGCAGGGCGAATCGCGCATGCATACCTCGCAGATATCAACCGATACCCAATCGGTGTTGGACGCGTTTTTTTGCGGCCGATAGTATCGACTCAAACAGTTGCAACCCGAAGAACGGAAACCATGCAACAAGGAGACATCCCCCGATCACATTCCTCGCCCGCCGGCATGGCGCGCAGCGCGCGTCGTTCCCGGTCCAGTCGTGCCTTTCGGACAATCGTGCCCGCGTTTCGGATCGACGGCCATCCGCCGTCATCGGATCGAATCGCCGGGAAATAAACCGATCCGATTTATCTCGATCAATTAGTCATACGTAGTAATCGGAAGCATTCATATTCAGGTTTGGAGACAGCATGAGATTTCAGCATCTCGTTGGCGGAGCTTTGCTCGGATTCGCGACGACCGGTTTTGCACAAAGCAGCGTGACGTTGTACGGCGTGCTGGATACGGGCGTCGAATACGTGTCACATGCGAACGCCGACGGCAAGGGCATCGTGCGGATGCCGTCGATCACCGGCGAGTTGCCGTCGCGCTGGGGGCTGCGCGGTTCCGAGGATCTCGGCGGCGGCTACAAGGCGGTGTTCGCGCTCGAAAGCGGCTTCAACGTCGGCAACGGCACGATGGGGCAGGGCACGCGCCTGTTCGGCCGGCAAAGCTGGGTGGGGATCGAAAGCCCGTACGGCACGCTGTCGTTCGGCCGCCAGTACACGATGACGTACTACGCGGTGCTCGATTCGGACCTGCTCGGCCCGAACATCTACGGGCTGCCGTCACTCGATGCGTACATTCCGAACGGCCGCGCCGACAACGCCGTCGCGTGGCGCGGCAAGTTCGGCGGCTTCACGGCCGGCGCGATGTATTCGTTCGGCCGCGATTCGGCCGGCACCGGCAACTCGCCGGGGCAGGGCACCTGCGCGGGCCCGACGCCCGGCGAAACGACCGTGTGCCGGCTGTGGTCCGCGATGCTGAAGTACGACTCGACGGCGTTCGGCGTGGCCGCGTCGTACGAAGAGCAACGCGGCGGCAGCGCCACCGCGGCCGCGAACTTCTTCGACGGCGTCAAGCCGTTGCCGCTCTCCGCGAGCGGCGACAAGGACGATCGCGCGCAGGTCAACGGCTACGTCAACGCGTTCGGCATGAAGTTCGGCGGGGGCTGGATCGGCCGCTGGGTCGATACCGATGCGTCGGGCGGCCCGAACCTGCACTCGAACCTGTTCTACCTCACCGCGAACTACTACGTGACGCCCGCGTTCCTCGTCGATACCGGCGTCTATCACGTGACCGTGTCCGGCCAGGACGCGCGCGCGACGCTGGGCGTGCTGCGCGGCACCTACTTCCTGTCGAAGCAGACCGCCGTGTATCTGCAGGGCGCGTATCTCGCGAACAGCGCGCATGCGGCGTTCTCGGTCAGCGCCGGCGGCGGCGGCACGACGCCCGCGCCGGGGCAGAACCAGGTCGGCGTGATGGCCGGGATCCGGCACATGTTCTGAGCACGCGGGCGCGGGCGGCGCACGAACCGCCCGCGACGCGATGCACGCGGCTGTCGCGCGTGCGGACGCGGTTCGATAGACGCGCGACGCGATATGCGCGGCGGCCTCGCTCCTCAGCGATGTAGCGCCGCGCGCAACCGCCTCACATCCTGCTCCGATACCGGCGCGGCCCGATTCCCCCACGCGCCGCGGACGTAGCTGACCACCGCCGCGATCTCGCTGCTGGTGAGCGCGCCGCGCATCGCCGGCATCCGCTGCACGGGCCCGTGCGTGCCGGGCGCCGGCCGCGCGCCTTCGACGACGATCCGGATCGCGCTCGTCGGGTCGGCCGCGAGCACGGCCGAATTGCCCGCGAGCGGCGGCCCGTGATCGGGCACGCCGTTGCCTTGCGCACCGTGGCAGCGCGCGCAGAAGCCCGCATACACGCCGGCCCCCGGCGCCTGCTGGCCGCCTTCCGGGCGCGGCCCGGCGGGCGTCGAGCGCGCGACGCCGACACCCAGCGGGTTGGTCGCCGCAGTCGGTTGCGCGGGCAACGATTTCAGGCAGGCCGCGATCGCTTGGCGGTCGGCGTCGGTGAGCAGCGCGACCCGCAAGTGTTGACGGAAAATAGCATTCTCGACAAATTCGGACTCGTCTAATTGTTGTCTTGACTCCGGCCAATTAATGTCCAGCGGGGTATCCGCCGACATTTTGGGAGGGGCTATTGGCAACGAGCACGGTTATTTACGACGCGCCCGCACGCGCGGGCGTCAACATCCATCAGTTCTACAGCCTCGACATCAAGGGCAATCCCGCTGCCACGCTCGCGGACATCTACGAGTTCGAGGGCGCGCACGGGATCGGTGAGCCGACAAAGTACACAATCCGGTTCACCCATCCCCGGCATGACCTGTCGCGCGGCGAATTTCTGAACAGAATCGGCACGTTGGTGATCCAGCCTCCGCCGCGCGACCGTTGGAGTCAGCCGGAAGACGCGCGGCGCGTGCAAGGTGTCGTGACGGGGTTCGCGCTCAAGGATACCCATCGCGATCAATCCCTCTACGAGATTGTGCTGGAGTCCCGGCTGGCGTTGCTGCGTCAGGCGCCAAAATGCCGGTTCTTCCTCGACATGACCGTTCGCGAGATCATCGAGCAGATTCTCCGGGAACACGCGTTCAACAAGATTTTTGCCGGCTTTGAATTCACGCTGCACCGTACCTACCGCAAACGCAGCTTCGTGATGCAGTGGGGTGAGGACGACCTGGCGTTCATCACAAGACTGTGCCGCCGCTCGGGCATCTGGTTCGTATGCGAAGCGGGCGAGCGTTGCGAACGGGTACGCTTTGGCGACGACTATGCGCACTACCGACGCGATCCTGAGCGCCTGACCGTCGCCTACCGGCCGCGCAGCGGGCTGGAATCCAGCGGCCTCGAATCCGTCAGCGCACTGCAAATGACCGCAAGGACGCTGCCGGAGACTTATACGGTGCGCACGTTCAGTACGGAGGCGCAGCTTTCCGAACCGATCGAGGCAATCAGCCCGATCCGTGAGGACCGCACAACGTATGGTGACGCATATACGTGGGGGACGCCGAACCAGAGCCAGGACGAAGCGAACGAGGAAGCGCAACTACGGCGCGAAGTGGCGCTGGCCGAACAGATCGAGTATCGCGGCGAGTGCGACATGCTCGATCTCACGGCTGGTTCCATATTGAAGCTGTCGAACAGGGCATTGCCCGATGCGAAGCATGGGTTGCTGGTGGTCCGGATGGTGTGTCGGGCGTCGCGCAAGCAGGCGTATCACGTGACGTTCGACGCGATACCGTCCGACCGTCAATACCGGCTGCCGTTGAAGACGGAAACGTGGCCGAAGATTCACGGCGTTATCACGGGGACCATCGCGTCGTCGGGTGGCTGGAAAGACCCATACCTGGACGGTCAGGGTGAATATATCGTTCACCTTCATCTGGACCGCGACACGCGGATGCCCGGTCTGCGAAGTTGCCCGATGCGTCTTGCCAAGCCATTCGCGGGGCCGAATCAAACGGGCTTTCATTTCGGGCTGGTCGAGGGCACCGTCGTTGGCGTCAGCTTCCTGTGGGGCTGCGTCGATTTGCCGTTCATCAGCCACGTGCTCCATACCGCGCAGCACACGGACCCGATCATCTCGGGCGTTCCGTGGGGCACGCGCAATACCCTGCGGACCCGTTCGAACAACACGCTTGAGATGGACGATCGGGACGGTCGCGAACACATCAAGCTGGCGACGGAGCATGGCAAGACGCAGCTGAATCTCGGTCACACGGTGGACCGCGACCAAAAGCCGCGTGGCGAAGGCTTCGAACTGCGCACTGACAATCGCGGACACGTGCGCGCGGGTGGCGGCATATTGATATCGGCCGACCGGCAGGAGAAGGCGCGGGGCGAACAGACCGACATGCGTTCCGCGACCAACCAGTTCCAGCTTACGCAAGCGCATGCGCAGGGGTTGGCAGAGGCTGCGGCGGTGGCGAAAGCCGAGATCGCGGATCTGCGGGCAGAAAACGCGTGGCTCAAAGACGAACTGGCGGGCCTGAAAAAGTCGGTAATCGCGTTGTCCGCGCCGGCCGGCATTGGCCTGGCGACACCCGACCGCGTGATGGTGTCGGCCGGCAAGGACGTGAGCGTCGCCACGTCGTCGCGATTCAACGTGAATGCGATTCGACATGTCGCCATCGCCGCAGGCGAGGTGTTGTCGCTGTTCGCGAACAGGATGGGCATTCGTCTGTTCGCCGCACGCGGCAAGGTCCGGATTCAGGCGCAGTCGGACGCGATGGAACTGGTGGCACGGCAGAACATGCAATTGAGCAGCGCGGCGGGCACGCTGACGGCGAACGCGGCCAATGGCGTTGTGCTCAGTGGCGGCGGCACGGCTTACGTCAAGGTGCAGGGCGATAACGTCGAGATCGGCGGTGCGGGGCGCCTGATTCTGAAGATCGTCGAGATTCAGAAGGAAGGTCCGGGCGCGCTGTCGCTGCCATTGCCGAAGTTCGATCAAAGCAACGTCACGAATGACGAGCGGTTCATCCTGAGCGACGACGTGACCGGCCGGCCCATGAAGAACAAGCCGTACAAGATCCAGCTGGCGGACGGCCGAATCGTGGAGGGCATCACGAGCGCGAAGGGCGAAACGTCATTGACGCCGAACGACATTGCACAGGGCATCAAGCTGATGCTGTCGAAGAACAACAACGGAGCTCGAGCAAATGGATGATTCAGTTGATCGGTCGGGTGATACGGCGAACACGACGAGCGAAACACAGCCAAAGCGCTATCGGCATGAAGACGCAACCCGCATCGTGCCGATGCAGCGCGATCACCTCGGCCGCCCGTTTTGGGAGTCGTACCTGACGCCAACGAGCTATCAGGTGCGCGCCGAGGCGCGGATTCCCCCGCATCTGCCCGGTGTCATCATCTTCGTGCATGGCGTGAACTCCGAGGGGGAGTGGTATGACGCGGCGGAGCAGGCGCTTTGCGATGGATTGAATGAGCGCCTACTTCGAAAGGGGCATTCGTCTGAGCTAACGCCGAATGTGTACTCGGATAATGACGAAAGCACGGGGTATAAAGTGACGCGCTACATAAAACAAAGTGGACATTCGCCCGTGATCCGCTTCTATTGGGGCTATCGAGCGCAAAAAGGTAAGGAGAAAAATTGGCGAATCGCATTGCGCGATCAGCAGGGCTCCGATTATTGGGCGCCTGAATGTACGCCACACAAGGTCGAGGATCATCGCCAAAACACGCCGTGGTATTGGGGCGGCGGGCCTTTCCAGAATGGCACGAACAACCTGCAGCAGTTGTGGAGTGAAAAAGGCTTCACGCGCACGATCTACGGCTTCGACCTGCAACGGCTCAACACGGAAGTGGAGCGGCAGTTGCAGGATGCGCCGCCGCGCGACTACTACGCGCACGCCGCGCAGCGCCTGGCGAACCTGATTGACGAAATTCGGACCCGGTGCCCACGCGACACGGTGACGGTGATGTCGCACAGTCAGGGCACCATGATTGCAATGGCGGCCACTGCCTTGTGCAAGACTCGCGCGCCCGATGCATTGTTCGTGATGAATTCGCCGTTTGCGGTGGATGACAAGGCGACGGACGCGCTGACGTGCGGGAGTGAGCGACCGACTGCGCAGGCGCGCGTCAACACGTTCCGCCGGATCGCGAATCGCATCAAGCGGGACAAGCGAGTCTACACCGAAGAAATGATGGAGCAATTGCACGTCGGTGCAACCCAGGACATGAATTTCTGGCGGCCGGATTTGAAGCTGCATTACGGTATGCCGGAGCGCGACAATCACGGCCGGTTATACGTCTATTTCACGCCGCATGATCGGGTGATGGGCATCACGTCGTTGCAAAGCATTGGCTGGCAAGGCATTGACGATGAACTGCTGATGGAACTGGGCGATACCGTCAAGCAGCGGATGCTGGCGCGTGAAACGGCGGTGGGGGATGAACCAGGCGTTCGGCGGTTCGGCACACTGCCGCCGACCCCGGAGGAGAAGTTGGTCCCCGGTGCGAAAGCGACGGACTTCTGGAACGGCAATCGCGGACCGGCTGCAGGGGTGTTTGGTTTGACAAATCTATGGGCCGTGCCGAAGCCCAACCAGACCGTCACGATCAATGCCGAGCCGGTACCGAATCCGCTGACGGCGGAGGAGATGGAGGGTTTTGAAGAGTCACGCAAAGTTGCGCCTGAGTGGGGAAAGTTTGTTCCCGATTCGATTGACCCGGCAAAGGGCAGGTATCTGGACTCTTCCTTTCCCAACTTTGCCTCGATGTATGAGCGAGAAGAATACAAAACACGCGAAGACGTGTATGCCAATAGCGGGCGCACGCGTTCACTCGAAACACAAGAGGAACTCCAGGAGCGGATCAACAATTACCGTCCCGAGCCGACCAATCACAGCACGCTGCCGTCGCATGCCGAGTTCATGAAGCGCGTCGTGGCCTGGGACTTGCCGATCGGTTTTTGTGATGCTGCCGAGGACTGGGATTTCTGGGCTCGCCTGATCAAGAAGGCTGACTGGACGCAAGGCTACGATCCGTACTTTACGGACGGGGTTCTCAAGACTGTCGAAAAGCCAGACGTGATCGACTGGAGCACGGTGGCCGAAGAAAAGAGCCGCGCCGACGCAAAACGCGTCGAATGGGGGAATTCCAATGGTGCGTAACCTCGCTATCGTCACACTGATGCTGCTGATGCAGGCCTGTAGTGCGCAGCGTCCGTATTCATTCAATCTCGCGGACTTTCTGAGCGCCAAGGAACTGCCTTACGACTCGCCGCCCCAAGTCATTTACCGGCTCGACGATCACCGGTTCGTGACGCTGGAGCGGTATCGTGATTGCTATCACGGCGAGACGTTCTATAACGATACGAAAGCCCATATTCGCAAGAGGATCGGAATTGGTTTGTTCGAGGATTTTCAGGGGCGGATAGTTAATGCCGATCCGACCGGGATGAATATCGTGCTGCCTCTTGCATTTCCGCCTCGAATTTCATGCGGAGATCGAGGCTGTGCCGTGCCGCTGTGGTACTCGACTGATGGCGGAACGACGTTCCATCTCTTGACCTATATGCCGCATAGCTTCAGGCCATTCGAGGATTCGAAGAAATATACGATTACTGCTACAAAGGATGCGATGTTTGTCTACGAGAAGCCGATGGAGACGTCTGACTATCTGATTACTGCTCGATACCCCTTGGTGCAAGGATTCGTGTATGGAGCAGGTGCGAAACTGCCGGGCGGCTTGCGAATTGAATACGGCGTTCCGTTGGCTGAGAATACTCGAGCTCTCTCTGGCCAAGACCGCATCACGTGCGACGCGTCAATCAAGCCGACCAATCCAGATGCGCCACTGGTGCGCTAATACGCGTGGTCGTTCTGTAAGAGACAAGATCATGAAAAATCCGATCTGGGGAAATTCCAATGGTGCGTAACCTCGTTATTGTCGTGCTGATGCTGCTGATGCAGGCCTGTAGTGCGCAGCGTCCGTATTCATTCAGTCTCGCGGACTTTCTAAGCGCCAAGGAACTGCCTTACGATTCGCCGCCCCAAGTCATTTACCGGCTCGACGATCACCGGTTCGTGACGCTGGAGCGGTATCGTGATTGCTATCACGGCGAGACTTTCTATAACGATACGAAAGCGGGTATCCGTAGAAAGCTTGGACGGGGAACCGTCGAGAATTTCCAGGGAAGAGTCATTAATGCGGATCCGACTGGAATGAATCTCGTATTTCCATCCGCAGTCGCGCCTTATACAGTTTGTGGCGACCGAGGATGCAATCCTGTCATGGCGTATTCAACGGATGGCGGCAACACGTTTCATGGAATGGTGTATGCGAGGTACATCTATAAACCATTCGAGGATTCGAAGCGATATACGATTGCAGCAACGAAAGACAAGCTGTTTGTCGCTCAAGTCGATTATGGTGACGAAGACGGCGATCCTTACGTAAAAGAATATCCGTTGCTTCCGAATATCGATTTGAGCAAGCCATATCCTCCGGGCATACGCAGTTCCACATTTATGGCGTCGAAGAGACCTGGCCTTCTTTCGAAGCTTCGCACGCCCTCCGGCCAAGACCGCATCACGTGCGACGCATCAATCAAACCGACCAATCCAGATGCGCCACTGGTGCGCTAACGCACATGTCCCGCTCTGCAAGGAACAAGATCATGAAAAATCCCGTTTGTCTCGGTGACCCGACAACGCACGGCGGCACCGTCAAATCCGCCTCGTCCACGTTCACCCTCGACGGCCGCAAGGTAGTGTTGCTGCACGACGTTGTGTCATGCCCTGAGCACGGCGACAACCGCATCATCGAGACGGGTGTCGGCTATAGCGAAGGCGGGCGCCGGTGGGTGGTTGATCAATGTCGCACGGAGTGCGGCAGTCAGGTCATCGCCGAATCGCCGGGAGTGTCGATCGCATGAGCATGCAATGGCACATGCGGCTGCCGGCGCCGCGCGTATGCAGCAAGCCTCCGCCACTATGGATCGCGTTCGCTATCTACATCGTCATTCAAGCGGCCGGGGTGGTCATCACGGTGCTGACCTGGGGGGCGCAGCCGGTCGCGTCCGGTGACTTTTTCGTGCGCTTGCTGGTCCTGCCGCTTGCGCTGACGGTTGCTTTATGCGGGAGCCTCTACAGCGGCTACGAGAAAGAGCTCAACGACACGGACTGGTGGAACTACCTGTGCCGCGAGACACAGGCGAACTGGCGACGCTGGGCGCAGCGGCGTGTCGTCATCATCGCTAGCGCGACACTCACACCGGAGGTCGGACTGGCCGAACGCATGTTAGGCCTGGAAGGCTCGCGGCCGGCAAATGCCGGTAAGCGGCTGCCGCTGGCGAGCCAGGATCAGGCTTCCAGCGAGGCGAGGCTCGAAGGCATACTCACGGGCCTGTTGACGCCATTGTCGGCGACCATTGCCGGGATCGCGCGCACCCGTTCGATGCACGTCTACCTGCAATCGGCAACGCAGGACGACCTGTACGAGTTGAAGCAGCTTTGGCAGCGCCTACGCCTTCCTGATCTCGTCTCGTTCTCCTGGGTATCGCTCGATACGCCGCTGTCGCTCACCGAGCCTTGGTTTGGCAACGACCACCCGCCGGCGGAATTCGTGCTTACCCTTGCTTGCCAGTTGCATCGGCCTGACCAAGCACCGGCCTGGTCGGAGGCCGCGGTCGCGCTTTTGACCACCTCGTCCGACGTGATGGGCGACTACCGTGGCAAGCGCCGGCCGCAGGCGTATCTGTTCCGGCCCATCACGGCCGAAGCTGATGAGGCGATGGACGCAACCGCCGCCCTTCTGCGCGCGCAGCAGGTTCCGCCCGCCCGGATCAAGCACATGTGGACGAGCAGACTGCCCGTACATCTCCGGCACGCTACCGTATCCGCGGTCAAGGACTGCGGACTCGATTTGCCGGCGCACGACCTCGATAAAGCGATCGGTGAGCCGGGGCCAGTCAGCCCGCTGCTTCTGCGCGCGCTGGCGGCGCAGATCGTGCAGCACGGCCAAGGCGTACAACTGGTCGCCACGCCGATACGTCACGGCGTGCAACTGAACCTGATTGGCACACAGCTGGCGCCGGTTGAGCCTGTCAAGGCCGAGTATTACCGGCTGCTCAGCTTGTCCACGACCATCGGCTTGGTGGGGGTGGCCTGTTTGACGATGTTCGGAGCCGAGACATTCGGCGTCATGAGGCCATGGATCGGCTGGGCGGTGCTGGCATTAGTTATCCTGACGTTACCGATCCAGATGGGCGGGGCGATACTGAGCCGGCGTTTGCTGGAAGACGACTTTTTCAGTGAATTGCAACGTTCAAAGGAGCGGACATGAGCAAGCGCCAAACACGCGATGCTTGGCACGAGATCGAGCGCGCGGTTCGCAGGTCGGGACGGTGGCGCAGGTATCGCCACTACGCCGTACTGTATCTGTTCTGGGCGGGCGCGATACTGTGTGCAGTCTGGGAGACGATCGTTTGCCGGATGGCCGTACAGGCATTGGATACCACGTGGCCGTTCATGCTCGAGGCTGGACTATGGGCTGCGACGCTGTGCTGGGTTGGCCCGGACGCGCTGCGTCACTGGCGGCAGCAGATGGCGATGCGTTTGTATCACGAGGACATCGCCGACGGCATATGTCCCGACCGGGGCATGCAGATCACGGCGGAGAACGGTTGGAGGTGGTACAAGCAGCAGGGTTCGCCGCTGTGGATCAGTTCAAAACGCGCCCGCCCCAAGGTCCGGGTCGTTGACGCCCTCTATCGCCTGTACGGCGACCTTCCGCGGCGCCAATCGCGGTGAAGTTCGGTCAGGGGCGGCACGCGCGATTGAGTCATCGGCGTGTCGGCGCGCTGCCGTCGTGACGGATCAAGCAAGAAGCGCTCGACGATGCAGTGAAGGCCGAGCAGGGCGTACTGGACCTGGCGCGGGATCGCTATCGGAAGGGTTTGTCGCCGTTCCTCGACGTATTCGACACGCAACGCCAATGGTCGGAGGGGCAGCAGCAGGCGGTGCAGGGCGAATTGCAGACGACGATCGATCTCGTCGCACTGTACCAGGCGCTCGGCGGCGGATGGCAGACCGGCGCGGTGTCGGGCAAGGATCCAGTCAGCGCGGCGCCGCCGTCGCATCAGGCGGAAGCGGGCCCCGCGCGCTGGCCGCTACGCCGCGGCCGGCACGCGGCATCCCGCTCAGCGGCACGCGCGCGAATACAGCAACGAATCGGCGTCGTTGAAGCGGATGCGCACCGGATCGGCATACCCGGCTTTTTCCGCGACGCGGATCGATGCGGCGTTGGTCGGCGCGATCAGGCACACGCTGCGCTCGAACCGGTGCTGCGCGTCGAGCCAGCTGAGCGCATGCGTGAGCGCCTCGGTCGCATAGCCGTTGCCGTGCGCCCAGGTCGCGAGCGCCCAGCCGGCCTCCGGCACGCCGCGAATCGACGGCTCGACGGCGCGGTGGAAGTCGGCGAAACCGAGATCGCCGACGTAGCGGCCCGACGCCTTCTCGCGAATCGCCCAGTAGCCGTAGCCGAGCAGCGGCCACAGGCCGCGATACGCGAGCATCCGCATCCACGAGTCGCGCGGCGCCGACGGCTCGCCGTTGAAGATGTGCGCGACGACGGCCGGCTCGGCCCACATCGCGACGAGCGCATCGAAGTCGCCGAGCGGATGGCCTTCGAGGATCAGGCGCGGGGTGTCGAGAACCGGCGGGGACGTGACGGGCGGCAATGCGCTGGCGGTCATCGGATGTTCCACGGGGAAGGAGGATGAAGGCGGCGCGTTGCGCCGCCCGCGGGCACCGTACGATACCGCGGAAATCGCGGCGCGACCGCAAGCCCCCGGTCGTATCGGGCAATGTGCCCGACGCCGTCCTACTTCCGGCTTTTCAGGAAGCTGCGGCCATGCGCGGTGATCGATGCGCCGGAGCGGCCGTTGGCGGCATGGCTGACGAACCCGGCGCCGACGAGCTCCTGTTCGACCGACCAGCCGAGCGCCGGTGCATCCCGGCCGTAGCGCACGTCGGCGAGGCGCTCGAGCGCCCAGATCGCGGATGCAGACAGGGTGGGGGTGTTTGACGTGACGTTGTCGTTCATCGCTTCCTCGCAGAAAGATGATTCAGGGTGAACGGCACGAAGCCGTGGAAGCGGACGACGCAGGGTCAGTCCGCCTGGAGCAAGGGCAGCAGCGCCTGCAGCGCGGCTTCCTCGTCGGGGCCGGTCGCGAGCACCTGCGCGGAGGTGCCGCCATGCATCAGCAGTGACGCGATGGCATCGCCGCTCCTCGCGTTGCCGCTGAGCCCGTTGGCGATCAGCAGGATGTCGCTTTCGAAACGGTGTGCCGCCGCGACGACCGCGGCGCGGGTGGCGTTTGCGCGGCCGCGGTTCCATGCGGCGCCGATTTCAACGTAGACGACGGTTGGCACGATGCGGGTCAGCCTTGCGGAAGGTCGTCGGGACCGTGCGCGACGAGCGGCCGGCAGCACGGCATGAACGCGCGGAGCGCGGCTTGCCGCCGCACCGCGGGGCGTTGTACAGGCGATGTCGGCGCATCATTCATCTCGAACATGTCGACATCCTCAGCGAAACCGCCATCAAGTCCGGCGAATGATGGAAGGGACGCCATTATAATACGGCAGCTTGATTATGTGTATTGCATTATAATGCTGTGCGCGTGAAGCCCGGCCTGCCGATCCGTCGGCGGCGACGCGGCCGCGCGCGTCCGGCATTGTTTGCCGATCCCCGAACCCCCTCCGAATGGAAGCTGGAATGAACGCTGCACCCGCCTGCCCGCAATGCGCGATGGAAAACACCTACCCGGACGGCACGCTTTACGTGTGCGCGGACTGCGGTCATGAATGGTCGGCAGGCGCCGGCGCCGAAGCGGGCGACGAACCGGCGGGCGACGTCGTCAAGGACGCGAACGGCAACGTGCTGTCCGACGGCGATTCGGTCGTGCTGATCAAGGACTTGCGCGTGAAGGGTTCATCGATCACGCTGAAGATGGGTACCAAGGTCAAGAGCATCCGGCTCGTCGGCGGCGATCACGAAGTCGATTGCAAGACCGACCTCGGCGGCTTCATGCTGAAGGCCTGCTACCTGAAGAAGGTCTGACCGCGCGCGGTTCGACCGACTCTCCGATTATCCAGGCCTGCCGCGCATGAGCGAGGATCGAGCTTCCTATGACGCACTCCTGCGGTTCCTGGCGATGCCGTTGAACGACGGCCGCCCGTTCGTGCTCGAGACGAAGCACACGGTGTCGCTGCACTTCGACCACTTCGGCACGCAGAGCTTCATGTCGCTGAAGGATCCGGTGCGGCTCGAGCTCGGCTATACACGCGTGATGATGGGCTTCCTGCTGCTGCAGCCCGTGCCCGCGCGTATCTGCATGATCGGGCTCGGCGGCGGTTCGCTCGCGAAATACTGCTACCGGCATCTGCCCGATACCGCGATCGACGCGGTCGAGATCAATCCGGACGTGATCGCGCTGCGCAACGTGTTCCGGATCCCCGACGACGATGCGCGCTTCGCGGTGATATGCGCGGACGGTGCGGACTACGTGTCGAGGGAAGCGGTGCGGGCGGACGTGATCCTGCACGACGCATTCGTCGCCGACGGCATGCCGGGCCGGTGCACGGGCACCGCGTTCCTCGACGCGTGCCGCGCACGGCTGAGCGAAACGGGCGTGCTCGCGATCAACTTCATGGACGACGATCCGGCGCTGCCGCGGCATCTCGAGCAGCTGCGCGAGGTGTTCGACGCATCGTATGCGCTCGTTCCGTGCGGCGACGACAACAACTTCATCGCGTTTGCATGGAAGAACGGCAACCCGCTGCCATCGCTGCGCGTTTTGCTCGAACGCGCGCTCGGGATCGCATCGGCCGGCGAGCTGAAGCTGTCGCCGACGGCCCGGCGCATGAAGGAAGGCGAGTGCATCAATCCCGCGCGGCTCGTGTGGCGCGCGCGCGAGCATGCCCGTTGGGAAATCTGCGCGTGAGCGCCGCCGCGGGTTCGAGCGCGCTTACTTCATTCGCTTGCCGAGCGCGCTTTTCGTCCGGTACGTTACGCCGTGCTGGTCGAGATACTCGCGGATCAACTGTCGCACGACCTGCGACGGCGTGAGATCCTGCTCCGCGCAAAGTATTTCGAACGCCTCTTTCTTGGCGGGGTCGATCAGGACGGTGAGGCGGGCGGTTTTCGTTTCCATCGTGCGGCAGCGCTGGTGGGTATGTTAATCAAATTATAATACATCTGTTCCCGGCGTCACGTCCGGAATAGGGCATCGAGCGCATGCGTCGGCTCAACGTCGGCGATCGAGCCATGCCGGCGCGCCGGGTTGCTCGAATCGTCAATCGTATATGATAATTAAATTATCATAATCTGTTACCCGAATTTGGCCTTGAGTACAATGTCGGCCGACGTTGCGGCCCTGGGTTGCCCCGGGCGGCTGCGTCGTCTGCGCGACCGGTCGTCCGGCTGCTTCCGGTTTCACACGGCACGTGTTTGCCGTCACTTCGATATCCGCGTCATGACCCCGATCAAGTTCGTTCTTCGCTACACGGCTATCCCGTTTACGGCCATCGTGGCCGTCGTGGTGTGGGCCGTCATCCCTTCGTCGAAAGAAGTCGACGCGCGGCAATATGCGGCGCTGTCGCGCGGATACGCGAGCTTTCCGCTACCGTTCAGACATGAGATCGCGGAAGCGATGGATGAGGGCCGGATCAGCGACCGGCACTACCAGACGCTGGTGCGCGATTCGCTGGGCAATGGCGTGGCGCTGGACTGGCCGGCATCGGGCGTTGCCGACGTCGCCGCCGAGCGGCAGCGGCTGGCCGAACTGCTGAAGGCCGATGCGGGCCTGGAGGAGCATCAACAGTGAAGATTGCACTGGTTTCGATGGCGTTCGCGCTGATTGTCGCGAGCCTGATTTTCGCGCTGTATTTCATGAATCACGATCGCGGGACGAGCAAGCGGATGGCGTGGTCGCTCGCGGCGCGCGTCGGGTTGTCGATCACGCTGTTTCTGGCGCTGCTGATCGCGTACCGGCTCGGGTGGATCGAGCCGACGGGGCTGCCGATCGGGCGGTGATGCGCGGTGCGCCCGCGCATGCCCGCCCGGCAGCATGAGCGGGCCGGGCGGAGTCGGTTCGAAGCCGACCGAAGCCGACCGAAGCCGGCAAGCCGGCGAGCCGGCACCGCCGATGCTTACGCCGCCTGCGCGTAGCGGTTCGACGGATACGGCAGCCCGAGGTGTTCGCGCAGCGTCGTGCCGTCGTAATCGCGCCGGTACGCGCCGCGCTCCTGCAGGATCGGCACGACTTTCGACGCAAATTCCGCGAACGCGGTCGGCGTGCCGCCGCGCACGATGAAGCCGTCGGCGGCGCGCGCGTCGACCCACGCCTGCAACCCGTCGGCGACCTGTTCGGGCGTGCCCGCGAACGCGGGCCGCGGCGTGGCCGCTTCGAGCGCCACCTCGCGCAACGTCAGGCCGCGCGCGGCCGCGTCGCGCTTGATCGCGTCGGTGGTGCTGCGGAACTGGTTGCTGCCGAGTTCGCCGAGATCGGGGAACGGCGCGTCGAGCGCGTATTGCGCAAAGTCGTGGTGATCGAAGTAGCGGCCGAGATAGTCGAGCGCGTTGTCGATCGTCACGAGCCGGGCGGTGTCCTGGTATTGCGCTTCCGCATCGGCGGCCGACGCCGCGACGATCACGCTGATCCCCTGGAACACCTTCAGGCTGTCGGGCGCGCGGCCGTGCGCGGCGAGCCGTCGCTGAACGTCCGCATGGAACGCCTGCGCGAGCGGGATCGTCTCCTGGCGCGTGTAGATCGCATCCGCATGCTCGGCCGCGACGCCCTTGCCGTCGTCGGACGCGCCGGCCTGGAACAGGATCGGGCGCCCTTGCCGCGAGCGGCCGATGTTCAGCGGCCCGGCCACCGAGAAAAATTCGCCGACATGATTCAGCGTGTGCAGCTTGTCCGGATCGAAGAACACGCCGCTTGCCTTGTCGCGCACGAACGCGTCGTCCTCCCACGAATCCCATAGCCCTTTCGTCACCGTCAGGAATTCCGACGCGATCCGGTAGCGCAGCGCGTGCTCCGGGTGCGCGGCGCGCGAGAAATTCTTCGCGGAACCTTCGAGCGGCGACGTGACGACGTTCCAGCCGGCGCGGCCGTCGCTCAGGTGGTCGAGGCTCGAAAACTGCCGCGCGACGGTGAACGGATCGCTGTACGACGTCGACAGCGTGCCGACCAGCCCGATCCGTTCGGTGACGAGCGCGAGCGCCGACAGCAGCGTGAGCGGCTCGAAACGGTTCAGGAAGTGCGGGATCGACTTCGCGTTGATGTGCAGCCCGTCGGCGACGAACAGCAGGTCGAATTTCGCGGCTTCGGCCTGTTTCGCGAGCGTGCGGACGAAGTCGACGCTGATGCTCGCGTCGGCGACCGCGTCCGGGTGCCGCCACGCGGACATGTTGCCGGATGCGCCCTGGATGATGGCGCCGAGATGGATCTGGCGGGGAGAAGCGGAAGTCGATGGGCTCATGGCAGCGGCTCGGTGAAGGGCAAAGGTCAGGCGAGGGCGGGCAGCGGCGATGCTGCCGGCGCGTCGGGCAGGGTCGGCAGCGCGTCGAGCAGCGACGCGGTGTACGGGTGCGACGGCGCGCCGAACACCCGGTCGACCGGGCCGCTTTCGACGACGCGGCCGCCGCGCATCACGAGAATCCGGTCGGCGACGTGATGCACCACGCCGAGGTCGTGCGAGATGAACAGCATCGCGGTGCCGTGCTCGGCCTGCAGGTCGGCGAGCAGGTCCAGCACCTGCGCCTGGATCGACACGTCGAGCGCGCTGACGGGCTCGTCCGCGACGAGCAGCGCGGGATTCGACGCGAACGCGCGCGCGATCGCGACGCGCTGCCGCTGGCCGCCGGACAGTTCGCGCGGATACCGGTCGATGCAACCGGCGCCGAGCTGCACTTCGTCGAGGAGTTGCAGCACGCGCCGACGCCGCGCGTCGCCGTGGATACCGGCCGCATCGAGGCTTTCGCCGACGATCTGTCCGACCGCGTAGCGCGGGTCGAACGAGCTGTACGGATCCTGTGCGATCAATTGCAGCCGCGCGCGGCGGGCACGCCGCGCGGCTTCCGGCACGCCGTTCCACGGCTGGCCGTCGAGCGCGACGGTGCCGCCGTCCGGTTCGACGAGCCCGAGCACGATCCGCGCGACCGTGGATTTGCCGGAGCCGGATTCGCCGACGATGCCGAGCGTCTCGCCGCGTGCGAGCGTGAACGACACGCCGTCGACCGCGGCCGGCGTGTCGCGGCCGCCGTAGCGTTTCGTCAGCGCGTCGACGGCGAGCACCGGCGCGCCCGTATCGATGCGTTTCGGCGGCAGCGGCACGCGCGCGGTGGCCGCGAGCCGGTACCCGCGCGACGCGGCAGTGGGAATCGCCGCGAGCAACTGGCGCGTGTACGGATGCGTCGGCGCGCTCAGCACGTCGCGTGCCGGCCCTTGCTCGACGATCCGGCCGCCGCGCATCACGAGCACGCGGTCGGCCAGTTCGGCGACGACGGCGAGATCGTGGCTGATCAGCAGCACCGCGTCGCCGGCATCGCGGCGCGCGCGCAGCAGCGACAGGATCTGGCGTTGCACGGTCATGTCGAGCGCGGTGGTCGGCTCGTCGGCGATCAGCAGCGACGCGCCGCCCGCGATCGCGGTGCCGATCAGCACGCGCTGCCGCAAGCCGCCCGACAACTGGTGCGGATACTGCGGCAGCCGCCGCTCGGGATCGTCGATGCCGACCGAGCGGAGCAGGTCGGCGCTGCGCGCGGCGACATCGCGCCGCCGCGTGTCGTGCAGCGCTTCGGCGACGAGGTCGCGCACGCGCCACAGCGGATCGAGCGACACCAGCGCGTCCTGCAGCACATAGCCGATCCGGCGGCCGCGAATCGCGCGCCAGTCGCGTTCGCGATGGCGGCGCACGTCGGTGCCGGCGATGTCGAAGCGCGCCGCGTCGATCGCGGCATGCGGGCCGTTCAGCCCGACGAGGCTGCGCGCGGTAACCGACTTGCCGGAACCCGACTCGCCGACCAGCGCGACGCATTCGCCGGCATGCAGGGTGAGGTCGAGCGGTCCGACGACGGGCTGCGTGCCGCGCACGCCGCGGAACCCGACGGTCAGCTGCTCGATACGGACCACCGGCGCGCCACGCGCGGGCGTCGGCTGCGGCCCGATTTCGACCGTGCTCATGCCGCCTCCCGGCGCTCGAAGCGCGCCTGCCAGTAGCCGCCGAGCGCATTCACCGCGATCACGGCCGCGGTGATCGCGAGGCCGGGCCACACGGCAATCCACCATGCGTTGTACAGATAGTTGCGGCCTTCGGCGAGCATCAGCCCCCATTCGGCTGCCGGCGGCTGCGGCCCCATGCCGAGAAAGCTCAGCCCCGACGCGCCGATGATCGCGGTGCCGAGGCCGACCGTCGCGAGTACCGGCACCTGCGCGATCGCGTGCGGCAGCACGTGCCGCCAGACCAGCACCGCCGGCGGGAGGCCGAGCGTGCGCGCGTGCTCGACGTAGCCGGACGACGCGACGACGAAGGTCTGCGCACGCACGACGCGCGCGAAGCGCGGCACCGACGCGACGCCGAGCGCGAACACCAGGTTCACCGCGCCGGGGCCGGTGAACGAGATCAGCATCAGCGCGAGCAGCAGGTCGGGGAACGCGGACACGACGTCGAGCAAGCGCGTGATCAGCTCGTCGAGCCAGCCGCGGGCGAGCCCGGCGAGCAGCCCGAGCGCGGTGCCGAACAGCGTCGCGACGCCGATCGCGGCCATGCTGATCGACAGCGAGTAGCGTGCGCCATACACGACGCGCGAGTAGATGTCGCGGCCGAGCTGGTCGGTGCCGAGCCAGTGCCCGGCGCTGCTGCCGAGCTGCGCGGACAGCGGATCGGCGGCGAGCGGATCGGAGTGCGCGAGCCAGCCGGGCGCAACGACGGCGACGACGTTCAGCAGCAGATAGACGGCGGCGAGCGCCAGCCCCGGATGGCGGTACAGCCAGCCGGCCGTGCTGCGTGCCGCGCGCGGGTGCAATGCGAGGGCGACGGGAGTGGACATCGGTGCCTCCGGTTCAATGCCGTGCGCGGCGTTCGCGCAGGCGGGGATCGATCAGCAGGTACAGCAGATCGACGGCGGTGCTGAGCGCGACGTAGATCGCGGCCGACAGGATCGCGATCGCGAGGATCACCGGCATGTCCTTCGACAGCACCGCGTCGACCGTCACCTTGCCGAGGCCCGGCCGGCCGAACACCTGCTCGGTGATCACGGCGCCGCTCAGCAGGCCGCCCACGAGCCAGCCGGCGAGCGTGACGGCCGGCAGCGCCGCGTGGCGCAGCGCATGGCGCACGCGCAGCGCGAGCCCGCCGATCCCCCACGAACGCACCGTCAGCGCATACGGCTCGTCGAGCGCGCGCTCGATGCCTTGCCGCAGCACGCGGCCGATCACCGCGCCCTGCGCGAGCCCCAGCGACAGCGCGGGCAGCACGAGCGACGCGAAGCCGCGATCGCCCGCCACCGGGAACAGCTTCAGCGTGAAGCTGAACACGAACAGCAGCATGATCCCGAGCCAGAACGACGGCGTCGATGCCAGCAGCAGTTCGACGCCGGATGCGGCGCGCCCCGCCCAGCGGCGGCCGGCCGTCAGCACCGCGAGGCCCACCGCGAACACGATCGTCACGACGAGCGCCGCGCCCGTCAGTTTCAGCGTCGGCCACAGCTGGCCGAGCACGAGCGGCGCGACGTCGGTGTTCAGGATGTACGAGCGGCCGAAGTCGCCGTGCAGCACGCGCCACAGGTAATGCACGTACTGCAGCGCGAGCGGTTCGTCGAGCCCCCATTCCTGGCGGATCGCGGCTTCGATCTCGGGCGTGCTCACCTGCTCGCCGACCAGGATGCCGACGATGTCGCCCGGCGCGAGATGCACGGCCGCGAACGACAGCGTGACCGCGGCCCACAGCACGAGCACGCCGGTGGCAAGCCGCGTGACGACCGGCGAACCCGCCCAGCGGCGCCATGCGGCCGGCGACGGCGCGGCCGGCAGCGTGTCGGGGACGGAGACGGGCGCGGAGGTCGAATGGTTCATTTGGAAAATCTCCTGTCGGATCGGCGCGAACCGTGATGCAAAGGCGGGCGCGCTGCGCGCCGGCTTACTTCTTCACCCACACGTCGTACGGGTTTTCGGGCATCTGCGCGAACGAGCGGAAGCGCAGCCCCTGGACTGCCTTCGCGGCCGCGATCTGATCCTCGGGCTCGTACAGCGGCACCGCGTACGCCTGCTCGTTGATCGCGAAGTGCTGCAGTTCGCCGTACAGCTGCTTGCGCTGCGCGACGTTCTGCGTGCGCGCGGCCGCCTGCAGCCAGCGTGTGAGCTCGGGCGCCGATGCACGGCTGTAGTTCAGCGCGCCGCCGTGACCGACCGGCAGGTAGTGGCCTTCGATGTCGATGCCGTCGGGCGGCGTGTTCGAGTTCGCGATCGAGCCGAACTTGCCGCTCTTGCGCGCTTCGACGTACGTGCCGTCGTCGACGTACTGGATCTTCAGGTCGACGCCGAGGCGTTGCCGGGCTTGCGCCTGCAGTGCCTGCAGCAGCACGTCGCGCTGGTCGCGCACCGTCGCCTGCGCCTGGATCACCGCGATCGTCAGGCGTTCGCCGTTGCGGGTCCGGTAGCCGCTGCCGTCGCGTGCCTGCCAGCCGGCTTCGTCCAGCAACCGGTTCGCGAGCGCCGGATTGTTGCCGTAGGTCTTTTCGACGGCGGCGTCGTAGAGCGGATCGATCGGCGACGTGATGCCCCACGCGCGCGTGCGCTCGCCGCGGTAGATCGACTGCACGATACCGGTCGCGTCGAGTCCTTCGAGCAGCGCGCGGCGGACTTTCACGTCGCGGGTCGGGCCGTAGTCGACGTTCAGGAACAGCGAGTAGGGCGTGCCGGTGTTGAGCGCGCGGCGGTACGTGAAGTCGGCGTTCTTGCGGATCAGCGCAGCGTCGTTGCCGGACACGCCTTCGATCACGTCGACCTGGCCGGACAACAGCGCGCCGGTGCGCACCGACGATTCGGGCAGGAACCGGTAAACCACCCGGTCGAGGTACGCGGGGCCCTGGTGGCCCGCCGTCGGTGGCGCCCAGCGATAGTCGGGGTTCTTCGCGAACTCGATTTCCTGGCCTTTCACGTAGCGCTTGAGGATGAACGGGCCGGTGCCCGCGATGTCCGTACCGCCCGACTTCAGGCTCGGCCGGCCGAACGCGTTCGGCGACAGCAGCGGCAGACGGCCGGCGAATGTCAGGAACGGCGCATACGGCGCGTCGAGCGTGATCGCGACCGTATGCGCGTCCGGCGTCTTCACGTCCGCGACGTGCGAGATCAGCTGTGCCAGCTGGCTGCCGGCCGAATAGGACAGCTCGCGCGCGTTCAGGAAGTTGCGGGCGACGGCCTGCGCATCGAACGGCGCGCCGTCGGTGAACTTCACGCCGTCGCGCAGCGTGAACGTGTAGGTCTTGCCGTCGGCCGAGACCTTGTAGCCGGTCGCGAGCCACGGCACGTAGCTGCCGTCGGGCTTCTGCGCGAGCAGGCTTTCATAGGCGTTGCGCAGCAGCAGCTCGACCTTGTCCTGGCCGTTCAGTTGCGGATTCAGCGTGCGGGGCTCCGTTTCGACGCCCCAGGTCAGCGTGCCGCCGGAGACGGGCGCGCCCTGGGCGAACGCCGCATGCGGCATCGCGACGGCGAGCAGCAGGGCGGTCGAGGCGGCGCGGCGCGACGCGCGGAAAGCGGAATCCGGAAATGCGAGAGTCATGCGTTGAAGCCTTTCACGAGAGGGAGGGCAGGGGATGCAGGATGCGAAGCAGGGTGAGCCCGCGCGTTACGCGTTCGCGGAGAGACGCAGGCCGTCCGGCGCGGTGTCGGCCGTCGCCGGACCCTCGTAGAGCTCCGGGATCAGGATTTTTCTGAGCCAGACGAGCGGCGTGCCGAGCGCGTTCGTCGAGCGATCGAACGGCACGTAGCCGCCGCGCTCGTAGTACGACTGCAGCCACGGATGATGGGTCGCGGTCGCGAGATACGTCGCGGGCGCCTTGACCTGCGCGGTCAGGAACTGCGTCTCGACGTGTTCGAGCAGCGCGTGCCCGAGCCCTTGCCGCTTGAACGCCGGCGCGACCGCGAACCAGTGCAGGAACGGATGCGGCGTGCGATGGCGTTCGCCGGATACCCACGGAAACCGCACGGTCAACGTGGCCGCGAGGGCCGCGCGGCCGTCGGGTGCCGTCTGCTCCAGCACGAACGTCGTTTCGCGCGCGACGGCTTGCGCGACCCGTTCGATCGGCGAGCGCGTGATCGTGAAGTGCACGCCTTGCGGCACGAGCGGTGCGTAGGCGTCCTGCAGCAATGCATAGAGGGCCGGCACGTCGTCGGCGCCGGCGATGCGGATCGTGTCGGTCATGGCGCGGCGCCTTCGAAGTCCGGCTGGCAGGCGGCCGTGTGCGCGCTCGAGTCTCGCGAGTCCGGTGCGTTCAGCGCCGCCGCGCCGGCCAGCAGCCGCAGCGACGCAATTCGCGGTGCGGCGTCGGCGAGCGGCGTGTCGACGACGAATTCGTCGATCCCGTGGCGACGATGCAGCGTGTCGAGCTCGCGCAGTACGTCGTCGCGCGTGCCGTGCACGATTCGCGTTTCGCGCGGCTCGATCCGGTGCGGGCCGTTGCCTGCCTGACGGATGTATGCGTGTGCCTGTTCGAGGCTGCCGACGTTGACGGCCGGCGTGTCGCCGACCTGCACGCGAAAGCCCTGATGGCCGCTCGCCAGTTGCGCGGCTGCGTCGCGCGTCGACGCGACGATCGCGGAGACCGCTAGCAGCGGCGTGCGCCCGCCGGACGCGCGGCGGTACGTATCGAACGCGCGTTCCAGGTCCGTCGCGGATGCGTTCAGATGCGACGCATAGACGAACGCCCAGCCGAGCGTCGCGGCGAGCGTCGCGCTTTCCGCGCTTGCGCCGAGCAGGAACGGGTGTGCGGGCGCTGGCGGGCGCGGCGTCGCGTGCAGCGAAGCCGCGTCGTCCGATGCGTCGTGCGGGATGTCCGTGTGTTGAAGATGACGATTCAGTTCGTCGGCGAGATCGGCGAACGACGGGCGGCGCGCCGGATCGTAGCCGGCCTGCAGCGCGCGCGTCGACAGCGGCAGGCCGCCCGGCGCCTTGCCGATGCCGAGATCGACGCGGCCCGGCGCGAGCGACGCGAGCAGGTTGAAATTTTCCGCGATCTTGTACGGACTGTAGTGCTGCAGCATCACGCCGCCCGATCCGACGCGGATACGCCGGGTATGGGCCAGCACGTGCGCGATCAGGATCTCCGGCGACGGGCACGCGAGCGCGGCCGTGTTGTGATGCTCGGCGAGCCAGTAGCGGTGATAGCCGGCGGCATCGGCGAAGCGCGCGAGCGAGACGCTGCGCGCCAGTGCGTCGGCGGCGGTTTCTCCCGGCGCAACGGGGCTCTTGTCGAGCACGCTCAAGCGGAACGGCAGGGCGGACAAAGCGGAATCGGAGCGAGTGGCGTCGAACGTCATGATGATGCGATCGGCGCGGGTCGAAGCGGCCTGATCAACGGGTTGGCATGACGAATTATTTTTCGCTGCCGTTCGCGCGGTCAAACAATCAAGAAGAATATCGAAAGCCGAAAATATTGGTTCCGGCCGACCGGGGGGCTTGCGTTATGGTCATTGGCTGCGCGCCTCGCGGCGCGTTGCCGGAGCATGCCGGCCGATCCGGCGCGAGCGCGCTCGCCGTCGCGACGCCGGCATGCGTCCTCCGACCGACCGGAATCTCAAGGAATGCAGATGAACGACCAGGGTGAACGACGCGCGGCGCGCACCGCACGCCGTCGCGCGACGACCGGAGCCGCATCATGAGCGGCGCGCGCAGACGACTGAAGACGCTCGTCGGGGCCGCGAGCGTGCTGTACGCGCCCGGCGATGCGGATGTGGCGCAGGGCGTGCGACGCGCGGCAGCGCTCGCGCGCAAGGCCGAAGCCGAGAAGATCACCGGCCTTTTCACCGCCGATCTGCTGCAGGCCGATTCGGCCGGCCTCGCCGGCAGCACGGGCAGCCAGGAGCCGATCGTCGCGCTCGCGGCGCTGAGCCAGGCGACTTCGGCCATCGGGCTCGTCGCGACGGTGTCGACGACCTATCACCATCCATACAACCTCGCACGGCTGATCGGCACGCTCGATCATGTGAGCGGCGGCCGCGCCGCGTGGAACGCGGTGACGTCGTCGGTCGGCGAGGAGAATTTCGGCGACGCGGCGCTGCCCGATCCGGAACGGCGGTATGCGCGCGCGGCCGAATTCGTCGAGGTCGTCAACGCGCTGTTCGACGCGAATGACCCGGCCGCGACGCGCCGCGCTCCGTCAGGCGGCGTCTCGGTCGATCCGCGCAAGCTCGGTGCGATCGACTACCGCGGCGAGCACTTCCAGGTGCAGGGGCCGCTGAACGTGCCGCCGTCGTCGCAGCGCAGGCCCGTGCTGTTTCAGGCCGGGCAGTCGGCCAGCGGCGTATCGCTCGGCGCGCGGTACGCCGAAGTCGTCTACACGTCGCAGCCGACGCTCGACGATGCGCGCACGTTCGTTGCCGAGCTGCACCGGCAGGCCGTTGCATTCGGCCGCGGCGACCGGCTGCCGCTCGTGATGAACTCGTTTCATTCGGTGATCGGCGAATCCGATGCCGACGTCGCGCGGCGGCTGCGCGACAAGCACGAACGCATCGACTACGAACAAGGCCGGCTGAAACTCGCCGACATGCTCGGCGGCGGCATTGACCTGCGCGATCTGCCGCTCGACCAGCCGCTACCGGAATCGCTGCTGCCGGAGATCGACAGCGTGCAGCGCCGCCGCGGACGCGTGGCTATCTTCATCGGCTATGCGCGCCAGCGGCTCACGCTGCGCGAGCTGATCATCCGCGCGCAGGAGACCGGCCACTGGTTCGTCGCCGGCACGCCGGCGCAACTCGTCGATGCGATCGAAGCGCGCTATCGCGCGGGGCTCGTCGACGTGCTGTCGCTGCACGGGCTCGGCCAGCCCGATCAGGAGGATTTGCTGCTCAACGGTTTGCTTCCCGAGTTGCGTCGGCGCGAGCTGCTCGACACCGACTATGTCGGCGGCGATTTCCGCGCGAATCTGGAGCTGCCGGCGTTGCAGCGCGAAGCCGCGACGGCGTGAGCGAACGTGGCCGCGTGCGCCGCGGCCGCTGCATGGATTGCGCAGGCGGCGTGATCGTCGTCCCGCGACCGGGTGGCCGTGCCCCGCCGGCGTTTGCCGCGTGGAGCGGGACGACTGTCGACAGGGCCGGCGCGGTGCTTGCGAGCACACACGTCAGCTCGTTTAGGTATCCGATGATTCCGCTGACGGGGGGCGCAAGCCGAGTATTTCCGCCTGCCGATGCTGCCATTGAATCAGTTCGTCGCGAAACGCATCGGAGGATTGCCCGGGCGTTACCCGCAATGCGCCGGATCGAAAGGCGCTCGCGGCGCACCAGAACGATCGGGCATCCGGCGGTGCGTCAATGGCGGTAATCGGCAACTGATACGTTCGATGCAGATACGACAGGAAGGCGAGACCATGGCCGCGGCGTCTCATCGACGGGCAAATGTCCAGTCGATGGATGTAGACCCGATCGGTTCGTGGCGCCAGACTGTATATCGCCGTGCCGACGGTGTCGCCCGACGCCGCCAGGATCACGACTTCCCAGCCCGAATGGCGCGCATGGTCGATGCCCGGCTCGATCGCGATCGGCCGGGATTGAAAATGAATCGCGGGAAGCCGTCGGGATTTGCGTCGCGCGACAAGGGACCGCAAGCAGGAAAGCACGTTCAGCCTTTTGTCATGTCGACCGTGCGATTCTCGAGTGACGTCGGCAAAAACTATTTCCGGTTCTTCAGGAACGTCTGTCCGGCCGCCGTAATCGAAACGCTGCCGCGACCGTTCGTCGGATAGCGCACAAATCCGGCGCCGATGAGCTCCCGGGTGATGGACCAGCCAAGCGCGGGCGTATCGCGACCGTAGCGAATATCGGCCAGGCGCTCCAGTGCCCAGATCGCGGATGCCGAGATGGTCGGAACAGTCGAAGTTTCGTTTTCGCTCATGGCTTCTCCAGAAATGTGATCATGATCAGGTGCGCGGTATGTCCGGACTCAAACGGCAAGACACGCACTCAGGCGCGTCCAGTCGTAACCGGCGCCGACCTCGATGCGTACGGCCGCCTCAACGAGGTCGATGCCGTGCTGTCCACGGTGTCGATCCGCACGTTCAATCAATGTTTCAAGCGACGGTAGCGGTGCGTCGTGCTTCCACGCGAAGGCGATCACGTTGCCCGCGCTGTCCTCGGCCGGTGCGAGTGCGACCGAAGAACCGAACGTTGCATGAAGTCTCGCGAGACGATCGCCCAGGCGCGGATCGTCGCCCAGCAGATTGACGACAAGCACGCCGTCGTCGTTCAGGCGCGCGCGACAGGTGTCATGGAACGCGGCGCTGCAGAGTTCCGACGGCGTGCCATCCGCATTGAAACCATCCAGCAACAGGGCATCGAATGTGTGCGCGGTCGTCGACAAGTGCTGCGCCGCATCCGCGCAGATGATCGTCAGTCGTTCGTCGTCGGGCGGAATGTGGAACCGGTCGCGAAGGGCAATCACGTCCGGATTGATTTCGATTGCCGTGAGATGGGTGTTCGGCAGGTTCCGATGGCAATACTTCACCAGCGAACCGCCGCCGAGCCCGATCAAGCCCACGCGGGCGGGTTCCGGCTGAAGCAACAGGAAGCCCATCATCGTGCGCGTGTAACCGAGTGCGAGGGCATCCGGGGCCGCCCGCAGCATGGTGCTCTGCATGCCGCGGCCGTCGAAGCACAGCGAGACGAGATGCTCGGTTTCCACGACGATCGGCTTGTCGGCGGCCTGGGCCGGGGACGCCGAGCGCAGGCCCAGGTACGGGAGATCGACAGGTGGCACGCGGGTCAGCCCTCCTGCAGCAAGGGCAAAAGCGCGTGCAGCGCTGCCTCTTCGTCCGGGCCGCTGGCGAGGACTTGCGCGGACGTGCCGCGCCGTACCTGCAGCGACGAGATGGCCATGCCATCCTTTGCATTCCCGTGGCGCCCGTTCGCGATCAGCAGGATGTCGCTGTCGAAACGGCGCGCCGTGTCCACCAGCTCATCGCGCACGGACGCCGCACCGTTCCGGCTCCATGCGGAACCTATTTCGAAATAGACGACGGTTGCCATGTTCCTCGCGTATGCCGTGAGATTGGATCGTGGTATTCAGTGGGACGGAGCGAGCTGGCAGGCCATCAGAAACGCCTGGAACTCCATTTCCCATGCGGCGTTGCGCACATCGATATCGAGGCCGGCGAGACGCTTCATTTCCTCGCCCAGATACACCGCCTTCAGCAATCGAGGAGACACGCCCTGCGCGAAACAGCAGCCATCCACGTCGAGCAGCAGGCGCGGGTGGTGGCGGAATCGCGCACTGGCCACCGAGATCGGATCCATCACATGCCGGGCCGACTCCCTCGGATAAACGAAGGCCAGATGGATACCGGCTGCCGCCAGCCGTTCACCCGCATCGTGGAAGCGGTGAACCATCTGGAAGCCGCGCTCGCCGCCGCGCCCCACGCCCACCACGACAAGCCCCTGACTTCCCGCGACCTCCAGCAGGGATACGGGGCGCCGATCGGGCAACAGCAGCATCCCATCCATATCGAACATGTCGACTACCTCCGCAAATTCGCCCGCAATTCCGGCGAACGGCGGTTGGCAGACATTATAAGGCGACGTTAAGGAAATGTGTATTGCATTATAATGGTGTGTGCGCTTGCTCAGTCGTCGGCCCGTCCGCGAGCCGATGACGTGCCGCGCGCTCACCGATGGCGAACGCGATTGCCGTTGCGGTTCGCCACGGGGGATCCCACCCACTATTTGCTTACCTGGGCTATCGAGCATGGAGCAGGATCGAACCTCCTACGATGCGTTCGTCAAATTTCTGTCGACCCCGTTGAACGACGGGCGCCCGTATGTATTGGAGACGCAGCATGCACGCTCGCTGCACTTCGATCACCTGGCCACCCAAAGCTTCATGTCGCTGCGCACGCCGGACAAGCTTGCACTCGGCTACACGCGAACCATGATGGGATGTCTGCTGCTGTACCCGGCCGTAAGACACATCTGCATGATCGGGCTCGGCGGAGGCTCGCTGGCGAAGTTCTGTTATCGGCATCTGCCCGACGTCGCCATCGACGCGGTCGAAATCGATCCGGAAGTCATCGCACTGCGCGACGTGTTCAGGATTCCCGCGGACGATGCCCGGTTCAAGGTGATCTGTGCGGATGGCGCGGAGTACGTGACCCGGGAGGACGTCCGCACGGATGTGATCCTCCTGGATGCCTTTGTCGCGGAAGGGATGCCGAGCCGGTGCGCGGATGTCGCGTTCTTTACCGCCTGTCGCGAGCGGTTGAGCGATGCGGGGGTGCTCGCAATCAACCTCACGGACGACGATCCGTCGCTGCCCGCTTACATCGAGCGGCTAAGCGCCGTGTTCGGTCTTTCGTATGCGGTGGTCCGATGCGAGGACGACAGCAACTTCGTCGCCTTTGCCTGGAAAGGGCCGCTTCGACTGCCGTCCCGGCGAGTGCTGTTCGAGCGCGTGCTTTCGTTTGCTTTTGCCGGCGAACTCAAGCTCTCGTCGATCGCCCGGCGCCTGAAGGAAGGGGAGCGCCTGGACCCGAAACGATTGATCTGGCATGCGCAGGGGCACGCGCACTGGGAAATCGGCGCCTGAACTGCCTCGAGCTCAGGCCGCGCTTCGCTTCACCCGCTTGCTGAGCGGGCTTTTTGTCTTGTAGTTCACGCCGTGCTGATCGAGATATTCGCGAATCAACTGCCGCACGACTTGCGACGGCGTCAGATCCTGCGCCGCGCAAAGCATGTCGAACGCGGCTTTCTTGGCGGGATCGATCAGGATGGTCAAGCGTGCGGTTTTCGTTTCCATTGCGGGGCAGAGTCGGCAAATATGCTAATCGAATTATAATGCATTGGCCCTTGGCGAGCGGCACCGGACGGCGTGCGGCGCCCGCGTGTCGAGCGGGTTCGGCGGCAGCGCCTCAGGCAGGATCCGCCGCCGACAGGACGTTGACCAACGCGCGAACGGCCTCGCTCGCGTCGGCGCCGATTGCCGTGACATGAACCAGGGCGCCGGAGGGGACGCACAAGGTCATCACGGACATCACGTCCTTGGCGTTGGCCGTTCTGCCTTGCGACGTGCAGGCGACCTCGCTTGCGTAGCGCGACGCCGTCGCCGCAACGAGGGCGGAGCGGTGCCCGTTCAGACCCAGGCGTCCGCCGACATGAACTTGCTCTTCGACCATGCGTTCTCCGAAGTCGGGTTGCGTTTCGCGTTGTGCCGGCTCATGACCTGCGGTCAAGCCGGTAGAGATATTCAAGCACGTCGTCCACAATGGGCACGATCGCCAGCGTGACGAGCGCCGCGGCGAGCGGCACGGTCGAGACGTAGCCGACATGCTTGAAGCCGATTGCGCCGGCCAGGCCGCCGACGAAGAACGACGTCAGCATCGTTCCGTGAATCCTGAGCTTCGCGCGGTTGGCGATCACCGCCTGCGCGTGCACATCGGCATGCGAGCGATTCCAGTAAAAGAGCTTGCCCAGCTCGATGCCGAGATCTGTCACGATGCCCGTCATGTGCGTCGTGCGGATTTCCGCCCCCGACAGCTTCGTGATCATCGCGTTCTGCAGCCCCATGATGAAGCACAGCAGGATCACCGTGACTGGCATGAAGAACGCTTCCCAGAGCGCGAGGTGGCTGCCGAGCAGCCCGAACAACAGCAGCAGTGCGGCTTCGACCAGCAGCGGCAGCACATACTGACTCTGCAGGCTGCGGCGACGCCCCCAATTGACGAGCACCGCCGAGCACCCGGCGCCGACCAGAAACGACGCCAGCGAGCCGATGCCGGCCAGCACGAGCCGGACGTCGCCGAGCGCCGCCTGATCCGCGATCGTCGACACGACTCCGCTCATGTGCGACGTGTACTGCCTGACCGCAAGAAAACCGCCGGCATTGGCGGCGCCGGCGATAAAGGCAAGCGAAAACCCGAGCTGGCGGTTCGCGGCCGCACTGCGGTGTTTTCCCGTCAGGCTTCGGAAGTACTGCGCTGGCATAGGGTCTTTCCTCAGTCGCCAGGGTCGGGGCAATGACGCCATGAACGGAGCCCGGAGCGCCGCGACCCATCGTCGCGGCCATCCGTTCCATCCGGGGAAGCATGAGGTTTATATGATAACGGCATTATCATACCTTGTTATCCAGATTTGATTTTCGGTGTCATAATGCGGACAGGAATACGTCGCGGGAGCCGCGGCCATTTCAACCACCTCGTCCAACCCGAGCGTACTGGAGACATTCCGGATGGCACCCGTGCCGGTCGTCCATTTCGTCCTGCTGGCCGTGGCCGCGTGGCTCGCGGTCGGTACGCTGGGGCTCGGGGCCTTGCATCGCACGCGACTGGTGGCCCACGGCCTGTTTCCGCTCGGCGCACTGGCCGGGCTGCTCGTCGGCGCGGCGGGCCTCGCCGGCATCTTTGCCGAGCCCTCTTCGGCGGTGCTGCCGATCGGGCTTCCCGGCTTGCCCTTTCATCTGCGTCTCGACCGCTTGTCCGGCTATTTCCTGTTCGTGCTCGGCCTCGTCAGCACGGGGATCGGCGCCTTTTCGGCCGGCTATTTCCGCAAGGGCGAAGGGGCCGCGCCCGGGCTGATCTGCTTCGAATACCATGTCTGCGTCGCGAGCATCGCACTGGTGCTGATCGCTGACGATGCGTACGTGTTCATGGTCGCCTGGGAGACGCTGACGCTGTCCGCGACGTTTCTCGTGATGACCAACCACCGGATCGGCGAAATCCGCCGGGCGGGTTATCTGTATTTCCTGATCTCGCACGTCGGCGCGCTCGCGCTGCTGCTTTGCTTCGGCATTCTGCAGGCGCGCACCGGCGACTACACCTTCGCTAACCTGCGCGCGCAGTCGCTGGATTCGCTCCCCGCATCGTTCGCGTTCCTGTTCGCGCTCGTCGGGTTCGGCGCGAAGGCCGGGATCTTCCCGCTGCATGTGTGGCTGCCGGAGGCCCATCCCGCGGCGCCGTCGCCGGTCTCGGCGCTCCTCAGCGGCTTCGTGCTGAAAGTCGGTCTGTACGGCCTGCTGCGCGTCTTGTTCGACCTGTTGCACGTGCAGATGGCGTGGTGGGGCGTGCTGCTGCTCGTGCTCGGCATAGGCACCGCGCTGCTCGGCGTGGTGTTCAGCACCATCCAGGTCGACATGAAGCGCCTGCTCGCCTATTCGTCGATCGACAACATCGGCCTGATGATCGTCGCGCTCGGTCTCGCGGTGCTGTTTCGCGCGTACGGGATGACGAGCCTGTCCGCGCTCGCCTTGACCGCGATGCTCTATCAGATCGTCGCGCATGCGGCGTTCAAGAGCCTGCTGTTCCTGGGCACGGGCGCCGTGCTCCATGCTACGGGCGAGCGCAACCTCGGCAAGCTCGGCGGGCTGATTCGCTTCATGCCGTGGACCGCATGGGCGGTACTCGCGGGCGTCGCGGCGAGCGCGGGCCTGCCGCCGCTCAGCGGTTTCGTGGCCGAGTGGCTGCTGCTGCAGGGTTTTCTGTTCGCGCCGCAGTTGCCCGATTCGGTGCTCGCCATGACGGTGCCGATCGCCGCCGCGCTGGTCGCCATGTCGGCCGCGCTGGCCGGCTACACGATGGTCAAGTTCTTCGGCATCGTGTTCCTCGGGCAACCGAGAGAAGCGAAGCTGAACCGCGCCCGCGACGCGAACACGTGGGAACGGCTCGCGTTCTGCTGGTTCGCGGCCGCCAGCGTGCTGCTCGGGCTGATGCCCGCGCAATTCGTCAAGCTGCTGGATCGCGTCACGCACACGCTGGTCGGGGCCGGCGTCGGCGCGGCCAATCATGGCTGGCTGCTGTTCGCGCCCGTGTCGGCCGCTCGTGCCAGCTACATGCCCGCCGCGTTCATGCTGTTCTTCATCGCCTGCTGCGGGCTCGCGTGGCTGCTGGTGCGGCGTTTTTATCACGGCCGGCTGCGCCGCGCGGCGCCGTGGGGCTGCGGCTTCCCGTTCACGACCGCGCGCATGCAGGATACGGCGGAAGGCTTCGGGCAGCCGATCCGCGAAATCTTCGCGCCGCTGCTGCGCATCGAGCGGCAACTGCCGTCGCCGTCCGACGCACAGCCGGCCTACCGGGTGTCGGTGACCGATCGCACCTGGTCCGCACTCTACGCGCGCATCGCGGCACTGACGCAACGCGCCGCCGACTGGGCGGGCCGCCTGCAGACAGGCAAGATCGCGGTTTACCTGACATACAGTTTCGTCGTGCTGATCGTGCTTCTGATGTTGGTGAGACGATGGTAACCCTGTCCGGCGTCATCTCGCAGACCCTCGAAATCGTGATAGCGATCGCGGCCGCGCCGTTGCTCACGGGCTGGGTCAACCAATGCCGCGCGTGGCTTCAGAACCGGCGTGCGCCGTCCATCTGGCAACCCTACCGGATGCTTCACAAGCTGTTCAACAAGGAGTCGGTCATCGCGCACGGCGCGAGCCCCGTGTTCCGCGGCGCGCCCTATGTCGTCTGGGCCGCCATGACGCTCGCGTGCGCGATCGTGCCGACACTGTCGACCGAGTTGCCGCTGTCGCCCGCCGCCGATGCGATCGCGCTCGTCGGCCTGTTTGCGCTCGCGCGCGTCACGCTGTCGCTCGCGGCGATGGACGCCGGCACGGCGTTCGGCACGCTCGGCGCACGCCGCGAAATGCTGATCGGTTTCCTCGCGGAGCCGGCCCTGCTGATGGTGCTCCTGTCGGCCTCGCTGATTACGCAGTCGACGCTGCTGACGAGCATCGTCGCGACGCTCGGCCGAGGCGAACTCACGATCTATCCGAGCCTGGCGTTCGCCGGCATTGCGTTCACGCTGGTCGCGCTGGCCGAAAATGCGCGGCTGCCTGTCGACAATCCGACCACGCACCTCGAGCTCACGATGATCCACGAGGCGCTGATCCTCGAATATTCGGGGCGGCACCTTGCGTTGATGGAGTGGGCGGCAAGCCTCAAGCTGTTCGCGTATTCGTGCATCGGTCTCGCGCTGTTCGTGCCCTGGGGCATCGCGAATGCGGGCGATCCGGTGGCGCTGCTGCTGGCGGTGCCGGTGCTCTTCCTCAAACTGACGGCGGGCGGTGTTGCGCTCGCCGTGGTCGAAACGGCCAATGCGAAGATGCGCCTCTTCAGGGTGCCGGAATTCCTGGCGACCGCCTTCCTGCTGGCCGTGATCGGCATGCTCGTTCACCTGCTGCTGGGGGCATGAATGCACGGCTACGCGACGCAACTGATCAATTTTCTCGCGGCCGTGCTGCTGATGCTGTCGTTCGCGATGCTGAGCCAGCGCCGGATCCTGTCGCTGATCCATCTCTATACGCTACAGGGCGTCGCGCTCGTGTCGGCGAACCTGATCCTCGGCTTCGTCACGAACGACGTGCACCTGTATGTGTCCGCCGGGCTGACGCTCGTGCTGAAGGTCGGCGTGATCCCGTGGTTCCTGTATCGGCTCGTTCGCAGGCTCGACGTCACGACCGACGTCGAGCCGCTCATCAATATTCCGACCACGCTGCTGATCGGCATCGTCCTTGTGATCATCGCGTTCAATGTCGCCGCGCCGATCAGCCAGCTCGCGACCTCGGTCGCACGCGGCACGCTCGGCATTGCGCTTGCGTGCGTGCTGCTGTCGTTCATGACGATGATCACGCGCGCCAAGGCCATTCCGCAGGTGATCGGCTTTCTGTCGATGGAGAACGGGTTGTTCTTCGCGGCGGCGGCCGCGACCAACGGCATGCCGATGATCGTCGAGCTCGGCATCGGGCTCGACGTGCTGATCGGCATCCTGATCCTCGGCGTCTTCATGTTCCAGATTCGCGAGCAGTTCGACAGCCTGGACATCCATCACCTCGAGAAACTCAAAGATGAATGACGCCGACGTCGTGCTCGCCGTGCTGGGCCTGCCGCTCGCGGGCGCGGCGTGCCTTGCCTGCGTGCGGCCGAGCCGGGTCGCGCGCCATCTGAACGTCGGCTTCAGCTTCCTGACGTTCGCGGCGACGCTGGTGCTTGCCGCGCGCACCGTCGAGCACGGGCCGTCGTTCGCATTCGGACGGGCGTTTTTCGTCGATCCGCTCAATGTCTATCTCGTTGCGCTCACGGCGTTCGTCGGCTGGACGACGTCGCTGTTTTCCCGGCCCTACATGCAGATCGAGGAAGCCCGCGGCCGGATGACGACCGCGCGGATGCGGCTCTATCACAGCATGTATCAGCTCTTCATGTTCGCGATGCTGCTCGCGCTGCTGACCGACAACGTCGGCGTGCTGTGGGTTGCCATGGAAGCCGCCACGCTCGCCACCGTGCTGCTCGTCAGTGTCTACCGTACCGCCGCGAGCCTCGAAGCCGCATGGAAGTACTTCATCCTGTGCGGCGTGGGGATCGCCCAGGCACTGTTCGGCACGATCCTGCTGTACCTCGCCGCGAGCCGGCAACTGACCGACGGCGACGCGTTGCTGTGGACGAGCCTGGCCGCCGTCAGGACGCAGCTCGACCCGACGATCGTGTCGATCGCCTTCGTGTTCCTGCTGGTCGGCTACGGGACCAAGGTCGGCCTCGTGCCGATGCACAGCTGGCTGCCGGATGCGCATGCCGAAGGTCCGACGCCGATTTCGGCGGTGCTGTCCGGCCTGCTGTTGAACGTCGCGCTGTATGCGGTGCTGCGCTGCAAGGTGCTGGCCGACGGCGCGCTCGGCAACGGCCTGCCGGGGCGGTTGCTGGTCGGGTTCGGGCTCGTGTCGGTTTTGATCGCGTCGTTCTCGCTGTTCCGGCAGAAGGACGTGAAGCGCCTGTTCTCGTACTCGTCGATCGAGCATATGGGCTTGATGACGTTCGCGTTCGGGCTCGGCGGCCCGATCGCGACGTTCGCCGGGCTGCTGCACATGACGGTTCATTCCCTCGTCAAGTCGGCGATCTTCTTCGCGGTCGGTCATGCCGCGCAGAAGGCCGGCACGCAGGCGATCGACGGTATTCGCGGGCTGCTGCAGGTCAGCCCGGCGGTCGGCTGGGCGATGATGCTCGGCGCGCTTGCGATTCTCGGCCTGCCGCCGTTCGGCGTGTTCGCGAGCGAATTCCTGATCCTGACGACGGCCATGAACACCCTCCCGTGGACCGCGCCGTTGCTGCTGCTCGGGCTCGCCGTCGCGTTCGCGGCGATCTTCGCGCGCGTGCAGCGGATGGTGTTCGGCGAAACGACGACGGCGACCCCGCTCGAACACCGGCCGGCACTGCTGCCGGTGTTCGTGCATCTGGGACTCGGCCTGATGCTGGGGCTGTACGTGCCGCCTTATCTGGCGATGTGGTACCGCCAGGCTGCGACGATGCTGGCGGGGTAAGCGATGCGACTCGACTTGATTCAGGCGGACGGCTCGATTCGCCTCCGGCACGAGGCAGGCCAGGTTCCGGCTACGGTGGTCGACGTCGACGAACCGCGATGGCTCGAGATCGCACAGGCCGCGCGGATGGAGCAAAGCCGGCTCGTTGCGATGTGGGCCGGCGAAACGCCCGGGCGCGTGTTGTCGGTCAACGCGGCGTACGAATGCGACGACGGGCTCCTGTGGATCCGTCTCGCGACAGGGCGGCAACCGCGGGCCGACGGCGACTATCCCGATCTCGCGGCCGTGTTTCCCGCCGCCGCACGCATGCAGCGCGCGATTTTCGACCTGACCGGCCTGCGCGAGCGCGATGCGCGTGACACGCGCCCGTGGCTCAATCACGGCAACTGGCCCGGCGACTATTTCCCACTGCGCAAGCAGGCCACCGGAATCGAGCGATTCGAATCGAACGAAGCGGATTATCCGTTCGTGCAGGTTGCCGGCGACGGTGTGCACGAAATCGCGGTCGGACCGATTCACGCCGGCACCATCGAGCCGGGCCATTTCCGGTTCTCGGTCGTCGGCGAGAAGGTGCTGCGACTCGAGGAACGGCTTGGCTATACGCATCGCGGCGTCGAACGGCTGTTCGAACGGACGGCCGCATCGAACGGCCATCGCGTCGCGGGCCGGATCGCCGGCGACTCGACCGTCGCGTTCTCGTGGGCCTATTGCATGGCGCTCGAGCAGGCATGCGGCACGGCCGTGCCGGCGCGTGCACTGGCGTTGCGCGCACTCCTGCTCGAGCGCGAGCGCATCGCCAATCACCTCGGCGACCTGGGCGCGCTCGGCAACGATGCCGGATTCGCGTTCGGTCTCGCGCAGTTCTCGCGGCTCAAGGAGAACTGGATACGGACCAACGGCGGGATCTTCGGGCATCGATACCTGATGGACCGGATCGTGCCGGGCGGGCTGGCCGTCGACATTCATCCCGAGGACGCGGCGGTCCTCGCCGAACAGTGCGAACGCATCGCCCGCGAAGTGCACGTGATGCGGAAGATCTACGAAGACCAGTCCGGGCTGCAGGACCGGTTTCTCGGCACCGGTCGACTGACTGCCGACGTCGTCGCGCATTTCGGCGTGCGCGGCATGGCCGCCCGCGCCAGCGGCCAGACCTTCGACGTGCGCGCGAACCTGCGGCCGGCCCCTTACCACGACCTGGCCGTGAAGGCGGCAAGCGATGCGCGCGGCGACGTCGCCGCGCGGGTCGCCGTGCGGTTTGCCGAAGTCGACGAATCGCTGCGTCTGATCGGTGCACTGCTGGCGGCGCTTCCGGACGGGCCGATCGTCACCGGCGTCGCGCCCGCGACGGCGCCATCCAGCGGCGTCGGCTGGGTGGAGGGCTGGCGCGGTGACATATTCGTCGCGCTCGAGACGGCAGCGGGCGATGCCATCGCCCGCTGCCATTGCCACGATCCGTCGTGGCAGAACTGGCCGGCGCTCGAGCACGCGATCATCGGCAACATCGTTCCCGATTTCCCGCTGATCAACAAATCGTTCAACCTGAACTACGCGGGGCACGATCTCTGATGTGGCAACTCATCCGTCAATTCGCGCGCACCGAATTTCCCGATGAACCCGTGCCGGCCACGGAAGCTGCCTGGCGACACGAGGTGCAGCAGATTCGTCAGGACATTCTCGACCTCCTCGGGCGCGCATTGTGCATCCGGCAGATCGACGCGGGTTCGTGCAACGGTTGCGAGCTGGAGATCCACGCGCTGAACAACCCGTACTACAACATCGAAGGGCTCGGGATCAAATTCGTCGCCAGCCCGCGCCATGCGGACCTGCTGCTCGTGACCGGCCCCGTCACGCTGAACATGAAGGCGGCCTTGCTTGCCGCGTACGACGCGACGCCGGCGCCGAAGCTGGTCGTCGCGGCCGGCGAGTGCGCGTGCACGGGCGGCATCTTTGCCGACAGCTATGCGGTGTGCGGCCCCGTTTCGTCGGTCCTGCCCGTCGATGTGACCATTCCCGGATGTCCGCCGCCGCCGGTCGATTTGCTGCGCGGCATTTTGACGGCGTGCCGATCGCGCGGAGCGTGAAGCCGCCGCCCGTGGCAATCCTTCAGCGGCGGGACCTCGCTGGCTCCTGCGGTGAGCACGACCGGCATCGGGTGTCGGCGACGTTGCTGCCGAGCGGCAAAAGCCGGCTGCATTGATTCAAACTGATTCTGATCTCGCAAGGCATGAAAAATGAAGACGTTTCTGGTTGCTGTCGCATTTGTTTTGATTATCGGTAGCTTGATTTCCGCGCTGTACTTCATGAATCACGACCGGGGCACAACCAAGCGCATGGCATGGTCGCTCGCGGCTCGCGTCGGGTTGTCGATCACGTTGTTTCTGGCGCTGCTCATCGCGTATCGGCTGGGCTGGATCGAACCAACCGGTCTTCCTATCGGACGATAAGGCGCGCGGCCCCCGACGAAACATGAGCGAACGAGCCGCGTCGCAAGAACAGCGGGATTCTCGCGCGCTTCGCGCCGCGCGATATCCCGCATTATTTTTATTCAGGTGAAGGAGAACTATATGGCTGAAACAGGTAAAGATCAGATCGTTCGTGCGTTCCGCGCGGTCTTTCTGGCGTTTCTCGGGATCAACAAACGAAAAAATCTCGAAGCGGATGCGACGCAACTCAATCCCTTCGCCGTGATCGTTGCCGCACTCGTTGCAGTCGCTATTTTTATCGTGTTGCTGCTGTTCGTCGTGCATCTGGTCGTGGGTTGACCGTTGGCGCCGGCGTCGACCGGCCTTGTAGAACCCCCGTTGAGAGGGCAGGGGGTGCGGCTCGCGGTATTTGCGTCTGATCGAGTTTGGGTGGTAAATCGTGGCGTTGTGATAAGAATACTTATCCCGACGATGATGATGCGAATGAATGCGATTGGCAAAATGCACGATCCGCCGTGCAACTGAACCCTGAATGAACGTCAGCCGGGCCCGGCGTCGAGCGCGTCGCGCGGTTGACCGTCCGGTGCGCGGGCCTTTTCATGGCGATAAGCGCTCGGCGAGCAGCCGACGATGCGCTTGAATGCATGGCCGAACGCGCTATCCGAGTCGTAGCCGAGCATTTGCGCCACCGTCGATATGGATGCGTCCGAGCGTCGCAGTTCCCGCATCGCGAGCTGTATCCGCCAGCGCAGCACATATTCGAGCGGCCCGAATCCCAGCCGTCGCTTGAAATGCAGCGCGAACGTCGAACGCGAGACGTGGCAGCAGGCTGCGAGCGCGTCGACGGTCCAGTGTCGCGCCGGGGCCGCGTGGATCGCGGCAAGCGCGGCGCGCACGCGGGCATCGGCGAAGCCGGCGAGCCACCCGACATCGCTGTTGGCGCCGCTATCGACGTAGCACCGCAGTATCTGCACGAGCATCATGTGCCCGAGATGGCGGACCATCAACGATGCGCCCGGCGACGACGCACCGAATTCCTGCGCAAGCTGTTGCAGCGCCCAACGCAGGACCGCCGCCTGGTCGGATTCGCCGCTCACGATCACCACGGGCGGCAGGCTGCCGAGCAGCAGCGGCACGCCCTCGTCGTACGAGAACCGGCCGCCGATCAGAAAGCAATCGGCCGGTTCGCCATAGTGGGCGATGCCGCGTTCGACATTGCGGTACACGTCGGCGACGGTGAGCGGCGCCACCGACGGATCGCTCGCGAGGGTGAATGCCCGCGGCGACGCGAGCAGGAAGCAGTCTCCCGTCTGCAACTGCACGGGGGGGCCCGCGCCGTCGACGGTCAGCCAGCATCGTCCTTCGACGACCGCATTGAACTTGATGCCTTCGGGCGGCGGAAGGTCGACGGCCCACTCGCCGCCGGCGCGCAGGCCGGTGAAATACGAGTCGCGCGTTTTCAGCAGCGAGAGCACTTCGGATAGCGGATCCACGTACGGCCCCGGACGATCTCGACGAAAAACCGGATTCTATTGCATTCACAGTTCGGGCGCCGGTCCGCAGAATGGTCCGTACAGCGACGCAGCCGACGGGCGGCCGCGTGCTTGACGCAGCATGCGTGGAGGCTTCAATGACGAGCAGGCAGCACCCCCTTCATTCCGGATTCGATGCCGCATCGACGGCGAGCGACGTCCTGAGCGGACTCGATCTTCGCGGCAAAACGGCCATCGTCACGGGTGGCCATTCGGGGCTCGGCCTCGAAACGACGCGTGCGCTGGCGCGGGCCGGCGCGCACGTGGTGGTCGGCGCACGGCGCGCCGATACCGCGCGCGACGCGATGCACGGCATCGCCGGCGTCGAAGTCGCGGAACTCGACCTCGCCGATCTCGCAAGTGTGGCCGCGTTCGCCGCCCGGTTCGTCGACGCGCGGCGCGACGTGCACATCGTGATCAACAGCGCGGGCATCATGGCGTGCCCGGAGACGCGTGTCGGCCAGGGCTGGGAGTCGCAGTTCGCCGTCAATCACCTCGGTCACCATGCGCTCGTCAACCGGCTGTGGCCGGCGCTCGCGCATGGCCACGGTGCTCGCGTGGTTGCGGTGTCGTCGCTTGGACACCGGCTGTCGCCGATCCGCTGGGACGATCTCCAGTTCGCCCGTGCATACGACAAATGGCTCGCGTACGGACAGTCGAAGACCGCGAACGCATTGTTCGCGGTGCAGCTCGACGCGCTTGGTGCGTCCAGCGGCGTGAGGGCCTATTCGTTGCACCCCGGCAAGATCGCGACGCCGCTGCAGCGTCACCTGACACGCGAAGAAATGATGGCGCAGGGATGGGTGGACGCGCACGGCGAGCCCATCGATCCGACCTTCAAGACGCCGGCGCAGGGCGCGGCGACCCAGGTATGGGCCGCAACGTCGCCGCGTCTCGCCGATATCGGCGGGGTGTACTGCGAGGACTGCGATATCGCGGTCGTCACGCAAGGCGACGAGGAAGCCGGTGTGCGGCCGCACGCGATCGATCCCGAGGATGCGGCGCGTTTATGGGCGCGGTCCGCGGCATTGACGGGAGTCGATGCGTTTGCGGTTCGCCGCTGACGGGCATGGAAAGACCCGGTGCGGCGTCGCACCGAATGGAAGAACGCGGCAGGCCGCGCGCATGCCCGCTCACCCGCGCGTCGGCCGCAGCGCCTGCCCCATCTCCGCGATCGGCATCGCCACGATCGAATTCAACAGCCGGACTTCCCCCGCATCCGGCCGCGCGATCTCCCGCACTTCATCGAGCGTCAGCGCAACGTTGCGGTCGAGCGGTTCGAGAAAGCGCTGCAATTCGCTGGCCGCCGCTTTCTCCCGGAGCCCGAGCGCCTGGCCGAACGCGATCAGCGCATGCACGTCGATGTCCGCAAACCGCGTCGCCGTGCCGAGCGGCATCGTCAGTTCGCAGTGCGGCCAGTCATCGCCGCGATGCTCGGGGCGGTGCGTCGGCGTGTGGTACACCACCGTGCTGACGATGTCGTAGAACGGCGCGAGCCGGTAGCCGCGCGCATCGACGAAGAACGACAGGTTTTTCAGATGCGCGTCGGCATTGCCCACCACCACGTTGAACACGGTCCAGCGGAACACCGACAGGCGCGTCAGCGCACGCGTGCTGGTGCGATCGATCGCACGCGCGAGCTCCTGCGCATTCGCGCGCTGGTACTTGAAACCGCGGTCGTAGTTGAGCAGCTGCATCGCATCGATCGTATGCACGCGCCCGGCCGGCTTCGACGCGACGTCGCGGTCGAAACGGTCGATCACGTAGCACGCGGACGGCGCGCGCAGGAAATGCACGTCCGGCACGTCGAGCCCCATCCGCTTTGCGAGCTTCATGCAGAAGAACTCGTTGATCGCCGAATGCGGGTAGCCGGCCGCGCGCATGTCCGGCTTGAGCAGGTGCATCGACGGCTCGCTGCCGACGGGTTCGAACAGCGCATAGTCGGGCGCGTCGCCGCGCAGCACCAGCAGCAGCTTCTGCTGCGCGCCGGCCGCCGACATGCGCTTGGGCGCGGTGGCCGTCAGCGCGCGCTGCGGCATCGCCTGGATCCGGCGCTCGAGTTCGTCGAGCGACAGCGGCTGCAGGCTCCCGGGCGCCTCGTGCTCGCCGTCGACCAGCAACGTGAGCGCGCCGGCCGACTCGCGCCCGAAGTACGCGAGCAGGCCCCACGCGTCGGCCGCATCGACCTTCGCCTCGCGCGCGAGCGACATGCGCATGCCTTCCTCGGGCAGCAGATTGTCGAAGAACCACTGGACCGGGCGATCGGTGGACGTGTCGACGAACGCGTCGGGACGCAACGGGAACGCCGGCGACAACGGATAGGCCGCCGGGGACGCGCGCCACTGCGCGTCGTACGCGAACGACCAGATGCCTTTGTCGTCGGTCAGCGTGCCCATGCGCACGCCGTTTGCGGAGGCGATCAGCGTGTTAGCCGCCATGGGCGCTCCTGCGGCGTTGCGCGGCCTTGCGCGCGGTTTCTTCCGAAATCTCGACCGACGCCGCCGCGTACAGGCGCACGCCGAGCTCGCCGAGCAGCAGCATCACCTTGCCGATTTGCGCGGTCGGCTTTCCGGCTTCCACCTGACTGATGAATTTCGGCGACAGCCCGGTGGCGTTCGCGAGCTCATCGCGGGTGAAACCCTGCTGGAGCCGCGCGGCGCGGATAAGGTGGGCAAGCGCGCCGATCGTATCGACAGGCTGACTCTCCGACATGACGTTCTCCGTGCTTCGTATCTGATCGGGAACAGTATTGCATAACTCGCGCGTTCGGACAGGTTTTCGTATTCGCTCAGAAACGAATGGGCGTTCGCTGCTTTCGAATCGGCATTTCGTACCCGATCGGGAACCAGTAATGAAGGGAACGTGAAAAAAAGAGGGATTCGTATCCGATCGGATGCGGACAGGGCGATGTTCCGTGCCGTGACGCTGCAGTTCGCCGCCCGTGACCGGCGAAGCCGGCGGCTGGCAGAGGTTTCAACGGCGACGGCCGGGGCACGGCCGTGCGGCAGGCGAGAACGACCCGAACGATTCAATGACCGGCTGCGGAGCCGACGCGCACTCCGCGTCGGCAATCTGGCGCCGCACGCCGCACGCCGCACACCGCACGCCGCACGCCGCACGCCGCACGCCGAGCGGCATGCGGCGCCTTCCCGTCATTCCGCGAACAGGTCCGGCCCGAACACCTCGTAATGGATCCGCGCCTCGTGAATCCCGAGGTTCTTCAGCGCATCGTGCTGGATCCGCATGAACGGCACCGGGCCGCAGATGTAGTAATCGGCATCGGGCAGCAGGAGCGTGTCCTTGATCGCGTTCACGTCGACGAGCCCCTTGCGGTCGTAGTCGCTGCCTTCGGCATCCTGCGGCAGCGGGTCGTCGTAGAACACGACCAGCTTGAAGTTCGCGTGCGTCTTCGCGGTTTCGCGCAGCCGGTCGCGCATCGCATGCACGCCGCTGTTGCGCGCGCCGTGCACGAACACGACCTGCCGCTGCGGATCCTGGATCGCGCGCTTCAGCATGCTGATCATCGGCGTCAGCCCGACGCCGCCGCTGATCAGCACGATCGGCGTCTTCGCATCGACGTCGATGTGGAAGCTGCCGTACGGCGCGGCGAGCCTGATCTCGTCGCCGACGTTCACATGATCGTGCAGCAGACACGACACGTAGCCGGGCGGACAGGTGCCGCCGCTTTCGCGCTTCACGGAGATCCGGTACGTATGCCCGTTGGGCATGTCGGACAGGCTGTACTGGCGAATCTGCTGCAGGCCGAGCGCGGGCACGTCGACGGCGACGCTGATGTACTGGCCCGGCTCGAAGTTCGCGACGGGCTTGCCGTCGGCCGGCGCGAGAATGAACGACGTGATCACGCTGCTCTCGGGCCGCTTCTCGCGGACGACGAAAGTGCGCCAGCCGGTCCAGCCGCCCAGGCGGTCCGACGACTGTTCGTACAGTCCGCTTTCCATGCCCATCAGCACGTCGGCAAGGTTGCCGTAAGCCTGCGCCCACGCGGAGATGATGTCGTCGGTCGCCGCGTCGCCGAGCGTTTCCTTGATCGCGGCGAGCAGGTTCTCGCCGACGATCGGATAGTGCTCGGGCCGCACGCCGAGGCTCGCGTGCTTGTTCGCGATGTTCGTCAGCACGGCCGCGAGACTGCTCGGGTCCTCGATGTTCTCCGCATACGCATAGACGGCGCGCGCCAGTGCCTGCTGCTGTTGCCCCTGCTCCTGGTGCGCCATGTTGAACACGTTCTTCAGCTCCGGATGCGCGTTGAACAGCCGCGTGTAGAAGCATTTGATGATGTCGTAACCGTGTTGCGCAAGGACGGGGGCCGTGGCCTTGACGATGTCTTTCGTTTTCTGCGTAAGCATGGTCGAACTCCTTCGTAAGGGGGGCGTCGCGCTGCGGCGCGCGCGGGCGACGAGGGGGGGCGCGCGTCTCGTCTGTCGTATCGGTGGGGGATTCGAACCCGTGCGGCGCACGAGGCGAATGCATATTGTCCGGTCCGGCCGAACGACCGGTCAAGGTGCGGGCCGTGCGTATGGCGACGCATGAGCGACCGGATTCCGATCGACCGGATGCGCCGTTTCGACACGCCGTTTTGCCGCGCGACACGATGCGCGCGCCCGTGGGGCGGTACGGCATGACGCATGCCAGAACCGGGCCCGAACCTTGCGCACCGCTTGCGCCGTTCGCGGTCATACCGCGGCGCATCACGCACGACGACGTGCATGGAAACGCGCATGAAGCCGATGCCGGTCGTACCTCAACGGCACGAGATGTTCGTCAGGGTTGGGCGGGCGTTGCTCGCGGGCGGCCTGATCGGCCTCGACCGGAGTGAATCCGGCAAGGCGGCCGGGTTGCGCACGACGATCCTCGTGTGTCTGGCCGCGTGCCTGTCGATGCTGCCGATCAATGCGCTGCTGCCGCAGGCCGGCAAGCCGCAGGATGCGTTCCCGGCGCTCGACCCGATGCGGCTGCCGCTCGGCCTCCTGACCGGGATGGGGTTCATCGGCGCGCGCGAGCCACGTGACCGGGCAGATCTACGACGTGTCGGGCGGCGCGGGACAGCCTGGGTGCGGCGCCGTGGCGGCATGCCCCGTCGGGCCCGCCGCCCGAGCAGCGATCTTTATCGCTACAGCAGATAAACGTATCGAAATCGCTTCGTTGACGCAGTCCGGCACGCGCTCGTAGATTCGGCTTTTTACCGAAACAAGGGCTGTATCGTGACGACTCCCGCCATCCGCGCCACCGAGTGGACGTTCGCCGGCCAACGGCCCGTATTGCCGCCGCACGCCGGCGCGCAGCAGTTCGACATCGTGGCGTTCGACGCGCCGCTGGGCGCCGAAGTCGTCGGCATCGACCTGTCGCAGCCGCTCGACGCCGCCGGTTTCGCGCGCATCCACCGCGCGCATCTCGATCATCACGTGCTGGTGTTTCGCGACCAGCGCATCACGCCGGCCGAACACATCGCGTTCAGCCGCCGCTTCGGGCCGCTGCAGACCCACGTGCTGCATCAGTTCGCGCTGCCCGCGCATCCGGACGTGCTGATCGTGTCGAACATCGTCGAGAACGGCAAGCCGATCGGGCTCGGCGACGCCGGCCATTTCTGGCACTCCGACCTGTCGTACAAGGAAAAGCCGAGCCTCGGCTCGCTGCTGCACGCGCAGGAACTGCCGGCCGAGGGCGGCGACACGCTGTTCGCGAACATGCATCTCGCGTGGGACACGTTGCCCGCGCATCTGCGCCGCGCGGTCGACGGGCTGCGCGCCGAGCACACGTATCTCGCCCGTTATGCGGAACTGCAGGCGCGCAACCCGTGGCGGCCGAACCTGTCGCCCGAGCAGATCGCGCAGGTCGAGGCGGTCGTGCATCCGGTCGTGCGCACGCATCCGGAAACGGGCCGTCGCGCGCTGTTCGTCAGCGAGCATTTCACGACGCGCATCGTCGGCCTGCCCGAAGACGAAAGCCGCGCGCTGCTCGACGCGCTGTTCGCGCACAGCGTGCGTGCGGAGCACCTGTATCGGCACCACTGGCGCGATCACGACCTCGTGTTCTGGGACAACCGCTCGCTGATGCATCTCGCGGCCGGCACGCCCGACCATCTGCGCCGCAAACTGTACCGCACGACGATCGAAGGCGACGCGCCGTTCTGAGTCGCGCGCCGCTTCGTTCCGCTGCCCCCTTTCCGACTGGATCACTGGAGTTCCGATGTCGTTTTCGTTTTCGCCGGCGTTCAGCCGCACGACCCTGTCCGCGCGCCGCGCTTTGGCCGCCACGCTCACCGCCGCGCTCGCATTCGCGGGCGCCGGCCTGCCGCAAGCCGCGCATGCGGAAGGCAGCATCCGCATCGCCGAGCAGTTCGGCGTCGTCTACCTGATGCTGAACGTCGCGCGCGACCAGCAACTGATCGAGAAGGAAGGGCGCAAGGCCGGCGTCGACATCAAGGTCGACTGGGTGCGGCTGTCGGGCGGCGCGGCCGTGAACGACGCGCTGCTGTCCGGCGCGATCGATGTCGCGGGCGCGGGCGTCGGGCCGCTCCTGACGGTGTGGGATCGCACGCGCGGCCGGCAGAACGTGAAGGGCGTCGCGTCGCTGGGCAATTTTCCGTACTACCTCGTCAGCAACAACCCGAACGTGAAGACCATCGCGGACCTGAGCGCGAAGGACCGGATCGCGGTGCCGGCCGTCGGCGTGTCGGTGCAGTCGCGCGTGCTGCAGTACGCGGCCGCGAAGCAGTGGGGCGACAAGCAGTTCGACAAGCTCGATGCGCTGACGCAGGCGATTCCGCATCCGGATGCGACGGCCGCGATTCTCGCGAACAGCAACGTGATTACCGGCCACTTCGGCAATCCGCCGTTCCAGGAGCAGGAGCTCGCGGGCAATCCGGGCGCGCATATCGTGCTGAATTCGTACGACGTGCTCGGCGGCCCGAGCTCCGCGACGGTGCTGTACGCCACGCAGAAATTCCGCGACGACAACCCGAAGACGTACCGCGCATTCGTCGCCGCGCTGGCCGATGCGGCTCGCCAGATCGCGGCCGATCCCGAGCGTGCGGCCGACACGTATATCCGCGTGAACGGCTCGAAGATCGACCGCGCGTTGCTGCTGAAGATCCTGCGCAATCCGCAGGTGCAGTTCAAGACCGCGCCGCAGAACACGCTGCGGCTCGCGCAGTTCATGTATCGCACCGGTGCGATCCGCAACGAGCCGAAATCGTGGCGCGACTACTTCTTCGACGATCCGGCGACGGCCGGCGGCAGTTGAGCGCCGGTGCCGCTGCGACAGCGCGATCGACGCTTATACGTCGATCCGGTTTCGATATGCGCAATCGTTGGTTGGGTCGTGCCGCGCACGGCCGCATGCTGATGTTTTCTTCGCAAGAGTCTCGATCGTGAATGCCACTTCCCCCCGAACCTGGTTGCCGCCGTACGCGGCGCGCGGCGCCGCCGCGCCGGCCGCGCGTGCGGCATCCGATGCACGTACCGCGCCGCAGGCCGCACCGGCCGACGCGCGCAGCGAACGCCTGCTGGCCATCGATCGCGTGAACCTCGAATACCGGAGCGGCGCGCGGATCGTGCGCGCCACGCATCAGGTCAGTTTCGACGTGTACGGCAGCGACCGCTTCGTGCTGCTCGGCCCGTCGGGGTGCGGCAAGTCCACGTTGCTCAAGGCGATCGCTGGCTTCATCGAGCCCGTGTCGGGGGCGATCACGCTCGACGGCCGTCCCGTGCACGGGCCGGGCCCCGACCGCATCGTCGTGTTCCAGGAATTCGACCAGTTGCCGCCGTGGAAGACGGTCGCCGAGAACGTCGCGTTTCCGTTGCGTGCGGCCGCCAGGCTGTCGCGTGCCGAAGCGCGCGAGCGCGCGCTGCACTATCTCGACAAGGTCGGACTCGCCGCGTTCGCCGACGCATATCCGCATACGCTGTCCGGCGGGATGAAGCAGCGCGTCGCGATCGCGCGCGCACTCGCGATGCAGCCGCGCGTGCTGCTGATGGACGAGCCGTTCGCCGCGCTCGACGCGCTCACGCGCCGCAAGATGCAGGAGGAACTGCTGCGCTTGTGGGACGAGTTCCGCTTCACGCTGCTGTTCGTCACGCATTCGATCGAGGAGGCGCTCGTCGTCGGCAACCGGATCCTGCTGCTGTCGCCGCATCCGGGCCGCGTGCGCGCGGAGCTCAACAGCCACGAGCATTCGCTCGAGAACGTCGGCACCGGCGACTTCCGCGACAGCGTCGCACGCATTCATCATTTGCTGTTCGATACCGACGCGACCGGCGTCGCGAGCGCGACGAACCCGGAGGACACCGCATCATGAGCACGATCGACCCGGTCCTGCCGCCGTTGCCGCCCGTGCGCGCGGAGTACGAGCGCACGCTCGACACGCCGCCCGACGCCGAACGCGCGGCGCCCGCTCCGCTGTTGCGCCGCATCGCCGATGCGGGCTGGTTCCGCCGCGGCGTCATCGCGCTCGTGCTGATCGCCGCGTGGGAGATCGTCGCGCGCATCGTCGCGAACGATCTGCTCGTGCCGACCTTCGGCGCGACGCTCGCGGCGTTCGTGCAAGGCATCGAGTCGGGCGAACTGCTCGTGAAGACGGGCATCTCGATGTCGGTGCTGCTGCGCGGCTACGCGCTCGGCGTGTTCTTCGCGTTCGTGCTGACCTCGCTTGCGGTGTCGACGCGCATCGGCCGCGACGTGCTGACGATGCTCACGTCGATGTTCAATCCGCTGCCGTCGATCGCGTTGCTGCCGATCGCGCTGCTGTGGTTCGGGCTCGGCACCGGCAGCCTGCTGTTCGTGCTCGTGCATGCGGTGTTGTGGCCGCTCGCGCTCAGCATGTACACCGGTTTCGCCGGCGTGCCGGCCACGCTGAAGATGGCCGGGCGCAACTACGGGCTCACCGGCCTGCGGCAGATCGCGCTGATCCTCGTGCCGGCCGCGCTGCCGTCGATCCTGTCGGGGCTGCGGGTCGGCTGGGCATTCGCGTGGCGCACGCTGATCGCGGCGGAACTCGTGTTCGGCGCGAGCGCGGGGCAGGGCGGGCTCGGCTGGTACATCTTCCAGAACCGCAACGAGCTGTATACCGACCGCGTGTTCGCGGGGCTCGCGGCCGTCATCGTGATCGGCCTGCTCGTCGAGCACCTCGTGTTCGATACGCTCGAGCGCGTGACGGTGCGCCGCTGGGGCATCCAGCACTGATATTCCCGGCGCGCGCATAACCAAAGCTGAAATCGGTTTTTCACGCGCGCCGCGGGCGTCCCTATACTTTGCGGTGCCGCTTGTGGCGGGCGATCGAAGGATCGTACGGACCGGGCGCGCGTGCGCAATCGATCGTCGGAACGTTCTCGCCTCGGGCAGTTGGAGGTCGTCCCGAGCGGGCCGCGTATCGACGCGGCGTGCCGATGCACGCCCCCGGCCGGCATTGATTCGATATGCAAACGATTGCCGGCGGCAAGCCGCTGCCGCGCGATGCGCGGACGATCGGCGATCACGCACTGAACCGCGCGACCACGTACCGGCGTCAACGGGCGCGTGGCCCGCTCCGGCTGCACGCGCAGCCTTCTTTCCGGAAATTTTCCCGATGACGACCCGCACTGGCCATCTGCACCTCGGCGCGTTCCTGTACCCCACCGGCCATCACATCGCCGCCTGGCGCCATCCCGGCTCGCAGGCGGATGCCGGCGTCGACTTTCGCCACTACGTGCGGCTCGCGCAGGCGGCGGAGGCCGCGAAGTTCGATCTCGTGTTCCTCGCCGACGGCGTCGGCACGCGCGGCGACGATGTCGAATTCCTGAGCCGGACCGCGCACAGCTACGTCGCGCAGTTCGAGCCGTTGACGCTGCTGTCGGCGCTCGCGGCCGTCACCGAACGCATCGGGCTGGTCGGCACCGCGTCGACGAGCTTCAACGAGCCGTTCCACATCGCGCGCAAGTTCGCGTCGCTCGATCACATCAGCGGCGGCCGCGCCGGATGGAACCTCGTCACGTCGTCGAGCGCGCACGAAGCGCGCAACTTCAACCGCGACGCGCATTTCGATCACGGCGAACGCTATGCGCGCGCCGAGGAATTCGCGGACGTCGTGCGCGGGCTGTGGGATAGCTGGGACGACGACGCATTCGTGCGCGATCGCGCGGCGGGACGCTTCTTCGATCCCGGCAAGCGCCACGTGCTCGATCATCGCGGCCGCTTTTTCCAGGTGCGCGGGCCGCTGAACGTCGCGCGCTCGCCGCAAGGGCATCCGGTCGTCGTGCAGGCCGGTTCGTCGCCGGCCGGCACGCGGCTCGCCGCGCGCACGGCCGAGGTGATCTTCACCGCGCAGCAGACGCTCGACGACGCGATCGCATTCTATGCGGACGTGAAGGGGCAACTCGCCGCCTTCGGCCGCGACCCCGACACGCTGAAGATCATGCCCGGCGTATTTCCGGTGGTCGGCCGCACGGAGAGCGAAGCGCAGGAGAAATTCGACGCGTTGCAGGCGCTGATCGACCCGAGGGTCGGGCTCGCGCTCGTGTCGGGGCTGACCGGCGGCGTCGATCTCTCCGCGTATCCGCTCGACGGCCCGATTCCGCCGCTGCCGGAAACGAATGCGAGCAAGAGCCGGCAGACGCTGACGCTCGAACTCGCGCGCCGCGAGAACCTGACGATACGCGAGCTGTATCTGCGCATCGCGGGCGCGCGCGGCCACTGGCAACTCGTCGGCACGCCGGAGCAGATCGTCGACGCCCTTGAGGAGCGGTTCGTGCGGTACGGCGCGGACGGCTACAACGTGATGGCGCCGACCCTGCCGGGCGGCCTCGACGATTTCATCGAACTCGTGCTGCCCGAGCTGCGCCGCCGCGGGCTGTTTCGCCGCGACTATGCGGGGCATACGCTGCGCGATCATCTGGGGCTGCAGCGGCCCGAGCGGCGCGAGTTCGCCGCGCTTGGCGCGTCTGCGGCCTGAATTCGCAGGGGGGCGCCCGGCTGTCGAACGGCGATGGCGATGGCGGGGCGCTGCGACGAAGGTGTGGTCAAGACGGGCGTTGGCCGCCTGACGAAAATATCGTGCACACCATCCCGGGCTGCGCGGAAGATCACTCTCCGTCCCGCTCGCCCGGGCGCGGATGCGTCACAGCCTTCCCGGCCTGGGATCCGCCACGAAACCATCGCGGTTCGGCATCTTCACGCGCGGCAGCGTGCGCGCATCGAGCGTCGCGTCGTCCGGCACGATGCCGTTCAGGTGCAGCACGTATGCGGTGACCGCATAGACATCGTCCGCGCTCAGCGATTGCGGCGCGTTGTACGGCATCGCGCGCCGGATGTAATCGAACAGCGTCGTCGCATACGGCCAGTAGCTGCCGACCGTCTTTTTCGGTTTCGCGTCGGTGAGCGAGCCGATCCCGCCGACGAGCGGATCGCCGACGCCGCCCTGGCCGGCGGCGCCGTGACACATCGCGCATGTGTCCGCGAACACGCGCGCCCCGCGCGCGACCGTGCCCGCACCGCGCGGCAGGCCGCTGCCGTCGGGGGCGACATCGATGTCCCATGCGGCGATCGTCGCGCGGTCGACCGGCTGGCCGAGGCCGAAGCCCGCGCCGAACGCGGGCGCGGCGAGCGCGCAGCTGATCGATGAGGCCACCGCGAACGATGCAATCCGGCGCGTAATCGGCTTAGGCATTGCGCACCTCGCCGTCCGCGCCGACACGCCAGTTCTGGATGCCGTTGTAGTGGTATTGCGAGTTCACGCCACGCGCGGCGACGAGCGCGGCGCGGGTCGGCTGCACGTAGCCCGTGTCGTCGGTCGCGCGGCTTTGCAGGTCGGCCGGCTCGCCGTTCCAGACCCAGTCGGCCTCGAAGCGCGTCAGCGCGCGATCGCGCACGTCGCCCGCGAGCCGTGCGGCGCGCCAGGTGCGGCCGCCGTCGGTCGAGACGTCGACCGCGCGAATCCGGCCGCGCCCCGACCACGCATAGCCGCCGATCGGGTAGTAGCCGTGCGACGCGAGTCGGTGCCCGGCCGACGGCCGCGTGATGACCGATTTCGCGTCCATCTCGAACACGAATTGGCGCGCGCAGCCGTTCGGCAGCAGGTTCGTATATTTCGACGTTTCCTCGCGCGTCATCTCCGGCGCGCGAACCAGTTTCAGCCGCCGCAGCCACTTGATGTTCGTGTTGCCTTCGAAGCCCGGCACGATCAGCCGCACCGGATAGCCGTTCTCGGGCCGCAGCCGCTCGCCGTTCTGCGCATAGACGACCAGCGCGCGATCGAGAATCCGGTCGAGCGGCAGGCTGCGCGTCATTGCCGCGCCGTCCGCGCCTTCCGCGAGCAGCCAGTGCGCGGCCGGATCGATGCCGGTTTCGTCGAGCAGCGTCGACAGCCGCACGCCGGTCCATTCGCAGCACGACAGCAGCCCGTGCGTGAACTGAACGGGCAGCCCGCTCGGGCCGTTCCATTCGCTGCCGGTGTTGCCCGAGCATTCGAGAAAGTGGATCCGCGATTCGGACGGAAAGCGCAGCAGGTCGTCGATCGTGAAGATGCGCGGCTCGCGCACGAGGCCGTGCACGACGACGCGATGGCGTTGCGCGTCGATATCGGGCACGCCCGCATGATGGCGCTCGTAGACGAGGCCGTTCGGCGTGATGTCGCCGAACAGGTCGGCGAGCGGCGTCATCGACGAGCCGGATCCGGGCAGCGCCGGCGTGCGGGCGCTGCGACGGATCACGTCGCGCTCGTGCGCGCCCGGCAGGCCGTACGGCGGCGACAGCAACGGCGCACCGGGCGTGCGCGTCCACGGCGGCACGTCGAGCGGCGACAGCGGCGCGAGCGTCTGGCTCGCGAGTGCGCCGCCGGCCGGCAGCAGCGCGGCGGCCCAGCCGCCGGCGAGCCGGCGCAGCGCCGTGCGGCGGCCCGTGCGGTGCAGGCGGTGCGTGCGAAAGCGGGAATCGGTCATGGTCGAAGCCGCGCGGCAGCATGCAGAAAAACGCGTATTGTCGGCAACGGGGCGCGACGCGGCAAACAAGCATTCCCGCTTTGCTTATCGTGCCGCGCCCGCCGCGCGCGTCGTGCGTGCGGTCAGAACTTCACGCGCAGCCCGCTGACGAACGCGAGCTGGCGATTCGTCGACGACGCGGTGCCGATGTTCGAGATCGCCGCGATCTTGCGATAGCCGCCCGACGTCGCGGTGCTCGCATCGCCGGCCGCGAGCTGGTAGATGCCGGACAGATAGATGTCGGTGCGCTTGGACAACGCGTAGTCGAACCCGAGCGTGAACTGGTGCCAGCGCGGTTTCAGCGTCTGGCCGCCGGTGCCCGGCAGGCCGTTCGCGCGTCCGTCGGTGAACGTGTAGACGCCGATCAGCGTTGCCGCCGGCGTGATCTGGTAGCGGCCGTTGACGTCGTAGTTGTTGAGCTTGCGCGACGAGCCGTCGAGATAGTCGAGCTGCGTGTGGCTCCACGCGAAGCCGAGCGTCGTGCGGCCGAGCGCGTAGCTCGCGCCCGCGACGCCGATCTGCTGCTTGCGCACGCCGCCGTTCAGCCCGTAGAAGAACCCGCCGCTGTAGTCGTTGCCGGTCGTCGAGGTCGCGCCACCCACCGCGCCGCTGGTGTTCGACGTCGTGCTCGGGTTGTTCAGCCGCACGTAGCCGGCGCCCGCCGACAGCGGGCCGTTCACGTAGTTGGCCGACACGCCCCATGCGTTGTTGTTCGAGAAGCCCGTGCCCGCGCCGCCGTTCGCCTGGTTGCTGAACGCGTACAGCACGTCGGCCGTGAAGCCGGCGATCGTCGCGCTGCGGAACTTCACCGCGTTGTTGATCCGGAAGCTCTGGTTCATGTTGTCGTTGTCGCCGACATGGGTTGCCGGCGACCAGAAGCCGGAGCCCGAATACTGCGCGACGAGATCGGTGATCGGCTCGTACTGGCGGCCGAACGTCAGCGTGCCGATGCCGGTCTTGCCCAGGCCCACGTACGCGGAACGGCCGAACAGGCGGCCGCCCTGGCCGAGCCCGCCGTCGCTCGGCCGGAATCCGCTTTCGAGGGTGAACACGGCCTGCAGGCCGTCGCCGAGATCCTCGACGCCTTTCAGGCCCCAGCGGCTGCCGCTCAGCTTGCCGCTCGTCTGCTGGATGTTGCTCGCGCCGCCCTGGTTGTTCGTATAGGCGAAGCCGGCATCGACGAGGCCGTACAGCGTGACGGAACTCTGCGCGTGCGCGCCGAGGGAACCGACCGAAACCAAACCCAGGACTACCGATTTCTTGATCATGAATATCCTCTGTTTTTTATGGGTACATCTGCGAGGATCACGATGCTATTGAGTCCGGGTCGCGCGACGAACGGCCGATCCGTGGTTTGCAAATCGTCGGATTATTGAATTGCAATGCGCGTCGCCGCGCGCCCGGCGCGACCGTCGCCATCGCATCCGCGCTGCCTGCTGGCGCGGACGCATCGCATGAACGGCGAACGCCGATCGGCCGGAACGGACGGTCGCGGTCATATCGATCGATGCAATCGTTGGATGGGGTGCGCGCGGGTTGCGACGGTGCCGATGTTTTTATGCAACGGGGTGCTGGGCGGGAGCGGGCCGATGCGGTAGACGCGCAGAAATATGGATTCCGCGAAACGCGGGCAGGTCGTGCCGCGGCGGAATCACGGAGCCGCGCGCCCGCCGCCCCGCCATCGGGCGGGACGCACTCGGCTATTCGTCGAGCTCGGCCGACACGGCGCGCACGCGCTTGCGGATCTCCGAATCCAGAATCAACCGCCCGCGCAACTTTCCCTTCATCCGCTTCACGTGCTTCGGCGCCTCGGTCATGTGCTCGACCATCAGCGCGCGGACGCGTTCGACGTCGCGTTCGCGGGCGGCCTGCAGGATCGAGCGGTGAATCGCCACGTTCGCTTCGCCGAAGCGCTTGTGTTCGGCGATCGGCGTGTCGTTCCGGAACTCGATCAGTTGCCGGATCATCTCGTTGATCAGCTCGCAACTGAAGCGCAGGAACGGATTCGGGTTCGCGGCGGCGAGGATGTCGTGGAACGTCATGTCCTCCTGCCGCTGTCGGACCAGATGACCGCGCTCCGGCGCGCCCGACGAGCCGTCGCAGCATGCGATGTTGGCCTCGAGCGCGGCGAAATCCTGCTCCGTCAGATGCGGCACCGCGCCCGCGGCCAGCTCGGGTTCGAGCAGCTTGCGCACGGTGTAGATGTCGTCGATGGTGACGTCCTTGAAGAAAAGGTAGTTCTGCAGCAACTGCAGCGTCCGGTCGAGCGGCACCTCGACCACCATCCCGCCGCCCGTCGGCCCGGTCGTGACCTTGATCAGGCCTTGTACTTCCAGCGACTTCAACGCCTCGCGGATCGTGCTCTTGCTGACCGCATAGAGCTGCTGCAGCTCGGCTTCGCGCGGCAGGCGGTCGCCGGGCTTCAGGTCCTTTTCCGTAATGAGCCGCTTGATTTCCTCCGCGACGAGATCCGCGCGCTTCGGCTGCTTGATTTCGACCGCGAGGCCTGCCCTGGCTCGGTCCATGACCATCTTCGAGACTCCTTTGTCTGACATGCGCACGCCCGTTCACATCGTCGTCGATCGGCCCGGGCGCGGCGGTAGGGAATTTTGCCTGATTGACACGAATTTTGATCGTCTCTAGCATCGGGTTCATTCTATTTATCATGATAAATAGGATTAATTGACGACGCATCCCTTTCCGTAGAGCGTTGGCACGGTTTGGCAGTCCGTCGTATCGCGTGTGTTTGTCCCTCCAAGGAGCGTCAACTTGAATCGCCGAGAACTGTTGAAACTGGCCGCGCTGTCGGCCGTACCGGGCGCGCTCGGCGCCCTGGGGTCCCGTGCCGCATTCGCGCAGGGCGCCGCCATCCAGCTCGCCTGTCCGGTGCCGATGTCCGGCCCGTTCGCGGCCAACGGCAAATACGCCGACCTCGGCATGCAGCTGGCCGTCAAGCAGTACGGCAAGGTGCTCGGCGCACCGCTCGTCTACACGACGCTCGACACCGAGGGCAAGCCCGCAACCGCCGTGCGGCGCGTGCAGGAGATCGCACAGCAGAAGGGCGCGCGTTTTTTTGCGGGCGGTATTTTGTCGTCCGAATCGTTGGCGATGGGCAAGGAAGTGCAGAAGGCGGGCGGCGTGTTCATCACGACGGCCGGCGCGGACGAGCTGACCGGCAAGGACTGCAACGACGCGACGTTCCGCTGGTCGGTGCCGACCTTCGGCGCGATCGAGCAGACGGTGCGCCCGCTGGTCCAGATGCTGCCGAAGGCGAAGCGCTGGTACACGATCACCCCGCAATACGTGTTCGGCGACGGGCTGCTGTCGGCGGCGAAGGCGATCTTCAAGGAAAAGGGCATCGAGCATGTCGGCAACAGCTATCACTCGCTGGCCGAGAAGGAGTTCAGCGGCTACCTGACGAACGCGGCAGCCGCGCAGCCGGACGTGCTGCTGATCCTGAACTTCGGCTCGCAGTCGTCGGACACGCTGCGCCAGGCCGTCAGCTTCGGGATGAAGCGCAACTGCACGATCCTGCTCGCGTGGGCATCGGGCCTCGAGCAGTTCGAGGCGCTCGGGCCGGACATCTGCGACGGCGTGTATTTCGGCGCGCAGTACTGGCACGGGATCGATTCGCCGCTGAACCGCGACCTCGTGAAGCGCACGAACGCCGCGTTCAAGGCCAACCCGAACTACAGCCTCGCGGGTTCGTACATCTGCTCGAAGATCCTGATCGACGCGATGGTGAAGGCCGGCAGCGCCGATCCGAAGAAGGTGATCGCGGCGATGGAAGGCATGAAATACGACGGCCTCACCGGCCCGGAAGAAATCCGCAAGGGCGACCACCAGGTGATGAAGAACTACTACCTGCTGAAGGGCAAGCCGAAGAGCCGGATGAAGAATGCCGACGACTACGCCGACATCGTCAGCTCGGGCCAGTCGTTCCTGCCGGTCGACAAGACCGGCTGCAAGCTCGCCTGACACCCTGCGCGCGTCCGCGGGCGGGGTGCGCCGCGGACGTCCATTTCCTTCCTTTCTGACACGGAAGCCATGAACGTCTATCTGCTGCAGATCGTCAACGGCATCGGCGTGGGCATGCTGTACTTCCTGCTCGCCGTCGGCCTGTCGATCGTGTTCGGCCTGCTGCGCTTCGTGAATTTCGCGCACGGCGCGTTCTATCTGCTCGGCGCGTACCTCTGCTACCAGGCGCTGCAATGGTCGGCGAATTTCTGGGTCGCGCTCGCGGTCGTGCCGCTCGTCGTCGGCGCGTTCGCATGGATCGTCGAGAAGCTGGTGCTGCGTCACGTGTACGCGCAACAGCACGAATTCCACATCCTGGCGACGGTCGGCCTCGCGCTCGTGCTGCAGGAGTGCGCGATCCTCGCGTGGGGCCCGCTCGGCGACAACGTGCCGCCGCCCGACGCGCTGAACGGCGTGGTCGTCTGGGGCGGCTTCATCTACCCGAAATACCGGCTGTTCGTGATCGGCTTCACGGCGGTGCTGGCCGGGCTGCTGTGGTGGCTGCTCGACGGCACGCGGCTCGGCAGCACGGTGCGCGCGGGCAGCGAATCGTCGGAGATGGTGTCGCTGCTCGGCATCAACGTGACGCGCGTGTTCAGCCTCGTGTTCGCGCTCGGCGCGGCCACGGCGGCGCTGGCCGGCGTGCTCGCCGCGCCGATCCGCGGCGTCGATCCGTTCATGGGCATCGAGGCGCTCGGCGTCGCGTTCGTCGTGGTCGTGGTCGGCGGGATGGGGAATTTTCTCGGGGCGCTGGTGGGCGGGCTGCTGGTCGGCATCGTGCAGAGCCTGATGAGCACGCTGTGGCCGGAAGGCGCGCGGCTGATGATCTACGTGGCAATGGCAGCCGTGCTGCTGCTGCGTCCGAACGGTTTGCTGGGGAGGGCTGCATGATCGATTCGTCGAAATCGCTGTCGCCCGGCGCGGCAGCCGCGCCGCGTGCGCCGCTGTGGCGCTGCGCGCTGCAACGCCCGGAAGGCTGGCTCGCGGTGGTCGCCGCGTGCGTGCTGCCGCTGGTGTTGAGCTCGGGCTCGCTCGCGACCGAAGTGCTGGTGTTCGCGCTCGCCGCGCTGGGCTGCAACCTGCTGCTCGGGTTTACGGGGCTGCTGTCGTTCGGGCAAGGCATCTTCTTCGGGCTCGGCAGTTACGCGGCAGGGCTGGTGCTGACCCGCGGCGTCGAATCGGTGACGGTCGCGCTCGTCGCGGCCGCCGTGCTCGGCGCGGTTGCCGCCGCGCTCGTCGGCTGGTTCTCGATCCGGCAGCGCGGCACCTATTTCGTGATGCTGACGCTCGCGTTCGGACAGCTGTTCTATTTTCTCGCGTATACGACGCCGGACGTCACGGGCGGCGACAACGGGCTGCTCGACATCCCGCGCCCGGCGTTGTCCGCGTTCGGGCATGCGCTCGTTTCGATCGATTCGCCGTGGCGCTACTACGGTTTCGTCGCGGTGCTGTTCGTCGCGGTGTTCTGGCTGCTGCTGCGCGTGTCGCGCTCGATATTCGGCCGCACGCTGCTCGCGATTCGCGACAACGAGGCGCGCGCGGCGGCGGCCGGCTACGACGTGCAGCGCTTCAAGCTCGCGGCGTTCGTGATCTCGGGCGCGGTCACGGGCCTGGCCGGTGCGCTGCACGCGTTGATGACGGGCATCGCGCCGCTGTCGAACATCGACTATCACACGAGCGAGATGATCCTCGTGATGACGGTGATCGGCGGCACGCGCAACCTGTTTGCATCGGTGCTCGGCGCCGCGTTCTACGTGCTGTTCGCGGACTGGCTGTCGACGCTGTGGCCGCGCTGGCTGCTGTTGCTCGGCCTCGTGCTGATCGTGGTCAGCCTGTTCATGCAGCGCGGATTGTGGGGACTCGGCGAACGCGTCGTGGCGTCGCTGCGGCGCACCGATCGCATGGCGGCTACGGCCAGGGAGCAGCAATGAGCGAAGCGATTCTCGAAGCGCGCGGCATCGTCAAGCGCTACGGCAAGTTCACGGCGCTGGGCGGCGTCGACCTGCGGATCATGCCGCGCACCGTGCATTCGGTGATCGGCCCGAACGGCGCGGGCAAGACGACGCTGTTCCATACGCTGACGGGCACGCTGCCCATCACGTCGGGTTCGATCCTGTTCGACGGCCGCGACGTGTCGCGCGAACCCGATCACAAGCGCGTGCGGCGCGGCATCGCCCGCTCGTTCCAGGTGACGAGCCTGTTCCTGAACCTGAGCGTGCGCGAGAACCTGCGGGTGGCCGCGCAGGGCGTCGAATCGCGGCGCGCGCTGAACCCGTGGACGCTGCCGCGCGGCGCGCTCGCGCACGACGGCATCGTGGACGACGTGCTGGAGCGGCTCGGCCTGCAGCGCTTCGCCGGCACCGCGGCCGGCGTGTTGTCGCACGGCCAGCAGCGCCGGCTCGAAGTCGGGATGGCGCTGGCGGCGCGGCCGCGCGCGATCTTTCTCGACGAACCGACGTCGGGGATGGGCATCGACGACCTCGACGACATGAAGACGCTGATCCGGGGCTTGCGCGACGACTACACGGTCGTGCTGATCGAACACAACATGGGAATCGTGATGGACATCTCGGACACGATCACGGTGATGCAGCAGGGGCGCGTCCTCGTGGAAGGCAAACCCGACGCGATTCGCGGCGACGAGCGCGTGCGCAGCGCGTATCTCGGCAACATGATCACGGGAGGCCGCGCATGATGCTCGACGTGAAGGACGTCCATGCGTGCTACGGCAAGAGTCACGTGCTGCAGGGCATTTCGCTGAGCGTGAACGAGGGCGAGACGGTGACGCTGCTGGGGCGCAACGGCGCGGGCAAGTCGACGACGCTCAAGACCATCGCCGGTGTCGTGGCGCCCACCGGCGGCACGGTGACGTTCGCGGGCCGGTCGCTGTCCAGGCAGCCCGCGCACCGGATCGCCGCGCGCGGGCTGTGCTTCGTGCCCGAGCATCGCGGGATTTTCCGGCTGCTGTCGGTCGAGGAAAACCTGCGGCTCGGCGCGCGCCGCGATTCGCCGTGGCAGCTCGACGACATCTACCGGATCTTCCCGCGCCTGAAGGAGCGGCGCCGCAACGGCGGAGCGCAGCTGTCGGGCGGCGAGCAGCAGATGCTCGCGATCGGCCGCGCGCTGATGAACCACCCGCGGCTGCTGATGCTCGACGAGCCCGTCGAAGGGCTGGCGCCGGTGATCGTCGAGGAGATCGTCGCGCAACTGAAGCAGATCAAGGCGGCCGGCGTCGCGATCCTGCTCGTCGAGCAGAACCTCGAAGTGTGCACGCAGCTCGCGGATCGCCACTTCGTGATCGAACAGGGCGTGATCGTCTACGAAGGCAGCAACGCGGCGTTCGTGGCCGACCACGAGGTGAAGGACCGTTACCTGGGCGTCGGCGTCGCGTGAGCGCCGGGCCCTTTCATTGCGAGGATTTCCATCGATGCAAGTTCAGGATTCGACACCGGGCGTCGCGGCGTCCGGCTTGCGCGTCGACGGCGCGCGGCTGTGGGACAGCCTGATGCGTCTCGCGCGGATCGGCGCGACCGACAAGGGAGGCGTGTGCCGCCTCGCGCTCACCGAACTCGATCGCGACGCGCGCAACCTGTTCGTCGCATGGGCGAAGGACATCGGCTGCACGGTGCGGGTCGACGCGATCGGCAACATCTTCGCGCGGCGTGCCGGCGAGCGCGATGACCTGCCGCCCGTGACGACCGGCAGTCATATCGACACGCAGCCGACCGGCGGCAAGTTCGACGGCAACTACGGCGTGCTCGCCGGCCTCGAAGTGCTGCGCACGCTCGACGATGCGGGCGTGCGCACGCGTGCGCCGCTGGAGGTCGCGGTCTGGACCAACGAGGAAGGCTCGCGCTTCGTGCCGGTGATGATGGGCTCCGGCGTGTTCGCCGGCGCGTTCACGCTCGATCATGCGCTTGCGCAATGCGACCGCGACGGCGTGTCGGTGCGCGATGCGCTGGCCGCGATCGGCTATGCGGGCAGCGCGGACGACGGGCGTGTCGCGCATCCGGTCGGCGCGTATTTCGAAGCGCATATCGAGCAGGGCCCGGTGCTGGAGGCGCACGACACGACGATCGGCGTGGTCGAGGGGGCGCTCGGGCAGCGCTGGTACGACGTCACCGTTCACGGGATGGAGGCGCATGCGGGCCCGACGCCGATGGAACTGCGGCGCGACGCGCTGCTGGTCGCGGCCGATCTGGTGCGCGCGGTGAACGGCATCGCGCGCGCGCATCCGCCGCACGGGCGCGGCACGGTCGGCTGGGTCGACGTGCACCCGAATTCGCGCAACGTGATTCCGGGCCGCGTGACGCTGACCGTCGACCTGCGCGCGGCCGACGATGCGACGCTCACCGCGATGGATGCCGAGCTGCGCGCGGTGTGCGGCGACCTGGGCGCATCGGCCGGCATGCGGATCGACGTCGAGCCGGTCGTGTACTTCCCGCCGCAGCCGTTCGACGCGACGCTGGTCGAGCAGGTACGGGCCGGCGCGGGCGCGCTCGGGCTGTCGTCGATGAACGTGATCAGCGGCGCGGGCCACGATGCCGTGTATCTCGCGCGCGTGGCGCCGACGGCGATGATCTTCGTGCCGTGCAAGGACGGAATCAGCCACAACGAGATCGAGGATGCCGATCCGGTGCATCTGGAAGCCGGCTGCAACGTGCTGCTGCAGGCGATGCTGGGCGCGGCAGGCATGGCGCAAGGGGGCGCGCGATGAAGCTCCTGATCGCCCGGATGAACCACGAGACCAACACGTTCTCGCCGGTGCCGACGCCGCTTGCCGCGTTCGGCCGCAACGGCCCCGACTGGGGCGACGACGCGTATCGCGCGAACCACGGCATGCGCACCGCGATGGCCGCGTTCCTCGACGCGGCCGCGCGCGAGGGCGCCGACATCGTGACGCCCGTATCGGCGGCGGCGAACCCGAGCGGACCCGTCGCGGCCGACGCGTATGCGGCGATCTGCGACGCGATCGTCGCGGCCGCGCCCGGTTGCGACGCGGTGATGCTCGATCTGCACGGCGCGATGGTCGCCGAACAGAGCGCGGACGGCGAGGGCGACCTGCTCGCGCGCGTGCGCGCCGTGCTGCCCGACGCGCCGATCGCGGTCGCACTCGACCTGCACGCGAACGTCACGCAGAAGATGATCGATCACGCGGATGTGATCGTCAGTTTCAAGACCTATCCGCACGTCGACATGTACGAGACGGGCGAGCATGCGGCGCGCCTGCTGCTCGACCGGCTGCACGGCCGCGCGCGGCCCGTGCTCGCGTGGCGGCAGCCGCCGTTGATGACGTCGACGCTGCGCAGCGCGAGCGCCGCAGGCGCGATGCAGCGCGCGGTGGAAGCCGCGCGCGCGGCCGAGGCCGACGGCATGCTCGCGGTGTCGGTGCTGCCCGGCTTCTCGCTCGCGGATATTCCGGCGCCCTGCATCAGCGTCGTCGTGGTCGCCGACGGCGATCGCGCGGCGGCCGACGCGGTGGCCGAGCGTATCGCCCGGCAGATCTGGGACGCGCGCGACGAATTCGTGTATCGCAGCGCGCCGCTCGCGGAATCGGTCGCACAGGCCGCGGCGCTGGCGCGCGGCGCGGATCGTCCGGTGCTGATGCTCGACCACGGCGACAACTGCATGTCGGGCGGCCCGTGCGACACGATGGACCTGCTCGAGGCTGCGCTCGCGCAGGGGCTCGACGGGATCGTCAGCGGGCCGTTGTGCGACCCGGAAGCGGTCGCGGCGCTGATCGACGCGGGCGTCGGCGCGACCGTCACGGTGCCGGTCGGCAACCGGATGCCGTCGCACGGCGGGGTGCGTCGCGAGCCGTTTCGCGCGACGGGCATCGTGCGCGCGATCACCGACGGCGAATACGTGATCACCGGGCCGACCTATACGGGCCAGCGCGCGTACATGGGGCGCGCGGCCGTGCTCGATATCGGGGTGGCGACGCTGGTCGTCACCGAGCGTACGCAGGAGCCGTGGGATCTCGGCGTATTCGAGAGCGTCGGCGTCGATCCGCGCCGCGCGCGCTTCCTGTTGCTGAAGTCGCGGATGTATTGCCGGCCGGTGTTCGTGCCGATCGCGGCGGCACTGGTCGAATGCGACAGCCGCGGCGTGACGGGCTCCGATTTCGGGCAGTTCGACTATGCGCGCCTCGCGAGGCCGGTGTTTCCGCTCGATGCCGGTGCGGGGTGGCACGGGCGGTGAAGGGGCGGCGGTTCCGGGGGGACGTGGTCGTGCCGTCCTCGAACCCCCGGTTTTGATTCGGTGCATCGCCGCCGCGCACCGGCCGTGTCGATGGACTCAGGCTTCCCGGTACGTGCCTTTGGCCTTGGCCGTATGCGTGGCCAGCGCATCCATCAACGCCGGGCTCAGGCAATCGTAGGGCTCGAGCCCTTTATCGCGCAGCGTATCGCGCACGTCCGCCATCGACGACGGCGGCGTGCCGCTCTCGATGATCGACGACACGAAGGCGGCGAAGCCGGGGCCGTCCCAGCCGGCGTCCGGCGACAGTTCGGTATGGATGAAATCCAGCCCGTAAAACGCATGCTCCGAATTTTCGATCCGCCCGAACAGGTGGGTGCCGCAGGCGGAGCAGGCGTGGCGCTGGATCAGCGCCTTGTCGTCGACGACGCGCAGCTTCTCTTCGTGCGCGGTCACGGCAAGCTTGTCGCGCGGCACGACGCCGACGACGGAAAACAGCGCACCAGCCGGCTTCCAGCACTTCGTGCAACCGCACGCGTGATTGAAGGCGACCTGGGCGTCGACGCGAACCTCGATCGGATCCTGCGTGCACAGGCAGCGCAGCGTACCGCCCGCGAACGAATCGGCCCCTTTCTGAATACCGCGATCGACAGTGGGATGAATGGCGACGGACATGGTCATGCTCCTTTTCGGTGCTTCGGTAGTGAACGACGGTTCGGATCGACTTCCCTTCGTGCAGCGGATCGCATGTTGCATTGAAGCAGGAGAGCGACTTCGTATTTCACGCACGGCGCAGGCTGGATCCTGCCTCGGCCATCCGGCGGCTGCGGGCGGCTTTCGACGTCAGCAAATGTCGTACCGAATCGGCGTCGGGGAGGGCGAACCGGCGCGCACGCGTCGTGCTTCGATTATCGACCTGCGCGCGCCGAAGCGCGGTTTTCTTCTCCGCGGACATGCCGGATCTCGCACTGCTTCATAAACTGGGGGGGAGTATATGCCAGATACTGGAGGGGAGTATACCCGGCGATTCCCCGATGCCGGACATGATCGGGTCGCGGCAGGCACGAACGCGAACGCGTGCGATGCGAACGACGCCGGCACAGGTCGCCCGCGCGCGGCGCGCCGGCCCGGGCGCGTCGCGCAGGTTTCGATTCCGATGGAGACGTTCGCGAGCCCGGCCCGTCGGGCCGGGTCGTGGGCAAGCGGGGGACGAGCGCGCCGCCGGGAAACCGCCCCGGCGGCCTGGCCCCGGCCCCGGCCGTTTCGCTAGACGGCCGCCGGCGTGCGGCGCGCGAAGAACCGCTGCATCTCGCGGTCGGTCGGCAGCTTGCCGGTGAACACTTCCGCGTAGGTGGCGATGCGCGCCATGCGCTCGTTCATCGGCTCCGTCGTCTTCATCGACACGTAGCCGAGCTGGGTCAGATACATCGTGCGGGCGCGCACCTGCGCGGCGACCGGCGCGTAGTCGAAGCGCTCGAACATCGCGGTCAGCGCCGCGATCCGTTTCGTATCCGCGTCGGCCAGCTCGGTTGCGATCTCGGGCGCCTGCTGCCCCCAGCTGCGGATCGCGGCTTCGTAGCGGTTGTCGAAGATCGTGTCGTCGAACCAGCAGTCGAACACGTTCAGCACGGCCTCCGAGATCGAGTCCGCATACGCTTCCGTGCGCGCGACCCAGTTGGAGGTGTTTTTTCCCTTCCAGCGCGCGAGCAGGGTGGCGAGCAATTCCTCGCGGTCCTTGAAGAACCAGTAGAAGCTCGTACGCGACAGATTCAGCTTCTTCGCGAGCGGCAGGATCCGCACGGACTCGATGCCGCTTTCGAGCAGGCTTTCCGTTGCGGCGTCCAGCCACGTGTCTGCCGAGCCGCGAAGGTTCTCGGCTGCAATCGGTTCTTCCATCAGGCAAACGTCCTCTCGTTCCAGTCGTCGATCGGTTGCGCACATCGCAACCCGCATTGTGCCGCAGCCCACCGCCGCGGCGACTCGCCCATCCGTTCAAAACCTCCTGCGACACCCGTCGTAGGGAGTTTCCCGAACTCAATGTACATATTTGTTTTGTCAACTTGACACATATGTACAGCGATTCTAACCTGAGTCGCAACTGGTGTTCATGTCAGGCAGTCACGAACCACGCTCCCGTTCCTTTCACGAGGCATTCCATGTCGAACGATCCACTGCTCCAGCCGTACACCCTCAAACATCTGACGTTTCGCAATCGCATCATGACGACGTCGCACGAGCCGGCTTATGCGGAGGACGGGATGCCGAAGGCGCGCTACCGCGCGTACCACGTCGAGCGCGCGAAGGCAGGCATCGCGCTGACGATGACGGCCGGCTCGGCGGCGATCTCGAAGGACAGCCCGCCGGTGTTCAACAACATCCTCGCGTACCGCGACGAAGTGGTGCCGTGGATGAAGGATCTCGTCGACGAGTGTCACGAGCACGGCGCGAAGGTGATGATCCAGCTCACGCATCTCGGCCGCCGCACGCGCTGGGACAAAGGCGACTGGCTGCCGGCGGTGTCGCCGTCGCACGCCCGCGAACCGGCGCACCGCGCGTTTCCGAAGAAGATGGAGGAGTGGGACATCGAACGCATCGTGCGCGACTATGCGGACGCGGCGGAGCGGATGAAGGCGGCCGGCCTCGACGGGATCGAGCTGGAAGCTTACGGACACCTGATGGACCAGTTCTGGTCGCCGCTGACGAACACGCTCGACGCGCCGTACGGCGGCCCGCTCGAAAACCGGATGCGCTTCACGTTCGACGTGCTGCGCGCGATCCGCGAGCGCGTCGGCGACGAATTCGTCGTCGGAATCCGCTATACCGCCGACGAAATGATCGCGGGCGGGCTGACGAAGGAAGAGGGTGTCCAGTTGTCGCTCGCGATGAAATCGAGCGGCCTGATCGACTTCCTGAACGTGATTCGCGGGCATCTCGAAACCGACGCGGGCCTGACGGACATCATCCCGATCATGGGGATGAAGAGTGCGCCGCACCTCGATTTCGCGGGCGAGATACGCGGCATCACCGAGTTTCCGACCTTTCACGCGACGCGCATCCAGGACGTGCCGACCGCGCGCCATGCGATCGCGTCGGGCAAGGTCGACATGATCGGCATGACGCGCGCGCACATGACCGATCCGCATATCGTGCGCAAGATCGTCGAGCGCCGCGAAGACGACATTCGCCCGTGCGTCGGCGCGAATTACTGCCTCGACCGGATCTATCAGGGCGGCGCCGCGTTCTGCATCCACAACGCGGCCACCGGCCGCGAGACGACGATGCCGCACGTGATCCCGCCCGCGCCGGCGAAGCGCAAGGTCGTCATCGTCGGCGCGGGGCCTGCCGGGCTCGAAGCGGCGCGCGTGGCGGGCGAGCGCGGGCACGAGGTGGTCGTATTCGAGGCGACCGGCCATCCGGGCGGGCAAGTGCGCCTGACGGCGCAGACGCCGCGTCGCAAGGAGATGCTCGGCATCGTCGACTGGCGGATGGCGCAATGCGAGCGGCTCGGCGTGCGCTTCGCGTTCAACACGTGGGCGGACGCGTCGACCGTGCTCGACGAACGGCCCGACGTCGTGATCGTCGCGACGGGCGGCATGCCGGACGTCGACGTGCTGACCTCGGGCGGCGAGCACGTGGTGTCCGCGTGGGACATCATTTCCGGCGACGTGAAGCCGGGCCGCAACGTGCTGATCTACGACGACGCGGGCGATCATCCGGCGCTGCAGGCAGCGGAAACCATCGCGCACGCGGGCGGTGCGGTCGAGATCATGACGCCCGACCGCGCGTTCTCGCCCGAAGTGATGAGCATGAATCTGGTGCCGTACATGCGTTCGCTGCAGAAGCTCGACACGACGTTTACGGTCACGTACCGGCTCGAGGCCGTGCGGCGCGAAGGCGACGAACTGGTCGCGATCGTCGGCAGCGATTACGGCGGCATCCGCAACGAGCGCCGCTACGACCAGATCGTCGTCAATCACGGCACGATCCCGATGGACGAGCTGTACTTCGCGCTGAAGCCGCAGTCGACGAACCTCGGCGCGGTGAACTACGACGACCTGATCGACGGCAAGCCGCAGGTCGAGAACCGCAACCCGGCGGGACGCTTCCAGTTGTTCCGGATCGGCGACGCGGTGTCCGCGCGCAACACGCATGCGGCGATCTACGACGCGCTGCGGCTCGTCAAGGATCTGTAAAGCGGCGGGCCGGCGCGCGTCGCCGGCCCCGCGTCTGAATGGCCGTAACGGGGCGGCTTCCGCGCGAACGCGCGGGTGCCCGCCTGCATTCCGCCGACCCTTCGCGGGCCGTTCGCGAAGCAAGGGTAAACACATTTTTAGCGCATTGACAGTTGGTTCCACGCGGGACTAATCTGCGTCGACACAGGCAATGCGTCGGATCCGCGCTCCATCCCGGGCGCTCACACTCCAGTCAGAAGGGAGCCGTCGTGATCGTGAATACTGCCCCGCAATTTCCCCGCGCTGTTTCGTCGCTGTCAGGCATGCCCGACGCTCCCGCGTACCGGGACGACGCATTGGTGCGGGGCCACCGCGTCGCGCCGGTCGATCGCGCGCTGCTCGACGCATTCGATGCGATCGATCGCCGCGCGCTGCGCGCGTACCGTGTCGAACGGCTGCGGGAACAACTGCGCAAGCACGATTACGCGGGGATGCTGCTCGCCGATCCGCTGAACATCCGCTATGCGACGGACACGAACAATCTCGGCCTGTGGGTCATGCATTCGCCGAGCCGCTACGTGTTCATCGCGACCGACGGCCCGCTCGTGCTGTTCGATTTCACGAGCAGCAAGCACAACAGCGAACACATCGAATCCATCGACGAGATCCGGCCCGCCACGCCGTGGATCTATTTCCTGGCCGGGCCGCGCGTCGAGGAGAAGGCCGATGCGTGGGCGCACGAGATCGCCGATCTGCTGCATGCGCACGGCGGCGGCAACATGCGGCTCGCCGTCGACCGCTGCGACCCGTGGGGCGCCGAACGGCTGACGCGGCTCGGCGTCAGCCTGTTCGACGCGCAACCGCTGACCGAACAGGCGCGCGTCGTGAAAGGCCCGGAGGAAATCGCGCAGCATCGCGTGTCGATGGGCGTGTGCGATCTCGGCGTCGCGCGCATGCGCGAGGCGCTGCGCCCGGGCATCACCGAGAACCAGTTGTGGAGCGTCTTTCACGAGACGAACATCGCGCACGGCGGCGAATGGGCGGAAAGCCGGCTGCTGTCGTCGGGCCCGCGCACCAATCCGTGGTTCCGCGATGCGTCGAACCGCGTGATCGAGCCGGGCGACATGGTGTGCTTCGACACCGACATGGTCGGGCCCGGCGGCTACCTGTCCGACATTTCGCGCAGTTTCGTGTGTCCGGGCCGCGGCGTGTCGGCGCGCCAGCGCGATCTGCTCGGCTATGCGGAAGACCAGATCCTGCACAACGTCGGGCTGCTGCGTGCGGGCGTCACGTTCCGCGAGTTCGCGGAGCGCTGCTGGCCCGTGCCGGAGCGCTACGTCCACAACCGCTACATGATGATGCTGCACGGCGTCGGGCTGGTCGACGAATATCCGAGCGTCGCGTATGCGGTCGATTTCGACGCGTGGGGGTATGACGGCACGTTCCAGGAAAACATGGTCGTGTCGGTCGAAAGCTACATCGGCGTGCAGGGCGGCGCCGAAGGCGTGAAGCTCGAGGAACAGGTGCTGATCACGTCGACCGGCGCGATCCCGCTGTCGGCCGTACCGCTGATCGCGGACCGCGATGCGTGAGCAGGACCCGGCCGGCCAGGTGCCGGCCATGCGCCCGGCCGCGTCGTCCGCCGCCGGTTTCGACGTCACATGTTTTGACAGGGCAAGCCCGTTTCCGATGACCGAATCCAGTCCGTTGCCGCAACTGATTTCCGCCGATGCCGTCTTGAGCCGCATGCCGCCCGCGCACATGGTCGATGCGCTGGAAGCCGCGCATCGCCAGGCGTATGCGCCGCTTGCGCGCCTGCATGCGAGCGTGCCGCGCGATGCGCGCGAGAACGGCGAGATGCTGATCTGGCTCGGCGGCGCGCCCGACGGCGCGACCGGCACGAAAGTCGTGTCGATCTCGCCGGACAACGGCCGGCGCACGAACGATTCGGCCGACACGTGGCATGCGGTGGTGCTGCTGAGCGATCCCGAGGACGGCCGGTTCCGTTCGATCATCGTCGGCAACGCGTTCAGCCGTTACAAGACGGCGGCCGACTCGGCGCTCGGCGCACGTCTGCTCGCACGGCGCGCGCCGCAGACGCTGACGATCATCGGCGCGGGCGCGCAGGCGCAGACGCATCTGCGCGTGATGGCCGCCGAATTTCCGACGCTGCGCCGGATCGACGTGTGGAACCGCACGTACGAGCGTGCGGCGCGGCTCGCCGACCACGCGGCCGGCGACGCGCCCAATGCGGACGTGCGGGCCGTCGCGTATCTCGAGCGCAGCGTTCGCGAGGCCGACCTCGTCGTGTGCGTGACGTCGTCGACGTCGCCGGTGCTCGACGGTGCATGGCTGCGCGACGGCTGCCACGTGGATCTGGTCGGCGGCTACACGCCGTCGATGCGCGAAGCGAACGACGCGGCGCTGCTGCGCTCGCGCATCTACGTCGATCATCGCGCGCTCGTGACCGAGCACTGCGGCGACATTCGCCAGCCGCTCGATGCGGGCGTGATCGACGCGGCCGACATCGAGGGCGACCTGTTCGACCTGTGCGGCGGCCGCGCGGCGGGGCGCCGGCACGATGCGGACATCACGCTGTTCAAGAACGGCGGCGGCGGTCATCTGGACCTGATGTTCGCCGACTGGCTGAGCCGCCGGTGCGCGACGCCGGACGACGGCCGCATGCCGTCCGATCACTGACCCGATGGAGCCGCTTGCGATGAAGGAATCCGATCTCGAGTCCGAACCTCACGACCACGACGAGCACGACGACCACGAAGCGTACGACGACGCGACGGGCAGCGACGCGGTGTTCGACGCGATCGTCACGAACGGCCCGCTGAACGATGCATGGCGGCTCACGCTATGGTCGAACTGCTACACCGAGCCGGTGTTCGCCGAGATGATCCAGGCGTTCGACGTCAGCCGCGACGAGTTCAACGTGCTGGCCTGCCTGTCGACCGTCGGCGCGATGACGGCGAAACAGATCTGCGAAGTGACGGGGCGGCCGAAGAACAGCATCAGCCGCGCGGTGAACCGGCTCGCGGAACGCCGGATGATCCGTCGCAAGACGAACGAGGACGACCGGCGGGAGATTCGCCTCGCGCTGAACGAAAGCGGCCGCCGGCTGTACGAACGCGTGCTGCCCGTCTCGCTCGACCGGCAGGCGCTGATGCTGAGCGCGCTCGACGCGGACGAACGCGCGATGCTCGATCGCATCCTGAACAAACTGATGGGCGCGCGGCGCGGATGGTGAGCACGAGGTGAGCGCGGTCGCGCCGCCGTAGCCCGCACGCGTGCGGGCGGGCGATCGAGTTGATGCGTGTCGCGCAAGACATGATGAAAAACGATCGCTTGAGGCTTGAATATTGGACGCATTCAATATCGTTCAGCGATTCATGTCGTTGTACTGAATAAATGAAAGGCGTATCCCGGATCGAAAGCGCGCCCCTTTCCGGCGCGACGACGGTCGATCGATCCGGAGAGTTGCGTTGAAAGCCATTGACGGAGAAGCTTCCATGAACAGCATTGTCGCACCTCCCCTGCAAACCGAACCCGGCGCGATGCAGGCCGGCCGTCCCGGCATGCAGCCGATCCTGTGCGTCGAAGGCGTCGGGAAGACCTTCGGCGCGCATCGCGTGCTGCAGGACGTCAGCTTCTCGATGAATGCGGGCGAGGTGATCGCGATCATCGGCCCGAGCGGGTCCGGCAAGAGCACGCTGCTTCGCTGCATCAACCAGCTCGAACCGCCGACCGAAGGCCGCGTGACGATCGGCGACGTGACGATCGAGGCGAACCATACGCCGCCGCGACGCGAGCTCGTGACGCTGCGCCGCCGGATCGGGATGGTGTTCCAGTCGTTCAACCTGTTCCCGCACCTGAGCGTGCTGCGCAACGTCAGCCTCGCGCAGGAGCGCACGATGGGCCGCAACCGCGCGGACGCCGACCGGCGCTCGATGGAACTGCTCGAACGGGTCGGTCTCGCGAACAAGGCCGGCCAGTATCCGGTGCGCTGTTCCGGCGGCCAGCAGCAGCGCATCGCGATTGCCCGGGCGCTCGCGCTCGAACCGGAAATCATGCTGTTCGACGAGCCGACGTCGGCGCTCGATCCGGAGCTCGGCCTCGAAGTGCTCGCGGTGATGAACGAGCTCGCGCAATCCGGGATGACGATGATCGTCGTCACGCACGAGATGCATTTCGCGGAGAGCGTGTCGGACCGCGTGATCATCATGGCCGACGGACGGATCCTCGAAGCGGGGCCGAGCGAGGCCGTGATGCGCCACCCGAGCACCGAGCGCGCGGCGAAATTCCTGAACGCCGTGAGGGACCGCTGAATGATCGACCATCTTTCCGCCATTCTCGCCGGCGTGCCGTGGACGATCGCGCTGACGCTGACGGTTTTCGCGATCGGCGCGGTGCTCGGGATGCCGCTTTGCGCGCTGCGCAGCGCCCGGAACCCGATCGTGCGCGCGCTCGCGACGGCGTTCGTCGTCGGGTGCCGGTCGGTGCCGCCGATCGTCTGGCTGTTCTTCGTGTTCTTCGGGATCGGCAACGACCTGCTGCCGCTCAACCCGTTCACGGCGGCCGCGCTCGGCCTCGGCCTCGTGACCGCGGCCAATTTGTCGGAGGTCTATCGCGGTGCGCTGACGGCGATTCATCCGGGGCAGTACGAAGCGGCGAAAGTGCTGAATCTCACGCGCACGCAGCAGTTTCGCGACGTGATTTTCCCGCAGATGATGCGTATCGCGCTGCCCACCGCGGCGACTTACCTGATCGGCCTGTTGAAGGACTCCGCGGTCGCGTCGACGATCGGCGTGAACGAACTGGCGTTCCAGGCGTACCACGTGTCGCAGCAGACGTTTCGCGGGCTGGGCGTCTACGCGGCCGCCGCGCTGCTGTATATCGCCCTCAGCATCCCGGTCGCATGGCTGTCGCGCTGGGCCGACCTTCACCTTCGTTCGCGGGTGTCGCGATGAGCTCCATGATCGATCTCTGGCAATCCTGGCTGCCCGACCTGCTCGGCGGCTACCGTCTGTCGCTCGAAGTCACCGCGCTGAGCCTCGCGATCGGCATTCCGCTCGGCCTCGTGCTCGCGCTGTGCGTGTCGATGAAGCCGAAGGCGATCCGCGTTGCGGCCATCGTGTTCGTCGAGATCGGCCGCGGCGCGCCGGCGCTGATCCTGCTGCAGTTCTTCTACTTCGGGTTGCCGAATGCGGGGCTGACGTTGTCGTCGTTCCTGTCCGCCGTGGTGGCGCTCGCGTGCTGCACCGGCGCCTATACGAGCGAGATCATTCGTGCCGGCTTCGATGCGGTGCCGCACGGACAGAAGGAGGCGGCTGCGGTGATCGGGCTCAATGCGGTCGACGCGCTGCGCTTCGTGATCGTGCCGCAAGGCCTGCGCGTCGCGCTGCCGGCCTTGCTCGGCTTCTCGATCATGATGCTGCAGGCCACGTCGCTGTGCTTCACGATCGCGCTGCCGGAACTCGTCAGCCGCGCATCGAGCATCGGTTCGTCGACGTTCGAATACATGCCCGTGCTGCTGCTCGCCGGCCTGATGTTCGCGCTGATCTGCGTGCCGGCGACGTTCGCCGTCTCCGCGCTCGAGCGCCGTCTGGGGCGGCATGCGGTTCGCTAAGCCGACGATGCCGTCCGATCCTTTCTTTCCGTTTTCTTAACAGCCACGCTCTTTCGGGGACATTCTCATGACATCAACCAAGCGTCGCCTTTCGTTCGCGCTCGTCGGCCTGTGTCTCACGGGCTTCGGCGCCGCCGCCCACGCGCAGTCCTGCAAGCCCGCGCACCAGTTCGAGACGATCCGGCCCGGCACGTTGTCGGTCGCCGTGTGGGATTTCCCGCCGTATTCGATTCCGGCTGGCACGAGCGACATCAAGGGCGTCGACGGCGAGATCGTCAAGCAGATCGCCGCGCGCGAATGCCTGAAGATTGCGGTGTCCGTCATCGATCCGGCCGCCGTCGTGCAGTCCGTCGTGTCGCGTCGCGCCGACATCGGCCTCGGCGACTGGTATCGCACGGCCGACCGCGCGAAGGTGCTCGGCCTGAGCGATCCGATGTATCTCGACCAGATGGCGGTGATCTCGAAGCAGGGCGTCGACACCGTCGCGAGCATCGTCGGCAAGCGCGTCGGCACGGTGCAGGGCTATCTGTGGACCGGCGATCTGCAGAAGCTGCTCGGCAGTTCGCTGGTCGTCTACCCGAACCCGGTCGCGATGGCGCAGGATCTGGCCGCGGGCCGGATCGACGTCGGCACCGACAGCTATGCGGTGTCGAAATACAACCAGGCGAAGGGCGGCTATGCGTCGATGAAGATCATGCTCGTGAAGCCCGATCCGCGCGTGCCCGCGTCGCTCGAACCGGGGCAGACGGCGCTGCTGTTCACGAAGACGAACGCCGCGCTCGGCACGGCGCTCGGCGCCAATATCGACGTGATGCGCCAGTCGGGGGAGATCGCCCGGATCCTCAAGACCTACGGCCTGTCGGCATCGGCCGCCGATGTGGGCGCGCCGCGGATCATTCAGTGACGACAGCCGGCTGAGCCGCCCGCGCGGCGGCCGGAGCCAGGGCGGCAGGCGATGCGCCCGCCCCGGGTGAAACGCCATTCACGTTTGAATCGCCCCCCGTTCATGGCATCGGGCCGGTTCATTGTTATCAATCAGGAGACCAAATGAACAAGAGTATGCGAAGACTGTCCGTCTGGCTGACCGTTACGTCGGCCTGCGTCGTTTGTCCGATCGCCGCGCACGCGCAGTCGACCGTCACGCTGTACGGCGTGATCGACGAAGGCATCGACTACACGAACAACAGCGGCGGCAAGTCGCTGTGGCACATGCAGGACGGCACCTATGACGGCATCTACGGAAGCCGTTGGGGCTTGAAGGGCAGCGAGGATCTCGGCGGCGGCCTGTCGGCGATCTTCAAGCTGGAATCGGGGTTCAGCGCGGAAAACGGGCAAATGCGACAGGGCGGCCGCCTGTTCGGCCGGCAGGCGTACGTCGGCTTGTCGGATACGCGATTGGGCACGGTGACGTTCGGTCGCCAGTACGATTCGATCGTCGACTATCTGCAGCCGTTGACCGCGCCGGGCCAGTTCGGCGGCCCGTTCGTGCATGCGGGCGACATCGACAACACCGACAACTCGTTTCGCGTCGACAATTCGATCAAGTATGCGAGCCCGAGCCTCGGCGGCCTGACGTTCGGCGGCATGTACTCGTTCACGAATTCGACGGCTCCCGGGCGCGGCACGACCGGCATGTGGAGCGTCGGCGCGAGCTATTCGGTGGCGTCGTTCAATGTCGCGGCCGCCTATCTGTATGCGAAGAATCCGGCGCTGCTGTTCACGGACGGCGATTTCGTGTCCAACACGACGGGCCCGGTGATCGGTGCATCCGGGCCGTTCAGCTATGTCGGCAATCCGGCCAACGAGCAGGTGGTGGGCGCGGCGGCCAGCTATGCGTTCGGTCATGCGACGGTCGGGCTCGACTTCACCGATACGCGCTTCGAGCGCGCGAACGGCACGACGTCGACGGTGCGCTTCGACAACTACGAAGCGTGGGTGCGCTATGCGCTCACCGCCGCGTGGTCGGTCGGCGGCGCCTATACGTATACGCACGGGCATGTCGGTTACTCGGATGCCGCGCCGATCTACCATCAGGCCGGCCTGACGACGACGTACGCACTGTCGAAGCGCACGTCGGTGTATGCGATGGGCGTCTACCAGCGTGCGGGCGGTGCGGCGACGCAGGCCGCGATCTTCGACGGCGTGGTCGGCAATGCGTCGAGCAACAATCATCAGATCGCGTTGCGGATCGGGATGTATCACCTGTTCTAAACCTTGTGGGGCGGGCGGCAGGCGCCGGCCCCTTCATTTCTGGCGGATATGCGATGAGGATTCTGGTTCCAGTGAAAAGAGTGGTCGATTACAACGTGAAGGTCCGGGTGAAGTCGGACAACACGGGTGTGGACATCGCGAACGTGAAGATGTCGATGAATCCGTTCGACGAGATCGCGGTGGAAGAAGCCGTGCGCCTGAAGGACGCGGGCGTGGCGACGGAAGTGATCGCGGTGTCGGTCGGTGTCGCGCAAGCGCAGGAAACGCTGCGCACGGCGCTGGCGATCGGCGCGGATCGCGCGATCCTGGTCGAGTCGAACGACAGCGTCGAGCCGCTGGCCGTCGCGAAGATCCTGAAGGCGCTGGTCGACAAGGAGCAGCCGCAGCTGGTGATCCTCGGCAAGCAGGCGATCGACGACGATTCGAACCAGACGGGCCAGATGCTGGCCGCGCTGGCTGGCCTGCCGCAAGCGACGTTCGCGTCGAAGGTGACGATCGCCGACGGTAAGGCAACCGTTGCACGCGAAGTCGACGGCGGTGCGGAAACGCTGTCGCTTCAACTGCCCGCGGTCGTGACCACCGACCTGCGCCTGAACGAGCCGCGCTACGTGACGCTGCCGAACATCATGAAGGCGAAGAAGAAGCCGCTGGAAACGGTGAAGCCGGAAGACCTGAGCGTGGACGTCGCGCCGCGTCTGAAGACGCTGAAGGTGGTCGAGCCGCCGAAGCGGGCGGCCGGCGTGAAGGTGCCGGACGTGAAGACGCTGGTCGAGAAGCTGAAGACCGAAGCCAAGGTGCTGTAAGAGGGAGCGGAAAGAAATGACGATTCTGGTGATTGCAGAACACGGCAACGCGTCGATCAAGGCCGCGACGCTGAACGCGGTGGCAGCGGCGGCCGAAGTGGGCAAATTCGTCGGCGGCGACATCCACGTGCTGGTGGCGGGCCACAACGCGCAAGCGGCGGCCGATGCGGCAGCGAAGATTTCAGGTGTCGGCAAGGTGCTGCTGGCCGATGCGCCACAGCTCGCGGGCGGTCTTGCCGAGAACGTCGAGGCGACGGTGCTGACCATCGCGGAAAACTACTCGCACATCGTTGTACCGGCAACGGCCTGCGGCAAGAACATCGCGCCGCGTATCGCCGCGAAGCTGGACGTCGCGCAGATCTCCGAGATCACGGCGGTTGTGTCGGCCGACACGTTCGAGCGTCCGATCTACGCGGGCAACGCGATCGCGACGGTTCAGTCGAGCGATCCGATCAAGGTGATCACGGTGCGTGCGACGGGTTTCGATCCGGTTGCGGCGGAAGGCGGCAGCGCATCGGTCGAGAAGATCGAAGCGGCAGCGGACGCAGGCAAGTCGCAGTTCGTGAGCCGTGAAGTGACGAAGCTCGATCGCCCCGAACTCACCAGCGCAAAGATCATCGTGTCGGGCGGCCGTGGTCTGGGTAGCGGCGAAAACTACACGAAGGTCCTGGAGCCGCTGGCGGACAAGCTCCAGGCAGCACTCGGCGCGTCACGTGCCGCAGTCGACGCAGGCTACGTACCGAACGACTATCAGGTCGGCCAGACCGGCAAGATCGTCGCACCGCAGCTGTACATCGCGGTCGGCATCTCCGGTGCGATTCAGCACCTGGCCGGCATGAAGGATTCGAAGGTGATCGTCGTGATCAACAAGGATCCGGAAGCACCGATCTTCAGCGTGGCCGATTACGGTCTCGTCGGCGATCTGTTCGTCGAGCTGCCCGGAATCGTGGCCGCGCTGTAGCATGGCAGCCCACTACCGGTCATCCCGATTCGCGAGCGCGCCGGGCGACTTGCGGGACGTGCGCAGGCAGGCAGCGATCGTCGCCAATTCCGACGACGCTGCCGTATGGCGCTGGTTTTCTTCGTTGATGGACGATCGCCGGGTTCGCTGGTGTCACGCGACAGACCGATGGTTCGTCAGCGTCGACAACCGGCACGTGGCAACCGAGCCGAGCTTCGACAGCGCGATTCGCGCCGCCAAGGCGGCGGTGGAGAGACGGGAAGGGCACGGCGCGGCCGGGTGAGGCGCCAGGTTTCTCCGATCCAGTCGCTCGACTGGCCCGATTTCACGCGGCGTATCGCCCGCCGCCGTCCGCATCGATCACGACGCCGCTCAGGTACGATGCGCGTGCCGAGGCGAGAAATGTCACCAGGTCGGCAATTTCCTGCGGTTTCGCGGCACGGCCGAACGGGAGATTCGCCAGCATGTCGTGCCATTTCGATGCATCGCCAAACCGTTGCGCGGCGCGCGTTTGCGATAGCGAAATCAGCCGCTCGGTTTCCGTCGGGCCCGGATTGACACCCAGCACACGCACGCCACGCCGTGTCGCGTGTGCTCCCACCGCCCGCGTGAAAGCCACGAGCGCCGCGTTGCCTGCCGAGCCGCATAGATAGTCATAGTTCGGCATGACGCCGGCGATACCGACGACGTTGAGCACCACACCGGATCCGCGCGCCATCATCGACGGCAGCACGGCCCGCGTCAGGTTGATATAGCCGAATACCTTCAATTCCCACGCGCTTCGCCATTGGGTGTCGTCGATGTTTTCCAGCCCGCCGCCGGGAATGGCGCCCGCGTTGTTGACCAGGACATCCACCGATTCGAGCCGCTGCTGCAACCGTTCGCGGCCTTCGTCGCTCGCGATATCCGCTACCACGCCCTCTACGTCGGCGCCGTGAAGCGTCTTCAGGCGCGCGACGGCATTGTCCACGCCATCCTGCTTTTGTCCCACCACGACGACTCGACTGCCTTCGCGCGCAAACGCGTCGGCGCAAGCAAACCCTATACCGCGTGTCGCGCCGGTGATCAGCACGTGCTTACCGCTCAACTCGAGATCCATGGTTCATCCTTCTATCTGTCGTTCGACATCGTTGATGAAATCGAGCACCGCGCGATTGAACGCATCGGGCGCTTCGAGATTGATCGCGTGGCTCGTGTCGGGCAGGATCCATAGCCGCGCGTTCGGGATCGTGCGCTTCAGGAAGAGCGACGGAGCAAGGCAGGGTTCGTCGTCGTCTCCCGCGACAATCAGGGCCGGCACATTCAATTCGCGCAGCGGCGCTTCAAGTTCGTAGAGCGTAGGGCGGCGCATCTGACATCCCCTTGCGGTCAGCGCCGTGCCTATTGCGGAATGTTGGGCAAACTGACGGAGGAATTCGTCGAAGCCCCGCGGATCCTTCTCCTTGAGCTTGCGCCTTGTCGGGCCGTTCAGATAGTCGGCTGCGCCGGCTTCCAACCCGTGGGCCAGGATGCGCGTGGCCAGCGCCTCGCTTGCCTCGCGGAACTGTTCAGGGGCGTCCGAGCCATGCCCGGCCGCGGCAACCACGATGGACCGCGTCATCTCCGGATGCGCAATGGCAAAACACAGTGCCGCATACGCGCCCATCGACAGGCCGACGATATGAGCATTCGACACGCCTGCGGCCTTTAGTACGCTCGCGATATCGGCTACCGCATGAAGGTGGCTGTAAGACTCGATATCGTCTGGAACGTCGGACGGCGGGTAGCCGCGCGCATTGAACGTAATGCAGCGAAATCGCTGCGACAGCGAGCGTACCTGATGCGCCCAGTTTCGGTGATCTCCCGCGAACTCGTGCAAGAACACGATGGCCGGGCCCTGCCCGGTCACTTCATAGAAAAGATTGATCCCGTTGGATGATGCAGTGGGCATGTCTGCTCCATTTTCGTGCAGGAAAGAGGGGCGCGGCGCAGGCTCGTCCGGATTCGCTACGCGCGTTCCACAAGGCACGAGTGTAGGTCTATTATCGATAAGGTAAAAATATGGGATTGTTATGGGTCTATCGTGTTTGGTTATTTCTCGACGATCGCCGATCGATCGGCCGCGAGCCTTTGCCATGAGCGTGAGAGGACGGGATGGATTTCAAGCAACTGCAATATTTCGCACGCATTGCCGAGCTGGGTAACATGACGCGCGCCGCGGAGACGCTCCACGTCGCCCAGCCGGCGCTGAGCCAGCAGATTGCCAATCTCGAGGGCGAACTCGATGCCCGGCTCTTCGATCGCGGCGTCTACGGGGTTCGCACCACCCCGGCAGGGGAAACGCTTTATCGCTATGCGAAGTCGCTGCTCAAGCAACTGGAGGACGCGCGACAGGCCATCTCAAGCGAGGTCGACCAGCCCAGCGGGCATGTCGTGATCGGCATTCCGGGCAGTGCCGGCAAGCTCGTCGTCACGCCACTGGTGAAGGAGTTGACCAGCCGGTCGGCGATCATGACGGAGATCATCGAACGGCCGAGCGCCGAACTCGTCGATCTGGTAATCGACAGCAAGCTCGACGTCGCGCTCGGCGTCGACGTGCCGCGCCGCCGAGGGCTCGCCATTCATCCGGTCCTGCGCGAAGCGTTATTCGCGATCGCGCCGCCGAGCGAAGCGCGGACCGATGCGAGAACGAGGAAATCCGTCACGGCGAAAGAACTGGCCGCGCAGCCGCTGTTCCTGCCGGGTTTCCCCAATACGATCCGCCAGCGCGTCGAGGCGGCATTCCTCGAAGCGCATCTGGAATACAGGATAGTGAGCCAGGTGAGCTCGCTGGATATGGTGGTTCGACTGGTTTCTTCCGGGCTGGGCTGGGGCGTGCTGCCCTGGTCGGCCGTGGCCGATGAGGTACGGCAGGGCAGAATCCGCGCACTGCGTGTGTCGGATCGCGCCCTGTCGCGCGAGCTTTCGGTGTGCATCTCCGACTCCGTGCCATTGAGCCGCGCGGCGGAGGTGGTGCGCGACTGCATGCTCGACATCATTCAGGCCTTGATCCGGTCGAAACGATGGGAGCATGCCAGACTGGTCTCTCATGATTGACGTGTTAACGCCAAGGCGATAAGCCAGTCTTATCGATCCATCGGTATTCCATATTTGTTTGCGTATTGATCGGGTTCATACAATCGATCTGTCCGTGATGGATTGCGGCGCACGCGAAGACACGGATCTTCGCGAATACACAAAACATATGGAGACAACCATGTCAGGCAATTCCAGCCCATCCGCCACGACATGCGAGGCGGCATGCGCAAAGGCATTCTGGCGCATCGTGCCCGTGCTGTTCGTGAGCTACGTGCTCTGTTCGATGGATCGTTACAACGTCGCATTCGCGCAGATCCAGTTGCGCGAGGCGCGACACATCACCGACAGTATCTACGGTCTCGGCGCGACCCTGTATTTCGCAACCTATGTGGCGTTCGCCGTCCCGGCCAACATGCTGTTGCGCCGATGGGGGGCAAAGAGGGTGTTTTTCCTCATCATGCTCGGATGGGGCGTGTGCTCGACAGGCATGCTGCTGATCCGGACTCCCTATGAATTCTTTGCCGGCCGGCTACTGCTGGGCGCATTCGAGGCCGGTTTCTATCCCGGCGTCATTTACTATCTCGGGACATGGTTTCCGCAAACGCATCGCAGTCACGCTTTCGCGGTATTCACCTCGGGCGTGACTGTGGCAGGGGTCGTGGTGGGGCCGCTGTCGGGGTGGATCATGACCCGCTTCCATATGGCCGCCGGACTGGCCGGCTGGCAATGGCTATTCCTGCTCGAGGGATTGCCCAGTTGCCTGATGGCGATCGTTTGCTTCCTGGTTCTCAAGCAGGGGCCGTCCGAAGCCACCTGGCTGTCGCTACAGGAACGGCGCGCGCTGGAAGCGGCGCTCGCGCAAGACCGGCTCGCCGCATCGCGGCAGATCGTTCCTGCCGGCCGGTTCGGGATGCTTCGTTCAAAGCAGGTGTATCTGTTTGCGCTCGTTTATTTTTGCTCGATCTCCGGTGTCTATGCGTTGGGGTTCTGGGTGCCGGCGATCATTCGTGCCTATGGCGCGACCACGCCGCTCGAGATCGGCCTGTATTCAGTGATCCCCTGGGGGCTGGCGGCAATCGGCACGATCGTGATTTCGCGCCGCTCCGACCGCATGAATGAGCGGCGCTGGCACTCAGCGGGTGCGCTTCTCGTCGGCGCAGCCGCGCTTGGGCTGTCCACGCTGCCGCATCTGGGCTTTGCCGTCGCAATGTCGTTGCTCAGTGTCGGCGCGGTCGGGGTCATTGGCGCGATTCCCGTCTTCTGGACCATTCCCGCATCGGCGATGCCGGCGGAATTCGCCGCAAGCGGGGTGGGATTCATCAATTGCCTCGGCGTCAGCTCGGGCATGATCGCGCCGCTGTTGATCGGCCTCTTGAAGGAGCGAACCGGATCGCTGTCCCCGGGACTCTGGTGCCTCGTTGCAATGCTCGTTTCGGGCGCCGTCCTGCTGCTTGTCGTGACCCGGCCCGCACGTCGCTTGCCTCATGCCGCCGTCTCGCCCGTCATCGCGGCCCCGGTGCGCGCGCCTGGCGCCCATTCATCGACAGTCGAGGAACGCTAGTTCGATCGATAGTCTGCCTGCTCGGGAACGTATGGAGATATTAGGACTACTCATGCAAAACGAAAAAACTTCGTCATTTCAGCAACCGCTCAAAGGGCTCAAGGTACTCGAACTGTCTCAGATCATGGCCGGGCCGGTATGCGGCTTGATGCTGGCCGATATGGGCGCGGACGTCTACAAGGTCGAGAAGATTCCCTATGGCGACGACGCCAGAAGTTACGGGAAAGCGTCCGACGCGGGCACGCCGCCGTCGTTCATGATGCTCAATCGGGGCAAGCAGTCGATCGGGATCGACATCAAGAGCCATGCGGGCAAGGCAGTGCTACTGCGTATGGCGGGACAGGCGGACGTGTTGACGGAAAACTTTCGGCCGGGCGTGATCGAGCGTCTCGGACTTGGCTACGAAGTGCTGAGTCAGCTCAATCCGGCGTTGATCTATTGCTCCATCACCGGATACGGTCGTGAAGGGCCGCTCGCGCGCAAAGGCGGCTTCGATCTGATTCTGCAGGCATTCAGCGGCCTCATCAGCGTGACGGGCGAGGAAGGCGGCGAGCCCGTCAAGCCCGGCGTATCGATCGCGGACGTCAACGCCGGCATTCTCGCGGCGCTCGGTATCCTCGCGGCTTATGTGCATCGGTTGCGCACGGGGCTCGGGCAACGCGTGGACACTTCGCTGGTGCAGGCGTCGCTGCAGCAGATGTACTGGTACGCGGCCGCGTATTTCTCGCGAGGCGCGATCGCGAAACCCTCGGGCACCGCACATCCGCTGATCTCGCCTTATCAGGTCTATCGCTGTCGAGACGGACGCATTGCGATCGGTGGCGCGAACGAAGCCAACTGGGCACGGATCGCCGAAATGCTTGGTCATCCAGAATGGAAGGCAGATCCGCGCTTCATGACACCGGATTCGCGACTTGCCAACCGAAAGGCACTGGAGCGACTCATCAACGATGTGCTGGCCACCGACGACGTGGCGTCGTGGCTGCGCCGATTCGACGAGGCATCGGTTCCGGCCGGCCCGGTACAAAACGTCGCTCAGGCACTGGAACACGAGCAGTCAAAGGCGACGCGAATGGTCGTCGAAGTCGAGGCCCCGAACGGGGGCACGACGCGTGCTCTCGGTTTGCCGATCCATTTCAATGGCACGACGCGGATCGCGTCGCGGGCGGCACCGCGTGTCGGGCAGGATACCACCGACATTCTGCGTCGCTTCGGATTCACTGACGGCGAGGTCCGGGATCTCATCGCATCGGGTGCCGTGCTGCAGGCGGGTGCCTCGGTCGAAGCCGCTGCCGCCACGCAAGGATGACGCTCATGCATCGCCTCGATATCGACGCGGATCGCGCCGGCTCTGCCCACGGACTCGAACTGCACGTCGAAGGCCATATTGCGACCATTACGCTAGCTCGTCCCGAGAAGCGCAATGCGATGACGCTCGACATGTGGCGTGAGCTTGCCTGGCTTGCCGAACAACTCGATGGCCGCGATGACGTGCGCGCGGTCGTTCTGACAGGCAGCCATGACAGTTTTTGCGCGGGCGCCGACATCACGGAATTCGATGAACTGCGTAACGACACGGCACAGGTGCTCGCCTATGACGCGATTTACGAGGCGGGATGCCGGGCACTCGAAACGCTCGGCAAGCCGGTTATCGCTGCGATCAACGGCTATTGCATGGGCGGCGGATGCAATCTCGCGCTAGCGTGCGACATCCGATTTGCTGCACCGCAAGCCACATTTGCAATTCCGGCGGCAAGGTTATCGGTGGTCTACGGCGCAGCGGGTACCCGCCGGCTTCTCAATCTCGTCGGCCCCGGGCGCGCGCGACGTATTCTATTCACGGGTGCCCGGATCGGTGCTTTCGATGCGCTGGGCGCGGGTCTGATCGACGAAGTTCATGACAATGTGTATGAAGCCGCGCGCCGATGTGCCGCGACGATGACGGCCGTTGCGCCGTTATCGATTCGCGGTGCAAAAGCGATCCTGGCAGCGCTCGAAACAGCATCGGAAAACCACGGCGAGCGGGTGGCCGAAGCCGCTATCCGTCGAGCCGCCAACAGCGCAGACTATGTCGAGGCGCGCACGGCTTTCAGGGAAAAGCGGGCGCCGCGATTTTGCGGTCACTGACCAGAATCGCCATACCCGCCATTTGCCCATCGCTCATGCATTCGGCGCGTGCCCCGCCGGCGACGTGCGCCCGAGCGCATCGAACGCCGGTTATGACGGAACGGGCATGCCGCCGTGCGTTGCGCTGCCGGGCGTGGTCTTCTAGCCTCGCGGACACTGAAGCACGATTCGCGCGATGAGCCCGGTCGGTTTGCGATTGACGAGCGTGAACGTGCCGCCGTGCGCATGCACGATTTCCCGAACGATCGACAAACCGAGCCCGACGCTCCCCGGGCGGTCGCCGCGTGCCGGATCGAGACGCACGAAAGGCTCGATCACGTCCTTGAGTCGATGCTCGGGAATGCCTGGCCCGTCGTCGACCACGTCGATATGCACGCTCTGGCCGTCGACCGATGCAGTTACCGCGACGCCGCTCCCGAAGTGCAGCGCATTCTCGATGAGGTTCGTCAGCACCCGGCGCATCGCGTCCGGCCGGCAGAAGAAGCGGATCTGCTCCGGGCCGATATAGTGCACCGCCGCGCCGGCTTCCTCGTATTCGTCGCACAGCGTGGAGATCAGTGCGCCGAGGTCGAGCCACTCCTTCTCTTCGCGGTCCACACCGCTGCTGAGGAACGCCAGCGCGGACGTGACCATCGCCTGCATCAGCTCGATGTTTCGTATCAGCTTGTCGCGCACGGATTCGCTCTGTTCCATTTCCAGCTGCAGCCGCATGCGCGTCAGCGGCGTGCGCAAATCGTGGCTGATCGCGGCCAGCATGCGCGTGCGGTTCTGGATCGACAGCGTGATGCGCTCCTGCATCAGGTTGAATGCATGTGCCGCCGATCGAATTTCGAGCGGACCTTCTTCCGCGATCGGCGATACCGACATCTGCTGGCCGAATGCGTCGGCGTGTTCGGACAACCGTCGCAACGGACGAATCACGCGCGAGATGGCCCACGCCGACATCGCGGCCACGCCCACGCACATGAAGATCAACGCGCCGTAGAAGGGAAAGGAATAGCGCGGCGGGTCGGCCGTGTCGCGGGCGGTCCGAATCTCGAGCGTCCGGCTGCCGAGCGGCACCCGTACCTGGATTGCCGCGTCCCCGGCATGTTCGGCCCCGCAAGCGCGTACGGACAGATCGGCCGCGCCCGTCAGCTCGGATTTCAGCACGGATTCGAGGTCCCGGGTGTCCAGCGTTTCCGTGGAGCAGGCCGACGCCGCCTGCGAGAGCCGGAACGACAGCCCCGGCTGCCGCATCGTCGCGATCACGGCGCCGCGCTCGGCGTCGGGAACCGCGCGGAGACTCTCGACCGCGCTGGCGATGCGATAGGCGCTCTGCCACGGCCACGGCGGAGCCGGCGGGGTGTGGTGCGACAGCAGAACGATGAACAGCAGGGCCGTCGCGCTCGACGAACACGTCAGGATCAGCAGGATCTGCCCGAGCGTGGTGGAGAAGACCCGGCGCATCAGACGAAGACCACGTCGGGCTGGAACGCGTAGCCGTCGGTGCGTACCGTCCGGATCGTTTCCTCGAGCGGATCGTTGCCCGCGAGCTTGCGCCGCAACCGGCTCACGAGCAGATCGATCGAGCGCCCCGAGATCGGGAAGTTGGTTCCGCGCGTGAGGTTGATGAGCTCTTCGCGCGAGAGCACCTTGCGGACGTGCTGGCAGAGCACGAGCAGCAGGTCGGTTTCCGCGCCCGTCAGCGGCACGCGCAGGCCGGCCGGCGAGCGTACGAAACGCCGGTACGGATAGAACGTGAAACCGGAAAACTGCAGGACCAGCTCGGTGACCGGTTTGCGTTCGTCGCCCTCCGCGGCGACGGGGCGGCGCAACACGGCGCGGATGCGCGCCAGCAACTCGCGCGGATCGAACGGCTTGGGCACGTAGTCGTCCGCACCGAGTTCGAGGCCGACCACCTTGTCCGTCGGATCGTCGAGCGCCGTCAGCATGATGATGCGCGGCCCGCCCTTCGCATGCAGGCGACGGCACAGATCGAGCCCGTCCTTGCCCGGCAGCATCACGTCGAGCAGGACCAGATCGACGTCGTCCGTCGCGAGCAGCGCATCGGCGGCTTCGACGCTGTCCGCGACGTGCGTGACGTAGCCCTTGCCGGACAGAAAGGCGGCCAGCGGGACGCTGATGTCTGCGTCGTCTTCGACGATCAGGATGGAATTGCCGGTCAATGGAGTCCCCGTTGTTGCGTGCGTGTCGTATGCGGCGCGCGGCCGCGGTGCATTCGCCGACCAATGTACTCCGGTGCGCGCGATCGGTCTGTGTCAATCACGACACATTATATAAATTCACATAAGAATCAACAACTTACGAGACGTTTGACGTATCGTGCACCCCATCTTGGAAGGGTGATGGTCGTACACATGAACAAGCAGTTGGAGTGTTGCCGGTTGCGTTTGCCGGCGTTATCCGGGCCAGCATCGCCGGCGCGCGCGACGCGCTGGCCGGCCATGCTGGCGTTGTGCGCGTCGCTCGCGCTCGCGGGTTGCGGCGATCGCGGTACGGCAGCTGGCCCGGGTGCCGCCGCGGCGGCCGTCGAGGTCGGCGTCCAGACCCTCGCGCCGCAGCGGATCGACGAGCGCACGGCGCTGTCGGGGCGCCTGTCGGCGCTGCAGGTGTCCGACGTGCGGCCGCAGATCGGCGGGATCGTGCGCAAGCGGCTCTTTACCGAAGGTGCCGACGTCAAGGCCGGACAGGTGCTTTACCAGATCGATCCGGCGGCTTACCAGGCCACCTACGACCAGGCGCGCGGCACGCTTGCGAAGGCCGAAGCGACGCTCGCGTCGGCGAAGACGAAGGCCGCGCGCTACGCGCAGCTCGCGAAGATCGGCGCGGTCAGCGCGCAGGACAACGACGACGCGGTCGCGGCCGTGCGCGAGGACGAGGCCGACGTGCTGGCCGATCGCGCGTCGCTCGAATCGGCGCGCGTCAATCTCGGCTATACGCGGATCACCGCGCCGATCGCCGGGCGCATCGGCGCGTCGTCGGTGACCGAAGGCGCGCTGGTGACGGCCGACCAGACCACCGCGCTCGCGACCATTCAGACATACGACCGGATGTATCTCGACGTCACGCGCTCGAGCGCGGAATGGCTGCGACTGCGCAAGGCCTATGCATCGGGCCGCCTGCAGCGCGCCGGCGACGGCGCCATCGTGCGGCTCACGATGGAAGACGGCACGCCGTATCCGCATGACGGCGTGCTGCAGTTCTCCGGCATCACCGTCGACCAGACGACCGGATCCGTCACGCTGCGGATCATCTTCCCGAATCCCGACGGCGAACTGCTGCCGGGGATGTTCGTGCGCGCGCAACTCGACGAGGGCGTCGATGCGAATGCGCTGCTGGTGCCGCAGCTCGCCGTCACGCGCGCGTCGGACGGCACCGCGAGCGTGTGGGTCGTCGATGCGACCGGCCACGCGAAGCAGATAACCGTGCGCGCCGACAACGCCTATCGCGACCAGTGGATCGTGTCGAGCGGATTGAAGGCGGGCGATCGCGTGATCGTCGACGGCTTGCAGAAGGTGCAGGCCGGCACGGCGGTGCGCGTGGCGGCCGATACGCCGGCCGCGAAGTCGTAAGGAGGGCGCATGGCAGGATTCTTCATACAGCGCCCGATCCTCGCATGGGTGATCGCGATCGTGATCATGCTGATCGGCGCCGCCGCGACCACGACGCTGCCGGTCGAGCAGTATCCGACCATCGCGCCGCCGTCGGTGCGCGTGAGCGCGACCTATCCGGGCGCGTCGGCCGACACGGTGGCCAAGACCGTCACGCAGGTGATCGAGCAGAAGCTGTCCGGCATCGACAACCTGATGTACATGTCGTCGACGAGCAGCAACGCGGGGCAGGCGACGATCAACCTGACGTTCGCTCCCGGCACCAACGCCGACATCGCGCAGGTGCAGGTGCAGAACAAGGTGACGCAGGCATCGGCGTCGCTGCCCGAAACGGTCCAGGAACAGGGCGTGCAGGTCGCGAAGGCGTCCAGCAACTTCCTGATGATCGTTGCGCTGTCGTCGCCCGGCGGCACGCTGAACTCGATCGATCTCGGCAACGTAATCGCGACGCAGATCGAGGATCCGCTCACGCAGCTGACCGGCGTCGGCGACGTCACGCTGTTCGGCGCCGAGCACGCGATGCGGATCTGGCTGAACCCGGTCAGGCTGAAGAGCGTCGGGCTCACCGCGTCGGACGTGACGACCGCCATCACCAGCCAGAACGTGCAGTTGTCGGTCGGCGAGCTGGGCGGGGCGCCCGCGACGGATGCGCAGGCGATCAACGCGACCATCGCGTCGTCGAGCCTGCTGACCACGCCCGAACAGTTCGGCAACATCCTGCTGCGCGTCAATGCCGACGGCTCGAAGGTGCTGTTGAAGGACGTCGCGCGCATCGAGGTCGGCGGCGATTCGTACGATACGTCGTCGCGCAGCGACGGCAAGCCGGCCGCCGCGCTCGCGATCAAGCTGTCGACCGGCGCGAACGCGATGTCGACGGCGAAGAAGGTGCGCGCGAAGCTCGCCGAACTGCAGCCGCAGTTGCCGAAGGACGTCGCGATCAGCTATCCGTACGATTCGACGCCGTTCGTGAGGATCTCGATCGAGGAAGTCGTGAAGACGCTCTTCGAGGCCGTGATCCTGGTGTTCCTCGTGATGTACCTGTTCCTGCAGAACCTGCGCGCGACGCTGATCCCGACCATCGTCGTGCCGGTCGCGCTGCTGGGCACGCTGGGCGTGATGTCGGCGATCGGGTTCTCGATCAACGTGCTGTCGATGTTCGCGATGGTGCTCGCGATCGGGCTGCTGGTCGACGATGCGATCGTCGTCGTCGAGAACGTCGAGCGGATCATGGCCGACGAGAAGCTCGGGCCGAAGGCCGCGACGAAGAAGGCGATGGGGCAGATCACCGGCGCGCTCGTCGGCGTGACGACCGTGCTGACCGCCGTGTTCATTCCGATGGCGTTCTTCTCGGGCTCGACGGGCGCGATCTACCGGCAGTTCTCGGTGACGATCGTGTCCGCGATGGTGTTGTCCGTGCTGCTCGCGCTGACGCTGACGCCCGCGCTGTGCGCGACGCTGCTCACGCCCGCGTCGGCCGAGCAGCACGCGCGCCGCGGGTTCCTCGGCGCGTTCAACCGGATGTTCGAGAAAAGCAACGCGGGATACAGCGCGACGCTCGCACGCGTCGTCGCGAAGCCCGCGCGCTGGATGATCGCCTATGCGCTGGTCGCCGGCATCGTCGCGCTGCTGTTCGCGACGCTGCCGTCGTCGTATCTGCCGGAAGAGGACCAGGGCTCGATCATGGTGTCCGTGTCCGCGCCGGTCGGCACGCCGGCATCGGGCACGCTGAAGACGGTCCAGGCGGTCGAACAGTATTTCCTGAAGCAGCCGGCCGTCGCGCACGTCATGACGGTCAACGGGTTCAGCTTCAACGGCCAGGGGCAGAACAACGCGTTCGCCTTCGTGCAGCTCAAGGACTGGGGCCAGCGCGGCTCGAACGACAGCGCGCAGGCGGTGATCGATCGCGCGAACGCCGCGTTCGCGAAGCGTCGCGATGCGCAGATCTTCGTGATGAACCAGCCCGCGATCCAGGGGCTCGGCACGCAAAGCGGCCTCGACTTCGAGATCGAGGATCGTTCGGGCCAGGGGCACGACAAGCTGCTGAGCGCGCGCAACCGCTTCATGGCGCTGGCCGCGAAGGAGCCGTCGCTCGCGATGACGCGCCCGGCAGGCCTCGAGGACACGCCGCAGCTCTATGTCGACATCGACCGCGAGAAGGCCAGTGCGCTCGGGCTGTCGGTCTCGGATATCGACACGACGCTGTCGACCGCGTTCGGCTCGTCGTACGTGAACAACTACATCGATACCGGCCGGATCCAGAAGGTCTACGTGCAGGCCGACGCGCCGTACCGGATGATGCCGTCGGACATCGGGCAGTGGTATGTGCGCGCCGATTCATCGTCGTCTTCGACCTCTTCGTCGGGCACGTCGGCTTCGTCGACGACGACGTCCTACGACGGGCAGATGGTGCCGTTCTCGGCGTTCTCCAGCACGCGCTGGACCTTCGGCCCGCCGCAGATCGAACGCTACAACCGCGAGCTCGCGATGGAGATGAGCGCGCAGACGGCGCCCGGCGTCAGTACCGGCCAGGCGATGAAGGCGGTCGAGAAGGTCGCGCAGCAGTTGCCGAGCGGCTTCGGCATCGAATGGACGGGCCAGTCGTATCAGGAGGTGCTGGCCGGCTCGCAGGCGACCTACCTTTACGCGATCTCGCTGATCGTCGTGTTCCTGTGCCTGGCCGGGTTGTACGAAAGCTGGTCGGTGCCGCTCGCGGTGATCCTCGTGGTGCCGATCGGCGTGCTCGGCGCGCTGGCCGCCGCGCATCTTCGCGGGCTGTCGAACGACGTGTATTTCAAGGTCGGCTTGTTGACGACGATCGGCCTGTCGACGAAGAACGCGATCCTGATCGTCGAATTCGCGAAGGACCTGCAGGCGCAGGGGCGCGGGCTGCTCGACGCGACGCTCGAGGCCGCGCACCTGCGGTTGCGGCCGATCCTGATGACGTCGCTCGCGTTCGTGTTCGGCGTGCTGCCGCTCGTAATCAGCACCGGCGCCGGCTCGGCCGCCCGGCATGCGATCGGAACGGGCGTCGCGGGCGGGATGATCGCCGCGACGGTGCTCGCGATATTTTTCGTGCCGGTGTTTTTCATCGTCGTGCGCAGGCTGTTCAACGAACACGGCCACGACGGCGCGCGGCACGACGAGGAACAAGCATGAAACTGAAATGCCTGACGCTGGTTTGCGTTGCCGCGCTCGCCGCGTGCTCGCTCGACCCCGTCTATCAACGTCCGGCCGCGCCGATGGCCGGCGCATGGCCGAGCGGGTCGGCGTACGGCACCGCGTCCGCGCCGTCCGCGGCCAGCGGGGCCGCGACGCCGGTGGCGGCCGAAGTCGGCTGGCGCGATTTCTATCGCGATCCGCACCTGCGGAAGCTGATCGCGCTCGCGCTCGACAACAACCGCGACCTGCGCGTGGCCGCGCTTCAGGTCGCCGAATACGAAGCGCAGTACCGCATCACGCGCGCGGCGCTCGCCCCGTCGATCGACGCGACGGGATCGCTGTCGAATGCGCGCAGCGACGGCGCGACCACGCGGTCGAGCAGCGTGTCGGTCGGCACGACGTCGTGGGAGATCGACTTCTTCGGCCGCCTGCAAAGCCTGAAGCGGCAGGCGCTCGAGAACTACCTGTCGACCGATGCGTCGCGCGTGAGCACGCAGTTGTCGCTGGTCGCGACCGTCGCGACCGACTATCTGCAACTGCGCGCCGACGAGGCGATGCTCAAGATCACGACGGATACGGCGGCAGCCGACCAGCGCACCTACGACGTGACGGTTGCGATGCAGAAGATCGGCAGTGCGTCGCTGCAGGACGTGCGCGAGGCGCAGACGTCGCTCGCGAGCGCGAAGGCGAGCGTCGCGTCGTACACGCGGGCGGTCGCGCAGGACCGCAACACGCTCGCGGCGCAGATCGGCTGCGCGCTGCCGGACGATCTCGACTCGGGCCCGACGCTGTTCGACGGCGACGCGATGTTCGCGGACATCGGCGCCGGCGTGCCGTCCGACCTGCTGGCGCGCCGGCCCGACATCGAGGCCGCCGAACATACGCTGAAGGCCGCGAACGCGAACATCGGCGCCGCGCGCGCCGCGTTCTTCCCGAAGATCGCGCTGACGGCGACGGCCGGGACGGCCAGCACCGGCCTGGCGCAGCTGTTCAAGGCCGGCACCGGCGCATGGACGTTCGCGCCGTCGATCACGATGCCGATCTTCGATTACGGCAGCAACAAGGCATCGCTCGACGTTGCGCGGATCGAGAAGGACATCGACGTGGCGGACTACGAGAAGGCGATCCAGACCGCGTTCAAGGAAGTCGCCAATGCGCTGGCCGGGCGCGAGACCTATGTGACGCAGGTCGACGCCGATCGCGAGTACGTGCGATCCGCTCAGGATTACTACGATCTTGCGCAAGCGCGCTACCGGACCGGCACCGACAGCTTCCTCACGCTGCTGACCGCGCAACGAACGTTGTATACGGCGCAGCAGCAGCTCGTCACCGATCAACTGTCGAAGCTGTCGAATCTGGTGACGCTGTACAAGGTGCTCGGCGGCGGCTGGTCGGAAAGGGCCGACGGTGCGTCGCAAGCGGGCGACGCTCGGCATGTGTCAGGGCAGTCGTGAGCGAAGCGCGGAAGCTGCGAGCTTCAATCGATTGCCGGAAGTCGGGGGCGGCAGATGGCGGCCGTCTCCGGATGCAGTGCATTCACGACGTGACGTGTTTCGGTCCGCTCGCGGGCGGCATGCGGATTGTCGTGTTTGATTTCAGGAGAAAAGCACCATGAAGAAACGGATTCTCGCGTTGCTCGTTGCCGCCGGGATGTCTGGAACGTCGATCGGCGCGTCGGCGCAGCAGGGGCCCGGCGATGCGCCGGGCGGCCCCGGGGCGGACCGCGCCCGCGAGACGCGGCCGGATCGTGCGCCGGATCGCGACGGCGCGATGCGTGCGCGTCCCGACGCGCGGATGGACGCTGCGCGAGGCGACTGGCATCGCCGCGGCGGACGCGTGCCCCAGGACTATCGCGGTCCGAAGTATGTGGTCGACGACTGGCGCGGGCACGACCTTCAGCCGCCGCCGTCCGGCTATCAGTGGCTGCAGATCGATGGCGATTTCGTGCTGGCCGCGATGACGACCGGCGTGATCACGAGCATCCTCAGCGGCCCGCATCATTGAACGGACAAGGAGTGACATGAGAAACACGCTTGCACTGGCGGCATTGATTGCACTGGTTTCCGCGCTCAGCGGATGTTGCCTGTTGCCGTATTGCGGCGGCTGGGGCGGGCCGGGCGGCGGCCCCGGGGGCCCGGGCGGACAAGGCGGGCCGGGAGGCCCCGGCGGCGGCGGCGGCGGTGGGCCGCAAGGCGCGATCGTCGTGCCGCATCCGTCCGCGTTGAGCTGATCGATGCGATCCCCGGCGGCCGGCCGTGCCGCCGCCGGGCATGCAGCTGCCGTGTGTCGTCGGCGAAATCCAGCCGGCCGCTCACGATTTCCTTCAATGCGTCGCGCCAAGGCACCGCCGGAATCAGCGTGCTCCCGTGCGTCAAACCGTGACTCGTCATGCTCTATCGTTCCAGTCTGTCCCGCCGCGCGTTTCTGTCGTCCGTGTTGACGACGGGCGCTGCGCTCGGTTTCGCCATGCATGCCCGCCCCGGGGTCGCGGCGAACACGGGGGTGTGCGTGGCGAGTGCGGAGCAAGTCCTCGGCCCGTACTATCTCGACAAGCGCCTGATGCGGCGCGACATTCGCGAGCACAAGCCGGGCGTGCCGCTCGATCTTCGCTTCACGGTGATCGACGTGCGCGGCTGCGTGCCGCTGGCCGATGCGCTTGTCGACGTCTGGCAATGCGACGCGCTCGGCGTCTATTCGGGCTTCGGTCAGCTCTCGCATTCGGGGCCGCCCGCTGGACCGCTGCCCGGGCCGCCGCCGTCCGGCTTCGGTCCGGCCGGCGCGAATCATGGGCTACCGTCGGGCATGCCGCCGGCACCGCACCCGACCGACGCGTTGACGTTCTTGCGCGGGGTGCAGCCAACCGATCGGAACGGCATCGCACGTTTCGATTCGATCGTTCCCGGCGTATATCCGGGGCGAACGAATCACGTGCATTTCCGGGTCCGCTCGGCCGCGAACGCGTCGCATGGCGATCACGTCGCGCACATCGGGCAAGTGTTTCTTCCGGAAACGCTGATCGTGCCGTTGATGCGAGACGTCGCGCCGTATCGCGACAATCGCGTTGCCCGTGTCGCGCTGACCGACGATCCGGTCTACGCGAGCCAGCATGGCGCTCAAGCCGTTGCGCGCACGACGTTGGTGGACTCGCGCGATCCGGCACGCGGGGTCGTGGCGAATGTGATCGTGGCGATCGATCCGGGAGCGATGTCGCGCGAGCTTGGGTGACGGTGGCCTCCTCGGGTGAAAAGGGGAAACAGGCGCGGGCTTGCGCTGCGATGGCCGTCATCTTCCACCCGCCCATATCCGGTTCGATAGTGCCGGGTTGAGCCTGCGTCATCGACCATTCTCGCCGTGTCGACGGAGAGCCTGTCGGGTTCAGATCTACCGCCGGGCACCGCGATCGAACGTCGCGAAGGCATTCACGAAACTCGCGTCGTCCGATACGGGGTGGCGGTCGTGTTTGTCACGAATCCAGTGATTCGTATTCCTTATGTGCACATTGGACTTTGCCAAGGGCGATCATCACCTGGTCGACAGACGGCATCGCGCCCGGCTCGCCGATCGACAGCGCATTCGGCACGCCGCCGATGCCGCAGTGATGGCGCGACGTCGCGACGAAAATCATCACGGTCGGCCGCCGCAGCGCATGCGCCATGTGCACGAATCCGGTATCGACTCCCGCCACGAGCGCGGCCCGGCCGATCGCCGCGCCCAGTTCGCGCACCGACATCGCGGGCAGTACGACCGCGCCCGGCGCGCGTGCCGCGATGTCCCGCGCGTCGTCATGTTCGGCGGCCGATCCCCACGGCACCAGCACGCGCACGCCGCGCGCCATCATCTGCATGGCGAGCGCAGCCCAGTGATCGGCCGGCCATTTCTTGTCCGGATTGGAGGTGGCGTGAAACAGCAGCATGAACGGCGCGCCGTCGGTCACGGCGGCCGGCAGGCTCGTGTCCTGCGGCGCCACGATGCCGTATGCCGCGCCCCCTTCGGGGACATAGCCCAGCGCCTCGCCGGCGCTCACGCGCATCCCGTGCCATGCGTCGCAGTCCGGGCGCGGACCGAAGCGATGCGAATACGCGAAACGCGCGCCCGTCTCGCCGAGATCCTGCGTCTGATAGCCGACGCGGCGCGCAGCACGCGCGAGCACCGAGATGATCGCGCTCTTGTAGACGCCGTGCAGATCGATGACGGCGTCGTACCGGTGCGCGCGCAACGCGCCGATCGACGCGGAAATCGCCTTCAGGTCGCCGCGGTTCCGGCGCTTCTTGAACCGCCGCAGCGGCGCGCAGAGCACGTTGCCGACGCCCGGGTGCCAGCGCACGACTTCGGCACACGATTCGTCCACGGCCCAATCGACCGTCACGCCGGGAAATGCACGATGGAGGTCCGCGACGACCGGCAGCGTCTGGACGACGTCGCCGAGCGACGTCACCTTCACGATCAAAATGCGCTTCATTGCAATCATTGGTTTTACTTGCGGAATAACACGCCGAATACATTGACCCGGATGTCCGCGAGGTCGAATGGCCTCGACGGCTTGGGCGAGCGCGGGACGTTTCCGGCCTCGGCGGCGACTGTCGGAAGCCGGGGCAGGCTTCGCCGGGGGCCTACGCGAAGCTGCGTTCTTCTGAAGCGAAGTTCAGCGTTTGCGGCGTCCATGCGGTCAGAATGGTCCCGAGCACACTGATTTCACCGTCCGCGAGGTGTCCATCCGCCGATGCGACGGCGAGACACATCTCGATGATCCTCACGCGCAAATCGGGGTCGTCGATTTCCGCGAGTAGCGTTTCCAGCGTGGCGTGATCGAGATGGCCGGAAATGGCGCCGGACGAAACGTGGCTGATTGCCTGATCCTCGCATACCGTCTGGACGATTTGCGCAAACTCGGTCGACGCGATCCCGAACCTGCGTTCGGTCTCGAGTTTCTCGAGGAACCGTTCCTCGCTGGGATCGACGTGGCCGTCCGCGATCAGCACCAGCGCAACGATGCGTGCGGCTGCCTGGGCGCTGTTGCGGGGATAGGTTCTCATGCTGTTGCTCCTTTGCGGGATCGTTCCGCGTTGTTGAAGAGTCAACAGTTTCGACGGTTTGGGTGATCGGAAAAATCAGTTAATCCAATACTGAAACTTCGGAAAAACCGAAGTGAGGAGGGCGGTTCCGAATCCCGCCCGACCCTCGAGCGATCCCGCCGAACACGCGAATCCGGATCGCCGCCGGTGCCCGGCTCGATGACGCGGCGGGCGGTACTTCGGCAAACCGGCAGATCGCTCGAAACCGGCGCGGATTGGCATGATTCGTGCGTGACATGGTTGCTGGGTCGTCGGAACATTTCCGCGGCAGTCAACCGGTCGGGAAGGGGACACATATGTACCAGACGGAGGAAATCACGATCGATATCGTCATTTTCGACGGATGCAAGGCACTGGAGGCAATCGGTGCATTGAGCGTTTTTCATTATGCAAACCTGCATCTGCAGCGCCGGCGTATCGATGGCCGCTACGATGTCCAGTTGGTATCGACCAAGCGCGGCCCTTGCGTGACCGATACGGGTGTTCCGCTGTACGCGACAAAGATGCTGAGTCGCCTCTCGCTTCCCCACACGGCCATGATCGTCGGCGCGTGGTCGATCGAACAGGCGCTCGACCGTGCACATGAGATTGTCGAGTGGGTCGAGGCTGCGTTCGACCGTCTGGAACGGCTGGCGGCGTTGTGCTCCGGCGCGTTCTTTCTCGCCGCCGCGGGCCTTCTCGATGGTGTCCGGGCGACGACGCACTGGGCAGTCGCGGATGCGTTGCGCGCCCGGTATCCTGCCGTGCGCGTCGATACGGACTGCATTTTCATTCACGCGGGCAAACTCTGGACGTCGGCAGGCGTCACAGCCGGAATCGATCTGGCCTTGGCGCTCGTCGAAGCGGATTTCGGCCGCGACGTGGCGCTCGATGTGGCGCGCGACCTCGTCGTATTTCTGAAGCGGCCGGGTGGGCAATCGCAGTTCAGTTCGCACCTGATGAGCCAGACGACGCACCACCCCAGCATCAGGGACATTCAGGACTGGATGCTGGAGAACTGCCAGAAGGAGCTGAGCGCGTCTCAAATGGCGGATCGACTTTCGATGAGCGTGCGGAGCTTCAACCGTTGCTTCAAGAAGGAAACGGGCATGACGCCATCCGGATTCCTGACGCGTATCCGTATCGAAGCCGCCCGCCGGATGCTTGAAGAAGGGCGTCTGCCGGCCAAGACCGTCGCGGCAAACGCCGGCTTCAAAACCTACGAGACGATGAGGAAAGCATTCCAGAGCGCGCTCAACGTGACGCCGCTCGAATACCGCGAGCGTTTCGGCGCAGTGCAGCGTCATGGTGACGGCAACGTGCGCCGAAGCCCGTGATACGTCGTCGAGCCGGGACGGGAACCCGCTCGACGCCGTATTTCCGGCGCGGATATAAACGTCGAATACTGGCCGATGTCACATCGAGCGCGTCACGCGGGTTTGAAACAGTAAACCGCGAGCTTGTTGCCGTCCAGGTCGCGGACATAGGCCGCATAGGCGTTGGGTGCCCAGTCGCGAGGGCCGGCCGCGCCTTCGTCCTTGGCGCCGGCAGCCAGCGCGGCATCATGGAAGGTGTGAATCGAATCGCGATCCGGTGCTTCGAATGCCACGGTGACACCGTTGCCGATAGTCGCCTGCTGACCGTTCACGGGTTTCAAGACGAAAAAGGACGGTGCGTCTTTCCCCCAGATCGAACCATTTTCGCCGAGGTCGGTGATGCGTTTCAGTCCGATCTCGCCGAGAACGGTATCGTAAAAGCCGCGAGCGGCATCGAGATTGTTGGTGCCGACAGTGACATGCGTGAAGATGGCCATGATGTTCCTTTTGCGTCGTTGGGAGTGGAAAGGCGATTCATGGAGCGCGGGGAAGGGCGAGTACGATTCCCCTGGCCACATGCGGTGATCGACGAAGTTTTTCAGCCGGGGCGGAGCGTCTCCGAGTGGTGGCGGATATGGTCGCCGATGAAGCTCTGTATGAAGTAGTACCCATGGTCATAACCCGGGTGACGACGCAAGGTCAGCGGCTGGCCGGCCTTCGCGCAGGCGGCTTCGAACACGTCCGGGTTCAGCTGGTTGGGGAGGAACTGGTCGGCGAGACCCTGATCGACGAGGATGCCGTCCGCGAACTTCGGCGCATCCGCGCGCGCGACGAGTTCGCTCGCATCGTGCTGCTTCCACGCTTCGCGATCGGCGCCGAGATAACCGGAGAACGCTTTTTCGCCCCACGGGCAGCGCGTCGGCGCGGCGATCGGCGCGAACGCCGACACCGACCGGTACAGGCCCGGGTGACGCAGCGCGAGCGTCAGCGCGCCGTGCCCGCCCATCGAATGCCCGAAGATCCCGAGCCGCGCGCCGTCGATCGGCAGTTCCGCCGTGACGAGTTCGCGCAGCTCGCCCGTCACGTACGACTCCATCCGGTAATGCGCGGACCACGGCGCCTCGGTCGCATCGACATAGAAACCCGCGCCGACCCCGAAGTCCCACGCATCGGTCTCGCCCGGCACGCCCGCGTCGCGCGGGCTCGTGTCGGGCATCACGAGCGCCACGCCGTGCTGCGCCGCATGCGGCTGCGCGCCGCCCTTGATCGCGAACGTCTCCTCCGTGCAAGTGAGCCCCGCGAGATAGAACAGCGCCGGCACGCGGTCGTGTGCCGCCTGCGGCGGCAGGTACACCGAGAACTTCATCGGCAGGCCGATCGTCGTCGAATCGTGACGATAGAAGCGCTGCTCGCCGCCGTGGCAAGCATGCGATGAAACGAGTTCGAGCATCGTCGTGTGCCTCCTGTCAGTACAACACGACCGAGCGGATCGATTCGCCCCGCTTCATCAGGTCGAAGCCGTCGTTGATCTTCTCGAGCGGCAGCGTGTGCGTGATCAGGTCGTCGATGTTGATCTTGCCTTCCATGTACCAGTCGACGATCTTCGGCACGTCGGTGCGGCCGCGCGCGCCGCCGAACGCCGAGCCTTTCCACTCGCGGCCCGTCACCAGCTGGAACGGACGCGTGCCGATTTCCTCGCCCGCCGCCGCCACGCCGATGATGAACGACTGGCCCCAGCCCTTGTGCGTGCACTCGAGCGCCTGGCGCATCAGCTTCACGTTGCCGACGCACTCGAACGAGTAGTCCGCGCCACCGTCGGTCAACTGCGCGATGTGGTCGACGACGTTGCCGACCTCGTTCGGGTTGATGAAGTGCGTCATCCCGAACTTCTTCGCGAGTTCGACGCGCTTCGGGTTGATGTCGACGCCGATGATCTTGTCCGCGCCGACCATCTTCGCGCCCTGGATCACGTTCAGCCCGATCCCGCCGAGACCGAACACGACCACGTTCGCGCCCGCCTCGACCTTCGCCGAGTACACCACCGCGCCGACGCCGGTCGTCACGCCGCAGCCGATGTAGCAGATCTTGTCGAACGGCGCATCCTCGCGCACCTTCGCGACCGCGATCTCCGGCACCACGATGTAGTTCGAGAACGTCGACGTGCCCATGTAGTGGAACAGCGGCTTGCCGTCGAGCGAGAAGCGCGACGTCGCGTCGGGCATCAGGCCCTTGCCCTGCGTCGCGCGGATCTTCTGGCACAGGTTGGTCTTGCGCGACAGGCAGAACTTGCACTCGCGGCATTCCGGCGTGTACAGCGGAATCACGTGGTCGCCCTTGCGCACGGTGCCGACGCCGGGGCCGATGTCGACCACGACGCCCGCGCCTTCGTGGCCGAGGATCGCCGGGAAGATCCCTTCCGGATCCGCGCCCGACAGCGTGTAGTAGTCGGTGTGGCAGATGCCCGTGGCCTTCACCTCGATCAGCACCTCGCCCGCGCGCGGGCCGTCCAGATCGACTTCCTCGATCGTCAGCGGCGCGCCCGCCTTCCATGCAATCGCTGCTTTCGTCTTCATGTTCTCTCGTCGCCCAAGTCAATGATTGAGACGACGCCATGATTGTCGATTGCCGCGAGGATGGCGCGCTTGAGACGGGTTTTGGCGCAAATGCTGTGCAAGTTGTCCAAACCGAAGTGGGTTCCGGGTTGTCCGTCGACCGAAGGGCGATTCGTCAGGGTTTCCCGAATCCGCGGTTGACGCCGGAGCCGATCCCGTTGTCGCAATTCGGGAAAAATTCCCGTCCGACGTCGTTGTCAACCGATTCTTCGAGCGTTACCTTGCTCGAACGGCGCGAATTCTCGCGGCGCAGCGCTTTCAAAACAAGGAGTACATCGATGCGGGAGACACGATTTCAAATCAGGACGACGCGGCATTTCCGCGCTTTCTTCGCCGCGCCTTCGGTCATTGCCGCCGCAACGCTCTCGCTCGCAACGACCGCGGCTTATGCGGTCACGCCGACTGCCTATGTGACGAGCGAGAAGGCCGGTGTCGGCGTGATCGATCTGGGCAGCATGACATTGACGAAGACGCTACCGGTGGGCACCGACGGCCCGCGCGGCCTGAGCTTGAGCGCGGATGGCGCGCTGCTTCTGGTGGCCAACAAGAATACCGGCGATCTGGCCGTCATCGACACGGCATCGGGGCAGGTCGTGCGGCGCGTGAAGATCGGCAAGAATCCCGAATATGTGCGCGTGCACAACGGCTACGCGTACGTGACCTACGAGCCTGCGGGGTCGGGAGGGCCTGCTGCGGGAACCGGCCGAGCGGGCGCAGCCGGCGATGACGACGCCGACAGCCCCCCTGCGGAAATTGCGATCGTCGACATGAAGCGTTGGCAGGTGGTCCGTTCGGTGACGAGCGGCCACGAAACCGAGGGGATCGAGTTTTCGCGCGACGGCAACACGATGCTGGTGACCAACGAGGGGGACGATACCGTTTCGGTTTATCACGCCCGGACGGGCGCGCCGATTCGAACCGTAAAACTCGCGAAAGGCGGCCGTCCGCGCGGTATCCGGCTGTCGCCCGACGGCAAGCGCTACATCGTCACGCTGGAATCGTCGAACAAGTTCGTCGTGATCGACGCGCGCACGCTTCAGGTCACGAAGACGGTCGATACGAAGCTGGGGCCGTACGGCGTGGCGTTCGGCCCCGACGGCAAGCGGCTCTTCGTCGCTGCGGCGCGAGACAAGACGATCCAGGTCTTCGACGGCAACAGCTACGCGCATGTTGCCGACGTTCCGGTCGGCCAGCGGTGCTGGCATTTCAGTTTCACGCCGGACGGCGCGAAACTGCTGGCGGCATGCGGGCGATCCGACGCGGTCTACGTGCTCGATGCGCAAAACTACCAGCCGATCAAGCAGATCGACGAATTGCCGCTTGCGTGGGGCATCGTCACGTATCCGCATAGCGACGGCTCGATCGAATCGCATTGACCGTTTCCCCCGGGTGTCCCGTTCCGCCGATTCACGAACGAGGTCGAGCCGGCCTGCAGTCGATGCGATGCGGCTGCGGGCCGGCGGCTTGGCGTAGCGATCTACGCGCGTTGCACTATTTCCACGCGTAGCGCAAACCGACCCAGAAGCTGCGCGGCGCGCCCGGCCCGATGAATTGCTCGTTGGTCGGGTTCGCACCGTCGAACGCATGGCCGGGGCCGCTGAAGAAGTTCTGTCCGAGCGTGCCGAAGCTGGCATAGCGTTTGTCGAGCAGGTTCTCGACGTTCGCGAAAATCAGGATCTGCTTGGTCAACTGGTACGAGGTGTTCAGATCGACCAGCAGATAGCCGCTGATCTTGCCGTTGACGTCCTGATTGTTTTCGTCGCCCTGAGCATAGATGCTGCCGCGCCAGGTCAGGTTGGTGCCGATGTTCCAGCGCGGGGTGGCCGCGTAATCGAGTCGCAGCTTGACCGTGTTTGCCGGAATGCCGGGAATGTGGTTGCCCGGCTTGACGGCGATGTTTCCGTTCGCGTCCGCGCTGGAGTTGCTCGGGCTGCTTTCGGTCCAGCCCGACCGGTAGGTGGCGTCGACGTAGTTGTAACTGGCGGTGACGGCGAGCGGCCCGATCTGGCTGTGCCCCGACAGTTCGAAGCCCTGCCGGCGCGTGCGGCCGACGTTCTGGAAAAAGCCCTGGTTGCTGGCCGCGCCGTTGCTGCTGATGAACTGTATGTCGTTGTCGAGCGTCGTGCTGTATGCCGCGGCGCTCCAGGACGTGTTCTGGCCGATTCGACCGCGTGCGCCGATTTCGACGGTCTTCGAGATCACGGGCTGGAGCGGTGGGTCCGACACGAAATCGTTCGGCAGCGAGCAGGGGGCGGCCGGATCGGCGCAGGTCAGTTCGATGGCGGTCGGCGAGCGCATGCCTTCGTTATACGTCGCGTAGGCCGTAAAGGCCGCGGTCGGATTCCAGTTGATGCCGATCGCCGGATTGAAGCGGGAAAAAACATGGTGGCCGTCGAGTTGCGGCTGCATGCCGCTCGCGTCGCCTATCGTGGCTTCCGCCCAGTTGTAGCGTCCGGCGAATGTCAGCGACCATTGCGGGGTGAGCGACAGGGTGTCTTCCAGATAAATGCCGTAGCTGCCGTTGCGGGTCTTCGCCGCGGTCTGCTGCTCGAAATCACCGATACCGATCGTCGCGCGTGAGGCGGTGAATACGGCATCCTGCGACGATTCGGTGTATCGGGAGTGTGCAAAGTCGGCGGATACGCCCGCGACGAGCTGATTTTCCATCCCGCCGAGTTTGCCCAACAGGGTGAGCTGCAGATTCGCGCCATAGCTGTCGGTCGAGATGACCGACTTCTCGTTCGTCGCCTGGGTCGTATCGACGTCGCCGTCGTCTTCGACGGTTCCGAAATCCGCATTGGTGTTGCTGCTGACATTGCTGTTGCGGAAGTGCCGGTAATACAGGTTGCCGCTCAATTCGACGTGATCGTTGAAGTAGTGGTCGCCCGACAGCGTCACGTAGCCGGCGCTGTTCAGATTCTGGTCGGGGTACGTATAGGGTTGCTTCGGATTACCCAGAAAGGACCGTGGAATCGTCTGCGTGCCGTGGAGATCGTTGTCCGCGCCGCCGGCCGACAGCGACAACGTCGTATCGGCGTCAGTATAGCGAATTTTTCCGAAGATCTGCCGCACGCGGCTGGCGTTCTGTTCCGCCCAGCCGTTGTCGTTGGTCACGTTGCCGGTCAGGTAGTAGTCGAGGTTCTGCCCGATGGTGCCGCCTTGCTCGATCTGCGCGGTCTTGCGGCCCCAGGAGCCCAGCGTGACCTCGGCCGCGCCGCCGGGGCTCGTTCTGCCGTTCTTCGTCGTGATCGACAGTGCGCCACCGAGCGTGTTGAGTCCGTAGGTCGGATTCGAACCGGGAATCAGCTGGATCGTGTCGATGGCCTGTTGCGGAAGCAGATCCCAGTTGACCACGTCGCCGAACGGCTCGTTGACGCGGACGCCGTCGACGAACACCGAGATGCCCTGCGGCGTGCCGAGCAACGGCGACGCGGTGAAGCCGCGATAATTGACATTGACCTGATACGGATTGCCTTGCGCATCGGCGACGTCGACGCTCGGCAGGTTCTTCGCCAGGTAATCGGTGAGCGTGTTGCGGTGCTGCCGGTCGAGATCGCGCGCGCGAACCGTTTGAACGTTGAGCGGCACTTGCGCCAGCGGGGTGCCGATACCGAGCAGCGGCGTCGTGCCGACCACGACGATCGGCGCGAGTTCGATCGAACCGGTGTCGGCGTTCGAACCCGACGGCGCGACAGACGACGTTGCCGACTGGGCCCATGCGCCGGTGGACAGACTCGCCAGCGCGCCTCCGAGGCACAGGGTGAATCCGGCACGTCGCCGGAAGCGATGGATCCGGACCAGGTCCGGCAACGGGGCGGTATTGCGCTGGCGGGATGGCGTGCTCATTGCTTCAACTCCTGTCGGCGTGATGCGATCTTCGCTGGCGAAGTCGTGTTTTGGTGTAGGTGGCGTGTTCTTTTCAAGTGTGCAAAGCTTCACACATACCGCGACGAAAAAGCCCGGGAGCTTTTCCCGATATCGTTGGGAAGCGTTCCCAATGCACGCCACGGGCGTTGTGCGCGGTCAGCCAAAATGGAAGGCCAACGTGATGCGACGCAATTCTTCCCGTTCATCTTCTGCGCGCCGCGCGTCGCCGAGTTCGTCGGCGCGGCGAGACCTCGTATGGGTCATCGCGCTGACGGTGCTTGCCGCGGCGCTCGGTTCGATATTCGATGTCAGCGAACTGGCCTATCGCTGGACGCGAGGCCTCGAACGCTTTCAGCTCGACGAATTGCCCGGTTCGTTGTGCGTGTTGTCGATCGGGCTCGCCTGGTTCGCGTGGCGACGCTATCGCGAGGTCGTGCACGAACTGGGTCGACGCCGCGAGCTGGAAGCGCAGACCGAACGCCTGCTCTCGGACAATCGGCGGCTTGCCGGTCAGGCGCTGCAGGCGCGCGAGCTCGAATGCCGCCATCTGGCGCGTGAGCTGCACGACGAACTGGGTCAATACCTGAATGCGATCTCGCTCGATGCCGCGCGCATCCGCGATTTGTCCGGCGAGCGGGAGCCGGAAATTCATCGCATCTCGCTCGGCCTGATTCGCAGCGCGAGCCTCGTTTATCGGCAGATCGGCGGAATGATCCGGCGTTTGCGTCCGATCGGCCTCGACGAGTTCGGTTTGCCGAGCGCGCTCGAACAGTGTGTCGACGACTGGCGCGAACGGCTGCCGGATGCGTCGTTCTCGCTGGCGATCGAAGGCGAATTCACCGGACTGAGCGACGCGCTGACGATCACGCTATACCGGCTCGTGCAGGAGGGGCTGACCAACGTTTCGAAGTTTGCCCGCGCGTCCCGCGTGGAAGTGTTTATGGTGCGCACGCCGAGCGAGGCCCTCGGCAGCGGGATGGCGGACGAAATCGTCGTGACGGTGAGCGACGACGGGCCCGGCGTCGATCTCGGGCAGCCGCGCGGCGGGCTCGGGCTGATCGGCATGCGTGAGCGCGTCGAGGCGCTCGGCGGCGAATTTCATGCGGCGAGCCAACCGGGGCAAGGCTTCTTGTTCTGCGCGCGCGTGCCGGCTCATGCCGGGGTGGCTCACGCGAAGGATGCCGCGCCCGCGAATTGAAGCCCGAGGCGACTCGCCATCTGGGCGAGCTGGACGCTGTTGTCGGCGCCGAGTTTCTGCCGGATCATCGACTGATGATTGGCGACAGTCTTCTGGCTCAGCCCCAGTTTCTCGGCGATGCTCGGCAACGTAAAGCCTTGCACGAGCAGGCGCAGCACCTCGAACTCGCGCGCGGACAACTGCCGCCCGGGCGGCCCTTCGCTGAATGCATTGCGAAGGGCAAGCGCCTGCGTGATGTCCGGGCTCAGGTAGCCAACGCGCCGGGCGATCGTGCGAACGGCTTCCACGAGCACGTCCGGCGCGCTGGCCTTGGTCACGTAGCCGAGCGCGCCTGCGTCGAGCGCGCGGCGTACAAAAATCGCTTCCTCGTGCACGCTGAACATCAGCACGCGGGCACCCGGCTCGCGCGCGAGCATGCGCCGCATGGCTTCGATGCCGCTCGCGCCCGGCAACGACACGTCCATCACGACGACATCCGGGCGCAGCATGCAGAAGCGCTGATAGGCTTGCGCCGCGTCGGCCGCCTCGCCGCATACGGATACGTCGGAATTCAGTTCGAGCAGGCGCCGGTAGCCCTCGCGCACCACGGCGTGATCGTCCACGAGCAACACGGAGATATCGCACGCCGTCATCGTGAGTCCACCGCCTGGCGAGCGGCCCGCTTGCGCGAGCTGGCGTCGCTGCGAAACAGGATGGGCTGCACGGGCGGCGCGATCGCGTCGGCTGCCCGTCGCACGACGTCGACCGCCACGGCGTGCTTCGACGTGCCGAGTACCTTGATCTTCATGCGATGCAGCGCGCGACGCGCGCGTCGTGAACGGGTGAGAGGAACAGCGAGGCCGGCGTGAACGACACGCGGCGTCCGTCGCGAGTGCGCAGTGCATCAACCGTCGGCGGCATCGGCGGAGAATCGGGATCTGTCATGGCAACTTCCTCGCGAGACGAACGTCGCGCGCGGTCGGGATGAAAAAAGCCTGCATGATGCGCGCGGCGGCGCGCTGCCACGAACGTATCGGCGGCCACGGTAGCCGGTGGATGGCTACGCGTGCCCCGGTGCGCGGATGCATCAGCAGGAAAACCGTCGATCCGGGCAATGCGCGGCGCTGGCCTGGGCGCGCCGCGGCAGGAAGGCCGCGGGCCGAACAACGTATGGGCACGCGCGGCGTGTGGGCCGTCAATGGGTTCATGCGAAGCGGATCGATGAGCGAGAAATGCATGGCGCATTCTGAGCAAGCTTCGTGCCGGTTCGACGTCGTGACGGCCGGGCACATGCGGAATGAACTGCATATTGCCGGCCCGACGTTCGCCGGATCGGGACAAACGATCGTGGTTCCGGCGGGAGCCTGCGCCGGACGCGCGGCGCAACAGGCCTTGTGCGTCGCACAGGTTGTGCGTGACGCCGGAGCAGAGTGTTGCACGCCGCCGCATGGATTTGACGCATCTCCGTGCGCATCTGTCTTTCCGCGCTTGGCATGGATTTTGTATGAATTGCGCGAGGCAGGGAGACGGAAGAACGATGCCGAACGGCTTGCCATCGGCGAGCGGGGAACGGGCGGACAACGCGGTTAATCCGAAGCGAGGACAGCGCTCATGTGGGTCGTCAAGATCGGTGGGGGCTTGAGTCACGAGCCGGCGTTGCGCCGGTGGCTGACCGAGCTGTGCGAAATTGGCGGCGGGCGCGTCGTGATCGTGCCCGGCGAAGCGGATTTTGCGGACCAGGTACGGCAATATCAGAACGAGTGGCGCTTCGACGATCTGGCTGCCCACAACATGTGTCTTCTCGCGATGACGCAGTACGCGTTTCTGATGCGGGGCGTATCGCCCGAACTGGTGCTCGCCACGAGCGAAGCGAAGATCCGCCGCACGCTGCGCGACGGCCATGTTGCCGTATGGGTGCCGATCGCGCTGATACGCGAAACGCCGGACGCGATGAGTACCTGGGACACGACTTCCGACAGCCTCGCCGCGTGGCTCTCCACGATGCTCAATGCGGAACGCCTGTTCGTGGTGACGTCGCGGCTGATCGCCGACGGCGAGCCGCTGGAGACGCTGGCCGCGGCAGGCGTGATCGACCGGCGCTTCGTCGATTACGTGCGCGATGCCAATTACGTCGTCGAAGTGCTCGACAAGAACGACATCGAATTGATGCAGGATCGGCTGCTGAACACACCGATGCTGTAGCGCCCCGCAGGATGCGCGGCGCGTCGCCATTTGCGCGTGGCGGCGGCGGTCGATCCGGTGGCGCCGCAAGCCGCCTCCCGGCCGCGACGGGCCGGGAGAAGTGCGTGACGCACGCGGGAAAGGCCGCGTTTCGCGGCCCCCTGCGGGTTCAGCGCGTGGCGATATACATCGTGACCTCGAACCCGAAGCGCAGATCGGTATAGCTCGGTGTCGTCCATTGCATAGCTGCTTCCTCCATGTGTCTATGTACCGCATCGTGCCGTCGGCTCGGCAGGTGCCGAACCTCATGGGCGGTTTGTCGGCACGCAAGCTTCATGCCCGACGCCGGGCGACGACAGGCGGTACGCGTATCGTCGCGTCGTCATGGGCCGACCGCGAATGCGCGCGGAACACGGCACCGCGGCGCACTGTTTCGGGAACGTAGCAGAGTGTCCTCCACGCGGCCGGAGGATGGCTTGCGGATGACACATGCCGGGCGGTGACCGGCCGGCGAATTGCGGTGGAACCGGACGGCGAATGCCCCGGTGCCGCGCGACATCGGCGACGACGATCGTCGGCATGCGTCAAGACATCGCGCCGATCATTCAAAAACTTTTATTCGAACGCAAAGGAAAACTGAATTTTCAATTGTCGTCGCGCCCAATAACCTTGGTATCCACGAGGTCAGCCAACAGGAGCGAGACGATGACCAAGCCCGTCGAAGGCAGCACGAATTCCGATACACGGCAGCGCTACGCGGCCGGGGTGCTCAAGTACAAGCAAATGGGGTACTGGCAGCCGGACTATGAACCGAAGGACACCGACGTCATTGCACTGTTCCGCATCACGCCGCAAGCCGGCGTGGAGCCGGAGGAGGCCGCGGCCGCGGTGGCGGGCGAGTCGTCGACGGCGACCTGGACCGTGGTCTGGACCGATCGCCTGACCGCCTGCGACAAGTACCGGGCGAAGGCATACCGCGTCGACCAGGTGCCGAATACCGGCCCGGGCACGTCGGCCGAGCAGCAGTATTTCGCCTATATCGCCTACGAACTCGAACTGTTCGAGGAAGGATCGATCGCGAACCTGACGGCGTCGATCATCGGCAACGTATTCGGCTTCAAGCCGCTGAAAACGCTGCGTCTCGAGGACATGCGCATTCCGGTCGCTTACGTGAAGACGTTCAAGGGGCCGCCGACCGGCATCGTCGTCGAGCGCGAGCGGCTCGACAAGTTCGGCCGGGCGCTGCTCGGCGCAACGATGAAGCCGAAGCTCGGTCTGTCCGGGAAAAACTACGGGCGTGTCGTCTACGAAGGGCTCACGGGCGGCCTCGATTTCACGAAGGACGACGAGAACATCAACTCTCAGCCGTTCATGCACTGGCGCGACCGCTTCCTGTTCTGCATGGAAGCGGTCAAGCGGGCGGAAGCCGCGAGCGGCGAGGTCAAGGGCCACTACATGAACATCACCGCAGCGACGATGGAGGACATGTACGAGCGGGCCGAATTCGCGAAGGAGCTCGGCTCCTGCGTCGTGATGATCGATCTCGTCATCGGCTGGACCGCGATCCAGTCGATCTCGAACTGGGCGCGCAGGAACGACATGATCCTGCACATGCATCGTGCCGGCCACAGTACCTACACGCGGCAGAAGTCGCACGGCGTGTCGTTTCGCGTGATCGCGAAGTGGCTGCGTCTGGCCGGTGTCGACCACCTGCATACCGGCACGGCGGTCGGCAAGCTCGAAGGCGATCCGTACACGGTGCAGGGTTTCTACAACGTGTGCCGCGAAACGCTCAACGAGGTCGATCTGCAACGCGGGCTGTTCTTCGAACAGGACTGGGCCGCGACGAAGAAGGTGATGCCGGTGGCATCGGGCGGCATTCACGCGGGCCAGATGCATCAGCTTCTCACGTTGTTCGGCGATGACGTCGTCCTGCAGTTCGGCGGCGGCACGATCGGCCACCCGATGGGCATCCAGGCCGGTGCGATCGCCAACCGCGTCGCGCTCGAGACGATGACGAAGGCGCGCAACGAAGGCCGCGACATCGCGGCCGAGGGACCGCAGATCCTCGAAACCGCGGCGCGCGGATGCACGCCGCTGAAGCAGGCGCTCGACACCTGGCGCGACGTGACCTTCAACTATGCGTCGACCGACACGCCGGACTATGTGCCGACGGCAACGGCGTCGTAACGAACGGAGAACGACATGCGATTGACTCAAGGCGCTTTTTCCTTCCTGCCGGATCTGACCGACGACGAGATTCGCGCGCAGATCGAGTATGCGTTGCGTCAGGGCTGGGCCTGTTCCGTCGAATTCACCGACGATCCGCATCCGCGCAATGCGTACTGGGACATGTGGGGGTTACCGATGTTCGATCTGAAGGACGCGGCGGGCGTGATGCTCGAAGTCGATGCGTGCCGCAAGGTGAAGACGCGACATTACGTGAAAGTCAACGCCTTCGATTCGACCTTCGGTTTCGAGACGACGCGGCTGTCGTTCATCGTCGGGCGCCCGGCGTCCGAGCCTGGATTCGCGCTCGTGCGCGACGAGGGCGCGGCGCGCACGGTCCACTACCGCTTGCGGCCCTATGTGGAGGACCAGCCCGCGGGCGAGCGTTACGAGTGATGAGTGATGTCCGGTGCCGCGACGCACCCCTGCAACCCGCTGACGGGATTCGACGCCATGAGCAACGAAAGCGCCATCGATCTGCACGCCATCGTGCGTGACGCGAAAATCAACGACGTGCTGGAACGGCTCGATCACGACCTGGTCGGCCTCGCGCCGGTGAAGGCGCGCGTTCGCGAAATTGCCGCGTTTCTCGTCGTCGAGCGTGCGCGCAAGGCGCTCGACCTGGCGACCGTGGCGCCGTCCCTGCACATGTGCTTCACGGGCAATCCCGGCACGGGAAAGACCACGGTTGCGCTGCGCATGGCCGAGATTCTCCATCTGCTCGGCTACGTGCGCAAAGGGCATGTCGTCGCGGTGACGCGCGACGATCTCGTCGGCCAGTACATCGGTCACACCGCGCCCAAGACGAAGGAGGTGCTCAAGCGGGCGATGGGCGGCGTGCTCTTCATCGATGAAGCGTATTACCTGTATCGCCCCGAGAACGAGCGCGACTACGGCCAGGAGTCGATCGAGATCCTGCTGCAAATCATGGAAAGCCAGCGCGACGATCTCGTCGTGATTCTCGCGGGCTACAAGGATCGCATGGACACGTTCTTCAAGAGCAACCCGGGGATGGCGTCGCGCATTGCGCATCACATCGACTTTCCGGACTACACCGACCGGGAATTGTTCGAGATCGCGGAAGTGATGCTGCGCGACATGCATTACCGGCTCGATGCGGGTGCGGAGGACGCGCTGCACGCCTACATCGCGCGACGCAAGGCCCGGCCTCATTTCGCGAATGCGCGTTCGATCCGCAACGCGCTCGACCGGGCGCGGCTGCGGCAGGCAAACCGGGTGTTCTCGGCCGGCGGCAGCGTGACGCGCGACGTGCTCGAGACGATCGTCGCCGCGGATATTCGGGCGAGCCGCGTGTTTGGCGACACGCAATAACAGGAGAGCAATATGCAGCACGGCCGTACGACCCTCTCGAAATTCATCATCGAAGAGCACCGGCGCCACGCGGCGCAGGACGAGCAGCTCGCCGCGCTCGTCAACGACATCCAGACCGCGTGCAAGTACATCGGTACGCGCGTTGCCCGCGGCGCGCTCGACGGCGCGATCGGCGCCGCCGGCGCGAAGAACGTGCAGGGCGAGATCCAGCAGAAGCTCGACGTGATTTCGAACGAAATCATGCTGTCGTGCTGCGAGTGGGGCGGGCAGCTTGCCGGCATGGTCTCGGAGGAGCTCGAGCATGCGTACGAGATCCCGCGCGCCTACCCGCGCGGGCGCTATCTCCTGCTGTTCGACCCGCTCGACGGTTCGTCGAACATCGACGTCAACCTCACGGTCGGCACGATCTTCTCGGTGCTCGAGGTGCCGCCCGGCGTGACCGAGCCGCGCGTCGAGGACTTCCTGCAACCGGGCAGCGCGCAGGTGTGTGCCGGTTATGCGTTGTTCGGGCCGGCCGACATGATCGTTCTGACGCTCGGTCGCGGCGTGCACGGGTTCACGCTCGACCCGGAGATCGGCGCGTACATCCTCACTCACCCCGATCTGAGGATCGGCGAGGACACGTCGGAGTTCGCGATCAACGCGTCGAACATGCGCTTCTGGGAGCCGCCCGTGCGGCGCTACATCGAAGAGTGCCTGAAAGGCCGGGCCGGCCCGCGAGAGAAGGATTTCAACATGCGCTGGATCGCATCGCTCGTTGCGGAAGTCCATCGCATCCTGATGCGCGGCGGCGTCTTCATGTACCCGAAGGACAGCAAGGACCCGATGAAGCCGGGGCGCCTGCGGCTGCTCTATGAAGCCAATCCGATGGCGATGATCGTCGAGCAGGCGGGCGGGCGCGCGTCGACCGGGCGCGGACGGATTCTCGACGAGCCGCCCGAGGCGCTGCATCAGCGCGTGCCGGTGATTCTCGGTTCGCCGCGCGAGGTCGAACTGATCGAGCACTATCACCGCGAATACGACAGCGGCGCCGATGCCGAGTTCGACTCGCCGCTGTTCAACACGCGTTCGCTGTTCCGGGCGACGACGTGAGACGCGCTGGAGCTTTGCATTCCGAACAGAAGGAGGAGACATGTCGACCAAACATCCGATCGTCGTGATTACGGGTTCGTCGGGGGCCGGAACGACCACGATCACGAAGGCGTTTCGGCACATATTCCGGCGCGAGTCGGTCAATGCGGCGCTTGTGGAAGGCGATTCGTTCCATGCGTACGACCGCTTGCAGATGCGGCAGAAACTCAAGGAAGCCGAAGAAAGGGGCGACGGGCACTTCAGCCATTTCGGCCCGAAAGGCAATTTGCTCGACAAGCTCGAGGAATTGTTCGCGGCCTACGGCGAGACGGGTACCGGGCTTTGCCGAAAATATCTGCATGACGAGGCGGAGGCCGCCGAATATGACCAGGCGCCCGGCACCTTCACGCCCTGGACCGAGCTGCCCGGCGGCACGGATCTGCTGTTCTACGAGGGGCTTCACGGCGCGGTGGTGACGGACGAGGTCGATCTCGCGCGCCACGCGGACCTGCTGGTCGGTGTCGTGCCGATCATCAACCTCGAATGGATTCAGAAGCTGCATCGCGACCAGAACATGCGCGGCTACTCGCAGGACGCGGTGATCGACACGATCCTGCGCCGCATGCCCGACTACGTGGGCTACATCTGCCCGCAGTTCTCGCGAACGCACGTGAATGTCCAGCGAGTGCCGGTCGTCGATACGTCGAATCCGTTTATCGCGCGCGATATTCCGTCGCTCGACGAAAGCATGCTCGTGATCCGCTTCGCGAATCCGCGCGGCATAGATTTCCCCTATCTGTTGTCGATGCTGAACGGTTCGTATATGTCGCGACCGAATACGATCGTATGCCCGGGCGGAAAGATGGGGCTCGCGATCCAGTTGATTTTCACGCCGATGATTCTGCGTCTGATGAGCAATCGCCGGCAGGCGGTGCTGTAAACGCGTCCGTTCCGTCAAAGAGGATTAACCATGAGCTTTCCGGATCGTGCCGGCCGCGCTGCGAGCGCGGCCGAGGCGCCGCGTCGCCGGCTCGCGAACGCGCTTCGCTTTCTGGCGATCGACGCGGTCGAGGCGGCGAAATCAGGACATCCCGGCATGCCGATGGGCATGGCCGACATCGCCGAGGTGCTTTGGCGCAATCATCTCCGGCACAGCCCCGGCGATCCGGCGTGGCCGGACCGCGACCGCTTCATTCTGTCGAACGGTCATGGCTCGATGCTGCTTTACGCGGCGTTGCATCTGTCGGGCTACGATCTGCCGCTCGACGAGCTGAAGCGTTTTCGGCAACTGCATTCGAAAACGCCGGGTCATCCGGAAGCCGGCGTGACGCCCGGCGTCGAAACGACCACGGGCCCGCTCGGTCAAGGGCTCGCGAACGGTGTCGGCATGGCGCTCGCGGAAAAGCTGCTGGCCGCGCATTTCAACCGCCCGGGCTTTCCGATCGTCGATCACCGTACTTACGTGTTCCTCGGTGACGGTTGCCTGATGGAGGGCGTCAGCCACGAGGTAGGCTCGCTCGCCGGCACGCTCGGGCTCGGCAAGCTGGTCTGCCTTTACGACGACAACGGAATCTCGATCGACGGGCGCGTCGGCGGCTGGTTTTCGGACGACACGGCCGGGCGTTTTCGCGCCTACGGCTGGAACGTGATCGGTCCGATCGACGGACACGATGCGCAGGCCGTCGATGATGCATTACGTGCCGCGGGCACGAGCACCGGACGGCCGAACCTGATCGTCTGTCGAACCACGATCGGATGGGGTTCGCCGAATCGCGCCGATACGCACGAGGTGCATGGCGCGCCGCTTGGCGCCGACGAGATCGAGGCGACCCGCAAGGCGCTGGACTGGGATCATCCGCCGTTCGAGATTCCGGACGACATCCGCAAGCGCTGGTGCCAACGCGAGCGCGGTGCGGCGGAGGTCCGCCAATGGCAAGCGCGGTTCGATGCGTATCGTGACAACCATCCGGCCGAGGCCGCGGAGTTCGAGCGGCGGATGCGGCCCGACCTGCCTTTGAACTGGCCGGACATCGTGCGCGCGCTGACCGACGTTGCCGGTGCGGCTACGGCGCCGGTCGCGACGCGCAAGGCATCGCAGGCCGCGCTCGACGTGCTGGTGCCCGCGCTGCCGGAGCTGTTCGGCGGGTCGGCCGACCTGACCGGCTCGAACCTCACCGCGGTCGACGCGTCGCGGCCGGTCGACGGGCAGCGGGCGGTCGGACCGGGCGTGAACTACCTGTCCTACGGCGTGCGCGAGTTCGGCATGGCGGCGATGATGAACGGCATGGCGCTGCATGGCGGTTTCATCCCGTATGGAGGCACGTTCCTCGTTTTCTCGGACTACGCGCGCAATGCCATCCGCATGAGCGCGCTGATGAATTTGCGCGTCGTGTACGTGCTCACGCACGATTCGATCGGCCTGGGCGAAGACGGTCCCACGCATCAGCCGATCGAACACGTGGCGAGCTTGCGACTGATCCCGAATCTCGACGTCTGGCGCCCGGGCGACACGGTCGAGACGGCGGTCGCATGGCAGATGGCGATCGAGCGCAAGCACGGGCCGAGCGCACTCGTGCTGTCTCGGCAGAATCTTCCGCAGGCGGCTTGCGACGACGCGCGGATCGAAGGCATCCGCCGCGGCGGCTATGTGTTGAGCGAGGCGGCGGGCGGACCGCCGGACCGGTTGCTGATCGCGACCGGGTCCGAAGTCGGGCTTGCGCTCGACGCGCAGCGCAGGCTCGCGGACGAGGGCGTGCGCGTGCGCGTGGTGTCGATGCCGTCGACGTCGGTGTTCGATCGCCAGGATGCCGCCTACCGCGAGAGCGTGCTGCCCGCGGGCGTGCGCCGTGTCGCCGTGGAGGCCGGGATCGGCGACGCGTGGCACAAGTATGTCGGACTCGATGGCGGCGTGGTCGGTCTCGTCTCGTTCGGCGAGTCGGCGCCGGCCAGCGCGCTGTTTCCGCTTTTCGGCCTGACGGTCGAACGGATCGTGGACGTCTGCCGCCGATGAAGACACGCCTCGTTACCTTCGATCTCGACGGCACGCTGTTCGACACCGCGCCGGAAATCGCGCTCGCGGTGAATCGTACGCTCGACCTGTACGGCTACGCGCCGCTCGAGCTCGATACCGTCATCGGCTATATCGGGCAGGGCACGCGGGAACTGATGCGCCAGGTGCTGATCCATCACGGCGTCGTGCCGGACGCGGTGCTGGATTCGATCATGCCGGCGTTCTACGTCCGCTACGACGAAACGGCCGGCACGCTGGCGCGACCGTATCCGGGCGTGCCCGGCGCGCTCGAACGGCTGAGATCGGCCGGCATTCAGATGGCCGTCGTGACCAACAAGGATCACCGGTTCGCGCAGCGGCTGCTCGAAAATGCCGGACTCGGGGCGCATTTCGACATCGTCGTCGGCGGCGACAGCCTGGCTTGCCGAAAACCCCATCCGCTGCCGATTCTCCATTGCATCGAGCGCCTGGAGGCGCCGGTGGCGGCGACCGCGCACATAGGCGATTCCCGCACCGACGTCGAGACCGCCCGACGCGCCGGGGTGCAGGCCTGGGCCGTGCCTTACGGATACAACTACGGCGTCCCGATCGCGGACGCAGCCCCGGACCGCATCTTCCCGTCGATCGCGGCGATGGCCGAACACGTTTTTGCCGCGTGCTGAGCACGCGCGCCGAATTCATCGTCAAGGAGACGACATGCCTGTCAACGTAGCGATCAACGGCTATGGCCGCATCGGGCGCAACATCCTGCGCGCACTCCACGAAGCGGGGCGGACCGACGAAATCCGCATCGTCGCCATCAACGATCTCGGCGATGCGGAGATCCATGCCCATCTGACCCGCCACGACACGGTGCACGGCCCGTTTGCGGGCACTGTCGAAGTGGTGGGCGACACGCTCGTCGTCAATGGCGAGCGCATCAAGGTGCTGTCCGTGCGGAATCCGGCGGAACTGCCGTGGCGCGAACTCGGCGTCGACGTCGTGTTCGAGTGCACGGGCTTGTTCACGAGCAAGGAAAAGGCGTCCGCGCATCTCGAGGCCGGCGCGCGCAAGGTGATGATTTCGGCGCCGGGCGGCAAGGACGTCGACGCGACGATCGTGTACGGCGTCAACGACGCGATACTGAAGCGCGCGTTTTCCGTGATCTCGAACGCGTCCTGTACGACCAATTGCCTGGCGCCGCTGGTCAAGCCGCTGCATGCGGCGATCGGGATCGAGCACGGCCTGATGACGACGATCCATTCCTACACGAACGACCAGGTCCTGACCGACGTGTATCACGAGGATCTGCGCCGGGCGCGCTCGGCCACGCATTCGATGATTCCGACCAAAACAGGCGCGGCGGCGGCCGTCGGGCTCGTGATTCCGGAACTGAACGGGCGGCTCGACGGGTTTGCGATTCGCGTGCCGACGATCAACGTATCGGTGGTCGACCTGACCTTCAGGGCCGCGCGGCCGACGACGGTCGACGAGGTCAACGCGATCGTCGCCGCCGCCGCGCAGGGCGAACTGAACGGCATTCTCGGCTACAACGACGCGCCGCTCGTGTCCGTCGACTTCAACCACGACCCGCGCTCGTCGATCTTCGACGCGACCCAGACGCGCGTGTCCGGCGGCACGCTCGTCAAGGTGCTGAGCTGGTACGACAACGAGTGGGGCTTCAGCAATCGCATGCTCGACACCGCGATCGCCTGGATGAGGGCCGCCCGGTAAGCCCGCCGCGCTCCGCGGGCCGGAGCGCCTGCAGGCCGGTCGCGCCGGAACGATCGGCAGCACGTATTCGCCATTCATCAGGAGACCTTCATGGCACTTATCGCCTTGCGTCAATTGCTCGATCATGCCGCCGCGCACGACTACGGCGTACCCGCGTTCAACGTCAATAACCTCGAACAGATCCAGGCGATCATGGAGGCGGCCGACGCCACGCAAAGCCCGGTGATCCTGCAGGCGTCCGCCGGGGCGCGGAAATACGCGGGCGAACCCTATTTGCGGCACATGGTGCTTGCCGCGATCGAATCGCACCCGGATATCCCGGTCGTGCTGCATCAGGATCACGGCGGGAGTCCGGCCGTGTGCCAGATGTCGATCCGTTCGGGGTTTTCGAGCGTGATGATGGACGGTTCGCTTGAAGAGGACATGAAGACGCCGTCGAGCTACGCATACAACGTGCGCGTGACGCGCGCCGTGTGCGAGACGGCGCACGCGGTCGGTGTGTCGGTCGAAGGCGAGCTCGGCTGCCTCGGCTCGCTCGAGACGGGCGAGGCCGGCGACGAGGACGGCGTGGGCGCCGCCGGCAAGCTGTCGCACGACATGCTGCTGACCGATCCCGATCAGGCGCGCGACTTCGTCGAGCAAACCGGCGTCGATGCACTGGCGATTGCGATCGGCACGTCGCACGGCGCGTACAAGTTCACCCGCAAGCCGAGCGGCGACATTCTCGCGATCGAACGCATCGCGCAGATCCACGCGCGGATTCCCGACACGCACCTGGTCATGCACGGCTCGTCGTCCGTGCCGCAGGAATGGCTGCAGATCATCCGCCGGTTCGGCGGCGACATCAAGGAAACCTACGGGGTGCCGGTCGAGGAAATCCAGCGCGGCATCCGCAGCGGCGTGCGCAAGGTCAACATCGATACCGACATTCGTCTCGCGATGACGGGCGCGATGCGCGCGCTGTTTGCCGAACAGCCGTCGGAATTCGATCCGCGCAAGGCGTTCGCGGCCGCCAGGCAGGCCGCGGGCGAGATTTGCATCGCCCGCTTCGACGCATTCGGCTGCGCGGGGCAGGCCGCCCGGATCAAGCCGATTCCACTCGAGAAGATGGCAACGCGCTATGGCGCAAGAGGGTGAAGGCATGGATGCGCTCAATTCCGTTGTCATCGCGCCCAGCCTGTTGTCGGCCGATTTCGCGCGGCTCGGCGAGGAGGTTCGCGCGGTCGAGGCGGCCGGTGCGGACTGGCTGCATTTCGACGTGATGGACAACCACTATGTGCCGAATCTGACGTTCGGGCCGATGGTGTGTGCCGCGCTGCGTCCGCACACGTCGCTGCCGATCGACGTTCACCTGATGGTGCGTCCGGTCGACGCGCTGGTCGATGCGTTCGCGCAGGCCGGCGCGAATTCGATCAGCTTCCATCCCGAGGCGAGCGATCACGTGCATCGGACACTGCACCAGATCAAGGCGCACGGCTGTCGGGCCGGTCTCGCGCTCAATCCCGGCACGCCGCTGACGTGGCTCAGCGAGTTGCTGGACGATCTGGATTTCGTGCTGCTGATGACGGTGAATCCCGGTTTCGGCGGCCAGCAGTTCATCGAGTCGATGCTGCAGAAAATTCGCGTCGCCGCGCTGCACATCGATCAGCTGGCAGCCCGCACGGGCTGCCGGCCGAGGCTGGAAGTCGACGGCGGCATCAAGCTCGACAACGTGGCGCGGGTGGCGGAGGTCGGCGCCGACACGTTCGTGGCGGGCTCCGCCGTATTCGGCGCGCCCGACTATCGCGACGTGATCGACGGGTTGCGCGACCGCGCCGACATCGCACGCGTCGGCGCGCGCGAAAGCGGCATGACGAGACTGTGAGGCCGGCACCGGCAGGGAGAATGCACATGCGGGCACTGGTTTTCGACGTCGACGGAACCATGGCGGATACCGAGGCGGTTCATCGCGAGGCGTTCAATGCGGCGTTTGCCGAAGCCGGCCTCGACTGGCATTGGGACGAGGCGCTGTACGCCCGCCTGCTCAAGGTGGCGGGCGGCAAGGAGCGCATCCGGCATTACTGGCACTGCGTCGAGCCCGAGGAGGCCGCGGGGGGCAAAAGCCGGGACGTGGTCGATGCGATTCATGCGATCAAGACCCGCCGCTACACGGAACGGGTGCGCGGCGGCGGTGTGCCGCTGCGGCCCGGCATCCGGCGCCTGATCGACGAAGGGCATGCGGCCGGCATGCCGCTGGCGATTGCCACGACCACCACGCCGGCCAATATCGACGCACTGTTGTCCGGGCCGCTCGGTGTCGGCTGGCGCGAGCGGTTCGCGGCGGTATGCGACGCATCGACGGTACTGGTCAAGAAACCGGCCCCCGACGTGTACATCGCGGTCTTGCGGCAACTCGGCTTGCCGGCGGCCGACTGTCTCGCGCTGGAAGATTCGGAAATCGGCCTGCGCGCGGCGCGCACGGCCGGCATTCCGGTCGTTGTCACGCCAACCGCCTACACCGCGGCGCAGAATTTCGACGAGGCCCTCGTGGTGCTGCCGCATCTGGGGGACCCGGGCGTGCCGGTACGGCGGACCGGCGCGGAACCGGAGCACGACTGCGTCGATCTGGAATCGCTGCGGCGCATTCACCTGCGGCAGGACGTTCGATAAATCCCCGCGCCGACGCGGGTCGGCGCCATTTCGTTCGGTATCCGGACAAACTCGCGGCGCGCGGCCCGACCGCGAGCGACGGCCGTTGCGTCGGAACGCGGCCGTGCAGGTTCCGCATTACGTGTCGGTGGAAATCGAGGCATCGGGTGACGCGTCGTCCAGGAACATGTCGTCGAACCCCGGGTTCTCGTGCGACAGACGGATGGATAGCCGGCGCATCTTGCGATAGAGCGTGTTGCGGCTGATACCGAGCGCCCGGGCGACATTGCTGACGTTCCAGCGGTGTTCGTCGAGCAGCGTGTTCAACGTTTCGCGTTCGTTCAGCTGGATCGCATTGAGCGCGGAAAGATCGAGGCCGCCGGCCGGCGCCGGCGCAAGGTCCGCGGTCGCACGCGACATGGGCGGCAGCGCGGCGTCCGGCGCGGGTTGCGTGATTTCGACGGGCAGATCCTTGCAGCGGATCGGCTGTCCGTCGCAAAGCGCTATGGCGATCTGCAATACATGCCGCAACTGGCGAATGTTGCCGGGCCACGCATGATTCAGCAGTGCCTGCGCGGCTTCCGGCGTCAGGGCGGGGGGATCGTTGTCCGTTTCCTGAGCGAGCAGATGACGAATCAGCGCGAGCTTGTCGAGCCGGTCCTTGAGCGGCGGCAGGTTCAGCTCGATGCCCTTGAGGCGGTAATACAGATCCTCGCGGAATTCCCCTTCCTGCACGAGTTCGAGCAGGTTGCGGTGGCTCGCGCTGATGAGCTGGAAATCGACCTTGACCGTCGTTTCGGCGCCCAGCGGCGTGACCTCGCGCTCCTCGATCACGCGCAGCAGGCGCGCCTGCAGCGCGAGCGGCATGTCGCCGATTTCATCGAGAAAGAGCGTGCCGCCGTTCGCCTGAACGATCTTGCCGCGCCGTCCTTCGCGCTGCGCGCCGGTGAATGCGCCGGCACGATAGCCGAATAGCTCGCTTTCGATCAGGCTCTCGGGCAGCGATGCGCAATTGACCGGCACGAACGGGCCGCCGGCATGGGGGCTGATGCGGTGCAGGGCCTGAGCAAAAACTTCCTTGCCGGTTCCCGTCTGCCCTCTGAGCACGATCGGAATCTTGCGCTGGATGACTTGCGTCGCGAGCCGTATTTGCGCGGCCATGTGAGGGTCGCCGAACTCGAGATGCGCGATTTCGTCCGGCACGGCCTGCGGCGGCGGCTTTTCCCGCACGCCGGCGGCGGCCGCCGCGGCTCTCGGCGTGCTCCGCGTGCCGCTTTCCGCGCTGTTCTGCGGCGTCTGCGCGACGAGAAAGAAGCGGTTCGTCGCATTGGCGCTATAGACCGCGACCGGATGGAACGACCCGCGGATGCTGCGCGCGATCATGTCTTGCAGCGATGCGTTGAACGCTTCCTCGATGCGCCGGCCGCGCAATTCGTCGAGCGAGCGGAAGCCGAGCTGGAACAGGGCGCTGCGATTCGCGGCAAGCACGGTGCTGTCGTCTGCCACGGCCAGTTTGCCTCCGTGCAGCGTCCCGACGAATTCCGGGCGGCTGTGGAAGTGAATCATGTTGGTGTGCCGGTAGCGCACGTCCAGCAACCGGTTTTCGATCATCTGCCGCGACATGCCGACGAGCACCAGCGAATGCTGCTGCAGCAGCGTCGAGCGGCTCGTCACGTCGAGCACGCCGGCAATCTCGCCGCTGTCGTCGAAAATCGGCGCGGCGGAGCAGGTGAGCGACGTATAGCGCGGATAGAAGTGCTCGTGCTGACACACGGCGATGGCGTCGCGTTCGGCGAGACAGGTGCCCAGGCCGTTCGTGCCGGCCTCGCGTTCGCTCCATAGCGCGCCGACGCGAAAGCCGTCGGCGGCAACCGTTTCGGCAAACGCCGTCGACGCAACCTGGTGCAGGATCACGCCGTTGGCGTCGGCGAGCACGACCGCGAGATTGGGGTCGGCCAGTTGCTGGTACAGCGTCGCCATTTCGAGCTTCGAACACGCAATCAGATCGTGCATCGCGTCGCGGCGGGAACGAAGCTCCTGGTCCGTCAGGATCGGGGGGCGGACAAATCGCGAAGGATCGAGCTTGAATTCGTTCACGCAGCGCGCCCACGACTGGGCAACGGGCACGCTTGTCGGACGTGTCGCCAATTGACGATTGACGACACTCAGAACTTCGCGAACATGCGAACTGCTGTCAGCAGGCAATGACATGGGGGGTGTCTCCGCAGCGTCAATTCGGGTGCGCCGGTTTTCCCTGCCTCGCCATGCGCGTCACGATTGCCGCTTTATTGATGCTGCCTTGAAATGCAGATTTCGCCGGGCGCGCCGATTGGAAACCCGTAGTTGCGCAAAACGATTTTCCGTACGGCGGATGTTAAACAGTCACTCAAGACTTTACGCCCGATGGCGTTCTTGTTCAAGAAAACGTCGCATTTGCTCAAATCACATACCCGATGCGTGCCGTTTCAGCGGCGGCTCGGGCGCACAGGCGGTGCAGCCGCTCGCGGCATGAGATGCGCGCGCAACCAATCGTGCCGGATGCCGACGGGAAGCAGCACGTCTCGCGGCCGGCGCGAAGTCGACCGATTCCGAATCGCCGCGGAGGCGCTGCGCGTTGCGCAGCGGCAGGGCGCGCCGCGCACCGCAGATGCCTATCGCGCCGAGGCAGTCTTGTCGTGACCTAGACCGCAACTGCGGTAAGCGTCGGTCTGCAGCGAGCGGAATTTTTTCGTTTGCGCTTTCGCGTGGTCGACGCGGAACTCCGAGCCGCCTTCGCCGCCCAGCGACGCGTATTTCGAGAACGTCGACTGGTCGACGAATTCGTCGTAGGGCAGCACGGCCGCCATCTTGTCGATCACGCACGAGCATTTATAGATGTTCGCGAATTCGTGCCCGTTGTCGTCCATGCAGCCCAGCACATACTCGACGCGTCCCTGCGTCGGATAACTGTAGCCGCCGGACTGAAGCTGCGCCGTGGCCGCGAGATCGTCGGCCCGGGCGAGCGGCAATGCGAATGCGAGGCACGCGCCGACGGTCAGCATGCGAAGTGGCTTGATCATTTCACGACTCTCCAGGAAATGGGCGTAGCGCGGCGAGCGTTGGCGACAGCGGCGGCATCGGCCGTCGAGGGCCGCGAACGTTCGTACCCGTCGGCAGAAGCGAAAGCCGTACCAGCCGCGTCGCGCCGCATCTGTCACGACGGCGGGCACGGTTCGGCTGGCGCGTGCCTCGCAACAGTCACGCTTCGTATCGACGGCTGACACAGTGTGTCCCGTGTGCCGCGCCGCGGCCACGATCGCGGCTGCGGACGGCCGCGTTCGATCCGCTTGCATCGAAACGGACGAGCAGACGGCGCAAACCACCGCAGCGCGCGCACATGCCTGCGACGGCGAACTTCGTTCCCGTTGTTCCGATCCAGGCATGGAACCTGCTTTTTCCCTGATGCGCCGCAAAGCCCGACATCGATCGGGCAAGGGCGCAGATCGTTACCCGTACCCGAGGAGGCGCGCCCGGGCAATGCGGTAGCGAGGATTTCGCGTTTTTTGAACGGCAAGATATTTCTGGAGGGGACATGAATTTGCGTACCGCGGTTCTGGGGTTCGCGCTCATCGCGCTGACCACCTTGAGCTTTACCGATGCCCGGGCTGATTCACAGCTCGACGGGCTCGTCAAAAATCCATCCAACTGGGCGACACAGGCGGGCGATTACGCGAATCACCGCTACAGCCCGCTCAAGCAGATCAACGAAGACAACGTCGGAAAACTGCAGGTCGCCTGGACCATGTCGACCGGCGTGCTGCGCGGGCACGAAGGTTCGCCGCTTGTGATTGGCGACACGATGTACATACACTCGCCGTTTCCCAACAAGGTGCTCGCGATCAGCCTGAAGGATCAGACCTTCCTCTGGCAGTACCAGCCGAAGCAGGACGAATCGGTCGTGACCGTGATGTGCTGCGATACCGTCAACCGCGGGCTCGCGTATGGCGACGGCAAGATATTCCTGCAGCAAGCGGATACCAAGCTCGTCGCGCTGAACGCGAAAACCGGCGACGTTGTCTGGACCGCGCAAAACGGCAATCCGAAAGCGGGCGAAACCAACACCAACGCGCCGCATGTATTCGGCGACAAGGTCCTGACCGGCATCTCGGGCGGCGAGTTCGGCGTGCGCGGCCGGTTGATCGCGTATTCCATCAAGACCGGCAAACCGGTCTGGACCGCCTACAGCACGGGCCCGGACAAGGACATGCTGATGGACCCCGACAAGACGATGACCTATGCCGACGGCAAGATGGTGCCGGTGGGCGCGGACTCGTCGCTGAAGTCGTGGAAGGGCGATCAGTGGAAACTGGGCGGCGGCACGACCTGGGGCTGGTATGCCTGGGACCCGAAGCTGAACCTTGTCTACTACGGCACCGGTAACCCCGGAACGTGGAATCCGACGCAACGTCCGGGCGACAACAAATGGTCGTTGTCGATCGTCGCGCGCGATCTCAATACCGGCGTCGCGAAGTGGATCTACCAGATGACGCCGCACGACGAGTGGGACTACGACGGCGTCAACGAAATGATTCTCTCGGACCTGACGATCGACGGCAAGAAGGTGCCGGCCCTGGTCCACTTCGATCGCAACGGTTTCGGCTACACCCTGAACCGGGCGACCGGTCAGTTGCTGGTCGCGCAGAAGTTCGATCCGGCCGTGAACTGGGCCGATCGCGTCGACATGAAGAGCGGCAAGCCGATTCGCAACGCGGCCTATTCGACGCAGGCAGCGGGTTCCGATCACAACGTGAAGGGCATCTGTCCGTCGGCGCTCGGCACCAAGGACCAGCAGCCGGCGGCGTTCGATCCGAACTCGAGTCTGTTCCTCGTGCCGACCAACCACGTTTGCATGGACTACGAACCGTTCGACGTCGACTACGTGTCGGGGCAGCCTTACGTGGGCGCCACGCTGTCGATGTATCCGGGCCCGGGCAAGGACAAGGCGATGGGTAATTTCATCGCGTGGGACGCGTCGAAGGGCAAGATCGTCTGGTCGAAACCGGAACGGTTCTCGGTATGGTCGGGCGCGCTCGCCACCGCCGGCGGCATCGCGTTCTACGGCACCCTCGAAGGCTACCTCAAGGCCGTTCGCATCAAGGACGGCAAGGAACTGTGGCGCTTCAAGACGCCGTCGGGAATCATCGGCAACGTGTTTACCTACGAATATCAGGGCCGGCAGTTCGTCGGCGTCTATTCGGGCATCGGCGGCTGGGCCGGCATCGGCATGGCGGCGGGTCTCGAAAAGTCGAACGAAGGTCTCGGCGCGGTGGGCGGTTATCGCGAACTCGCCAAGTACACGGCCCTGGGCGGCACGCTCTTCGTGTTCGCCGTTCCCGGCGGGAACGGCTGACGGGGCGAAGCGGGTTGCAACGCGCGGCCGGCTGCCGCCGACGAGGATCGGGCAGCCGGCCACCCATGAATCGCAAGCATCGTCTGACCCGCGCAGTTGTTTGCGATGTGCCGATGGGCGCATCGCGGCGCGGCTTTATCCCGAGGAGACATCTGCATTATGAAAGGTCGAGCAATCCTGATGCGGGCCCTGCTGCCTGCCTTTTTCGTCACGCTGCCCGCTGCGCATGCAGAGACCGGTTCCGCGGCCGCCTACAAGGTGGTCGACGGCAGCAAGGTCGACGCCAATACGCTCCAGGGATGGAAGACCTGGCGCGCGCTCGCCTGCGAGCGTTGCCACGGCGCGAAGCAGGAGGGAATGGTCGGCCCGTCGCTGATCGACGCGCTCAAGACGCTGGACAAGACGGAGTTTCATCGCACGGTGTTCGGCGGCCGGGTGGACAAGGGCATGCCCGATTTCAGTTCGAGCGCGATGATGCAGAAGAACTGGGAATACCTGTACGCCTATCTGAAGGGGCGTTCCGACGGCAAGATCAACCCGGGAGATCTGAAGGCCATCGACGCGAAATAGTGCCAGCGGTTTTACATCGGGAGGGCTTGAAAGTGCGTCATGACAATCGAACGAACGTATACGTCATGCTTGTCGCCGCCGTGCTGTGCGGCGCCGCGGCAGGCGGCACGGTACGTGCTCAAGGCGCCCCGCGTGCCGACGATGGCGCGGACGGCGTGCTTCGGGTGTGCGCGGACCCGAACAACATGCCTTTGTCGAACAATAAAGGCGAAGGCTACGAGAACCGCATCGCGAGCCAGATGGCGAGCGATTTCGGCTACAAGCTCGAATACACGTATTTTCCGCAACGCATCGGTTTCGTGCGCCACACGTTGCGGGAGAAAACGCCCGATACCGATCGCTACAAATGCGACCTGATCATCGGCGTGCCGGCCGGCTACGACATGACTTCGACGACGCGGCCCTACCTGCATTCCACGTACGCGATGGTATTGGCGAAGCGGCCCGAGCTGGCCGGTATCGCCGCGCCGGACGATTTGCTCAAGTTGCCGCCGGAGCAACTGCACAAGCTGCGCATCGGCGTCTTCACGCAGACCCCGGCGGTCGACTGGCTGCTCGGTCATGGCCTGATCGACCAGGCCGTCTCGTATCAGGTGCAAAGCGGCGACCCGCAGAAATATCCCGGTCAGATGATCGAGGACGATCTGCGCGCGGGCAACGTCGACGTCGTGTTCGTGTGGGGGCCGATCGCAGGCTATTTCGCCAAGCGCTCCGGCGACGGCGTGAAGCTTGTGCAGTTCCCGGTGACGCCCGGCATCCGCTTCGACTATACGATCTCGATGGGGGTGCGTTACGGCGAGAAATCGTGGAAGGACAAGATCGATCAATGGATCGGTGCGAACCAGGACAAGATCGACGCCATCCTGGCAAGCTATGACGTGCCGCTTCTGAAGCCCGTCGACGCATCCAGGTCGATGGTTGCGGCGCCATGAGCCGCGCGCGGAGTCGATCCTGGCGCATCGGGGGGCTCGTGCTCGCGGCATGCGTCGCGTGTGCGACGGGAGGGATGCCTGTCGCGGCGCGCGCGGAGGCCGCCGCGCAGATTTCTCCGGCCGAGCGGCTGATCTTCATGGCGGATCATCTGCACGGCATGGGGCGGGACACCGAACTCGACTACGCGCTGTCCGACTCGGATGCCACGGCGGCCGGTACCGACGCGATCGCGGTTCGGGTCGTCAGCGCGGGGAACGCCAACGGTGATGCCCGCGTGTTCGATCACGGCAAGGCGGTGCCGCTGCCGAACGCCGGCCTGCCGTGCAATCCCGCGATCATCTATTTTCTCGAGCAGGACATCGCGGAAATGGAACGCCTGACCGGTGGCAAGCGCCGCTATTTTCAGCAGCGCTTGCGCCTCGCGCTGGCGGCCGGGCCGAAGATCGAAACGGTGACGACCCGGATCGGGGGCAAGGTGCTGACCGCCCGGCAGATCGTCGTGCAGCCGTATCTGGCGGATCCGAACGCGGCGCGTTTCGCCCGCTATACCGGCAAGCGCTACACGTTTCTGATGGCCGACAGCGTACCGGGGCAGGTGGCCATGATTCGCACCGATGTGCCCGGCCCGAACGACGGGATTGCGCATCCGCAGCAAACGCGCACGCTGGTTTTTCGCGCGATGCGGCACACGCCGACGCCGCCGCACGACGGGACGAAGGCGTCTGCGCAGTTGTCCGACGCGTCCCGGGCCGGACGCTAGCGAGGGGCCGCGTCACGTGAGTTTCATTCGCACGCTCACCCTGCGCCAGTTGAAGACGTTCGTCGTGGCGAGTCGCTACGAGAGTTTTGCGCGTGCGGCCGAGGAGTTGCATCTGACCTTGCCGGCGGTGTCGATGCAGATTCGCCAGCTCGAGGATGCGGTCGGCCTGCGTCTGTTCGAACGCATCGCGCGCAAACTCTCGTTGACCGAGGCCGGCGAAAAGCTGAGCCATCACGCGAGCCGGATTCTCGGCGAGATCAAGGATGCCGAGGATGCGATGACGTCGCTGAAGCAGGCCGATACCGGCTCGATCGCGGTGGGCATCGTCAGTTCGGCCACCTATTTCGCACCGAAGCTGCTGGCGAGGTATTCGCACCTTTATCCCAGGGTCGACGTGCACTTTTCCGTGGGCAATCGCGACGCGCTGCTGCGCATGCTGCAGGACAATGCGATCGACCTGGCCATCATGGGACGGCCGCCGCCGGAGCTCGATACGACGACCGAACCGCTCGCGCGGCATCCGCAGGTCGTGATCGCACCCCGGAGCCACCGATTCTGCGGCGCACGGCGTTTCGACCTGCAGGAGCTGCGGCACGACACGTTTCTGTTGCGTGAACCCGGTTCGGGAACCCGCATGGCGGCCGAGGAGATGTTCAAGCACCATCTTTTCACGCCGGCGAAAATCGTCACGCTCGGCAGCAACGAAACGATCAAGCAGGCGGTGATGGCCGGCATGGGCGTCAGCCTGATCTCGCTTCATACGCTGCTGCTCGAATTGCGCACCGACGAAATCGCGTTGCTCGACGTCAACGGCATGCCGGTCGAGCGTACGTGGCAGATCGTCCATATGCGGGCCAAACGGCTGTCGCCGACCTGCACGGTATTTCGGCAGTTTCTGCTCGAGCACGCCGCCGCCTATCTGGAGCACGAGTACGCCGCCTATTTGCATCGGCTGCCGGACGATACGGGCCGACATGAACGGCCGGGATAGGCGCGGGTGTGCGTTCACTGCCGTGAATGCCGCGCCGCCGCACCGGTTTGCGTCGAGCCGGCGCGTGTCCATCCGCCACAGGAGACCAGGAGAGCGCATCGATGGGTATCGGCGAACAACTGCAAGACTGGCGTCTGCGGGCCCTGCAGATCGAAGAAGAAATCTCGCATGCCGTGATCGGCCAGTTTCACGCCATCCGGCTCATCAACGTGGCGTTGTTTGCCCGCGGGCATGTCCTTCTCGAGGGCGGTGTCGGCGTGGGCAAGACGACCGTGCTGCGCGCGTTCGCACGCGTCGTCGGCGGGGAGTTCGAGCGCGTCGAGGGAACGGTCGATCTGATGCCGGGCGATCTCGTCTATCACACGTACGTGGACGCCGAAGGCCGGCCGAGGATCGATCCCGGGCCGCTGCTCCGGCACGGCGAGCGGTTGGCCACCTTCTTTTTCAACGAAATCAATCGCGCTCGCCCACAGGTCCAGTCGCTCCTGTTGCGCGCGATGGCGGAGCGTTCGGTCCGGGCGTTCGATCGCGAATATCGCTTCCCGCACATGACGGTGTTTGCCGACCGGAACAAGGTCGAGAAGGAGGAGACCTTCGAGTTGGCGTCGGCCGCGCGCGACCGCTTCCTGTTCGAGCTGGGCCTGTCGACGCCGGACGAGCCCGAGGTGCGGCGTGCGCTGGTATTCGACGCGTCGTTTCACGACGTCGATTGCCTGCTCGAGCGGCTTTCGCCTGCAATCGTGCCCTGGGAGCAATTGAATCGGGCCGGTGCGGCCATTCAGGCGAGCGTGCAGGCCAGCGAAACGATCGAGCGTTACGTGCTGGACATCTGGCAGGCAACGGAGAATCCTCGGCGTTTCGGCATCGCGCTCGATGGCGTCGACATGCAGCGGCTCGTTCTGGCGGGCGCGAGCCCGCGAGGTATGAGCGCGCTGCTGAGGGCCGCTCGGGTGACGGCATGGCTCGCGGAGCGTACGCATCTGATTCCGGAGGATATTCATGCGGTGCTGATGCCCGCGCTCGGGCATCGCGTGTTTTTCACGCCGATCTACGAACTGCGCCGCCAGGAACTTGCCGAGGCCCTGATGGCGCAGATCGTGAGCCGGCTCGCCGTGCCCTGAATCATGAACGGCACATCGGAATTTCACTATCGGCTGCCGATGCGTTCCGGGGGATTTCGTCCTGGCGCGCATCGCGGATCGCGTTTCGGAACCGGTCATGAATTTGCGATGCACGGCCGCCTGCTCGACTATCCGGACCCGCGCCGTCTGGATTTGCGTGCGAGCCTGCGTGCCGCAAGCCAGGACTGGCTGGTGCAGGTTCACCTGCAACGCGCCGCGGCGCAGGTGCAGGCGGTGGTCGACGTCTCCGCGTCGATGCGCTTCGGCGCCGGCCGAACCAAATTGCAGGTTGCGGCGGATTTTGTCGACGCGCTGGGTCATAGCGCGTTCCGTGCGGGCGATTCGCTGGGCATGCTGGCCTTCGACGCCGGCCCGCGCGACGATCTTTTCATGCCGGCCCGGTACGGCCGGGGCGTCGGCAACGCACTCGCGACGATGTTGCGCGAAAGCACGACCATCGCGACGGGAAACGACCCCGCGACGGCGCTGCGGCACGTCGTTTCAGCGCTGGCCGGACGGCAGGCGCTGGTCTTTCTCGTTTCCGACTTCCATTGGCCGCTCGAGGCGTTGCCCGCCGTGCTCGACGGGCTGCCCCATGCCTGCGTGGTTCCGATCGTCGTCTGGGATGCCGCGGAGATCTCGCCGCCCGAAACCGGCCGGCTCCTTGCCGTCAGCGATGCCGAGTTCGCCGGACGGCGCACGCTGTGGCTGCGCCGCAGCGTGCGCGAGCGTTGGCGCGAGGCCGTCGTGCGACGGCGCGCGGAACTCGGGACGATGCTTGCCGCGCGCGGCATCCGGCCGTTTTACGTTGAGAACGCGTTCGATCCGGAAGCGATGTCGCGGTACTTTCTGGAGGTGACCGAATGACACCGGACGGACGCGCGATCGGCCCGGGAAAGCGGGGGCATCGTCACGCGTGCGCCGCGACGATGCTGGCCGCCTCGCTGGCACTGACACTGGCGTTGCCGATGGCTGCTGCTGCCGCCGCTGCCGAGCGCGCCGTCATTCCGGCGATGGTCCGGCAGCCGCGTGCATTCGGTCATGTACTCGGCGACGTGCTCACGCAACGCATTCTGCTGCGTGCGGGAGACGACGATGCCGACCGGGTGGCGCCGCCTGCCGTCGGCCGAACCGGAACCTGGCTCGAGCGCCGTCGCGTTCGATTCGAAACCGACACGCAGGGGCGCCGGTGGATGGCGATCGACTACCAGATCGTCAACGCCGCGCCGGTGCCGACCACGATTGCATTGCCGGCGCTGACGTTGGCGTCGCCGTCCGGTGCGACGCTGCGGATCGCCGAATGGCCGGTCAGCGTCAGTCCGATAACGCCTGACGACACATTCAATGCCGGCGACCTGCAACCGATGCGGCCGGACCGGCAGGCGCCTCTCCCGCCGACCGGGCCGATCCGGCGACAGGCGGGTTTCGCGCTCGGTCTGTGGCTGCTGACCTTGCTGTCGTGGGCAGGCTGGTGGATGTGGCGCACCAGGCGCGAGTCGGTGCGGCTGCCGTTCGCACGTGCGTGGCGGCAGATGCGGCGGCTCGATCCGTCGCACGTCGATACGTCCCCACTGGCGTGGCGCTGCCTGCATCGCGCACTGGACGAAACGGCGGGGCAGGTCGTTCATGCTGACTCGCTGCCGGGCCTGTTTGCGCGGGCGCCGTATCTGCGGCCGCTGCGCGTACCACTCGAACATTTCTATCGGCAATCGGCCGAGCGGTTCTTCGCGCTCGCGCCTGCCGAGGCCGCCTATCCATTACAGGCGTTATGCCGGGAACTGTATCGCGCGGAGCGGCGCTATCGAAGATGAACATCGCGTTCGACTTTACCGCCCCCTGGCGGCTCGCATTACTGCCGCTGGCCGTGTTGCCGCTGCTGCCGCGACGTGGCGACAGGCTGGCGTTCCCGTGGCTCGCGTGGCTGCCGGACGATCGCGTCGGGCGCTGGGTCGCGGTCATCGGGCAAGGCTGCGCCGTGCTGGCGATACTCGGGATCATCGTCGGGCTGGCCGGCCCGGGGCACGCGTCCCGCCAGGTGTTGCGCACGGGTAGCGGGGCACAGGTTCTGATCCTGATGGATCGCAGCGCGAGCATGGACGAGCCGATGAACAGCAAAGGCGTGCAGGTATCGGCGGGCGATTCCAAGAACAAGGTCGCGCGGGCCGCGTTGACGGGATTCGTGACGCGGCGTCCTCATGACCGGTTCGCGTTCATGATGTTCGGCTCGAGCCCGGTGCTCGCGATGCCGTTCACTTACGATCACGATGCGATCGTCGCGGCGATCGCGGGCACGGCAGTGGGGCGCGGCATGCCGGATACCGAGCTGGGCCGCGGGCTGACTGCCGCGATCGACGCGTTCGACGGGCGCGTATCGTCGGGCCGACGGGCGATCATCCTCGTTTCCGACGGCGGTGCGCGACTCGACGCGCGGGCAATGCAGCTCGTCGCGGACGGGCTGAAGCGCAACCGGATTGCCCTTTATTTCATCTATTTGCGCAGCGGCATCTACAGCCCCGATCTGAATGCGCCGACGGCGGCGACGGAAATATCGGCCGAGTCGGCGCTACATCGCTACTTCCTGTCGCTGCAAACGCCTTATCGGCTCTTCCAGGCCGGCAGCGCGAAGGCGATGACGGATGCCGTGACCGAGATAGATCGTCAGCAGGACGTCGTCACGTCATTTGTCGAACAGGTGCCCCGGCGCGATGTCAGCGCGTATTGCTTCGCGCTCGCGCTATCCGGTTGCGTGCTGTTGCTGGTTCTGCGCTTGCTTCAGGTGAGGGCCTGGTCATGACGCGTACCGCGATTCACGTCGTCTTCGCGACGGTGGCGTTGTGTTGTGCCGGCACGGCAGCGTATGACTGGGGACGTCTGCGGCAGATCGAGCGCATCGATCGGATGGTGGCGGAGGCGGGCAGGCAGGGTGCGGCAGACACTTCGCACGATAGGCGTGACGACGGGGGCGTCCGGCAAGTCACGCTCGCACGCGCGATCGCGTTGTCGAAGGCCGGCGCCTACGACAACGCGAGGCTACGCTACGAGTCGCTGATCCGCGACGCGCGCGATGACGAAACAGGGCGCGCGGCACGCTTCGATCTCGGCAACATGTATCTGCGCAGGGGAATGACCGACACACTGTCCGGAACGGTGCGGTCCGCCGACATGATCGACGAAGCCAAGGCGCACTACAGGGTGCTGCTGCGCGAGACCCCGGACGATTGGGATGCGCGCTACAACCTCGAACGGGCATTGCGGCTCGCACCCGAAACGCGCTCCGCGCCGGCCGCACCGGACATCAAGTCGCAACGCAACGTGACGGTGCGGGACCCGCAGAGCAAGGACTTGCCGTGAGCTTCGGCACGCCGACGCGTTCTTTCTTCGGAAGCCGCCACTGGGCGACGGCAGCGGCGGTTCCGCTGCTCGTCGCGGCGGCCGCGATGCCGCGCGTGACCTTGCCGCGCGATACGTTCAGCTATGTCGTCACCTTCGATATCACCCAAAGCATGGACGTCGAGGATGCCGTCCTGGACGGCGCGCCCGTGAGCCGTCTCGCGTTCGCGCGAACGACGATGCGCGATGTGCTGGGGCGATTGCCGTGCGGCGCGAAGGTCGGCTGGAGCGTGTTTACCGGCCAGCGGACCTTGCTGCTGCTGCCGCCCGTCGACGTCTGCGAAAACTACGATGCGTTGCTGTCGTCGCTCGACAGGATCGACGGGCGCATGCGCTGGACCAACTGGAGTCGTATTGCGGAAGGGGGCATCTATTCGGCGGTTCGTGTGGCACATGACGTCGGTCGTGGCGCCGCCGTCGTGTTTTTCACCGACGGCCAGGAGGCGCCGCCGCTCCTGTCGACCGATGTGACGAAGCGGGATATCAATCGCGTCCATGTCGGGGGCTGGCTAATCGGCGTGGGGGGCGATCAGGCCGCGCCCATTCCGCGTACCGATGCCGACGGTAATCGACACGGATACTGGCAGGCGGAGGACGTGATCCAGGTTCCGGCGCAGCAGGGTTCCGCGACACCGGTGGAAAGTCACGAGGAGCGCTCCGCGTTGCAGGGGCGCTACCTCGCATCGGTGGCGGAACAGATCGGCTTCGGGTATCGCCGCTTGTCGAGCGCGGCGTCTTTGCGGGATGCCATGCTCGACGAGCGGTTCGCCCATCGGGAGCCGACGCCGACCGACTTGCGGTGGGCGCCCGCGCTATGTGCGTTGCTGCTGCTCGTGTGGCGGTTTCTGCCGGCGTTCGGCGTGGTGAGGTGCCGTACAGGCGCGCGAAATCTGTTGACGTCCATTTATCGTTTGCTGACTTGATCTGTGGATTTTTATCGGGCTTTGTTATTTTACATAATGCGTATGATCACATTTTTTGATTGTGGTGGCTAGATTGAAATGTCCGCTTTTGGCTACATAGAAATGTCCGCTTTCGGGCCGCGTAAGCTGTTCGGCCGCCGGCGGGTGTCCGGCGCCGGAGGCTGCGATGGCTGCAACGCAACGGATCACGCATGACGATGCGCGAGCTGGACCGATTCAAGGTCATTCAGGACGTGGCCGATGACAAGCGACGATCGCACAGCGCGAGCCGTGACGACACCAGGTTCAGTCGTCGAACGCTCCGCGATATTCCGGTTCGGCATCTGCGTGTGTTCAGTTCGAACATCACGCCAATCTCATCGCTGCCGCGGCGAATGACACATCAGCATCACGTCATGATGTATAAGGATGACTGAATGAAAAACCTCGGCACGGTGGAATCCATTCGCAGCTCGCGCTTGCCGGAACCTGTCGCGGGGCGTATGGTTTATTTCTCTATCGCCCTTTTCCGGGAGATATCAAAATGGCTGCCATGCAATCCGCGGCCACGCCCCTCTCCGACGAGGAAGCCCGGCGCCAGTTGCACCGCGCCGTCATCGCCAGCACGATTGGCACCACGATCGAATGGTATGACTTCTTCCTCTACAGCACGGTCACCGGCCTGGTCTTCGCAAAGCTGTATTTCCCGCAATCCCACCCGCTCGTCGGCACGCTGCAGGCGTTCCTGATCTATGCCGTCGGCTTTGTCGCACGGCCGGTCGGCGCGGCGGTCTTCGGCCATTACGGCGACCGCATCGGACGCAAGGCCACACTGATCGTGACCCTGTTGCTGATGGGGCTCGCCACGTTCGCCGTGGCCTTCGTTCCGACCTACGCCGCGATCGGCATCTGGGGCGCCGTTATCCTCACGGTATTGCGCTTCATCCAGGGCGTCGGCGTGGGTGGCGAATGGGGCGGCTCGGTCCTGATGTCGATGGAGTGGGCGCGCACCAATGCGCATCGCGGTTTCGTCGCGTCGTGGCCGCAGTTCGGCGTGCCGGCAGGATTGTTCCTCGCCAACCTTGCCGTGCTGGCCACGAGCTGGCTTTCCGGCAGTGCTTTCCTCGCGTGGGGCTGGCGCGTGCCGTTTTTCCTCAGCATCGTGCTGGTTGCGATCGGGCTCTATATCCGCCTGAATATTCTCGAGACGCCGATCTTCGCGAAGCTGCTGGCCGAGCGTCGGATCGAGAAGACGCCGATGCTCGAAGTGCTGCGCAAGCAGCCGAGGGATATCGTGCTGTCGGCGTTCGCGCGGATGGCCGAACAGGCGCCGTTCTATATCTATACGGCGTTCGTGTTCACTTACGGGATCACGGCGCTGGGCGCCACGCGCGAACTGCTGCTGGCGGCGGTGCTGTTCGCATCCGTGGTCGAGTTCTTCACCATTCCGCTGTTCGGGCACGTGTCGGATCTGATCGGGCGGCGGCGGATGTACATGATCGGTGCGGCTGCCGTCGGCCTGTTCGGATTCCTCTACTTCGCGATGGTCGATAGCCGGAATCCGGTGTGGATCTTCGCGGCCATCGTGTTGTCGCTGGTCCCGCATTCGATGATGTATGGGCCGCAGGCCGCATTGATTGCCGAGTCATTCACAGGGCGGTTGCGGTATAGCGGCGCGTCGATGGGTTATCAACTCGCTTCGGTCATTGCCGGTGGCCCTGCACCGCTGATCGCAACGGCGCTGTTCGCCTACTACCACTCGGGGTATGCGATCGCGGCGTACGTGCTGGTATGCGCGGTGCTGAGCGTGATCGCCGCATCGAAGCTCGGGGACTACACGAACAAGGATATTTCGCGGGAATACGACGACGCGCGAGGTTTGGGAGATCATGGGCACGCGCCGCCGGTGACTTGACGAATTGGCCGGCTCAGGCACGCGATGACGACCACAGCCGCGATCCCGTCGCGTCGCAGGCGCGAAACGGACGTTGCGTGCGGGCACATCGAGTCTGCTTCGGCGAACCGCCGCTCGTCGTCCGGTGGCCGCGTTTCACATGGGTTGAAATCGGGAGAAGCGCCGGACGGCGAAATCGGCGCTGTCGCGCAGCGGCTCGCCCGGCGTAACCCGGTTACCGCTCGCTGACCTTCGTGCGCGGCAGCCATTCGGCCTCGGCGCCCTGCGTGCCTTTCAGATGGGCGGGAGTCGCGTCCTGCGTGTGCGTGTCGATGCGGCGAACGGCCTCGGTGTCGAGATGCCGGCCGTCGAACGTCGACTGACGGCGGGAAATCATGTTGATGCGAAGGCGCTTTGCCGCCATGGTCGATATTCCTTGAGAAAACGGTACCCCGCCAACTGGCGAAGTATCGTAGATTTACGTGAGAAAGATGTCGCTGCGATGACGCAGCGCTCGACCTTGTGCACGCTCGCCCCCGGAGCTTGACCGGCAGTGCCAGTTCATCGCATCTTCTCGCGCTTCGACAAACCGGATTTGATGTCCATCGCCTTTAGAGACGGTTTCATAAAGACTGATCGGCCCGCCGAAGGGTATTCCAGCAGATCAGACAGCAACCGAGTTTGAGGAACGCGCCGTGAATGTCTGCACGGCGCTCGAAACGAATACGGAGACGACGGAAGTGATGCAGCCAGGCATGCGTGCGTTCGACGACCCAGCGATATTTGCCAAGGCCGCTGCCATGTTCGGTACGGCGCTTGGCGATCACTGGCTCGATACCGCGATCGCGCAACGCGCGCCGATGTCGCTCGGAGTCGTAACCGCGATCCGCGTAGACCACACGCGGCCGCTGCAATGGGTGGCCACGCAATCCGCGGATCGGCGGAATCGCGTCGATCAGCGGCAGCAATTGCATGACGTCGTTGACGTTCGCGCCGGTCAGGATCGCGGCGAGCGGCGTACCGTTGGCGTCGGTGACGATGTGGTGCTTGGAACCGGGTCGCGCGCGATCGGTGGGGTTTGGCCCAGTTTTTGGCCTGCCCCAACGGCGCGAATCGATGATGAATCGACGGCGGCTCGTGAGAAGTCGATCTGGTCCGCTGCGCGCAGCTTTGCGAGCAGTAGCTCGTGCAAGCGATCCCAGACACCGGCTGCTTGCCAATCGCGCAGCCGGCGCCAACATGTCACGCCCGAGCCGCATCCCATCTCGGCCGGCAGGTCGCGCCAGCGTAGTCCGGTCTTGAGAACGAACAGGATGCCGGTCAGCGCGGCGCGATTCGAAACAGGCAGGCGGCCCGGGTTCTTCTCGCGCCGCGGCTTGGGTGGCGGCAGTAACGGCTCGATCAGTGTCCACAATTCATCGTCGATGATCGGCTTGGCCATCTCCTCAGTCTCGGTTGTTCCGATGCCTGAGGTTAACAGCTCACCGCGAAAGTTAACAGCCCCACGGGGCCTTTTTGAAACCGTCTCTTAGCAACTTCGCCCTGATCGTCGACGCCCTTCGCTAGCGTGAACACGCGCTGGCCCGACATCCATTCTCCGGTGCCTTTTCGGACGCTGCTGAACTGCCTCGCACGAAATGATGTTCCATTCTTGAGCGGAGCACGCCATCAAGCGCGGCAAGTTGCTCGCGCAGTCGAACCGCCCGCCCTTCCGTCATTTCGCCGAGAACGATTTTTTGCTCGAGAACGTCGCCGCACCGGGTGACGGCCCAACGGTCCACCGAGGCTGCTTCACCCTCAAGTACGGCAGATACCGTCGAAACGATACCCGGATCCAGTCTCGATATGAGGTGAACCGTATGCGTTAACGTGAAACCCGGGAGGAAGTGCGACCAGTCTTGGCTGGCCACTGGGGACGGGGGAAAGACAGCTTGGCACATAGACGCTCCGGATAAGTGCTCATCGAACCGGTGCTAGCCATGCTGCTCCCGCTTCGTTGCCGTGAATCGGCCGCATCGCCTCAAAGGCGTCCACCTTGCCCGGGAGGGCAGGTTGGCGTCGGATAGTCCGACTCTGGATGCATAACTTCTGACACATCGTTCGATATACCGAACTTGAATTTATTATACCGAAAAAATGTCGATGGACAAGTTATTCCGGCCGGGACCTCTCGACGCAGGAAGACATGCGCTCTCGGCACGGCAACCCGTGTCCGAATCGGCCGGCCACCGCCGGCACCCGTGAATGCAACCCCGCATCCCCGGATTCCTCGATCCAACGATGGCAAGATAACGTTTTCGACGCAGCGGCACCCCGCCTCGGCAGAATCGCCCCGTGGCAGATTGCCTCGCAGCGGCCCCGGCCATCGCACAGCATGGTCGATTCTCGACGGATCCTCGTGCAGCGTTAGAATAGCGCCCCTTTTCACTGGAGACGAAAATGTCCTGGTTCGTTTACGAAGTGCCCGAATACCACGAAGACGCCGCGCGCATCGAGCCCCTGAGCGAGCTGCGTAGCCGCGTGCTGAAACTCAGCGGCCCGGCCATGGCCGACGAACTGGAAAGCGTTCGCGAGAACGCCGCGGCGACGGCGGAAACACCCGAGCGCCCCCTGCGTACGCCGGAAAATCCGCATGTCTTTCCGATCCCTTACGCCGACTCCATGATCCTGGTCGGATTCATCTTCGATCTGAAACGCGAATTCCGGCAACTGGTCGTGTCACCCGTGGAAATGCCCTGGCTGAAAGACGCGTAAAAGGTGGTCGGAACGGAGGCCGACAGGTGAATTGCGCCTGCTCCGGAGCCGGGTCCGAATACCCAGCGCAGGCTTTCGGATATCCATGCCTGTGCGCCCCATCACACTGAAGTCGAAGGCAAACGCTTCACCCTCCTCCCGCACTGGCGTCGGGAGCGATCAAGTGACGGCCGCACGCAGCGCGCCATTTTCCGCTATCGAAGCGGCGGTTCCTGTGCGCCGCCCCGGATCGCGACGACGCGCGAACTGAACCGATTCAAGGCCCTTCGACGCCGGATCTCCCCCCTGCAAATCGGGCCACAGCCCCCGGCACAGCCGTGACTCCACGGCGCCACCCCCACCCCGCGCCCCATCCCGGCCAGCATCGCCGCGGCATCGCATCCCACTTTCTCGTACCCGCAAATTGAGTTGTCGAATCGGGGATTCCATGTCCACGCCCGACGCCCCAGACTCCGCGAACGCGGTCCTGCGTGACCGTCGGAACGACGACAAATACATGGAGACACCCATCATGCTGCTCGACTATCTGGTCATGCTGGCCTATGCGCTGACGATGCTCGCGCTCGGCTGGTACGGGATGCGCAAGGCGCGCAACCGGAACGATTTTCTCGTCGCCGGCCGGCGTCTCGGGCCCGGACTGTATCTCGGCACGATGGCCGCCGTGGTGCTCGGCGGCGCATCGACGATCGGCACGGTCAAACTCGGCTATCAGTACGGGTTGTCCGGGCTGTGGCTCGTGTTCATGCTCGGCCTGGGGATCATCGTCCTCAGCGTCGTGTTTTCGCGGCAGATCGCGCGGCTCAAGGTCTATACCGTCACGCAGGTGCTGGAGCAGCGCTACCAGGCGTCGTCGCGGCTGATCGGCGGCATCGTGATGGTCGCGTACGACCTGATGGTGGCCGTGACCGCGACCATCGCGATCGGCTCCGTCACCGAGGTGGTGTTCGGGATTCCGCGCGTGCCGGCCATCCTGTGCGGCGGCGGCATCGTGATCGTCTATTCGGTGATCGGCGGGATGTGGTCGCTGACGCTCACGGACGTCATCCAGTTCGTGATCAAGACGGTGGGCATCTTCTTCGTGCTGTTGCCGCTGTCGATCCACGACGCGGGCGGGCTCGCGCGGATGCAGGCCGTGCTGCCGGCGGGCTTCTTCGATCTCGGGCACATCGGCACGGAAACGATCGTCACGTACTTCCTGCTGTATTTCTTCGGCGCGCTGATCGGCCAGGACATCTGGCAACGCGTCTTCACCGCGCGCAGCGAGACCGTGGTGCGCTACGCCGGCCTTGGCGCGGGCGTCTACTGCATGCTCTACGGCGTGGCCTGCGCGCTGATCGGCGCGGCCGCGCGCGTGCTCATTCCCGATCTCGCGGTGCCCGAGAACGCGTACGCGGAAGTCACCCGGCAGGTGCTCGCATCGGGGCTGCGCGGCCTGGTCGTGGCCGCCGCGCTGTCGGCCATCATGTCGACCGCGTCGGGTTGCCTGCTGGCGGCCGCGACCGTCCTCCAGGAAGACGTGTATGCGCGCTTCCTGCGCGCGGGCGGCCCCGGCAGCCTGCGCGAAAGCCGTGTCTTCACGCTGCTGATGGGCATCGCGATGCTGGCGCTCGCGTGCGTCGTCAACGACGTGATCGCCGCACTGAGCATTGCGTACAACCTGCTCGTCGGCGGCCTGCTGGTGCCGATCGTCGGCGCCCTGCTCTGGCGTCGCGCGACCGCGCGCGGCGCTATCGCGAGCATCGTGGCCGGCTGCGCGGTGGTGGTGCTGTTCATAGCGCTCGACGGCGTACTCGCGACGACGCCGATCGTCTACGGGCTGGCGGCCAGCCTCGCCACCTTCGTCGTGGTGAGCCTGGCCGGACGTCCCGCGGCCGCGCTCGAACCGCAATCGGATTGACCCACCCTGCTGCTCCACCGACCAACCGTTCCGACCAACAGGAGACCCACCCATGCCCAACGACTTCCCGCAACCGCTCGACGCAGCTGAAATTCCGCGCTTCGCCGGCATCCCGACGTTCATGCGCCTGCCGGTTTTCGACGACCCGGCTCACGTGCAGATCGCACTCGTCGGCGTGCCGTGGGACGGCGGCACGACCAACCGCGCGGGGGCTCGCCACGGCCCGCGCGAAGTGCGCAACCAGTCGAGCCTGATGCGCCGCGTGCATCACGTCAGCCGCATTGCGCCGTACGACCTCGTGCGCGTCGGCGATCTCGGCGATGCGCCGACCAATCCGATCGACCTGATGGATTCGCTCGAGCGGATCGAGCGCTTCTACCGGCGCATTCATGCGGCCGGCGCGGTGCCGCTGTCGGTTGGCGGCGATCATCTGGTGACGCTGCCGATCTTTCGCGCGCTGGCCGCCGAACGGCCGATCGGCATGATTCATTTCGATGCGCACTCGGACACCAACGACCGCTATTTCGGCGACAACCCGTACACGCACGGCACGCCGTTCCGCCGCGCGATCGAGGCCGGCCTGCTGGACCCGAAGCGGACGGTCCAGATCGGTATCCGCGGTTCGGTCTATTCGGCCGACGACGAAGCATTCGCGAAGGAATGCGGCATCCGGGTGATCGCGATGGAGGAGTTCGTCGAGCTGGGCGTGGCGGCCACGCTGGCCGAGGCCCGCCGCGTGGCGGGCAGCGGGCCGACCTACGTGAGTTTCGACGTCGACGTGCTCGATCCGGCCTTTGCGCCAGGCACGGGCACGCCGGAAATCGGCGGGATGACGACGCTCGACGCGCAGCATCTGGTGCGCGGCTTGCAGGGGCTGAATCTCGTCGGCGCGGACGTGGTGGAGGTGTCGCCGCCGTTCGACGCGGGAGGCGCCACGGCACTGGTCGGCGCGACGATGATGTTCGAGCTGCTGTGCATCCTGGCCGACGCGGTTGCCGCGCGGCGCTGAAACGGACATGGGGGATCGCACGGCGGCAACGGTCGCGTTATAAACGACATTCGGCCCACTGCTGCGAGACACCCCATGCTCGGCAATCTTTCCGATATCGATTTGCGCCTGGTGCGCACCTTCTGCGCGATCGTCGAGGCGGGTGGCTTCACGGCCGCCCAGGTTCGCCTGAACACGAGCCTGTCCCGGTTGAGCGTGCTGGTGCGCGACCTCGAACTGCGGCTCGGCTATTCGCTGTGCCGGCGCGGCAGCAGCGGCTTCCAGCTGACCGACGAGGGGCAGGAACTGTACGAAGCCGCCCAGGGGCTGTTCAGCGATATCGAGCGGTTCCGCGAACAAGTGAGCGGCCTCGGCGGCCGCCACCGGGAAACGCTCGAGCTCGGCTGCGTCGACGGCGTGATCGGCCAGCCGTGCGCGCCGCTGCCGCTCGCGATCCGGCTGTTTCGCGAGCGTGCGCCCACGGCGCGCGTGAACCTGCATACGCAGCGCCCGGACGAACTCGAACACGCGGTGCTCGATGCGCGGCTTCAACTGGCTGTCGGCGCGTTTCATCATCGGCTGTCGGGGCTGCGATACCGGTTCCTGTTTCGCGAGGAGCAGAATCTCTATTGCGCCCGCGAGCACCGGTTTTTCGAGCGCCGCGGCCGCGAACCCGAGCTCGACGAAATCTGCGCGGCCGACTATGTCGGACGCGGCTACATGGCGGAGAGCCGGCGGCCGCACGGCCTCGTGTTCGGCCACGGCACGAGCGCGTACAGCATGGAGGCGATCGCGACCCTCGTGTTCAGCGGGATGTTCATCGGCTACCTGCCGACCCACTACGCGGCGGCCTGGGTCGCCGAAGGCCGCCTGCGCGCGATTCGCCCCGCGCAGCTCGCCTATTTCTCGTCGTTCCACTGCGTGACGCGCCAGGGCATCGAGCCGGGCGCGGCGCTCGATGCGTTTCTCGGTGCGCTGGACGACGCGCAGGCGCGATTGGGCGGCACGTGCGCCGACCAGCCCGATCCGCCGGCGCCATGAACGACTGCGACGACGCGATCTTCAATCCGGGCTTTTCGGCGCCGCCGCCCACGCGCCCCCGGCTTGCCGCCGCCCATCACAGGTCGGTCGACAGCGACAGCCAGAACGTGCGCGGCGCGCCCGTGAACAGATACCCGGTCGGGTTCGCCTGCCAGTAGTTGCGATTGAACAGGTTCGTCACGTTCGCCCGCAGCGTCACGTCGCGGCCGGCCACTTTCGTCGTGTAGCGTCCGCCCAGATCGAAGCGCGTCCAGCTCGGCACATGCTGCGTGTTGTCCTGGCTCACGTAGGCTTCGCCCGTGTAGATCATCCGGCTCGTCAGCGTGACGCCCGGCACGAACGGCGTATCCCATTCCGCGCCGACGGTGGCCTGCAGCGACGGCGCGCCGAGCGCGTGATTGCCGTCGTACGCGCCGCCCTGCGTGCGGCGCAACCGCGCATCGAGCCACGTGACGCCGCCGAGCAGACGCACGCCGCGCGTCACTTCGCCGAAGCCGGACAGCTCGAGGCCGCGATTGCGCTGCAGCCCGTTGAGGCTGTACAGCTTGCTGACCGGGTCGACGATCCCGCTCGGCACGTCGATCTGGAACAGTCCGAGCGTCGCGCCGAACCGGCCGAGATCGAGCTTGGTGCCGATTTCATACTGCTTCGACTTGAACGGCGCGAACACCTGGTTCGGGTTCGCCGCGTCCGGCGGCGGTGCCGAGCCGGGCGTCAGCGCTTCGATATAGTTCGCGTAGAACGACAACGCGTCGAGCGGCCGGACGACGAGCGCGACGGACGGCGTCGTCGCGCCCTGGTCGTAGTGCGAAGTTTCCGCGCCGGAAGTATCGAAGTTGCGGCTGCTCACCTGCTGGCGACGCACGCCGAGCGTGAGCTGCACGAGCCCGCCGGCCGCGGACAGCGTGTCGGCCACGCCGATGCTGCGCAGGATCTGCGCGCTGTCCTTCGCCTCCGGCGACACGGAGACCGGCGCCCCCGGCCCGGCGAGACGCGTCGGCATGTAAATGTTCGTCGCATAGCTGCCGTAGGCGGTCTGCCCGAACCACGTCGTCTGCTGCAGGTAGTCGCCGCTCACGACGAACTGGTGGTCGATCGGCCCCGTCCTGAAACGCGCGCGTACACCGGCTTCGGCCGATAGCGCATGCGACGCGCCCGACTGGTATCTCGACGTGGACGTCGCGTCACCCTGCGTACCGGTGATCGTCGCGCCCGGGTCTTCCAGCTTGTCGTAGCCGAAACGGTTCATGCCGAGCGCGCCGAACAGCGTGACGTTCGACGACAGGTCGTACTCGGCGCGCCCGAGCGCCGTCAGGCTGTGGGAATTCGAATAGGAAAACGTCTGCGCGAGATTGGTCCGCGCATCGGGCGCCTCGGGCATCGCGATGCCGGCGATCGGCGTATAGCCGCGCACCGGCGCGCGCATGAAGTCTTCCTGATAGATCACGTCGCCGGACACGCGCAGACGGCTGCCGCGGTAATCGAGCCCGACCGACAGCGACGTATTGCGGCGCGACTGTTCGTCGATCGGGGTATCGCCTTCGCGATGGGCCGCATTGACGCGCACGCCGAACTCGCCATTCCGGCCGAAGCGCCGGCCGATGTCGGCATGGGCGCCGAACACGGCGCTCGACGCATATTCGGCGGTCAGCCGGTTGAGCGGCGTGTCGTCCGCGCGCTTCGTCACGACGTTCACGCTGCCGCCGACGCTGCCCTGCGGCATCATCCCGTTGAGCAACGCCCCAGGCCCCTTGAGGATCTCGACGCGCTCGACCGGATCGGCGCCGACCCGGTAAGCCGGCACGAGGCCGTAGAGGCCATTGAGCGCGATTTCGCCGTTCTCGACGCGCAACCCGCGAATCGTGATCGCGTCGTAACGGTTGGTGCCGTCGATCGCCGCGCGCACGGACGGGTCGGTGGTGGTCAGCAAGTCCGCGACGCTGGTCGACTGCTGGTCGCGGATCAGCTTCTCGGTGTAGCTCGAGATGCTGAACGGCGTGTCCATGTAGTCGCGATTGCCGAGCATGCCGGCCTTCGCGCCCTCCGCCACCTGACCACCCGCATAGGCGTCCGGAATCGCGTCCGCGACCCGTTTGCCGAGCACCTTCACGGCCGGCAGCACGCCGGCTTCGACACCGGCTGCGGCGGCGGCCGGACGCAGCGAAAAGCTGCCGTCGGACTGCTGCACGGGCGCCAGGCCCGTACCGTCGAGCAGCGCCTGGAACGCCCCCTGTACCGAATAGGTGCCGTGAACGCCCGCGCTGGTCTTCCCGGCCGTCAGGTCGCCCGGCGCGCTGAGCAGGACGTCGGCCTGATCGGCGAGACGGTTCAGCGACGCCGACAGCGGGCCTGCCGGGATGTCGTAACGCCGGGTGGCGGCTTGCGCCGCCGCACCGGCCGCCGACTGCGCGGCGGCCGCTTGCCATGCGCCGCTGCCGGCGAGCGCGATGCCCAGAACGGCACACCGGACGGCCTGCACGGCAGGACGATGCGCGGTGCGCGGCGCGCGCGGCATTCGTGCGCCGCCGCGCACGGACGACGAGAAATCGGGATGCGACGAGAACGACGGGCGATGCATGGACGGCATTCCTTGAGAATGAAGTGAACAAGGAGAGGTCCATCGCGCGTCTAACAGAGCCGGATACCTTGGCTTGATAGCGGCCGCGCCCGGTCGTTCGGGCGGCGCCATGCTGGCTGCGACTGTCGCCATCCCGACGCTGCCTGGTTGCGCCCGGATTCGTCCGGAAGCAGGCAGCGCCAGACCGGAGCGGATGCTCGGCCTCGTGGCGCCGGGTCGGCATTCAGAGCACTGATTGATCTCCGAATGGTCCTCTTTCATCTGTTAATCGGATGACGCCCGGAAATGCGAACTAGAATCTGAAATTTTTTTGCGACGACGCGAAGCGCGCGTCGGAGCCGTCACCTTGCCGCCGGCATCGCACCGGTCAGCGCGCTTCGATCGACACCCACCACGGCAACGTGCGGCGCACGCGGATCGGCAAATCGCGCTCGAGCATCGCGAGCATCCGGTCGGGATCGTCGGCCGGAAAACGGCCGACCACGCGAATGCCGGCCACCGCGGGATCGACGCCGATATGCCCATGCTGATAACGGTCCAGCTCGGCGATCAGCGCGCCGAGCGCGACGTCGTCGGCGAGGATCACGCCGCGCGACCATGCTTCGCGCGCGGGATCGGCCCGCTCCGGCGCATCGATCGCGTCCGCCGTGAACTGCCGCTGCTGACCGGCCGGCACGATTTCGACGTGCCCGGCCCGGTTGCGAATTTCGACGCGGCCGTCGAACACGGCCAGCAGCGTGTGCGTGCCGGATTGCCGTACGGTGAATCGGGTGCCGAGCGCCTGCATCCAGCCATTCGGCGTATCGACGAAGAACGGCCGCCCCTGGCTGTCCCTGGCCGTATCGATGAGGATTTCGCCCATCGTCAGCGTCAGGAGGCGTCGCGTGCCGTCATAGCGCACATCGAATGCACTGTCCGTGTTCAGCCAGACACGCGTGCCGTCGGCAAGCTGTACGTCGCGCCGCTCGCCGACACCGGTGCGGTAGTCCGATCGCCATGCAACGATGCGATCCTGCAGCGGCGTGAAGCGCCATGCCAGCCAGCCGGCCAGGCCGGTTCCGGCGAGCGCCGCGAGACTGCCCAGCACGTGGCGCCGGCTCGCGGAACGGGTGGCGGACACGTGCACGGCTGCCGCGGCGGCATTGCGCTCGCCCCGGCTTTCTCCCCTCAGCGGCTCGAACCGGCGGCTGACCGCTTCGACGTGTGCCCACGCGCATCGATGTTCCGGGCGCTCCGCCAGCCACTGCGCCCAGGCGGCGCGGCGCTCGCTGCCGCCGCCGTCGGCATGCAGCAGCGCATACCAGTTGGCGGCCTGTTCGAGGCTTTCGAAATCGGTCTGGACGCCGGATTCGGCGGCGGATGAAGACGGCGAGGCGGCCATCGGTCAGTGCTTGAGGCCGGCGTCGATCAGCGCCAGCTGCAGCATCGCCTGCGCGAGATACTTCTGCACCATGCGGTCGGACACGCCCAGTTCGGCCGCGATCTCGCGGGTCGACAGGCCATGAATCTGCGCCATGACGAACGCGTCCCTCGCCTTGTCCGTCAGACGGCTGATGAGCGCGCCGATTTCCATCAGCGTCTCGATCACGATCGCGCGGGATTCGGGCGACGGCTCGCAAGGCGCCGGCAGCGCGGCAAGCGCGTCGAGCCAGGCCTGCTCGACCTGGCGGCGACGGAACAGGTCGATGCACATGCCCTGCGCCATCGTCCGCAGATACGCCCGTGCCTCGGCATCGTTGTCGAAACCCTTGGGCGCCGGCTTCAGGATCAGGCGAAGAAACGCGTCCTGGGCAAGATCGGCCGCATCGAACGCGTTACCCAGCCGCCTGCGCAGCCATCCCTGCAACCAGCCGTGGTGGTCGCGGTAGAGAGCCTGCACATCCTGGTGCACGGCGAATGGAGCGGCGGACATGAAACGACCCTTTCGGCTTTAGAAGCGCGAGACGAGAAGATGAATAAGAATCATTCCGGTTTATAAACCAATTCAATACGTTTACGCAATGTTTTGCAATTAAGGGCCGTATCTTGTAATGGACGTCGCGCGCGTTGATTCGTCAGACATTTTGGTAAGCGTTCGCGCGTTTGGCCCGGTGCGGCGACGTCACACCGGGCGATGCTCTGGCCGACCGGTCGAATCAGCCGCCCTTCGCCTGGCAGTCGGAACATACCCCGGTGATCACCAGCGATGCGGTCTGATACTTGAAGCGATGCCCGGACGCGACGCGTTCGAATTGCCGGTCCAGTTCGTCTTCGACGAGATCGCAAATTGCCGCGCATCGGCGGCAAACGAGATGGTGGTGACGCTTGCCGTGGTTCAGTTCATACACGACGCGCGAATCACCCAGCGACGCACTGGTAATGAGCCCGCTGTCGATAAACGTGGCCAGGGTCCGGTAGGTGCTTGCAAGGCTGAATGGCTCCGGGCCGCCGGACAACATCCGGTAGATCTGCTCGACGGTGAAATGCGTCGCGGGATGCTCGCGAAACAACTTCAATACGCTGAATCGACTGACCGTCGGCCGTATCCCCACCCGGGCCAGTTCCATGTAAATGGCTTTCATTGTCTTATATGAGAAATTCCCCGCTGCATCATGTGCCGCGCATGCTTAAGCGTTCGTTAAGGCCGGTATCGCCCCACTCCGGGCATGGAGACGGGCCATGGATGTCCCCGCATCCATGAGCCGTGACTCGCCGGCGCGCCTTGAGATTCGATATGCGGACAAATCAGTCGAGTGCGCGCGGTGATCGGGTTGCGGTCGATACGCACCCGGATCCGCCGGCGATCACGATGCCGTATTGCGTCGCGCTCAGGCGGCGATCGTCTGACGCGTTTAACGGGGGTTCAGCCGGACGGCGGGTGTTGCAGAACCGCGCCGCCCTGGCGGGCACAGCCTCGCTCCCGGCGAGCGTGCGCCGTGGATTCACGCGTCGAGCGAGGTCATCCCGGACTGCAGGTAGTTCTGGATACCGACCTTCTGGACCAGTTCCAGCTGCGTCTCCAGCCAGTCGATGTGCTCTTCGGTATCGTCGAGAATGTTCTCGAGAATTTCTCGCGACACGTAATCCTGCACCGATTCGCAGTACGCGATCCCTTCCTTGCTGGTTGCCTGTGCCACGCGCTCGAGCTTCAGGTCGCATTCGAGAATTTCTTCCGTGTGCTCGCCGATGAGAAGCTTGTGCAGATCCTGAAGATTCGGCAACCCGTCGAGCATGAAGATGCGCTCGATGAGTGCGTCCGCATGCTTCATCTCGCCGATCGACTCCTCGTATTCGTGCTTGCCCAGTTTGTCGAGTTGCCAATGACAATACATACGCGCATGCAGGAAATACTGGTTGATCGCCGTCAGTTCATTCTTCAGTTGAGCGTTCAGGTATTCGATGACCTTCTTGTCGCCTTTCATCGCAGTTCTCCCGTTCGGCCCGTGCAGGTGGACGACACGTCCAGAACCTACAGTAGTCCGTGACCGGCCCATCCGCAAACGACTTCTGCGCGCATCGGACGGCCTCGGGATATGCCACGCTCGAAGCCCGGAAATACGGGCGGCGTGACGATGCATATCGCCTCGCAGTACGAATGATTTCGATTCGCTTTACGTTTTTCCCGCAACCTCCACGGCCGTGCGCGAACGCCTGGCGCACTCATGTCGTCCGGCGCCGGGCGGGCGCGTTCGATCGTGCCGGCTCGGGACTGCCGGCGGACTCGCGCAGCCATATCGATCGGAAGGTGCCCAACGTTGCGAGCCGTCGAGCCGGCGATAGCCGCCGTTTCGAGAACCGCTACGCCCAACCGCGCCGACGCAGCCGGTACGCCGCCGATCCGCGTCGTCTCCTGCTCTTTCACCACACGCGGAGCGCGCCGCAGACGAGCGTCGTCGCAGCAGCGACGATCGCCGCGCCCAGCACGAGGCCCGCCACGTGTGCGCCCAGCACGCGCCATGCGAGCGTGTCGTCGTCGCGTTCGGCAGCGGCCCGCGCGACGGTATCGGTACGGTACGGCATCTCGGCTCCTTGCGGGAAGGGTGCGGGCTCGCTTGCCAAGCCCGTCGATGAGCGCTAGCGTGTCACGGCACTCGCGCGCGCAACATGGGCTGCGCGCTATTTCAGTGATGAAGAAGCCAAATGGATCCGATGAAGACACTCGATCTCGACGCGGTGCACGCGTTCGTCCTGGTCGCGGACTTGCGCAGCTTCACGCGCGCGGCGGACGCGCTCGACAGCACGCAATCGACGGTCAGCCTGAAAGTGAAGCGTCTGGAAGACCGGCTCGGCCACCGGCTCATCGAACGGACGCCGCGGATGGTACGACTGTCGCCGAAAGGCGAGATCTTCCTGCGCGCCGCGCGTGCGCTGTTGCAGGCCCATGACGACGCGCTCGGCGCGCTGACCCGCGAACGCACGACGCTGAAGGTGGGAATCAGCCATCACATCGTCGGCCCCGACCTGCCGCTGCTGCTGGGCCACGTGCATCGCGCGGATCCGGGGCTGCTGGTGGAACTGCGGGTCTCGAGCTCGCGCGACATCGAGGCCGATTTCGATCGCGGCGAGCTCGATGCGGCATTCGTGCTGCGCCACGACGACAGCCGGCGCGACGGCGATACGCTGCAGGCCGAACCGTTCGGATGGATGGCGGCGCCCGGCTGGACGCAGCGGGACGGCGAGCCGCTGCGGCTCGCGACGCAGGCCGCGCCGTGCCGCATACGGGCAATGGCGGTCAGCGCGCTGCAGGCCGCCGGCGTGCCGTGGGTCGAGGTATTCGTCGGTGGCGGGATCGGCACGATCGCGGCCGCCGTGCAGGCGGGGCTGGCAGTCGCGCCGCTCGCGTGCCGCGTCGCGCCGCCGGGTACCGAGGATGTCGGTCCGCGGCTCGGGCTGCCGCCGCTGCCGACCCGCGACGTCGTGCTGTATTCGGCGACCACCGACGCACAGGTGCGCGCGGCGCTGCGCACGCTCGTCAGCGCGTTCCGCTCGGCGCCTGCGCGCGCGGTCACGGCCTGAGCGGCCGGCACGCCATGACCGTCAACCCTGGCCGCCCGACGTACCGCATCGGCCGGCCACGGCATCCGGTTTCGTCAATGCACCTTCGGAAAACCGTGGCGCTCGGCCAGTAGCTCGACGATGCGACGCGCGTCGTTGACGAAGCGGACGTCGCCGAGCGTCCCGGCATCGTCCGGCGCAGGCTGGTCGCTGCCGAGCACGAGCACCGGCAGCCCCTGATGGGCGTCGTCGAGTGCGTCGATCACCGCATGGCGCGGTCGCTCGAACCCGACGCGCCTCACGTCGACGCGCGCGGCGCGTGCCGGATCGCTCGCGAGCAACCCTTCGATCGACAGCCCGTGCGGGCAGACGAAGCGCTCGCCCGGATACTTCGGATCACTGAAGCCCGGCTCCAGCAGAAACAATACGTCTCGACTCATCGCAATCAACTCCCAGGTGGGTTCGAGGCGCCGCGTCCGGACTCGCTGCGCATCGTCCGTTCACGGCCCGCGCCGGCCGGCGGCCGGATTCGCGACTCTATGCGCGGCGCCGGCACCTGCCAACCAACGAATGCTTCGATCGATATGCGAGCGCGCAGCTCCGCTTCAGGCCACGCGCGCGTCGCGGCTGCTCCCCGGTATCGCGTCGAGCAGCGTCCGTGTGTACGGATGCCGGGGCGCGCGCCAGAGCTCGAGATGATCGCCGCTCTCGACGATTCGTCCGCGCTGCATCACGTGCACGCGATCCGCGATGTAGCGGACGACCGACAGGTCGTGCGAAATGAACAGGAACGCGAGACCGAGCTGCGCCTTCAGGTCGACCAGCAGGTTCAGGATCTGCGCCTGGATCGACACGTCGAGCGCCGACACCGGTTCGTCGCAGATCAGCAGCGACGGTTCGAGCACCAGCGCCCGCGCAATCGCGATCCGCTGCCGCTGCCCGCCCGAGAATTCGTGCGGAAACCGGCCGAGCGCGGTCGACGGCAGGCGCACGCGCTCCAGTATCGTCCGCACCCGCGAACGGCGCGCCGCGGCGTCCGTCACGCCGTTGACGGCAAGCGTCGTATCGAGAATCTGCTCGACCGTGCGGCGCGGATTGAGCGACGCATACGGATCCTGGAACACCATTTGAACCTGCCGCCGCAACGGGCGCAGCGCGCGCTCGTCGAGCGGCACGAGATCCGTGCCGTTCAGCCGGATCTCGCCTTGCGCAACCGGCGCGACGCGCAGGATCGCCCGCGACAGCGTCGATTTTCCGCAGCCCGACTCGCCGACGAGGCCGACCGATTCGCCGCGCGCGATGTCGAACGAGACGTCGTCCACCGCGCGCAGCGGCGCCCTGGACTGCCGCTGTGCATAGTCGACGCTCAGGTTGCGTACCGCCAGCAACGGCGGCGGATCGTTCGCGGCCGGCGTGCGCGTGGCCGAAACCGCAGGCACCGGCGACACGTGCGGCGTCGTGCGCGCCGCGCGCGGCACGACGGTGAAACCGCCCTCCGCATCGCTTGCGCCGTGGCGGATTTCCGGCAGCGTCCAGCCGCGATAGTGCAGATCGTCCGCGAGATTCAGCGACGCGCCGAGCAGCCCGCGCGTGTACGCATGGCGCGGCCGCGCGAACAACTCCGCCGCCGGCGCCTCTTCCACCTTGCGGCCGGCCAGCATCACCGCGACGCGGTCCGCGTGATCGGCGACGACGCCGAGATCGTGGGTAATCAGCAGCAACGACATCGACAGTTCGCGCCGCAGCGTATCCAGCAGCGCGAGGATGTGCGACTGGATCGTCACGTCGAGCGCGGTCGTCGGCTCGTCGGCGATCAGCAGGCGCGGGCGGCAGGCGACGGCGATCGCGATCATCACGCGCTGGCGCTGCCCGCCGGACAGCTCGTGCGGATAGTCGAACACGCGGCGCTGCGGCTCCGGCAACCGCACCAGGTCGAGCAGTTCGACGGCCCGCGCGTGCGCGGCGCGGCGCGACAGCGGCGCGTGCTGGCGCAACGTCTCGACGATCTGCGCGCCGATCGGCAGCACCGGATTGAGCGACGTCATCGGCTCCTGGAAGATCATCGAGATCTGCCGTCCGCGCAGGTCGCGCATCCGGGCGGGCTTCAGCGCGAGCAGGTCCTGCCCGTCGAACCGGATGCTGCCCGTCACCCGGCCCGGCTCGGGCACGAGGCGCATCAGCGACAGCGCGGTGGCGGATTTGCCGCAGCCGGATTCGCCGACGAGCGCGAGCGTCTCGCCGGCCGCGATGTCGAAGCTCACGCCCCGCACCGCGTCGTGCGCGCCGAATCCGACGCACAGGTCGCGCACTTCAAGCAGCGTGGCCATCGTCGCTCCTCAGTGGCGGTGCCGCAGGCGCGGGTTCAGCGCATCGTTGAGCCCGTCGCCGAGCAGATTGAGCGCGAGCACGGCGACGACGATCGCGGCGCCCGGGATCGCGGTCAGATACCACGCGGTGCGCAGCGAGTCGCGGCCGAAGCCGATCATCGCGCCCCAGCTCACCACGTTCGGGTCGCCCATGCCGAGGAACGACAGCGACGATTCGATCAGGATCGCGCTCGCGACCATCACCGACGCCGTGACGATCACGGGCGGCAGCGCATTCGGCAGGATCTCGCCGACGATGATGCGCGCGTCGCCGAAGCCTTGCGTGCGCGCGGCGATCACGAAGTCCGCGCGCCGCAGGGTCCGGAACTCGGCCCGCACGATCCGCGCGACGGTCGGCCACGACGCGATGCCGATCGCGAGCGCGATCACGACGACGTCCGGCCGGCCGATCGCGACGATCACGATCACGAGCAGGAACGACGGCACGGTCTGGAACAGCTCGGTCACGCGCACCAGGACGTTGTCCACGATCCCGCCGAAGTAGCCGCCGATCGCGCCGACCAGCGTCCCGATCGCCAGGCCGATCGCGGCCGACGCCGCGCCGATCAGCAGCGACACGCGCGTGCCGTGCGCGATGCCGGCCGCGACGTCGCGGCCCAGCGAGTCGGTGCCGAGCCAGTATTGCGGATCGGCGCCCGGCCATTCGAACGGCGTCGCGACCATGTCGAGCGGATCGCCCGGAAACAGCGTCGGCGCGGCGATCGCGAGCACGACGAACGCCGCCAGCAGCACGAGCCCCGCGCACGCCGACGGATTGCGCAGCAACAGCCGCCACGCGCCCGGCCGCGCCGGGCCGGCCACGGGCGCGCCTGCCCCACGGCGGCCGAACAGCGCGCCGGCAAGCTGGCGCCGCCACGGCGAACCGGGCGCCCCGGCGTGAGCGGCGGCGGAATCGAAATTCGACGAATCGGTACGCATTGCACTCCTCTGCGCGAGAACAACGACGGAAAATGCCTTACTCGACCCGCGGGTCGAGCCATGCCTGCAACAGGTCCACCAGCGCGTTCGCGACGATCACCAGCATCGACGACAGCAGCAGCACGCCGAGCAGCACGCTGAAATCGCGCGCGAGCACCGCATCGAGCGCGAGCCGGCCGAGCCCCGGCCAGCTGAAGACGGTTTCGGTGACGGCCGCGCCGCCGAGCAGCGTGCCGAAATGCATGCCGACGACGGTGGTCAGCGGCACGAGCGCATTGCGCAACACGTGGCCGACGGTGACGCGCCACGGATGCAGCCCCTTGGCGTGCGCCGTGCGCACGAAATCCTGCCGCTGCACTTCGAGCATCGCCGCGCGGGTGAGCCGCGCATAGATCGCGACGAAGAAGGTCGACAGCGTCAGCGCCGGCAGCAACACGTGCCGGCCGACGTCGGCCAGATACGCCACGCCGCCCGCATGCGCACCGATCGTCACGTTGCCGCCGCTCGGCAGCCAGCCGAGGCGCACCGAGAACAGCACGATCGCGAGCAGGCCGATCCAGAAGCCGGGCGTCGAATAGAACAGCAACGCGAACACGGACAGCACGCGGTCCGGCCATTTGCCGGCCCAGTGCGCCATCACGGCCCCCAGCGCGAGGCCGACGACGAGCGCGAACGACAGCGCGACGCCCATCAACAGCAGCGTGTTCGGCAGGCGCGACAGGATCAGCTGCATCACCGGCATGTCGTAGCGCGGCGAATAGCCGAGGCTGAAATGCGACAGATTCGCGAGGTACGCGGCGAGCTGGTGGAAGACGGGCTGATCCAGCCCGAACTTCGCGCGCAGCAGGGTCATCGTCTCGGCCGTCGCGGAGCCGGCCTCGCCGGCGATCACGTCGGCCGCGTCGCCCGGCATCAGCTTCAGCAGGAAGAAATTGACGATCACGATGCCGACCACGGTCGGCACGGCCTGCCACGCGGTGCGGCGCACGATCGTGTGCCAGCGTGCGCGTCGATTCATCGGAGGCGCTCCTCTTGCTCTTGGTCAGGCGCTCAGATACACGTCGGCGAGATTGCCTTCGAGCCCCTGCGCCGTCACCGTGTGGTCGTGCACGCGGCGATTCGCGAGCGTCACCATGCGCGGTGCGATCAGGTTCAGGATCGGCAGGTCGCGGCTGACCGCTTCCTGAAACTGCCGGTACAGCACGACGCGGCGGCGTTCGTCGATTTCGACGGAGGCCGCTTCGAGCAGACGGTCGACGTCCGGATTGCTGTAGTGCGGCGCATTCGAGAACGGCACGCCGGGCCGGATGTTCTTCGACCAGTACAGCCGCTGCACGCCGACGCTCGGATCGAACAGCGTGTTCACGCCGATGCTCGTGAAGTCGAACTGGCGATCGGTGTACACGCGCTTCAGGAACGACGGCAGATCCTGCGAGCGGACCGTCACGTCGATCCCGATGCGCGCCAGCGCGGATTTGACGTAGTCGGCCTGCCGGCGATACAGGTCGCCGTACGGCAGGTAGTCGTGGGTCAGCGCGAAGCGCGTGCCGCCCGGGCCGCGCGGGTAGCCCGCCGCGTCGAGCAGCTTCCCGGCCGCGGCGGGATCGAACGGAACCGGCGCGAGTTGCGCGTCGTGATACGGCGAGGCAGGCGTGATCGGCGTGGTGGACACGTCCGCGTAACCGTAGGCCACGGTATTCTGCACGACCTGCACGTTGATCGCATGCGCGATCGCCTGGCGCACGCGCCGGTCCTTCAGGATCGGGTGATCGAGATTGAAGTCGATTTCGGACTGCGGCGCGAGGAAGCGGTAGCCGCGCGTCTCGACGGCGAGGTGCGGCAACTGCGTCAGGCGCGCGAGGTCGGTCAGCGGAACGGGATTCTCGCCGCCGAGGTCGAGCGCGCCCGTCTCGAAAGCTGCGGAGCGTGCGGCGGGATCCGGGATCACCCGGTACACGAGCGCGTCGATGTACGGCTTGCCGGCGTCCCAGTAGTCCGGGTTGCGCTCGTAGACGATGCTCGCGCCGCGCGTCCATGACCGGAAGCGGAACGGGCCGGTGCCCACCGGCGCGTGATTGTGCGGATTGGACAGCGGGTCGCCCGACTCGTACAGGTGCTTCGCGACGATCGGCGACTCGCCGGCCGACAACGCGCGGATCAGGAACGGCGCCGGCTTCGACAACTCGACGACGACGGTGGCCGGATCGGGCGCCAGCACCTTCGTCACGTTCGCGAACGTGCTGCGCCCGCGCGGATGCACCTGCTTGAGCAGGCCGATCGAAAACGCGACGTCGGCCGACGTGAACGGCCGGCCGTCATGCCACTTGACGCCGCGCCGCAACGTGAAGCGGTATTGCAGCCCATCCGGGCTGACCTGCCACGCGGTCGCGAGCTGCGGTTTCGGCTGCAGGTCGAAGTCGTACGCGAGCAGGCCGTCGTGCACCTTCGAGCTGGCGGCGAGCGTCGGCCCGGTCGTCTGGAACAGCGACACCAGCACCGGCGGTTCGGGATTGATCAGCACGTTCAGCGTGCCGCCGCGCGCCCGCGCGCCGCCGGGGGCCTGCGTCGCGGCGACCGACGGCAGCGCCGGGCCCGCGAGTGCGGCGCCGGATGCAATGAGAAACTCGCGACGGGTCAGACGTGCCATTCGATAACGTTCCGGTTGCCGGGATCATGTGAAGCCTGGCACGTCGAACACGGCAGGCGGACGAAAAATCCTAGCAACCGGATCCCGACGGACGAACCAATCGTTGCAGCTATCGTTATGACGCCCGGGCGCGGCGACAGGCTCGCTCCGCCGCGGACGCACCGCTTCCGGCGCCCGCGCGGCACCCTGCCCATGCGTGCTATCCATAGCAAAAATGCTTGGTTCGGCGGCCGCCGCGAACGACGCACCATGTGGCCACCCTTCACTCGCCCCTACCGCTATCGCCCATGGCACGTCATGATCGCCGCCGCTTCGTCGCGCTGACCGGCACGCTAATCGCCGCCGCTCCGTTTTCGTTCACCGTGCCCCATGCACGGGCGGCCGGCGCGCCGCCCCGTCGCGGTGGCGTGCTCACGCTCCTTGTCGAGCCGGAACCGCCGACGCTGCTTTCGATCGCGAACACGGCGGGCTCGACGCTGAAGACCAGCGCCAAGACGAACGAAGGGCTGCTCGCATACGGCTTCGATCTGCAGCCGAAGCCGCAGCTCGCGACCGCGTGGCAGGTCAGCCCGGATGGGCTGCAATACCGCTTCACGCTGCGCCGCGGCGTCAAGTGGCATGACGGCCGGCCGTTCACGTCGGCCGACGTCGCGTTCTCGATCGGCTTGCTGAAGGGCGCGCATCCGCGCGGCCGCGGCACGTTCGCGAACGTCGCCGAATTGCGCACGCCGGACGACTGGACCGTCGTGGTCGTGCTGTCGAAGCCGTCGCCGTATCTGTTGCGCGCGTTCGACGCCGCCGAATCGCCGATCGTGCCGAAGCATCTGTACAAGGACGCGACCGCGCAGAACGTCGCGTCGCACCCGAACAACCAGGCGCCGGTCGGCACCGGCCCGTTCCGCTTCAAGGAGTGGGTGCGCGGCTCGCACGTCGTGTACGAACGCAATCCGGACTACTGGGATGCGGGCAAGCCGTACATCGACACGCTGATCGTCAAGTTCATCCCCGATTCCGCCGCCCGCGCGGTCGCATTCGAGTCGGGCGCGGTCGATCTCGGCGGCGAGAGCCCGGTGCCGCTGTCGGAACTCGCGCGGTTGCGCGCGAACCCGACGCTCGAGCTGGAAACGCGCGGCTACGAATACTCGATCACGCAGACGCGGATCGAGTTCAACCTCGACCATCCGGTGCTCGGCAAGCCGCCGGTGCGTCAGGCGATCGCGCATGCGCTCGATCGCAAGGTGATCCGCAACACGATCTGGTACGGCTACGCGGTCGACTCGCCGACGCCGATCGCGCCCGGCTCGCCGTTCCACGACCCGCGCCCGTCGCCGTATCCGTTCGATCCGCGGCGCGCGGAAGCGCTGCTCGACGCGGCGGGCTACCCGCGCGGCACCAACGGCAAGCGCTTCGCGCTCACGCACGATTTCCTGCCGTACGGCGACGGATTCCGGCGCGTCGCCGATTACGTGAAATCCGCGCTGGCGCGCGTCGGGATCGACGTGACGATCCGCGCGCAGGATTTTCCGACTTATATCCGCCGCGTATATACGGATCGCGCGTTCGATTTCACGAACAATTCGATGGGCAATTTCTTCGATCCGACCGCGGGCGTGCAGCGGCTGTACTGGTCGAAGAATTTCAAGCGTGGCGTGCCGTTCTCGAACGGCGCGCACTATGCGAACCCGGAAGTCGACCGGCTGCTGGAGGCCGCCGCCGTCGAGCCGGATGCCGCAAAGCGGGTCGAGCTGTTCCAGCGCTTCCAGCGCATCGTCGAAGACGAGTTGCCGGATATCAACCTCGTCGCGCTCAGGCAGGTGACGATCGCGAATCGCCGCGTGCGCGACCACACGACGACGGCCACCGGGTTGAACGGCACGCTCGCGGACGTCTGGCTCACCGCATGAGCCGCGCGCCCGGCTCGCTCAATTGAAAATCAGAATTCGTTCTTTGGCGATTCGATGCTTCGCATGCTTAACTTTTCAGGCGCGCAAGCGCAGCACTTCGCGTTGCGCGCGGCATCGTCGCGGCAGCGCCGCTTTCGCCGTTCGAACGATCGCGCATGCCGCGCGACGCACCGCACAGGACACCCATCGTGAGCGACACCCCACTGGCCGAGCGCAGCGTCGCGCCGGCCGCCCCGTCTTCCTTCGTCGACGTCCGTTCGCCGGCCGCCTACCCTGACAGCCCCGTGTCGCGCGCGTTCGCGCAGCCGCTGATGCTCGGGCTGTTCCTGCCGATCCAGGCCGGCGGCTGGAGCGCGTCGACGCTGCCGCGCGGCACCGACTGGTCGTTCGACTACAACGCCGCACTCGTCGAGAAGGCCGAGGTGCTCGGCTTCGACCTCGTGTTCGCGCTGTCGCAGTGGCTGCCGAAGGGCGGATACGGCGGCGTGTTCGACGGGCAGGCGCTCGACTCGTTCATGACGCTCGCCGCGCTGACCGCGCGCACCGAGCGCATCATTCTCGCCGCCACGAGCCACGTGCTGTACGGGCCGTGGCATCCGCTGCACTTCGCGAAGTTCACGGCGACGCTCGACCATATTTCGCGCGGACGCTGGGGGATCAACGTCGTGACCGGCCATCGTGCGATCGAGCACGAAATGTTCGGATGGCACCGCATCGAGCACGACCGGCGCTACGATCTCGCCGCCGAATTCCTCGACGCGGTGCAGCAGCTGTGGGCCCAGCCGGAGAACTTCAGCTTCGAGCCGGCGCTGTCGAACTGGCGCCTGAACCGTGCGTTCGTCACGCCGAAGCCGCGCTACGGCCGCCCGTTGCTGATCAATGCGACCGGCTCCGACGCCGGCATCGCGTTCGCCGCGCGCTATTCGGACGTCGTGTTCATCACAAGCCCGGCCGGGCCGGACATCGATCGCGCGCTGGCCGCGCTGCCCGCTCACGCCGCGCGCGTGAAGGCCGCGGCGGCGGCCCACGGGCGGACGATTCGTACGCTGATCAATCCGCTCGTGATCTGCCGCGAAACGCCGGCCGAAGCGCGCGCATACCGCGACGCGATCGTCGCGCATGCGGACGAAGGCAGCTTCCATCGCTTCGACAGCGACGCGCACGCGTGGCGCGGCGGCTTCGAGGAACGCGCCCAGGCCGCCGCCCGTGCGATCGGCGGCAACATCTCGATCACCGGGTCGCCCGAGGAAGTCGCGGACTACATCGTGCGCCTGCATCGCGCCGGCATCGACGGCGTGCAGTTGAGCTTCTACGACTTCAAGCCCGATCTCGATTTCTTCGGCGAGCGCGTGCTGCCGCTGCTGCGCGAAGCCGGATTGCGGCACTGACGCCGCCACCGCGCACGACACGATACCCGACCGATGACGCAACGCCGGTAGCCGCGTTGCGTTGCCCTGCCCCGACGCCGCGCGGCATCGCCGTGCGGAAAGGCCGCCACGGCCCGGCGACGTGCATCGCCAGGCACGGGCGCGTGACACGCGGCCGGCGTGGCCGCCGGGATCAGAACACCCGCCCTTCCGTCAGGTGGGTGGTCACGCCGTTCAGCTCGTAGTCGCCGACGACCCGCGCCTTGTGCAGCAGCGGGTTGTGGCTGAAGATCGTCCGCAGGTTGCGCCAGTGGCGATCGAGGTTGTGCACGCGCCCGGTTGCCGATGCGCCGCCGACCTCGAACAGCCGCTCCGCCGCATGCAGCGCGAGTTTGCTGACGACGAGCTGGGTGCGCGCGGTGGCCAGCGCGCCATCGAGCACGAGCGCCTCGGCATCCGGCGCGCCGGCGAGAATCGCGTCCGCCGAACGGTCCAGCACGCGCGCGTTCTCGCGCACCAGCGCGTCGATCGCATGGCTATGCGCGGACAGATCGCCGACCACCTGCTGAATCAGCAGATCCTCGCGCGCGGACGGCGCCGGGCTGTGCAGCGCCGGACGCGCATGCTGCAGCACGTAGTGGCGCGCATCGGCCACGACGTTGCGGACGATCCCCGCACCGACCGCGACGAGATGGAGCTGACGCAGCGCACCGGTGTGACGGCCGATGAGCGTCGTGCCGTCGCGGTGCGCGACTTCGTCGGCGAACACCTGCACGTCGTCGAGCAGCAGGCTGCCGCTCGCCGTCATCCGCTGGCCCATCCCGTCCCAGTCGTCGGCGATCTGCAGCCCGTCGCGCCCGACCGGGATGATCGCGGCAACGGATGCGCCCGTCTCGTCCACCACGTTGATGCGCGCGTAATCCGCGAACGCCGTGCCGGTCGAGTAGTACTTGCGGCCGCTCACGCGGTAGTGCTCGCCGTCCTTGCGCAGCACCGTCGTGTTCTCGCCCGGACGCGACGTGCCGCGCTCGGTCGATGCGCCGCCGAAGATCGCGCCGGCCCGCGCGCGCTCGAGCTGCACGTCGTGGAACGGCGAGCGTGGCGACAGGCGGAGCGTTTCGGTCTGGTCGTAATGGATGCGCAGCGCGTGCGCGAGATTGGAATCCGCGGCGGCGAGCGTGGCGATCACGTCGAACAGGTCGACGAGCGTGCCGCCGAGGCCGCCGTGTTCGACCGGGAGGCGCAGCACGCCGAGCGCGGAGCGTCGAAACAGCTGGAAGCCTTCGAACGGCAGTTCGCGCCGCGCCTCGCGCTGCGCGGCATCCACGCCGATCGCGGCGGCAAGCTCGGGCAATGCGGCGAGCGCGCCGCTCAGGCGGTCGCGCGCATCGAAGACGTGAGGGGCATTCATTCGGGTGTCCTTTGCGAAGGTCGGTTCGCGGCGCGATGGCGCCGCGCATCGCCGGGAAGCGATGGCGGGCACGCGCGCGATGCAGGGAGATCGCTGCCGGCGGTGCGACCGATACGACCGGCGCGGCCGCGCGGGCAATGCGAAACGTATAAGAACGCACGCCCGGCGCGCGAAACGCCGATTTCAGCTTTTGTCATGCGTTCGCCGGGATAGCCGCGCCGTCAGCGCTGCGCGCCGCCGGTGCGCGGCACGCGGCCGAAGAACGGGTGGCCCGGATCGTTGAAGCCCGGCGTCGACGGATGCCCGGTCGGCACGAGCGCGTCGACGAAGGCCTCGTCGTCGGCGTCGAGCCGGTAATCGAGCGCCGGCAGATAGTCGTCCCATTGCGCCTCGGTGCGCGGCCCGGCGATCGTCGACGTGATGTAGCGGCTGTTCAGTACCCACGCGAGCGCGAACTGGCTGGCCGGCACGCCGCGCGCGTGCGCATGCGCCTGCACGCGCCTCGCGAGCTGGATCGTCTCCGGCCGCCATTCCGTTTCGAGCAGACGCCGGTCGTTGCGGCCGGCGCGCGTATCGTCCGACGGCGCCGCGCCCGGTTCGTATTTGCCGGTCAGCACGCCGCGCGCGAGCGGGCTGTATGAAATCACGCCCAGCCCGTAGCGATGCGCGGCGGTCAGTTGCTCGGCTTCGGCCTGCCGGTTCGCGATGTTGTAGAGCGGCTGGCTCGCGGCGGGGCCGTCGATGCCGAGCGCCTGCGCGATGTGACTGAACTCCGCGATCCGCCATGCGCGATGGTTCGACAGCCCGTAATAGCGCAGCTTGCCGGCGCGGATCAGGTCGCCCAGCGCGCGCACGGTCTCTTCGACCGGCGTGTCGTGATCCTCGCGATGCAGATACAGCACGTCGATGTAATCGGTGTTCAGGCGCGCCAGGCTGGCTTCGACCGCCTGCACGACATGCTTGCGCGATGCGCCCCGGTCGTTCGGGCCCGCGCCCTGCGGGTTCGCGAACTTGGTCGCGAGCACCCAGCTGTCGCGCCGGGACGCGATCGCGCGGCCGACGATCCGCTCGGACTCGCCGTCCGCATAGACGTCGGCGGTATCGATCGAATTCACGCCCTGCTCGAATGCCTTGTCGATGATGCGACGCGCGTCGGCTTCCGACGTCGGGCCGCCGAACATCATCGTGCCGAGCGTGAGTGTGGAGATCTTGATGCCGTTGCGTCCAAGCTGCCGATATTCCATGTTCCTGTTCCGCGGGTAAGTGACGATCGGCGCGCCCGGCAGCCGCCGCGGGCGCGCAAAACCGTCAGCGTAACGCGCGGGTGGCCGTCCGCCTAACGATGAATCGGCATAAGGAATTCAGTGTTTCTGTCGGCCGTGCGGGCGGGTGCGCGTGATCGCGCCCGACGTCGGCATCGCGCCGCCCCTCTCGAAGCCGCGGCACTTGGCGTTGATATGCGGTTCGTACCCGGCACGACGGCACAAGCCGGCGATGAAGTCGCCGAATACGCTCGACGTCGAGTCGATGGCCCACGTTTCATGCTTCAGGTCGGCGATGCCGAGCGACGGCTTCCTGCTCAGCGGATGGTTGGCCGCGACGGCGACGTACGGCACCTCCTCGGTCAGTTCGACGACACCGCCGTTTTCCTGTTTGTCGCCCACGACGCCCGTCAGAACGAATGCCGCATCCCGATCCGGACATCCGCCTGCGTTTGCGTCGACGAAGGCGTGAAGCTGTAGCCGATGACCGCGTCGACACCCGACGACGCGCGAAGGTAATCGCCGGAGAGGTAAACATCGGTCCTCGCCGACAGCAAATAGTGCAGCCCGAGCGACGCCTGGTTCCAGTGATGGCCTTCGAAGCGCGTATGCTGCACGCCGCCGTAAAGGATCAGCGCCGGCGTGAAGTTGTACCCTGCTCCGCCCTGAAACTCCCGCATGTAGGAAGTCTTGCCGAACGCCTTGATCCCGGTATAGGTGAAGTCCCCGGACAACGTGAGCTTGTCGATCGTATACGCGGCGCCGACGCCGAGCGTCGCCTGGCGGTCGACCGGGAACGGCGTCGAGGCATACAGGTCGGTCGGCGTACCGCCGCCCGACGCGCGTGCCGCAACCGGCTGCCCGAGAAACGTATCTGTGCCGAGCATCGCATACGGATCGAACGCATAGCTCCCCGACGGATTGTTCAGCACCGTATACGCGGCGCCCGCGTTGAAGGCCCCGTGTGTATAGCGCCCACCGACGCTCCATCCGCTTCCCTGATGGAAATTCCCGGCCACGTTGCCGAACGCATACATGCCGCCGAAGGTCAGCCCGTGAATGTCCGGCGACAAGTATTTGACCGCGTTCGTCAGGTGATCGCCCTCCATCCTCGCGAAATCCCCCATGCCGATCGCGTAGCCGCTCCCCCACGACGGGATATCGTATAGATAGACGAACTCGTTGGTCATGTCGGCCTGGTTGCCGAACGTCAGCGTTCCCTGCTCGCTTTTCAGCCCGACGAACGCGAGCCGTCCGAATCCGTCTCCGCCGTAGAAGCGCCCCGAGCCCAGACTGAAGCCGGATTCCAGCGTGAATACCGCATGCAGGCCGTTGCCCAGATCTTCGTCGCCCTTGAAGCCAAGCCGATTGAAGTACGAGATGCCGTCGTCGAACTTCACCTGCTTTGCGCCGCCGGCATTGCTGACCCACGTGACGCCCGCGTCCACGATCCCGTACAGCGTGACGCTGCCCTGCGCTGCCGCATCGCGTGTCGAAAGCCCGACGGCGGCCACACACGCCAGCCCGCCCGACATCAATATTGAAAATCGCCGACATGCATTATTCATATGGATACCTAAGTTAATGGACCGATATCGTTCCCGGAATCGTCGACCCGGTCAGCCCTCGTTCAGAAATCGTCCGAGCCGCGTATAAATCTCGGGCCGCGCATGCCGCAGCCATGCGGCGAAAACCACGCCCACGCCGGCGATCGCCGGTGTCGTCCACGGCAGTATGGACACGATCGTCGACGACGTACCGGCCATCAGCGACACGTTGCCGATCATCGCGTACAGGAAGTAGCCGAACCCGGCAAAGCTGACCGCCGGAAAGACGGCCCACCGGATGAACGGCGTGTCGCGCTCGCGTCGGGCCGCGAAGAACCGGATCACGGCAAGCGCCGTCAGCGCCTGCACGCACACGATCCCGATGGCGGACGGAATGCTGAGATACGGCGCGATCACCATCACCGGATCGACACGGTAGGCGGCGAACACCACGATCAGGGCGATCATGATCACGGACTGCGTGTTCGCGGCCCGGATCGGCAGCCCTTTCCTCGCGCTCAGCTGCCCGAGCGACTTGAACGCGATGCCGTCGCGGCCGAGCGAATACCAGTAACGCACCGTCGCGTTGTTGAAGCTGATGATCGCCGCCAGCATGCTGGTAATCAGCAATGCATTGGTCACCACCACCATCTGCTTGCCGAGCACCCGCTCCGTCACGGCGAACCACAGATCCGCGGGCGACTTGACCGCGAGGGCGACGACCTCGGCATAGCCGAATGCGTTGGACATCTGCACCGTCGACACCACGTAGATCGCCATGATGACCGCGACGCTCACATAGGTCGCGATCGGAACCGAGCGGCCCGGGTTCCGGACATCGTTCGCGTAGATCACCGTCGTCTCGAAGCCCATGTAGGCCACCACCACGAACACCAGCGACGTGCCGAACTTCCCGGTGAAGACGTTCGCCGGATGAAGCGGCGCGAGGCTGAAGTGCTCGACGCCGCCGCCGGTGGCCGCCACCTTGATGTTGAACGCGACGATCAGCCCGATCTCGACGATCATCAGCAGGAACAGCACGGCGCCGTTGAACTGCACGTTGTTGATCGCGAACACGTGGACCACGGCCGCCGCGCACAGCGTGCTGAGCCACCACGGCACCGCGATGCCGGTCAGGCTGCTGATGAAGTAGCTGATGTAGAAGCCGAGCAGCGCATAGCACGCGAGCGTGATCACGAAATAGGACGCCACGGCCATGAACGCGGCGCCCACGCCCGCGGGCCGGCCGAGACCTTGCCCGACGTACGCGTACAGCGCGCCGGCATTGCGGACGTGACGGCTCATCGCGGTGAAGCCGACCGAGAAAAGCAGGTAGATCAGTCCGACGCACAGATAGGAACCGGCGATGCCGATGCCGTTGCCGTACGCGACGCCATACGGCACGCATCCGATGAGGCTGGTGAGCGGCCCGTTCGTGGCGAGCACGAAAAATACGATGGCGATCCAGTTCAAAGGCCGTGAAGTCGCCGATGCCGGGGTTGTCGCTGAAGTCTCCATGTGGGTTCCTTGTCGATGAAGGTGAAATGCATCACGAGCTCGCGTGCTCGGCGCGCCATGCGCGCCGGCGCGCGGCATCGGGGTCGTCCTCGATGCGGCAGATCCGGTCGAAGATTCGTGTCGAACGCGACGCCGGCGTGTAGCGCGGCCACGCCATGGCGGCGCGAGCGGACGGATCGCCAAATCGGGCGAAATCGGCCCACGCGCGCCGCATGCGGGCAGCCAGCGCGAATCGTTCGTCGCCCGCGTCGGCCGCATAGCGTGCGTGCGGGAAATCGGCGGGATCCCAGGCCGGCAGCGCGTAATCGAGCGTGCCGAACACGAACGGAATCTCGGCGCCGTGAATCGAGTAACGGCCGCCGCAACACGCGAATTCCCAGTCGAAGCGATACATGAACGTGTCCGCATGGCGGCCGTTGCGTTCCGCCAGCGTCACGGCGGGAATCCAGAACAGGATGTCGGTCAGGTCGCGGCCGATCGTGCCGGGTGCGTCCGCATGCGTGCTCTCGGCGGCGGCGGCGGCTTGCGCCGCATCGTCGGGACCGAGGCTGAACGGGCCGAGGCCGCGCTCCAGCGCGCGACGGTGATCGCGCCAGTCGAGCGGGCCGTGTTCGAGCAGCCGCGGCTCCAGAAAATACGCCGCCTCGTGCCGCGTCGTACCGATCATCATCGGCACCGCCGTGTGCCGCCCGCCCGACGCATCGATGACGACGCCATCGTCGACCGGCCAGAACGCCGTATAGCCGTATCGTTCGATCAGTTGCCGCGCGGCCGCGAGCATCCGCTCGTCCGGGAGATCGACGAGCGCGCGCGCGTCGGCGCCGAGCAGCGCCAGAAACGCATCGGCCCGCTCGCGCGCCTGCTGCCGCGACAGCGTGGCGACGAACGCGCCGCTCTGGATCACGGCCTTGTGGAACAGCCCGCGGGCCGACGGCATCATCGTCAGCGCGCAGATCTTGCCGCCGCCGCCCGACTCGCCGAACAGCGTCACGTTGTCCGGGTCGCCGCCGAACGCCGCGATATTCGCCGCGATCCATTCGAGGGCGAGCACGATGTCCTGTTGTCCGAGATTGGCCGTACTCGATGCGCCGTCGTCCCTGTCGTCGAGATACAGGTAGCCGAACGCATTGAGGCGATGGTTGATCGACACGACGACCACCTGCTGTTCGTCGGACAACATCCGGCCGTCGTACAGCGGCAGGTTCGCGGAGCCCGACAGATAGGCGCCGCCATGCAGCCACACCAGCACCGGCAAACGATCGCCCGGCGTCGCATCGGCGGGCATCCACACGTTCAGGTTGAGACAGTCCGCCGAGTGTGCGCCGTCGAACTGCCAGGCCGGCAAGTCATCGTTGACCTGCGGACAGGCATCGCCATAGGCGCGGCAATCGCGCATGCCGTCCCACGCCGGCGCCGCAATCGGCGGCCTGAATCGCAACATGCCGTTCGTCGGCAATCCGTAAGGTATGCCAAGGAATCGCATGCTCTCGCCAATGCGTCTGCCCTGGACCCTCCCTCCCGCAAGCGTCAACACTTCGTCAACGCGCGCGGGGCACGCGTCTACATCCTGAAAGCTGGTTTGCATACTCGTCGTTCCGGCCATGCAGTGGATCACGGCAATTCGCATCGTGCGAATTCGAACTGAACCGTCCAGCCGGTACAGTAGCGAAACCAAAAAAAATCGCAAACGGAATTTGTATAATGCACCGTCCAGCCGGTATGGACGATTTCGGTAGTCGATCCCACAGGAACCCAATGAAAGAGAACATCGATAGCGACATTGGCGAAACCAAGAGAAAAATATTCGAAGCTTCTCGAAAAATCCTCCAGGACAAGGGCATCCTGGGACTTACCCTAGCCGAAGCGGCGGCGGTTGCCGGCGTCAGCAAAGGCGGGCTGCTCTACCATTTCGCGAACAAGTCTGAGCTTCTGGCCGGCCTGTTGCACTTCGAAGCGTCGACGTTCGAGCAGGCCGTCACGGATGCCGCGCTTGCCGACGGACAGCCCGGTGCATGGACGCGTGCGTACATCATCGCCAGTTCCGAGCAGGCGCTGGAGGGGAAAAGCCTGTCGGCCGTGATCGGAAGCCTGTTGCTCGAGCCGAGCCTGCTGCCCGTCTATGCGAGCCATGCTGCCCGCTGGGCGGAATTGCTGGGCCGCGACCAACTGCCGGAGCGGACCGCGCACATCATCCGCTTCGCCGTGGAAGGCCTGTGGTTCGATGAGGTGTGCGGATTGCGTCCGCTCAATCCCGGGCAACGAGCGGCATTCATCGACGAACTGCTCGAGATGACGCGCCCGGCCTGAAGCGGCCGCGGCGCTCAATGGCGGAAGAAATGCGGCGCTAGAGAATCTCGTACCGACGCACCGGTGGCCCGGTACGTCGAACGACCTGCGCATGCGGATGATCGGCGACACGTCGGCCGCGTCGCCCTCTGACGAAACGAGCGTTTCGATACCGCCGTGCGCGTCGTTGCTACTTCGCCGCTCGCTTGCGCGTCGGCGTTTTCGGCGCACTCGCCGGTTCCGGTTCCAGCTTCTCCGGCACGCTGCCCGCGCCCGCATGTTTGAACCAAGGAGAACCGAGCGTGGCCGCGCTCATGTCCGACGCGGCTTCGAGCAGCAACGGCGCGAGTTCCTTGAGCCGGGATTCCGGCAGGCGGCTCGTAGGGCCGGCCAGACTCACGATACCGACCACTTCGCCCGTGACCGGGTTGCGCACCGCCGCGGCAAGCGACGTCATGCCGATCTCGTAAGTCTCGATCGCCACGCCGTAGCCGCGCGCGCGCGCGCCGTTCAGGTCCTTCAGGAACTGCTGGATCGTCTTCGGCGCGCGCGGCACGTTCTGCGCCTTCGCGCTGAGCCCGCCCTGCTTCGACACCAGCTCGATCGCGCGCTCGTCGGGCAGCGTCGCGAGCCAAGCCTGGCCGCTCGCGGTGCAATGCAGCGGCGGCTGGCTGCCCATGTCCGGGTCGTAACGCAGGCCGGATTTCGCACCCTGCGCCTTGCCGACGAACGTGATGTGATCGTCCTCGACCACACCGAGCCGCGCCAGTTCGCCGGACGACTCGGCCAGGCGATCGAGCACCGGCTGGGAAATGTCGAACACCCCGCTCGTCGACAGGTAGATCAGCGCGAGCGACACCAGCTTCAGCGCCAGCATGTACTCGCCGTGCTCTTCGTCCTGACGCACGAACCCTTCGTCGATCAGCATCGACAGCAGACGATGCGTGCCGCTGCGGGGAATGTTCAGCGTATCGGCAATGGTGGCCAACTGCATGCGGCCGCCGTTCTTTGCCAGCAATTCCAGCACTGCGAGCGCACGCTCGAGATTTCCTGCCATGGCGCCTTCTCGTCCGTATGGTGAATGTCAAATAAGAACACAATTCCATACTGGAATTCAAGCGAATTTGCGCGGCGCCGCGACCGCGGCCGCAACGCCGCGCCCGCCGTCAATGGCCGACCGCCCCGCTCACGGCCACGAACGTGCCGCGATGGCGCGCGCCCTTGAGCAGCACCGCCGCGCCGCCCACGGCCGCCGGCACCGCAAGCGCCGCGAAGACCTGGCCGAAGCTCCAGTTCGCATGGAGCATGGCCGCGCCCAGCATCGCACCCGCAATGCCGCCGAAGCGGCCGACGCCGAGCATCCAGCTGGTCCCGGTGGCCCGCATTTCGGTCGGATAGGAGCCGGCCGCCAGCGCGCAGAAGCCCGTATTCGACCCGTTCATGCAGTAGCCGATGCCGAACGCCAGCACGCAGATCACCGTGAACGGATGGGCCGACACGCCCATGTACCAGGCCAGCGCGCCGCCGGCGAGCACGGTCGCGCCGAGCGCGGCGTGCGGATTGAAGCGGTCCATCTGCCAGCCGATCAGCAGCGAGCCGACCGTGCCGCCCGCCTGGAACAGCGCGCCGACGATCGCGGCCTCGGCCAGCGAAAACCCGAGCCCGCGGATCAGCGTCGGCAGCCAGTTGCCGAGCAAATACACGGTCAGCAAGCCCGCGAAGTAGCAGATCCACAGCATCACCGTGCCGAACGCATGCTCGCGCGACAGAATCGCGCGGACGGGGCTGCGCGCCTCGCGCACCGGCTCGGCCGACACGAAGCGCGTGCGCGCGTCGGCAACGCCGCGCTGCACGCGGTTCAGCACGCCGATGAGCCGTACGCGGCGCTGCTCCGAGAGCGCGAGATAGCGCGCGGATTCCGGCAGCCATTTGACGAGGATGGGCACGTACGCGATCGGCAGCACGCCGCCGAGCAGCAGAACCGAATGCCAGCCCCACGTTTCGATCAGCCACGCGCTCACGAAGCCGCCGCCTGCCGCACCGAAGGTGAAGCCACAGAACACGGCCGTCACCATCAGCGCGCGCCGCCGCGGCGGCGCATATTCGGCCATCAGCGTGGCCGCGTTCGGCATCGACGCGCCCAGGCCGATGCCGGTCAGAAAGCGCAGCACCGTCAGCGACACCACGCCGGTCGCAAACGCCGACGCGATGCTCCACACGCCGAAGCACAGCACCGCGCTGACCATCACCGTCTTGCGGCCGAAGCGGTCGGACATCGGGCCGGCCGTGAGCGCGCCGAACGCGAGACCGAGCAGGCCGCCGCTCATCACCGGGCCCAGCGCGTCGCGCGGAATCGACCACGCGCTGGAAATCGACGGCGCGATGAAGCCGATCATCACCGTGTCGAGCCCGTCGAGCATCACGATCAGCATGCACAACAGCAGCACGAGCCACTGGAATGCGCCCACCGGCCGTGTATCGAGAAACTGTTGAACGTCGAGCGAGCGCGCGTCTTTCGATTCGCGATCCTGAATGGTCTGCTTCGGCTTGCGGGCCGTCTGCGAGGAAGTCATGCGGATGTCTCCGGAAATGTTGTTCTTGTCGTCGTGTCGAATGCCCGATCCGCGCGCCGGCACGATGCCCGGCGCCGATCGGGCCCGTTGGGCCGCGAAGGCGGCCGACGCGTGCTCAGGCCGGCACGGCCGCCGCGTCGATTACGGCAACGGTGGCTTCGCGCAGGCGGCGCGCCCGCTCGACGGCGGGCGTCGTCTTCGCCCACGCTTCGTTCGGCACCTCGACGCTCACCGGCAAGTGGGCGGGCAGCGCGCGCAGGAGGCCCGCGAGATCGAGCCCGCCTTCGCCCGGCACCATCCGCGCGCAGCGTGCCTGGAACAGCAGCGTGTCGACGTCGGTCGGCCGCTCGGCGGGCGCATCGCAGAACTGCACGTAGCCGAAGTACGCGTGCGGCAACGCCCGCAACGCGTCGAGCGACGAGCCGGCACGATCGAAGTGGATCGGGTCGACGATCAGCCCGGTGTTGCGCCGGCAGCATGCGTCGACGATGCGCGCCCCGGCGCCGATGTCCTTCACGTCGGTCCACGGCATCGGCTCCAGCGACGGCGACAGGCCGAGCGGCGCGGCCAGGTCGCACAGCCGGCCGAGCCGGTCGACGGTGCGCGCTTCGTCGGGATCGTTGCCGGCCACGAGGACGTAGCGCGCACCGAGTTCCGCCGCCGTTTCGAGCATCGGCAGGTAATGCGTCACGTCGGTCTCGGGTTTCAGCCGCACGATCTCGACGTCGAGCACGCGCATGCCCGTATCGCGCAGGACCGCGAGCGTTTCGCGCTTGAGCCGCGTATCGCCGACGATCTCGTGGCGCACCTCGGTGTCGGTGGCCGGCAGCAGTCGCAAGCCGACATAGTCGTAGCCCGCGTCGACGGCGCATTGCACCATCTGCGGCGGACTCAGTTCGAGCACGGTCAGCGCCGACAGCGACAGCGCGCGGGGTTGAGGCTGGGTCATATCGTCTCCTTGAGCGTCATGGCGCAACACACGGCAGGTTCAGCGCAACGGCGAGAACGGCGCGGGCACGCAGATCGTCGATTCCATGGTCGTGAGATGGGCCGGGCCGCCCTTCGGCGGCCAGATGCCGTCCTTGACCGCTTCGGCGCGAATGCGCGAACGCTCGTCCACGCTCGCATACGGCCAGATGTTCAGGAACCGCGGCGTGTCGCCGTCGAGCGCATACATCGCGCCGACCAGCGGCGAGCGCCGGGTGCGCGCCGGCACCGCCTGTTCCCACACGTCGATGGTGTGCTGCAGGCTGCCGAGCTTCGTACCGTACACGCGCATCTCGTAGATGCCGCCGTGCACGGCCGGCTCGATCGGCGGCAGGAACGGGAACAGCGCATAGCTGGCCGTCTTCACGTCGATGATGGATTCGCCGCAGCCGAACGGATTGCCTTCGAGCAGCATCCGCTTGCGCTCGGCGACGAGCGCGGCCTCCGATTCGTAGCCGCGCAGCACCAGCACCTGGCCGAGCGTGCCGATGTCCGAGTACCACGCGCCGAGCAGCTTGCCGCCCTGCGGATCGCCGCTGGCCTGAATCCCTTCGAAGACCTGCGCGTTCGCGCCGATCTTCACCGTGAGCGTCACCACGTCATACAGTGTCATTGCATTGTCCTCGAGGATGAATCGATGCCGGCACGCGCGGGTTCGGGCGCGGCGTCGGCGAGAGAAAGGCCGGCGAGATAACCGAACGTCATCGCCGGGCCGAGTGTGATGCCGCCGCTGGGATAGCAGCCACCCATCATGCTGGCCGCATCGTTGCCGACCGCGTAGAGGCCGGCGATCGCCCGGCCGGCGACGTCGAGCGCGCGCGCATCGCGGTCGGTGGCCAGGCCCGCGAACGTGCCAAGGCTGCCGGGCAACAGCTTCACCGCGTAGAACGGCCCCGCGTCGATCGGCGCGAGACACGGGTTCGGCTGCCGGTCGGCATCGCCCTGCACGCGGTTGTACGGCGTCGAGCCCTTGTGAAACGCCGGATCGCTGCCCTGCTTCGCATACTGGTTGTAGGCCGAGACCGTGTCCGCCAGCGCGGCCGCGTCGATGCCGCATTCGCGCGCGAGCGCATCGAGCGTCGCGCCGCGCTTCAGATAGCCCGAGCGCCGGTACGGGCCGGTCGGAAACGGAAACGGCTTGGAGAAGCCGAGCCCGTAGCGCCGCTGAAAGCGATGGTCGCAGACGAGCCACGCGCACACTTCTTCGCCGGCCGGCGTCGTGTCGAGCAGCGCGGAAATGAAGTCGTGATACGACGATGCCTCGTTCACGAAGCGCCTGCCCGCGCGCGTCACCGCGATCACGCCCGGCTTCGCGCGTTCGATCAGGTGCGGAAACGCGACGGCGTCGCCGCCCGGTTGCGGCACCAGCGAGACGGGCGCCCACGCGGCCGGCGCATCGAGCGACCGGTCGAAATGCGCGCCGATCGATTCGCCGAGCCGGATCCCGTCGCCGGTATTGCTGAGCGGCGCCGCCGACCAGTGTTCGCGGCCCGACGGCGTATAGGCGAACGTCTGCGCGCGCCGCGCCGGGTCGTGCGGGAAACCGCCGCAAGCCAGCACGACGCCGCGCGCCGCGCGCACCTCGTGCACGATGCCGTCGATCGCCACGCGCGCGCCGGTCACGCGCGCGTCGTCGCGCAGCAGGCCGATCGCCTTCGCATGCGTGCGCAGGTCGACGCCGCGATCGGCGGCCGACTTCAACAAGCGCGCGACGAGCGCATTGCCGTTGACGAGATGCATCGAGCGCCCGTAACGCAGCGTGTGCCACGCGAACGCGGCCAGCCGGCGGCCGACATGCAGCGCCGACTTCAGCGAGCGCGTCGCGCGATAGAAATGCGCGAGATCCTGGCCGGACGCGAGCGCCATCCCCTTGAGCGTCGTCACCGACAGCGGCGCGCGCAACCGGTCGATCAGCGGGCCCAGTTCGCGGCCGTCGAACGGCATCGCGCAGACCGAGCGCCCGCCCGTGCCGGCGCCCGGCGTGGTGTGGAAATCGGGAATGCGGTTGCCGTCGACGAAGCGCACCGCCGTGTGCCGCTCGAAGAATTCGATCATCTCCGGGCCGCGTTCGAGCAGCGCGTCGGCCTTCGCCGCATCGAACTGCGCGCCCAGCTCGTTCTTCAGATAGGTGCGCGGCACGTCGATGTCCTCGCGAATGCCGACCCGCGTCGCGAGCGGATTGCGCGGAATCCACAGCCATCCGCCCGACCACGCGGTCGTGCCGCCAAACACCGCCTCCTTCTCGGCGACGATCACGCGCAGCCCCTGCGCCGCCGCCGTGACCGCCGCCGCGAGGCCGCCCGCGCCGGAGCCCAGTACCAGCACGTCGCAATCGAGTATCGGTTCACGCTTCATGTTCAGTCTTGCCCGTTCAGTGTCTCCAACGCCGGATGCGACCTGATCGCGACGCATATGGAATGTTCTTTCGAAGTGGAATACTATTCCACTAAATTGAGTTTAGCAAAGACTTTGTGACGACAGGGAGGCAATGCAATGCGAGTACTGGTAACGGGCGGCAGCGGTTTTCTCGGCGCATGGATCATCAGGAGGCTGCTGGCGCGCGGCATGGAATGCGTGAGTTTCGACATGCGCACGAACCCGCGCCTCGTCGAGGCGCTCGCGCCCGAACGGGCCGCGGCCGTGCAGTGGCGCACCGGCGACATCGCCGATGCGGCCGCCACGGCGCGCGCATTCGACGGCTGCGACGCGGCGATCCATCTCGCGGGCATCCTCACGACGGACTGCGCGGCCGATCCCGTGCGCGGCGCGCAGGTCAACCTGATCGGCACGCTGAACGTATTCGAGGCCGCCCGCGCGGCCGGGCTGCGACGCGTGCTCTATGCGAGCAGCGCCGGCGTGTTCGGCCCCGACGACGGCGCCGTGCCGCTGCCGCAAACCCACTACGGCGCGTTCAAGCTGGCGTGCGAAGGATCGGCGCGCGCGTACTGGCACGACCACGGGATCGCGAGCGTGGGCTTTCGTCCGCTGGTGGTCTACGGCGCCGGGCGCGAGACCGGCTCGAGCGCGGGGCCGAGCCTGGCGTGCCGGGCGGCCGCGCGCGGCGAGCGCTACACGATTCCGTTTACCGGCACGACGGGCCTCGTGTTCGCCGACGACGTCGCCGCCGCCTACGAGGCCGCGCTGCTGGCCGACATCGGCGGCGCGCACGCCTTCACGCTGGCGGGCGAGATCACCCCGGTGAACACGCTGATCGAGCGGATCGCGGCCATCGTGCCGGGCGCACACCTCGATGCAGGCGGGCCGCCGCTGCCGATCGCGACGGCCTTCCCCGACGACCCCGCGCTCGCGCGCCTGCTGCCCGGCCTGCCGCGCACTGCACTCGACGACGGCCTGCGGCAGACGGTGGCGTTCTACGGGCGCCAGCGCTAGGCCGGCGCCCGTCCGCGCGGCTACGCCGCGACGTCCGCGGGCGCCACGCCCGTGCGCGTCGCGGCCGCGCGATGCACGGCGAGCGTCGCGGCGAGCGTGCGCGCGGCGTCGTCGGCCGGACACAGCGGCGCCTCGTCGCCCGCGATCACCGCCGCGAAGTGGCGCAACTGCTCGCGATACGGATCGGCGCCATGCGGCGTGCAGCGCTCGACCGTCAACGGATCGTGCCAGCCCTTCCCGCTGCGGTATTCCCACAGATCGAGTTGCGGCAGCGTGAGCGAGGCATCCGTGCCGATCAGGAAATGCGTGTTCACCTGCTGGCGCGGATAGTGCGCGGCCTCGCCCGCCGCGAGATCCCAGTTCCACGGCGAGGCCGCGCAGTCGGACACGGCCAGCGTGCCGAGCGCGCCGCTGTCGAAACGCAGCAGCACGGCGGCCGTGTCTTCGACGTCGAAGCCGCGCACGCGATTGGACGCCTGGGCCTGCACCTCGACGATCTCGCCGAACAGGAACCGCATGATGTCGATGTCGTGAATCAGGTTGATCAACACGGGGCCACCGCCCGCGCGACGGCGCCATTCGACGTCGAAATACGCGTTGGGCTTGTAGAACGTCGCGAGCGCATTGGCCGCGACCGGCTTGCCGAGCCGCCCCGACTGCACGATCTCGCGCGCGCGCCGCAGGATCGGATTGTGGCGGCGATGGTGGCCGACCAGCAGCGGCACGCCGGCCTCGCGTGCGGCGCGCCCCAGTTCGGCCGCCGCTGCGACGCTGTCCGATACCGGCTTTTCGATCAGCGCCGGCACCCCGCGCGCGATGCATGCCAGGCCGACCTCCACGTGTGTCGCATTCGGCGTCGCGACGATCGCGCCGTCCGGGCGCACCGCGTCGAGCATCGTCGCGTAATCGGCGAACCCGCGCAGCCCCTCGGCACGCGCGAACTGCTCGGCCGCCGGCGATGGATCGGCGATCGCCACCACGTCCACCTGCGCATGCGTGCGTGCGCGCTCCACGTGCATCCGCCCGATTGCGCCCGCACCGATCACTGCCAGCCGTCTTCTTGCCATCTTTTCATCTCCGTTGCTCGGGGCGTCCGCATCGCGTCGAGCCGTTCGCATTCCGGACCGACCGGGTGAATACCCCGATTTATTGAAATCATCTTTGATTGTTGAATGCTATTCCACTTCTAACTAGAATTCACGAAAAATTTCGACACGCGCCGCGCGGCCCGCCCACGGACCGCGCGGAATCGACCCTTGAGCAGGAAACAGGAGGCCAGACACATGACTGATCAGCACGCGCAGAACGACACCCTTTCCAGCCACCCGGCGGACGCGCCCGACAACCCGGCGTTGTCGCGCCGCGCGTGGCTCGTCACCGCGGGCAAGGCGCTCGCGGGCGGTGCGGCGGCGCTCGCCGCGCCGGCGATCGTGCGCGCGCAGGGCGAGCAACCGCTGAAGCTGGGCCTGCTGATGGCCAAGCAGGGCGTATGGACCGAACAGGGCGAAGTGATCGCGAACGGCGTCAAGCTCGCGCTCGACGACGCGGGCAACCAGGCGCGCGGCCGGCGTGTCGATCTCGTCTGGTACGACGAACCGAATCCGCAGTCGGCGCAGCAGAACATGCAGAAGCTCGTCGAGCAGGACAAGGCGATCGCGGTGATCGGCGGCACGAACAGCGGCACGTCGCTGGCGATGTCGTCGGTCGCGTGGCGCACCAAGACGCCCTACATCGCGCCGAACGCCGCCGCGCGCGAGCTGACCGGCAGCAGTTGCAACCCGTACACGTTCCGCGTGCTGAGCCCGACACCCGTCGCGTGCCGCGCGCTCGCGCCGTCGCTGCTCGCGATCGGCAAGAAATGGCACTTCCTCGTCGCGAACTATGCGTACGGGCAGGACATCCAGCGGGCGATGTCGGACCTGCTGAAGCAGTCGGGCGGCTCGATCACCGGCGCCGACGTCACGCCGCTCAACACCACCGATTTCAGCTCGTTCATCCTGAAGATCCGCCAGTCGAAACCCGACGTCGTGCTGCTCGGGCTGCCGGGCGGCGACCTGTCGACGTTCCTGAAGCAATACGCGGAAATGGGTATGAAAGGCCGGATCCCGGTGGCGTGCCCGATCATCGGCGACTCGGATCTGTGGTCGATCAACGCCGATGCGGCGACCGGCTATTACGGCAAGCCGTGGCATTTCAGCTCGCCGGGCCATTCGCCGGAAGAAGTCGCGTTCGTCAAAAAGTACACGGCGAAGTACGGCAAGCCGCCGGCCGACAAGGCCTGGATCGGCTGGTTCACGGCACGTGCGCTGCTGCAGGCGATCAACCACGCGAAGAGCACGTCCGGCGCGGACATCGTGCAGAGCCTGGAAACCATCCGGATGACCGACGGCAGCGGCCCCGCGTACTTCCGCCCGTGGGACCACCAGCTGTTGCGGCGCTGGAGCGTGTTCAAGGTGAAGGACCGGATCACCGACAAATGGGACTGGCTCGACCCAATCTCCGTCGTGCCGCAGAACCCCGCCGACCTCGACCGCCTGTTCGGCACGCGCGAGGAGATCGGCTGCAGGATGGCCGCGCGCTGAGCCCGCGCGCCGCCGCCGCGGCGGCGCACGAATCGACACGGCCCCAAGCGTATCCCGCGCGCGTCGCGGCCCGCCGTTCGCCCGTCACGACGGGCCGCGGCGCGGCGGCGACGGGCCGCACTCTGGAGTAAGGGCATGGCTGAAATGTTGTTGTCCCAGGTCGCCAACGGACTGGTGCTGGGATTCCTCTATGTATTGCTCGCGATCGGACTGTCGATCATCTGCGGGCTGCTCGGCATCGTGAATTTCGCGCATGGCGCGCTCTTCGCGCTCGGTGCGTATTTCGCGATCGCGCTGTCGACGCAGTTCGGATGGGCCGCCGTCGTGCTCGCGCCGGTGCTCGTCGCGGCGGTGGGCGTGCTGATCGAAGTGGTGTTCATCCGGCGCCTGTACGGCAAGGAGCCGCTGCTTAGCCTGATCGTCACGTTCGCGCTGTCGCTGCTGCTCACCGCGCTGGTGCGCCTCGTGTGGGGCGCGGGTGGCCTGCCGTTCAGCCCGCCCGAGATGCTCAACGGCTTTCTCGTCTACGGGCCGCTGCTGATCACGAAGTACCGGCTGTTCGTGCTCACCGCGACGGTTGCGATCCTCGTCGTGCTGTGGTGGTTCATGAACTACACGCCGTACGGGCGGATCCTGCGCGCCGGCAGCCGCGATCCGGAAATGGTCGGACTGCTCGGCATCAACCTGCCGCGCGTGCTGACCGGCGCCTTCGCGCTCGGCGCGCTGCTCGCGGGCGCCGCCGGCGTGCTCGCCGCGCCGCTCGTCACGGTCACGCCCGGGATGGCGACGACCGCCGTGATGCCCGCGTTCGTGATCGTGACGATCGGCGGGCTCGGCTCGTTCGCCGGCGCCGTGGTCGCGGGCCTGCTGGTCGGCATCGTGACCGCGCTGGCCGTCCAGTTCTTTCCGGAGGGCTCGTCGGTCGCCATGTACGTGCTGATGGCACTCGTCCTGCTCGTGCGCCCTCGCGGGCTGTTTGGTGAACGCTGGGAGCGCTTCGATTGACGTCCCCCCCACAGCCTAAAGGCAGGGGATTCCCACTACTGGCGATGCACGTCCGCATCGGAGAATGTTCAACGCAGCATTGGTATCACGATCATGCTCGACACCACAGTCACTGCAGGCCCACGCTCTTATTCGCAGTCCCGCGATACCTTTCGGCCGCGTCGTGCTGTCTTTCGACCCACACGCCGAACAGGACTGGGTAGAACCGCTTTCGTCCACTTCCTCGAACGTGGCCCCGTGCGCCATCGCCTTGTAACGGAGCTTGTCCCGGAAGGACGACCAGGATGCGTCGTAGACACTTTTCGCCAGCCTGGTTCTGGCCAGTTTCGAGGCCGACACGTTGCCGACCGCGATGTAATCGAAGCGCCGCACCAGATCGAGCGCGAGTTTGTGCTGGAAATCGGCGCGGGCGTTCGCCACCCGTACGTGCAGCTTCGCGATATGCCGCTTGTGCTTTCGCGCCCGCTGCGCCTTCGCCAGCCTGTCGGCCGCGCGCCGGCCGAACGGGTCATTCGGCAGCTTCTCGCCGGTCGAAAGTGTGACGAAGTCTTTCAGACCGAGGTCGATGCCGACACCGGAACGGATCGGGCGCGCCTGAACATCGGGCATTTCGATCACGATGTTGAGGAACCAGTTGCCGCGCGCATCCTGCGCAAAATTGGTTCCGTCCTTGATCTTGCCGTCGGGAAGCGGGCGGCTGCTGAACACACGGATCGTATTGCCGGCAAAGCGGAACGCGTCACCCTCGCGGTTCAGGTCGCGGCCCTTCAACGGCACCCAGCCCAGCGATTTTCTGCCGCGATAGCGCAAGTAGGGGCGACGGTGCTGGCTGCGCGACTTCGCGTATTGCTCACACGTCGCGTTGATCGTGCCGGAGTGGATGCCGAGCGCCTTGCTGCTCCCCGTCGTCAGCACGTTCAAGTCGAAACCCGTCGGCCACTTCTTGCTCCACTTGAGCGCGTGCTTCTGCGTGTCATTGCAGAAGTTCCAGACGGTGTTCACCGCGCGGCTCGGCTTGTTAAGGAGTCCGTGGAGCGACTTCACCCGGTAGCGGTAGACAAGGATCATGCCGGTCATTGTAGCGTTGGAATGCCGTCTGTCGACGGCGCTCCTTTCCTCCCCGCCATGCGCCCCGAAGGGAGTCCCGTTGGGGGAAATGGCGAGCTTTCTCGGAGCAACTGATGAAACCCGCCTATCTGACCCGCCACCCTGTTGCGGTGCTGACCACCGCGCTCGTCCTCGTGTCGCTCGCGCTCACCGCGACCGGCACGCCGCTGGAGCGCGCGACCCAGATCGCGATCTACACGCTCTACGGGATGGGCGTGAACCTGCTGGTCGCGTACACGGGCCTCGTACCGTTCGGCGCATCGGTGTTCTTCGGCACGGCCACGTATCTGGTCGCCGTGTCGCTGCTGCGCGTGCTCGGCAACGAGCTGCTCGCGCTGGCGGCCAGCGTGATCGTGACGACCGTGCTGGCCGCGCTGATCGGCGCGATCGTGTTGCGCCGGCGCGGGCTGTACTTCTCGCTGCTCACCCTCGCCTGTTCGCAGATCGCATTCGAGATCGCATTCAAGTGGACCGACGTGACCGGCGGCGAAAACGGCCTGCAGAACGTGCCGCGCCCGACCTTCCCGACGACCGTCGACTTCCACGTGTTCGCGTGCGCGACGGTGATCGCCATCGCGTATCTGCTGTGGCGCCTCGTGCACGCGCCGTTCGGGCGGGCGCTGCAGGCGCTGCGCGACAACGAGCAGCGCGCGGCGAGCCTCGGCTACGACACGTACCGGCTCAAGCTGCGCGCGTTCGTGATCTCGGCCGCCGTGATCGGCTACGCGGGCGGCCTGCTGTGCCTGATGCTGCAGGGCGCGTATGCGAACAACCTGAGCTGGGAACATGCGGGCGACAGCCTGCTGATGACCGTGCTCGGCGGCGTCCACCAGTTTCTCGGGCCGCTGTGGGGCGCGATCGCGTTCATCCTGCTCGAGGACAAGCTCAGCAGCCTGACCGAGCACTGGTGGCTGATCTTCGCGCCGATCATCATCGCGTTCGCGTTCTTCTCGCCCGAAGGCATCCACGGCATCGTGCAGCGCTTGCTGCGACGCCCGCGCTGGACGCTCGTGCGTGACACGATTCCCGCGCGCCCCGACACGATCGCGCCGTATCGCGCAGGCGGCATCGACACCGATTCCGGCAAGCCCGTGCTGAGCGTGCGCGGGTTGTCGAAGCGTTTCGGCTCGCTCGTGACCGCCGACCGGATCGACCTCGACGTGCATCCGTGCCGGCTGCACAGCTTCATCGGCCCGAACGGCGCGGGCAAGACCACGTTCTTCAACATGCTGACGGGCGTGCTCTCGCCGACGGCCGGCACGATCACGTTCGACGGCCGGGACGTGACGAAACTCGCGATGTTCCGCCGCGTGCGGCTCGGCATGAGCCGCTCGTTCCAGATCCTCAGCGTGTTCCGCAACCTCACCGTGTTCGAGAACGTGCGCGTGGCGGTGCAGGCCGCGCAGCACGATCGCCTCGGCATGTGGCGCGACGCACACACGCTCGGCGAACAGAATGCGCTGACCTGGTCGCTGCTCGCGGCGGTCGGGCTCGACGATCGCGCGGCGCACGGCTGCGAAAGCCTGTCGCATGGCGAACAGCGCCTGCTCGAAATCGCGCTGTCGCTCGCGACCCGCGCACGCCTGCTGCTGCTCGACGAACCGCTCGCGGGGCTGGCCGAGGCCGATCGCGTGCGCGTGGCGGCGATCATCCGCGAGCTGGCGAACCATCATGCGGTGCTGCTGATCGAGCACGACATCGATCGCGTGCTGACGATCTCCGATCGCGTCAGCGTGCTCCATCGCGGCCGGCTGATCGCGGACGGCTCGCCAGCCGAAGTCGCGCGCCATCCCGAGGTGGTCGAAGCGTATCTCGGCCACGCGAAGGGCGAGCGGCCGGTCGATGCGCGGCTGGCCGCACGACGCGGCGCGCAGCAAGAAGACGCCGCGCCGGCGCGACGCCCGCTGCTGCGCGTCGAAGGCGTGAAGGCCGGTTACACCGGCAACACGATCCTCGACGGCATCGACCTCACGCTTCACGAAGGCGAAGTGATCGCGATCCTCGGCCGCAACGGCGTCGGCAAGACGACGACGTTGCGCGCCGCGACCGGCGTGGCCGACGTCACGGCCGGGCGCATCGTGTTCGACGGCCACGACATCACCGGGCGCCCCGCGCACGAGATCAATCGCCTCGGCCTCGCGATGGTGCCCGAAGGCCGCCGGTTGTTCCCCAACCTCACGGTCGCCGAAAACCTGCGGCTCGCCGCGCGCAAGGGCGGCGCGAGTGTCGACGAGATGTTCGCGCTGTTCCCGCGCCTCGCGACGCGCAAGGACGCGCGCGCCGAACACCTGTCCGGCGGCGAGCGGCAGATGGTGGCGATCGCGCGCGCGCTGATGGCGCCGGCGAAGGCCATCCTGCTCGACGAGCCGTTCGAAGGGCTCGCCCCCGCCGTCGTGCAGGAAGTGCTCGACGCGGTCGTCAAGCTGCGCGAGCGCGCGAGCGTCGTGATCGTCGAGCACCAGGCCGACATGGTGCTGCCGATCGCCGATCGCGCCTACGTGCTCGTCAATGGTCGCGTCGCGCACGAGAGCAGCGCGGTCGCGCTCGAACAGGACACCGCCACCCAGGCGAAATTGCTCGGCATCGTACACAACGAGGCCGGTTCCACCCAGGAGATGAAAACAGCATGACTGCCCCCTTGACCCCGACCACCCCGGTTTCGCTCGACGAAGGCCTGAGCGGTGCGACCCGCGTCCACTTCATCGTCGGCGATCCGATCGCGCAGGTCCGTTCGCCCAAGGGCGTGACGGCCGCGCTGCGCGAGGCCGGACTCGACGCGCTGGTCGTTCCCGCGCACGTCGCGCCGGACGATCTCGCGACGTTCTTCGCGGGCATCACGCCGATGCGCAACGTCGACGGCGTGATCATCACGGTGCCGCACAAATTCAGCGCCGCCGGGTTCTGCACGAGCCTGTCCGACGAAGCCGCGTTCCTCGGCGCGGCCAACACGCTGCGCCGCACCGCCGACGGCGGCTGGCACGGCGGCATGTTCGACGGCACCGGCTTCGTCGCCGCGCTCGGCGACGCGGGCTGCGACCTGCGCGGCAAGCGCGCGCTGCTGGTCGGCGCGGGCGGCGCGGGCTCGGCGATCGGCCATGCGCTGGTGACGGCGGGCGTCGCGTCGCTCGACGTGCGCGACAACGATGCCGCCCGCACCGCGTCGCTGGTCGACCGGCTGGCGACGCTGCAGCGCGGCACGGTGCGCGTCGCCGCGGCGGACGTCGCGCCCGAATCGTTCGACGTGATCGTCAATGCGTCGCCGATGGGCATGCAGGCGGACGATCCACTGCCCGTCGACGTGTCGCGCGTGCCGGCCACCACGTTCGTCGGCGACGTCGTCACGAAGCCGCCGCTCACGCCGTTCATCGAAGCGGCGCGCGCCCGCGGCTGCCGGACCGTCACGGGCACGCAGATGTTCGCGCGGGTCTGCGACCGGATGGTCGCGTTTCTGCTCGATACCGCCGCCTGAGCGCGTGCGTGCGGGCGGGGCGCGTGCGCCGTGCGCGGCGCGCCCCGTCGAATCCAGTCGAATCGTTTTTTCCCCGCATGCACGGCGACGCGGCGTGCCGCGCCGCCGTGCATGCCTGCCTCATCACAACAATCCGGAGACAATCCATGAAATCCTGTCGTACCTCCCCCCAACTCGTTGCGGCCGGCGTCGCGCTGCTCGCAGCCGCACCGGCGTTCGCGCAGTCGAGCGTCACGCTCTACGGCGTCGTGGACAACGGCATCGCGTACCAAAGCAGTCAGACCACGCTCGGCTCGACGGCCGGCGGCCATTCGTCGGTGAAGATGGTGACGGGGGTCTGGGCCGGCAGCCGCTTCGGCGTGCGCGGCACGGAGGATCTCGGCGGCGGCACCAAGGCCGTCTTCGTGCTCGAGTCGGGCATCAACTCCGCGACCGGCGGCCAGCAATATACGGACGCGATGTTCGGGCGCCAGGCCTGGGTCGGCTTCACGCATCCCGCCTACGGCTCGCTGACGTTCGGCCGGCAATATGCGTCGTACTACCAACTGCTGTCCCCGTACAGCCCGACCAACTGGCTGACCGGCTTCTTCGGCGCCCATCCGGGCGACATCGACGGGCTCGACACCATCTATCGCGCGAACAACACCATCGAATACACGTCGCCGAAGCTGTACGGCTTCACGTTCGGCGGCTCGTATTCGCTCGGCGGCGTCGCGGGCAGCCTGAATGCCGGCTCGACGTGGACCGCCGCGATCCAGTATGCGAACGGCCCGATCGGCATGGCGGTCGGCTTCTCGCGAATCAACAACTCGACATCGGGCGGCGGTGCGTTCGGCGCGAACTCGACGACGTCGAACAACGGCGCGCAGGCCGGCGTGTCCGCCCTCACGAACGGCTACCAGACGGCACAGGCACAGCAGCGCTTCGCGGTCGGCGCGAGCTATGCGATCAACAACGCGTGGGACGTGTCCGCGACCTACTCCAACGTGCAATACATCCCGGGCGCCGGCTCGAAGTTCGCCGACACGGCGATCTTCAATACCGGCGGCGTCGTGCTGCACTGGAAACCGGCCACGGCGTGGGATCTCGGCGCGGGCTACAGCTTCACGCGCGCCACGAAGGCCAACGGCATCGCGAACGCCGCGCAATATCAGCAGTTCAACCTGTCGCAGTACTACGCGTTGTCGAAGCGCACCGGGCTCTATGCGCTCGAGGCGTACCAGCGCTCGAACGGCAGCACGCTCGGCACCGCGGGCAGCGGCAACGTCATCGACGCGACCGCCACGCTCGGCGACGGCTTCAACTCGACACCGTCATCCACGCGCCGCCAGTTCGCGGCCGGCGTCGGTATCGTGCACCGCTTCTGAATGTCGCCGCGCGTCGCCCTGCTTAATTTTTGGAATACAATTCCACTTTGTTATTTATTGGAATAACATTCCACAATTATCGGAGCTTCTTCCGCCGCGCGCCGAATCCGGGCGCGCGGCGGAACGACATGAAGGAGACGTGGACATGGATGCGGTGCGACAGGACTGGGACGAGGAAGTAGACCTGCTGGTATTCGGCGCGGGGGCGGCAGGCATGACCGCCGCGCTCGTCGCGCATCACGAGGGGCTTGCGGTCCTCGTCTGCGAAAAAACAGCCATGGTGGGCGGCATCACGTCCACGTCGGGCGGCACGACGTGGGTGCCGGGCACCCGCCTGAGCGTCGATGCGGGCGTTCCCGACAGCGTCGACGATGCGCGCCGCTTCCTGCAGTCGGTGGTCGGCGCGCGCGGCGGCGACGACGCGCGCGAAGCCTTCCTGCAAAGCGGCCCCGACGCGATCGACGAGCTTGCGCGCATCAGCGAAGTCAAGTTCGTCGCCGCCGCCGCGCATCCCGATTACGTGAACGGCCCCGGCGCGGCCTATGGCGGGCGGGCGCTCGTGCCCGCGCCGTTCGATGCGCGCGTGCTCGGCCGCGCGTTCGCGCGCGTGCGCCCGCCGCGCAAGGAGTTCATGGGGCTCGGCGGGATGATGGTCGCGCGCGCCGACCTCAATGCGCTGCTCGCACCGTTCGCATCGGTCGCGCACTTCAAACGCACGATCGCGGTCGTCGGCCGCTATGCGATGGACCGCCTGCGTTTTCCGCGCGGCACGCAGCTCGTGATGGGCAACGCGCTCGCCGCGCGGCTCTATTACAGCCTGCTCAAGCGCCAGGTCGAGATTCGCTTCGACACGCCGCTGCTCGAACTGGTACGCGACGACGGCCGCGTCACCGGCGCCATCGTCACGACGCCCGACGGCGGCCGCAGGCGAATCGGCGCGCGGCGCGGCGTGGTGCTCGCGACCGGCGGCATCACGCGCCATCCGTCGCTGCGCCAGCAGTTCTTCCCTGCCGCGGCCCGGCCACTGTCGCTGGCGCCGGCGACGCATACCGGCGACGGCGTCGACCGCGCACAGCGCATCGATGCGCGGGTCGAAAACGGCGGCGACAGCCCGGGGCTGTGGATGCCGTGCTCGATCCGCCGTGCCCCGGGCGGCGACGGCGACAGCGTGTGGCCGCACATCATTCTCGATCGCGCGAAACCCGGCCTCATCGCGGTCAACAGCCGCGGCGAGCGCTTCGTCAACGAGTCGGACTCGTATCACGACTTCGTGATGGGCATGCTGCGCGACAGCGGCAACGGGCCCAGCGTGCCGGCTCATCTGATCGTCGATGCGGCGTTCATCCGGACCTACGGCCTCGGCCTGCTGATGCCGGCACGCAGCGCGGCGCGCATCGCGGCGTTCGAGCGTGCCGGCTATCTGGTCAAGGGCGCGACGCTGGCCGAGCTGGCAGCGAAATTGCAGGTGGATGCGAACGGCCTGGCGCATACCGTCGCGACCTACAACCGCGACGCCGCCAACGGCGAGGATCCGGCGTTCCAGCGCGGCAGCAGCCCGATGAGCCGCTTCAACGGCGACCCGGCGCAACAGCCGAACCCGTGCATTCGCCCGATCGGCGCCGGGCCCTACTATGCCGTGACCGTATGGCCCGCCGATCTCGCGTGCAGCGCGGGGCTGAGCGGCACGGCGAACGGCGAGGTGCTCGACGTCGACGGGCGCGTGATTCCCGGCCTGTTCGCGTGCGGCAACGATCTCGCGTCGATCTTCCGCGGCACCTATCCGGGCCCCGGCACGACGCTCGGCCCGGCCATCGTATTCGGCTGGCGTATCGCGAAGTTCGTCGCACACGGCGGTGCGGTGTCGAAGGGCGAGGCGTCTGTGGACTCGCTGCATCGCGCGACCTGCGACAGCGCCCACGGCTGACGAACGCGCCGGCACGGCACGGGCAGGTCGTGCCGGCTCAACTCATCGAGGAGGAATCGTTCATGCAATGCATTGTCAACCGCCACCAGTTGAACATGCCGAAACTGGGGCTCGGCACGTGGCCCATGCTCGGCGACGACTGCACGCGCGCGGTCGCGCTCGCGCTGGAGTCGGGTTATCGACACATCGATACCGCGGCCGCATACGAGAACGAAGCGGCGGTCGGCGAGGCCATCGCCGCGTCGAACGTCCCGCGCGAGCAGATTCACGTGACCAGCAAGGTCTGGTGGGACCAGCTGAACCCCGAACGCATGCGGCAATCGCTCGACAACACGTTGCGCGCGCTGCGCTCCGACTACGTGGATCTGTTCCTGATCCACTGGCCGGCACCCGACTGGAATCTTGCCGAGACGATCGACACGCTCGTGTCGTTCAAGGAGCAAGGACGCGCCCGCGCGATCGGCGTCGCGAATTTTCCGCTGCCGCTGCTGCGCGACGTCGTCGAAAACCGGCAGGCGCCGCTGGCCGCGATACAGGTCGAGTATCACGTGCTACTGGGTCAGGCGAAGCTGCTGCAATTCGCGCGCGAGCACGACATGGCGCTGATTGCGTACAGCCCGCTCGCGCGCAACCGCGTGTCGGAGCTTCCGGAGCTGCAGCGGATCGCCGACAAGCATCGCGTGCTGCCGACCCAGGTCGCGCTGAAATGGCTGCTCGACCAGCCGAACGTGGCGGCCGTGCCGAAGGCGGCCGGACAACGCAATCAGCTCGCCAACCTGGCATCGCTCGACGTGAACCTGGACGACGCCGATCGTGCGCTGATCGACGGCCTGCCGAAGAATCAGCGCCTCGTCAGCCCGGCTTTCGCGCCGCAGTGGGACGCGGCTGAATGAAGAACCGGGCCGGGCATCGCGCACGCCCGGCCCGATGGGGGCACCTCAATGCTGCCGAACCACCGCCCCCGCGGCGCGCTCCGGCTCGCCCGCTTCCCCGTGACGGCTGCCGATCAGGTACACCGCACCGGCCGCCACGAGCGACGGCACCGCGAGCAGGCTGAAGACGTCGCCGAAATGCCAGCCCCAGCCCATCAGCAGCGCGCCGAGAAACGCGCCGGCCACGCCGCCGATTCGTCCGACGCCGAGCATCCATGCAACGCCGGTGGCGCGGCAACGGGTCGGATACAGGCTCGCCGCATAGGCCGACATCGACGTCACCGCACCCGTCACGACGGTGCCGCACAGGAGCGTCAGCGTGCCGAGCCACGCGGCGTGTCCGATCGTGCGGCTCACCACGAGCACCAGCGCGGCCGCCACGACATAGGTAAAGACGATCGTCCGGTTCGCATTGAAGCGATCCATCAGCCAGCCCGCGCACAGATTGCCGAGCACGCCGCCGAGCGGGAACAGCGACGTCATCAGCGCGCCGCCCTCCGCGCCGAAGCCGGCGTCGCGAAACAGCGTCGGCATCCAGTTGGTCAGCAGGTAGTAGATCAGGAGTCCCATGAAATATGCGGCCCACAGCATCAACGTGCGCGAACGAAACCGGCCCGACAGCACCAGCGCGAGCGCCGACGCGCCGCCTTCGGTTTCCTTGCGCGCTTCGGCGGCCACGAACGTGCAGTCGTCGAAACGCGCGCGCGGTGCGATCCGGGCGAGAATCCGCGCGATGCGGTCGTGCTTGCCGTGGCGGGCGGCGAGATACTGCGCGGACTCCGGCAGCCACGCGACGAGCGCCACGGCCAGCGCGATCGGCCCGACCCCGCCCGCCGTCAGCACGCTTTGCCAGCCGAAGTGCGGAATCAGCCACGCCGACGCGAGGCCGCCCGCCGCAAGCCCGCCCGAGAAGCCGCAGAACATTGCGTTGACGGCGAAGCTGCGGATCCGTGCAGGCGCATATTCGGACATCAGCGTGACGGCATTGGGCATCGCCGCGCCGAGCCCGAGCCCGGTCAGGAAGCGGAACGCGGTCAGCTCGCCGATCGATTGCGCATGCGCCGACACGATGCTCCAGCCGCCGAAGCACGCCACCGACAGCACGAGCACCGTCTTGCGGCCGAGCCGGTCGGCGCAGGGGCCGGCGGCGAGCGCGCCGATGCCGAGGCCGGCCAGCGCGGCGCTCATCACCGGGCCGAGCGCGCTGCGCGCGATGCCCCAGTCGTGAACCAGCGCGGGCGCGATGAAGCCGATCGCGGCGGTGTCGTAGCCGTCGGCGGCCACGACCAGAAAGCACAGAACCAGAATCAGCCACTGGCTGGGAGAAAAGCGCTCGGCGTCGATGAACGACTGCACGTCGAGCGTCCGGGTCGGGGTTGTCATCATGTGTCTCCTGTATGCCGTGCGCGTCGCAGCACTTACGCTGCCGGCAGCACGGCTGTCTCCATGGTTTGATTATCGGTGTCCCGTCCGGGCGGACGGCCCACGTCAGCCGGGCGGCGAATCCGCTGCGCCGTAGGCGAGCCAGCCGCCATCGACGTTCAGCACGGTGCCGGTGATGTAGCTCGCCGCGTCCGAGGCCAGGAACGCGATCGCGCGGGCGATTTCGTCCGGCTCGGCGAGGCGTCCGAGCGGCGTCCGGCGTTCGATCGCCGCCCGGTTCAACTGCCCGTTTCGCGCAAGCGTATCGACCAGTTCGGTCGCCACGTAGCCGGGTGCGACGGCGTTCACGCGCACGCCCTGACGTGCCCACTCGCAGGCCATCGAGCGCGTCAGCGAGGCAATCGCGGCCTTCGCGGCGTCGTACGCGTTGCGCGTCGGAATGCCGCCCTGGCCGGCGATCGAGCACAGATTGACGATCGCGCCGGCGCGTTGCGCGAGCATCGCGCGGGCGGCCTCGCGGCTCGCCAGAAACGTGCCGCGCACGTGCACCGACAGCAAGCGGTCGAACGCCATCGACGATTGCTCGAGCGTCGGCGCGTTCTGCTCGCCGATCCCCGCGTTGTTGACCAGCACGTCGATCCGGTCGAAGCGCCCGACGACGGTGCGCATCAACGCGACCATCTCGTTTTCGTTCGCCACGTCGCCGCCCATTCCAATGTGCCGCGGCCCGAGTTCGGCGGCCCGCCGGGCCGCGCGCTCGCCGTTCAGGTCGGCGATCGCGACACGGTAGCCGTCTTCGGCGAACCGCTTCGCGCACGCCCAGCCGATACCGTCCGCCCCGCCCGTCACGATTGCCACACGCGTATTGACCATGTGACCTCCCGGTTTCATCGTGGTGCGCTCAGCGCGTCAGAGACGCGAGGCTCGGAAAATCGACGCGGCGGATGATGCGGCTTTCCTGCGCGACGATCAGATGGCCGGACGCCTGCAAATAGGCCGGCCACTCCGGGTCGGCATCCCGCGCGGTGCGCCGCGTGTCGTAGTCGGCAATACTGTCGTAGCCCCACAAGTGCACGACCTGGTTCAGCGCGCCGATGTCGCTCGTGTAGAACCCGACGGGCGGGCCGAGGTACTTCACCTGGATCGGCATCGCGTAGCGGTCGAAGATGTCGAGGAATTCGGCCATGCCGCGTGGACGGATCGTATAGATGCGGTGGTCGATGAAGGCTTTGGACGGGCTCATGGTGTGCTCCGGATTCAGGCGGTCGCGCGCGCGGCGGCGCGGGGCGTTGCGGTAGCGGCGGGCGCCGGGTCGACGAGCCCCGCGATGTGGCGCGCGCTCAGATAGCCGAACGTCATGATCGGCCCGAGCGTGATGCCGGCGCCCGGGTAGTTCCCGCCCATGATGCTGGCGCGGTCGTTGCCGACCGCATACAGGCCCGCCACCGGCTGATTGTCGGCCGCGAGCACCTGGCCGTGCACGTTCGTGCGAATGCCGTCGAAGGTGCCGAGATCGCCCATCAGGACTTTCAGCGCGTAGTACGGGCCCGCGCCGAGCGGCGCCACGCACGGGTTCGGGCGATGGGCCGGATCGGCGAGATAGCGGTTGAACGACGTGGTGCCGCGGCCGAACTCGGGATCCTCGCCGCGCACGGCGCCTTCGTTGTAGCGCCGCACCGTCGCTTCCAGGTTCGCGGCGTCGATGCCCGCCTGCCGCGCGAGCGCCGCGAGCGTGCGGCCCTTCACGAGATAGCCGTTGCGCAGCAGCGGCCCGAGCGGCACCGGCGCGGGCTTCGCGAAGCCCAGCCCGTATTTGCGGATCGTCGCGTGATCGCACACCAGCCACATCGCCGTCTCGGTGTCGCCGCTGCAGGCGTCGATCATCGCCGCGCCGACGTCGTGGTACGAATTCGATTCGTTGGTAAACCGCCTGCCGTGGCGGGTGACGCCGATGATGCCCGGCTTGTAGCGATCGAGCAGATGCGGAAACACGCCGAACCGGCCGTCGCCGAGCGGCACGCGCGATACCGGCATCCACGCGGCCGGCTGCGGATAGCGGATCTCGACCCGGCCGCCGGCACGCTCGGCGAGCTTCGCGCCGTCGCCGGTGTTGCCGGCCGGCACCGGCGACACATGTTCGCCGCCGCGCGCGACGTGCGGATATGCACGCGCGATGCGCGCAACGTCGTGCGAGAAGCCGCCGCTGGCCAGCACCACCGCGCGCCGCGCCGTGATGCGATATCCGGCGCCGCCCCCTTCGACCGCCGCACCGACGACGCGCCCGTCGTTCACGACGAGCTCGCGCGCCGCGGTATGCGTGAGGATCGGAATGCCGAGATCCAGGGCCGACTTCGCGAGCCGCGCCGCGAGCGCGTTGCCGCTCGTGATCTGCACGCCGCGCCGATACAGCGCGAGATCCTTCAGGTGCGAAACCAGCCGCTTCGTCACGTACCACGCCGATTTCAGCGACCGCGTCGCATTGAAGAAATGCTTGAGATCCGCGTTGGACGAATTGAACATCATCCCGATGAACGTGATGGTCTTCAGCGGCGGACGCAAGCGCTCGAGATCGCGCCCGAGCCGGCGCGCGTCGTAGGGGGCGGCCACCACCGAGCGGCCGATGTCGACGCCGCCCGGCTGGTCCGGGTGATAGTCGGGATAGAGCGTCGGCACGAATTTCACTTCCGTTTCCCGCTCGAAGAATTCGAGCATCCGCGGACCGTGCTCGAGAAACGCCTCGATCGCATCGTCGTCGTGGAACGCACCGGTTTCGCCGCGCAGATAGGCACGCGCGGCCTCCCGCGTGTCGTGCACGCCGTTCGCCGCGGCATGCGGGTTGCCGGGAATCCACAGCACGCCGCCGGAAAAAGCCGTCGTGCCGCCAAAGCAGCCTTCCTTCTCGACGACGATCACGTCGAGTCCGGCCTTGCGTGCGGTGATGGCGGTGGACAGGCCGCCGGCTCCCGCTCCGATCACGAGCAGGTCGCACGTGACATCCTTCGAACGCCGCTGGTCGCTCATCGCGTTCTCCTCCAGTGATAGGGCTGCGCCGCGGCGTCGCTCGATTGACGACGGCGCGCGCGGCGCGGGCCAGGTCGTTGAATTACTTCGCGGCGGCGCCGGCTTCGTAGCCCGGGCGCGGCACCAGATCCATCAGCATCGCGTCGAGGCCGCCGTCGACGACGAGCTCCGCGCCGTTCACGTACGCCGCGCGCGGGCTCGCGAGAAACGCGACGACGTTCGCGATGTCGTCGGGGCGGCCGATGCGCCGGCTGGCCGTCATCGCGCTGCGGCGCGCTTCGATGTCGCCGTTCGCGTAGAACGACTCGGACAGCGGCGTGCGGATCATGCCGGGGCACACGGTATTGCTGCGCACGCCGCGCGGCCCCCACTCGGCCGCCAGTTGCCGTGCGAGCATCGCGACGGCCGCCTTGCTGGCGCTGTAGGCGCCGCTGTGCGTCTGCGGATGACGCGCCGCGATGGACGCGACATGCACCAGCGAGCCCGAGCCGCGCGCGAGCATCGCGCGTCCGAACGTCTGCGAGCACAGCATGTAACCCGTCAGGTTGACCTGCAGCATCGCGTTCCATGCATCGAGATCGATGGTTTCGATACCGCCGGCGCGCAGCAGGCCCGCGTTGTTGACGAGCACGTCCGCCGGGCCGAGATCGCGCTGCACGCGCTCGGCCGCTTGGGCGACGCTGGCCGGATCGCCGATGTCGCACGCGATCGCGATGGCGTCCGCGCCGCCGGCACGCAGCCGCTCGGCGAGTGCGATCGTCTTGTCCGCATCGCGGTCGAGCAGCGCGACGCGCGCGCCGGCCGCGACGAACGCCTGGGCGATCGACGCGCCGATGCCGCCGGCCGCGCCCGTCACGACGCATGCGTTGCCGTCGAGCTGCAGCCAGTTCGGTTGATGATCGTTTGCCTCGGAAATCATGTTAGTTGTCCTTCTGATGCGGTTGTGTCATGTTCCAGTGAATGCCGAACGGATCGTTCGATCCCGGCTGCGATACGTGATGCGCACGCCGCGCCGTTGCGGAAAAGTATAGAAGTGCGGCACCGGCGAAAACTGGACAAACGCCGCAAGCAGCAGGACAATTTGTACACTGGAGGCGAGACGGCATGAGGAGAATCCCTAACTACGACCTGTACGGCGAATCGGCCCGCCCGCCTTGGTACGACGCGTTCAACTTCGAATGGATACACGAGCGCAGCCGGCCCAACGACTGGCATATCGCCGCGCATCGCCACGATGCGCTATTGCAGATTTTGTACATTCGCAGCGGCAGCGGGCACGTCGTGATCGAAAGCGACAAGCTGCCGTTCGTGCCGCCGTGCCTCGTGCTGCTCCCCGCGCAAACCGTGCATGCGTTCGAGTTCTCGCCGCAGATCGACGGCCTCGTGATCACCGTCGCGCAACGCGCGCCCGATGCGCTGCTGAAGGTGGTCGCGCCCAACGTGCTGCCGGTGCTGCAACGCGCCGAGGTGATTCCCGTCAAGGGGCCGGACGCGAGCGGGTCGATGCTGATGCCGCTGTTCGCATTGCTCGAACAGGAATTTCGCGGCCCGTCGCGCGGCCGCGGCGCGGCGGGCATGGCGCTGCTGGTTGCGTTGCTCGTTCATATCGCGCGCTTGAGCGATCTCGCGGCGGCCCCGTCGCATACGGGCACCGATCGGCGCGGCACGCTGCTGCGGCGCTTTCGCGAGCTGATCGCCACGCATTTTCGCGAACACCAGCCGGTGGAGTTCTACGCCGAACGGCTCGGCGTGACCGCCGCGCAGCTCGCGCGCGTGTGCCGCGACGAACTCGGCATCTCGACGACGGCCGTCATCAACGAACACGTGATTCGCGAGGCGCAGCGCGACCTCGTCTACTCGAACCTGAGCGTCAAGCAGATCGCGCACGAGACGGGCTTCGTCGACAGCGCGTATTTCAGCCGCTACTTCCGCAAGCAGACCGGGATGACGCCCGGCGAATTCCGCGAGTCCGCCCATCGCGACCTGATGCTGGGGCCGTAGCGCACGGCCGGCAGCGCGGACCTTTGGCAGCGTCGCATCGATCTACCGTTTCTGGCTGCCGTACCGCCGCGCGATGCACGAGCGAAAACTGGCGACGCCGATCCAGCGGACGACGCCCAGGACAGGCCGCAACGATCCCTGCCCGTGCGGCAGCGGGAAGAAGTTCAAGAAGTGCTGCGGCGCGGCCGGCACGCTGCATTGACGTGACGACCGGCCGATGAACCCATGAGATTGCATCGGCCATGAAGGTGCGGGGATCGCGGCGAAAGCGTTACGGCGTCTGCAGCGCCCCGTCCTTCAGCCGCGTCTGCGTCCAGGTCGTCACCGTGTTTTCGCACGGATATTTCGCGGCCTCCGCTTCATCGATATCGACGCCCAGCCCCGGCTTGTCGTTCGCATACACGTAGCCGTTCCGGAATTCTGGCAGGCCCGGGAATACGTCGAGCAATGCCGCCCTCGGCCCCTTCAGTGCCTGGATTACGAAATTGGGCGGCTCGGTGCCCGACCATTCCTGCACGCCGAAATTGCGCGACGCGAGATCGATATGGATGTTCGCCGCATGCGCCAGCGGCGACATGTCGCCGGGGCCGTGCCACGCCGTTCTCACGCCGAACTGCTCGGCGAAGATCTGCAGCTTTCGGCCGGCCGTGATGCCGCCGATCTGGCTCAGGTGAACGCGGATGAAGTCGATCAGCCGCTCGGTGATCAGAAAGCGCCACTCGTACGGATTGTTGAAAAGCTCGCCTTGCGCGAGCGGCGTGCTCGTCTTTTCGCGCAACTGGCGGATCCATTCGCCCTCCTCCAGCGCGATCGCGTCTTCGAGAAAGAACAGTTCGAACGGTTCGAGTTCGCGCGCGAAGCGGATCGCGTCGACCGGTTTCAGGCGTTCATGCACGTCGTGGCACAGCTCGACGTCGAAGCCGATCTTGCTGCGGATGCCGTCGAACAGCTTCAGCGTGTCACGCATGTATTTCCGGCTGTCGAGATAGACGCCATCGGCCGCGCCGCGCGGTGCGCTCGCCGGCGCGTCGCCGTAGCCGTCGCCGCCGTAGCCGCCGCTCTGGCAGCGGATGTGCGTGATGCCCTGCTCGCGATACTTCTGGATGTTCTCGCACAGCTCGCTCAGGTCGCGGCCATCCGCATGCCGATAGACCGGCACGCCTTCGCGGCACTTGCCGCCGAACAGCTGATACAGCGGCAGGTTCGCCATCTTGCCCTTGAGGTCCCACAGCGCCATGTCGACGCCCGAAATCGCGTTGTTCTCGATCGGGCCGTTGCGCCAGTATGCGTTCTGATGCATCAACTGCCAGAGCTCCTCGATGGCTTCGGCATCGCGTCCGATCAGCAGCGGGCGCAAGTATTCCTCGATCACGCATTTGACCGCGACGTGCCGGTACGCGAACGTCGCGCAGCCGAGGCCGTACAGGCCGGGCTGGGCGGTCTCGATCTTGACGACGATCAGGTTGATGCCTTCCGGCGCGGTCAGGATGACCTTTACATCTGTAATCGGGGTGGTCATGGTTGATCTACCAAAATTCTGTCGATGAATCGAACGGGGCGCCGCGTCAGGTACGGCGCAGCGAGACGGTTGCGTCCCCGGCCGAGCGTTGCTCCGAACGTGCCGGCACCGTGATCATCAGGATCACCGACAGCAGCAGCGCGACCGCCATGAAGATGTAGGACGCCGACGGGCTGCCGGTCGCGCCGTTCAGATAGCCGACGACCCACGATCCGAGGAACGCGCCCAGTGCGCCGCTCGAATTGATGACGCCGATCGCGCCGCCGAGCACGTTGCTCGGAACGAGTTCCGGCACGAGCGCGAAGAACGGCCCGTACGGCGCGTACATCGTTGCGCCCGCCACGACGAGCAGCGTGAACGAGAACCAGAAGTCCGATTCGCCGACCAGGTACGACCCCACGAGCGCAATCGTCCCCACCAGCAGCAGCGGCCAGACGAACAGCTTGCGGTTGTGCGTCCTGTCCGACAGCCACGATGCCAGCAGCATCAGGATGATCGCGGCGAGATACGGCACGGCGGCGAGCCAGCCCACCGACACGATGTCGATCGTCGCCGCGGATTTGAGAATCGACGGCAGCCACATGATGAAGCCGTAGACGCCGATGCTCCACAGCGCATGAATCGCGCAGCACTTCAGGACGACCGATGAACGGAAAGCAGCCTTGTAGTCGCGCACCGGTGCGATATGCGCCTGCTCGGCTTTCAGGCGCGCATCGAGTTCGGCCTTTTCGGCATCGGTCATCCACGGCGCGTCGGCCGGACGATCCTTGACGGTGAACCACCAGACGACCGCCCATGCAAGCGCCGGCACGCCTTCGATGACGAACATCTCGCGCCATCCGAAGCTGTGGACCAGATAGCCCGACACCACCGACATCCACAACACGGTCACCGGGTTGCCGAGAATCAGGAACGTATTCGCGCGCGAGCGTTCGGTGCGCGTGAACCAGCGGCTGATGTACATCAGCATCGACGGCATGACCGCCGCCTCGACCACGCCGAGCACGAAGCGCAGCACCATCAGCATCAGAATGTTGCTGACCATCCCGGTCGCCGCGGCGCACAGGCCCCACAGGATCAGGCTGAAGAAGATCAGTTTCTTCACGCTGTTGCGTTGCGCGTAGATCGCGCCCGGCACCTGGAACAGGCAGTAGCCGAGGAAAAACAGCGAGCCGATCAGCGACGACATGCCGTGCGTGATGCCGAGATCCTTGTCGATCCCGGCCGCCGCCGCGAAACCGTAGTTGGCGCGATCGAGATACGCGAGGCTGTAGGTGATGAAGATGATCGGCATCAGATACCACCATCTTTGCGGTGCGACGGGTTTGGCGCTTTCCATGATGTCTCCGGATAGGTGTGGCGCGCGGGCGCCCTGATCGGGTTCGGGCTGCCTCGGGGATGGGTTTCGTTCGCGCGGGTCGTTCAAAGGACGGCCAGCCAGCCGCCGTCGACGTAGATGATCTGGCCGTTCACGTAGCTCGACGCCGCCGACGCGAGGTATACGGCCGTGCCGACGAGCTCCTCCGGCTTGCCCCAGCGTTGCGTCGGGTTGCTGTTCCTGACCCATGCATCGAACGCCGCGTTCTCGACGAGCGGCTTGTTCATGTCGGTCAGGATGTAGCCCGGGCCGATCGCGTTCGCCTGAATGTTCGACGACGCCCATTCGGCGCTCATCGCGCGGGTCAGCATCTTGATTCCGCCCTTGGCCGCCGTGTATGCGCCGACCGTCGCGCGCGCGGCTTCGCTCGTGAGCGAGCCGATATTGACGATCTTGCCGCCCGTGCCGCGCGCGATCATGCGCCGCGCTGCCTGCTTCGCGACGATGAACGCACTCGTCAGATTGGTGTCGATCACGCGCTGCCAGTCGGCCAGTTCGAGTTCGACGAGCGGCTTGCGAAACTGGATGCCCGCGTTGTTGACGACGATGTCGATCGGCACGCCGGCGTCGTCCCATTGCTGGAACGCGTCGGCGACGGCCTGCTCGTCGGTCACGTCGAACGCGCGGCCTTGCGCATCGAACCCTTGGGCCGTGAGTCGGGCGACCGCGGCGGCCACCGTGTCGGGCTGCGTTCCGTTCAGAACGACGCGCGCGCCGGCCGTCGCGAGCCCTTCGGCCAGCGCGAAGCCGATACCGCGCGCCGACCCGGTGACGAGCGCCGTGCGGCCGCTCAGGTCGAATAGTGAAGTCATTTTTTCGTAGTCCTCTCGATGTTCGAAAATCGGGCGCGCGTGCGCCCCTCGCGACCGTCGCCGGTCGCGATGAAGTCAATGCCGGTATTGCCGTTGGCGCGTCAGGCGCGTGTGCGGGTCGCCGCGCGGTTCAGCGCGGCGCGATCCTCGAAGTCCTGCTCGGCGCGCCGGATGAGCGTGAGCACCGCGTGTTCCGCGGCGGCCTCGTCGCCGTTTTCGATCGCGACGCACAGCGCTTCGTGCATCGGCAGCGACCGGGCCGGGCCGCCCGCGATCTCCGAACTGAGCTCGAAGCTCGTCTGCAGGATGGACGACAGCGCGTTCTGCATCTGCTGGACGAACTGGTTGTGGCAGGCGGTGAGGATCGCGCCGTGAAACGCGAGATCGGCGGGCACATATTCGCCGTCGCCCGCGACCGCGCGCGCCATCGCCCGGTACGCGCGCCGGATCGCGATGCGATCTTCATCGGTCGCGCGCCGGGCGGCGAGCCGGGCGGCGTTCGGTTCGATGATCAGGCGCAGCTCCATCAGATCCTGGATCAGCCCTTCATCGACCGTGCCCGCGCGGGCGCGCCACGTGATGACGTCCGGATCGAACAACTGCCATTGCGAGCGCGGCAGCACGACCGTGCCGTAGCGGCGGCGCACTTGCAGCATCCCTTTCGCGGACAGCGACTTGACCGTTTCGCGGATGGTGATGCGGCTGACCTGCAGCTGTTCGGCGAGTTCGTCCTCGGACGGGAGGACGTCGCCGGGCGCCAGCTGGCCCGAGCAGATCTGCTCGCCCATCTGGTTCAGTACCTGACGGTGTAGGGTCGCCATGAATGCCCTCTAGATCATACGTATGATGTAGAAAGATAAACGCATGGGTTTCCGCGTGCAACCTGGGGTTCTCCCGAAGGGAGGCGGGAGGGAGGTTTCGTGCGGTGGGGACGTCGAACAACGGGTTGCGCGGCAGTCTGGCCGGCTTATTGGGCGGGTCGGTCAGGCGGCATTCGGCCATCAACTGTCACGCTAAAAACCGGATCGAATGACCGTTCAAGGCTTGCTTTCGGCATCGTGGAGACCGCGTAGCCACCTGTCATTCTCGGCGACTTGCTTCAGCGCCCTGCGTAGTATCTTCCGGCTCGAACCATTCAGGCCAGGAACTGCGGTGCCTGTTTTCCGCCTCGATACAAGGAATCAACGTCTGCGCCAGCACGGGTAACTGATCTGCAGACTTGGCAATCCGGTATTTGACGCTGTGTACGCACTCCCGGTCGCCAAATTCGCAACGATTGAGCCAGGTGCCGCCACAAGGGCCGTTCGCCAGGCCTTTGGGGCATGTCTCGGGACAGACGTACAGGGTGTCCTGCAAGCGGCAGCTGCCGCAGGTATCACAGCCGATCAGCGGCCGTTTGACCGCCCGTTCGACGGCATGCAGGGCATTCGCAGCCACGCCGACCTTCCAGATCGGCCGCGTCACACTCCAGCCAAAGGCCCTGCCGAGCCATCCCGTGCGGCTGAAGAATTGGTCATGTACCGAGGAGAGCAGCGTATGTCGCAAGCGCTCCCGGCGGGTGGCGGTGACATCGGAGCGCCCCAGTGCCCAGGCACCGCTTTCGGGGGTGAAGCTGACCAGCGGCGCCCCAGGCATCTGCCAGCTTGCACGCCATCGCTCGCCCCAATCGGTCAGTGAGGTCATGCCGTCCCGCTGCTCGGCGATCGCCTGCTCCAGCGAAAGCAGTTCGTCCAGCGTATGCACCCCGGACACATGAGCACCGGCATAGCCCATCAATTGCAGGCCCACTATCTGCAGCGCCAGGCGCTCGAGGCTTCGTGCGCCGGCATAGGCCCGCGATACCTGCTGCTCCCTGCCCAACAGCGCGCGCATGGATTCGGTGACAATCACGCCGGGCACCGCCTGCAAAACGGCCGCGCGCGTATCGGTCAGCTTCATCACACAGCCCAGCATCGGTTTCATGCGCGCCTGAGCGCGCATCCAGGTCTGGGCTTCGATATGCTTGGCGGCGTCGAAACCGAGTTGCAGGGTAAGAAAATCCGCCCCGGCCAGAAGCTTTTTCTGCGCCTTCAGATACTGTGCGCCGCCTTCTTCCTCGCGGTACTTGAACGGGTTCAACGCGGCACCTAACAGCCAGTCCGGACAGTGCTCGCGGGCAATCTGCAGCGCAGCGACCGACTCCAGATAGCGCACGGGCGCCTCACCAGGACGGTGGCCCGGCAGCCGGTCGCCACTGAGCAGCAACAGTTGCTCCAGACCGCGGGCCTTCATCAGGTTCATCTGCTGCAGCAGGTCTGCACGCTCGCGATCCTTGCCTGAAAAGTGCAGCAAGGATGCAGCCGGATTCCCCAATGCTTCGGCGCCTTCCAGGGGGCTCAAGTCCGAGTGCAGCCCGACACGATCGGCGAAAGCCGGCAGTAGAGGCCAGCCGGCCAGGTGCCCGCGTTGCACGATTTGTTCAAGCGCGGCCAGGCGCGCAGGGGACTGTTGAGGAACGACCTCAAACACGCAGACGAAGCGTCCTTCGTTTAGCGCCTGTTTCAATGAACTCAAGACAGCTCGATACCTTTCGAGTCAGAGGGGCGTCGCCGCAGCAACTTCCAGGTGACAGTGCAGAGCAACGACCGCGATGACAGCCGGTAGCAAGCCGGCGGAGGTCGACACTCAAACCGGGCGATGCGCGGCGATGTTGCGATATTGCCCTTTGAAATACAGCAATGGCTGCGTAGCGGCAGCTTCTTGCAGATCCAACGCTTTCACTTCGCCAATCACGATCAGGTGATCGCCCGCGGCATGTTCCGCGTAAATTTCGCAATCGAGCCAGTGAAGGCTGCCGGCAATGATCGGATTACCCAGCGGCGACGCCTGCCAATCGACGCCGTGCCATTTGTCCGCGCCTCGTCGAGCGAATTGGTTGGAAATCCCGACCTGCTCGTCCGACAGGATATTGACGACGAATCGACCTGCCTGGCGAATTTTTGGATAGCTGGCCGAACCGGACATTACGCTGAATGACACCAGCGGCGGGCTCATCGACACACTATAGAAAGACTGGCAAGTGAAGCCGATCGGCTCGCCATCGACGTGTGATGCAATCACCGTGATGCCGGATGCGTAATGCCCGAGCGCTTCGCGAAAGCTCAAAGGCTCGATGGCAGTGCTGGAAAGTGACATGGTAGATATCGCATACCGGGTGCGGCCCGGAAATATCGAGGCGGTGTATTTCGACAGATTCAGGGAGCCAGTTCAACGCATGCCCTGAAACCCACACAGCCTTCGATTCCCCGAGCACGACTTCCGACTTCAGCCCGGAACTAGTTCGAGAGTTCTTTTCGGACGATTTCCGCACCCGCGCTCAAAGCACTCAGCTTGCCTCTCGCGACTGCACGCGACAAGGGAGCCATGCCGCAGTTGGTGCAAGGATAGAGCTTGTCGGCGTCCACGAACTGAAGTGCTTTTCGCAACGTGCCGGCGACTTCCTCGGGGGTTTCAATGGTATCGGTTGCCACATCGATGGCCCCCACCATCACCTTCTTGCCGCGAATGAGTTCGATCAGATCCATGGGAACGCGAGAGTTGTGACATTCCAGCGAAACCATATCGATGCTGGATTTTTGCAGCTTGGGGAAGGCTTCCTCGTATTGCCGCCACTCGGACCCCAGCGTCTTCTTCCAGTCCGTATTGGCCTTGATGCCATAGCCATAGCAAATATGCACGGCGGTTTCACACTTGAGACCTTCAATCGCCCTTTCCAGGGTCGCGACGCCCCACTCGTTCACCTCGTCGAAGAAGACATTGAATGCGGGCTCGTCAAATTGAATGATATCGACGCCGGCAGCCTCCAGCTCCCTGGCTTCCTCATTCAGGATCTTCGCGAACTCCCAGGCCAGCTTTTCGCGACTCTTGTAATGATCGTCGTAAAGCGTATCGATCATGGTCATCGGACCCGGCAACGCCCATTTTATGGGCTGCCTGGTTTGCTGGCGCAAAAACCTGGCATCTTCAACGAAAACCGGTTTTTGTCTGGCGACCGCATCGACGACCGTCGGCACGCTCGCATCATAGCGATCGCGAATTCGAACGGTCTTGCGGTTCTCGAAATCGACGCCGCTGAGGTGTTCGATAAACGTGGTCACGAAATGCTGGCGCGTTTGCTCGCCGTCACTGACGATATCGATGCCCGCATGTTGCTGCTCTTGCAACGACAAACGCAAAGCATCCTGTTTTCCCTCGATCAGCCCCTCGTCCTGCAATTTCCACGGCGACCAAAGTGTCTCGGGTTGTGCAAGCCAGGAAGGTTTGGGCAAACTGCCGGCGGTTGAGGTGGGTAGCAATTTTTTCACGGTAGACAACCTTGCGTTTTTGTTAGTCAAACAGCGTAGTCCGCGGACCACTGTTCAAGAATGGCCTGGTATGGCTTGATAAACTGTTCCTCGACAAACCTTCCCTGCTCGATAGCCAGCCGGCTGCGCTCTTCTCGATCGTAAACAATTCGGGTTAACGAAAAATCCTGGTGCTTCAAACTGGGTTGATAGAATTTCCCTGCCGGAGAATTCGCATTGTAAATCTCGGGCCGGTAAATTTTCTGGAAGGTATCCATCGTGCTGATGGTGCCGATAAGCTCGAGATCGGTGTAGTCAGCAAGCAAATCGCCGGTAAAATAAAAAGCCAAAGGCGCAACACTATTCGGCGGCATGAAATAGCGAACCTTCAGCCCCATTTTTTCGAAATATTCGTCAGTCAGGGAATATTCGTCCTGCTGGTACTCGACGCCCAATACAGGGTGCTGATTGGCAGTCCGGTGATAGGTCTTGCTACTCGAAACGCTTAGACATATGACGGGCGGCTTGGCGAAATGATCTCTGTAAGCGCTGGAATTTATGAAGCACTTGAACAGCTTTCCATGCAGATCCCCAAAATTGTCCGGCGTGCTGAACCTGGGCCGACCCTTGTTGTACTCCAGCAATACCACGCTGAAGTCGTAATCTCGCACATAGGAGGAAAAGTTATTTCCCGCAATACCTTCGATGCGTTCGTTGGTTTTTCGATCAAAAATATTCGTCCTCAATATTTCGATCAAGGGAAGCGCGTTATCGCTGCTTTCCCCTTCAATATTCATTTCAACGGAAATGATTTCAAGCTTGACGGCGTAACGATCTCCTTCAGGATTGTCCCAATGCGCCAGCGCATTGAAGCGATTGTCAATCATCCTGAAGGTGTTGCGCAGATTCTCCTGGCGGCTACTTCCCCTGGCCAGGTTGGCGAAGTTGGTCGTGATGCGCGTATTTTCCGAAGGGCGATAGTCTTCATCGAAACGGATGCTGTTAATAGCAAATGTGAACTCTTGACTCATTGTGATCTTGCACCCTGATTTCCGAAATGAAAACTGCGTTTGCTCTTTGATTTTCAAAGCTTCCCGCTTTTCTTCTCTGTTTTTTTACCCGACAGTCTCGTTGGCACCGACATCCATGACGAATTTGATGTTGAACCACAGCCGGCCAGACATGAATCGATTTCATGCAACCATTAATCGCGCTCATGGCGCAAGATATGTTGATCTGCGTCGTGACACATGTGCTGTATGCTGATCAGAAGAAAAGTGACTGGCAGCGATGATATAGTTCCCTTTTCATGAATAAAAATGGATTTTTTTCATGCGGACATTAAATTTGTTCATGGGTGAGCGATGCTGGATCGCAGTCATCTGATGGTCGTGCGGGAAGTGGAGCGGCAGGGTTCGCTCACGGCCGCCGCCGATACGCTCAATCTCACGCAGTCGGCGCTCAGCCATGCCGTGAAGAAGCTCGAGCAGCAGCTCGGTACGCCGGTGTGGACGCGCGAAGGACGTTCCATGCGGCTCACGCAGGCCGGACAGTACCTGCTGAGCCTCGCGAACCGGTTGCTGCCGCAATTCGAACTCGCCGAAGAGCGCATGAAGCAGTACGCACAGGGCGAGCGCGGCACGTTGCGGATCGGCATGGAATGCGCGCCGTGCTATCAGTGGCTGCTGAAAGTGGTGTCGCCGTATCTCGCGCGCTGGCCGGATGTCGACGTCGACGTGAAGCAGCGCTTCCAGTTCGGCGGCATCGGTGCGTTGATCGGCTATGAAATCGACGTGCTCGTCACGCCCGACCCGCTCAAGAAGCCCGAACTGCATTTTCAGCCGGTGTTCGATTACGAGCAGGTGCTGGTGGTTGCCGATGATCACGCGCTGGCCGGAGAAGCGTATGTCACGCCGGAACAGTTGGCGCATGAGGTACTCATCACGTATCCCGTCGAAACGGACCGGCTCGATATCTACACGCAGTTCCTTACGCCCGCGAACAGGGCACCGAAGCGCCACAAGGTGATCGAGACGACCGACATCATGCTGCAGATGGTGGCGAGCGGCCGTGGGGTAGCGGCGTTGCCGCGCTGGCTCGCGGAAGAATACGCGGGCTGGATGCCGCTTACGCCCGTGCAACTTGGAAAGAAAGGTATTGCGAAGCAGATTTTCCTCGGCACGCGCAAGACGGATGACGACGTCGACTATCTCGTCGCGTTTGTAAAGGCGGCGCGCGAGTGGAAATGGGCGGAAGCGAAGATGCGAGACTAGTTTTGCATCGGGACATGAACAAAACTAATCGCTGGATGAAAAGATACCATTTCATTTTGCACGGCTCAGCCTCTATCATCTCCGCCGGAGCGCTTTAGCCGTTTGGCCTTTTGGTCTTTCTGCCGCCTGCGGCCCCGTCCCCCGCGTCGGGCCGCGCCACACCCTCACGCAATGCTCGCGTCTGAAAATCAGCCGTGAGCGTCAAATACTTTTTTCTTCCAGGACGCCAATCCCATGTTCTGACGTCGCCGCGGCCATTTGCCGAACATGAGCAACCAATCAACTGGGCGATTTTCTCCGGCATCCAGCATGGCCTGCTGATGCAGGCGATCGCGGGCAACGCCGTCGCATTCTACGAGGCCGCATCGCTGGAGTTCGAGGCGCATCGGCAGCAGGCCGTGCGATACGCGGTAGTGATGGATTGAGGTAAAACGACGATGACCAACGCCAACGAACGCAACTCCCTGCCCTTGCCGGGCGGCCATCGGAAGGTTCTGCTGCATTCGTGCTGCGCGCCGTGTTCCGGGGAAGTCATGGAAGCCATGGTCGCTTCGGCGATCGATTTCACGATCTTCTTCTATAACCCGAACATTCATCCGCGCAAGGAGTACGACCTGCGCAAGGATGAAAACATCCGTTTTGCCGAAAAATTCGGCATCCCGTTCGTGGATGCCGACTACGATCGCGACAACTGGTTTGCGCGCGCCCGCGGCATGGAGAATGAACCCGAGCGCGGCGTTCGCTGCACGATGTGCTTCGACATGCGCTTCGAGCGCACGGCGCTGTACGCGCACGAGCACGGCTTTCCTGTGATCACCAGTTCGCTTGGCATTTCGCGCTGGAAGAACATGCAGCAGATCAACGACTGTGGCAAACGCGCGGCCTCTCACTATCCGGAACTGTTGTATTGGGATTACAACTGGCGCAAGGGCGGTGGTTCCGCTCGCATGATCGAAATCAGCAAGCGCGAAAATTTTTATCAGCAGGAATATTGCGGGTGCGTCTATTCGTTGCGCGACACCAATGCGCATCGCATCGCTACCGGACGCGAGCGGATCAGGCTGGGCGAGTTGTACTATGGGCAATCTTCGGTGGAAGAGAAGGACGCACAGCCCGCGGCGCTGCCCGATACCGACGCTTCACCGCAGGGCTGACAACATCCCGTGTTATTGCGCGACCCGGAAGCGCACGCCAGCGCCGGGAAGCCTCGATTGGCTGCAACGAGTCGGCAAGCGACGTCCACGAAACGCCACGAAGAATTTTTTTCGGCCGGAATCGAAATCCCCGCGATCAAACCGCCATGCACAGATATTTGATGACCAGATAGTCATCGATCCCGTAGTGCGACCCTTCGCGTCCCAGCCCCGACTGCTTCACGCCGCCGAACGGCGCGACCTCGTTCGAAATCAGCCCCGTGTTGATCCCCACCATCCCGTATTCGAGCTGCTCGGCAACCCGCCACACGCGCCCGGCATCGCGGCTGTAGAAGTAAGCGGCCAGCCCGAACTCGGTGTCGTTGGCGAGCTTCACCACTTCTTCGTCGCTCGAGAAGCGGAACAGCGGCGCGAGCGGCCCGAACGTTTCTTCTCGCGCGACGTCCATCCGCGCGGTGGTGTTCAGCAGCACCGTCGGCTCGAAGAAGCCCTGCCCGAGTGCGTGCCGCTTGCCGCCGGTCGCGAGCGTCGCGCCTTTGCCGAGTGCATCGGCGATGTGCGCTTCGACCTTGGTCAGCGCCGCGTCGTTGATCAACGGCCCCAGCGTCACGCCGCTTTCGGTGCCGTGCCCGACCTTCAGGCCCTTCACCGCCTCGACCAGCTTCGCGGCGAATGCGTCGTACACCCGGTCATGCACGTAAAAGCGATTGGTGCACACGCACGTCTGCCCGTTGTTGCGGTACTTCGACGCGATCGCGCCGGCCACGGCGGCGTCCAGATCCGCATCGTCGAACACGATGAACGGTGCATTCCCGCCCAGTTCGAGCGTCACCTTCTTCACCGTCGGCGCGCTTTGCGCCATCAACAGCCGGCCGACGCCCGTCGATCCGGTAAACGAAAGCTTGCGCACCACCGGGCTGCTCGTCATGGCGCCGCCGATCGCCTTCGGGTCGCCGGTGACGATATTGAGCACGCCCCTCGGCACGCCAGCGCGCTCGGCCAGCACGGCCAGCGCGAGCGCCGAGAACGGCGTGGCTTCGGCGGGCTTCACGACGATCGGGCAGCCGGCGGCCAGCGCGGGCCCGACCTTGCGCGTGATCATCGCGTTCGGGAAATTCCACGGCGTGATCGCCGCGCACACGCCGACGGGCTCCTTGACCACCACCAGGCGCTTGTCCGACGCGGGCGTGGCGAGCGTATCGCCCGCCACGCGCTTGCCTTCTTCGGCGAACCATTCGATGAACGACGCCCCGTAGACGATTTCGCCCTTCGCCTCGGCCAGCGGCTTGCCCTGCTCGGCGGTGAGGATCAGCGCGAGATCGTCCGCGTGTTCGATCATCAGCTCGTACCAGCGGCGCAGGATGCGCGCACGCTCCTTCGCCGTCGTCGCGCGCCACGCCGGCCATGCGGCGTTCGCGGCATCGATCGCGCGCGATGTCTCGGCTTCGCCCATCAACGGGACGCTGCCGAGCGTTGCGCCCGTTGCCGGGTCGATCACGCCGAAGCTTGCGCCCGAGTCGGCCTCGCGCCATCGACCGTCGATGTAAGCGTGCTGGCGCAACAGCGCCGGATCCTTCAACAGCGTATTCAATTCCACGATCGTTCCTTCCGGAGATAAAAATGCGTGTGTCGGACCGGGCATGGCCTGGTCCATAAAAATTCAATCGCCGCGCGACTGCGATTCAGTCGCGTCATTTCGCAATGCGAACGAGCGTCATCCCGTGAAAACCGGATTCCATGCGATGCTCATCGCGTCATCCACCGCGAATCCGAGCGCATCATCCCGCCTGACGCCACGAAGCGCTCTCGTGCCCCTGAGCCAGCAGCTTGCGTGCGATCTCGGCCACGCGGTGCACGTGTGCGATGGCCGCCTCGCGCGCCGCGGCGCCATCGCCCGACGAGATGCCCGCGAGAATCGCGCGCATTTCGTCGACCGCCTGCGTGCCGCGATCGTCGGAAGCGATCGTCAGCGCACGCAAGCGGTTGATGCGTGCGGTCAACGACTGCACGATCTCCCACGCGACGTGCTTTTTTCCGGCGCTGAACATGCGCTCGTAGAAAGCCGACGTAAGCGCCTTCACCGCCTGATGATCCTGGGCGTCGAACGCGGCCCGGATGGTGTCGATGCAGGCCGCCAGATCCGCGACGAGCGCCGCGTCGGCATGCTGCGCGCAGGCCATCGCCGCCTCGCCCTCCAGCAGCGCGCGGATTTCGTAGATCTCGGCCGCCGTGGCGAAGTCGAGCACCGCGACGATCGGCCCCTGGTTCGATACCGAATCGACGAGGCCTTCCGTTTCCAGATGCCGCAGGACCTCGCGCACGACCGTTCGGCTCACGCCGAGAATCTCGCACAGCGAGCGTTCGACGAGGCGCTCGCCCGGCTGGAAATGCGCGTCCAGGATGGCGTTGCGCATTTTCTCGAGCGCAAGCTCCCGCAGCGTGGCGGCGGGCCGCTGGACTTTCAGTGACGGCAGTGCGGGACGCATGATCGTCGCCGTCAGGCTTGCGCGAACAGGCGCACGTCGCGCGCGTCCCAGTCGACCCGCGCCTGCGCGCCGATCACGATGCCGCTGTCGTGGCGATGCGCGGCCGGCATCCGGATCGAGATCTCCTGCTGCCACGGCGTCGCCACCGCGTAGTGCATCGCATCGCCGAGATAGGTGACGTCGCGCACGGTCACCGGCAGGCCCGCCGCGCCGCCCGAACCGCCAGCGTGTTGCAGCGAGCTCAGCCGCATCTGTTCCGGGCGGATCATCAGCGCGCCTTCGTCGCCGACGGCGAGCGTCGGGTGGAACACGTCCGACGCCGTTTCTAGGCCGTTAGGCAGCACGCCGCTCATGCGGCCGCCGCTGTGCTTCGTCACCTTGACCGGCAGGAAATTCGAGTTGCCGATGAAGCTCGCGACGAAACGCGAAGCCGGGTTCGCATACAGTTCCTCGCCGGTGCCGACCTGCTCGATGCGGCCCTGGTTGAACACGGCGATGCGATCCGACAGGCGCAGCGCTTCCTCCTGATCGTGCGTGACGTACAGGATCGTCACGCCGGTTTCCTGGTGAATGCGGCGCAATTCGAGCTGGATTTCCTCGCGCAGCTTCTTGTCGAGCGCGGAAAGCGGCTCGTCCATCAGCAGCACGGGCGGATCGTAGGCCAGCGCGCGTGCGATGGCGACGCGCTGCTGCTGTCCGCCGGAGAGCTGCGCGGGCATGCGGTCGCGGCACTCGGCCAGATGCACGAGCTTCAGCATCTGCTCGACTTTCGCGCGGATGTCGGCTTCAGGCCGGCGGCGCACGCGCAGCGGAAACGCGACGTTCTCGCCCACGGTGAGATGCGGGAACAGCGTATAGCGCTGAAACACCATGCCGATGTGGCGCTGGTTCGGCGCGACCGACAGCAGCGACTTGCCGTCGAGCAGCACGCGTCCGTCGGTCGGCGCCTGAAAGCCCGCGACGATGTAGAGCGTCGTGCTCTTGCCCGAGCCGGACGGCCCGAGGAAGGTCATGAATTCGCCCTTGCGCACGTCGAGCGAAACCTGGTCGATCGCGACGACGTCGTCATAGGTCTTGCGCAGGCGCTGGATTTGCAGGAAAGCAGTCATGGCGGGTACCCTCAGTGAGCGCGTGCGCGGCGCACCACGGCGCCCGCCAGCATCAATACGGTCGTCAATCCGACGAGCAGCGACGACGCGGCCGCCACGACGGGAGTCAGGTCTTGCCGCAAGGTCGCCCAGATCCGCACGGGCAGCGTTTGCAGCGTCGGGCTCGACATGAAGATCGACACCACGACTTCGTCCCACGACGCGAGGAACGCGAAGATCGCGGCGGCGAACAGGCCGAGCCGGATCGCGGGCAGCGTGACGCGCAGCTTCACCGTGAGCGGCGACGCGCCGCAGATCAGCGCGGCGTCCTCGAGCGCGGTGTCGAAGCTCACGAGCGAGTTGCTGATCGAGATGATCGAGAACGGCAGCGCGATGATCAGGTGGCCGATCACGAAGCCGGTCATCGTGCCGTTCAGGCCGATGCGCAGGAAGAACGCATAAAGCGCGACGGCGAGCACGACGACGGGCAGCACCATCGGCGTGAGGAAGAAGCCCCGCACCGCCTCGCGGCCGCGAAACTTGCCGCGCACCAGCGCCAGCGACGCGAGAAAGCCGATCGACACCGACAGCGCGGTGACGATCACGGCCAGCTTCACGCTGGTCAGCAGCGAATCGATCCAGCCCGCATCGGTGAACAGCTGCCGATACCATTCGAGCGTCCAGCCCGGCGGCGGGAAGATCAGCCACTGCGAATCGCCGAACGACAGCGCGACGATGAAGACGATCGGCAGCAGCAGAAACAGCGAGACGGCCGCGCCCACGGCCACGAGTATCCAGCGCAGCGCGCCCAGGCGATCGAAATCGAGCAACATGTCAGTCCTCCCGCCGGGCCGCCCCAAGGGAGGCTGACGCCCCCTTGGGGGGCAGCGAACGTAGTGAGCGTGGGGGGTGTTTCATCTCAGCGGCCTCCCGCGGTTGCGCGCGCACGGCCCGCAAAGCGCAGTTGCAACGCATAGAGCCCGAGCGTCACGGCGAGCAGCACGCAAGCCGCGGCACCGGCGAGGCCCCAGTTCAGCAGTTCCTGCACGAGCTGCGCGATGAGCTCGGCAAGCATCATGTACGACGGGCCGCCCAGCAGCGTGGGCGTGACGAAGTAGCCGAGCGCCATCACGAACACCATCAGCGCGCCCGACGCGACACCCGGCATCGCGAGCGGCACGAGGATGCGCCAGAACGCCTGCCAGCGGCTCGCGCCGCACACGGCCGCCGCACGCAGCGTCGACGGGTCGATGCCGCGCAGCGTCGCATGCAGCGGCATCACGAGAAACGGCAGCATGATGTACGTCATGCCGATCGTCACGCCGGTGAGGTTGTTCACGAGCGACAGCGGTTCATGGATCACGCCGATCGCCATCAGCGCGCGGTTGATCGGCCCGGTCTCCTGCAGCAGCACCATCCATGCGAACGTCCGCGCGAGCAGGTTGGTCCACATCGACAGCAGCAGGATCGCGAACAGCACGGCACTGAGCTTGCGCGGCGCGATGGCGAGCAGCCACGCCATCGGAAAGCCCACGAGCAGCGTGACGAGCGTCACGACCGTCGCGACGAGAAACGTGTTGCCGAACACGCGCAGATACGTCGTCGAGCCGAGCAGTTGCTGGTAGTTGTGCAGCCCGGCCGTCGGCTCGAGCACGCTGCGCAACAGCAGCGACAGCACCGGCAACAGGAAGAAGATCGCGAGCAGCAGCATCGCGGGCGCCAGCAGCCGGATGCTGCGCCAGTCGCGCCGCTTGCGCGCGGCTGCCGCGGGCGGATGCGCGACGGTACTCAATACGTTGGGCATGGTGTCTCCTGTGTCGGCCGGCGTCGGCGCGTCCGCGCCCGATACCCCGGCCCCATGCGGATTCGTTGGTCGACCCGGCCGGCTCGCGTCGATCTGCAATCCTGACCGACATGCGTGCCGGCGCGATCGTGACGGGCCGGCTTACTTCGATTGCCACGCGTACCAGCGCTTCGCGATCGCGTCGCGGTTCTCCGCCCAGTACTTCATGTCGAGATTGATCTGCGAAGTCTTGTACTGGTCGGGCAGCGTCTTCGCGATCGCCGGCGGCATCAGCGCGGCCGACTTCACGTTGATCGGCGCATAGCCCGTATCGGCCGCGAATTTCGCCTGCGCCTGCGCGCTCGTCGCGGCGGCCAGGAACTTCATCGCCGCGTCGCGATGCTTCGCGCCCTTCGGAATCACGAGCATGTCGGCGGCGGTCAGGTTCTGGTTCCACGAAATGCCCACCGGCACGCCGGTCTGCGCCAGCGCATGCAGCCGGCCATTCCAGAACATGCCGATCGGCGCCTCGCCCGACGCGAGCAGCTGCTGCGACTGCGCGCCGCCGCTCCACCAGACGATGTCGCCCTTGATCGAGTCGAGCTTCTTGAACGCACGGTCGAGGTCGAGCGGATACAGCTTGTTGGGCGCCACGCCGTCGGCGAGCAGCGCGATTTCGAGCACGCCCGGCGCCGACCACTTGTAGAACGTGCGCTTGCCCGGGAAGCGCTTCGTATCGAACAGGTCCGCCCAGGTTTGCGGCTGCGCGGCGGTGTACTTCGCCTTGTTGTAGCCGAGCACGAACGAGTAGTAGAAGCTGCCCACCGCGGACGTCGTCGTGAAGCGCGGGTCGAGGTCGGCCTTGTTCACCACCGCGTAGTCGATCGGCTCGATCAGGCCGGCTTTTTGCGCGGCGTACGCGAAGTCGCCCTCGACGTCGACCACGTCCCAGCTGACGTTGCCGCTCTCGACCATCGCCTTGAGCTTGCCGTAGTCGGTCGGCCCGTCCATCAGCACGTTGATGCCGCTCGCCTGCGTGAACGGCTGCGCCCAATCCTTCTGTTGCGACGACTGGGTCGTGCCGCCCCAGCTCGTGAACACGATCGGGTCCGCGGCCAGTGCCGGCGCCGTGCAAAAGGCGGCCAACGGCACGATACAGGCCAGACGCGATGCTGCAAGACGCGGGATGCTTCTGCTGCTCATGGTCTCTCTCCAAGGGGAAACGGATGCGGCTCGCGGCCACCGGGGCGGCGGTCATTCGAGCGCGCGTATTCAGGCCGGCGACGTCAGCCGCGCCGGCTTCTCGATCTTGTTTTCATGGCTTCGCCGCGGCCCGCGCGCGGCACGCCGGCATCGGCCGGCGCCGTCAATGCGCGTGGGCCAGCGCCTGGACCGTCCCGGCGTCCGAATCGCCGACGTAGATGCCGTACGCGTCCTGCCTGCGTTCGCGCACATAGCGTTCGAGCATCGAGCGCACGGCGTGATCGGCGATCTCGTCCCACGGAATCTGCCAGAGCGGCACGATGCGAATGCTGTCGTCGAACCACGGCGAACCGGTGGGAATCACGCGGCCGCGGTAATAGACGTGGACGCCCGGCTCGCGCTCGCCGGCCGCCTCGAACACGGCAAACAGGAAGTCGAGATGCGCGTTGAGGCCGAGCTTCGCGAGCACGCCGCGCAGGCTCGTCGCGTCGCTCGCCGGCTCCAGCTTGATGCCGGTCGGCAAGCGCAGGCCTTGCGGCGTATCGACGAGCACGAGCCCGTCGCGATGTTCGAGAATCGCGCCGACATGCGTACGCGCGCCGGCGGCGGACAACGCATCCTGCGACAGGCTGAAATTCACGTACGCGCCCCGGCAATAGCCGAGCGGCGACGCATTCGTCTGCACGAAATCGACCACGCGCCCGATCAGGATGATGTGGTCGCCCGCGTCCACGACGTCATGCGTGCGGCAGTCGAAGCTCGCCGCCGCATCGTGGATCACGGGGGCGCCCGTCTTGCGCGTACCCCACGGCACTTGCGCGAACTTGTCCTGCGCCTTCGACGCGAACACGCCCGATACGTCCGCCTGGTTTTCCGCGAGCACGCTCACCGCAAACCGTTGCGTGGCGGAGAACACCGCGTGGCTCGACGCCGTCTTCGCGATGCACACGAGGATCAGCGGCGGGTCGAGCGACACCGACGTGAACGAGTTCGCGGTGAAGCCGCGCGGCGACCCGTCGGGCTGGATCGTCGTGACGACCGTCACACCGGTGACGAACGCACCCAGCGCACGGCGGAATCCGGCGATATCGAATGCCTGTTCCGCGATTTGTCCGGTCATCGACTCAGTCATGGCGTGCTCCCGTGATCACTCGTTACTCGATGAGATTATGGTATTCCATCTTATGGCCCACAACAATGCTCGTCGTATTATGGAATACCATGAGTTGAATCGGCAGACGAAACCGGACAAAACACCGGGCAAAACAAAAGGCCGCCGGCATTGCATGCCGGCGGCCTTGGCGGATTGAACCGCGCGGGTCGCGGCCCGCGCGCGTGATGCGATCAGTCGTCGGTCGCTGCGTCGCCCTGCTGCGCGAGCGCCGACAACGCCAGCTCGGAAACCCGCTTGATGTGCGCGGCGGACGCGGCCGATGCCGCGTCGCCGTCCCGTCGCTCGATCGCGTCGAGCAGGCGATTCATCTCGCTGTTCGAATCGCTGCCGCGGCCCGGCATCGCGATGGTCAGTGCGCGCAACCGGTTGATACGCGCGTTGAGCGTCTTCACGACCGTCAGCGACACCTGTTTGCCGGCGGCCTCGAACAGCGTTTCGTAGAAGCGCTCGGTGTATTCGAGCACGCGCGGCAATTCCTGCTGTTCGAACGCCGCTTCGATCGTCGCGCGGATCTCGCGCAGTTGCTGCACCACTTCGGGCGTCGCGCTTTCCGCACAGGCGCGCGCGGCATTCGCTTCGAGCAGGCCGCGCAGCTCATAGATCTCGCCCACTTGCGCCGGATCGAGCCGCGCCACCACCGGGCCTTGCCGCGATACCGTCTCGACGAGCCCTTCGGTTTCCAGATGCCGCAGCACCTCGCGCACCACCGTGCGGCTCACGCCGAGCTCGTCGCACAGCGTGCGTTCGACGAGCCGCGCGCCCGGCCGGAAATACCCCTGCACGATCGCGCCGCGCAGTTTGTCGAGCGTCAGCTCGCGCAGGGTTTTGGCATTGCGGTCGATCTTGAGGTCTTGCATGGGCGGCACTCGGAAAACGATTGTTCGATTATGGCCCGCCGCCGGCCAAGCGCCGGGCGCGGACATGGAATGCCATATTATGACCTAACTGTCATCGCGCTTTCCATATCGCGCCCGCCGTGGCGCCGTCAGTCCTCCAGCCCCTCGACGATCGCGACCTGCGCGCGGCAATGCCCGTCGCGTTTCGCCTTGGCCGCCTGATATTCCGGCGAGTGATAACAGGCGAGCGCCGTTTGCATGTCTGCAAACCGGATCACCACATGGCGCTCGAACGCGTCCCCCTCCAGTACCTGCGATGCGCCGCCCCGCGCGAGAAAAACGGCGCCGAACTTCCTGAACGCCTGCGGCGCGATATCCGTGTAGTCCTTGTATTTCGCGGGGTCCAGCACTTGCACGTGGGCAATCCAGTACGCAGTCATTTTCATCTCCAGGGTCGGGAATGGTCGGGACACGGGTTAACACTCATGGCATGCCGTAACATGGTATACCAAAATGAATCCCACAATCAACGCACGAAAGGAAGGTGCCATGAGCCTGATTCGGAAATCCGTCCTCCATGTCGAGACGCTCTACGTGGATGGTGACAAGGTCGCTGCCAAACCGCTGAAGATGATCGGCGCGGTCGCCGTGATCAAGAACCCGTGGGCCGGCCGCAGGTACGTGGAGGACCTGTCGCCGGAGATTCGCGCGATCGCGCCGCAGCTCAGCGAACACCTGACCCGGCTGATCCTCGACGAAGCCGGTTCGGGCGACGCGGTCGAAGCGTTCGGCAAGAGCGCGATCGTCGGCCTCGACGGCGAAATCGAGCACGCGTCCGCGCTGATCCACACGCTGCACTTCGGCAATACCTATCGCACGGCCGTCGGCGCGAAGTCGTACCTCGCGTTCAACAACACGCGCGGCCCGGCCAATGCGCCGCTGCTGATCCCGATGATGGACAAGAACGACGAAGGCCGTCGCTCGCATTACCTGACGCTCCAGTTCTCGATTCCGGACGCCCCGGCCGCCGACGAACTGGTCATCGCCATCGGCGCCGCCACCGCCGGCCGGCCGCATCACCGCATCGGCGACCGCTACAAAGATCTCGCAGAGCTCGGAAATGACGTCAAGAACCCTGCAGCTGTCAAATAATCGCGTCGCGCACTACCTCGACCACGGTGCCGGCGAGCCGCTGGTGCTGATTCACGGCGTGGGGATGCAGGCGAGCGCGTGGTATCCGCAAATCGACGATCTGTCGCATGAATGCCGCGTGATCGCGGTCGACATGCCGGGCCACGGCGCAAGCGATGCGCTTGACGCCAGCGCCGAGTTGCAGCAGTTCGTGCAGTGGGCGATCGAGTTCATCGAGGCGTTGCGCGTCGGCCCGGTCAACCTGGCCGGCCACTCGATGGGCTCGCTGATCGCCGCGGGCGTCGCCGTCACGCGGCCCGATCTGGTCAAGCGCGTGGCAGTCCTGAACGGCGTGTACCGCCGCACGGAGCAGGCGCGCGAAGCCGTGCTGCAACGCGCCGCCGAACTGCGCTCGGGCACCATCGACGTGGATACGCCGCTCAGGCGCTGGTTCAACGCCGACGAAGCGCAGCAAGCCGCCGCGCGGAAGGTGGAAGCGTGGCTGCAGTCGGTCGACCTCGCGGGCTACGCCACCGCGTACAGCGCGTTCGCGAAGGGTGACGAAGTGTATGCGGACGGCTGGCACCGGATTGCGTGCCCCGCCCTCGTGCTCACCGGCTCGGACGACCCGAATTCGACGCCCGAGATGGCCATGCAGATGGCGCAGGCCGCGCATGACGGCAAGGCCGTCGTGATCGAGCACGAGCGCCACATGGTGAACCTGACCGCGCCCGAGCGCGTCAATCGCGCCCTGCGAGCCTGGTTGCAGACCGAGCCACAGGCGGAACCCCTGAAATCGGAAGTGTGAACATGAGCCAAGTAACCCGCCAGGAAGCCCCGACGCTCAACACCCGCGAGCTGCGCGATGCGTTCGGCGCGTTCATGACCGGCGTGACGATCGTCACCACCACCCGCGACGACGGCCAGCCGCTCGGCTTCACCGCGAACTCGTTCTCGTCGGTGTCGCTGGACCCCGCGCTGCTGCTCGTGAGCATCGCGAAGACGTCGAGCAATTTCCAGACGTTTTCCACCACGGGCCATTTCGCGATCAACATTCTCGCGGAGGGGCAAAAGGAACTGTCCAATATCTTTGCGCGGCCGAGCGACGACCGCTTCGCGAAGGTCGGCTGGCACCTGAGCGCGCATCGCAATCCGCTCGTCGACGACGTCAGCGCGTGGTTCGACTGCACGACGCACGCGGTGATCGACGCGGGCGATCACGCGCTCATCGTCGGCAAGGTCGAGGCGTTCCATTCCGCCGGTTACGCGGGGCTCGGCTATTACCGCGGCGGGTATTTCACGCCGGCGAAGCTGTCGGCCGAAGTCATCGCCGGCCCGAAGGTCATCGTGAGCGCGATCATCACGCGCGACGACAAGGTCCTGATGGTCCGGACGGCCGACCGCAAATGGGGGCTGCCGTCGAAGGAAATCGGCAACGAAGGCGCCGACAAGGCGCTCGCCGAACTCTTCAGGCAATACCAGCCGGATGCATCGGCGAGCTTCATTTATTCGGTCTACAACAATACCGAAACGCACTACCAGTACATCTCGTTCCTCTGCAGCGCACCGGACGAAGCGGCCGCCGCCGGCGAATTCGTGAGCCTCGACGACATCGAGGCCGACGCGTTCCAGGACAGCGCGCTCGCCAGCATGCTCGAACGCTATCGCAAGGAGAGCCAGTTGAAGAGCTATGGCCTGTACTTCGGCGATCACAGCACCGGCACCGTCCGCCCGCTTCTTTCCTGAAAGGTCACATCATGCGTTTTTCGCTTTTCGTTCACATGGAGCGCGTCTCCGACCAGACCAGCCAAAAGCAGCTGTACGACGAGATGGTCGAGCTGTGCCAGATCGCCGATCGCGGCGGCATGCACGCCGTCTGGACCGGCGAGCACCACGGCATGGACTTCACGATCGCGCCGAACCCGTTCATCAACCTCGCCGATCTCGCGAACAAGACGAAGCGCGTGCGGCTCGGCACGGGCACGGTCGTCGCGCCGTTCTGGCACCCGATCAAGCTCGCCGGCGAAGCCGCGATGACCGACATCATCACGAACGGGCGGCTGGAACTCGGCATCGCGCGCGGCGCCTACTCGTTCGAATACGAGCGCCTGGCGCCGGGGCTCGACGCGTGGGGCGCGGGCCAGCGCATGCGCGAACTCATTCCGGCCGTGAAGAAGCTGTGGGAAGGCGACTACGCGCACGCAGGCGAGTTCTGGCAATTCCCGTCGACCACGTCGTCGCCGCTGCCGCTGCAACAGCCGCATCCGCCGATCTGGGTGGCCGCGCGCGACCCGAACAGCCACGAATTCGCGGTGTCCAACGGTTGCAACGTGCAGGTCACGCCGCTGCATCTGGGCGACGAGGAAGTCGAGAAGCTCGTCGGCCACTTCAACGCCGCGTGCGAGAAGTTCAGCGACGTGCCGCGCCCGCAGATCATGCTGCTGCGTCATACCTATGTGGCGAGCAGCGAGGCGGACGCGCAGGTCGCCGCCGACGAGGTCAACGTGTTCTACAACTACTTCGGTGCGTGGTTCAAGAACGAGCGCCCGATCAGCCGCGGAATGATCAAGCCGCTGAGCCGCGACGAAATCGCCGCCCACCCGTTCTACACGCCGGAAGCGATGCGCAAGAACAACGTGATCGGCACGCCCGCGGAAGTCATCGCGCGCCTGAAGGCTTACGAAGCGCTGGGCTTCGACGAATACTCGTTCTGGATCGACACCGGGATGAGCTTCGAGCGCAAGAAGGCGTCGCTCGAGCGGATGATCCGCGACGTGATGCCCGCGTTCCAGTGAGGTGCCGACGCCATGAATGATCATTTTCAGCTGTATATCGACGGCCGCTTCGAACCCGGCGCCGCGACGTTCGGCAGCATCGATCCCGCGACCGGCGCCGTGTGGGCGCAGATGCCGGAAGCCCGTACCGACGAGGTGAACCGCGCGGTGGCCGCCGCCGGCCGCGCGTTGACCGATCCGCGCTGGGCGGGCCTGTCCGCGTCGGCGCGCGGCAAGCTGCTGTACAAGCTCGCCGATCTCGTCGAGCAGGCCGCGCCGCGACTCGCTGAAATCGAAACGACCGACACCGGCAAGATCATCCGGGAGACGTCCAGCCAGATCGCGTACGTCGCCGAGTACTACCGGTACTACGCCGGCATCGCCGACAAGCTCGAAGGCAGCAGCATTCCCGTCGACAAGCCCGACATGCAGGTCTGGCTCGACCGGCAGCCCGTCGGCGTGGTCGCCGCGATCGTGCCCTGGAACAGCCAGCTGTTCCTGTCCGCGGTCAAGGTCGGGCCGGCCCTCGCCGCCGGCTGCACGCTGGTGCTCAAGGCGTCCGAGGAAGCGCCGGGGCCATTGCTCGAATTCGCGCGCCTCGTGCACGAAGCGGGATTCCCGCCGGGCGTCGTCAACGTCGTTACCGGCTTCGGCCCGGAATGCGGCGCGGTGCTGAGCGGCCACCCGGACGTCGACAAGATCGCGTTCACCGGCGGCCCGGAAACCGCCCGCCACATCGTGCGCAACACGGCCAGCAATCTCGCGAAGGTGTCGCTGGAGCTCGGCGGCAAGTCGCCGTTCATCGTGTTCGCCGATACCGATATCCAGAGCGCGGTGAATGCGCAGGTCGCCGCGATCTTCGCGGCGAGCGGCCAGAGCTGCGTGGCCGGCTCGCGCCTGCTGATCGAGGCGTCGGTCAAGGAGCGCTTCCTCGCGCTGCTGGTCGAGCGCGTGGCGCGCATTCGCGTGGGGCCGCCCAACGAGATGGCGACGGAGTACGGGCCGCTGTGTACCGAGCGGCAGCTTCGCCACATCGAGGCGGTGGTCGCGCGTTCGGTGCAGCAGGGCGCGAAAGTGCTCGTGGGCGGGAAGCAGCTGGCGCGCGACGGCTATTACTACGCGCCGACGATTCTCGACTGCACCGGCGTCGAGCACGCCGACAGCATCACGACGGAACTGTTCGGCCCGGTGCTGTCGGTCGATACGTTCGAGTCCGAGCAGGAAGCGATCGAGAAGGCCAACGGCACGGCGTATGGCCTCGCCGCCGGCATCTTCACGACCAATCTGACGCGTGCGCATCGCGTGTCGAAGCGCGTGCGCTCGGGCATCGTGTGGATCAACACCTATCGGGCGGTGTCGCCGCTCGTGCCGTTCGGCGGCTTCGGCTTGTCCGGGCACGGCCGCGAAGGCGGCCTGAGCGCCGCGCTCGACTATACGACGACGAAGTCCGTGTGGCTTCGCACGTCGGACGATCCGATCGGCGACCCGTTCGTGATGCGTTGAGCGGGCCGGCATGCGCCGGCAAGACCGACTCGAAGCCGTACAGACCCTGCCCGCGCGTGGCGCGGCGGGGCCGGCAATAAAGATGGAGACACCATGAAGCAAGCGGAAAACGATAGCGGCGTGCTCGCGATCGAGAGCAACTCGATCGAGTATGTCCCCCCGGAGGCGCGGCACGGCAAGCCGGCCGACCTGTTCACCCTGTGGTTCTGTACCAACGTCGCGCCGCTGGCCGTGATTTCCGGCGCCACGTCGGTGCTGGTGTTCCACCTCGATCTGGCGAGCGCGATGCTCGCGATCGCGGCCGGCCAGTTCTTCGGCGCGATCTTTCATGCGCTGACCTCCGCGCAGGGGCCGCTGGTCGGTGTGCCGCAGATGATTCAGAGCCGCGCGCAGTTCGGCCGCTACGGGTCGCTGCTGGTGGTGGGATTCACCACGCTGATCTACCTCGGCTTCTTTGTGTCGAACATCATTCTCGCGGGCAAGACGCTCCATACGGCCGTGCCCGCGGTGCCGGCGCACGTCGCGACGGTCATCGGCGCCGTGCTCGCAACGCTGGTCGGCGTGATCGGCTGCCACTTCATTCACCGCTTCAACAAGATCGGCGCATGGTTCATGGGTGGCGCGCTCGTGATCGGCATCGCGCTGATGGCACCGAGTCTCGACGCGCGCATCTTCGCGCAGGGCCGTTTCGATCTCGCGAACTGGTTCGCGATGTTCGGGCTCTGTGCGGTATGGCAGATCAGCTTCGCACCCTATACGTCCGACTATTCGCGCTATCTGCCGGCGTCCGCCGGATTCGGGAAGACTTTCGCGTACACGTACTTCGGCACGTCGCTGGGCACGATCTTCGCGTTCCTGTTCGGCGTGCTCGCCGTCAGCACCGGACATTCGACCGACGCGATGCAGGCGATCCGCGACCAGACCGGCGCGTTCGGCTACGTGCTGATCTTCCTGTTCCTCGTCAACATCATCGGCCACAACGGGATGAACCTGTATGGCGCGGTGCTGTCGTTCATCACCGCCGCGCAGACTTTCCGCCCGCACTGGGTGCCGGGCCGCAACGTGCGCGTCGGCGTGTCGGCGGCGCTGCTGGTCGCGTCGACCGTGACCGCATTGTGGGCGTCGAGCAACTTCATCTCGATCTTCCTCAACGCGATCTTCGCGCTGCGCATCGTGCTCGCGCCGTGGATCGCGATCAACCTGATCGACTTCTATCTGGTCAACCACCGCCACTACCGCGTCGCGGAAATCATCAGCAGCAATGGCGGCGTGTACGGGGCGTTCAACGTCAAGGCGCTGGCGATCTACGTGTTCGGCATCGCCGTCCAGGTGCCGTTCATGGACGAAAGCTTCTTCCACGGCCCGTGGGCGGCGATTCTCGGTGGCGCGGACGTGTCGTGGATGGTGGGCCTCGTCGTCACCGCGCTGGCCTGCTACCTGTTCGCATCGAAGAACGGCGTGCATTCGCGCAGCGGCTGCACCGCCGCTGCCGAAGCGTTGAAATAACCGGGGAATTCAATCATGAACGAAGATGATGCGCTGTTTCAGAAGGGGTTGCCGATTCGCCGCGAAGTGCTCGGCCCCGAGTATGTCGATGCGTCGATGGAAAAGGCCGACGCATTCATGATGTCGTTCCAGCGCGCGACCACCGCGTGGGCATGGGGATGGGCCTGGGGCGACGACACGCTCGATCGCAGGACGCGCAGCCTGCTGAACCTCGCGATGCTCACCGCCGGCGGGCATACCAACGAGCTCAAGCTGCACGTCAAGGGGGCGCTCAACAACGGCGTGAGCGTCGAGGAGATCAAGGCGGCGCTGCTGCACGCGACCGCTTACTCGGGCATTCCGCACGGGCTCAGCGCGTTCAAGGCCGCGCACGAAGTACTGGTGGCGGAAGGTGCGCTGAAGTAGGCGATGCGCGCCGACCTATCGGCCATGCGGGAGATAAAGGGTCACCAGCACCGAGGTGTTTTCCACCGCCTCGAGCCAATGCGGCTCGCCGGCCAGCAGGAACAGCATGTCCCCGCTGCGCATCAGCCGGGTGCCCGCGCCGGTGCCGAACTTGACGACACCTTCAAGGCACTGCACGGTAATTTCCCCCGGCGCGCTGTGTTCAGGGATGTGTTTTCCGGCCGGGAGTACGAGTCGAACGACCTCGAGATGATCCGAGCGCATGAGGGTGACGGATTTCGATCCCGGCAATGCATCACCGAGCGGCCGCACGTCGATCAGTTCACCTTGCGTTGCCCGTGGCATTGCCATCGCAACCTCCCTCTTCGGTTAACGGCATTCAGATCGTCCGGCGCGCAAGCATCGCCCGGATCTCGGAGATCGCCTTGGCCGGATTGAGGCCTTTGGGGCAAACGTCCGTGCAATTCAGTATCGTCCGACACCGGAACAGGCGGTATGGATCGTCAAGGTTGTCAAGCCGCTCGCCCGTCCCTTCGTCGCGGGAATCGGCCAGAAAGCGATAGGCCTGCAAAAGCCCGGCGGGACCGACATATTTGTCCGGATTCCACCAATAGGACGGGCACGCGCTGGAACAGCACGCGCATAAAATGCACTCGTAGAGGCCGTCGAGCAGATCCCGCTCCTCGGGCGACTGGCGCCGTTCGCGCTCGGGCGGGGGCGTGTCGTTGATCAGGTAGGGCTTGATCGAGTGATACTGCTTGAAGAACGCGGTCATGTCCACGATCAGGTCGCGAACGACGGGCAATCCGGGCAACGGACGCAAGACCGTATGACGCGGCAGGTCGTTGAGGTTGGTGACGCAGGCAAGTCCGTTCTTGCGGTTGATGTTCATCGCATCCGAGCCGCAGACGCCTTCGCGACACGACCGCCGAAAGCTCAGCGTCTCGTCCCGCGCCTTGAGCCGAACGAGCACATCCAGCAACATCCGGTCGTTCGGGGCGGTCTCGAGCTCGTACGTTTGCATGTACGGCTTCGCGTGACGGTCAGGATCGTAGCGGTAGATTTCGAATGTTCTCGTATCGCTCACGAGGGTCCTCCTTTGAGGGATCGCACATTCCGCGCACGCGTTTCTCCTGTTTCAGGCTACGCAGGCCAAACGACGGCCGGCGGCAATCCGGGGAAAGGGCCGAATCATATGGCAGCTGAAACCGCATCGAACCGGAGGCCATCGGCGCTCACACTATCGAAAGAAAACCGGAGAGTTTTGCTCCATGTCAAAACATTGTATTTATATCACAACATGATACAAATTGACGATTGCAACGGTACGACGCCGGATCGGACCGTGCTTGCAGCCGTGCGCGTGCGTTTCCTATGCTGACAGAGCGTGGAATGTCGATGCGCACTGTAACGGCGTCCTTGCAAGCGCGGCACCGGCCCGGTATGTGAAAAGCCGCCGGCACGACGTTTCGTCTCGCACGGCATGCATGGGGAATACACATGACATCTTCGGAAAAATTGCCGATCCCGACGCCTCTGCGAACCGACGTGCTCATCGTCGGCGCGGGGCCGGTGGGGCTATTCGCCGCGTTCGAGGCGGGCGTGATCGGACTCTCATGCCGGATCGTCGACGGGATCGAGCGCCCCGGCGGCCAGTGCATCGAACTGTATCCGGACAAGCCGATCTACGATATCCCCGCCATTCCATCATGCACCGCACGCGATCTCGTCGATCGACTCGTCGAACAATGCCGTCCATTCGATCCCCCGATGCATCTCGGCGAGCGCATCGAGACGCTCGAACCGCTCGAGGGCGGGCGCTGGCTTGCCCGCACCGACAAGGGGCAGGCGTTCGACGCCGCCGCGATCCTGATTGCCGCCGGCAACGGCGCATTCGTGCCGCAACGGCTGGCCCTGGACGACGCTGCGGCGCTCGAAGGCCGGTGCGTCCATTACAGCGTCGCCGACATACACGAATTTGCCGGCAAGAACGTCGTGGTCGCGGGCGGCGGTGACGCTGCGCTCGACTGGGCGTTGGCGCTGCGTTCGGCCGCGCGGCACGTCACGCTCGTCCATCGACGCAACGGCTTCAGCGCGATGGACTCGAGCGTCATCCGGTTACATCAGGCGGTCGCGGCGGGCGAGATCGATTTCGTGGTTGGCACGATCGCCGCGTTGAATGCGCCCGAGGGGCGGCTCGATTCGATCGAGGTTCGACAGATTGGCGGTTCCGTGCGTCTCGACGCGGATCAATTGCTCGTGTTGTTCGGCCTCGTCGCGACGCTCGGCCCGATCGCCAACTGGGGGATCGACGTGCAGGCTGGACGAATCGTCGTCGATACGTCGTACTACGAAAGCTCGCGGCCCGGCATATTCGCGGCCGGCGACATCGCCGGCTACGCGAACAAGCAGCGGCTGATCCTGTCCGGGTTCCATGAGGCGTCGCTTGCGCTGCGCAAGGCATACACGTATGCATTCCCCGACAAGAAACGCGTGCATGTACATTCGAGCTACGACGCCAAGCTGGCCGAGCGCGTGGCCGCCGCTCATCCTTAGCGGAGCCGTCCGGGATGGCGTCGCGCCCGACCGGGATCGACCGGCCCGAGTGTGACGCGAACGGCGACGCAGCTTGTCGATGCGAGCGTGTCATGCGCTTTCGCGAAGTCGCGTTGCGGGTTTCGACGATTGTCCCGAACCGGAATCGCCCCGGTGCTGGCACACCGTCCGCAGCCTTTCGCGGTGAGCATTGTTAAGGATTACGATCCGCACGCCCTTGGATATTTCCTTCGGGCGTTCGTTAATCCGGCTGGCTCGCCCGCCGCACCGGCAAGATCACGTCAATCTCCCGAAGTAATGCTGCGCCAGCGCCACCCAATACCGCACCCCGGCCGGAATGATCTCGTCGTTGAAATCGTACTTCGGGTGATGCAGCGCCGGCGCGGCTGCTCCGGCCGGCGCGTTGCCGATCAGCACGTACGCGCCGGGCCGTTCCTCCAGCATGAAGCCGAAGTCTTCGGACGTCATGTTCGGCGGCACGTCGCGATGCAGGCGTTCGTCGCCGAACGTGTCGCGAATCACCGCTTCGCAGCATGCCGTCTCGGCCGGCGTATTGACCGTCGCAGGGTAGTACTGAAAGAACTCGACGTCGACCTGCGCGCCATACGCATGCGCCAGCGCCTCGCACGTGCGCTGAACGTCGCGCTGCAGTTGCTGCTGCAACGCCGACGACAGCGTGCGGATCGTGCCGCGCAGCTCGGCGCTGTCCGGAATGACGTTGTCCGTGGTTCCCGCATGGAACATGCACACGGAAATGACGGCGGGATCCACCGGATCCTTGTGCCGCGCCGCGATGGTCTGGCATTGCAGCACCATCGAACAGGCGAGCGGGACGGAATCGATGCCCAGGTGCGGCTGCGCCGCATGCGCGCCCTTGCCGGTCACGGTGATCCTGAACCGGGAGCCGGCGGCCATGATCGGGCCGGTGCGCAACCCGAACTGCCCGGCGGGCAACCCGGGCCAGTTGTGCATGCCGAACACCGCTTCGGTCGGAAACTGCTCGAACAACCCGTCGTCGATCATCTTGCGCGCACCCGCGCCGCCCTCTTCTCCGGGCTGGAACACGAAGTGGACCGAGCCCGGCAACTGCGGCAAATCCTTCAGGATGCGCGCGGCCCCGAGTAACATGACGGTGTGGCCGTCGTGCCCGCACGCATGCATGATCCCGTGCGTGCACGACGCATGCGCGAAGTCGTTCGCTTCGTGGATCGGCAGCGCATCCAGATCCGCGCGCAGCACGATTCCGCGCGACGGATCGGCGCCGGGCAGGCTCGCGACGACGCCCGTGCCGCCCAGCCCGCGCGACACCGCATAGCCGAGCGCTTCGAGCTCGCGCGCGACGACGTTCGCCGTCCGGTGTTCCTCGAAGCGCAGCTCCGGATGCGCGTGCAGATCGCGGCGCAAGGTCGCCCAGTGCGCGCGATGCGCGTCCAGCGACGTCTCGGGGATGATGGGATTGTCCAATTCAGGCACCTTCGGAAAGCAGACGGGTTCCATTCTGCACGGCTGCCGCGTTCGCGTGCAGCGGTGGCATCAGTCGTAGAAGCCGAGAATCGACTTGATCTCCATGTACTCCTCCATGCCCTCGATCCCGTACTCGCGGCCGTTGCCCGATTGCTTGTAGCCGCCGAACGGAGCCTGCGGGTCCCACGCCGGGTAATTCAAATGCACCTGGCCCGACCGGATGCGCGCCGCCACCGCGCGCGCGCGTTCCTTGTCGGCGCCCTGCACGTGCGCGCCCAGCCCGTAGACCGTGTCGTTCGCGATCGCGACGGCTTCGTCGACGGTGTCGTAAGGGAGGATCGCGAGCACCGGACCGAAGATCTCCTGCTGCGCGATCGTCATGTCAGTGCGAACGTCGGAAAAAATCGTCGGCCGCGCATAAAAGCCGCGGTCGAAACCGGCGGGCCGTCCGGGCCCACCGGCGATGAGTGTCGCGCGTTCGTCGAGGCCCGCGTCGATCATCTGCGCGACCCGGCCGAACTGCGCGCGATTGGCGAGCGGCCCGTGCGTCGTCGCGTCGTCGAACGGATCGCCGACGACCATCTGCTCCATTGCCGCGACGGCCAGCGCCTCGACGCTGCGCAGCATGTCGCGCGGCACGATCATGCGGGTCGGCGCACTGCACGACTGGCCCATGTTCCGGAACGCGGCGGCCACGCCCGGCGCGATCGCGCGCGCCAGATCCGCATCGGGCAGCACGAGATTCGGCGATTTGCCGCCGAGCTCCTGCGCGACGCGCTTGACGGTCGGCGCGGCCGCCTGCGCGACGAGCACGCCCGCACGCGTCGACCCGGTGATCGACACCATGTCGACCTCCGGATGGCACGAAAGCGCGGCGCCCACCGCGTCACCGCTGCCGCTCACCAGGTTGAATACGCCGGCAGGCACGCCCGCGTCGGCGATCACTTCCGCGAACAGCAGCGCGCTGAGCGGCGACAGCTCGCTGGGCTTGAGCACCACGGTGCACCCAGCGGCAAGCGCCGGCCCGACTTTCGCGGTGATCTGGTAGATCGGCCAGTTCCACGGCGTGATCAGCGCGCACACGCCGATCGGCTCGCGGACGATCGCCGTCGTTCCGCGCCGGGACGCGAACGGGTAGCTGGCGAGATTGTCGCGCGCGACGCGGATATGTTCGGCCGCGAGCGGCACGTGGGCACTGCGCGCATAGCCGAGCGGCGCGCCCATTTCCATCGCGAGCGCGGTGGCGAACAGCTCGGCGCGCGCCAGGATCAGCGCATGCACGCGGTCGAGCAGCGCGGTGCGCTCGTGCGGCGGCGTCGCGGCCCAGCGTTCGAACGCGCGGCGCGCGGCCTGCACCGCGCGGTCGGCATCGCGTGCGTTGCCGAGCGGGATCTCGCATAACGTGTCTTCCGTGGACGGGCTGACGACCGCGAACCGCTCGCCGCCGCCGGGCACGACCCAGTCGCCATCGATGAAGAACCGGTCGAGCCTGCCGGCCTGCTTCAGGCGATGAAGCAGTGAACTGACGGATGAATGCATTGCAGGATGTCCTTGAGTCGATACCACGGGTGCGCTTCGAATCGAAGCGCATCGTTCGGGCGCCGCCACCGCGGTCGCGGCCGCACATCAAAAATCGGCGACCTTGCCCCACGCGGAGTCGGCGAAACGGCCAGGCCGATACGGCACCGGATCGACGAGCGGCGGCGCGCCGGTGACGAGATCGGCGATCAGGTGCCCGGCGCCCGGGCCGATTCCGAAGCCGTGCCCCGAAAAGCCCGCCGCGAGAATCAGCCCCGGCACGCCCGGCACTTCGCCGATGCCCGGCACGCCGTCCGGCGTGCTGTCGACGAATCCGGCCCATGCATGCGTGATCGTGGCTTCGCGAAGCTCGGGCAGCAGTTCGACCGCGCGGCGATACGTTTCGTTGACCGCCGACATGTCGGGCTTCGGATCGAGAATGCGAACCGCCTCCATCGGCGTCGGCGCATCGAGGCGCCAGCGCTTCAGCGTTTCGTGGCCGCCGCGCACCCCTTCGAGGCCGCCCGGCATCAGATTGCGCCAGCGCTTCGCGAACATCGGCACGAACTGCGGCGCGAAGCGCAGGAACTGCGGCGTCAGGTCGACGCGCGCGCGGCCGCTGATCGCCAGCGCATAGCGGCCGTCGCTGCGCCGGGTCACGGACACGCCGGAGGTATACAGCGCGTCCGGCAACAGCTGGGCGACGGGCGACACGCTCAGGATCGACTGGCGGACCGACGCCTGCGGGAAGCGGATGTCGAGCTGGCGGCAGAACGACGACGCCCACGCGCCGCCGGCCAGCACGACCGTTTTGGTCTTGATGACGCCGGCTTCCGTGACGACGCCGCTCACGCGCCCGCCCGCGAGTTCGATCCCGCGCGCCGCGCAGTGCTGGTGGACGCTGCCGCCCAGCTTCATCAATGCGGCGGCCACGGCCGGCGCGGCCTTGCCCGGGTCCGCCGTGCCGTCGGTCGGCGAAAACACGCCGCCTTTCCACGACCGGCCCGTGACGTGCCCGCGCTCGCCGGCCTGCTTGCTGTCGAGCATGTAGGTCGTCACGCCGGCCGTCTTCGCGAACTCGCCCCAACTGGCCCAGCGCGACAGCTCGTCCTCGTCATTGCTCAGATACAGCAGCCCGCAACGGTGAAAGCCCGTGTCTTCGCCGGATTCGACGGCGAATCGCTCCCACAGATCGATGCTCTTGCTTGCCATCGGCAACTCGCGCGCGTCGCGGTTCTGCTGCCGGCACCAGCCCCAGTTGCGGCTCGACTGCTCGGCGCCGATGCGGCCCTTCTCGACCAGCGCGACCGATACCCCGCGCCGGGCGAGGTAGTAAGCGGTGAAAACGCCGATGATGCCGCCGCCGATCACGACGACGTCGGCCGATGCCGGCGGCGTGGGCGAGGTTTCGATATGGCGCAGCGGAGGGGACATGGTCAGTCTCGTTCGGTTGATACGGTGACGTTTTGCACGACGTAGAACTTCGCCACGCGTTCGCTGCTTTCCCATCCGATCGATGCGCCGCGCGGCACGAACAGCGCGTCGCCGGCGCCGAGCGACAGCACGCTGCCGTCGGGTGCCGCGAAGCGCACGCCGCCGTCCAGCAGGAACATGAATTCGTTCACGCGATGCGGGCGGACGATCCGGTGATAAGGCGTCGAATCCCACGTGCCCGCGCTGTACCCGGCGCCGTCGTCGATGAACACGTTGTCGCTGCGGCATTGCGGCGCGGGGCCGAGCAGCACGTCCGCGGGCAGCGACGACGACGGCTTGAAGTCGGCATCGGCGCGCAGCGGAAAGAGGCCGTGCTTCGTCGGTTGCGCGCACACGGCCGCGCAGAACGTCAACAGCACGGGCGACCCGGCGTTCACGCGCAGCGCCGTGCCGCGGCCGATCACGACGCCCTCGCCGGGCCGCAGCACCCACGGGGCGGCGCCGGCTGCCTCGAGCGTCAACTCGCCTTCGACGACGACCAGGGTTTCGATGTGCGGATAATCCGGGATGTCGAGCGCGCCGGCGAAACGGATGCGCCCCGCGGCCATCGCGTCGGGCCCTTCCCACGCGATCTCCCGATGTTGTGCAAAAGGATCGTTCCCGCCGAACGCCTGTGTGCGGAACGCGGTGGAAGACGGTGAGCCGTCTGCATGGTGCAACACGAATACTGCGGTCATTTCTGCTCCTGTGCAGTGCGCGGCGGCAAGATTGAAAGCCGTCGCGCGATATCGGAAATCCCTCGGGCGTGCACGCCGTTCACGCTTGGCGCCTACGCGGCGTGACACGACGCTTCGCGGTGTTCGGTGCGCGTGCGCGTCGACGGCGTGCGCGCCGGCGTGCCACCCGGTCGCGCGATCACGTAATCGCGCGGCGTGATCCCGAGCACGCGCCGGAAATGCCGGCACAGATGGCTCTGGTCGAAGAACCCGACGTCGGTGGCAACGACCGACGGCGCGAGCCCGGCGCGCAACAGGTCCTGCGCGCGCCGCACGCGCACGAGGCACAGATACCGGTGCGGCGACAACCCGGTTTCGCTGCGAAAGCGCGCGGTGAAACGCGACACGCTCAGCCCGGCCACTGCCGCGAGCGTGTCGAGGTTCAGCGGCTGCGCGAACGACGCGTCGATCGTGCGCAGCACCTCGCCGATCGCCGGCGAGACGGGGCGCGCGACACGCGCCGTGCGTGGCATCGCGTCTTCGGCCGAATCGTGAAACAGGTCGAGCATGCCCGCAGTCCTCATGCCGCCGCCTGCAGGATCATGGCCCGCGCGGCAACGCCGGCGAACGGGCAAACGAAACGCGCTTTCATGTTGAATCCTCCCCGGCGCTCGCTTCAGTGCAGGAAATCCTGCACCCGGTAGTACGCGCCGACGAACGGCAGGAACCACGCGTGCCCGAAATGGCCGGGTATCGCCGGCCAGTCGAGCTCGCGCCACGGATTCGAGGCCACCGCGCCATACAGCACGTCGGCCATCACGCGGCCCATGTGCACCGACATCTGCACGCCGTGGCCGCTGTAGCCCATCGAGTAATAAAGCCCGTCGTGCTGGCCCGCGCGCGGCAGCCGGTCGGCGGTGATGTCCACCAGCCCGCCCCAGCAGTAATCGAGCCGCACGTTGGCCAGTTCGGGGAAATAGCCGGCCATGCCGGCGCGCAGGACGTCGCCGCTTTTCGCGTCGGAGCGCGGGCTCGACATCGCGAAGCGCGCGCGTCCGCCGAACAGCAGCCGGTTGTCGGGCGTCACGCGGAAGTAGTTGCCGATCTGGCGCGACGTCACGTACGCGCGACGATGCGGGAACAGCCTGTTCAACTGCGCGTCGGGCAGCGGCTCGGTGACGACGATGAAGCTGCCGACCGGCGCGATGCGCCGCCGGAACCACGCGAACGGGCCGTGCTGCGACGCGCCGGTCGCGACCAGCACGCGGTCGGCGACGATCGTGCCGCGCGTGCAGGTGATCGCGTGGCGCTCGCCTTCCAGCCGGTCCAGCCGCGTGACGGCCGCCTGCTCGTAGACGCGCGCGCCGGCGCGCACGGCCGCCTGCGCCAGCCCGACGCCGAACTTGCCCATGTGCATCTGCGCGCCGTTGCGCTGCAGGAGGCCGCCGTAGAAACCGTCGGACGCGATTTCATCGCGGATCCGCGACGGCTCGATCAGTTCGATGTCCGGATCGACGTCGCGCCGCAACGCGTCGAACGTCTTCGCGAGCCCCGCGAAATGCTGCGGCTTCGCGGCGAGCTTCAACTTGCCCGTACGCCGGAAATCGCAGTCGATCGCGTGCTCGGCGACGATCGTCTCGACGCTCTTCACCGCGCTTTCGTACGCGCGATAGAACTGCTTCGCCTGTTCGGGGCCGATCCGCGCGGCAAGCGATGCGTAGTCCTGCGCGACGCCCGTATTGCACTGGCCGCCGTTGCGTCCGGACGCTTCGCCCGCGATCTGCGCGGCTTCGAGCACGACCACCGATACGCCGCGCTGCGCGAGCGCGAGCGCCGCCGACAGGCCGGTGAAGCCGCCGCCGATCACGACCACGTCGGCGCGCCCTTCGACGGGGCCTTCGCAGCCGGCGCGAAACGCGGGGCGGGTATCCAGCCAGTACGATTCGAATTTCATCGGATTCTTCTCTTGCCTTCCGGCGACGACGATCGGCGACCGTTCAATGAGATTCATTTAATCACCGTCAAAAACCGCAGTTGCCGCGTATTCGCGCACGGCACGCGCACAAATCGCCGTTTTGCACGCGCGCCGCAGCAGACTCTGCGGCGCGCCGGCCGCCGCGACACGCGCGAGACCGGCCGGCGCGGCGCGCGCTACAGCCGCACCGGCGCGACGCCGGCCTGCACCGGCTCCGCCTGGAAGCGCACGAGGTCTTCCTCGCTGCGATGGCACAGCACCTGCGCGCCGTTTTCGAGCGTACGCAACGCAGGGGCCGTCCGGTTGCATACGCCGTCCACCCGCATCGCGCAGCGCGAGAGGAACGGGCACAGCTCGGCGTCGTCCGCGCTCCCGCCGATCGGCACCAGCGGCCGGTGGCAGCGCTCGGCGGCAACGTCGAGCCAGCCCGCATGCAGTTCGGGCGCGGACGACACGAGCAGGTGCGAATACGGGTGGTACGGCGGCGCGCACAGCGCGTCGCGGCTGCCGGTTTCGACGCGGCGGCCCGCATACAGCACGACGATGTCGTCGCTGATCGCGCGCACCTTCGCGATGTCGTGCGTGATGAATATGTACGACACGCCGAGCTTCGCCTGCAGGTCGCGCAACAGATCCATGATCGCGGCGCCAACCACGGTATCGAGCGCCGACGTGACTTCGTCGCACAGGATCAGGTCGGGTTCGGCCGCGAGCGCGCGCGCGAGGTTCACGCGCTGCTTCTGCCCGCCGGACAGCTCGCCGGTACGCCGCCCGGCCACCGCCTGCGGCAGCCGCACGAGCTCGAGCAGCGCCGCGACGCGCTGCCGCGCCCGCGCGCCCTTGATCCCGTGATAGAACGCCAGCGGCCGGGCCAGCGTGCGCTCGACGGTATGCACCGGATTGAGCGCGGTATCGGCGTTCTGGAACACGATCTGCACACGGCGGTGCTGCTCCTTGGTGCGCTTGACGATATCGCGCGCGAGCGGCTCGCCGTCGAGCAGGATCTCGCCGCCCGTCGCCGGCACGAGGCCCGCGATCACCTTCGCGAGCGTCGTCTTGCCGGAGCCCGATTCGCCGATCACGCCGACCGTCTGCCCGCGCCCGATGCGCAGGTCCACTTCGTGCAGGATCACTTTCGCGGGCCAGCCCTTCGCGGTGCGGCCGCCGTACCCGGCGATCGCGCCGCGCACGTCGAGCAGCGGCGCCGGCGCGGCAGGCGCCGGCTTCGCGTCGCGCTCGGCGTCGCCCGGCGTCACCGCCGCGATCAGGCTCTGCGTGTACGGATGCGCCGGCGCATGCAGGATCTGTTCGGTATCGCCCGCCTCGCGGATCACACCGTCGCTCAGCACGACGATCCGGTCGGCCATCTGCGCGACCACCGCCAGGTCGTGCGACACGTACACCGCGCTCATCCCGTAACGCCGGATCACGCTCTTGAACGCCTGCAGCACGTCGATCTGCGTGGTCACGTCGAGCGCGGTGGTCGGCTCGTCGAGAATCACGAGCTCCGGATCGGTGATCAGCGCCATCGCGGCCATCAGGCGCTGCAACTGCCCGCCCGACACCTGGTGCGGATAGCGCTTGCCGATCGTCTCCGGCTCCGGCAGCGCGAGCGCGCGGAACAGCTCGACCGCCTTCGCCTGCGCGTCGCGCTTCGTCAGCGTCTTGTGGATCAGCGCGCTCTCGATCACCTGGTCGAGAATCGTCCGCGACGGATTGAACGAGGCCGCGGCGCTCTGCGCGATGTACGCGACCTTGCGGCCGCGCAGCGCGGTCAACGCGGACGCGGACAGCGTGCAGACGTCCGTGCCGCCGAGCTTCACCGAGCCGCCGGCGATCCGGCAGCCGGCGCGCGCATGGCCCATCAGCGACAGCGCGATCGTCGTCTTGCCGGAGCCGGACTCGCCGATCAGCGCGAGCACTTCGCCGCGCCGGATGTCGAAGTCGACGCCGTGGACGATCGTCGTTTCCTCGCCGCCCGGCCGGCCGCCGACCACGCGCAGCCCGCGCACCTCGACGAGCGGGTTCGATTCGTGTTGCATCAGTGTCCTCCGGCGGCGCCGGCCGCGCCCTTGCGGCGGCCGCGATGCGGCAGGCCGTCGATCATCAGGTTGACGCCCACCGTCAGGATCGCGATGGCGACCGCGGGCATGATCGCGACGGCCGAGCCGTCGCCGAGGCTCGCGATGTTCTCGCGCACGAGCGAGCCGAGATCCGCGTAAGGCGGCTGCACGCCCAGCCCGAGAAAGCTGAGGCCGCTCAGCAGCAGCACGACGAACGTGAACCGCAGGCCGGTATCCGCGAGCATCGGATGGATCATGTTCGGCAGCATCTCGACGCAGGCGATGTACAGCGCGCCTTCGCCGCGCGCCTTCGCCACCTGCACGAATTCGAGCGTGCTGATGTTGACCGCCAGCGCGCGCGCGATCCGGTACGAGCCCGGCATGTAGCTGACCGCGGCGGTCAGGACCAGCAGCGGCAGCGACGAGCCGAACGCGGCGACGAACATCAGCGCGAACATCTTCGACGGAATCGACGTGAGCGCATCGAGCAGCCGGCTCATCGTCTCGTCGACCGCGCGGCCCGACACCGTGGCGAGCAGCCCGAGCGTCGTGCCGGTCACCGCGGCGAGCAGCACCGCCGCGAGCGCGAGCAGCACGGTCAGCCGCGTGCCGTACAGAATGCGGCTCAGCATGTCGCGGCCGAGGAAGTCGGAGCCGAACGGCAGCTTGCCGCCGAACGGCGCGAACACGTCCTGCGTGACGATCGCGCCGACGTCGTGCGGCGCGAGCAGCGGCGCGAACACGGCGATGAACAGCATCAGGCCGACCATCGCCAGGCCGACGCGGCCGCCGGTCGTCAGTTTCATGCGTGCGGCGCGGCGCTTGCGCGGCTGGTCGGGGGAAGGCGTGGCGGGCGGCGTCGCGCCACCCCACGGCGAGCGCGGCTCGCCGGACGGCGGCAGCGCGCTGCTGCGATGAACGGGTTCGGTCGGGTGCATGGGCGGCATCTCGGAAGGTGGACGGACCATTCAGGTCCGTAGTCTCGGGTTCGACACGATCGAGCAGAGGTCGGCGAACAGCACGAGCATCAGATAGGCGACGCAGAAGATCAGCGTGCACGCCTGGACCAGCGGGAAGTCGCGGTTGCCGACGGCATCGACCATCAGGCTGGCGAGGCCCGGATAGTTGAAGATCGTCTCGACGACGATCACGCCGCCGAGCAGGTACGACAGACTCAACGCGACCGCATTGACGATCGGCCCGATCGCGTTCGGCAGCGCATGACGCAGCACGACGCGCGCGGGGCTCGCGCCCTTGAGCACGGCCATCTCGACGTACGACGCGCTCAGTTGCTCGATCACCGCGGCCCGCGTCATCCGCGCCATCTGCGCGATCACGACCGCGCACAGCGTCAGCACCGGCATCGCGTACGCGCGCAGAAAGTCGTGGAAGCTCTCGATCGGGCCGCTGTACGACAGCGCGGACAGCCAGTGCAGCTTCACGGCGAGCACGAGCACGGCGACCGTCGCGATCAGGAATTCCGGCGTCGCGACGAGCGACAGCGTGCCGAGGCTGATCACGCGATCGACCACCGACTCGCGCTTGACGGCCGCGAGTATGCCGAGCAGCAGCGCGATCGGCACCGATACGGCGGTCGTGATCGCGGCGAGCGCCAGCGACTTCGGCAGCCGGCCGCCGATCATCTCGGACACCGGCATGTCGCCGGACAGCGACCGGCCGAAATCGCCGTGCAGCAAGCCGGCGAGCCAGTGTACGTAGCGCACGTGCGCCGGCATGTCGAGACCGAACTGCTGGCGCAGCGCGGCGACCGTTTCCGGTGTCGCGGACTGGCCGAGCGCGGCCTGCGCGGCATCGCCCGGCAGCAGGTTCGTGATCGTGAAGACGATCGCGGACACGATCAGCAGCGTCAGCGCGGTGACCGCGATGCGCCGGCCGATCAGCCCGATGAGGATTCGGTTCATGAAACGGCACTCCCGGAAAAGTCGCGCGCGGCCGGAGCGGTTGTCCGTACCGGCCGCGCGGCAGCGATACGTCGCTGCGTCAAGCGTTCCACCACACGTACTCGGCGAACATGAAACCCATCATCCCGCCGGTCGGGATCGAGCCGAGGCCCGCGAGCCGCTTGTCGTACGCGTCGAGGAAGCTGATGAACGCCGGAATGCCGATCCTGCCCTGCTGCGACACGATCACCTGCATGTCGCCGTACATCTGCTTGCGCTTCGCATCGTCGGTCTCGGAGCGCGCGGCGAGCAGCAACTGGTCGAACTTCGCGTTCTTCCAGCCCGACTCGTTCCACGGCGCGTCCGACTTGAAGAACTGCGTGAACAGCACGTCGGCGCTCGAGCGCGGGTTGATGTTGCCGAAGCCGAGCGGATGCTTCATCCAGTGATTCGACCAGTAGCCGTCGGCCGACACGCGGTTCACCTGCAGGTTCAGCCCGATCTTCTGGCCGGCCTGCTGCATCAGCACGGCCATCTCGACCGAGCCGTTCGCGTCGGACGTCGCGTAGATCGGCGGCAGCGAAACGCCCAGCGCGCCGGCCTTCTGGAACAGGAATTTCGCCTTGTCCGGATCGTGCGGCCGCTGCGGCAGCGACGCGTTGAAGTAGCGATGGCCCGGCGGAATCGGCTGGTCGTTGCCGATCACCGCATAGCCCCGGAACACTGCCGTGCGGATCTGTTCGCGATCGAACAGGTACTTCATCCCTTCGACGAAATCGGGGTTCGCGGTGATCGGGTTTTCGCTGCGCATGATCAGGTCGGTATAGAGCCCCGACTTGGTTTCCCTGAGCGCATAGCCGGACGTCGACGCGACACGCTGCGTCGAACGCGGATCGACTGCGTTCACGAGGTGCACGTCGCCCGACAGCAGCGCGTTCAGACGCGCGGCGCTATCGGTGATGCCGATCAGCTCGATCTGGTCCAGGTACGGCATGCCCGGCTTGAAGTAGCTGTCGTTGCGCACGCCGACGGTCGACACGCCCGGCTTGAACGACTTCAGCTTGTACGGGCCGCAACCGATGCCGGTAGCGAAGTCGGTCGTGCCGTCCTTGGTGATCACGAGCTGCGGCGTCGCGAGAATCACCGGCAGGTCCGCGTTCGCGCTGGCGAGCACGAGCGTGACTTCGTCGGGGCCGCTCGCCTTCGCATCGGCGAACTGGTCGGCGAGCGTCTTGACCTTCGACGCGGTGGCCGGGTTCTTGTGGCGCATCAGCGAATACACCACGTCGGCCGGGCCGACCGACTTCCCGTCGTGGAACGTGACGCCCTTGCGCAGCTTGATGATCCAGGTCTTCGCGTCGGTCGTGTGCAGCGACTCGGCGAGGTTCATCTGCGGCGTGAGGCTTTGATCCAGCTGCGTGAGGCCGCTGTAGAACATGAAAAAGCGGATGTAGTCGGCGCCCGTCGAGCCCTTGGCCGGGTCGAGCGTATCGGCCGTCGAACTCGATTCGTTCGCGACCCGGATCTTGCCACCGCGCTTGGGGGCCGGCGCGGCGAAGGCCGACTGCGCGTCCATCAGCAGTCCGCCGCCACCGACGGCCATCATGCCGCTCGCCGCCATGACCCGCATCATGTCGCGGCGCGTGAAACCGCCCGTGCCGCCGTTGTCGATATCGTCGTTCATCCGAACTGCTCCTGACTGTGGAAAGTGGGTCCTGGGGTCCAGCGTGGTTCGATAAATCCGCCGCTTTCGCCTGCTGGTAGCGAATGCAACGTCATGCGTATGGCGTTCATTTAAGCATCGCCAAAATGCGGGTTGTCGCGATTCGGGGCGGCTGCACGATACGATTCGACCGTTTTGAGCCGCCTGCGCAGCATGATTTGCTGCGTGCCCCGGCGCAGCGCCGTTTGCCCGGCGAAGGGGCGCGGGCGCGCGGTCGAAACGTTCGTCGGAAGATTGCCTGTTCCATCGAAGCCGGCCGATGCGACAGCCCACGCACGGCCGGCGCCGAACCTGCGCGCGTGCTGCACGCGTACAAACCCGCGCGCATGCGCGACGCGTTCGCGACCGGCAGGTTCGAATGCCTGGCGCGCACTGGCGGGCGCAACATGAAGGAGCGGGACGTGACGTGCTTTGCGCGTGACGCCGGCGCGTTCGCACCGGAGGCCGGAGAGACGATCGAATTCGGCGCGGACGATCTGCGGACGATCCGGGACGATTCGCGATCGGTCCACGATCGATCCACGGAAGCGCGCCGCAAGTGCCGAAGAACCGCGACCGCCGCGCGGCACGACGCGCAAGGTGCGCGTGACGTTCCAGCGCCCGCGCCCGGCCGCGTGCGCGGGTTTTCCCGGGCAGCGCGGCAAGCCGGCAGCGGAGTCGCAACAAACCGCGCGACGCGGCGTCGCGCGGCCGACGGGTCGCTTACAGCCCGAGCCGCGTCGCGAGATGGCCGATGTCGGACACTTCGTAATAGTTGTAGAACGGCGTGCCCGGCTCGTGGCCGCGGTTCACGAACGCCTTGTGCTTGATCCCGAGATCCTCGGCCGTCATCAGGTCGTAGCGCAGGCTCGACGACACGTGCAACACGTCCTCCGGCTTGCAGCCGAGCTTGCCGAACATGTATTCGAAACCCTGCATGCGCGGCTTGTACGACTGCGCCTGCTGCGCGGTAAACACCGCATGGAACGGCGCGCCGAGCTTGTCGACGTTGCTCATGATCTGCTCGTCCATGGCGTTCGACAGGATCACCAGCTTGTATTTCTTCGCGAGTCGCGACAGCCCGGCCGGCACGTCCGGATGCGGGCCCCACGTCGGCACCGCGTGATAGAAGCGCTCGGCCTCGGCTTCGTCGAACGTCACGCCGACGCGCGCGCAGGTGCGGCGGATCGCGTTGACGACGACGTCGCGGTACGGCTTCCATGCGCCGAGCACTTCGTCGAGCCGATAGGCGGCGAACGCGCGCACGAAGTCCTCCATCGCGACCGGCGACAGCCGCTCCGCATAGATCTCGCGCGCCAGGTCCGCCATCTGGAAGCGGGTCAGCGTGCCGTAGCAGTCGAAAGTGATGAACTTCGGTTCAAACTGAATCATGATGCGTCCTGTCGGTGTGAAGCCCCGGCAGGGCCGGGGACGGGCTGGGTTGTACGAAATTGAATCAAGGCAAAAAACCCGGTGCGCGTCGTTCGGCGCCGCCCAAAACGCAGAATCGCCGCGTGTTGGGCGCGCTGCACGGCACGATCTGCGGTGCGATCCGGCGTAGTGCGGCCGCGCCGGCCGGCGGGCTTCGGGAAGCGGGTGCCGCGGCCGGCCGGTGCGGCTCGCCGGCAAGCGGCGGCGATACCGGCGCTTTCATCGTAGTCCCGCTCCCACAGCAGGCGCTGCCGGATCGACGGGCCGCGCCGGCACGATGCGCGCGTTCGTGCGCGCGAATCGAGCCGGTTTGCGTCGATCTCGCGCGCGCGGCCGTCGCCGCCGGAAAACAGGCGAATCGTCCTATCCGAGCCGCGGCGGCGCTGGCAGAGTGAATGCGTCATTCCTACCCATCCGGAGTCCGGCGTGTCCGATCTCAACCCTTCCCGCACGCTTATCTATCGTCCGTTCGCCGAAGCCGACCTGCCCGCCGCGCATCGCCTGTCGGAAGCCGTCAAGTGGCCGCACCGGCTCGACGACTGGCGCTTCGCGCTCCAGCTCGGCAGCGGCTTCGTCGCCGAAGACGAAGCCGGCATCGTCGGCACCGCGCTCGGCTGGCGCTTCGGCGACGCGCACGCATCGCTCGGCATGGTGATCGTGTCGCCCGAGCGCCAGGGCCGCGGCATCGGCCGCGAACTGCTCGCGCGCGTCGTCGACAGTCTCGGCGCGCGCACCATCTTCCTGCACGCGACGCCGTCCGGCGAACCGCTCTACGTGAAATTCGGCTTCGAAGCGATCGGCACGATCGACCAGCACCAGGGCGCCGCGTTCCAGCCGCCGCTGATCTCGCTGCCGCCGGGCGAGCGCCTGCGCCCGCTCGGCACGAACGACGGCCCGCGCCTCGCGGCGCTCGCATCGCGCGCGGCAGGCTATCCGCGCGACGCGGTGATCGATGCGCTGCTCGGCGTCGCGAACGGCATCGCGCTCGACCGCGACGGCGAACTGCTCGGCTTCGCGCTGTTCCGCCGCTTCGGCCGCGGCCACGTGATCGGCCCGGTGGTCGCGCCGGACGCGCTGCGCGCGCAGGCGCTGATCAGTCACTGGCTCGCGCTGCACGAAGGGATGTTCGTGCGGCTCGACGTGCCGGGCGACAGCGGGTTGTCGGACTGGCTGCAGGGGCTCGGGCTGCCGCGCGTCGATACCGTCGTCGCGATGGTGCGCGGCGCGGCGCCCGCGCGCGACCCGGCGCTGCGCACGTTCGCGATCGTGAATCAGGCCCTCGGTTGAGCGAGGCGCCCGATGAGCTTCCTCTACAAGGCCGATCCGGTGCGCGGCGCGCAATGGGCGCGGCGTTTCGCGCAGCTCGCCCCCGACCTTCCGTTCCGGATCTGGCCGGACATCGGTGACGCGCAAGCCGTCCGGTATCTCGCCGCGTGGCAGCCGCCCGACGATCCGGTCGCGCTGCTGCCGAATCTCGAAGTCGTGTTCTCGGTGGGTGCCGGCATCGACCAGTTCGACCTGTCGTGCGTGCCGGCCCGCATTCCGGTCGTGCGGATGATCGAGCCGGGCATCGTCGAAGGGATGGTCGAGTACGTGACGCAGGCGGTGCTGACGATCCACCGCGACCTGTTCGACTACGCGGCGCAGCAGCGCGAACAGGTGTGGCGCGAGAAGCCCGTGCGCGCGGCCGCGTCGCGGCGCGTCGGCGTGCTCGGGCTCGGCACCCTCGGCCAGGCCGTGCTCGACACGCTGCGGCGCTTCGGTTTCCCGTGCGCGGGCTGGAGCCGCACGCCACGCACGCTCGACGGCATCGACTGCTACGCGGGCGACGCGGCGCTGGATGCGTTCCTCGCCCGCAGCGACATCCTGATCTGCCTGCTGCCGCTCACGGCCGATACGCGCGGGCTGCTCGGCGCGCGCGTGTTCGATGCGCTGCCGGCCGGCGCGTCGCTCGTGCAGGTCGGGCGCGGCCCGCAACTCGACGAGGCCGCGCTGCTCGCGGCGCTCGCGAGCGGCCGGCTCGACAGCGCGATCCTCGACGTGACGGACCCCGAACCTTTGCCGGCGGGCCACCCGTTCTGGGCGCATCCGCGCATCCGGATCACGCCGCACATCGCCAGCGCGACGCGGCCCGACACGGCCGTCGACGCCGTCCTCGCGAATCTCGCGCGCCATCGCGCGGGCCAGCCGATGATCGGCGTCGTCGATCGCGTGCGCGGTTACTGACGCGCCGACGCGCGCACACGGCCCCGCGGGGCGCGCAGCAGAAAATGCCGAAGCGCCCCGCACAAACACCGCGTTCGTACGTTTCAGACTGCAAATTGAAGGCGCGTGCGGCATGCTCGCCCGGTAGCATGAACTCACCGCTGACCCCCGACGAGAATCCTGCCCGCCATGAACCAAGCCGCACTGATCGAAGCCGATCGTCAACACCTGATCCATCCCGTCGTCAACTATCGCGCGCATGAAGCGCGCGGCGTCACCGTGCTCGAATCCGCCGACGGCGTGTTCCTGCGCGACGGCGACGGCAACACGCTGCTCGATGCGTTCTCGGGCCTGTGGTGCGTGAACGTCGGCTACGGCCGCGACAGCATCGTGAAAGCCGCCGCCGAGCAGATGGCGAAGCTGCCGTACGCGACCGGCTATTTCCATTTCGGCTCGCAGCCGGCGATCGAGCTGGCCGAACGGCTCGCCGCGCTCGCCCCGCCGTCGCTGAACCGCGTGTACTTCACGCTCGGCGGCTCGGACGCGGTCGATTCCGCCGTGCGCTTCATCACGCACTATTTCAATGCGACCGGCCGCCCGTCGAAGAAGCAGATGATCGCGCTCGAACGCGGCTATCACGGCTCGTCGTCGATCGGTGCGGGCCTCACCGCGCTGCCCGCGTTCCACCGTCATTTCGACCTGCCGCGCGCCGACCAGCATCACATTCCGTCGCCCTACCCGTACCGCCATCCGCTCGGCGACGATCCGCAGGCGCTGATCGCCGCGTCGGTCGCGGCGCTCGAAGCGAAGGTCGCGGAACTCGGCGCGGACAACGTCGCGGCCTTCTTCTGCGAACCGGTGCAAGGCTCCGGCGGCGTGATCGTGCCCCCGGCCGGCTGGCTGAAGGCGATGCGCGACGCATGCCGGCGCCTCGGCATCCTGTTCGTCGCCGACGAGGTCATCACCGGCTTCGGCCGCACGGGCCCGCTGTTCGCGTGCGAGACCGAACAGGTCGACCCGGATCTGATGACCGTCGCGAAGGGGCTGACCGCCGGCTATGCGCCGATGGGCGCGGTGCTGATGTCCGACGAAATCTACGAAGGCATCGCCGGCAGCCGCGCCGATTCGGCCGTGGTCGGGCACGGCTACACGTATTCCGCGCATCCGGTCAGCGCCGCGATCGGCCTCGAAGTGCTGAAGCTGTATCACGAAGGCGGGCTGCTCGCGAACGGCCAGGCGATGGCGCCGCGCTTCGCCGCGGGCCTCGACGCGCTGCGCGCGCATCCGCTCGTCGGCGACGCACGGTCGGCCGGCCTGCTCGGCGCGCTCGAACTCGTGGCCGACAAGGCCCGCAAGACGCGCTTCGACGCCGCGCTGAACGTGCCCGACAAGATCGCCGCGGCGGCCTACGCGAACGGCGTGGTGTTTCGTGCGTTCGGCGACGGCACGCTCGGTTTCGCGCCGGCGTTGAGCTTCACGGCGGGCGAGTTCGACCTGATGTTCGAGCGCGTGCGCAAGACGCTCGACGACGTGCTGGCCGACCCGGGCGTGCAGCGCACGCTCGACGCCGCGCACGCGCAGCCGGCCTGAGCCCTGCAAGGGAAAGCCGGGCTTGTGGCCGCCATCGTTCGACTCTAAAGTAACCGGACATTCCATTTTTTTCCCTCTCACGTAAACATGACGGACAGCAAGCTGGATCGCATCGACCTGCGCATCCTTTCCCAGTTGCAGAAGCGCGGCCGCATGACCAACGTCGAACTGGCCGATGCGGTCGGGCTGTCGCCCAGTCCGTGCCTGATCCGCGTGAAGCGGCTGGAAAAAGCCGGCTACATCGGCGGTTACGGCGCGCACATCCAGCTCGAAAAGCTGGGCGACGTGCAGGTCGTGTTCACCGAGGTCACGCTGGCCGACCACCGGCGCGAGGACTTCGACCGCTTCGTCGCGGCGATCCGCAACGTCGACGAGATCGTCGAGTGCCATCTTGCGAGCGGCGGCTACGACTACCTGCTCAAGTTCATCACGCGCAGCGTGAGCCACTACCAGACGATCGTCGAAGGGCTGCTCGAACAGAACATCGGCATCGAGAAGTATTTCAGCTACGTGATCATCAAGTCGCCGTTCGTCAAACGGCACTACCCGCTCGAATCGCTGTTCGGCGAACGCCACTGACGAACGGCGCGTGGGGTTGCCGCGCGCCCGCCGAACCACCTCATACAAGGATCAGTCATGCCGCTTACGCCATCCCGAACCGAACTCGTTCGTACCGCCAACCTGATCGACGGCGCGTGGCGCGATGCGCTCGACGGCCGTCGCTTCGCGGTCACCGATCCGGCGACGCTCGATGCCGTCGCCGACGTGCCCGACAGCGGCTCCGCCGACGCCCGCGCCGCCACCGACGCAGCCGCACGCGCGCTGCCCGCCTGGCGCGCGACGCCCGCGCGCGAACGCGCGGCGATCCTGCGCGCGTGGCATGCGGCGATCGTCGCGCATACCGACGATCTCGCGAAACTGATGTCGCGCGAACAGGGCAAGCCGCTCGCCGAAGCACGCGGCGAAGTCGCATACGGCGCGTCGTATGTGCTGTGGTTCGCCGAGGAAGCAACCCGCACGTACGGCGACCTGATTCCGCAGCAGCAGCGCGGCAAACGGCTGAGCGCGGTCAAGGAGCCGATCGGCGTCGTCGCCGCGATCACGCCGTGGAATTTCCCGCTCGCGATGATCGCGCGCAAGATCGCGCCCGCGCTCGCGGCCGGCTGCACGGTCGTCGCGAAGCCGGCGGAGGATACGCCGCTGACCGCGCTCGCGCTGGCCTTCCTCGCCCACGAAGCCGGCGTGCCGCCCGGCGTGCTGAACATGATCGCCGCATCGCGCGAGCGCGGCGTCGAGGCGGTGGCCGACTGGCTCGCCGACGGCCGCGTGCGCAAGATCACGTTCACCGGATCGACGCCGGTCGGCAAGCTGCTCGCGCGCGAATCGGCCGCGACGCTGAAGAAGCTGTCGCTGGAGCTCGGCGGCAATGCGCCGTTCATCGTGTTCGACGATGCGGAGCTCGACGCCGCAGTCGACGGGCTGATGGCCGCGAAGTTCCGCAACGGCGGCCAGACCTGCGTGTCGCCGAATCGCGTGTACGTGCAGGCCGGCGTGTACGACGCATTCGCCGCGAAGCTCGCCGCACGCGTCGCCGCGCTGAAGGTCGCACCGGCAACCGACCCGGCCGCGCAGATCGGCCCGATGATCAACGCGCGCGCGGTCGACAAGATCGCGCGCCACGTCGGCGACGCGATCGAGCGCGGCGCGCGCGTGCTGACGGGCGGCCGGCGCCTGCCCGAACTCGGCCCGAACTACTACGCGCCGACGGTGCTCGCCGACGCCACCGCCGACATGCAGCTCACCTGCGAGGAAACCTTCGGCCCGGTCGCCGCGCTGTTTCCGTTCGATACCGAGGACGACGCCATCGACGCCGCCAACGACACGCCGTTCGGACTCGCCGCGTATTTCTACACGCAGGACGTGCGGCGGATCGCGCGCGTGTCCGCACGGCTCGAAACGGGCATCGTCGGCATCAACGAGGGCGCGCTCGCGAGCGAGGCGGCCCCGTTCGGCGGCGTGAAGGAATCGGGCTACGGCCGCGAAGGCTCGCGCTACGGGCTCGACGACTACCTGTCGATCAAGTACCTGTGCCAGGGCGGGCTCGACTGACCCGGCGCCGCCGTCCGCGCGGCTGCCGGCAACGCGCCGCGCCCGCCCACCGCATTCACCGCCCGCGATCGGACCTGCTCATGCCCATCGATACCGATTCCTCCCGCCCGGCATCTGGCGTCGCCCGCACGCCCTCCGAACCGTGGGGCACGCTGCCCGGCGGCGACCCGGCACGGCGCTACACGCTGCGCAACGCGCACGGGATGCGCGTCGTCGTCAGCGATCTCGGCGCGACCGTCGTGTCGTGGCTCGCACCTGACCGCGCCGGGCGCTTCGCCGATATCGTCCTCGCGCACGACACGCCGGCCGACTATGTCGGGTCGGGCACCTACTTCGGCGCGACGGTCGGCCGCTGGGCGAACCGGATCGCGGGCGCACGCTTCACGCTCGACGGAATCGACCACGCGCTCGATCGCAACGAGCACGGCAATCTGCTGCACGGCGGCGCAAGCGGCTTTCACCGTGCGCGCTGGGACGTGATCGACGATCGCGGCGGGCTGACGCTGCGGCTCGATTCGCCCGAGGGCGATGCGGGGTTCCCCGGCAACGTGAGCGTAGAGGTGCGTTACACGCTCGACGACGACGGCACGCTGACGATCGACTATGCGGGACGAACCGATGCGCGGACGCCGCTGAACCTGACGAATCACAGCTACTTCAACCTGAGCGGACGCGCGGGCAGCGACGTGCGCGGCCACCTGCTGCGGATCGACGCCGATGCGTTCGTCGAAGTGGACGATGCACTGATCCCGACCGGCACGGCCGACGTGACGGGCACCGCGTTCGATTTCCGGCAGAGCGCGCCGCTCGGCGCCCGCCTCGACCGGCCGCATCCGCAGCTCGCGCGCGGACGCGGCTTCGATCACTGCTATGTGCTGCGCGATTACGGACGCGGCGTGCGGCCCGTCGCATCGATCTACGATCCGGAAAGCGGCCGGGCGCTTGCCGTGTCGACGGATCAGCGCGGGCTGCAGCTCTATACCGGCAACTATCTGGACGGCGTGCGCGCAAGCGGCGGCGTGTCGTGCGTGCAGCATGCGGCGCTGTGTGTCGAAGCCGGGTTCTTTCCGAACCAGGTCAACATGGATGCGTTGCGCGACGAAACGATCCTCGGCCCGGGCGAGACCTATCGCCAGACGACGCGGTATCGGGTCGGCATTCGCGGGTAGCGGATGCGTCGGGCGGCCGCCGGTTGCGCGCGGCGCGCCCGTTGCGGAATGGCAGGCAACGCACGCGTTCGTTGCGCATGCGCCGCCTGATGCGCCATGTGCCGAAGTTCGACCTCTCGAATCACCTCAGCCTGCGATCCCGAGATCGACCGGGCCCGCGCCGGAACATGACGGCGTCCGTCCCCGCCCGACTCCGTCAGAACCTGTGACGGATCCCCGCATGCACCATCAGTTGCTTCGATGTCGACGACAGGTCGGCCGCCCCCGGGATATACGCCTGGTCGAGCGACGAGCCGGTCGCATCGCCGGCGATGCGCTGGTACGCGCCCATCAGATAGACGTCGGTCCGCTTCGACAGGTTGTAGTCGGCCATCAGCCCGAGCGAATGGATCTTCGGTGTCGCGCTGCCCGTGGTGGCGTCGTAACGCACGGTCGTATACACGTACTGCGCACCGACGAAGAACGCCGGCGTGAACTGATACTTGCCGTTCACTTCGAAGTTCTGATACTTGATCGCCGTGACCGTGCCGCCGGCGAGCGGCCCCGTGACGGGCTCGATCGTCTCGTCGCCGAACAGATAGCCGACGTTCGCAGTGGGCCGCGTGACGTTGCTGTTCGTATACGCGAACCCGAGCGTCGCCGGCCCGGCCGTATAGTTGATGCCCGCGCCGAAGATCCGCAGCCGCGCCGACGCGAAGTTCGCATCCGCCCCCACCGACCCCGAACCCGCGATCGCGCCGCCGGCCGTCGCGCCCGGGTTGTCCGCGTTCAGGAACGCCGCGCCGACCAGCAGGCCGCCCTGCTCGTACTGCGCGCCGACGCTCCACTGCCGGTTGTTCGCGAAGCCGGTGTCGTTGCTGAAGCTGTACGTGCCGCCGAACGAGAAGCCGGCAAAATCCGGGCTCGCATACTTGACCGTGTTGTTCACGCGGAACGTGTTGCCGGTGTTGTCGTTGTCGAGCGGATGCGAGAACGGATAGACGCCCCAGCTGCCGTTCGCGGTGGTCGGCGCGAGATAGTCGACCACCGAATCGTATTGGCGGCCGAGCGTCAGCGTGCCGAAGCGCGTGCTGCCGAGCCCGACGTAAGCCTGCCGCCCGAACATGCGGCCGCCCTGCGCGAGCGTGCCGCTGTTCACGTTGAAGCCGTTCTCGATCTGGAACAGCGCGCTGTAGCCGCCGCCGAGATCCTCGGTGCCCTTCAGCCCCCAGCGGCTGCCTTGCGCGAAGCCGCTCGCCATCTGCCACGCGCCGTGGCCGCCGACGTTGTTCGTGTAATCGATACCGGCATCGATCACCCCGTAAAGCGCGACGCTGCTTTGCGCAAAGGCCGGCGCCGCACACAGCGCCGGCATCGCGACGAGAAACAATCTCCAGTTCATTCGTTTTCCTTATTGATATATTGAGCGCTACCACCCGATGCGCCGTCGTGCCGCTTATTTCGCGCCGTAGATGTCGAAGTCGAAGTACTTGCGGTTGATCCGCTGATACGTGCCGTTCGCGAGGATCGTCGCCAGCGCGCGATTGAACGCGTCGCGCAGGTCGGTGTCCTGCTTGCGCAAGCCGAGGCCGTCGCCCTGCCCGAAGTACTTCGCGTCGTCGATCGCCGCGCCGACGAACGTGAAGTCCTTGCCCTGCGGCTTTTTCAGGAAGCCGTCGCTGGCCGCGATCGACGCCTGGAACGCCGCGTCGAGCCGCCCGGTCACGAGGTCGGCATACACCTGATCCTGGTTCTGGTACGACTCGATCTGCACGCCGGCCGGCTGCCAGTTCGCGATCGCATAGTCGGCCTGCGCGGAGCCCTGCTCGACGCCGACGCGCTTGCCCTTCAGCGCCGCCGCCGTCGGCAGCAGCGGCGAACCCTTGCGCGCGATCAGCCGGGCCGGCGCATTCGAGATCCGGTTCGTGAACGCGATCTGCTGCATCCGCTTCGGCGTGATCGTCATCGACGACGCGATCACGTCGAACTTGCGCGCGAGCAGCCCCGGAATCATCCCGTCGAAGCTCGATTCGACCCACACGCAACGCGCATGCAGTTCCGCGCACAACGCGTTCGTGATGTCGATTCCGAAGCCCGTCAGCGTGCCGTCGGGCTGCTTGTATTCGAGCGGCGGATACGTCGGATCGACCGCGAGGCGGATCTCCTTGCCCGTCCAGTCGCCCGCGTGCGCGGCCCCCGCCATCGTCGTTGCCGTCAGCGCCACCGCGAGCGCCGCCATCCACTGTTTCATTGCCCGTCTCCTTGTTTCCGTCGTTGAAAATGATTCGAATGCGTTTGCCCGGCTCACGCGAGGTAGCGCTCCGCGAGCGCGATCCAGTAGCTCGCGCCGGTCGCGAGGCACGCGTCGTTGAAGTCGTATCCCGGGTTGTGCAGCCCGCAGCCGGCGGCACCGTCGCCGTTGCCGATCGACAGGTAGCTGCCCGGGCACGCGTTCAGCATGAACGCGAAATCCTCGCTCGCCGCGATCGGCCGCAGATGCGCAATCAGCGCGTCGTCGCCGCCCCATTCCCGCGCCACGTCTCGCGCGAACGCGGTTTCCGCCGCATGATTGACGAGCACCGGATAGCCGTGGCGATAGTCGATCTCGGCCGTCGCGCCATAGCTGTCGGCCTGGCCGTGCACGATCGCGCGGATGCGTCGTTCGAGCAGCGCGCGCACGTCCGGCGACAGCGCCCGCACGCTCAGTTCGAGATCCGCATGCGGCGCGATCACATTCGACGCGGTGCCCGCGTGGATCGAGCCGGTCGTGACGATCGCCAGGTCCTGCGGATTCACGTTGCGCGATACCACGGTCTGCAACGCCATCACGATCGACGCGCACACCACCACCGGATCGATCGTCGTGTGCGGGGCCGCGCCGTGACCGCCGCGCCCCGTGACGCGCACCCGCACCTCGTCGGCCGACGCCATCGCCGGGCCGTCGCAGAAGCCGAGCACGCCGGCCGGCAGCCCCGGCACGTTGTGCATCGCGAACACGGCATCGCACGGGAACTGCTCGAACAGCCCGTCGTCGATCATCCGCTTCGCGCCGCCGAGCCCTTCCTCCGCCGGCTGGAAAATCAGGTTCAGCGTGCCGCTGAAGCGCCCGCGTTCGGCGAGGCACCGGGCGGCGGCGAGCAGCATCGCGGTATGGCCGTCGTGGCCGCACGCGTGCATCACGCCGTCGTGCCGGCTCGCATGCGGCAGCCCGGTCGTCTCGCGGATCGGCAGCGCGTCCATGTCCGCGCGCAACCCGAGCCGTTTGCCGGCGCCGCGCGCGAGCGTGCCGACCACACCGGTGCCGCCGAGACCGCGCGTCACCCGATAACCCCACGTTGTCAGGCAGCCGGCGACGAGTTCGCTCGTCGCGTGTTCGTCGAAACCGAGCTCCGGATGCGCGTGCAGCCGCCGGCGCAGCGCGATCATCTCCGTCTCGATGGCCGCCATTTCTGGCGTAATGCGTTCTCGATCCAACCCCGATACTCCTCGATGCGTTCCGGTTTGCCGATTGCCGAATGGCAGATCGTGGCGGGATCGTATGCAGCGAAAATGCCGTCGAACAGCCGCAGTTTCGTTATGATGACAACCTTTCGTTGTCGGGTTTCGTCCCGTTTCGCACCATGAGCACGATCAAGCTGCATCAGTTGCAGGCACTCGTCGCGAGCGCGGAGGCCGGCAGCATCCGCGGCGCCGCTCGCACGCTGGGGTTGTCGCAGGCGGCCGTCACGCGCGCGCTGCGCGAGCTGGAGGCGAGCGAGCGCCTGCCGCTGCTGGTGCGCGCGCCGGAAGGCATCGGCTTCACCGAATACGGCAAGACGCTGCTCACGCACGCGAAGCTCGTGCTCAAGCAGCTCGAGCACGCGCAGAGCGATCTGGAACGGATGCGCGGCCGCGTCGAGGGGCGGCTGAGCGTCGGCGTCACGCCGTGGCTCACGATGACGTTTCTCGCGGAAACCGTGCTGCGGTTTCGCGAGCGGATGCCCGACGTGCGCCTCGAACTCTACGAGGCGCTGATGGCCGTCGCCCAACCGCTGCTGCGCGACGGCAGCATGGATTTCGCGCTCGGCCACGTGCAGCCGGGCAGCAGCGCGCAGGAATTCGCGTTCGAGCCGCTGCTGCGCTACGGCACGTCGGTGATGGTGCGCGCCGGGCATCCGCACGAGCGCGCGAAGTCGGTGCACGCGTTGCTCGATTGCGACTGGGTGCTGAATTCGTCCGCCGACGGGCAGGCCGCGCTCGTCGACTATCTGTTCACGCGGCACGGCGCGCAGATCGACGAACGGCGCATCGTGCGCGCGCAGTCGGTCGCGATCCTGCAGACGATGCTCGAACAGGCCGGCATGTGCACGTGGTGCCCGACGATCCTCGCGGCGGTGCGGCCGTTCGGCGAGCGCATGCGCGTGCTGCCGCTGAAGGAGACGTTCGAGCCGAGCGAGCTCGGGATCGTCACGCGCCGCAGCAGCACGCTCGGCGATGCGGCGCGCTGCTTCATCGACTGTCTGCTGCAGGTGATCCGGCGGCACGCACGCTCGGCGCGCGGCGAGGATCTGGCGCTGTTCCGCACGCTCGAGCTGTTGATCTGACGATGAACGACACCGGCCACGGCGGCGCCGCCGCAAAAACCGCGCATCGGTTGCGCCGGCGGCTACCCGCCCGTTACCTGCCGGTGCCTGCCGGTTACCCGCCGGCCGGCCACCGCCTTTCCGGCCGGCGCCCGCCACGCTGCCCCGGGAACGCCCCCGTATACCTCCGCGCCGCCTTGTTCTATACTACCCCCCAGTATCAGGAAGCCACGACACCATGCCGCATTCCCCCGAAGAAAAGAAACGCGTTTTGACCCGCGTGCGCCGCGTTCGCGGGCAGCTGAACGCGCTCGAGCAAGCGCTCGAGGAGGGCGCGGACTGTGGCCCGGTCCTGCAGCAACTGGCTGCCATCCGCGGCGCGATCAACGGGGTCATGGCCAACGTGCTGGAAAGTCATTTGCGCGAGGAATTCACCCAGCTCGCGGACGCCCCGCGGCCCGCTTCCGGATCGATCGACGAAATCGTCACCCTCGTTCGGTCCTACTTGCGTTGACCGAGGCGAAATCGTCGACGTAACGCTCCATTCGGTGTTTTTTTAACAGGATTGCCATGAAATCACGTGCTGCTGTTGCGTTTGAGGCGGGTAAGCCGCTGCAGATCGTCGAGATCGATGTCGAGCCGCCCCGCAAGGGCGAAGTGCTGATCAAGATCACCCATACGGGCGTCTGTCACACCGACGCCTTCACGCTGTCGGGCGACGATCCGGAAGGGCTCTTTCCTGCCGTGCTGGGCCATGAAGGCGCCGGCATCGTCGTGGAAGTCGGGGAAGGCGTGACCAGCGTGAAACCCGGCGACCACGTCATTCCGCTGTATACCGCCGAATGCGGCGAATGCCTGTTCTGCAAGAGCGGCAAGACCAACCTGTGCGTGTCGGTGCGCGCCACCCAGGGCAAGGGCGTGATGCCCGACGGCACCACGCGTTTCAGCTACAACGGCCAGCCGATTTATCACTACATGGGCTGCTCGACGTTCAGCGAATACACCGTCGTCGCCGAAGTCTCGCTCGCGAAGATCAACCCGGACGCGAACCCCGAGCAGGTCTGCCTGCTGGGCTGCGGCGTCACGACCGGCCTCGGCGCGGTGAAGAACACCGCCAAGGTGCAGCCGGGCGACTCGGTGGCCGTGTTCGGCCTCGGCGGCATCGGCCTCGCCGTGATCCAGGGTGCGAAGCTCGCGAAGGCCGGCCGCATCATCGCGGTCGATACCAACCCGGGCAAGTTCGACCTCGCACGCGTGTTCGGCGCCACCGACTGCGTGAACCCGAAGGACCATCAGGAGCCGATCCAGCAAGTCATCGTCGGGATGACCGGCTGGGGCGTCGACCACAGCTTCGAGTGCATCGGCAACGTGAACGTGATGCGCGCCGCGCTCGAATGCGCGCACCGCGGCTGGGGTCAATCGGTCGTCATCGGCGTCGCGGGCGCCGGCCAGGAAATCTCGACGCGCCCGTTCCAGCTCGTCACCGGCCGCCGCTGGCTCGGTACCGCGTTCGGCGGCGTCAAGGGCCGCTCCGAATTGCCGGGCATGGTCGAGGACGCAATGGCCGGCACGATCCAGCTCGCGCCGTTCGTCACGCATACGAAGCCGCTCACCGGCATCAACGAAGCGTTCGACCTGATGCACGAAGGCAAGTCCATCCGGACCGTCGTGCATTTCTGACACACGCGCAACGAGGCCGGCCCGGTCGCGGCAACCGGTCTCCTGGCGTGACGCCGCCGGCAAGCCCTCGCGCTGGCCGGCGGCGCTGCATGTCCGCACCCGCCTCGCTCGGGCCGATCACGGTCATCGTCGTGCCGTCCGGCGCGCGACGTCCTCCGCACCCGCTCTCCCCGCCTCTGCCTGACCGGCGACGCTTCGTCGTCAATCCCGTCATCAATCCCGGCGACCATCGGCGCGCGGCGCCAGCAGGAACGGCGCGTAGTGCACCGTGTACGCGAGAAACGCGACGATCCAGCATGCCCCCGACGCATCGAGCCAGACGCCATACGGCACCCCCGGGACGAGCGGCCCGAACACGCGGATGACGCCCGCGCCGATCACCAGCCAGTAGCACAGCTGCTCCCACGGGCCCGCGACGAGCATGCGCCCGGTGTGGCCGAGCGCCGTGCGGGTGATCATCGCGACGATCGCGCCGCCGATCGCACCGACGGTCAGCGCGTGCACGGCCAGCGAATGCGCGAGCACGCCCGCGAACGACAGTGCGAGCAGCACGAACCCGACCGGCATCCACAGGCAGGACACGTGCAGGATCCACACGATCGGCCGGTTGCCGACGCGCCACGAATGCCATCCGGCAAGGCGCCATGCATGCAGCAGCGCGGTGACGAGCGCGGCGGCGATCAACAGCGTGCCCGGCGCGCCGAGCGCGTCCGCGAACAGCGTGAATGCGACCGCGGGCGCGGCGAGCGCATCCACGATCCTGAAGCGGCGAATTTTGAAACCGGGGATCGCATTCATCGTGAACATCGGCACGATGCGGCCGGTGATCACCGCGACGAAGAACACGACCAGCCCCGTCGCCGCATAGGCCGCGCGCAGCGCGAGATCCGGGCGCCCCGTCATCACGCACGCATGGAACAGCGCGTTGAGCGCGCCGAACGCCAGCAGTGCGATCGGCAGGAACACGTTGCGCCGGTTCTGCGCGGCAATCAGCACGCGCAGCAGCACGAGCGCCGTCACCGGCAGGAACAGCGAATCGACGACGGCCGCGAGCATCGGCGGCCCGGACCAGACGAGCACGCGCCCGGCCAGCCACCCCAGCCACAGCGCCGCGAGCGCGGGGCCGCGCAGCGTCTCGCGCGAGGTCCAGGCGCGCACGGCGGTCAGCAGGAAGCCGACGACGATCGCCGCGACGAAGCCGAAGATCATCTCGTGCACGTGCCACATCAGGCCCGTCATCGCACCCGTGCGGCCGGCGACGGGCATCCCGTGCCAGGCCGCGAGCCATAGGGCCATCGCGATGCTCGCGAACAAGGCTCCGGTCAGGTAGAACGGCCGCAGGCCGAGCTGCAGCAACGGCAGCGTATCGGGCGTCGAGGGTGCCCGCATCGGTTCGCTGATTTTCATGTGCGTCTCCGGCGACTGGGGATGACGTCATTCATCCTAGCGCCGTGACGCGTGCGATGGGGCGTGCCCCTACGCGCAGAGGTGGCATCGTCCGCGTTCGTGATCTGCGTCAAGCTCGCGCTTCACGCGTATGCCAGACTTCCGACGCACCGCGCGCGTCGCCGTTGCGGCGCTTCGGCAGCGCATGCGCCGCACAGGGGATCGCCCGCTCGGGTCGAACCTCCGATATCGGAATTGTCCACTGTCGACCATCGGCTAGTGTCCTGCACGCCTGGTCTATGAAACCGCCCGGATTCTCTTGTCTCGACACAACAGCCAGAGGAGGTAGAAGCCGCCCAGCAGCCCGGTCACCAACCCGATCGGCAAGTTGAGATCGACCGGCAAACGCCGGCTGAGCAAATCCGCTGCGAGCAGCAGGACGCTTCCCATTGCCGCGGCCGAAAGCAACGGTACGTCGGGCGACAGCGTCAAGCGCCTGGCGAGTTGCGGACCCGCCAGCGCAACGAAGGCGATCGGCCCGGCAGCCGCCGTTGCAATCGCCGTCAGCGTCACGGCGCACAGCACCATGGTGGCGCGCGTGCCTTGCACGGCCACGCCGAGCTGCTTTGCCGCATCGTCTCCCAGCTCGAGCAGGTCGATCCGGCTGGCGTGGCGGACGGCAACCGGCGCGATCAGCAGGAAGCCGAGCGCTGCCGGCACGACATGGGCCCAGGTGCGCGTATTGAGAGAACCCGCGAGCCAGATCTGGGCAGAGGCCGCCCGATCGAGATTGCCCATGACCATCATGATGGCGTTGACGCCAGCCAGGGTCGCGCCGACGCCGATGCCGACCAGCACCAGCCGGTAGCCGCCGCCCATGGGCCGCCAGTGCGACAGCAGCAAGACGAGGCCTGCCGTGGCGATGCCCGACAGCACCGCCGCCAGCGAAGTCCACAGCGGGCCGGCATCCACCAGGACGATCTGCGCGATCGCCCCGCTGGCGGCGCCCGTGGTGAAGCCAATCACGTCCGGCGAGCCGAGTACGTTGCGGGAGATCGACTGGAAGATCGAGCCGGCCATGCCCAACGCCGCGCCCACGAAGCCCGCCGTCAGCACGCGCGGCAGCCGGACGCGCAGGACTACCCGTTGCGCGGCAACATCGGTTCCCGTGCCCAGCAGGCTGTCGAGCACCTCGGCGGGCGTCAGGGCCAGCGTCCCGATGCCGAGCAGCAGCGTGGCCAGGATCAGGCCGAGCAGCGTCAACGCGACACACACGCCGGCTTCCCGCGGGCGCCAACGGTACGAGTAACGGCCCAGCCGCACGACGAAGATTTTCATAGCCTGTTCAACCGGTACTTGCACGCCACCATGACAAAAAACGGCCCGCCGACCAGCGACGCAACGATCCCCGCGGCCACTTCGGCAGGCGCGGCGACCACTCGGCCGAGCACGTCGGCGCCGAGCAGCAGGATCGCCGCATAAAGCGCGGAAAGCGGCAGGATCCACCGATAGTCGGGGCCCGACAGCCAGCGTGCGACATGCGGGGCAACCAGACCGACGAAGCCGATCGGCCCGACGGCGGCGGTCGCCGCGCCGGCCAGCAGCATGACCGACAGGCAGGCCAGCCGCAACGTCGCTCGAACATTGACGCCGAGCGCCTGGCCGACGTCCCTGCCCATCGCAAGCGCATTGAGATTGCCGACGATCGCGCACGCCGCTGCGCAGCCTGCCGCGACGGCCACCGCGAGCACCCCGACCCGGTCACCCGTGCTTGTCTCGACCGAACCGGCCGCCCAGTGGCGAAACCCGTCGAAGACGTCCGTAGACGCGTTGAGCAGGATGATCCCTGCGGCCGACATCAGCGTGACGGACAGGCCGGCACCGGCCAGGACCAGTCGAACCGGATGCGTGCCCGCCCCCCGGGACTGTCCGAGCGCAAACACGGCGATGCCGGCCAGCCCCGCACCGACGAAGGCGCACCACACGTACTGCATCATGCTCGCCAGGCCGAAGGCCGTCATGCCGACGAGCACGGCCAATGCGGCGCCGGCATTGACGCCGAGCAAACCCGGCTCGGCCAGCGGGTTGCGGGTCACCGCCTGCATGACGGCGCCGGCCACCCCCAGCGCCAGCCCGGCAAGAATCGCGATCACGGTACGCGGGATGCGCAATACCCTGACGATCAGATGCTGGTCGTTCTGCAGCTCCGGGGCCCAAAGCGCGTGAAGGGTTTCGGTCAGCGGAATGTGGCGGGAGCCTACCGTCACGCTCAGCACGATCACGATGCCCAGCGCCAATGCCCCGCTGCCCAGGCCCCAGCGGCGCCTCCGGGTCGCACGGGCAGGCGGAACCGTGGCGGCGCCCTTGCCGATCCGGCTCATGACCGGCGGTAGTGGCGCGTGACGGCATCGACCATCTCGCGCCCGGAGTAGTAATCGATGCGGAACGAACTCGGGCCCAACGGATAAACCCGCCGGTTGACGACGGCAGGCAGGTTGGCCAGCAACGGATCGGCCAGAAACGCGTGGACATCACGCTCGGTGGCGCCGAGCAGGAAAACCGTATCGCCCGTGATGGCGGCCGAGAGGTTCTCGCGGGAAATGAACTCGAAATCCGACGCGCGCGTCACCTGCGCGGCCAGCGCAGGCGGCAACCCGTCCACCTTGAAGCCAAGCGCGCTCAGCAGCCGCGCATGCGGACTCGCGGCGCGTCCGACCGAATAGCTGCCGCCCAGGTTGTAGCCGACGATGCTGACCGGCTTCGCCGGCGGCACGATCGACGCGGCGGCGTTCGCCACGTATGCATCGAAGCGCTCGATGGCCGCCTGCGCCTCCCGCGCGCGCCCCGTCGCCCGCCCCAGTTCGGTCGCCATGTCCTGCCAGGATTGATTCGAATAATCGACCACGAGCGTCGGCACGCCTTGCGCCTCCAGTTCGGCGCGATGCTGGGCGACGCTGTCGGCGCCCGTGGCGGACGCGACCAGCAGATCCGGAGCGGCGCCGATCACGGCCTCGATGTCGAATTGCAGATTGCGGTACAGCACCTTGACGCCGCGCTCGTCGGCGACGCTTGCCCATTGCGAGAAAAAGCCCTTGCCGTCGGTCAATCCGCTGGGCGTGGTGGCGGCCGACGCGATGACCGGCGCCCCCACCGCCAACAGGATCCCGGTCACGCTGGGCGAGGTCGATACGATGCGCTTCGGCGCGGAAGCTTCGGGCGCTTCGGCGGCCGCGGGCACGCCCGCGCGCGGCACGAACGTGAAGCAGACCAGGGCCAATACCGCCGCCCCGGCGGCCAGCCCGGCAAGTTTGAGTCTGTTCATCTGGATTCAACGTGGACAGGAAGGAACGCCGGGCGAGAGCCCGGCGGCGACACCACACGCCCCTTCGATCGACGTCGCGACGCCGGAGCAGTTCCGTATTGTAGAATGCATTCCACATTTATAGAACCCGCGAACGCATCGTTCGCGCGAAAAGACCAACCATGACGCATCGACTCAGCGCGGATGCCGTGACACTCCGCTACGGAGAACGAACCATCTCGGCGAGCCTCTCCGTTGCCATTCCCGATGGATCCTTCACCGTGATCGTCGGCCCCAATGCCTGCGGCAAATCGACGCTGCTACGGGCGTTGTCGCGCCTCATCGCGCCGGCTGCCGGAAGGGTCGTCCTCGACGGCAAGCACATCATGGCGCTCGCGCCGAAGGAGGTCGCCCGCCGTCTGGGCCTGCTGCCGCAAAGCGCGCTCGCGCCGGAGGGCATCACGGTGGCCGACCTGGTGGCGCGCGGGCGCTATCCGCATCAGTCGTTCCTGAAGCAATGGTCGGATGCCGACGAGAAGGCGGTGGCCGAAGCGATGCAGGCCACCGATGTCGCGGCCCTGTCCGATCGCCTGCTTGAAGAACTGTCGGGCGGCCAGCGCCAGCGGGTGTGGATTGCGATGGTGCTCGCGCAGCAAACGCCGATTCTGCTGCTCGACGAGCCCACGACGTTCCTGGATATCGCCCATCAGATCGAATTGCTCGAACTGCTGGCGGATCTCAACGATGCGGGCCGCACCGTCGTCGCGGTGCTGCACGATCTCAACCACGCGTGCCGCTACGCATCGCACCTCGTCGCGATGCGCGACGGTCGTATCGTCGCCCAGGGCGAGCCCGCCGCGATCTTCACGGAACGGCTGGTGGAAGACGTGTTCGGCCTGCCGTCGGTGATCATTCCGGACCCGGTGACCGGCACGCCGCTGGTCGTCCCGCGAGGGAGGCAGAGACCGCGCGGTCCTTCGCACGCCCGCCCAGGGCCGCTTCGCGCTCAGGAAACGAGCGGCGCCTGAGGGCTCGCGAAGGCTTTTCCTCCGGTGTCCTGATTGATGAGGCCTGCCTCGCGAAACAGCGCGTCGCGATCCTCCGGCGACTTCAGTTGCCCCAGATCCGTGACGGTGGTCACCGCGCACACGATTTCGTGCTGCGCGTCGAACACGGGCGCCGCCTGCCCCGTTACGTTCGACAGCAGATGGCTCGTCAACTCGGCCCAGCAGCGCTCGCGAACCGCATCGAGCACGGCTTTGGTCGGCGGCTTGCCGCGAAAGCGGGCCGGCTGCTGCCGGCGCGCGGCATCGATCGTGGCCTTCGGCAGAAACGCCTGGAACACCAGGCCGCAGGCCGTATTGTCGATCGGCAGGATATCGCCGAGCGCCAGCGGATTGATCGAGAAATACGCGCTTCTGTACCACCGCACCAGGGTCGGCCCGCGGTCGGTCCAGATCGCCACGCCGCCGCTGAGCGCATGCCGATGCGTCAGCGACTTCATGTGTTGCGCGGCAATCTCCACCGCATCGACACGCTTGAGCGCGCCGATGCCGATGCTCAGCGCCGCGCTGCCGAGGTCGTAGAGGCCGCTGGCCGGATCCTGTCTCGCCAAACCCTCCTTGACCAGGCTCTGCAGGTAGCGGTGCGCGGTCGATCCGCCCGTTCCGGTGCGCCGCGCCACCTCGCCCAGCGCAAGTTCGCTTTCCGCGTTGGCCAGAACCATCAGAAAGCGCGCGGCGATCGAGACCGACTGAATGGTGCCGGACCGCTTCTCGTGCTCCGTATCGTGATCCGTCTTCGGGGATGTCGTTTTTTTCAAAGGCTCGGTTTCCTTGGCGGGACATGGCGCATTGCATCGCGCAGCGGCCATCTGTGTCCGGTGCAGGGTCGTCGCACCGTCGCTCGCCATGATACCGACTCCGTTGCCGCGCGGCACGGCACGGGCCCCGATCACGGCGTCACCCTCCACGCCCCACTTTCCACATTTCAGAATAAATTCCTGATTGTGGAATGACATTACATTATGCTAACCTTCGATTAATACGAATCATTCTCGTTTAAGGAAGGTGCCGTGAAGCCGTATTCCCATCGCAAGCTCACGTCGCGCGCCAGCGCCGTCGCGCTCTCGACCCTGATGGCGCCCGCCGGCGCGTATGCGCAAGACCCCGCGAATGTCGGCACGGAACCCGTCGCGCTCGACGCGATCGTCGTCAGCGGCGAAAAGATCAGGCGCGACCTGAAGAACACCGCGTCCTCCGTCACGGTCAAGACCGGCAAGGAAATCCGGCGCGACGAGACGGGCAATGCATCGGTCCGGGACGTGCTCGACGACGTGCCGAACGTGATCTACACCGACACGGTCGGCGCGCCGGTCATCCGCGGGCTGGACGCCCAGGGGCCCAACAACGGCCAGAACGTGTTCTGGGGCGGCACGGTGCCGCGCGCGACCATCAACCTCGACGGCCACTACCTGAACTACAACGAGATGTACTTCGGCGCCACGTCGGTCTGGGACGTCGAACGCATCGAAGTCTTCCGCGGCCCGCAAACGACTTCGCAAGGCGCGAATGCGATCGCGGGCGCGATCGTCGTCAACACCAAGGACCCGACCTTCAAGCCCGAAGCGGCCTACCAGGCCGAAATCGGCAACTATCGCGAGCGACGCGCGTCGCTCGCCGTATCCGGCCCGCTGACGGAGGATCTCGCCGCGCGGTTCGCGGTGGACTACGCGGGGCGCGACACGTTCATCGACTACGACAACCCGCGGTTCCAGCGGGGCGAGGCCGACCAGAATTTCCGCGCGCTGAATGCCCGCCTCAAGTTTCTGTGGCTGCCCACCCGTATTCCGGGCCTGGAGGCCAAGCTCACCTATTCGCACAACGACTCCAACCGCCCGTCGCAGGAGGCCGCCTCCGCCCCCTTCCGCGACCTCGAGCACTGGACGACCACGATGCCCAGCTGGAAGCAGAAGACCGACACCGGCATCCTCGATCTCAGCTACGACTTCGAAAATGGCGTACGGCTGGTCAATCAGGCGCAGTATTCGCACTCGGCCGTCAATCGCTATACCGGCATACGTGGCGAAGGGGATGCGGATGTCCGCCAGAACAACCTCTCCAACGAATTCCGGGTCGTGCTCGGCAACGAGAAGGATCGCCTGAGCGGATTCGGCGGCGTCTACTACGCGCACACCGACACCGACGAAAGCCTGTTGCTGCGCGGGTTGTCCGCGTTCGATGACACGAAGCGGAATCTCGGCCTGTTCGGCGAGGTGAACTACCGGCTGACCGATCGCTGGACCCTGAACACCGGCCTGCGCTACCAGCAGGACGAGGTGCAGCGAAACGGCACATCGGTACTGGCTCCCCACCCGCTGAACTACGCGGAAACCTTCTCCGCGCTGCTGCCCAAGGTATCGCTTGCCTATGCGGCGACGCCGCGCTGGACGGTCGGCGCCCTGGTCAGCCGCGGCTACAACCCGGGCGGCGTGTCGCTGAATCTCACCAGCATGCAGTGGGCCTATTTCAAGAAGGAATCGATCTGGAATTACGAGCTTTTCAGCCGGGCGAGCCTGCTGGGCAACAGGCTCGTGTTGAACACCAACCTGTTCTACATGGATCTTCGGGACGCGCAGTACAACATTCCCGTCGTGATTTCTCCGGGTGTCGCCCAGTCCTACACGATCAACGCCGAGAAGGCCCATGCGTACGGCCTTGAACTCGGCGCCGACTATCGGGTGCTCGACAACGTCACGCTCAAGGCAGGCGCCGGCGTGCTGCGCACCCGGATCGACGAGATGAGCAGCAACCCCGGCTACGAGCACAACCGGTTCGCGAGGTCGCCCGGTTACACCTTCAGCATCGGCATGAGCTGGGACGTCAACCCGAAGCTCAATGTCTCCGCCCAGGTTCGCCATCTGGACGGCTACTACTCCGACACCGCCAACACGCCCGCGTATTCGGTCGGCTCCCACACGATCACCGATGCCCGGATGAGCTACGCGTTCAACGAGCGCGTGCAGTTGTACGGCTACGTCAAGAACGTCTTCGACGTCCGCTCGCCGACCTACCTGCAGCAAAACCGGGGAATCGGCGGTATCGAAGCCAGCATGACCTCGCCGCGCATGATCGGCGTGGGCGTGCGCGGCATGTTCTGAGTCGGCCGCACGATCGCGAAGCCCGGCGGTGCGCACCGCGAGGCGTCCGCCCCCAAGACCCAAGCCTTATGACCCAAGCAATCGGATCCGTATGACTACCAGCAAACCCCTCCACATCGGCCTGTCTCTCGCCCCCACCTGGCTCAGCGGCGATGCATGGCGCCGGCCGGACAGCAATATCGAGGGGCTGTTCACCAGCGACTTCGCCGTCGATCTGGCCCGGCGCGCGGAAGCAGCCCATCTCGACTTCGTCTTTCGCCCGGATGTGAGCTTCCTCCCCATGGACATCCTGGAGACGGGCTCCGGGTTCGCCAGTCTCGACCCCACGGTACTGATGGCCTCGCTTGCGCGCGAGACCTCGCACATCGGGCTGGTCTCGACGATATCGACCACCTTTTTTCCGCCCTACGCGGTTGCGCGGCAGCTCCAGTCGCTGCACTGGATCAGCAACGGCCGGGCCGGATGGAACATCGTCACCGCGCTGCAGGGGCACGAGAACTTCGGACTGGAAACCATGCCCGGCGCCGACGAGCGCTATGCGCGCGCCGCCGAGTTCACCCAGGTGGTGCGCCGGCTGTGGGACAGCTTTCCGAACGAAGCGTTGAAGATCGATCGCGCGAACGGCCGCTATGCCGATGCGTCGCTGGTTCGTCCCATCGACCATGCCGGGCCTCATCTGAAAGTGCGCGGGCCGCTGAACCTGCCGGCCTTCGCCGGCCCCCGGATTCCGCTGGTGCAAGCCGGCGCATCGGACACCGGACGCGATTTCGCGGCTTGCGTGGCGGATATCGTATTCGCCCCCACTCCTGATCTGGACGCGGCGCTCGACCTGCGCCGGGATTTGTCGCAACGGGCCGAACGTCATGGCCGCCGCGCCCGGGACGTGCGCCTGCTGCCCGGCCTGAGCCTCTATCTGGCCGACACCCGCGAACAGGCCCGCGAGATGTTCAGGGAAACGCATGACCGAGTCGATCGATACAAGAAACTGGCGTCGATCAAGGCCATGCTCGGCCTGGATCTCCGTGACTGGCCCGCGGACCGTCCCATCACCGGCGCAGACTTACCGCCGCCGGTGCAGCATCCCGCGAGTCGTACGCATACGAACCTGCTGCGGCGCCTGATCGAGCGCGAGTCGCTCTTGATCGACGACCTGCTGCAACGGCCGGAAATTCTCTCCGCGGCTCACTGGCAGGTTGTCGGCACCGTCGACGACGCCGTCGAGCAGATCGCGCAATGGAGCGCCGCCGGCGCAATCGACGGCTTTCTTGCCGCCCCGGGGGGCTCCGTCGAATCCGTTCATCGGGTCCTCGAGCAACTGATACCGCGACTGGTGGAAGCCGGCTTGTTCCGCTCCCGGTACGCCGGCACCACGTTCATGGCGCACCTGGACGAGTCACGGTAAGGTTGCCGGGACGCATGCGCTCCGCCCGATGCAGCCCCCGGCGGGTCCGGCCGGCGAGAAGAGCGACGCGTGCCTTCCCCGGAGAGCCTCGACGCCGCCCGCCCCGGCCGGATCCACTCACCCGGAAGAAGTTTGGATATTTCGATCTCGGATCTTTCAATTGCGTCTTTCTGCCCTGTTGTCGCTGTGTTTCCTCCTTCTCCCGCCGGCTTCGGCGATGGCCGAGCCCATCCGGATCGACGGACCGGACGGTCCCCTCGGCGGCGAGCTGATCACGGCCGCCGATGCACGGGATATCGTCGTGATCGTTCCGGGGTCCGGGCCGACGGATCGGGACGGCAACTCGGCCGGGATGGGTTGGCGGCCGGACACCTACAAGCTTCTTGCCGAAGGGTTGAAGGCGGCAGGCATCTCGTCGTTGCGTATCGACAAGCGGGGGTTCTACGGCAGCGCGGCGGCAATCTCCGATCCCGCCGACATCACCATCGGCGGCTACGCCGAAGACACCCGAAAATGGGTCGAGCGGGCGTCGAAGCTGGCGCCGCGCGTGTGGATCGCGGGTCATTCCGAGGGCGGCCTGGTCGCGCTGGTTGCCGCCCAGGCTCCGCCGCAAAACCTGCGCGGATTGATCCTGATGGCGACTTCCGGGCGACCGACCGGTCAGCTCCTGGTCGAGCAATTTCGCTCCGATCCGGCCAATGCCATGCTGATGCCGGAAGTCGAAGCCATCGTTGCGGACCTGGAAGCGGGACGCAAGCGTGATCCGGCATCCTTGACGCCGGCCCTGCAACCGTTCTTTTCGAACGGACTCCAGCGCTACATGATCGACCTGTTCTCGTACGACCCGGTCGCCGTCGCGAAACGCTGGCGCGGGCAGGCGCTCATTCTTCAGGGCGATGCCGATGTTCAGGTCAGGCCCCGCGACGCCGATCTCCTGGCCGGCGCCATGCCGCAGGCGATGCGTATCGATCTTCTCGGCGCGACCCACGTGCTGAAGACGGAGGTCCCCGGCAGCCCCCTGGCGACCTATCGCCATCCTGCTCTCCCACTGCATCCCGAGCTGATTCCGGGCATCGTGCGGTTACTGGGAACAGACCGGGCTCCGACTGACTAGGTCGTCGAGACCCGCGGTCGGATCGGGCATGGGCGCTCGACGCAGGTCGCCGCAGGGTCGAATCGTTCATCGATCCGTCACGGAACCGTTGCACGCGACACGGGCGACGCCTGCTAGCATGCTCGTGACCGCCTCGAGTCGCGCCGTTGCCGTAATGATGTCCCGTTGCATGTCGTCGGCCGACCGCCCGCCGCCGGCTGTGCCGCATCCCGTGGCGCGAGCCGGCGGCACGAGATTCGTCCATGCCCAGGAAAAAATCCAGTCTCTGGCTACGGCCTTTCGATCTGCTTTCCGCCGCAACGAGCACGCGGCCCGGGAAGAAGCCTGCCAAACCGGCCGCGTCGGCCAAGCGAACGACCAGGCGCCCCGCGAGCACACCGGCGACGCGCCGCACGAGCCCGGCTCCCGCCGCACGGACAACGCCGAACCAGGCGCCCGGCACGTGGCTGCGCTCGTTCCATTCCGCCCGCCCGGCTGCCGGCCGCTTCGTCAACCATCTCGCGTACGGGCTGTATCTTCCCGTCGCGCCGGCGACGACCGTCGGCATGCCCGTCGTCGTGATGCTGCACGGCTGCAAGCAGACCGCCGAGTCGTTCGCCGCCGGCACGCGCATTTGCCGCATCGCGGAGCGCGCCGGGTTTGCCGTACTGTTTCCCGAACAGGCGAAGACCGCCCATTCGCATCGCTGCTGGAACTGGCATGGCGATGCAGCGCATTCGGAAGCGCCGGCGATCGCATCGCTGATCGATGCGATCGTGCGGGAGCGCGGGTTCGATCGCGACCGTGTGTATCTGGCCGGGATGTCAGCCGGCGCGGGGCTGGCCGCGCGGCTGGCGATCGAGTGTCCCGCCCTGTTCGCGGCCGTCGGCCTGCACTCCGGCCCGGCCATCGCGCCGCCGTTGTCGACCATGGCCGCGATGAGCCTGATGCGGCGCGGGCTGCGCGACGATCCGGTACGGGTGGTCGACACATGCGTCGACGTTCGTGCGTATCCGGGCATGCCCGCGCTCGTCATGCACGGCGGACTCGATACGGTGGTCGCCGAACAGAACGCGATGCAGCTCGGCGCGGCATTCGCGCGACTCAATCGGCTCGTCGACGAACACGGCGAGTTGCGCGTCGGCGAGCAACACACGTACGCGGATGACGGCGCCGAATACACCGACTATCTGCGTGGCGGCCGGGTGGTCGTGCGGGTCTGCATCGTTCGCCGGCTGGCGCACGCATGGAGCGGCGGCGATCCGCGCGAAGCGTTCCATTCGGCCACCGGGCCGGACGCGACCGCGATGTTCTGGAATTTCTTTCGGCGGCGGCGGCGCAAGCGGTGACAGGCTCAACTGCCGGAGGTACGTCGAGGCGTTCGACGTCAGCCCTTCGACGCCCGGAAGCATGTGCCCGACGATCGCCTCCCCTGCCTCCCTCCGGCATCCCAACGCTGCAAGCTGAGTGCGGGCCGGACGACGTAGGTCGTGGGGCACCCAGTGCGTAACCGGCACGCGCGCCTCGGTCGGCCGCCGGCCCGAGTACGGTTGGCGCTCGTACACTGCTTGCTGAGGCACGCCGACCTAACAGGGTTGTCAGGTCCAGTGGCGCGGCGGGTGTGCGAAAATTGCGCGTTTAATCGCGAGAACGCTCCATGTCGTCGCCGACCTGCCCAACCTTTTCGCAAGCGTTTCAGGCCAATATGGCCGCGCTTCATATGCCTGTTCCAACTACCTTTTTGCGACATTGCAAACGTCGGTAGCCAGTGTCAGTACGATGACGGGCACCCTAAAGGCCCTCGGCCCCGACGCGACGGTTGGCGAAATGCTTGGCGCAACCACGATCCTGGAAAAGGCAGGCGTCGTCGGGTCGACTCTCGCGAGTGCCTACCTGGGCGCAATAGTCGGTAGCCTGATGGTCGCAACCGACTCGACATTGGCATGCGGCATCGGCAAACGCAACGCGAACATGTCGCTCGCCGTTGCGCAATGGGGTGCGCGCTACGGTCTGTACATTCACCCGTTCGTCATGGCGCAAATCCTGCGTCATCCCGAAGTGCTGGCACCCGGTCCGCATAGCTATTTGGGGCTGAAGGCAAATACGGCGATCCGGGGTGCGCGATGAAATGGATTGCTGATCGCCTGCTTCTCATCGGTACGGCGGTAATCTGTTTCGCCGTCGCTTGGGCCATCATCGCCGGAACCGGAGAATGGTTCCCCACCCTGATGATGGTGATCGCGTTCGCTACGCTGTGGGGCGATAACGCCCGCCTGCGCAAGCTACTCAAACAGAACGGCATCGATCCGCGCCAGCGCAAACGATAACCTCGCGCGCGCCCTCCGTGTCGGTCGGGCAGCCGATGCAGAACGGCACGGTAGCCGCTTGCTCGTCCGGCGCGGCATCTACGAGCACGTGCGGGATCATCTGGACCAGTGATTTGCCTTGCTGCGGTCGGGGCCACCGTCGATGAATCGGGAGATGGGGCCGCTCGTCAACGCGAAGCAGCATGCGCGGGTTCGGCCCTCGTCGAGCGCGCGGAAGCCGGCGGCATAGAGGGTTTGAAGCATTGCCGCGCTTTACCGCGCTTAAAACCATCGCAATCAGGCACGACTGACAGCAGCGACACGCGCCGACCGGGATCCAGGCGATTCTCGCGGTGCCCGCCGCGCTGTCCTTGTCGCCGACTCATCGGGAAGGCGTGGCGTCGCGTTTGGCCTCGCGGAAACGCCCCCGCGCCGCCGACTTCCGGTATCGTTGCCGTATGCGCCGCCACGGCGCGCGTCGCATCACGATCCGTTCGCAGCATTCAACCCGCATTGGAGCATTCATGATTCTGGAAATGGCATCGCTCGAAATCGATCCGTCGCAGGCCGAGCCGTTCGAGGCCGCGGTTCGCCAGGCACTTCCGTTGTTCGCCCGCGCGCGCGGCTGCGGCGGCGCCGAGCTGCATCGCGTGATCGAGCGCAGCGGCGGGTATCTGCTCGTCGTCAAGTGGAACACCGTCGACGATCACATGGTGCATTTCCGGGAGTCGGAAGACTTCCAGACGTGGCGGCAACTGGCCGGGCCGTTCTTCAAGAGCCCGCCGCAAGTCGTGCATACGGAAGTCGCGGTGCAATAACCGGCAATCGCCACGGAATCCTCATGACCGTCGACCCTTCCGTCCTCGCCGCATTCACCCCGACCGGCAAGCTGCGCGCGTCGATCAATCTCGGCAACCCGATCCTCGCGAACCGCGACCCGGCGACGGGCGAACCGTTCGGCGTATCGATCGATCTCGCGCGTGCGTTCGCCGAGCGCCTGTCGGCCGACCTCGCACTCGTGGTGTTCGACGCCGCCGGCAAATCGGTGCAGGCGCTGACCGAAGAGCGCGCCGACTTCGGCTTCTTCGCGGTCGATCCGTTGCGCGGCGAAACGGTGGCGTTCACCGAGCCGTACGTGCTGATCGAAGGCTTCTATCTCGTGCGCGACGATTCGCCGATCCGCGGCAACGCCGACGTCGACCAGCCGCACAACCGCGTGGCGGTCGGCAAAGGCAGCGCGTACGACCTGTTCCTCACGCGCGAACTGAAAGCCGCGCAGATCGTGCGCGCGCCGACGTCGCCGGCCGTCGTGCAGACCTTCGTCGACCAGCAGCTGGAAGTGGCGGCGGGGGTGAAGCAGCAGCTCGAAGCCGACGCCGCGACAACCCCGGGCCTGCGCCTGCTCGACGAGCGCTTCATGGTGATCCGCCAGGCGATGGGCGTACCGAAGAGCCGTGGCGAAGCGGCCGCCGCTTTCCTCGGCGCGTTCGTCGAGGAGATGAAGGCGTCGGGCTTCGTGGCCGACTCGCTGCGCCAGCATGGCATTACGGGTGCGTCGGTCGCGCCGCTGCGCTGATCGGTGCATTGCCGTCGGGGCCGGCCGTGGCGCGCGCCCCGGCGCCGCCCGACGCGGGCCCGCCGTCGCCTGGCCACCCCCTCATCCCCCGCATCACGACGGCGCGGCATCGTTCGCGCGCAGCGTGATGCCCGTCCACGTGCCGTTTGCGGACAGTTCGCCGATCAGCTCGACGATCGTCTGCCGCACGGCGAGCGTCGCGGAATTGACGGGTGACGTATTCGACCAGCACAGGCTGGCGGGCCGGCGAATCTCGGGATCGACGATCCGGCGCATTTTCGGCCGGTTCGACGGTTCGCGCAGCGCCAGCGCGGACGCGGGCAGGATCGTGCACGCATGGCCCGACTGCGCGAGCGAGATCAGCGTCGGCAGCGAATCGACATCCGCGATGATGTTCAGCGGCACCTCCTCGCGCGCGAACGTGCGCTCGAGCAGCAGGCGCAGCCCGTTCTGCACGCCCGGCGCGACGAGCGGCACGCCGGCGAGCGACGCGAGGCTGCAGGTCCGGCCGCGCGACGACACCGCGCCGCCCGGCTCGCCAAGCAGATGCAGCACTTCGTCGAACAGCGGCATCGCGGTCACGCCCGTCGTGTTCGATTCGCGGAACAGGATCGCGAGGTCGAGCCGCCCGTTCGCCAGCAGCTCGCTGATGAAACCGCTCATGCTTTCGATGTACTGCAGGCGGATGCCCGGATAGCGTGCCCGCACGCGTTCGAACAGCGGCACGGCAAGGATCGACGTCATCGTCGTCGGAAAGCCCACCGCGACCGTGCCCGACTCGCTGCCCGCGCCTTCGCGCACTTCCTGACGCAGCTGCTCCATCTGACGGAGCACGAGCCGCGCATGCCGGTAGAGCGCCTGCCCGGCGGCCGTCGGCTTCACGCCCTGCGGGCTGCGCACCAGCAGCGTGACGCCGATGTCGCCTTCGAGCTTCGCGATCTGCTGGCTCAGCGACGGCTGCGCGACGAACAGTTTTTCGGCCGCTTTCCCGAGGCTCCCGTATTCAACGATGCTGACGAAATAACGGAGCTGGCGGATGTCCATGGCGGGCCGGTCGACGCGAAAGTCATAGGATACCCCTATGACCGGTACATTCAAACGGTATTTCCGCTGCGTCCGCGCTTCACCTAAAGTCACTTCAATCGAAATCGAATCAGCCGTCCCGACCGGAGATGGAGGTGACAATGAATGCAACCGGGTCGCATGCCAGCGACGATGCCAAACAGGTCCAGACCGACCTGATCGGTGCCGAACGTGCGGTGGCGTTCGCCGCCGCGCTCGATCATCCGATCGTTCCCGCCACCGGCGACGCGCTGCTGCCCGCGTGGCACTGGCTGTATTTCTGGTCGATTGCGCAGCAGTCCGAACTCGGCCCCGACGGCCATCCGCGCAAGGGCGGCTTCCTGCCCGATCTCGGGCTGCCGCGGCGCATGTGGGCCGGCGGACGGCTCACGTTCGAGCGCCCGCTGCTCATCGGCGAGCACGCGACGCGCACGTCGAGCGTGCTGTCGATCGAACGCAAGGAAGGACGCACCGGTACGCTCGGCTTCGTCACCGTCGAGCACGTGATCGAATCCGCCGGTGAAGTCGCGATCCGCGAGGAACACGACATCGTCTATCGCGGCGCCCCCGCGCCCGGCGCCGCCGAGCCCGCGCCGAAGGCCGCGCCCGGCGACGCGCAATGGCAGCGCGACATCGCGCCGGACGAAGTGCTGCTGTTCCGCTATTCCGCGCTGACCTTCAACGGCCATCGCATCCACTACGACCGCACCTACGTGCGCGACGTCGAAGGCTATCCGGACCTCGTCGTGCACGGCCCGCTGATCTCGACGCTGCTGCTCGATCTCGTGACGCGCTCGCTGCCGGGCGCGACGGTCGCCGAATACGCGTATCGTGCCGTGCGGCCGACCTTCCTCGGCAACGCGTTCAGCGTGTGCGGCCGCCTCGCCGACGACGGCAAGACCATTGATCTCTGGGCGAAGGACCACGACGGCTGGCTGACCATGACCGCCCGCGCCACCCTCGCCTGACCCATTCCGACGATTTCCCCGACACGAAAGATGAATCCTACCGACGCGTATCAAGACATTCGCGAAGCCGTTCGCGACCTGTGCGGCCAGTTTTCCGCGGAGTATTTCCGCAAGATCGACGAAGCGCGCGGCTATCCCGAAGCGTTCGTCGATGCGCTGACCCAAGCCGGCTGGCTCGCCGCGCTGATTCCGCAGGAATACGGCGGCTCCGGCCTCGGCCTCACCGAAGCGTCGGTGATCATGGAGGAAATCAACCGCGCGGGCGGCAACTCCGGCGCATGTCACGGCCAGATGTACAACATGGGCACGCTGCTGCGTCACGGTTCGGCCGAACAGAAGCAGCGCTATCTGCCGAAGATCGCGAGCGGCGAGCTGCGCCTGCAGTCGATGGGCGTGACCGAGCCGACCACCGGCACCGATACGACGAAGATCAAGACCACCGCCGTCCGCAAGGGCGACCGCTACGTGATCAACGGCCAGAAGGTGTGGATCTCGCGCGTGCAGCACTCCGACCTGATGATCCTGCTCGCGCGCACGACGCCGCTGTCGGACGTGAAGAAGAAGTCCGAAGGGATGTCGATCTTCATCGTCGATCTGCATCACGCGATCGGCAACGGGATGACGGTTCGCCCGATCCCGAACATGGTCAACCACGAGACCAACGAGCTGTTCTTCGACAACCTCGAGATCCCCGCCGAAAACCTGATCGGCGAAGAGGGCCAGGGCTTCAAGTACATCCTCGACGGGCTGAACGCCGAGCGCACGCTGATCGCCGCCGAATGCATCGGCGACGGCTACTGGTTCGTCGACAAGGTGTCGCAGTACGTGAAGGATCGCGTCGTGTTCGGCCGCCCGATCGGCCAGAACCAGGGCGTGCAGTTTCCGATCGCGCGCGCGTTCATCAACGTCGAGGCCGCGAGCCTGATGCGCTTCGAGGCCGCGCGCCGGTTCGACGCGCACGAGCCGTGCGGCGCGCAGGCGAACATGGCGAAGCTGCTCGCTGCCGATGCGTCGTGGGAAGCCGCGAATGCGTGCCTGCAGTTCCATGGCGGCTTCGGTTTCGCGTGCGAATACGACGTCGAGCGCAAGTTCCGCGAAACGCGCCTGTATCAGGTCGCGCCGATCTCGACGAACCTGATCCTGTCGTATGTCGCCGAGCACATCCTCGGCCTGCCGCGTTCGTTCTGACAGGGTGACGAGCATGCGCCCACTGGAAGGAATCAAGGTCGTCACCTTCGAGCATGCGATCGCCGCGCCGTTCTGCACGCGCCAGCTCGCGGATCTCGGCGCGCGCGTGATCAAGATCGAGCGGCCGGGCGTCGGCGATTTCGCGCGCGGCTACGACGAACGCGTGTCGGGGCTCGCGTCGCACTTCGTGTGGACCAACCGCTCGAAGGAAAGCATCACGCTCGACGTCAAGCAGGCCGCCGCGCTCGAGATCGTGCACAAGCTGCTCGCCGATGCCGACGTGTTCGTGCAGAACCTCGCACCCGGCGCGACGCAGCGCCTCGGCCTCGACTACGACACGCTGCGCGAGCGCTACCCGCGGCTGATCGTCTGCGACATTTCCGGCTATGGGCTCGACGGGCCGTTTCGCAACAAGAAGGCGTACGACCTGCTGATCCAGAGTGAATCCGGATTCCTCAGCATTACCGGTTCGGAAGGACAACCGGCCAAGGCCGGTTGCTCGATCGCCGATATCGCCGCCGGCATGTACGGGTACACCAACATCCTCGCCGCGCTGATCGAGCGCGGACGCACCGGGCGCGGGCGGCACATCGACGTGTCGATGCTCGAAAGCATGGTCGAGTGGATGAGCTATCCGCTTTACTACGCGATCGACGGCCAGACGCCGCCACGGCAGGCAGGCGCGTCGCACGCGACGATCTTTCCGTATGGCCCGTTCAAGGCCGGCGACGGCAACACCGTGATGCTCGGGCTGCAGAACGAGCGCGAATGGAAGCATTTCTGCGACACCGTGATCCGCATGCCGGAGCTGGCAGCGGACGAGCGTTTCGGCTCGAACAGCCGTCGTGTCGCGAATCGCGATGCGCTCACGGCCCTCATCTTGCGCGCGTTCTCGACGCTGAGCGCTACCGACGTGATCGATCGGCTCGACCAGGCCGGCATCGCAAACGCACGGATGAACGACATGCACGGTGTCTGGACGCATGAACAACTCGCCGCGCGGCATCGCTGGACGCAGGTCGGCACGCCCGCCGGCGAGATCCCTGCCCTGCTGCCGCCCGGTGTCGGGCCGGCCGACGAGCCGCGCATGGATCCGGTGCCGGCGCTCGGCCAGCACACCGATGCCGTGCTGCGCGAGCTCGGCTATGCCGACGAACAGATTCGCACGTTGCATGCATCCGGCGCCGTCTGACCGGGCCCTTTCGCGCTGATCGCAGCGCGCTCCTCATCCAACTATCGAAGCGGCTCCGCGTCTGGTCGACAGACGCGAGGGCGCCACACAACTGGAGACATCATGGCGAATACCGTCAATGCTGCCGGCCGGCTCGACCGGCTGCCCATTTCAAGGTTTCACTGGAAGATACTCGGACTGATCGCCGGTGGCGCGTTCCTCGACGCGTTCGACATCTATCTCGCCAACGGCTCGGTCGCCGCGATGGTCAAGGACGGGTTCACCGATCTGCGGCATGGCGCGATGTTCGTGTCGTCGACGTTCGTCGGGATGATGATCGGGGCGTTCGTCGCCGGTTACGTCGGCGACCGGCTCGGGCGGCGGTATTCGTATCAGCTCAATCTCGCGGTGTTCGGGCTCGCGTCGATCGCCGCGTGCTTTGCGCCCGATATCGAGTGGTTGATCGTGTTGCGGTTCGTCATGGGCGTTGGTCTGGGCGCGGAGCTCGTGGTCGCGGCCGGCACGCTGGCCGAATTCGTGCCGCCCGAGACGCGTGGCAAGTGGGTGTCGTTGCTGGCGATCATCACCAATAGCGGACTCTTTGCTGCGCTGGCTGCCGGGTACTGGATCATTCCTTACCTCGGCTGGCGCTACATGTTTGCGCTGGCGGGTGTCGGCGCGCTGGTGGTCTGGTTCATGCGCAAGCGGATGCCGGAGTCGCCGCGCTGGCTCGAATCTGTCGGTCGGCTCGACGAGGCCGAGGCGACGCTTGCCGCGATCGAGCGGGAGGTCGGCAAGCAGGTCGGCACGCTGCCGCCGGTGCGGCGCATCGTCGATCTGCATGTCGGGAAGGTGCCGCTCGGGGTGCTGTTTTCGAAAGGGATGCGGGCGCGGACAGCGGTTGCCGCGTTGACCGCGATCGGCGTCAACGTGGGGCTTTACGGTTTTATCGCGTGGCTGCCGACGTTTTTCGTCACGCAGGGGCTGTCGGTCGTCAGGTCGCTCGGGTTCGTGTTCCTGATGTCGATCGGGTCGCCGGTCGGCGGGTTGATCGGGTATCTGATCGCAGACCGGGTCGGGCGTGCGCGGGGGATCGTCATTGCGTCGATTCTCAGTATCGCGCTCGGGTGGCTGTACGTGTCGTTGCGCGATACGACGGCGATCATTCTGGTCGGGTTCTGCCTCGTCAGCGCGATCTATACGATCACGACGCTCGGGTTGTTCGGCTATATTCCAGAGCTGTTTCCGACCGAGGTGCGGTTGCGTGGCACCGGTGTGGCGGGGATGGCCGGGCGGATGTCGTCGATCGGAACGCCTGCGCTGGCCTTGGCGCTTTATCAGGCGTTCGGGGTGTCCGGCGTGATCGCGATGGTCAGTGCAACACTCGGCGTGCTGTGTGTCGCGATCGGGTTGCTGCGGGTTGAAACGGGGCGGCAGGCGCTGGAGGAAGTTGCGCCGGGGGCGAGTGACGCGGAGGTGGCGGTGGGTAGCCCGGGGGTTACGCAAAGCTGATTGAGGACGATGTATCGGTATGCCGGCTTACCGCCCGCGATGAATTTTCAATGTTCGCGGTCGGATGCCGGTTGCCCGAGAACGTGCTGCGGGCGCTCATGACGTTGCACCGGTTTCAGTGCCAGTCGCCCGTGAATCGACGCGGCTGATAAGTTCCGTCGCGCCACGTAAAGCGCGCGGACTTGCCCAACGCAGCGTTGCCCTTGGGGCGCACGAGGAGGTCGTAGTGGCCGTTCGTCTTGCGCGGACTGAACGACACTGCGTAGTGAACCGCCGTCGTGTTGTCTGCATCGCACGCATCCTGCTGCGCATCGCTTGGGTCCTTGCCCTTCCCTGCCTTCTTCTCGGTGCAATCCCTGGCGCCGTCCTTGTCATAGGTCGACCAATCGGTCAGCGCGGTGAAGACAGGCGTCACGCGAGCGTCCGCATAGCGGTACAGGCTCAGCATCTCGGTCGTATCGCTATGTGCGGTTGACGTGTAGTTATTGTCGAAGCGCACGCCGAACGCGGTTTCCTGATCGCTGATTCGGTAAGGGACAAGATCCATAGTCAGCGAGGCATTCCATAGCATCGGCGACGTATCGACACGCTCGCTTCGGTCGCTGGCAAGCAGGTGAAAGCCGTGAGCGTCGCGGGTCAGGATGCCGGTCCATAGCGCCGCTTCGACGTCTTCATTCGGGCGTTGTACCAATGCGGCCGTGACCCATAACGGGCCCGAATTCGACGGCCCGTGCGTCCATTGCGCCAGCGCGGAGCCTTTGACGTTGTCAGCGGGGGCCGGGGTTTTGCCCATCAGGGCGAGTAATGCGGCTTGCTGGTCCTTGTCGCTCGTATCGCTCGCGGCAAACGTGCAGTTTGCAATGAGCGCCAGGGTGAGCGCCAGCGCTGTTTGTACGTAAAAGTCGCGTCCCCTGCCTTTGCTGTCGCGGGGGTATCGTCGCGTCGACGATGAATCTTCTCTGCGCTTTTCGTGCCTGTTGATCGCCATAACCGGTGTATTTCCGTTCAACATATCTTTCAGCCTGCGGCGAGCGGCCCGGCCGGCTTACGCGATACTAACCTTTGTTCGAGAACAAATGAAATCGAAATCGATATTGCGCGTGCCAACCTTTCCATTCTGTTTCCAGACGCTTCAATCCATGTGGGCGAAGCGCCTGGCGCATTCGTTTCAGCTGATCGACCGACAACGTTGCTGCTCCGCTTGATGCTCTCATACATCCTGTTCAAACCATGACCCAGCCAAATCAATCCGTGAAAGTTCGAATCGGACTGTACGACACGACGCAATCAACCTCGGTTCAAAACATAGCCTCGCATGACCACTTTGGAACCGGCCACCGCTCGACGCCTCGCGCCCATATCCGCAACCTCCCCGAAGCCGCGACATTCGGCTTTTTAGCCGGGCCAGTCTTCGAGAGGGATGAACTGCATGTGCTTTGTTCCAGCGACGATCTTATCCAGAAATACCGAGAATCCATCTGCTACAGAGTAGAGGTTGCCACATTCGGCCACTTCTGCAAAATCCGGCTTGGCAGTGTCGACCGCATGCAGATGGGCTCTATCCCAATAAAGAACCTTGTGAACGTCATCGAACTTCGCAAGAGCATAGTAATTGCCCCCCGGATCATCGCCGATCACGAAGAACTCGTTCAGGAATCCAACCTCACCCCTGAGTCGTTCATTTTGCTCGATTAGATCAAAATTATCGTTACTTGCATCGAACCCAAACAATGAGGCAAAAGAAATAATCCCATTATAGACACCCGAAAAATTGAGATCCAGATAATCTAATCCACCAATAAACAATCCATTCCACCTCCTCAAAAAATTCGCATATTCCGCCGGAATACCGAACCCAATCTCCGATTCAAATTTAGCGAAAAATGGCTCCGCAGGCCTTACTCCATACAGAACTGGCACATTACCATCCTCAACACGACGGTTGATTCTACGTTATTGCGACACCGTACGCGATTAAAGTGTCAGAAACCTGTACAAGCAGCTTCACATCCAATCCTCACGCTCATCAGAAGATGCGTTACTCTTAACAGGGTTCGACTAGATAAAAAGGTCTAGCGACGTTGCTACAGGACTGAACGCTGCCATTTATCTTTAAAATTAATGAACTCCTTTTTCTTCACCTTCCATTCACCCGCCTTGCTCTTCATGGTGAATCGGGATATCGTCAGCATCCCCACTGTCTGGCGAATGGTGAAAACCACCTCGCCACCACTGGATTCCACGCGCTCTTCGACGTCAGTTTCAGGGTCGTATGTTGGCGGGTCCGAACAGCCCAAATCAATCAAACGCCCTTGGTTTGTTTTTTCTTGGAACGTCCACTTCTCTAAAATAACGAGAAGATCTTTCCGTGCGTGGCCATCAATTTCAGAAACATCGCTGCCATTTTCCAACGCGCCGCGCTTTTTCTTATAAAAATTCTTTTCCCAATGATTCATTTCAAACATGAATGATTTCAATGCCGTTCGCGCTTGGTCAAAATTACCATCCATCATCTCCACCTTTAATTATTTAAAATATCACCCATAATTTTTCCCGTACTGGAATACGTCATAGATTATCTGTGTAGGGCGAGTGCCACCGTTACCGTAGACAAATTGGATGTCCACATCAGCCGAGCCAGCCCTATTCACATACGCTGCGACCCGTCCCTCGAAATCTCTGAACAACCCACTGTTGATGCCCGGCAACTGAGGGAAGACACCGTCTTTCCCACCACTCCCGCCGAGAAGTTTTCCTGGAATGTGTCCTGCATCGTCAGTCGGATACCCCAATAATCTCGCCCACGCTCGAGACGACGCATACGTTGTGGTCCCGGTGCCTAGGCCTGCAGCCGTGATTGTCGCTGTCGCACGCAGCGGCTGACCGGCGGCCCCGCGGGAAACTATAGGTGTAACACACCATCCCCACGGATCAATCCCCCCGGTCGGATTTGGCGCATACGCGTATAGATTGTCACCACCCAACAACCCGATCGGATCTTGGTTGATGAACCGCCCTACATCCGGATCATAGTATCGGAACGTGTTGTAGTGGAGGCCAGTGCTGTCGTCGGCATACTGCCCAGCGTAGCGCAGCGGCTGATCTGTCCTCGTGGCCGTCAGTTGCCGGCTGCTCGGTTCGACCTTACCCCACGCCGTGTATTGCCCCGCCCACGCCAGTTCGCCTGCCTCGTCGGTGACCTCTAGCGGCGCCCCCGCCAAATCCGTATGGAAGTGGTAGATCCGCGAAGCTCGCTTCGCCGTATCAATCGTGGCCGCCGCCAGAGCCTCCGCGATCACCGCATCGATGCGGGCCGCCGGCGAGTACGGACACCATACTCTGACCGTCCAGCGCTTTGAGCTAAATACGATAAATGGAGGCAGCATCGCTGGAATATCACTATCTTTTTTCCTACGCGGCGTATCCCACGAAAGGCTTGGAGGAGAATATTCACCCCCAAGCCTCTATCCGCATTGCGCGGCTGCTCGGATCGCAATGCTCGCGTCATCTGCGATTTCACCGTTATCGTCGACCTGAACCAGCGCCTGATACGCGTCATCCTGTCTCAAACCGTAAACGTTACTCACGCACCGCCCCACATCCAAATCATGGAGCTACGATAAACAGCGGCCTAAGGCGCCTCACCCCACGGGTCATAGGAATAATTTTCATCGATCGGCAAAAAATCAATGCCTTTCAATGCGCATCGCTCAACCTCAGCTTTAAAAGCCTGGCTACATACTAGCTCCATTGTCTCTTCGCATCTGAAAAGATTGCCAGAGCAATCGTCGCACGGGATGAATTTTTTGATCCAACTATACATCGGAATTCCTGGAAACAACTTATTCTCAGAAACTTCTTTTGTTTCCAGATCCCGGTCCTCGGAATAGTCTGACTTTTGGCGGTCGAGCAGAGATTCATGATCGGCAGGAAAAAATATAGAATATATTTTTTTACCAGCGGACCTTTTGTTTGCAACGATATTTATGGGGATTGCTCGACAACGAACTCCCGTCTTTTCACATACAGTCAAAAACTCTCGTGACACGTAATTCGTTTGCGCCCCATAAAAATCAAAATCAATCGAAATAGACGGATCAGATAACGTGAAAACATATTCATGCTTCACATCGACACCGAAAGGATCAGCCACATACATCGGCCATTCCCATTCATCACGGTTCAATTCCCCCGACAGATATGGAGGGCAGCCCGCATCCCCGGCGCGATATTTAACAACGTAAAAACGTGCATTCATCAGAGCAGTCTTCCCGCTATTGCGTCAACCACATATTTACCGGATTTCAAACCTTTTCTTGCCATATTTTGAATGCACCCGATACCGAACGCAAGTTGCGTATCGCTAAGACGGTCAGCCAGGAATTGCTGGTTAAGTTTCGTTAACTCAGTTTCAATTGCTGCAGTGTATTGCCCGTGATTCGACCAGTGCCCAGGAAGCTCTAGCGTTTGGGCAAGCTTGGAGCTACCGGGCAGGAATATGCCATTAGACGCACCATCACCGTCGAATCCCATCCCGCGCAGCCGATTGAACATAGCAGCGAAGTCGGGATGCTTCATGAACTCTTCAGGAGTCAAGTGGTGGTTCGCCATACCGTCATGCGGGCGAGCCCCCATATTTTCCCCGAGCTTCGTCGAACACCACCCCATCGGATCGATTCGGGTCAATGGGTTTGATGCGTAGGCATACAAATTGTTGCCGCCCAACAACCCAATTGGATCCTGATTGATAAACCGCCCCACGTCCGGATCATAGAACCGGAAAGTATTGTAGTGAAGACCCGTGCTGTCATCGGCATACTGTCCTGCATAGCGCAGTGGCTGATCCGTACGCGCCACAGTCAGTTGCCGCCTGCTCGGCTCGACCTTGCCCCACGCAGTGTATTGCCCCGCCCACGTCAGTTCGCCTGCCTCGTCGGTGACATCTAGCGACGCCCCCGCCAGATCCGCATGAAAGTGGTAGATCCGCGACGCTCGCTTCGCCGTATCGATCGCGGCCGCTGCCAACGCCTCCGCGATCACCGCATCGACGCGGGCCGCTGGCGAGTATGGCTCACCATATTCTGACCAGTTACCGAGCGTGATCTGAATACTACTTATGAGATTGAGAAATAACCTCTCCAAAATCGAACCCTTTTAACTTGTTTCGCTCCACCAATTCTCTAAAACGCTCGGAAACAAATACAGTTGCAGGGCTTTCATTTAGGCGAAATACATCAACCCCCTCGATACGACTCCCTAGAAGACATATCTTATTAAAAACCGTCGCCTGAGGATAAACTTTGAATTTTGATGCATCCATATCGACAGCATTCTCTATCACTCTGGTTACATGAAATCCGAGCATGCCTTTTATCGGAGCCTCGACCTGCAATATCTCCCCACTGTCATGAAGTAGCGGCGCCAATGCATCAAATGCCTTCTCACTAAACACGATAAACGGAGATAGCATCGTATGAACGTCGCTAGTCTTTTTTCTGCGTGAAGTACCCCACGTAAGCTTAACGGGGTCGTAATCCTGACCAAACCCTCGCCCGCACAGAGCGGTTGCTCGTATAGCTACGCTCTTGTCATATGCGATTTCACCATCATCATCGACTTGAACAAGCGGCTGAAATGCTTCATCCTGTCTCATGCCATAAATATTATCCATACAGCCTCACAATTCAGAAAGAACAGATTTCCAAGGCGTATCTCTGGATGCATTCTGCAGCGCCTCCCTTATCGCCTGCAATTGATCAAGAACAGCTTGCTTTCCACCCAAATCAGCCTTTTGCAGAAGTTGGTTGACCTTCTGAAAATAAACATCAGGATGCTTCCCATTATGCAATATACCGCCAAGATTGTCGGCATTATTCCTATTAGGCAAAAACACCCCATTCAATTCAGAGTCAACATCAATACCGTATTTGGTCAAAATGGCACGCGCAGGCGCAGCTTGCTTCGCTGTATCTCCAACGAGATGGTGCGCGGCAGAGTTGGCGGGACGACTTATACCCGATTTCTCCATGTTATTGCTCAACTTGACCGAGCACCAACCCCATGGATCGACCCACCGCTGTGAATTTGGACCATAGGCATACAGGTTTCCACCGCCATACAGTCCAATCGGATCCTGATTGATAAACCGCCCCACGTCCGGATCATAGAACCGGAAGGTATTGTAGTGAAGGCCCGTGCTGTCATCGGCATACTGTCCTGCATAGCGCAGTGGCTGATCCATACGCGCCGCAGTCAGTTGCCGCCTGCTCGGCTCGACCTTGCCCCACGCAGTGTATTGCCCCGCCCACGCCAGTTCGCCTGCCTCGTCGGTGACCTCTAGCGGCGCCCCCGCCAGATCCGTATGAAAGTGGTAGATTCGCGACGCTCGCTTCGCCGTGTCGATCGCGGCCGCCGCCAGCGCCTCCGCGATCACCGCATCGACGCGGGCCGCTGGAGAGTACGGATCATCCGGACTGTGCACATAACTGCTCACCCCCGTCTCGCGCACTTCCTGCGCGAGACGCAACCCTTCCCATACGAACCGTTTCGTCTCGCTGCGCAGTTTCACGCCGCGTACATCGAAGGTGGTATCGGTCTTCGCAATACGCCGACCCAGCGAATCGTACTCGAAGCGCGTTTCGACCACACCACGCGCGTCCTGCGTACGCACCACGATCAGCCGATCCTGCCCGTCGTAAGTGAAGCGCTGCTGCTGGTTGGCTCCGCGCAGCTTCGTCGCCAGATTGCCGAACGGATCGTACTCGAAGCGCAGGTTCTGCCACATCCGCAGGCGATTGCCTTCCACGTATCCGCGACTCTTGCGCTGTGCATCGTCGAGCATGTTGCCTGCTGCATCCCACGCAAATTCCTCGAGCTGCCGATCCATGGTGTTCACGCGACGTGTCAACTGTCCAGCCGGATCGTAGCTGTACTGCGTGTTGCCACGCAGACTGTCGCTGGTCTCGATCAGTTCGCCCGCCGCGTCGTAACCGTAATTACGCCACAACTCACCACGCCCTCGACCGAGTGCGTCCGGTTGGAAGCCAGCGGACTGCCAGACTCTTCGGCCAAGCGGGTCGTAGGCGAAACGCTGAGTCAGCCGCCCCTGTGTTCGTGCGATCTCGCGATGCAAATCGTCACGCTCGAAGTCGCTCACCACCTGATCACCGCAGCGGATCTGGTGAACGTGACCGGAGCCGTAACGCAGCATCTGTAGCGTCTGATCATTCGGCAGCGCGAGCGATATCACGTTGCCGAGTTCATCAAGCTCGTATTCAACGTCGCCATTCGCACCATGCTCGGCGACAAGACGCCCAACCTTGTCGTAGTCGAAACGCACCACGTTCGGCGTGATGCCGAGTGCGATGCCCGCCGACGTCGGCGTACGCTCGACCTTCACCAACTGGTCATTCTTGTTACGCTCGTAACGTGTAACATCGGTTGGCGTATGCTGGACCTTCAGGTTACCCATCCGGTCACGTTCGAATCGGATCGTACGGATCGGACGATCCGCCGTCGCATGGCGGTCCGGCGAGCCCACGATGTCCAGACCCAGCAATTCACCGCCTTCGCCATACTCGAATCGCCGCTGGACACCGTCCGGACGCTTCTCGGTCAACAGCCGCCCGCCCGCGCTATACGTGAACGTGTAGTCCGCGTGGCCCTGCCGAAGTTCGCGCAGGAGCCCCGCTGCGTCATAGTGATAGCGGGTCCGTCGTCCGGCAGGATCGATCGCTTCGACAAGTTGACCGCGTGCATTGCGCAGCGACTGCTGTATCCGTCCCCCGAGGCCGACGTGCCGCACGACGAGCCCGGCCGCGTCGTAATCGAAGGTCTCCGTGCTGCCGTCGGGGTACGTGATGCGACGTGGCTCGCCGGTCGGACGTACGTCATACACCACGCGCTGCCCCAGCGCGTTCTCGCGTGCAAGCGGCAGTCCAAATGCATCGAAACTGCTGCGCGTGGTTTTACCGGAACAGTCCGTATAGGCAACCAATTCTCCGAGACGATTCCACTCAAGCGTCTTGCGTCCGCCACGCGCGTCGATATGCGCAATCGGCAATGCGGTCAACCCCTTCGGATACTCGTAGCGATTCTCGCGGCCAAGCGGATCCTGGCTCGACAGCAACCGGCCTTGCGGATCGTATTCTGCGCGCCAAGCCCCACCGTCCGCCCCGACAACTTCCACGGGCCGCATGCTGTTGCCGTCATAGCGAGTGCGAGTCGTGCGGCCAAGCGGATCGGTCTCGGCGACGATCCTGCCTGCGTCGTCGTACTCGAATTCGGCCGTGCGCTCCCCCGGCAGCATCAGCATCACCGGCATGCCGGCATCGTTGTACTTGATCCGGTAGAGTCCGCCGTCGAAGTCGGTGTACTCGACAATCTGAAACTGTGCATCGAAGCGCCAGTGCGCGGTGCGACCATCGGCATGCCGTACGCGTGTCTGACGGCCCTCGATGTCGTATTCGAGCATCGTGTCCTCGCCCTCGCTCGTGCGCGTCGCGACAACCCGCGGCTGCCCTTCGATCGTCGACCACACGTAACTCGATGTGAAACCCAGTGCGTTTACGTGACTCGCCATCAGGCCGTTGGTATATGCGAACTGGCGCACGACCGCCCCATTTGCATCCGTCACCGATGCCAGCTGGCCGTTCTCATCGTATGCGTAAGCAACGGCCAGCCGGCGCTCATCGCCATGGACGAGCGTGACCGTGCCAAGGCGTCCGTGTTCCTGCTCGTAATCGAGGACGGCATTCAACCCGCCGCACGTCAGAATCTCTGTAACGCGGCCGCGGCTATCGCGCTCGAACTGGCACCACTGGCCTGCCTGATCCTCGATGCGACGAACCCAGGCGATGCGGCCCGAATCCGGATCGTACCGACCGAAGTCGTAATACGTCTCGCCAATGTCATGCAGGATATAGCGGCCGTCCGGCGTACAGGTCAGATACCGTTGATCGGCCTCGCTGAATGCGGCTTGCCCGGCACGCAGCAACGGAAATCCGCTCTCGCGCCCTTGCGCGTCGGTGTACCAGAGGCGCCCGTCGCGGGCATGCAGACGAAGCTCCCACGGCGCCACCCAGCCGCGGCCAAGTGTCCCCGCATAGTCGATACTGCTCGAATAGAACCGCTTGATCGCGACCGGCATCGGGCTCGGGATGACGAAGTCGGTTTCCGATTCGGCCAACAGGATCTTTCTTCCAGTCGTGATGTCGACCGGGTTGCCGAACATCCCGCCTATCGCCTTGTTGATGGCGGGCCCGGCAACGTAGCGCCCGAACGCCTCGCCGAGCACGTACCCGCCGATGAACTTCGCAGCGCACGGCAGGACCGCACGTGACAACCCGCCAGCCTGCTTCAACAACCCGCCCAGCCCGCCGACCAGACCCGCCAGCACGAACGCCCATTCCGTCGCGGTCCGTAGCCACGGTGGCACTTCGTCGTCGACGGGTAGATACGTCTGCGTACCGCCATGGAAGAACGTATCGTGCGAACCGTCGGCGATCGTCGCGCCGCACGTAATCTTGTCATCCTTGCGCGCCGCAGGCCGACCGTTGATGAAGATGTTCGTCGAGCCTTGCGCAACGAGCGGGACGGGATTGTGCTTGCTGCAAGCCACGCCACTCAGCGTCGCATAGGCCGCCGACAGGGAATTGACGTAGACGTCCGGCGAACCCGTAATGATGTTGCCGGATTGCGAACTGAACATCTTGCCGATCGACTCCCCTATTGATAGGAGAGCCTGCGCTCCGATACCGGCCATCATGCCTGCCAGCAACGCGACGCCGAATCCGCACGTGAACGTGGCAAACGCCACCGCGGCAATCAGGGCGATGCCCAGCACGGCGCCAACCAGGAAACCTGCAAGCGCGCTGGTGTGATCAATCGGATCAGTGACTCGTGCGGCTTCGAACACGATGATTGTCCTTTTCTGTTGTTACGCCGACTCTTGTTCGGCCGGGCGGTAGCCGTCGAGCCAGTTGCGCCACAGTGCATCGAGCGTTGCACCGAAGCTTTTCGCGCTCGATGCGGTAAAGATCAGCACGCGCCCCGGGGTGACGATGAACGCACCCTGCCGTTGAAACACCGTCTTCGGGCCGTTCCGATATGCGGCATCGATGCGCTCACCCGGCATACCATCGATTTCAGGTCCAAGACGCTCGGCCTGACGGGAAAGCACCCGATGGCCCTGCAACCGCGATTTGAGCAATGCGATCTGGCGATCGACATACGCCGCCAGGGTCTCGCCCTCCTTGAGCCAATCGCGCGCAACACTGAGGTTGGGCTGCGCGGTTGTATCAGCCGGCACGAAGAGGTTGGTCGTGCGATCCTCGAAACCGTCCGGCAGAACGATGCTGCCTTCGTGAATCCGGATACGGTTTTCGGAATCCGTCATGCTGGTTCTCTCGTCGTTCGTTGAAATTGGAAATTGTCGAAATCGGCGCCACGTTCGCCGATGATCATTTGTCCGGCAGCGCGGCGGTGGTTTCCCGGCGCAAACGCAAACTGCCCAGCAGCAACACGAGCTGCGCGATGAACCACGCGTAAAACGCAATCCCGAAGCTGGAAATCGGCGTCGCGTCCGCTTCGTTGAAGTACCACTTCGTCGTGAACAGCGAACACAGTGCGCATGCGAGCGCCGCAGCCGAGAACATGCTTGCGCGGGCGTATCGGTTTCGCACGAGCTGAACGGCCGCGACCATATAGAGCGGATTGGCGAGCCATGCAGGATTCAACATGAACAGCCCCCACCATCCCTGGACGAGCACCGACATCCCGCTCAGCGGCGCTTCCTTTTCGAAATACATCGCCGGCGTCATCAGCGAGAGGACGTACAGCACTCCGGACACGCCGAGAACCGTCTCTCGCCTGACACGCGGCGTCGAGTCAAAGGCGCGCATCATTGTCGGATCGCGCGATCAATCAGTCTGGCCGGCCGGCGTCACGACCTTTTCGCCACGCGCCCGCATCGCCGCGCGTTGCGCCTTCGGGTCCAGCGGCGGCCACGGCGCGCCGGCCGAAACGATCTTGCGGCGGATCTCCTCGATGCGCGTGCGTGCAGGCGAATCCGCGGTAGTGTGGTTCTTCAACTCGTTCTGCAACACCCACCCGTACGATATGCCGAGCTGGCTGGCGATCTTCGGATCCGCGCCGTGCGCGAGCAGATAGTCGACAACGTCCCATTGCTGGATCATCGTCGCCTCGAAGAGCGCCGTCTTGCCCAGCGAGTCGCGGGCATTCACGTTCGCCTTGTGCTCGATCAGCAACTTCAACTGCGGCAGCAGCCTGTTCTCGGACACCGCGAAAATCATCGGCGTGTCGCCGTTGTACAGCCAGTTGGGATCGAGCCCGCTGTTCAGCAGCACGCGCAGCAGGTTCGGCGTGTCGGCGCGCAGCGCAACATCGGCGACCGATCCGCCGTTGGCGCCGACCGGCGCCTTGGGATCGGCACCATTCTTCAGGAGTACGGAAATGATCTGGTAGCGCGGATTCGACGCATCGTTCTTGACCGGAACGATTTCCTGCACGGCATACGACAGCAGCGTCGTATTCTTCGCGCCCGGCGCATTCAGGTCCGTCTTCGGTGCGAGTTGTTGCACACGGGCAAGATCGCCGTCATGAATGGCCTGAGCCAACGTGAGTTGCTGCCCCGAAAAGAAATCTTCCGGTGCGTAACGTTTGAAGCCGGTCATGTTCGTCCCTTGGGCTTGAGTGGGCCACCAAAGCGGCGAGGTCACTCCAACGAGTGCGGCAAGCGCGCCGGCGGCAAATGCTTTTTTGTATCGCATCAGTGAGATGAATTCAGTTGGGAGACGAGGTCGAGTTGATCCTTCGCGACCTGCTGGTTGATCCCGTTCGTCACGTCACCCATCAGGTGACGGCCGACCGTGGTCACGCTCTCGCCATCGAGCGTAACGGGGCTGCCAACCGCCTTGGGCATCAGCGCCGCCGTACCGTCGCTGATCGGCCCGAGTCGGCCTTCTTGCAGCCCGGTCAGGATATCGCCGTCAACGCGATAGGCCGTGATGTTGGCCGCCTGGGCGGTCCCGCCGTATTGCGCGACGGTCTCCGGATTGAGGCCGGCGGCATTGAAGGTCACGGCGGAACCGCCGCTGGCCTCGGCTGCAGCGGACGCCAGGCCGCCACCTAGCGAATGTCCGGTGAAATCGACGCCGGACGACGCGCCGGTGGTCTCGATGTTCTTCCCGATCGTGACCGCATTGCGATAATACGGCGCGTCCGCGCCAAGTCCTTGCGCCATGTTGTTGCTCATGTCTTCGCCGAAGAGTTGCTGCGTCCCCTTGAACGCAACCGTCGGCTTCATGCTGTCGCCGAAGACATTCGGATCCGGGACATACATCTGCGACCCGAAGTTGCTGCCGCTTTTCTCGAAATCGCTCGGCTTGAGGCCGAACGCCTTCAACGCTTCCGGATCGTTGGACGCCATCTTCCACCCGGTCGGCGGCGGATCGTTCGGGTGATACACGTGATCCGCGAGTTTCGCCAGTTGCTGCGCCTTCAGCGAGCTCGCCAGCTTGGCCGCCGCCGCACGCGTCGCGGGATCGGGGCTCGCCAGCCCCTTCGCGATCGTCGCCTGCTCGGCCGCCCACTCGAGCGCGAGCGCCTGTTCGGCGGACTGCGCACTGCCGCGATTCAGATGGATGACCGGTCCGTCGAGGTAGATGCCGTTCGCGTTGATGACGATCGTTGACGGACCGAATGTCAGCTTGATGCTGTCCGGCGTCATCGTCACGACGCCGTCCCCCACACGATGCTCGATGCCGTCGCTCGCCTGATGGCTTTGCATGCCGGGCCCGGCCTTGCTCGCGATGGCCTTCGTGTTGATCACGTTCGCCGTGGTGTCGCGAGTCAGTGCGATGGTTTCCTTCAACCCGCCCTGCGCGATCTGCTTCGTCTCGCTGCCCTTGAGCAGCGACACCGTGCGTGCGCCGGCTTCGACCGTGTGCGTTTCCGCATCCTTGATGAGCGTGTTCATGTCTTTCTGCGCATGCAGAAAAACTTCCTGGGCACCATTCACGTCGGAGAACCGCAGTTCGTTCGAACCCGCGCCCTTGTGCGTCTGGCTCTTGATCCCCATCGTCTGCCCGGCGGCGCCGTGGTAAGGATTGCCCTGCTCGCCGTTGTAGACACGGCCCACAATGACCGGATTGTCGGGGTCCCCCTGATTAAACGCGACCAAGACCTCCTGGTTGATCCGTGGAATCGCGGCCGCGCCCCACCCGTCACCCGCCCACGGTTGGGATACACGGATCCACATCGAATCCGAGCCGTCCAGCTTGCCGCGGCGATCCCACAGGAAGTGCACCTTCACGGCACTCCCGTTGGTGTGAATTTCTTCACCCTTTGGCCCGACGACAATTGCCGACTGCGTGCCATGAATGACGGGCTTCGGGGTATTTCTGGGCGAACGATACGGAAACTTCTTCGGGAGCAGCCCAAATGTATTGCGGTACGGCAGTTTTGCACTGTGTTCCGTGTAGTCGTTCACCGCCTCGTGACGAACGTGCAGAATTGCGTATTCCTGATTATTGGCCATGACAGGATGGTTCGTCACCGTCACGCTGCCTGCAGACGTCATCCGCCATGCATAGCCGCTTCCCGTATAGCGATGCGCGCTCGCTTCTTCCGCCTGCATCGCAATGCGTGCGTAGCGATCGCCATCATCGCCGTGGTCGAACAACGACTGGTGTTCGAAACGCTCCGTTGTCTCGAGTCCCGCATGCCGGAGATTCTCCGGCTCGGCCTGGGCCAGCATCAACGGCGACGACGGGTTCTGGTGATTGAAGTCACGAAAGGCGATCTTGCCGACGCCAAAGCGTCGCCCTTCGTGCAACTGGTCGATACCGTTGTCTTCGCTCGCTGCGGTGGCTGCATACGGCAAATTGGCCAACCCGTCGATCGGGCGGAAAATGAAATTCGTATCACCGATGACAAGGAAGTGCTTTTCCTTCTCGTAGCGGTGCGTCCAGATCAGGCCTTCCTGCTCCATCAGCCGAGCACAGAAGTTGTAATACGACTCCTGGTACATCACGATGTATTCGAGCGGCTTCTGCGCGGTCCGAATGTCGAACTCGAAATCGGTGAACCCGTGATCCTGGAAAATCTCGGTGAGAATGTCCTGAGCGGTCTTGTTCTGGAAAATCCGGCAGTCGGTCGAGCGCGTCAGAAACCAGAACCACGGCGCCACCGTCATTTGATATTGAGTCACTTTACCCGGGTTGCCGGCCCGGTCGAACGACGTGACGTAGCCGTCGAAGTAGCGGATGCCGTCGGCACCGCCTGACGAGACGATGCGTTCCAGTGTCGACTGCCGTGCGCTCTGGTCGAAGCGAATCTTGATCGGTTGGCCGATCAGGTCATCAGGCGCAAGATCATGCTGGTGCGACAGCAAATCGAGGTGGATTTCCGGCAACCGATTGACGTGCTCGTCGATGACCGCGGTGCTGACCAGCAGCACGTCCGAACCGAGTGGCGTGTCGATGGTAACGTACCGATTTAGCTGAGTCAGTCGAGCGGCGCCGCCGGCCGCATTGTTAAGCGCCTCCGCAATCGCGGCCGGCGTTTTGTTCATCAGCGAGAAGCCGGTCTGCGCAAGCTGGACGGCGCGTTGCACGGTGTCGATATGACTGGCGACGCCGGCGAGCGGGCCGATCTGGCCTGCAACCGTGGACGCAACCGGCCCGGCAAGGCCACCGAGCGCGCTCAGCGAGCCCAACAGATTCCCGCCGGAACCGGCCGGAATACCGCCATTCGGGGCGAAACTCATTTGAATTCCCTTTATTCTCGTCTCAGGTCCTGTCCCCAACTGGCACACCAGCGCGAGGCCCCGCTACTGTAGGACAAAACGTTTGCGAACGAAAGATACCTGCAATTTCTTTACAATTCCCTTTCCATCGTCTGACCTGTCCATCAATCGACTGTCAAGTAAGCGGCTGGCTACCCGTGCAAGGTTCGCCGCGTCGCAACACCGCCCCCGTCTCGCCGGAGACCAACACGATCTGTACGAAGCTGGTAACTGGCACGTACGGAGAAAAAAGTCGATCCATCACGCGTCCCAAACCGTCGAGACTGAATTGGACGAAACGCTGCTCGTCAATCACGAGCCGGATCTCCAGTCCCTGCACGAACGCTGAAGCAGGTTTTCCCGGCATCCAGCGCCGAACCCGCTCCGCTGAGAGAGATAGCAGCGCATCGAATCGGCGCCCGCCGTCAGGAGCAAACATTCCGAAACGGGTGCACAGCTGCTTGAACTTCGTGAGGCTATCGGCATTCAACCGTACTGCCTGCGGAACCAGCCATGACAGCAATTCCCAGAGTTCACCTCGACGAAAAACCGGCGCGGGACTGGCGCTTGGTTGATCCAGCAACTCGATCTCGTCAACGGTGTCCCCATCGCGCACGGCCAGTTGCCGCTCGCGCATGGCGGCCAAATTGCCATTCGTGCAAGACAGCACGATGTCGAGCCGGTGCTGAGCGGCAGGATCGACAGGCTCGCCGCGGGCGTTCACGAGCGCGAGCTCCAAGCCAAGCCAGGCGCTGCGGTTGGCTCCAGTTGCCCGTTCGTGCGTTGCTTCCTGCCCGGGTTTGGGTGGTTCGGCTGGCGGTTTCGGCGCGCGCCGGGCTTCGTCTCGCAAGACGACCCAATACAGGCCTGGCACTGCGTCAAGCGCATGCTGGAGAGATTCGAAGGGCGGCAGAATTGCGCCGCCCTCAGCGGTCGTCAAGCGAACCTGATCGACCGACCAGACCTCGGTTGTACCGGCGGACTTGAGCGAAAACGGTTTCAAGCCGTAATACGCCAACCCAGCCTTCGTTTCGATCGGTTCGGCGTTGCTCGAGAACAGGTTGACGACGGGCGTGCAAAACAACCGGAGATTGTCGGCCGACGCTACGGCCAATCGTTGAGCACGACGCGAATCGGGATGGATACCGGCGAGCGCCAAATGCACCGTGATCCGACGCGCGCCAGCCGCCAACCGTTTCAACCGTGCCAGGTTCAGATCGAGGCTGTCGAATCGGGCAGGAAAGCCGCCATATTCCATCAGCAGATGAAACGGCGCAATCGTGTTGTCGCGAGGCGGCGGGAGCAGCGTATCCGCATCATCGAATCCTGCGGCCGCCAGCGGCATGTCCACTCGGTTCCACCGTCCGTTGTCGTCCAGTTCAATGAAGGCGCGCGCCGAGTGCATCAGCACGCCGTCGGCAAGCGCGGCCGCGACCTCCCGCTCTCCCGCCAAATGCAGCCGCAGCATGTCCGGCGCGATGGCGAACTGGACTGACGGTGAAGTGAGTTCGAGGGTGAAAGACAGAATGCCAGTGGTGTCAGGCGGCAGTGGCGCTTGCATCGGCGCGACGGTCGACGTCGCGTAACGTACGGCAGAGATGGTCAACGGCACCAGCGTAACGTCGGCGGCGGTGCAGAACACCAGTCGGGAATTCGGTGCGACCAATGGCGTACCGCGTGGAACCAGCCGCGGCTCAGTCAGCTTGCCGTCGCGGTTCCCGCGAAACTGGGCCATCGCACACGATGGAAACGGCCGCAGGAAAGCGCCGTGGATCGTGTCAATCAATGCGTGCGTAAACTCCGGCACCTCATCCTCGAGCCGGATGTCGTGCCGGGCGGACATCAACGCGAACGATTGCAGCAGCCGTTCAACGTGCGGGTCATCCGAGTGCTCGCCGGACATCGCAAGGCGAGCTGCGATTTTTGGGTAAAGGTCGGCGAATGCGCGCGTCGAGCGGCGCAGCAGACCTAACTCACGCTCAAAATGCGGTAGAAGATCCTCGGGTTCGATGGCCATACACTTTTCAGACGGTCGCACCGATTGGGTTATCGGTACCGTGCTCATGGATAGACGCCGCGATTTTAACCGGACGTCGATCCTCCTTGGCTTGAATTCATCGAGTCAGGCGCAGATCAAACACATCGCCTGTAATACGCGAGTCATGAGGAATCCAAATGTCATGACGCGAGGGCCGCAACTATTGCCCTCGCAACAGCCCTCCGGGCCTCGGGAGTTGGATTCTTTTTTCGACCGGCCGCATACACGGCGTCGCCCGGCAGCCGCCAAATCCATTAGTCGCCGTCACCTCGCGGCTGTCGCGCGCCCGATCAAGCCTCCAGGAGGCCGCGCGCTCGCCTCACGATGCTAACCTCTGTTCTAGAACAAATCGGCCACGACGGATTCGAGCGCGCACTCCGTGTCTCCATCGATTCTCGCGGTCTCCAGCCGAATGCCCGGCGCATGCGCACGCACGTGGGCCAGCATGCTCGGCAGCAGCGTGATGTGACTCGCATCGGTCATGCAAATGTGAAAGCGGCGCTTCGCCGTGGCCGGATCGAACGAAATCTCCCACGCCAAAAACCGGCGAAGCGACTCCAGGATCTCCCTGCACGGTCCGATCACCGCGTCCGCCTGAGGCGCCGGCGTCATCCCGCCCGGCGTGTGGACGAACAGCGGATTCTGCAGAGGTTCGCGCAACGCCCCAGCCAGATGCCGATCGTGGACTGGTTCTATCCGAGCTACTCGGCAGCGCGCGTGACGCTGCACACGTCATACAGCAGATCGAAGTGTCGCAGCCGCTTCAGATCGGGTAGCTCCACCGTGTTCACGTCGGTATTGTCGAACGCAATGCCCTCATTGTATTCATTGATGAGTTCGACGACGAGCCCGTCGGGCAGACGCAACCAGTTGCGTCCCTGCGGCAGTTCGGTGACACCAAACGCTTGCGCGGCGGCGATCGCCGCTTCGAGGTCTTCGCACATCACGCCGGGATACGCGAGCCGGCCTTCGGTGCCTTCATGCCGCGGCGCGCTGATGAACTGCAGACCGCCCCGCGTCCAGTACTGACGCGGCGCCTCGCGCATGCCGTCGATTTCTCGCATCGCCATGCCGAGCACGTGTTCGAGATAGGCTTTCGGTGCGCTCATGCCGTTCGCCCCGCCGCACGACCGCGCCGTTGACGAAGTCGATTTCGGTGACCGACGACTTCTCGAGGCTTTGCAGCATCGAGGTTTCGAATGCGGGTGAAAGGCCCTCGGTGGCCATGTTCCGGGCGTCTTCGGCGTTGTCGATGGAAAGCGTGATGCCGGCGGCTTTCGCGACGGTCATCGCTTCGTCGATGGCCGCAAGCGAGGCGGCCTTCAAAACGGGCTCGTCGTAGAGCTGGCCGTAGGTGACGCGGGTGATGCCCGTGATCGCGCCGGTCGCGACGTTGATGAGCAGTTTGTCCCACACCGTGCCGACAATGTTGTCGCTGACGGTGGTCGTCAGGCCGGCTCTGTTGAACGCATCCGCAATCGCTTGCGCGCGGCGCGTGATGCGGCCGTCGAGTTCGCCGATGCCCCACCAAACAGGCTCACCGCATTCCGACTCGCCTGCTGCATACACACGACCGGTGAGGACTTTCCCGGCTGTCCCGGTCAATATTGAGACGATAGAATTTCCACGGTGCCCACACCGAAACCCAACTGCGTCCAGCGGACCGCGACAGGTTCGTGGCGCGATTTCAGTCCTGAATCAGGATATCGAACTACCCGCCCCACTTTACCGAAAAAGCAGCACCGACACAGGAAGCGCACATGGACAGCCGTCGATCGAGTTCCCCTCTTCGCGACCCCGAGCCCAGAATCTACGTCGTGGACGACGACGAAGCGGTACGCGTGTCGCTGCGCTGGCTGCTCGAATCGGTCGGACACCGGGTGGACGTGTTCTCGAACGGGCGCGAATTTCTGTCCGGCGCCGATCCGGAGATCCCCGGCTGCCTGCTGCTCGACATTCGCATGCCGTACATGGGCGGATTCGAATTGCAGGAAAGCATGCGCGCCGCCGGATTCCGGCTTCCGATCATCTTCCTGACCGCGCATGGCGACATCCCGATGACCGTTCGCGCGATGAAGGGCGGCGCCTACGATTTTCTTGAAAAGCCTTATAACGACCAGGATCTGATCGACAAGGTCGCCGATGCGCTGAAGGTGGGCCTGCGCGAATACCGGCAGGCCCAGGCGGACAACCAGACGCAAGACCTGCTCAAGCAGTTGTCGGCACGCGAACGCGAGGTGTTCGACCTGCTGATCGAGGGCAAGGCATCAAAAGTGATCGCCGCCGAACTGAACATCAGCTACAAGACGGTCGAAGTGCATCGCGCACACATCCGCGAGAAGCTCGGCGCAACGTCGCTCGCCGAACTCGTGCGGCTCGGGATGCGCGGCACGACGCAGCACGAAGAGTGACCTGCGGCCGATCCGGCCTGCGCCCGTGCATCGGCACAGGCGCAAGCCGGATGCCGTACCGGTCAGCCCTCGATCTGCCCGCGCACCAGTTTCATGCGCTTGAGCATGCCGACGCGCAGCACCGGATACAACACGAACGACGTGATCAGCGACGTAAAGAACTCGATCGGCACGACCCGTTCCAGCACGTAGTGCGCCAGCACGAAACCCGCCGCAACCGTCACGACGCCGGCCCAGTTGATCTCCTCCGCCGCCGGCGCCGAGAAGCCCGATATGCGGCTGACGAGCAGATAGTCGGCGATGATGATTCCGGCGAAACCGGTGGTCAGCACGCCCAGCACCGTGATGAACGAGTTGAACCATGTGAGGATCGAACCGACGAGCATCAGACAGGCCAGCACGTTGGCCAGCACGACGAACGTCAGCCGGCCCGGCCGCCAGTCGAACAGCACGTCCGCGAGATTGGTCAGCGAAAGCGACGCGCTGTACGTATTGAGCACCTGCGCCTTCGACTGGGCGAACACCATCAGCAACGTGCCGAGCAAGCCGCCGAACACGATGAACGCGACGGCGACGCTGTCGGGACTTTGCAGCGCGAGCGTCCGCGCGGCCGCCTCGGTCATGCCACCGGCCTTCATGTGATGGGCGACGATCTGGTCCATGCCCGCGTACATCACGATCCCGCCGACGGCGACCATCACGACATCCATGAACAGGTTGCCGATCACCGCGGCAATCGCGATGTCGCGCGACGATTTCGCATAGCGCCCGAGATCGGCGTCGATCAGCGCCAGCGCGCCGGCCGATCCGATCATCACGTTCACGCAGAAACTGAACTTGCCGGCGTCGGTGTCCGCCCCGAGTGCGCGCAGCGCGTCCATCGGCATCTGCGCGCCGAACTGCGTGACCGACGCCCACGATTGTCCGGACCCTGTGATGACCTCCACCATCATGTAGACGAGCACGGCGACGAACGCGAGCAGCGCCAGTGACGACACGCGTGCAACCAGCCTGAAACCGAAGGCCGTCAGCAGGATCCATGCGACCGACAACGCGCCATACACGACGATGCGCATTTCCAGCGTGTCGGGCCGGTCGAGGTAGAACAGGAAGCCCTTGTAGAGCAGTGCGTTTTCGAGGGCGATGAATCCGGTGATCATGAAGCCGAACACGAGCGCGAGCAGTGCCGAGCCGCGCGGCCCGAGGCCGTGCTGGCGCGACAACACGGTGCTCGACAGCCCGGTGCGGTACGCGATATGGCCGGCGCCCCAGCCGAGCAGCGCGCCGGCGACGGCCACGAATACGCCGGCGAACAGCCCGATCCGGATGCCGGCGACGAACGTGACGAGCGCGCCGACGAACAACTGGATCAGCGTGGTGACGATGCCCGCGGTACTCCACGACAACTGCAGCCAGTTCTGGCGCTCGTTGTCGGGCACGGCCTCCAGCGCATGATCGTCGGTACGCGAAGTGAGATTGGATTCGCTATGCATGATGACGTCCTCGAGGCTCAGAAAAGGTGGCGCATGCCGATGCGCACGGCCGTCTGGTTGCCGCCGGCGGCAGGCGCCGACAGCCCGGATATCCACGCGTTCGCATCGGCATTTCCGCTCGCGCGCTGATAGACGAGATTCGTGTAGATATCGGTACGCTTCGACAGCCAGTAGTCGAGCGTCACGCCGAACTGATGCGCCTTGTTGTTGCCGAGTTTCGCGTTGCCCTTCATGTACTGGTAGTCGCCATGCACGATCGTGAACGGTGAAAACATGTAGTCGATGCCGGCCTGATACACATCCACGTGTGCGTTGCTGAACGTGTTGCGCGTGTTGGTATACATCGCATCGAGCTGCAGCTTGCCGATCGTGTATCGACCGCCGAACCCCCAGTTTCGGATGCCGTCGCGTCCGTTGTTGATCGTTGGATCCTTCGCATAGGTGTAGGCCGCATTCAGCCCGAGCGGTCCGTTCGCATAGTTGATGCCCGCGCTGATCGTACTGTCGGTCCCGAACGAGCCCGCGACGCCGCCGAAGCCGTACATCACGCCCGCATCGAGCCCGCGGTAGTCCGGGGTCTCGTACTTCACCGCATTGGCGACCCGGAACGCGCCGGCGACGCGGTTGAAATCGAGGCCGCCGTACGGCGTGCCGAGCCCCTGGAACGGCCCCTGCTGCAGGTTGTACAGGCTGACGTAGCCGAGCGACTGACCGAGACGCTTCGCGGACAGCGACTCGAACATGAACTCGTACTGGTTGCCGAACGTCAGCGTGCCCCACGGGCTTGCCAGTCCGACATACGTCTGCCGGCCGAACGCACCGCCGCCGATCGACTGGCCGTTCTCGAGGCCGAATTGCCCTTCCAGCTTGAAGATCGCCTTGAGCCCGCCGCCCAGATCCTCGCTGCCTTGCAGGCCGAACAGATTGGGAACCTGCATCCCGGTCGACATCACCGTGTTGCGGCTCCCGCCCTGATTGCTGATGAAGGTCACGCCGGCATCCAGCACGCCGTACAACGTGACGCTGCTTTGTGCGGCGGCCACCAGCGGTACGCCCATGACGGCCATCGCCATCCATCCGGTTTTCTTCACTGTGTGTCTCCCGTGGTTTCGGTAGTTCGAGTCATGCCTGCAGACGCTTGCCGGAAACGGCCGGCCCGATGCATCGACGCACGGGCCATCCCGATCACGAATTCGGCGAATTCGCATCGACTCCAAGTTAAGAAGCCGAAATTGCCGCCGACATTCGGTCGCGCACGTAAGAAACTAGATGGGAATACTTATTTGTCTTCCGATTCGATGTGACGGTCGAGCGGTGCCGCGCCGCACGAAAAAAAGCCGCGTCTGCACGCGGCCGGATGAAGCGCCCTGTCGTCGCGGCACAGCCGACCGGGTCAGGAGGACGGACGAGGCAACCACGCTGCATCGTGCCGATGAATGAGGCGCAGATCGAGCAACACATGCCGGAAGCGCCACCGCCCTTCGTCGATCGCGACACGGCTGTCATACTCGCCGCCGATCCAGTGGGCGGCCGGCGGCTCGGCATCGTCACGGCCCTGGCGGATCTGCGCCAGCTCCCACAAATGCCATCGGCATCGCCCGCTCAGCAGCGTCTCGTCGATCTCGATCACCGGCGCGGTCATGTAATGCAGGCTCCAGACGATCTGCTCGCTGCCGATTCGCGCGAGTTGCTCCGTAATGACGTCGCGGCCCTCGTGACGCCCGAAGCCGTTGGCCTCCCACACCGCGTCGCGACTGAAGAGCGGCGCCATCAACGCCGCATCGTTGCGGCGGTCGGCCCCATATGCGTAGCGGCCGACGAGCTGGCCGACCTCGGCGATGGCCTCGAGCCGTGCAATGCGCCGAGCGAGTGTCGATGCGGCCATCGGCCGGTCTCCTTGCAGGAATGCGCCCGATGTCCAGCCGGACACCGGGCAGGCTTCGGCAGTTCAGAGCCGTGCGTCGCCGTGCTCGGCGACGAAGCGCGCTTCATCGAAGCTGTACGGCACCTTGGGATCGCCGCCATACAGTTCGATGTGCGGTGCGACCTCGGCGAGCGACAGCGCCAGCGCGAGCAATCGCGCGGCGTCCGCGGGCAATTCGCCGATCGGATAGCGGTCGAGGTACGTCAGGATCGATGGCAACCGGGGCAGCATGTTGTCGTAGAAGTAGCGCAGCTCGCCGCGCGACGACCCGATGCGGCGCTGCTGCCGTTCGTTCTGGGTCGGGAGGGCCCACGCCGCGACGAGCGGCTCGAGCATGTCGAATTCCTTCGGAAGCAGATTGTCCATTGCGTGCGTCTCCGTCATTGTTCCATGTAGTGTTCGAGGACCTTGTACCCGTGTCGCAGCAGGATTTCCTCGTCCTGCAGGAACATGTGCTGCTTCGCGCCGGACGCGAGCGCGGCATGCGTATCTTCCATCGTCGCCGTATCCTCGAGCCACGCGTTGCGCTGCAGCACCTGGGCGAACTCGACGGCCCAGCGCTCGCTGTTGGTCTTCGGCGGCTTCACGTAGTACTTGCCCTCCCACAGCGTCTTGTCGTGCGACAGCGGCCAGAACTGATGGGTGAACCAGATACCCTCGGAGATGTGGATCAGGATGTTCGGGAACACGACGCTCAGTTCGAACGAGAAGTCGCCGCGGCGCTCGGGGTTCACGCCCGGCGGCAGCATCGACGAGCCGCGTTGCGCGACCAGCGACGCGCCCGTGATGTCGTTCGCGATACCGGCGACCGGCGTCGGCGTGGCATTGAGCGTCAGGCAAATGCCCGTGGTGCGATGCTCGTCGAACAGCGCGACGTCGGTCAGCCCGCTCGAAAACACGTTCGGAAACGAGCCGGCGTGGATGGTCGACACGTGATAGGCCTCGGAGAATGCGTCGAGCGCGATCTTCCAGTTGCAGTCGAGCACCGTGTTGTAGCTGAAGCACTGGCTCATCTCGTGAAACGGATAACCCGCGAGATGATGCCCGAGGCCGCCGAGATAGTCGGGCAGCGAGCGCTCCGGCTCCGCGGCCAGGTTGATGAAGATGAAGCCCTCCCACACCTCCGTATGGACCGGCGTCAGCCCGCTCGACGCCTTGTCGAAGCACGACGGAAAGCGCTCTTCCTCGGGCACCTGCACGAGCTTGCCCTGGCCGTCGTAGACCCAGCCGTGGAACCGGCACGTGACGACCGCCGCCTTGTTGCGGCCGAAGGTCTCCTCGCCGTGCTCGACGACGACCTTGTTGCCGCGGTGCGAGCAGGTGTTGTGAAAGCCGCGGATCCTGCCGTCCTTGCCGTGCATCAGGATCACCGACGTCTTTGCGAAATGGATCTTCTTGACCTTGTAGTCGCCGACCTTCGGAATGTCCTCGATGCGCCCGACCTTCAGCCAGGTCTTCGAAAACACGCGCTCTTTTTCGCGTTCGTAGAATGCCGGCGATACGCAAGGTTCGACAGGAATCGGCTCCGTGCCGAGTTCCGGATACTTGGCCGCCCATCTCAGGGTATTGGTGGTGGTGTCCATCGCTGCTCCTCTCAATGAATTGATTCGCCATCCTCTATTGTGTCGACCCGCACGCGGTTCAGATCCGGTGGTGCGCGCCGCCGTCGAGTCCGTATTGCGCACGCGCCAGGTGCGCGATGCCGATCCGTTCGAGAATCGGCATCGGGCACAGGAACGTGACCCGCACGACGCCCGGCAGGCGGCTGATCTCGATCGAGCCCGCGATCGTCGCGCGGTTGAGGATCTCGTCGTACGGCAGCCCCGTGACATTCGCCGCGCGCTGCAGACCGTTCTTCGTCGCGTCGTTGAGCGTGGTTCCCGAGCCGATGAAGGTGATCGGCGCGTTCTCCTCGATCTCGCGCTGCCCGTAGCGTTCCGCGAGCGCCGCGACATGCGCGCGCTGTGCCGCCGTCATCGGCCGCGCCATCGGCGGCAGGTCGTCCGGTCGCTGCAACAGGATCGGCCCGTCGAGCGTCAGGCCCTTGATCACTTCGACCTGCAGCTCGACCTCGCCCGCGACGTCGGTCGCATGGCCGGCAATCTCGCCATTGCCCTGCTGGGCATGCATGTCGCCCATGTACACGCCGGCGCCCCGCACCTTGACGGGGCAGATCAGGATCGCGCCCTCGCGCACGCTGTTGGTATCCATGTGGCCGTCGGTCTTGTTCGCATCGAGCGTTTCGCGCGACATGCCGAACGCGTGCGGCGCATCGATCAGGAACGCGCCGAAATCGCCCGCGTTGTGCGAGTCCGGCATGTCGACCGACGGGATCGTGCCGATGTTGCCGAGAAACGGCTGCATGTGCGCCGCCAGCCCGCTCATGTCGGCGCGTGCAAGCGACAGGATCGAATGCTGTTCGGACGACGCCGGCAGGCGCGCCATCTTCCCCGGCATCCCGGCGATACGCTGCGCGGCCGCCTTGTCGACGGTCAGCGACACGCGGTGCTCGCGGTCGAGCGCGATCACGTAGCCGTGGCTGAAGCGGAACGCATTGACCTCGGCGCCGCAAACGCTGCAGTGGATCGCGTCGTCGCCGGTGCCCTCGACGTGACTCGGCGGGCTGTCGGTGCCGCAGGTCGTGCACCGCTTCGCGACGAACGGGTCGCCGACGTAGCGGCCTTCGACGAACGCCATCACGCCCGACGACGTCGCGAGCGACGTCACGTCGCAACGCAGGATCTTCAGTGCCACGGCGTCGCCGATTTCAGCGCCGTCGACGGCGACCGGCTGCGTGACTTCGTGCCCGCCCTGGAAGATCGGCGTGATCATCGGCCCCCAGCAGCCGGGCGGCGTACCCGTCACGATGCGCCCGCCGTTGCTGACCGGGCCGAGCATGGTCAGACGCGGCCCGATGACGCCGCGCGTATACGTGCCGACCTCGACGACGTCCTGCGGTTCGGCCGAAGGGGAATGGCTCATCAATGTCTCCTCGCTCGAATGCGGAACGGGACTGCGCGCCACGTCTTCCGCTTCATGTTGATCAGTGCACTCAAGCGTAAGGAAATCGCGTGCCGGCCGTTATCCGGTCGGTCAATTAGCACATTAGGTGATAACACTTAACGGCCTGTCGGCACGCGAGCCGCGCGCTGTCGCGGTGCTATGCTGACAGCCGGATTTCCCCGGGGCGCCCCGTCATGCATTCCGTCAGTCAATTGAGCCGGACCAACTACCAGGAAGTCTTCGTCTACGCGAACGACATCATGGTGATCCACGACATGGACAGCGGGGAAATCCTCGAGGCCAATCGCAAGGCATGCGAAATGTACGGACACACGATCGACGAATTGCGCGGGATGTCGATCGGCGAGCTGACCCGGAATCATTATCCGTACGACACCGAAGGCGGGCTGAGGCGCGTGTGGGAGGCGCGCGATTCCGGCGATACCGTGATCTTCGAATGGGTGATCCGCAATGCGCAGGGCCGCGAAACGCCGGTCGAGGTGAGTCTGAAGCGCATCACGCTGAACGGGATCGACCGCGTGATCGCGATGGCGCGCGACATCACCGAGCGCAAGGAAGCGCACGCCGCGCTCAAGGAACGCGAGCGGTATTACCGCAAGCTGATCGAGCGTTCATCGGACGGCATTGCGATCCTGTCCGCCGACGGCATCGTCCGCTTCCTCGGGCCGTCGATCCATGCGCTGCTCGGTGTCCCCGCGCGGGCACTGATCGGCCGGCCCGTCTATGCCTTCATCGCGCCGGAAAACGTCGAACCGGTGCGCGATACGTTGCGCGCGCTGGCACCGGGCGCGAGCGCCAACCTCGGCTACCGGATCCAGCACCGCAACGGCACGTGGCGAATCCACGAGGCGCGCTGCCGGAACCTGCTCGACGATCCGGCCGTCAACGGGATCCTGGTCAATTTCCGCGACGTCACCGAACGCGTCCGGGCCGAGGAAACCGCCCGTGCCCGCGCACTCGAACTCAGCCGGATCTCGCGCATCTCGACGACCGGCGAGATGGCCACCGCGCTCGCGCACGAACTGAACCAGCCGTTCTTCGCGATCGTCAACTTCGTTGCGGGGTGCCGCCGGCGCATCCAGTCCGGCAATTTCTCGGCCGACGATCTGCTGCACGCACTGGAGCTCGCGCAGCACGAAGCCGAGCGAGCCGGCCGCATCATCAACAAGGTACGCGAATTCACGTGCAACCGGACCTATCAGCGCCAGGTGATCGACATACGCACGCTGGTGCAGGACATCGCCGACCTGATCGCGCTGCGCGCGCGGCAAAGCGACGTGACGGTCGCGTACGAACTCGACGACGCGCCATGCGAAATCGAATGCGACGACGTGCTGATCCAGCAGGTCGTGATCAACCTGGCGGTCAACGGGATCGAGGCAATGTCGGGCATCCCGCTCGAGCGCCGCGAGCTGCGCATCTCGGTCGCGAGGCGCACCAACGGCAATGTTCAGATCACCGTGTCCGATACCGGCCCCGGCCTGCCGCGCGTGAGTCCGGACCGCATCTTCGCGTCGTTCTTCTCGACCAAGCACGCGGGCCTCGGGCTCGGGCTGTCGCTTTGCCACTCGATCGTCGATACGCATGGCGGACATCTGTGGGTCACGAGCGCGGAAGGCGCTCCCGGCACGCGTTTCCACGTCATGCTGCAACGCACGGCCGGTAGCGCATAGCGCGCCGTGCCGGCGCGCGGCGGCGATAAGCGAAAACCTGTATTCGTTAAGCAGTCGATCCAATTTACCCGTCCCACCGCCGTCAGTACCCTGAAGCCATGACGTTCCGCAGGCAGCGGAACCGGCGCGACATCGCGCGCCGGTTCATGGACGTCGACAACCAGGGAACACGATCATGACGGTAGCCGAACATACGATCCATTTTCTTTGCCGCACGTCGGACGTGCCGCATGGATGCGCAAAGCGCGTCGAACTCGCCGGCCGCGCGCCTGTCGCGGTCTTCAACCTCGACGGCCGGTTTCATGTGACCGACGACACCTGCACGCACGGCGAAGCGTCGCTGTGCGACGGCGAAATCGATGGCGAAGTCGTCGAGTGCCCGTTCCATCAGGGCGCCTTCGACATTCGCACCGGCAAGGCCGTCGGTGCGCCCTGCATCGTCGACCTGAAGACGTATGCAGTCGTCGTCGAAGACGACGCGGTCGGCATTCGCATCGCCGATTGACGGAGGACGACCCATGCCGGAGATCCTTCTCGACGGATCGGCACACAGCTTTGCGTGCGATCCCGACGATACGGTGCTTGGCGCCGGCCTGCGGGCCGGCCTGGGCATGCCGTACGAATGCACCGCGGGCGCCTGCGGAACCTGCAAGTTCGAATTGCTCGAAGGCAGCGTCCACGTGCTGTGGGAAGACGCGCCCGGGCTGTCGGCACGCGATCGCGCGAAAGGCCGCCAGCTGGCATGCCAGTGCCGCCCGACGAGCGACTGTCGCATCAAGGTCCGGCTCGACGATGCCTGTCGCGCCGCGCAGCCGCCGCGCAAGCAGATCGCGACCTTGATCGCGACTGACGAAGTCACGCACGACATCCGCGAGTTCCGCTTCCGCACCGATGCACCCGCCGTCTTTCGTCCGGGACAATTCGCGACGCTGCAACTGCCCGGCATCGCCGGCACACGCGCGTACTCGATGGCGAACCTGCCGAACGACGACGGCGACTGGCATTTCCAGGTGCGCCGGGTCGAGCGTGGCGCCGGGTCCGCGGCGCTGTTCGACCGTGTGAAGCCGGGCGAGCGCGTGATGCTCGACGGCCCGTACGGGATGGCCTTCCTGCGGCCGGAACCGGCCCGCGACGTCGTGTGCGTCGCAGGCGGTTCGGGGCTCGCGCCGATGCTGTCGATCGCACGCGGCATGGCCCACGCCGGCATGCTCGGCGCGCGCCGTCTGCATTTCTTCTATGGCGCACGCACGCCGCGCGACGTATGCGGCGACGCGCAACTGCGCGCGCTGCCCGGCTACGGCGAGCATCTCGTGTTCCATCCGGCAGTCTCGTCGTCCGACGGCGCCGATGGCTGGTCGGGACGTACCGGCTTCGTGCACGAATACGTCGAGGACGTTCTCGGTGCGCGTCTTGCCGACCACGAGTACTACATGGCCGGCCCGCCGCCGATGATCCAGGCGATGCAGGCCGTGCTGCACGCGCGGCACGGCGTACCCGTGTCGCAAGTGCACTTCGACCGGTTCTTTTGACCCGCTCCCTTCACGTTACAGGTGGCGCACCATGACCCTCACCGATGCCGTCGGCCTGGTCGCCGGAATACTGACGACCGTTTCGTTCGTACCTCAGGTCGTCAAGATCCGGCGTTCGCGCTCCGCGCGCGACATCTCCTACACGATGTACGCGTGCTTCATCGCCGGCGTCAGCCTGTGGCTGTACTACGGCATCGCGATCGGCGCATTGCCGGTCGCGCTGAACAATGCGGTCGTGCTGCTGCTCGCCGTCACGATCATCGTGCTGAAATACCGCGCGGAAGCACGGCCCGCAGCCCGCGAATCGGGAGATTGATATCGGAAAAGGAAGAAAGGGCGTCGGTCGCGATACCGCCGACCGACGCCCTTTCCGTTCAGATGGCCGGCGTCATCAGTTCGCCGATCGGCGACAAACCCTGCTCGGGGCCCATCGCCGAATAGCCGCCGTCGACGGCCAGATTCGCACCGGTGATGAACGACGCCTTGTCGGAGACGAGGAACAGCACCGCGTCGGCAACCTCCTCCGGCTCTCCGATGCGGCCAAGCATGTGGAATTTCCGCGCGACCGCGTTGGTCCGGTGCTTGTCACCGCCCGATATCGCGTCGAGCACACCGGACCACGTCCATCCCGGCGACACCGCATTCACGCGGATATTGTCGCGCGCCAGATCCAGCGCCTGGCTGCGCGTCAGTTGCAGGATCGCCGCCTTGCTGGCGGGATACAGCCAGCGGCCTGCCTGCGCCGCGGACGCGCTCGTCGAACCGAAGTTCACGACCGCACCGCCGCCCGCCTCGCACATGAACGGATGCGCAGCCTGCAACAGCAGGCACGCGCCGATCACGTTGACGTCGAACGCCGCATGCCATTGCGCGCGCGTCGACGACAGCGCATCGTCGACATACGCGCACGCGACATTGACCAGCATGTCGATCCGCCCGAACCGCGCATGCGTCGCGTGCACGCATCCGCGAATGGCCGCATCGTCGGCGAGATCGGTCTCGATGAACGCCGCGCGCGCGCCCAGCGAATCGGCCAGCGCGCGACCACGCGCGACGTCGATGTCTGCCACGGCGACGTTCGCACCGGCGTTACCGAGTGCGCGCGCGACCGCCGCGCCGATCAATGTCGCGCCGCCCGTGACGATCGCGGTTTTTCCTTCGATGCCCCAGACTGTCGATGGATTCATGTCAGCGTTCCTGTCGGTTCGTGTCCAGTTCGCGCAACGCGCCCATGCAGAACACCAGCGGCACCTGCTCACGCCAGCGGAAGCGATTGACGCGCCCGATGAAGATCGCGTGGTCGCCGCCCGCGTGCACGATCTCGTTCTCGCATTCGAACTGCGCGAGCGCGCCCGAGATCAGCGGCACGCCGCCCTGCCCGTCGACCGTATCGACGCCGGAAAAGCGATCGTCGATCGGCGTTGCGAAGCGTGTGCAGATCGCCTGCTGCGAGCCGGCCAGCACGTTGACCGCAAAGAAGCGGCAATGCTCGAACGCGCTCAGGCTCGGCGAGCGGCGCGCCAGACTCCACAGGATCAGCGGCGGATCGATCGATACCGACGAAAACGAGTTCGCGGTCAGGCCGATCCGGCGGCCGTCTCCGTCCACCGTCGTGACGACCGTCACGCCCGTCGCGAAGCAGCCGAGCGCGCGCCGGAAATCGCCTGGCGCCTGCGGAATCTCGTGATGATGGTGCCACGCGTGCTCGACGATGTCGTGGTCATGCCGCATCGCATGCCACCCGCTCCGCGACGAAGCGCTGTGCCTCGGGCAAATCGGCGATCCACGGCCAGAACTCGCGCGGGCGCTGGAAGCAGCGCACGAAGTCATCCGCCACCGCCCGCTGGGTCGACGCCGCGCGCAACACGTGCATCACCGCGTCGCCCGGCGGTTCGAGCAGCGCATTCGTGAAGGCCGTCGTATAGCGGGCCGACTCGTCCCAGAACGTGTCGAAGGTCTGCTGCATCCAGTCGGCGTCGAACGGTTCGCGACCGTGCACGTCGATCGCTTTCATCAGATGATCCGCCATCCGCGATGCATTGTTCGCCCCCTGACCGGCAATCGGATCATTCAGGCATACCGTGTCGCCGACGCCCATCACGATGCGCCCGGATGCGAGGCGGCCGACCGGATGGCGCACGGTCGGCGTGAACGCGCCCTTGAGCCACGCGTTCGGATCGGTCAACTGCGCATCGTCGAGCAGGCTGGCGTCCTCCGGCGCGAAGTCGCGCAGCACGCCGCGGGCGATTTCGAGCAGTTCGTTGCCGTCCGTCGCGGCCTGGAAGCGATCCATGTCGCCACCCGGACGCGCTTCGAACAGAAAGCTCCGGCATTCGCCGACAGCATGCGAATAGAACGGCAGCGAGAAGAATTCGCCGACACCGAAGATGAAATTGAACCGCAGCGGCCGGAAGTCGGCCTTCGGCCACGGACGATCGCCGACGATCTGCGGCCCCTTGAGCAGCATCGCCGCAAGATTGCGCGGCGGCTTGTCGTGCGCGCTGCGCGCGGCGTCGCGCGCGAACAGCGCATTGATCGCGCCCTTGCCGGACGCGATCAATGTCAGGTCGTTGGCGCCGGCGATATCGTCCAGCTCGTCGATATCGACTGCTCGAAACACGAGGGTGCCGCCGCGCCGTTCGAATTCCTGGGTCCAGCGCGCAAATTTCGTGCGCTGGTCGATCGCCTGCCCCGACCGGTCGTGCAACCGCCCCTTGACCGTCATCACGCTTGCGCCGGACGGTTCCCGAAAATCGACGAGCATCCCCTCGCCGGCAGGTGCGACGTCCTCCCAGAAATTCAGGCCGAGGCGGCGCTCCCAGTCCAGCGTTTCGTTGAACAGAAACGCGGTGCTCGGGATCTTGCCCGCCAGCAGTTGATCCGGCGTGCGGTCCGTATACACCGTGACCTCATGCCCGCGGTCGAGCAAACCGAATGCCAGATGAAACCCGGCCTGCCCGCCTCCTACGATTCCGATCTTTCTCACGTTCACGCCTCCTGTTTGTTGGGGTTATGCGTAGCGTAGGAGGCTGAACAGGGTCGGTAAATTCGCTCGGCTACTTACGAACGTAGATGGAAGCACTTATGCGACGGCGCGGGGGGGCAGTAGCCGTCCCGTTGCCCGGGTTGGCAGTTCGAGCGCCGTGCTGGTCTCCCGGAGCGAACCGGCTCTGGCCCGGCAACCCTTTTTATCTCTCGGTCGTCGCTTTGCTGCGGCTGCTCGCCTGCGTTCGGCTCCGCTGCTTGCCGCTTGAGCGGCTAACCGGACACTTCTTCCAGCGTGCTCCCGCGAGTTTCGATCCCGAAGAACATCACGACCAGCGCAGCCACGACGAAGCAGGCCGCACCGAAGACGAACACGCCGTCGTACTTCCAGGCAGGAAGAATCAGACCGACTATCGTCGGTCCGGCCAGCGCGCCAATTCGTCCAGCGAACGAGGCGAAGCCGCAGCCGGAAGCCCTTGCTCTCGAAGGATACAACTCGGGCGTATAGGTATACAGGACAGCCCACATGCCGAAGGCGAAGAACTGCATCAGTGCGCCAACCGCCACCAGTACGGACTGTTGGAGACCGACGTGCGAAATGCGACCGAACGCGAAGATCATGACAGCGGCACCCACCAAGGTGATGACGCAGGTTGTCTTGCGCCCCCATCGTTCAACCGCCCATGCCGCCCAGAGAAATCCGGGTACCCCGCCAAGCGAGATGTAGATCGTGAAAAGAACGGACCTCGTCACCGCGAGCCCGGATTGCTGAAGCAGTGCGCCAAGCCAGGTGTTCAATCCATAGAAACCGAGGAGTGCGAAGAACCAAAGCGAGCCGATCGTCAAGGTCCTTTGTCGATAACCCCGCGACCACAGTACCCTGATCCCCTGTTCGTTACGCACTTCGGCCACCATCGGCAGTGCCTCGGGCAGTGCCGGCAAACCCAGACGCGACATCACCGAGCGCTCGATCCGGTCGACGATTTCGCCTGCTTCCAGATAACGCCCCCGCGATTCAAGCCAACGGGGCGACTCGGGAACATACCGCCGGACCACAAACAGAAATATTGCCGGGATCGCTTCGATCAGAAACAGGGTTCTCCAGCCGTATGCATCCAATACGAAGTACGAGAGCAAGCCGGCGGAGATGAATGCAAGCGGCCAGTTTCCGTCCATCATCGCGAGATAGCGGCCCCGCGACCTGGCCGGGATGAACTCGGACAGCAGCGTCTGGGCGAGCGGAAGCTCCATCCCCATTCCGATGCCGAGTACCAGCCGGAAGATGCCCAAGGACGTCGCATTCGTGGCGCTGGCGCAGAGCAAGCTGCCGATGCCCCACACGATCATGCTGACCTGAAACACCGGTTTGCGTCCGAACCGGTCCGCGGCTGCGCCCGAGCACAATGCGCCTGCCGCCATCCCTGCAAAGCTCGCGCTGCCCAGCATGCCTGCCTCCGCGCTGCTCAGACCGAACTCGTTCTTGATGGAACCGAGCACAAACGTCATGGTGGCAAGGTCGACGTTGTCGAAGAAGAACGCCAGCGCGATGACTAAGAACAGCATGCGGTGGTAGCCACAAACGGGCAGCCGCTCCAGCCGGCTTGCCGCATTTGCGCCGCCCACTTCCAATCCGGTCATCTTCATACGTGTCTCCAGTTTCCTTGGGTCGATTGAAAAGTGTCGACACCGCCTTGACGGTGTCGACGCGCTCACTATCGAACTCCAAAAGACCCACGACTCACGTGAAGATGTCGCCGAGTATCGCGTCGACGCCAACTTGGAACGGGTTGTTCGGCTACTTGAAGCGATCCTTGTCGAATGCTTCGGATGGCAAACCGGAAACAGCCGCGCCTGCGGCGAACGGGTACCGGAGATAGGGCGCCCGGGGTTGGCCCGGCGGAGAATATTGGCCGTCGGCAAGAATCCGCTTCTTGGCCGTCATCTCGTCGATCACACACCGGATCGCGACGATCTGGCTGGCCGCACCGTCCTCGATCGGGGTGTAGTCCTTCTCCGGCCGAAATTTGTCGAGTGCCTGGTTCTGGTGCTTGATCACGCCCTCCGTCAGATAGGTGGTATGCGCACGGCAGCGTGCGATGACGCTGTAATACTCCAGGCTGGTGTTTTGCCCTTTGGGCGCCTTGAGAAGTGCCACCGGGCGATCGATTTCGATAGTCAGGTGCGGATTGGCCTCAATCGCCCGGGCAAATTTTCCAAACCGCGAACAATGAATCAGTAGCGCGTCGCCGACGAAGGTAAAGCTTTGGGCCGTGATATACGGATAGGGCTCGTCATGTACGGCGACGCGGCAGATTAGTTCGTCCTTCAGAAAATTTTCGATGGCGGGCCAGTCCGTCCATGCGAGATCGGTACGCCGCATCTCTGCGCGCAAGTAGGTGGGAATCATGTCAGTGTATGAGCGAAGAAGTGAATGAAATGTCCGGATACGACGGCGTTCATCCGGAGCCGATGCACGGAAGCCTGCCCGGATGAAATGCGCCCGACGGCGCCCGCATAAGCCGAGTGAATCCGCGGTGCACATCGATCGCATGGATAGCGACGATCCCGGCTTTTCCATCGTCGCCGTACGGCGGTCTGACCAATACGTCCGGCTATCCCGGACTCCCCTCCATGTTCATTCCTCCAGCGCAAACGCGGCCTCGACTTCGACCGGCGCATTGAAGGGAAGACTCGCCACGCCAATTGCAATTCTCGCGTGCGAGCCACGCTCGCCGAAGAGCTGCGTCACCAGCTCGGACGCGGCATTGATCACGGCCGGGGCATCGGCGAAACCGCTGGATGTCGAGACAAACCCGCCGAGTCGCAATACCTTCCTGATCCGGTTCAAATCCCCGTTCGTCGCGTGATGCGCCCAGGCCAGGATGTTGATCACGCAAAGCCGCGCCGCGTCTTGAGCGTCGGAAACCGACACTGAATCGGGCACGTTGCCGACGAAAATGGCCTTTCCGTCACGTACGGGCAACTGTCCCGAGACAATCAGTTGATTGCCATAGAGGACATAAGGACGAAAAGCGGCGGTGGGAATGGCGAGTGCCGGAAGGGTTATGCCGGCCTCGCGAACGCGATCGTAGATAGACATCACAGCTCCTGTGTTGGCCGCACATGCGGCATTCACGGTCACTATGAACACCTCGGGCATGGCTGGCGCTCGCGCCGGTGCCGGGATTCGTCGCGTTCACGCCAATCTGGCGACGGACGACAAGGTATCGCGTCCCTATTGGTCGCCGTCCGTCGCACGAAAGTATTCCGTCGGGCTGCTGCCCAGCGCCTTGCGGAACATTGCGCTGAACGCGCTTGGGCTGTCGTAGCCGAGCTCCGCGGCGATCTCGGTAACGGGGCGGCCGTTGGCAAGCATTTGCACGGCAGCAAGCAAACGGGCCTGCTGCCTCCAGCGCGTGAAAGTCATGCCCGTTTCTTCGGGGAACAGCCTGATGATCGTACGCTCACTCGCGCCGGCTACCTTGCTCCAGGACGCGACCGACGTCTCCTCGGCCGGATTTGCGATGATCCAGCGACATATGCGTGCGATACGAGCGTCGGTCGGCATCGGAAGATGAAGCGATTCGATTTGCAGTGGCTTGATTTCATCAAACAGCAATCCGACCACGCGTCCATCCCGCCCGCTTTCGTCGTAGTCGACCGGCATCTTGACGACGGCGGCAATCAACTCGCGCAGCAGCGGCGAGACCGAGACGACGCAACATGCGTTTGAAGCGAGTGGCGTGCGATCCGGGGCGAAGTAGAGCGTGCGCATTTCGATGCGTCCGACAGCCTGCATGCAATGGCGTACCTGAGGCGGCACCCAAACCGCGCGCTGCGGCGGGACGATCCACGATCCTCCCTCCGCGGTGACGAGGATGGACCCCGCATACGCATAGATCAACTGGCCGCGACGGTGTTCGTGATAGTCGATGAAGAATCTGTCTGGTAGATCTCGGGCCATCCCTCCCACCGCCCGCGCGATGAGTTGGTAGTCGTCCCGGTCTTCGCTCTTGCCGAACATGGCGTGTCCTCGATCGGTGTTGTCACTTGCGCGCGGGCAAGCCATAACCCGCGCCGGTAATTTACGGAGTGACGCGGACGCCCGAATGTTCGCTTGCTCCTTCAACGCACTTCGACGAGGTACAGAATGCCGGTTTACCGTTCGTTTGATCAACAGGAATTGGATCTGCAATACAACGTTCGCGCAGGAATTCCGGACCATCTGGACATTTTCGATCGCTGGTCGAGAACGAGCGCAGCGTTCCGCTGTCAGTATGCGGCAAACGAAAATGTTCGTTATGGTTCCGACGAAAAACAAACGCTTGATTTTTTTCCTGCGAAGGACAAAGGACGTCCGGTCCTCATCTTCATCCACGGCGGCTATTGGCAATCCCTCGACAAGTCCGACTTCAGCACGGTGGCGTTGCCGTACCTGCTTGCGAACATCAACGTGGCCATCGTGAATTACCGACTCGCGCCGTCAGTGCGCATGGGCGATATCGTGCAGGACAACATCCAGGCGCTCGCATATCTTTACCGGAACGCGCGTGATCTCGGGTTCGACCGGGATTCCATTTATGTTTCGGGTAGCTCGGCGGGCGGCCATTTGACCGCAATCCTGGCCGGCACCGACTGGACGAGCCGCGATCTCCCCGAGGACGTCGTGAAAGGCGCCTGTGCACTCAGCGGCCTTTACGATCTGGAGCCCATTCGACTGTGCTATCTCAACGAGGCCGTCAGGCTCGATGAGCAAGAGGTGGCCGATTTCAGCCCGAAGTTCCATCTGCCATCGCCAACCCTGCCGTTCATCCTCAGCGTCGGCGGAGACGAATCCGACGAGTTTCATCGGTTGCAGGCCGAGTACCAGACACGCCTCAACAATCATGGCCTCGACGTACAAATCGTGCGCCAACGCGACGGGCATCATTTCGATGCCGTTGATCGCCTCGGTGAAGTGGGTGGTGCGCTGTCGCAGGCCGTCATCGACATGATCCTCCGGCGTTGATCGCCATGGATCGCGATGCGGTCACGAAACGGTACGTTGCGTGGTCCGTATCCGGTCGCACCTGAGGCGCTCGCCAGCGCCAGCCTCGTCACGCGCGCCCCCGCCCGGGCGCGCGCCCCTCCCCATCACTCAAACAACTTCATCGCCGTCGTCAGCGTATTCACGACACCCCACGCAAGCGGAATCAGCACGTAGAGCCAGAACACCGCGAGCACCGCCTTGTTGGTCTGCTGACCGGAAGCAACCGTCTCGTTCATTTTTCGCGTCTCCTTGATTACTTGCCGGCGTCGAGCTGCGCGTCGGTCATATGATGGCGCTCGTTCACGCGCGTGACGAACAGGTTGCAGATGAAACCAACCACGAGCAGCGACGCCATGATGTGCACCGTCATCGTGTACGCGTCGGCCTTCACGACGCCATGCGCGACTTCATACGCACGGATGTAGTTCACGAGCACGGGCCCCGCGATACCGGCCGCGGCCCACGCGGTCAGCAACCGCCCGTGAATACCGCCGACATAAGCAGTCCCGAACATGTCCGCAAGATACGCCGGCACCGTCGAAAACCCGCCGCCATACATCGACAGAATCAGACAGAACGTGAGCACGAACAGCGCGATCTGCCCGGACGACGCAAAAAGCGGCGCGCAGAAATACAGCACCGCACCGAACACGAAGAAGATGAAGTACGTATTCTTGCGTCCGACCCAGTCGGACGCTGACGCCCACACGAAACGCCCGCCCATGTTGAACAGCGACAGCAGCCCGACGAACCCCGCCGCGGCCGCGGCGCTCACAGCACCCTTGAAGCTCTCCTGGATCATCACCGATGCCTGCCCGATGATGCCGATCCCGGCAGTCACGTTGAGGAACAGCACGAGCCAGATCAGGTAGAACTGCGGCGTCTTCAGCGCTTCGTCGATGTGCACGTGATTCGACGTGATCATCTTGTGCTTCGTCACCGCGGGCGGCGTCCAGCCCGCCGGTTTCCAGCCGGCCGGCGGCACGCGAATCGCGAGTGCGCCGATCGACATCGAGATGAAGTACGCGATGCCGAGCACGATGAACGTTTCGGCCACGCCGACACTCGTCGCGCTCTTGAAGTGATTCATCAGCGCGACCGACAGCGGCGCGGCGATCATCGCGCCGCCGCCGAAGCCCATGATCGCCATCCCGGTCGCCATCCCGCGACGATCGGGGAACCAGCGAATCAGCGTCGACACCGGCGACACATAGCCCAGCCCGAGCCCGATGCCGCCGACCACGCCGTAGCCGATGTACAGCAGCATGATCTGGTGGGTCTTCACGCCGAGCGCGGAAATCAGGAAACCGCCGCCGAAGCAACACGCGGCCGTAAACATCGTGCGGCGCGGACCGACGCGCTCGAGCCACTTGCCGGCGAACGCGGCGGACAAGCCGAGGAAGAAGATCGCGAGCGAGAAGATCCAGCCGAGCGTCGTCAGCGACCAGTCGTCAGGCGCGGATTCGGTGATGCCGATCACCTTCGTGAGCGGCGCGTTGAATACCGAGAACGCATAGGCCTGGCCGATACACAGATGCACGGCCAGCGCGGCGGGCGGCACCATCCATCGCGAAAAGCCGGGTTGCGCGATGGTGGCTTCCTTCGAGAAAAACGGCGCGGCGCCAGCGCGGGCGCCTGGATCGATAACGCTGCTCATCAGTGCTGTCTCCGTTGGGGATCGTGGGCGATCCGTTTTCTATATCGGCGTGTCGATCCGGGCGCTGTCGTTGCTTGTCTGGCGGGAGCACCGCCCTATATGCAACGCTTGATCATATTCAATCGCGCGTCAGGTCGATCCGCTGGCCGCTTTGGTATCGGCTCTGGAGAAATTAGTGCATGAGAAGCGCATATTCAATATGTTATTTTTTATCCTATACACGACGCGGCACGCGAAGACACCGGTCCGGATCCGCCCGGAAACCCTGCCCGGTCCGCCCGGTGCCGATCAGAGCGCCGTCCGGGCGTACCGGGCAGAAAAGCAACCGTCGCGCAATCGCTACCGATTCGTTCCTCTAAATTACGCTCGGCTCTCGCCAGCGCGCACACCCGACCGACTTCAGCAAAGCGCCGCACACCCTGACGCGACTGCGAGCCATCCGTGTATTCCCCAATCCGGATAAAACACGGAACGATGTGTCGCTCGCCCGTCGAATCCGCAAGCCCTCAATCCGGCTGTCTTGCCGTGAGCGGCAACCAGTCTGCCGGATGATCGACACTCGCGAGAAAAGTGTCCAGCGCACTCCGGGTCAGCGACACGCTCGCGCTATTGTCGAGCGGATGAAACAGGAACGCGTCTTCGCTGGCCAGTTCCTCGTCGATGACGAGTCGCACCTGTCTGGCTTCGTCATTGACCAGCGCGAGCGGACTCAACGAGCCCGTTCGAATGCCCAGCAGTTCGAAGAGCCGGTCCGCCGAAACGAACGACAGCCGTTTGCTACCGAGCGTTTCCGAGAGTGCGACCAAATCGAGCGCTTTGGCCGCGGTCGTCACGACGAGGAAGTCATGCCCCTTCTTGTCCTGCAGCAGCAGGTTTTTGCAGCGCGCGCCCACCACGGAAAGGCTCAACAGCCCGGACTCCGCCATGTTGAGCACCGCGTCGTGCTCTTCGCACTCGAACGGTATCTTTCGTGCTTCAAGGAAACTCAGCACCTTGTTCTTTCCTGACATGGATGCGTCCACCTCCATCTTGATCCGAAAAAAGAATGGCCCCGGAAGCCATCCGGGGCCGGCCCGCGCGCGATAACCGTAAAACGGATCAGGCGTCGAACACCGGATACGACGCCTGGCGGATCGCCTCGAGCGTGTCGTCCGGAGACAGCAATCCGGACTCGTCCAGAATGGCGACAAGCGACCGCCCCTCCGCCACGGATTGCCGCGCGAGCTTGCTCACGCGAGCATAGCCAACTCTGGGAACGAGCGCCGTGGCGACGGCCATCGACTCCAGCAGATGCTTTTCGTTGCGCGCTGCGTCGGCCGCGATGCCTTTCACGCATTTTTCGCCGAAACGCCGAATTCCGTTGGTGAGCAGCGCGATGCTGTCGAACACGCGCGACGCCACAACCGGCTCGAAATGATTGATTTCCAGTTCGCCGTACTGCACCGCCTGGGCAACGGCGACGTCATTGCCGACCACGGCGAAGCTCAACTGGATCATCGCCATCGGCAGGACCGGGTTGACCTTGCCCGGCATGATGGACGAACCCGCCTGCGCCTCCGGCAGCGTCAGCTCGCCGAGCCCGCCGACCGGCCCCGACGAGAGGACGGTCAGATCGGAAGCTATCTTCGCCAGCGACACCGCGCAGGTACGCAGTTCGGCGGACACGCGCGAGAACACGTCCATGTTCTGCATCGCGTCGAACGGGTTCGACGGCGCCTGATAGGCCACGCCGGTGATGCGCTGGAGGTGCGCGTACACGACTGCGCGGTAGCCCGCTGGCGCACCGAAGCCGGTTCCGATCGCAGTGCCGCCCAGCGGCAGCGTGAGCAACTTGTCGCGCACTGCGGCCAGTTCCTCCGCAAGACGTTCGGTCAGCGATGCATAGCCGCCAAAGAGCTGACCGAGGCGCATCGGTTGGGCATCCTGAAGACAAGTCCTGCCCAGATGCAGGATATCCGCGAATTCCACGGCCTTGGCATCGAACAGGGCCGCAAGCTGCGAGACTTCGTCGACGAGCTGGCCGAGCATCGCGTGCGTGGCGATTTTCAGTGCGGCGGGATATACATCGTTCGTCGATTGCGACCGGTTGACGTGATCGTTCGGGTGAACGACCTCATAACTGCCCGCCACGTGTCCGAGGATCTGCTGCGCACGATTCGCGATGACCTCGTTGAAATTCATGTTGGTCGACGTGCCGCCGGAACCTTCCATCAGGTCGACCACCAGCGAGTCGTCGCACTGGCCTTCGATGACTTCCTTGCAAGCCGCAACGATGGCGTCGCATTGCTCGCGCGTGATGACTGCGTTGTCGCGATTCGCCAATGCGGCAGCCCATTTGACCTGCGCGAAGGCGTTGCGAAACGCCGCGTAATACGCGATGTTCAACGGGGAAACCGCGAGGTTTTCGACGCCGCGAACCGTATTCACGCCGTACAGTTTGTCGCCGGGAATGGCGACTTCGCCAACGTAGTCGCGTTCGACGCGCATCGCGTCCTGGGCAAGCTTATTCATAGGAATTCCTTCCACCAACGGTAATGAGTTTTTCGATGCCCCCGCCGAGTGCCATCAATCTCGGCAGGAACGAGGTTTCGATCACATCGCGCGCGGTATCGCACGCGTCTTCGAAGAACACGTTGTATTCGTCGCGGCGGGCGACGAGATACAGCGAACGCTCGAGGCCCAATGCATCGACAACGTGCGCCGTGACGTTGCCGGCATGCGTGACACCTTGCAGCAGGCACATCGGCGACGTAATGGCCCAGCCGATCCCTTCCGCGACCATCGACGTCAATGCGTCCGCGTTGTCCAGTTCGAGCCTGGCAGGCGCGCGAATCTCGACGCGACGCAGATAGCGTTCGATCTGCATGCCGACCTGCGATGTGCGGTTGAAGCGCACGATCGGCAAGCTGTTGATCAGCGCACGCAGGTCGTCGATGCTTTTCACCGGCAGTCCGAGGCCCTTCGGCGTGATCACGCAGTAGCGCTCCGAGAACAGCCGATACCGGACGACGTCATTGGCATCCATCAGCGGGTCGCTCGTGACGATCAGGTCGAGATCGCGCCGGAGCAACGCTTCACCCTGTTGCGGGCTCAACCCGGTCCGGATCGACAGTTGCGATACCTTGCCCAGCAGCTTTTTCGTGAAAACCGAGCCGCACGTCGAAGCGAACGAGTCGACCAGCCCGATGCGCAAGTCGGGCTTGATGCCGCGACCGGCTTCGATGACTTGCGCCTTGAGGTTGGCGATCTCTTCGCTCAGCACCGCGCCGCGGTTTTTCAGCGCGATGCCGAACGGCGTCAATGCCATCGGGCGCGTCGTGCGGTTCACGAGCACGACGCCCAGTTCGTCTTCGAGCTGCCGGATGATTTGCGATACGCCGGACTGGGATATGCCCATTCGCGCGGCCGCGGCGGACATGCTGCCCTCCTCCGCGACAGCAACGAAAACCTGGACGGCGTGCATGTCGATGGGTTTGTTCGATGGCATGTCGTGTCCTGATGTGAGCATTCTTGCCTGCGTTTCGGTATCCGGTGTGTAGCTTCCGTCAAACGCGTCGGGACTGCGTGTTCGTGCCGCCGGATGCCGAGGTCGCGAACGTCGAATCGTGGTGGCCCACCGCGCCTGGATCGTCTTCCGCAACACCATCGGACTTCACGTCGGAAAGATTTTCGTTACCCGTTTCGGGCGCCATCAGGTGGCAAAAGACACCGCCGAACAGCAGGATCGCGACGCACGTGCCCAGCGCGGCATGAATGCCGACCTGCTGCACCGCGATCGGCAGCAGGAACGTGCTGATGGCCGAACCGAAACGGCTCGAGGCCACTGCCAGCCCCACACCGGATGCGCGAAGGTGCGTCGGGAAGAGTTCGGGCGGGTAGACGAACTCCAGGTTCGCCGCGGCCGAGAGAATGCACGCAAACAGTCCGAAGACGACGATCGTGCCGAGTGGCCCGAAGTTGCCGTAGGTCAGCACGGCCAGACCGAGCGCCGCGAGATAGAACGTCGCGAGGAGAAACGTGCGGCGAGAGATCCGGTCAATCAGCAGCAGGCCTATCACCGCGCCGGCGAGCAGCAGCACGTTGTAGACGAGGCCGCCCGTGAACTTGTCCTTGACGTGCAGCGCTTCGAGCACTTTCGGTGCAAACGTGCCGAGCGCGAAATAAGGAATCACCTGACACGTATAAAAGATACAGCCGACCAGCGTGTTCTTGCGCCAGCGCGGCGAGAACAACTGCGACCACGCGCCCTTTTGCTGCTGCGGTGCGGATGCGGACGTCGCGAGCGTCACTTCGGGTCCGAATTTACGGCGAACGATGGCGAGTGCGTCGCCGCCGCGGCCGCGCTTCATCAGCCACATCGGCGACTCGGGGACGATCATCCGGAACGGAAGAATCAGCAAGGCCGGCACGCCGCTCGCGACGAGCATCATGCGCCATGCGTCCGGCCCGATGTCGCGCATGCCGAAGCCGACCAGATACGCGCCGACATAACCGGCCGCCCATGCTGCGGCGAGAAGACTCAGCAGACGGCCACGGTAACGACGCGGTGAATATTCGGTGACGAGCGATTTGCTCACGACGTAGTCGGCGCCCAGGATCAGCCCGAGAACCAGACGCAACACCAGCAACTGCGACGGTGTCGTCACAAAATACTGCGCTGCCGAAACGATCGCGAAAAGCAGCATGTCGTACGCGAAGATCGTCCGGCGGCCATATCTGTCCGCAATCGGCCCGGCGAGCACGCTGCCGAAGAACAGGCCCGCGAGCGACGCCGCGCCGAGCAGGCCCATCCACAGTGCGTCGAGATGCAACGGCCCGGCTGCCATGCTGACCGCGATGCCGATGATGCCGAGAACGAAGCCGTCGCTGAATTGACCTCCCGTGCCGCTGAACGCGACACCCACGTGGAACGGTCGAAGCGGCAAGTCTTCGAGTAGTACCTGTTTGCCCACAATCATCTCCTGTCTCCAAGGTGGTGCTCGTGTCGATGCACCTTGGATTCAAGTGTAGGGCTGCAATTTCATTAAAACAGCATGTAGGCCGACAGTATCATTTTTTCTAATACTATTGCTCAGCCATGCTGAAGATAGGCCAATTTCCCGGGAGGGCATGAGTGCGAAAACGGCGAAAGGCCCGACCGGAAACTGTCGAACCTTTCGCTCGGCTTGCATGGCGCCTGCGCGGTAACGAAGCGTGCAGGAACGCTTTCGTCACATGCTCCATGCGTCGACTAAAACTGATGAAACATCTTCTGCACACGGTTCGGGTCGTGCGTCACCGTCAGTGCGAGCATCAAAAGGATGCGGGCCTTCTGCGGATTGAGGTTATCGCCAAGCAGGCCGAGATACGCGGGATCCTCCGGGATATAGCCGCTCGCGGCTCTCGACGAGCGTACGACGATGACACCCGCGTCGATGGCCTTCTTGATCGACGCAAGCGTGAGCAGCGACTCACTCCCGGCGCCGACCCCGGCCACGACGATCCCGCGTGCGCCGTGTGCTACCGCGGCGTCATACAGGTATCCGCCGTCGCTTTGATGGCCGTACACGATGTCGACTTCCGGAAGCGAATCGAGCCTCGAAATGTCGAAAGGCGTCTGCGTGGTCTGCAGTTTCGTGACGGCGGTTTCGAAATGCGGCACGTTGCCGATCAAGGTGCCGAGATACCCATCGTCTGGGCTCTTGAAAGTATCGAGCGTATTCGCGTTGGTCTTGGTGGTATATCGGGCAGCGCCGATGCGATCGTTCAGCACGATCATGACGCCACGTCCGCGCGCGGCCGGAAATGCCGCGACGGTGACCGCCTGCAGAAGATTGCTCGGACCGTCCGAGCTGATTGCGGTCGACGGACGCATCGAGCCGGTCAGCACCACGGGCTTGTCGCTCTTCACCACGAGGTTCAGGAAGTAGGCGGTTTCCTCGAGCGTGTCGGTGCCGTGCGTGATGACGACGCCGGCAATGTCGGGTTGTGCGAGAAGCTGATTCACGCGCTTGGCGAGCTTGAGAAGAATGGCGTTGGTGACGTTCTCGCTACCGACGTTCGCCATCTGTTCGCTCGATACCTGCGCGACTTTCCCCAGCGACGGCACCGACTTCAACAATACGTCCGCCGTGAGCACGCCGGGTTTGTAGCCGGTGCTCTGCGTCTCGTTGGCGGCGGTTCCGGCAATCGTGCCGCCGGTCGCCAGCACGACGACATGTGGAAGGGATGCCTGGGTCGAAGCCTGGGTTTGCGTCTGGGCGACGGCCGAGCCGGTCAGGATAGAACCGAAAATCAGCAAGCCGCAGACAAGGCTGCTGCACGGGCTAGCTTTATCATTTTCTTCTTTCACTTTGCACTCCGAATTTTAAGTTTTGTGACCGATACTCCGCTTGAAGATGGAGATCAGTCACGCTGATCGGACGTGCTTTATCTTGCCGACACGCGGCGATACGAAACAGCATCGCTGCGAGGATGGCTCACGTCCGATAACGGGCAGTTTATTGACCCGTGGAGCGCGACAAATAAGCCGGGCGCGACGATTACCGATTCTGATACTGCGTTGGAGATTTTCTGAAGGTAGTAGGCCAGCGTGGATTTCGAACCAGCGTCGGCGTGATCCGATCGGCCGTCACGGCGCGCGACGCTCACCTGCCGTCGAGGGCTTTGCGGACACGAGACCAAACAGAACCTCAATGAACCCCGAGATCATTCCGGAGCTGTCTGAGTTTTGTGGGCGTCGCGCCATAAACCCGCTTGAACCATTGAATGAGATGCGAGCTGTCGGTGAAGCCACACTCATAGGCGATCTGGCTGACGGAGCGGTTGCTGTTCAGCACCATCCAGCGGGCCGATTTCAACCGGATCTTGCGCCAGTAGTCGCCCGGCGAGGTACGCAGGTGCTTCCTGAACAGCCGTGTCAGCTCGCGCTCCGTCGTGCCCACGGCCTCCGCCACATCGCTGATGTGGCCGGGTTCCAGCAGCCTCTGATACATCAGCCCAACCGCATTGGCGACCCGCCGGTCGGCGCAATGCAGGCCGATCTCCGATTCCTGCGTCACCGCACGCGCTTCTTCGAAGCCGCAGTCGGCCATCAGATAGTGAAGCGCTTTATGGGATCGGGTCTTGCCGCAATGCTGGTCGACCAAGAGCATCGCCAGATTGATTCCGGCCAAACCGCCCGGACAGGTGATGAAGCCGCCGTCTACGACGACGGGGGCGTCCGTCACCGGCGTCACGCTCGGAAAGTTGCTCTCCATCGTTTGCGCGAGCGAAAAATGGACGGCGCAACGTCTTCCGGACAGCAATCCCAGTTCGGCGAGAACGAACACCCCGGTACATAGCCCGACCACGGGCACGCCCATATCGACGGCAGTCGCAACGTATTTGTAAAGCGCGTCCGGTATCGGGGTTTCGCCGTGCAACGTCCCGCCGTGCACAACCACGTAGTCGAATTCTCGCGGGTCGGCGAACAGCTTCGTCGGCGTCATCGCGAAGCCGCAGCTCGCCTTGATCGGGGAATCGTCATGAGAGAGCAGTTCCCACGTGCAATAAAGCTGTCTGCTGAAGTCCGATTCGTCTGCGGACAATCGCAAGAATTCGACGAAGCACGAGAACGGCATAAGGGTGAAATCGGGCGTCGCCACGATCCCGACCCGGAGGGGTACGGCAATTTCGGGAGCCGGTTTGCTGGGCCGCAATTGCGAGTAGTCGCCGCGCATCGATATGTCCATTGAAGGTAGAGGCTACCAGGTGCCGCAACGGCAGACAGCACACCGGCATGCTTCCGATCGGTCGGCTAAGAATCGCACGACGGCTGATTCTGTGCCATCAGTTGCTCAAAAACCTTGTCGGCGGCAATGCCCCATCCGGTGTTGGCACCCAGGCTTTCCAACACGCTCAAACCCAGTTCGGTATAGGTGCCGGGCACCGCGATAGCCTCGCCGATCTGGCCTGCGGTCAGCGCCCTTTTATGCCGCGAGTATGCAACACAGTCCTCGATGCTGCTGAACACGAGCTGCCTTGCGATCTCCGACGGAAGCCCCTTTTTTTCGAACCAGCCCTGAAGCGCGTCGATCAGAAAGTAGAACCAGCCGTTCATGCATGCGGAGACCATGGCGAGTTCGAAGTCTCGCTCGGTCGTGAGACGCACCACGTTGCCTAACGATCCCAGCAGCGCTCCTGCCGCTGAATCGGAAGGATAGATTGCGACGGTCGAACGATTGATCTCGGACGCAACCGACAACATCGCCCTGCAACAGGCTCTGGGGCCGAATAGATGCACGAGCGTTTCGACCGGGACACCGCCGACCACCGAAACCAAAGGCTGGCCGTCCTTCAATCTGACGGTGGTGGCGAGATCCCTCAGCTGCGCCGGACGCACCCCGACGAGAACGACGTCCGCGGCATCCACTACCGCCTGATTGTCAGCCATCAGCAGGCAACCGAATTCTCGTGCAAGGCGCTCTGCCCGAGCGCGATTCCTTGGCGACAGCAGAATGTCGATATCGCTCGCGCCGCGACGTAATCCGCAGACCATTTTTTCGGTCAGGTCTCCGACACCCAGCACACCCAGTTTCACCGTCATGCTGCCCCTCTCGATGTGAAAGAATCCGGTTTTCCGGTGCGGCGGCTTGTGAGCCTCGCATACGACATCGCACGTGCATCCGTGATTTCCGGGAAGGAGCCTCCGTGTAACCGGCCCCTTCCCCGTCGCGCTCACTTGATGTGAATGGCTTCCGCGCCCCATGCATCCTGCAACGCGAAACCGCGAGCGAAAGGATCGTCAGGATCCAGCGCCAGCTGGCTGATGCCGTAGGTCCAGCAGCGTCCACTGACGTTCGGCAGGACCGCAGGCTTGCCCGACACGACCGTCTCGCCTTTCAGTTCGACGGAAAATTCCGAACCGATGATCGACCGCGTGATGAATTTTTCGCCTACGGCCAACTCGCCGCGCGCATGCAGCACCGACGTGATGGCAGAACTTCCGGTGCCGCACGGCGAGCGATCGACGCGCCCCGGCCAGAGCGTACAACACGTGCGGACCGACCCGTCGCTTTGCCGTTCGGCGAAAATCGCGTAGGCGATGTGGTCGATCGACGGCACCAACGGATGCCGAACCTTGAAACGCTCGTTCGCGGCGCGCTTGATCACCATGCCCGCTTTGACCAGTTGCTCCGTATATTGCGGCGTGATCTCGATGCCAAGCTGCTCGACGAAGACGACCGCGTAGAAGACACCGCCGAACGCGATGTCGAGCTTGACCTCGCCGTATTCATCAGTATGAACGACTTGATCCAGCGCCTCGACGAACGCCGGGATCATGTCGAGCGATACACGCTCGCACTTTCCGTCCCTGCATTCGGCCGTCGCCGTCACGATGCCGGCCGGTGCTTCGAGCCGCAACGTCGTGACAGGCTCCTGCATTTCGATCATGCCGGTTTCGAGAAGCGCCGTGGCGACACACATGGTGTTCGCGCCCGACATCGGATGCGCTTCGTCGGCTTGCAAGACGATGAAACCGGCATCGGCCGTGGGATCGCACGGCGGCACCATCAGGTTGACGGTTTGATTGACCGCCCCTCTCGGCTCGAGACAGACGAAGCGCCGAAGACTGTCGTTCTCTTTGTTGATGTAGTCCATCTTGGCCATCATCGTTTCGCCCGGGATATCGTACACACCCGACGTGATGACCTTCCCGACCTCGCCTTCGCAGTGCACATCGAGCAACTGAAGGGTTTTTTTCCAACGCATATCGACACCTTATCAATTAGATATCCGAATAAATCAGACGGCATTCTTCAACGGAAACGCCGTGCCCGACAAAGGGTTTATTCCATCAGCCGCGGTTCGCCGACGTCGCCCGCGGAAGGCGGCACGCCGTTCGTTTTCAGGATCTTCACCATTTCACCCGACTTGTGCAGCTCGTCGATGTCTGCCGACAGCGCCTTCCCTAGCGCGTCATTTCCCTTGGTATAGGGAAAGCCGGCCTGACTCGGCATGCGCGAAGCCGCGAGCTTCGGATCGGGCTTGACCACCTTGACCTGAAGCCCTTTGTAGCCGCCTTTTTTCTTGTCATATTCGACAACGGAATAGGCGTCGGTGCCGACGTCCAGGCGCCCCGCTTCCAGGTCCTGCGCCATCGCGACCGGATTGGGATAGACGGTCAGCGAACCGCCGAGCAGCTTCTGCAGATCGCCTGTCCAGAAGTAGCCCTGAACCGAGCCGACCCGCTTGCCTTGAAGCCCTGCCACGCTATCGATCCCGTCCTTGGAGATGAAGCCCACCTGTTCCACATAGATCGGGGCGCTCAAGCCCAGGACTTTCGCCCGGGCCGCGGTCCGTTGCCAGTCGCCCATTGCAACGTCCGCCTTGCCCGAGACGACGGACTGGATGACCGCCGAAGGATCGACCACGCTAAAGGACAGCTTGAGACATTCCTTCGCCGCGATCTTCTTCAGTATCTCGGCGTCAATCCCGCCGACGTCCTCTCCGGCCGGCACCGAGAACGGCGGATACGGGAAGGTTGCGACGGAAAGAACGCCCGGCAAGATCGTGGAGAACTTGTGCGCGGGCGTGCACTGCTGCGCGAACGTCACATTCGACATTGCCGACAGCGCGATACCCGCCGACAGCACTCTGACACAGAGCTTCATGAAAGCCATATTGCCTCCGATTTGAATTTACCGCGGAAAAAAACAGATGTTGAAAAACGACAGAATCAATTCGAAGCATGACGCCCCAAGCGACGTTCGAGGATGGAAACGCAAATGGTGGCGGGTATGCAAATCGCCGCAAACAGCAAGGCAGCCAGAACAAGTACCGGCATGTACTGAAAAGTATCCGAGCCGATATTCGATGCCCGGCCAAATAATTCCGGGAGCGCAATGGTGTAGCACAACGAAGTCGCCTGAAGCATCATCACCGAGAACCCGAGTAGCGCCGGCAATGCCACGCGAAGGCCCTGTGGCGCGACGACGAAACGCAAGGCGTCGAAACTGCTCAGGCCGATCACCGCCGCGGCTTCTTTCTGCCCGTACGGAACCGCTTCGAAACCCGCCCGAATGATTTCGCTGGTGTATGCCCCCGTACACCATGCCAGCGCCACGACGGAAGCGAAAAACGATGTCAGCGCCATCCCGGTTTTCGGCAAACCGAAGTACATGAATTGAAGCAGTATCAATGCGGGAGCGCCTCGGCCGATCTCGACGAAACCGATCGCGACCGCCCTGACGATCTTGTTCGGTGACGGAACCATGACCGCCAGTACCGCGCCGAGCGGGATGCCGATAAGCAGGCTCAGCCCGGTAACCTGCAATGAAATGCCGTAACCGCCGAGCAGATCGGGAAGCCAGCTTTTCCATAGTTCGAGCAATTCGTTCATCTCGACACCTTCGATCGCATGTTCAAATCAATCCATCGGGATGCCCATGCAATGGGTATGCTTATCAGGATGTAAAGGAGTGCCGCCGATGCGTAAACGCTCAATCCCTGGAATGTCTGCTGTGAAATATGGTACGCACTGTAAGTAAGGTCTTTGACGCCGATGGTTGATGCGATAGCCGAATCCTTGAGCAGACCAATGAGATACGTCGCCAGGGACGGAAGCGCGATGCGCGTGAGTTGCGGAAAGATCACGTCGAGGAATTGCTGCATCCGGGTCAGGTTCAATACGCGACACGCCTCGAATTGACCAGGATGAATCGCGGTCAGCGCGCCGCGATAAATCTCCGCCATGTTCGCGCCGGTGACCACGCCGAGTCCGATCGTCGCGGCGGTAAACGGGCTCATCGTAATGAAGCCGCTACCGATGCCGAAGAAGACGAAGAACAGCCAGACGATCGGCGGCACCGATCGACAGGTCAGCACGATCGCAGTTGCGGCGAATCTGACCGCCGATATCCGGGATCGCTTCATCGCGCACAGCGGCAAACCGATCAGCGCGCCCAGCAGGAAAGACGACGCAGTGATCGCCAGCGTCCACGGAATACCCTGGACGAGGAGCAGGGGCGTGATTGTCATGACCGCCCCCGCGCCGCGGAAAGAAAGCGGATCGCGCGCTCGTGCCGGGGGGCGCGCATGACCTGAGCGCTCGGCCCTTCTTCGACGACCTTGCCGTCCGTCATGAGCAGTACGCGGTTCGAGACTTCCTCGGCGAAGTGCATCTCGTGCGTCACGACCACCATCGTCATGCCCGACGAGGCCAGCTCTTTCATCACCGCAAGCACTTCGAGCCCGAGCTCCGGATCCAGCGCCGATGTCGGCTCGTCGAACAGCATGATCTCCGGCTCCAGTGCGAGCGCTCGCGCGATGGCGATGCGCTGCTGCTGCCCGCCCGAACAACGCACCGGAAACTGCGACGCCTTGTCGGCGAGCCCCACCCGGCCGAGCAGTTCGATGGAGCGCCTGTCCGCCTCCGCGCGGCTCCGCCCCATCGTGCGGACCTGGGCGAGACTGACGTTCTCGAGGACGGTCATATGCGGAAACAAGTTGAACGACTGGAACACCATCCCGATCCGGCGCCGCAACGCGACGAGCGCGCGTCGTGCCGGCGGCCTGCCCGCTTCGATCATCACGTCGCCGATGGTGACGCGTCCCTCGGTCGGCGGCTCGAGTTGATTGATACAGCGAAGCAGCGTGCTTTTTCCCGAGCCGCTGGGCCCGATGATCGCAATCACTTCGCCCGCATACATCTCGAAGCTGACATCGGTCAGCACCCGGTGCGGTCCGAAGTTCTTGCCGACGTGCTCGACGCGCAGAACGGGTTCTCCTTGTCGCGCGACCGTCGCGGCGCGGTCCGCGCTCACTTCGGCAACCGACGGGTAGGGGCTATTCATGTATAGGTGTCTCCGGGATCGATCAGACGATCGAACAAGTTGAATCACTCGCTCCGCCGCTCATGCCCGCCGCGGCCCAAGGTTGAAGTTAGGTTAATGGCGTCAAAAACGAACTCGGTTGTATGTTTCGGACATTTTTTGCCCGGAAAAGGCGGATTCGAGTGAATCGCGGGTATACCCCGCGGCATGCAGCGGCTCGCCCCCTGATTCGCTTCGATGCGACGCGCCTCGAGCGCTCAGCCGGAACAGCCGGCGACGTGCGGATGCGTGTCGCGGTGCGGCGCGACCGGGGCGGGACGATGCAAGCCGGGTTGCATCGGAAGAGAAAGGGCCGGTTCACGGCGGCCGTCGGCTTCGCTTGCCGACGGGCGATCCGATGCCGGTTTTCCACGGAAGTACGGCCGAATCCGTTCGCCGTTTCGTACTGCCCGGGGCAGTGGTCAGTCCGGCCTGGCTTTCAAGGGGTCGGCAACGCGACGATGCGATTGCACGCGGGCCGGCTCCGTCGTCTTCGCTGGAGAACCCGGCACGGGAATCGTCGCGTAAAGGAGCGTTATATGGGCCGGCCCCTGTGCGAGCCGCAGTTACTTTCGCCCGTTGCCGGCCGGCGGCTTGCCTTTGACGTAAGGAGCCGCGAACTCGGTGTCGAAAGTGCCTCGCCACGAACGCACGCGCATCGACGTTGCGTAGTAATACTCATAATTTGCGGACGGGATCGTGTCTACCGGAACTGCACCGCTTGAAAAGACACCGTCTCGTATGATCGCGTCGCCGGTGCAAATGGACGAGACCACCGCGAGTCGTTCGTCGAGAATCTTCTGGATGAACTCGATTGCCCCGCCGGGCTCGACGGCATTGCCCAGCGCGGAGAAAAAATGCCGATGGGTTGTCGCGTAGAAAACCGTCACCTCGTCGTTGTACAACGAGGAAACCTCCAGCGGGCCGCCCTTCGATGTCGCAAGCGACGGCACCCGCACATTGAAGTAGTTTTGGTCGGCGCGGGCGACGACGGAAATCAGCACGACCGGGGCACCGCTCCCGGCCGGAGACAACAGCGTGCCGCTCAGCGGGCCAGCCGGCCCCGGTGCTTCGATCTCTGCCTGCATCATGGGAACGGGCTTCCTGAATGAAGGACAGGCGGCGTTACGCATCCCCAGGAATCACGGCCGGCGTTTACCGGCGCCGCCGGCAGGTTTGGCGGCCGGCTTGCGTGCCCCCGCAGCCGGCTTGCCGGCGGGTTTGGCGCGCGGCTTCTGCACGCTGAACGGACTCCCGCTGACTACGCTCGCGCCTTTACCCGCAGGGGCCGCGCGCTGGCCCGCGGGCTTGCGTTTGCCTTCGCCACCTTGCGGCCGCGGCTTTTTGCCGGCCGCCGGCATGGCGCTCGACGCGCCTTGCGGCACTTTGGGTTTCTTCGGCTTTTTGGGTTTCTTGATGATCTGGCCCGTCGCGCTGGTTTCCGGCACGCGGTGCTCGGCTTCAAAACCCGGCTCTTCTTCACGGCGCAGCGTCTGCCGGATCAGCGCTTCGATCGCGGCCAGCTGCGGGGCTTCGTCGGCACACACGAGGGACACCGCCACACCGCTCGCGCCCGCGCGGCCGGTACGGCCGATGCGGTGCACGTAGTCTTGCGCGACGATCGGCAGATCGACGTTGATCACCAGCGGCAGGTCGTCGATATCCAGTCCGCGCGCCGCCACGTCGGTCGCGACCAGCATCTGTACTTCGCCCGTCTTGAAGCGCTCCAGCGCACGCAGGCGCGCCGGTTGCGGCTTGTCGCCGTGGATGGTGTCGACCGCGTAGCCCGCCTCGTCCAGCATGGCCGCCAGATAATCGACGCCGTTGCGGGTCTTGACGAACACCAGCGCGTGCTCCCAGTTGTTCTCGGCCACCAGGTGCATGAACAGCTCGGGCTTGTTCCTTTTGTCCACCGGCACCACCCACTGCTTGATCTTGCTGGCCGTGGCATTGGGCGGGCTGACGCTGATATTGACCGGGCTGCGCAGAATGCTCGCCGCCATCGCGCGGATATCGTCGGTGAAGGTCGCGGAGAACAGCAGCGTCTGGCGCCGAGCAGGCAGCGCGGCAAAGACGGCGTTGAGTTCGCGCGCGAAGCCCAGATCGAGCATGCGGTCGGCTTCGTCCAGCACCAGCGTCTGGACTTGATCGAACTGCACGGCGTTCTGGCGATTGAGGTCGAGCAAACGGCCCGGCGTGGCAACGAGCACGTCCACGCCTTTGCGCAGCTTCATCATCTGCGGGTTGATGCTCACGCCGCCGTAGGCGGCCAGGAATCGCAGGTCGAGGCCCTGGCCGTATTCGACGAAGCTCTGCAGCACTTGTTCGGCCAGTTCACGCGTGGGCACCAGCACGAGAACGCGCGCGCGGTTGCTGGATACGGCCGGGCCGTGTTGCACCAGCCGTTGCAGCAGCGGCAGCGCAAAACCGGCGGTTTTGCCGGTGCCGGTCTGGGCTGCGGCCATGACGTCGTTGCCACCCAGGACAGCAGGTATCGCCTTGGCCTGCACCGGCGTAGGTGTCTGGTAATTGAGGTTCTGCAGATTACGCAGCAACGGCTCGATCAGGCCAAGCGAGGCAAAAGACATGGACGTGTTCCGGGCTAAAACCGCAATTCTAGCGGGTAGCGCGGGGGTTGGGCCGTGGGAGGCGTGGCGGTCGGGAGAGCTGGCGGAGATCCGGCCGCGCCGTGCCCGTTCGTCAACGATCCGGCGAGAGACCGCTTCTGGCAGGCGACGGTCGAAAAACGACTGGCCGCTGCCGACGCGTACAACGGTCGCCGATGCCGCAATCGAAAACGTCGGCGAATCGGCCGAACGGGTTTTTCACCCCGTCTGACGCCGGGCCGGTTGGCCAGGGCCTCCCTAGCGTAGTTTCAATTGCTCGATGACATACTGGCTGACGATCAGATCCAGATGCGCGCCGCCGGCATTCTTGTAAACCGTCCGGTCTTCGGCCGAACGATGAAACGCCGTCATCCGGCACAGATCGAACAGATCGCCTTCGATATCGCGCTCCCGGATCACGCCCGCTTGCAGCGGGATTTGAATGTCGCCCGACTGAGCGGCATTCTGGCGGTCGTCCACGAAGATCCGCGCCCCGCGGAACACATCGCAATCGGCCTCCTGCATGTCGGCCCGGTATCCGCCCACCAGATCGACATGGGTGCCGGGGCGAACGCACGCGCCCCGGATCACGGGCGTGGAGGCGCTGGTGGCAGCCGTGATGATGTCTGCGCGCGCGACCGCGGCATCGAGGTCGTCGACAAGGCGTACCCGGACGTTTCTCGCCTCGAGCGCCGAGCGCGCGGCTTCCAGCCGCGACTGCGTGCGATTCCACAACAGCACTTCGCGAATGGACGGCCGGATGTGCAGGTAGGCGTCCGTCAACCACCGTGCAACCGGCCCCGCGCCCAGCACCAGCAGGACTTCGCTGTGCTCGCGGCACAGCATGCGGGCCGCCAGCGCGGAATCGGCCGCGGTTTTCCAGCGCGTGATTTCGGGGCCGTCCAGCATCGCGACGAGCCCCTTCGTGCGCTCGTCCAGGACCAGAAACGCGGCCTGCTCCGACGGCAGCGGCGGGACGGCGCTGCAATTGGCCGGATGGATCGACGCGATCTTGATCCCGGCCCCCCTGCCCGGCAGGATCACGCCGCGGCTGAACAGGCCGAAGCTCGAATCCCCGATGAAGTAGCTGCCGCCGCTGGGCCGGGCACCGGCGTGCCCGCGGTGCAACGCGTCGAGAACGCCGGGCCAGTCGAGCACCGACTGAATCTGCTGCGCGGAAATGATCTGCATGCGTACCGCTCCTACCGTTCCTGCTGTTTCGGCCAGATGTCCCCAAGGGTATAGCCCTCGGGAAAGGGATCGTCGTGATCCAGCACGATGGTATGAATGCCATGGATCCAGCTGGTGCCGGCCAGCGTCGGCACCACGGCCGCATGCTCGCCGATACGGGTCGCCTCCTCCAGGCGGCCGGTAAAGACGGTACCGAGGATGCCCTGGTGCCGGAAGTCCCGATGCAGCGGCAGTTCGCCCCTGGCGTGCAGCACGGCCATTTTCGCGCAGGTGCCGGTGCCGCACGGGCAGCGGTCGATCGCGCCGGTCCACGTGGCCGGATCGTCCCACGAGAGCGGCCCGGTGGGCATCGTGACGGCGTTCTTCCAGTCGGCCCGCGGGTCGTCGGTGGGGCCCGAGAGCTGGGAAATCGTGATGCCGACGCCCGGATAATCGGGGTGCGCAACCGGCAACTGTTCGATGGCGGCCTGCCGGATCATGGCCGAGATCCGCGCGATCTCCTTGCCGTGTTCGGGCTTCAGTTCGAGCCCCGGAAACTGGCGCACGTCGGCAATCGCGTAGAACATGCCGCCCCAGCCGACATCCACGCGCACCTTGCCCAGACGCGGCACGTCGACGACGGCATCCAGATGCGCGGCAAATGCCGGTACGTTCCTGAACTTCACGCGCTTGACCTTGCCATCCCGGCACTCGGCCGTGATGCGGATCAGGCCGGCCGGCGCCTCCAGCGTCAGTTCGGTCACCGGCTCGCGCATCGGCAGCATGCCCATTTCCAGCAGCACGGTGGCGACCGAGATGGTGTTGCCGCCCGACATCATCGGGTATTCGACCTGCTCCAGGATGATGTAACCGGCGTCCGCCTCCGGGTGGCACGGCGGCACGACGATGTTGCAACAGTGGGCCGGGTAGCCGCGCGGCTCGCGCAGCAGCAGCTTGCGCAGTCCGTCGTCGTTGGCCGCCAGCCATTTCATCTTGGCTTGGACGGTGTCGCCGGGAATATGCGGGATGCCGCCGGTCACGACGCGCATCGGAATACCCGAATGGGTCTCCACCGCGTGGATGCTTCGCTTGAAACCCATGTGCCGATGTCCTCTTGCGTACCGCCGCCCCTGCGCGGCGTGAAGAGGAATTTATGCCGATTTCGTCGCGAACTTAAGCGACATTTCGTCCGGCATTCCTTCAACTTTTGGTTGAAGATGGCACGGCGAGTTGCTGCCTGATCCACTGGCAGAAGCGTTTGCACACGCTCGCGTCCGCCTTGTCTTTCCGCACGGAGAGGTAATGGCCGCGATTCCGCATGACGGTCGAGTGCGGCAGCGGGCGCACCAGGTCGCCGCTGTCCACCAGATGTCCGACGAGATGATGCCAGCCCAGGGCCACCCCCTGATGCGCCAGGGCCAGTTGCACGATGGCCGGATAATCGTTGCTGGTGAATAGCTGCCGCGGGATATCGGCGCGCCAGTTTGTATCGACGTCGTGCAGCGCCAGCCAGACCTTCCAGTCGATATGCTCGGAAATCTGCGAGCGGCCGTAAGCGCTGAGATCCAGCAGCGCCATGTCGAGCAAACCTTCGGGCGCCGCGATCGGACCATGGCGCTGCAGATATTGCGGAGTGCAAACCGGATAGACCTCGTCGTCGAACAGGTGCTCGCTGTCGTATCCGTCGCGCAGGCTGGCCAGCTTGGCGATGTACACGTCCGGCTGCACGCCGGCTTCCATCGAGATGAAGTTCTGCGTGGCCAGCACGGTGAGTTCGATATCCGGGGCGTCTTGAAGGAATTCGGGTAGCCGCCTATGGAGCCACAGCGCCGAGAACGCCGGCGAACAGCACACGATCAGGGTCTGCCGGGCGGGAATTCTCTTGCGCAGGCGTTCGGCGGCCTGATGAATATTGATCAGCGAAAGCTGGGCGGCGTCCTTGAACATCTCGCCATCGGCCGTCAGCGCGACGGTTCTGCCCGAGCGGACGAACAGCGCCGTCCCGAGATAGTCCTCCAGTTCCCGCACCTGCTTGCTCACGGCTGCCGGGGTCACGCTCAGTGCGTTGGCGGCCCCCGTAAAGCTGCTGAACTTCGCGGCCGCGAGAAATGACTTGATGGCGCGCAGCGAAAGCGCGCCGACCAGGGTTTCGCTGATTTCGAATTGACGCACCATGACGATATCGACCGATCTGACGGGATCGGGACAAGGTCCGAAGCAAGGACTTGCCCGAGATTGCATGAGACAACGCCGCTATTCTCATATCCCGACGGACCGTGTTCAAGTAGCAGCGCCCGAACGAGGCCCCGGCAAGCCCGGCGGCGGAAGGCCACGAAGACTACCGGGCAGATGCCACGACACCGGCCCGGAGCGAGCGCCGTGGCATCTTTCTCATGCATCGTCCTCTTTCCGCCGCAGCGTCAGACATGGGCCTTCGTGCCGACCGGGGAATCTTCCTTTCGGCCAAGGTCGTCCATCTCGATGTCGTATGTTTCCCGCGCCGTCAGCGTCGCAAGCGCGGCCAACGCGCATGCGCCGGCAACGAACCAGGCAACCGGCACCCATGCGCCCGGGCCCGTCTTCATCAGGGCCGCGGCAATGGTGGGGGCAAAGCCCGCGAGCGCGAAGCCGATCTGCGTTCCGATCGCCATCCCCGACAGGCGGACGCGCGTATCGAACATTTCCGCGAAAAACGAAGGCCAGATGCCGTTGGACGCGCTGTATGCGACACCCGACATGAGCACGCCGAACAGGAAGATCAGCGGAACGTTCTGCTGCTCGATGGACCACAGATACGGGAACATCAGCACCGCCGGCCCGAGGATGCCGAACAGGTAGACGGGCTTGCGTCCGATCCTGTCCGCCAGCATCGCGAACAGCGGGATGGCCACCAGCGCGACGATGTTGGTCAGAATGGCGACCCACAACATCGTTCCGCGATCGATTTTGACGACGTTGACGGCATACGACAGGGCGAACACGCCGAAGATCGTGCTGACGGTCGATACGAGCGCGCAGAGCACGACGCGCAGCACGTCGCCGGAATAGTGCTTGAACAGCACCGCGAGCGGCATCCGCGCGACGTGCCGGGTTCGCTGCTCTTGCTCGAATACGGGCGTCTCGTTCAGGTTGCGGCGAATCAGGTAGCCGATGAGCACGACGACTGCGCTCAGCCAGAACGGGACGCGCCAGCCCCACGACAGCAACTGGTCTTCCGGCAGGCGAGAGATCGGCAGGAAGACGGCCGTCGCGAGGATCAGGCCAGCCTGCGTGCCGCTGAGCGTAAAGCTCGTGAAGAATGCGCGTCGGTTCGACGGCGCGTGCTCGAGCGACATCGAGTTCGCCCCCGCCTGCTCGCCGGATGCCGAGAAGCCCTGGCAGAGCCGCAGCAGGACGAGCAGCGCCGGTGCGAACATTCCCACGTGGCCGTAGGTCGGCAGGCATCCCACCAGGAAGGTGGACGCCCCCATCAGTACCAGCGTGAAGACAAGCACGCGCTTGCGGCCAAACTTGTCGCCGATATGACCGAGAAAGAACGCGCCCACCGGCCGCGCGACATAGCCGACGCCGAATGTCGCCAGCGCCAGCAACAGCCCCATCGACGGGCTCGATCCCGGAAAGAAGACCTTCCCGAAAACCAGCGCGGCGGCCGTGCCGTAAATGAAGAAGTCGTAGTACTCCATCGCACTGCCGATCCAGGCCGCGAGGGCCGCCATGGCCGGCGTTTTCTTTCCGGCGGGCGTAGGGGTGTTGCTCGTTGACATGTTGTCTCCTGTTCGCTTGCGCGAAGCTGTTTATCCGTCTCTCCGTGAGAGAAACATCCGGCGCGATTCGGATTCGCGTCTTCCTTCCGTCGATCGAAATGCAGCAAGGCCCCTCGGCAGACGCCGTTGCCGTTGGCGGTTTCAGGCCGTCATGCTTGCACGGTTCGTCTCGACGATCGCGCCGCTGCGCGCTGCTTCTGCAATCGCTTCGATGATCCGCAGATTTTGCAGGCCGTCGAATACCGTCACGAGCGGCTGCGCTTTGCCTTCGATCACGTCGCAGAAGTGCGCGAGCTGGCGTTCGAGCGGGTCCGCGCGATCGATTGCCTCGACCGCCATCTCGAACGGCTTCCACCACGAGCGGTCCTCCTTGCGGGCGTACGACTTGACACGCATCGTCGGCACGGACAAGGAACCCTGGTCGCCCGCGATTACATAGCAGTCCTCGTCACTGTAGGTCGGGTAGCTCTTGTTTTCCTGCGACGTCTGTTCCCAGCTGCGCGCGGACGCCGCGGTATCGGACAGCAGAAACGTGCCGAGCGCGCCGTTCTCGAAACGCAGGTTGATCGCAACCGTATCCTCGACCGGAAAGCCGCGCGTGACGTTGGACGACAGCGCCTGGACCGCGACAATCTCGCCGCACAGCGAGCGCAGGTTTCCAATTTCATGAATCATGTTGATCAGGATCGGGCCACCGCCGGCCTGACGGCGCCAGGGCGCAATGTCGAAGTAATCGTCGGGCTTGTAGAACACCGCGCTTCCCGCAACGCTGACGATCTTGCCGAGTCGGCCCTGGCGGATCACGTCGCGCGCTTTCGCGAGAATCGGGCTGTGCGCCCGGTGATGACCGACGAGCAACGGCACGCCGCCGCGATCGGCAGCGTCAAGCAGCCGCTCGCCTTCTTCGAGGGTATGGGCAACCGGCTTTTCGATCAGCGCCGGAACGCCGGCCACGATGCATTCGAGCGCCTGTGCGACATGCAGCTGGTTAGGCGTCGCGAGGACTACGCCATCGGGACGGCACTCGCCGAACAGCTGATCGAGGGTTCGGTACAGCGGAACGCCGGCAGCCTCCGCAACGTCCCGTGCAGCGGGACTCGGATCGACGATGGCCGACAGGCGGCAGCGCTCGCTGGCCTGGACCAGTTCGATATGGCGGCGGCCGATGAGTCCCGCGCCGGCGACGGCTAGCTTGATGTGTCTCATGATTTGGAAGCGTGTCGGCCGGACCGGAAATGGACGGCGTCGTGATTTGAGGCTAGATTACTCGTGACTCTCACGATCACAATGCGTCCAAATGGAAACTCATAATGCGCTATTAGCCAACAATGACGGCTTCCTCCGCGACCTCCAGCTGTTCTGCACGGTCGCGCGCCGGTCGAGCTTCGTCACGGCATCGACGGAGATGGGGATATCTCCATCGCACGTCAGCAAGCGCATCGCGCTGCTGGAAAGCGCACTTGGCGTGAAGCTGTTCGTGCGCACGACACGACGCGTGACCATCACCAGCGACGGGGAGGCCGCCTTCCAATGGGCGCAAAAGATTCTCGACGACGTTCAGGGCATGGCCGATACGTTCTCGGGGCTGGCAGGCGAGCCGCGCGGCCTGATCCGGATCAGCACGAGCCTGCGCCTGGGCCGCGAACACGTATCGCCGATCCTCTCGTTACTGAGGCAGCGGTACGGCGGACTGGATATATGGCTGGAACTGCTCGACCGGCGCGCGGATCTTGTCGGTGAAAATTTCGATATCGACGTTCGGGTCGGCGAGATCCAGGAGCCGCACCTGATTGCACACAAGATCGCCGACAGCGCGCGCGTTCTCTGCGCGGCGCCGTCATATCTCGCTCGCGCGGGCACGCCGAAATGTCTTGGCGACCTTGCCCAGCACGATTGCCTGCTGTTTCGCGGGCGCGACCAGCGGTTTGGCGTCTGGCGCCTGACCGGGCCGAGCGGCGAAGAGACCGTGAAGGTCACGGGGCCGGTCGCCTCGAATCATAGCGACATCGTTCGACAGTGGGCGCTCGATGGCTATGGCGTGATCATGGCTTCGGTATGGGACGTGGCGTCGAGCCTCCGCTCGGGCGCGCTCGTGCGCATCTTGCCGGGCTACTCGCAGCGCGCCGACGTATGGGCCGTCACGTCGGCCCGTTCGTCATCGTCGGCCAAGATCCGGGTTTGCGTGGCATTCCTCAAGGAAAATCTGACGCGCGGGCCTTACGCGTTGATCACGCGCGGCTTCGACGACGATCGCGGCTGAACGCTCATTCGCCTGACTCCGTCGATGCAACACCCGCGACTGTCGAACGGAAAACGTCGCGGCGGCACGGTTTCGGCGCAAAGTCGCGCGCGCGGCTTCGTGTCGTAATGCGCATCCTGTCGAGACGCTGTCCGAACCACGGATCTAGAGCAGCCGTTGCGTTTCGCGACGCGCTTCCTCGGCGTCGCCGCTCCCTCCCCCG
>NZ_CP028965.1:0-420805 GCF_003366075.1 Burkholderia sp. IDO3
ATCGTCTGATTCAGCAAGCCCTTCTGCAAGTCCTGCAACCGTTGATTGATCCTAGCTTCTCCGAACACAGCTACGGCTTTCGGCCGGGCCGGCGAGCGCGTGATGCGGTGCTGATGGCACAAAGTCACGTGCGGGACGGCTACGACGTAGTCGTCGATGTGGATCTGGAAAAGTTCTTCGATCGAGTCAATCACGACGTTCTGATGGAACGGCTATCAAGGCGAATCGAGGATAAAGCGGTTCTTCGGCTGATTCGTCGGTATCTCACTGCTGGGTCATGGACGGCGGGATCACCAAAGAGCGGATCGAGGGAACGCCGCAAGGCGGTCCGCTATCGCCTCTCTTGGCGAACGTGTTGCTGGACGAGGTGGATCGAGAGTTGGAGCGGCGTGGGCATCGGTTCGTGCGCTATGCCGACGACTGCAATGTTTACGTACGCAGTCGGCGCGCGGGTGAACGCGTACTTGATGGGCTACGCTGCCTTTACTCTGCGCTACGCTTGAAAGTCAACGAGTCCAAAACGGCGGTCGCACCTGCGACGGGTCGAAAGTTCTTGGGGTACGAGTTGTGGCGTCACCACAGAGTGGCCAGTCAAATGTGCGGTTTCGTTTAAGGCGCAAGAAGTCTTCAAGCATCGTATCCGGCAGATCACGCGTCGGTCCGGGCGGCAGCAGTATGTCGACCGTGGTGGAACGACTACGGCAATATGTGCCCAGGGTGGAAGGCATACTTCCAACGGCACAAACACCGAAGTTGTTCCGCCGACTGGACGAGTGGATCAGGCACCGGCTGCGTGCACTGCAGCTCAAGCACTGGCGTCGGGGCACGACGGTCTATCGCGAACTACTAGCGCTGGGCGCGTCGGGAATCGGCTGCGCGGAAGGCCGCTGCTCACAAGCCAGCCTGATGGTGGCATACCAGCGGACGGGCAGTTGCATCTCGTGCTCTCCACTGGCTATTTCGAACCGTCTCGGCGTGCCCGGCTCTCGTAGCCCTCAAACTACTCGAACCGCCCGGGGCGGACCCGCACGCCGGGTAGGTGTGGGAGGGGAACGGTCAGGCTTCCTTCGGTCCGCCCCTAGCCCGATTTGCTTTAGCGCCCACGATTAACCAGAGACGAAGAAGGAGATGAGCCTGAATACGCGCCACGCCCCCGGCGGCACCAAAATGTGCGCGATCGCGCCAACAAGACAGAAACAGACCGGCGAATGTCGCCCCGCGCCGTTGGTTGTGCATGAAGGACGGCCGGCCACGAAGATCAGCGAATAACACCAATAGACCAGAACGATGCGACGCAGGACAAACGGAGGGCCCGGAATCCACGGATGACCGTGTACGCTGTGCCGGCGACACGGAGTTTCATTGCTCGTCTCTTGGCATTGGCCATATGGGCGTGCCATGCCTCGACGGCAGTATTCCGTCAGCAATCGCGGCCGCCGCGATCGCCAGCCAAAAGTAGGGGGATGCGAGCTTGTGAATCAGTTCACCGTTGCGAATCCACTCGATCATTCTCATTCCAGCATCTTCTTCTCCTATCTATCGGTGCAGACGTGGCACACGTTTTGAACACCTTACCATCGTACACAGTCAATTCTTCTCAGTCTATACAAAAAGACAAGCCGCGAAAAAACCGACCGATGGGCTGTCACGCCCATACCCCGAGCTGATCGTGAAGCGAGGTCAGCGAAGCCGGCGCCGTCCAAGACTCCCATCGCCAACGCTGAGTACCCTGAAACGCAGTCGCTCTCGTCGGCGCCAGTCCGCGCGCGCTTGCGAGTAGCCTGGGTGATGATGATGATGCGGGCGGCGACGAGCGGCGCGGCCACTGCAGGCGTTACGACGAGCGCCCTGCCCGGTCAATTCGTGACGAAGCGCTGATTCGGCCAACAGCCTTGAGGACGGCGGCCCGGCGACGGGCCGACGGACACGCGCTCAACCGCTCGAAACAGCAGCGGCGACACGAGCTCGTTGATCGTGATGGTCATCTCGATCTTGTCGCTCATGCCCCCTCCTTACCGGCGTTCGCGCGCGACGCTCGATTCCCCGACCAGCAGGAACCCCCGAACGTTCGCGAGGCACGGCGCGTCGATCACCTCGATGACGACCCGCGGGAACGCTTGTCGGATGACGGACGCGTAGAGTGCCGCGCCTCCGCCGGACAGGATGATCGATCGAACGTTCGCCAGACGGCCGACGTTGTTTTGCATTCCTTCACGACGCCCGAAATCAACGGCTGCGCTTTCTCGAGATAGGGCGCCAGATCGATGTCGTTCCCGTAGAAGAAGAACGGCGTCTGCTCGCGCAGTGCTTTGTCGATCCGCTCGATGTCCTCGACCGCGTCGCCTTGGTCGCGTGCGATCAGCTGGGCGATGCGCTGATAGATCTGAGATGCGCCGCCCGGCATACCACCGCTGCGCTTGTCGTCCATCGCGAAGCCGCTCGCGTACACCCAGTCGGTCGTGAAGTAACCGACGTCGACGACGAGATGTTCAAACGTCGCGGCCAAACCCGCCTTTCCGGTTGCTGGAGGCGAGGACGAGCGAGCCGAGCGGCTGCGGGATCACCATCACCTTGTCGATCTTCACGCGGCCCGCGCCGAAATCCAGCGTGCCGGTGAACCGTTCCATCAACGCACCTGCGTACTTCTTCAGGTTGTGAACCGGCAGGCCGAGCACCAGGCGTTCGACATGGGTTACGCCGGAAAAGTGGATCGCGCCGAGGAGCAACGCGGCATAGTTGTTCGTGAGAATGTAATCGTCCGCCAGCGCGCGTCCGGTATTGCCGTATGCGGCAGTCAGGGAAACGTCCGGGCCGACCCTCGTACTCGACCTGGTCGATCACGATGGTGGCTACCTTGCGGGTGGTCAGCACGCTGTCTCCGTAGCCGGCGATCGAACGGCTCGCCGCAAGCGGCGCGAGCGACGGAAACATTCCGGAGGCCACGGCGTTGTTCGCGGCACGGTGTGCGTATTTCGTATTGCCGTAGCCGACGTCGATAGCAAAGACTGCAGTTTTCAAGGGCGACTCCTTTGGTCACTGGTTCATGGAAGGCAAGTGCAACGTCGAACCCGGAGTCGAACTTCGGCACAGCGACTGCACCAAAGTCCTAGATAAAGTCGGACATTGAGAACGGGCCGTTACCGAAGTCGGACATAAAGTGGGAGATTGCAATGGCGAGCCCTTGAATCTCCCGGATAAAGTCCGAGATTGCGTGATTCAGTCTATCGAGCGGTACGCAAAGTCAAGTTTTGGAAAGCGGCGCACTTCCCGGCAGCTTTCGCGCGGCTGAGCGTGACAAAACCGCCTATTCTGGGCATCACCTACCGCGTCATCGACGCATCGAAACCGAGCGCCAAGCGCTCACACCCCTCCTTCCGGCCCGCTTTGGGCCTCCAACGCAGTGAAATGTCCGGGCCGCAGATTGACGCGGCCTTTTTCTGAAGCAAATCAAGTACACAGTGGTCCACCTTGAGGACCCCTGGACAGTGCGATATCCATACGATCGGCGGCGGTTTGCCGCAATGGGACGCAATGAGGACATGTGGACACCGGACACCGGACAGTCCACGCAACCTCGATTGCGTCTACTCACGCCCTTTCAGCGAACGAGCTGGGTGCGTTCAGGAAGCCCGATACACCGCGGCGGACATGAACCTGCTTGGGGGCGGGGGAAGTCTTGCGAACCGGAGAGACCGGCGTCGCGATTCCCTGATTGGAAGAACGAACGGTAGGCGCAGCCGTAACCCAAATGCGCAACAGGAATTGCCCGGCACGTAGCCCGGCGCCGGCGACCGCGAGGTTCGTCGACGCCGAGACGCGCAAGCGTCAGGCTGGCAGGGTAGCCACGAAGCTGGACTGGGCGGATCGAATCCGCGCAGCGCGTCCGACAAGCGGGCGCGACATGAACGGCGACGGTTTTGCGCGAAGCGCGGACTGGGTCGGTCATGCCAGCGGGATGGACAGTCGGATTGCATGCTCTTCCCATGCAGCGGGCTGATCGGATGGAATCGCTAAAGGACAGGAAGCAGCAAGACCGCGCCGGCGGATACCGGCGCAGCCACTCGCGCGAGCGAGGGCGAGAGAAGTGGCCGTTGTTGCGCCAGGTAGGGGCGGGCAACGGGCGGCAAAGGTGAACGTCTATGGGTTCGCCGCGAGCCACCCAGATCGACCCGCGCCAACTGACGTGGGGAGCGATTGCGCGTAGCGGACACCGTTGGCTGACCGAAGATTTGCCGCGTCAGTCGAATCGGCGGGACACGGGCGAATCAGCGCCGATCGGTTCTTGACCGCGAATGCGCGCATCGTAGGATGGGTTCGCGAATGGGAATCGGCGTTGGCCCCGTAGATCGAGGCCGACGGTCTCGCGGAGCGCGATCGGTGGGCGATCATTGCGGAGGAATGCGTTGGCCGCACAGGATCGATAGGTTAAAAGAAGTGGCGGGAGTGTTCCGCCAGATGTGAGCGGCGCCGGCCGCAAGGAGAAAGTGTATGGCTGCGATCCTCAACGTTCGCGCTGTTGTGGGCCGCTATCGACTGTCGCCGGAATTTCGCGATGCGCTGCTGGTGCTCTTCGATCAGCACGTCGCAGAGATCCACAGCACGACGCGGATCAGCAAGCGTGCGTTATCGATCAAGACGCAGGAATATCGCGCGACGGCGATCTGCAAGGCATTCGTCGAATTGCGCGAGGGTGGCTTCGCCCTTCAAACGCCGTGGTCCTTGAAGACCAAGCACATCGAGTACCTGGTCGACCAATGGGTCAAGGCTAAACAGTCCGGCGGCACGATCGAGAACAAGCTCACCTACTTGCGAGCGCTTGCGCAGTGGCTTGGCAAGGCGAACCTCGTCGGCACGCTCGGCGACTACGTCGATCGCCGTGAGGCGGGCCTCGAGCGCAGCTATGTGGCAACCGAGGATAAGTCGTGGGTGGCGAACGGGGTTGACGCGGTCGCGAAGATCGCAGAGATTGCGCAGACGTGTCCGTACACCGCCGTGCAGCTCAAAGTGCAGGCAGCGTTCGGGCTGCGTGTCGAGGAGAGCTTCATGCTGCGCCCGGTAGAAGCGGTTCGGGATCCGCATATGCTTGCGGTGACTCGCGGAACCAAGGGCGGGCGGCCGCGGGAGGTGCCGATTGAGCGGAAGATCGCGATCCTAGAAGAAGCGGCCCGCCTGAGCAACGGTGTCACCGGGTCCACGATTCCCGCCGGCCGGACGTTGAAGCAGTGGCGCGACTGGTACTACTACGTGCTCGGCAAGCATGGCGTGACGAAAAGCGGCATCGGCGTGACGAGTCACGGACTGCGTCACGAGTATCTGCAGACGCTCTATGAGCAGGTGGCCGAGGTGCCGGCGCCGATCAAGGGTTCGTCGTCGCGGCCCGATCCTGCCGCGCATGACGAGGCAAAGCGGCGGGTGGTCGAGGCTGCCGGGCATAGCCGGGTGTCGAAGGCGAATGCCTACCTGTCGACCTTCACCCGGCAGGCCGAACTGAAGAATGCGTTGCCGACCGTCGATGAGGCGAAGGCTGCGCTCGAGGCGGCCAGTGGGAACAAGACACATGCTGCTGGTGCGTTGGGCATTTCGCGCCAAGCGTTGTATAGGATTCTTGGGGCGCGATAGGGAAGCGCGGATTGAGCGACTGCGACTGCGGCGGCGATACGCGCGAATCCCAGCGCAATGATCGGTTTGCAGAATGCACCTGAAAATCGGAGGTGATACGGGGATCGCGTCGGGCCACTACTCGATAAACTGAGTGTGTCTCTCAGGTTCTGGCACTGGCCCTCGGAAATCGCCAGAACCATCGTTAAGCCGGCGCAAGCCGGCTTTTTTTTGTTCTTCGTGGATTTCCGTGGTCGTCGCTTGCCGACCCGGATGCGCCGTCAGCGGAACGTTGGCGAACGACTGCAATGGATCGGGAACCGGTCGCGGAGCATGTAGTCCAGCACGAGCGTGGAACGTATGCGGATTCGTCGATCCGGCATACTTGCAATGTCACAACCGCATACGCTCAATGCGACGGGGCGGCCCCGGGAAATCAGATACCTACCCGACCGTGCCGGGCGTAATGGGGATCATACGACCGTGATAGCGAGCTCCTCCGCATACGCATTCAACCGGTCACCGACCCGCACCTTCAGGACATCGATGAACCGCTTGATCTTCGCGTCGACGAACTGACGGGACGAATACACCGCATACACGTTGCGCTGGGCGGTGTGGAATTCGGGCAGGACGCGAACGAGCGATCCTTTGCGCAAATCGTCGATCGCCGAGAAGGCGGCGATCAGCCCGATCCCCGCGCCCTCCCGCAGTACCGTGGACATCGCATCCATATCGTTGACGCTGAAGTGCGATCCCGACGGGCGATACACGGCCTCGCCGGCCTTGCCTTGCAGATGCCATTCGTCCGGCGCGTAATCGACCGTGCTGAGGAGCACGCATGTGTGGTCGGCGAGATCTTCCACGCACCCGGGCGCCGGATGCCGTGCCAGATAGTCGGGCGACGCCGCCAGAATGCAGTGGCTTGCGCCGATCTTCTGGCTCACGTACGCCGAGTCCGGCAGCGTGCGGGCAATCACGATCGCCACGTCGAGCTGTTCTTCGAGCAGATTCGGCATCCGCTGCGACAGCATGAGATCGACCGATACTTCCGGGTAGGCGCTCCGATAGGCCAGCACGGCTTGCGCAACAAGTTGACGGCCCAATCCCGGAACCGCATGCACGCGCAATATCCCACGCGGCTCCAGCAGCGCATCGCGGGCTTCCGCTTCCGCCCGTTCGATGTCCGCGAGGATCGCAACGCTGCGCTCGTAAAAACGCCGCCCCGCATCGGTCACCACGAGCCGTCGTGTCGAGCGCTGCAGCAACCGCGTGTTGAGATTGTCCTCAAGTACCGACACCGCTCGGGAAATGTTGCCGACAGTCGTGTCGAGGTGGTTCGCGACCGCCGTGAAACTGCCCATCTCGACCACTTTCGCAAACACCGACATGGTGTGAACCTTGTCCATTACGCACCCTGGCTTTGAATTTTTCGTCGAATCGCCGCGTTCCGGCCCGCGGGAGCCTGTGATGATAGGGCCCGTGCCTGTTTCGTGCCGTCAGCGTGAAATCCCGTGTCGTTTTTATGCATTCTTTCAATATGCCTTCATGTCGACGGGGCGATTTTCTCTTCACAGACAAGATTCATTCTTTCCGGCCCCTCTAAGTTGCCGCCCGCTTCACGCCTAGACTGAGTCCCGAAGTCAGGCAGTCGGAGCACCGACGTTTCGAACCCGGGCCCAGCCCGATGCGGCGGATCATCCCGTCACGGCGTGGCGCGGGTTCTCCTGTCCGGCTCGCCGCGAACGTAAATTGAATCGTAATCCTAAACATAGAGGTCAATGCCATGGACATCACGTACGACGCACTTCATCTTTTCATCAACGGCGAATGGATCGACGCGGGCGAACGCGAAACGGCGCCGGTGATCAACCCCGCCACGCAAATCGAGATCGGGCGCGTCCCGCTGGCGACGGCAGCCGATCTGGATCGCGCCCTGCAAGTCGCCGCCCAGGCGTTCGACGTCTGGCGCCGCACCGTGCCGGCCGAACGCGCGCGCATTCTCAAGCGCGGCGCGGAACTGATGCGCGAGCGTGCCGAGCACATTGCGACTGTCATGACGCTCGAGGAAGGCAAACCGCTGGCGGAAAGCCGCGACGAAGTCCTGCGTGCGGCCGACTACTTCGAATGGTTCGCCGAAGAGGCGCGTCGCATCGACGGCCGCGTCGTGCCGTCCAACCGCCCGGGTGTGCAGCAGCTCGTGAAGAAACAGGCGATCGGGCCCGTCGCCGCATTCACGCCGTGGAACTTTCCGGCGATCACCCCGGCGCGCAAGCTCTCGGCCGCTCTCGCCGCCGGATGCAGCGTCATCATCAAACCCGGCGAGGAAAGCCCCGCCACGGCGCTCGCGCTGGCACGCGCACTGGATGACGCCGGTTTGCCGAAGGGCGTGCTTCAAGTCGTATTCGGCGTGCCCGACGAGGTGTCGAAGCACCTGATCGCCTCCCCGGTCATCCGGAAGGTGACGTTCACGGGCTCGGTGCCGATCGGTCGTCTGCTGTCGGCGCGCGCGGCCGAAGGCGTCAAGCCCATCACGCTGGAACTGGGCGGCCACGGGCCCGTCCTCGTGTTCAACGATGCGGATGTCGAAAAGGCCGCGGTCGAAGGCGCGGCGAACCGCTTTCGCGGCACGGGCCAGATCTGCATCTCGTCGACGCGTTTCCTGATCCAGCGCGAAGTCTACGACGCGTTTGTCGGTCACTTCGTGCGTGCCGCCAACGCGCTCAAGGTCGGGAACGGATTGGAGGCCGGCACGCAGGTCGGGCCGCTGGCGAATCCGCGCCAGCTTGCCAAGATGGAGGAACTCGTCGCCGATGCTGTGGAACGGGGCGCAACGGTTCTCGCCGGCGGAAAGCGCATCGAGGGCGAAGGGTACTTCTTCGAGCCCACGGTGCTGGCCGACGTACCGAAGGACGCGCGCGTGATGCACGAAGAACCGTTCGGCCCGATCGCGGTGCTGATGCGCTTCGATGACCTCGCCGACGGGCTCGCCGAAGCGAACCGGCTGCCGTACGGGCTCTCCGCCTATGCGTTCACGAGCAGTGCGCGCATGGCCATCGATGTCGCGGACGGTCTCGAAGCCGGCATGATCGGTATCAACCAGTACCGCATCGTTTCGACCGAACTGCCGTTTGGCGGCATGAAGGAGAGCGGCCACGGTTCGGAAGGCGGTGCCGAGGGCATCGAGTACTACCTCACGCACAAGTTCGTCAGCCAGGCTTGAAGGGGAATCGCCATGTCTCACGCAGATTTCAGCAGCCCGCGGGAAGCCGCACGCGCCTTTACGCCGACGCTCTCGGCCTTCGTCGACGACACGCTTTATCCGCGGATCTGGAGCGATCCGGCGCTCTCGCCGCGCGACCGCAGCCTCGTGACCGTCGCCGCGCTGATCGCCGGGGGCCATCTCGACGAGTTGCCGGCGCACCTGCGTCGCGCCGTGACGAACGGTGTCACGCCGGAAGAACTGTCAGCGGCGATCACGCACCTTGCGTTCTACGCAGGGTTCCCCGCGGCGATCTCGGCATCCGCCGCGGCGCAGGCGACGCTTGGCGCACCAACCCGGTCCGACGGTTTCGCCGGCCATTCATCCACGACGCAGGAAGGTTCGAAATGAAAGCCATCACATTCAACGAATTCGGCGAGGCCGAGGTTCTCCAGCTCGCCGAAGTCCAGGCACCCGAGGTTCGCCCCGACGATCTGCTGGTACGCGTCCATGCCGCGGGTGTGAATCGCGCGGATCTGACGCATCGGCGAGGCGGATACGGCCGGCCGAACTTCGGCGACTCGACGATCATGGGGCTCGAAATCGCCGGCGAGGTGATCGAGACCGGACCTACCGTGCAGGGTTACAAGGTCGGGGATCGTGTCATGGGCGTCGTGGGCGGCGGGGCCTATGCGGAACTGGCACGCATCGACTGGAGAATGGCGATGCCCATTCCGGCGACGATCGACTACGTGCATGCGGCCGCCATACCGGAAGTCTTCGTCACCGCGCACGAAGCGTTGTTGCATCTTGGCCGCTTGCAGCGTGGCGACTCGGTGCTCATTCATGCCGCGGCGGGCGGGGTCGGTTCCGCGGTGGTCCAGTTGGCCTATGCAACCGGTGCGACGATATTCGCGACTGCCGAAGCTTCGAAGCTGGAACGGATCGTTCAACTGGGTGTGGACCATGCGATCGACTACAAGACGCAGGATTTTTCGGAAGTCGTTGCAAGCACGACGGACAAACGCGGTGTCGATGTCGTGATCGATTTCGTGGGCGCGCCGTATTTTTCCCGGAATGTCGCGTCATTGGCAAACGGCGGCCGGCTGGTGCAGGTTGGGATCCTCGGCGGCGGCGATGACGTGAGCGTGAGCCTCGAACAGATCCTGTACCGTCATCTGCAAATCATCGGCACGGTGATGAAGTCGCGCGACCAGCACGAGAAACACGCGATGGTTCGGCGGTTTCGCGAACATTGGCTGGACCGCTTTGCGGGAGGAGCGGGTCTGGAGCCGGTCGTCGACAGCGTGTTTTCTCTCGCCAATGCCGCGGCTGCCCATCGACGGATGGAGTCGGCTGTGAACGTCGGAAAGATCATCCTGACGATGAACGAAGCTAGCTGATGGCAGTTAGGCGGACGGAAGCGGTCACTCGGCCAACTTGCGCGGGCGACCGCGTATGGCCGGAAGTCGCCGGTCGGCGCCCGGTGCGGCCCGACCGGCGACTTCCGACCCGTACCGGACTATGGTGGCGGCCCGGCGGCGAGGTCGGTTCCTGGATGCATAATGGTCGTTCGAAATCCGTCGCAAGCCAATCGAGCGACACCTTTGGCGTGCGGCCCGATCATCAAATCGAGGTACTTTCGACACCCCGCCAGCGACGTCACACAATTTTGAATTGACGTGCGCCTGCCCCAGGGATTCGTTCTTCAAAGGCTACGCGAACTTACTTGGTTTTCGGAGTTCCTAGCTCGGTCGCAATCTGTTCGAACAGTTTCGATGTCCAGTCCGGTGGAAAGTTGAGTGGCGCGAGGATCGGTTTGCTCACAATCGCCACGTCCGTGTTCGACTCGTTCAGCGGCCGCAACCATATCGCGATGCGTTCGCCCCAGCTTAACAAGGAAATACCGTGGGAGACAACGATGCGTCCGGCCGCCGGATCACTTTCCACGAGTTCAAGTTCTTTTGCCTTCACGGCAGCAAGCGTGGCAGCGTACACGGAGTTGTAGGGCGCTGTGTAGACCCGATGCACACCTTGTTCCTGTGACGCCTTGACCGATTCGGTGGACGCGCAGCCGCTTAGCATCACAGCGACGATAATTGGGATTGGCCAGACTCGCATTGCAATCTCCGTCAGTTACCCCTTCTCATACTGCTTCCGTGGGCGGCCGGTCGTGCGACCAGAGCGAATCACCCGTACCGGGCATTTGCCGTCAAAACCCTTGCAGACGCAACGCGCGGCTGATCATTGGTTGAGTAGCCACTCGTTACACCGTTCCCGTGAACCGCGCCGGGAGTCGAGGAGGCTGGTTGGTTCAAATTCATGCATACGCATCAGCCTCCGCTTTAGCGTCAGATCAGCCGAACGACCGTGTCGTGCATGGAACCTTCCGCCCAGATGTCCTGGTACTTGTCGAGTAGCGCGGCGTAGTCGCGATCTCCCATCAACTTTTCGTTGACCTGCTGCATCTTGTCGAGGCTCTCCGAATCGAAATGCCAGTGAATATTGGAGCAACCGAATTGTTCGGCGCCGAAGCTCATGTCGAGCGCGTAGCTCTTGTTGAGGTGGGCGGTGACTTCTGATGCGAAAGCCAATGCCGACGGTAGCGCCGCAGCGTTCTTGACCGTTGCCGTGCGGATAAATCTGTACATATTCGCTCTCCCAAAACGTTCATCAACCTGACGCGACGCAACTGATGCGGCGCGGCTGCGGCAGCGCATCATCGGGATGTCGCGCACACCGCCTCGTCCATGCTAGGAGGCCGTCTTTCCAAGCCCTTGAGATAGCTCAACGTTGGCGTTCTATTCGATCTTTCCGGGGACTCTGCCGAGCTCGTCTGTCCGACGGCTCCGGGCGCTAGTACGGTACGGTGAAGTCAGGTTGATGCTGGCGATGAGAAATCGTTGTCGCCGCACCGGCCAGATTGGTTCGGATCAGAAATGTCGGGTATGGAGCGCAATTCAGCCTTTCGAATGTTCAGCTGATAGCAAAGGAGGAATGGCCGAAAGTGGCCGGAAGTCGTCGGTCGGCGCCCGGTGCGGCCCGACCGGCGACTTCCGACCCGTTGCGGACCTTGACGTCTTGGCAAAGCGGACGTTTACCGTGAAATGAGCGGGGCCGTGACCTGGGTGTAAATCCGGGTGGTCGAGATGCATCATGGGGGCGTCAAAAGCCCCGTGGCCGTCTGGATTTCCAGCCTGTCATCGGCGGGGCCGTCATCAAGAAAACATCGTGCGGAGGGCTCTCCGATCTAATGAACTCGGCTGCCCTTTGGTTATTGCGTTCCGCAGCCTCCAGATCAATAGGAGGATCAGCGCCATCCCAAATGCAATCGACCCTCGCTTCGAATCCAGGGAAATGCCATATGCCGCCTTCGATTCGAGCGACAACCAAGCCGTGTTGGGCCGCCCGCTCACAAACTGCAATTGCCGCGTCGGTAGAAAGCTTCATCACAATGCTTCCATCGAGGGAAAAAAAGTCATCCGACGAATCGTAGACGCGAGAACGATCGATGTTCATTGGGTGGTTTCAATACAATCCGACCGCCAGAAGTTCATTTTAGATCGTCCTTCGCGATTGCGGACGACGCCAATGGCCGCTTTGTGTAACGGTTGTCGACTAGTCCGCTCCTGGCCGAACGCCGACGTTCCCCCCGGAAATCCACGAAGAATCTATTTTGTCCAGTGCGGGCGCCGCCGAACACTTCGAACGACTACGTCGAGAACCGGTTTGATGCGCTGCGCGAGCTTCGGATGCGCATGGAGGAATCGCGCGAGCGGTGGCGATACCCGGTAGTACGTCCGGATCGCCCAACGGCCCGGCTTCGTGGTCCGGAGGACGTTGTCCCGGAATCCGCGAAGAGCAAGAACTTCCGGTGCGTCGTAGTCGCCATAGACCGCGGACGCAATGAAGCACATGCCGAACCGTTTGAACGTGGCTGCGCAATACGGGCAAACGGAGCGCTCCGGCCGTCCCCGGTGCGTGATGATCCGCGGGACCATCTTCTTCTTGCATGCAATGCATTCGACGCGATCATCGCGATGTTGCGAGGCGGGCGCCCGCGATTGCCTTTCGACGATCCGCACTTTGGCCGCGCGCGGACCTCGATTGTTTGAAGTCGCGTCGAACTCGACCATGTCACCGTCGCGTGGCGCCTCGGCCCCGATGACGTCGCTGACGTGAAAGAAATAGTCGGTGGCTGCTTCTCCGTGGATAAAGCTGTGGCCCTTATCCTTCGAGAACCACTTTACGGTTCCTCGCATGGTTCTGATTTTGTAGTTGATTGGTCGAGTTCGTAATGATATCCGTCCGGCTCCTAGTCGCCCGACGTGTTGCGGCCTTCACCCGCTACCACCGATCACGTTCGGGCATGGCGTCCACTGCGATCGCGATCCTATCTTCAAACAGAAAATCTCGATGCTCGTTCGGCGAGTGGATTTTCGGAAACTGGACATAGTCCTGGTCGTCGACCTCGATCCACTTCGCCAGCTGGACCAGTTTTCGATATCGTGCCGCGTCTTCCAGCACGGGTGCGATCGGCCACGTGTCGAAGGTGACGACGGTAGCATCGACGAGGCGCCGCGCCAGCATCTTGAAGATCGGACCGATCTCGTCCCAGTCTCCTTCTACTCGGGACAACATGTCGAGCACCAGCTGCGTATCGCAGGCGCCGAGCTCGCGCTCAATCAGGATTCGCAGGTCTTCAGCCTTTGCTTTCGGTCGACTCAAGCGCCGGTTCCATGTTTCGGCGCAGCGGTCTTTCGCGGCCGCTTCGCCATCGTCAATCGCTTCCCACTGCGTCGACATGCCACAACCAGTGCAGTAGATGCAGACCAGAGGCTCGGTCCGAGGTGCCTCGGGTGGGCGTGCTTGTACATCACCGATGCGTGGTGGGCCGCCGAAGCGGCCGAACTGGCTAAAGTCGAATAGGCGGTTGTCATCGCCGTCAACGAGTCGTTGCGATCGGCCGACGGTCGGCCGGCCGCCACAGTGCTCACATGGATAGAGCTGTTCGATCATTTGTCGGAAGGTTGTAAGTTTCTCGTCGCCGGCATTATTGCTGTTTTTGCATGCCGGCAAAACCGAGAAAAGCGCGAATATTCCTTCCGGTAATTCCTTACTCGTCTGAATTAATCGCGTGAAGCCCGTACTTCCGCAACGCGAATAAGGGACAGGAGCGAGTCGGTGGACGTGTTGGACGTGTCGCTTGATTCGCAGGATACGACGACGATCTGGCCGAAATCGGTAGGAAATACTCGTCGCGCGGATTGAAGATCGCCGACGAACCAGAAATGCCATGCCCGCGCGTAATGCCACCAGGTGCCGGCGCGTTCCAGTTCGTCCCACGACGCGCGGAACTCGAGGATGGCGCCGAAGCTCGTGAAGACTGCGCACCGTAGTCCGCGAGCGTCGGTCACCGCGACGGCGAGCTGCCGGCCGCCGGAGAAAGAGTCGGGGTGGCGGCATGCTATGGAGAGGGCGGGAAACTGCGGACCCCACTGATCGGTGCGGGAGACCGCGCGATGGAGGAAAAGCGACTTGCCGTGCATAGGAGGCGTCCAGGTTGAGAAGATGCCTTCATCTTGCCGGCGTCGTCGCGATGTCAAGGTCTGGCGCTTCGTCGCGCAATAGGAGGGAAATGGACATCGACCAGCTGACACCTATCGATATCCCACTCCACGGCCTGGATTCCGCGCGCCATGCGTAGACGTTGCTTTTCCCGCTTGCGAGCCTCGTACTCGGCAACGCCATTCATGCCATAGACCTCGATGTGGGTTGGTTCCGCGGTGTCTGTTAGGACGAAGTCCGGCAGCATGTCGGTGCCTTCATTTAGCCGGATCGGCTTGTCGAAGGCGCGGCCTTCGGCAACGAGCCGATTTGCCATAGCGACTTCGTGGATGGAATCGCATGTGATGTACGTGGACGAGCAAAGCATTGCTGCGAGCTCGACTACAACGTGATGCCCCTTCGGCGTACGCTCGATCACGAGAATCGCGACAACTCGGGCGCTCCCGTCGCCGAGGGCGCGCATCGCGTGGCCGTATCGCTTCTCGGCGAGCGCGATCAGCTGGGTATTGCAGTAGTACCGCTTTGCGCTCTGTCGCAATGTGATCGAGCGCCCGTAAGGGGTCACGCCAATTTCTGAGATCTCGCCGATGACCAGGCCGCGATGGTTCGTGCCGTCGCGCTGGACAACGCGTGCGAGAAAAGCATCGAACTCGGCGTTGATGGCGGTGCGATCTGCTTCCTGGAACCTGCGTATGACGTGCAGAACCTGCTCGGCGGGCTCGCCGTTGATCACCGCGTCGCTGATCTCGGCGAGAACACGCGCATTGCAGACGCCCCAGTTCCGCGCGCGGTCAACACCGGACCAGCGATTGAGCCCGGCGACTTGCCAGAGCGTCTGCAGGAAGCCGAGGAGCGGCGCCGAGGTCGTGGGTGCGCCGGCTTGCCGTGGGCCCTTTGATACCGCACCGACGGTGCGCTGTGTGAGGGCGACGTCGAGCTTCGCGCGCAAGCCCGCTGCCGTGGCCACGATACCTGGCAGGGCCTTTCCGGATTCGCTGCTCCCGTCACTCGGATCCTTGTGGAACGAACAAGACAGGCGGTCGTGCAACGGTCCCTCATCTGGCCACCCGGCAAGATGGAACAGGCTCCCGTATCGGCGGATCTGGAGGCGCAGCGGCGAGGCCGCGCCGCGGCATAGGCATTGCGCATACCCCGGACTGATCTTCGCGCGCTCGAGCGGGCGGACGAATGCGGCGGGATTTTCCTGGACGTCGTCGAGTGGAACAGCGACGCCCGCAAAGGAGACGCGGCTCATCGTGCGCTCTCGTTGTTTGCGATTGGTAGCGGTGTCTTCAGCGGGCCCTTGTATTCACGGCCCGTCTCCTTCTCCGTGAGGAACCACTCGCCGGTTGATAAGCGGGTGACGTGGCAAAACGGGAACCGCTGTTCCATGACCATTTTCTCGTTGGCGTCTCGCTGTTCCCGCCAACGATCAAGCTGCCGTCTCAGTGCCGAGAAAGCCCAGGACGCGGCGAGGAGGGCCACCGTCGCGCAACCGACAACTATTCGACTATCGAGGCTAAGCCTTGTCAAGACAGCGACCAGGGTGACGATCATCAGCAGACTGGGAATGATCAGGTCCATGTTGAGTGGGTTAGAGGTTTCGGCGTATGGGGGTGCGCGACGCGTGGCACGGCAGCCGGTCAAATGCGGTGACGCTTCTGCCGGCCCAAGGAGCACTTACCCGGTTGGTAGGGTGGGAGCGAGGGACGCGCCCACCTTAACCATGCAGCCGGTGGGCACTGGAGATGCCTGAGAAAGCCCACATTTTTTCTGGAGCTTTTCGCCTTACCCCGCTCAACCGGTTGCGCGGCCCAGGTTCTGCTTAAAAAGTGAGCATCGAGCTACGAGCGCCGCTAGGCTTGGGCGGCCGCGACTTATCCACAAGCTTGTGCAGCGTAATTGTGGGTATCTCGGCTGCTTGGCCACCGTGGCGAAAACGTGCCCGAACCTGACGGCATTTCGGGCCCCCAGTTCGGGCACCACGCTTTACCATCCGTTCCAACCACCGCGTCTACGACGCATCGACCTACGGCCGCGCGCGGCCCATCTACTTCACCCCTACGGGATCACTCCCGTCGGGCGTGCTCTCCCGTCATCAATCTGGAGAGCACCATGTCCGTTTCAACCGTCCGTACGCTGGAGGCCGTCGTATGAGCCGAAAGAGCGCGGAAAGAAAGTTTGCACGCGCAGCCGATCCCCATCAGGCTGAACTCGTGAAGCTGCTCAAGCAGTTTGGCTATGCCCATCAGATCAACACTGTGTTTGCGGATTTCGTCGAGATATCCGCTATCGCATTGAGCAACAGCGTGGACAAGCCGCAGTTTGGACCGCGGGAAAAGCGCTACCTGGAGATCGTCGGTAAATACACACCGGAAGAGCTGCAACTGTTTGCCCGGATGTTCGCGGAGCTGACACTCTCGTTCGAGCATCGGCTTGGCGTCGACGACCGCCTTCCTCCGGGCGCGCTGCCGTGCCCAGGAAACCTGACGGACGTGCTTGGCGAGACCTACATGATGCTGGACATCGGCAACGACCGGGCCGGCCAGTTCTTCACGCCCTACTGCGTCTCTCGGTTGATGGCCGGCATCTCGATCGGTAGCCGCAGCGAGGTCATAGAGCAGGAGGGGTTCATGCGGATGCAAGAGCCTGCATGTGGTGCCGGTGGGATGGTGATCGCGACGGCAGATGCATTGCTGTCGATCGGCCAGAACTATCAGCAGACCATGCATGCAACGTGCATCGACATCGATGCACGCTGCGTCCATATGACGTACCTGCAGCTGTCGATGATGCATATCCCAGCGATTGTCGTGCATGGGAATGCACTCACCGGGGAAGTGTGGGGCATGTGGTACACCCCGGCGCATATTCTCGGCGGTTGGCGGGCGAAGCTTCGGCAGCGCAGGCAGGCAGATGCTCTGCGCGAAGTATTGGCGCTGGACCGGAGCGCGGTCGCTCCGGACGCCGACGCAAAGCAGGAACCGGACGATGACCTGATGTTCGATAGTGAGGTCGCCGTGGCAACGACCGTCGAAGTGCCGGCGGTCGCGGCATTGCCTCCTGCCGATACCCTCTGCGATCTCTTCGACGACGCTGTCGAGCAGTCGAGGGCCAGTATCTTTGCGGCCGTCGATCAGCTGGCCCTCTTCTAAAACGCGCGGTAGCGCGACATCCTCTTACTCCAAGGCCCGATCGTTCGATCGGGCTTATTTTTTCTTCAGTCCCTGCGGGTGCCGCAACCGGCAACCGGTGAAAGCTAGCGCGTTCTTACGGGCTTTCCGCCGAGTTACCGAAAATCCAAGCGGTATCTTTTCTTCATCTACCGCGTCTCTGACGCATCGACTCAGCCGGCGCCGCCGGCATTCCTTTCCAACCCCATCGGGAACCACTCCCGATCGGGGGCAGGTTCCCTCTTCGGAGAACCTGCCATGCAACAAACCCCTCTGCAGCAACCTACTATCAAGCTCGGACGCATCAAGCTGGGCCGGAACCCTCGCACGTACTTCGATGACGCCAAGATGGCCGAAATGAAGGCGTCGATCTCGGCGCGCGGTGTTGATACGCCGGTTATCGTCCGTCCCCTCGACGACGGATTCTTCGAACTAATCGCCGGCGGCCGTCGGTACAAAGCCGCGCTCGAGACGCGCGGCGATGACTACGACATGCCGGTGAACGTCAAAGACGTGGATCCGGTTGAGGCGGAAGAAATCGCCTTCACCGAGAACATCCAGCGTGACGACATGTCCCCCGGTGACGAGGCAGTCGAGGCGGCGCGCCTTCTCGGCCGCTGTCAAGGGGATCGCGAAGAGGCTGCCAGGCGGATCGGCTGGAGCCTTCCCACGCTCAACAGCCGTCTCGCGTTGCTGAACTGCAGTAACGAAGTCCTCATCGCTCTGAACACGCGCCAGATCCTTCTGGGTCACGCGGAGCTGCTTGCCGCGCTGTCCAAGGAAAATCAGGATCGCGTGCTTCCGGTGATCATCTCCGAGAAGAAGTCCGTGACAGACGTCCGAAAGCTCGTCGAGAGTGCGGCATGCTCTTTGGCCGCCGCGATCTTCGACAAGACCGATTGCGCGGCGTGCCCGCACAACTCGGCGATGCAATCCGAGATGTTCGGCGAGTCGATCGCGACCGGTAACTGCACGAATCGCCAGTGCTACAACGGGAAGACGGACAAGCAGCTCGAGGTCACGGCCGCGGGTTTGCGCGACGAGTTCCCGACCGTGCGCATCGTGCGTGCTGGCGACAATCACACACGGGTTCAACTCGCAGTCGACGGGGTGAACGGCGTTGGCGCCGAGCAGGCGAAGGCGTGCCACGGCTGCCAGAACTACGGCGTCGCGGTCAGCGGGCTGCCGGATTCTCTCGGCAAGACGTTCCGCGGCCAGTGCTTCGACACTGTGTGCAATATGCGCAAAGTTGCGGACCGGCTCACGGCTGAGAAAGCGGCGGCGAAAGCTGCGACCTCTGACGCCAAGGGTTCGTCCGTTCCGACTAAAGCAGCGGGCAAGAGCGCATCGAGCTCCGATGCCTCCGCGCCGGCAGCGGTAACCGTGGTCGCCGAATCCGACCGGGTGAAGCAATACCGTGAGGCGCTGTGGCGGAAGGCACTGCGGCGCGACGTCGGCAAAAATGCGGCGCTCGCTCGACAGTACCTGATCGCAATCGTCCTCGCGGGCTATGCGCGTCAGATCAAGGACGAAGTTTTCCGATCCGTCTACGAAAAGGTGACGGACGAGAAGGCTCCTGCGGCTGACCTTCCGAAAGCCCTTTCTCTCGCTTGCTCGACGTCGGATGAGCAGGCTGCGACGCTGGTCACCGGCATGTTTGTCGCGGCGATCGAAGGTCTCGACGTCACGTATCTCAAGCAACTCTGCAAGCACCACAACCTCGATCTGACGCAGTACTGGAAGCTCGACAAGGAGTTTCTGGACCTCGTCACCAAGGCCGAGATGATGGTGATTGCGGACGAGCTCGGGCTGCGCGCGGCGATGGGCGACAACTTCAAGAAAGTCTTCTCGAAGTCGAAGGCCGAAGTCATCACGGCGTTGCTCGCCGTCGAAGGTTTCACCTACGAGGGCAGGCTCCTGAAGGTTCTCAAGTTCTAAGCAGCGGGCGGCCCCTGGCCGAGTCGCATCGACATTCTGCGCCGCCTCGAGCGGCGCATATTTTTTTGGAGATTCAAATGTTTCAAGCACTCGAACCGCTACTTCGTTCCGCGGAAAAACTCGTCTTGTCGCTGACGATGGATGGCGAAAACATAGTCGTGTTTTTGACGCCGGCAGGCGGCAAGGACGCGATGCTGCGGCAGCCGTTGATCCTGAAAGCGACGGCCGCAGAACTCGACGAGGGTTTCGCGGCGGCGATTAGCAGCTTTACCGCTGCGCATCAGTCGCTCGGCGATCAGGTGGCGGCGACCAATGCGATCCTCGAGGCCCAGCAGCAGTCGCAGGCGACGAGGGCCCAGAAGGCACTGTCGAAAGCGTCGAAGCCTGAGGCCGAAAATGCGGCTGTGGACGAAGACGCTGATGCCGATGAGGAAGGGGCCGGACCGACCGCCGCCGCGCCCGGGGTGACGCCCCCGGCCGACGAGAAGCCGGCCGGCACGGATCTGTCGTCGTTGCTCCTGTGAGGTGAACCATGTCGATCAGCATCGCAGCATTGGTTCGCGAGTTCACCTACAACGGCATGGCGCTTTTGGATCCCGGTCCGACGTTCTCGCCTGACCAGGTACGCGATCTCTACACCGCCCAGTATCCGGAGCTGACGACCGCCGCGGTCGACGGCCCGGACATGAAGGGCGAGGTGGCGCACTACAAATTTGTCCGCGCGGCGGGTGCCAAGGGCGCGCATGCGTAAACGCGATCTGCTCAAAGCCCTGTCCGATCCGGATGGTGGCTTCAACCAACAGGAACCGGCCGAAAGGCCGGTTTTTTTATATGACGAGGAAATGCGGAAATGTTCTTCGATCCTGCACTCCCTGATTCAAGCATCGCAGCTGGCTCGGCCGCGCGCTGGCAACCGCCACGCGCTGCCCCTGCCCGACGTCGACCTGCCGCTGATCTTCTGACGCTTCCGTCCTTCTCGACGGAGGTGCCGGGGGCGGTTCGGTTGAAGTGGCGTGAAGACGTGAACCTGTCGGATTTGGTCCTGAAGCATTTCCAGTACGGACCGTTGCGTGCAGGTGATGTTCATGATCCGGCCGACGCCGGCGACGCGTTCCAGCAGGCGTTTCATGCGTGGACGCGACGCCAGTATGGGCGTCTTTCCCGACTCCGATTCACGCCGCATCTCTTCGACGCGCATGCGGTTCGTGATGTTCTCGATGGCCTCGGTAACGGGAACAACGATGACGACCCGACGCCGCTGTTTTTCGGGCTTGGCCTTGAAGATGAGTGGGTCTACTCACTTGAAGGGGCGATCGAGACGTTGCGGTCGACCCACCCGTTGCTCTTCCGGACGGTGATGGGCGCGCTGTATCGCGCATCGGCTCGGACGATGTTCATCCGCCTGCCAGACTGGTTCATGTACGAATTTTCCTGCTGGTACTGGGACGGCGATCCGAACATTTCAGACAAGGATGCCGACGAAGCGCTGAAGGAACGCTTCGAGGACGACACAGAGACCCGTTCTGCGTATCTGCCGTCGGTTGTTCGCCCACAGCTCTGCCCCGACGACGCTGATCCGTGTTTGTTTAGGGGCGGTAAGTGGCGTGATCGACGTGCCATGACAGACCCGGAACTGGTGCGGCTTCGCGCTCGTAGCAGGGGCATGCCTCGGCGCGTATGCACCGAGGTCCTCAACCTCCGGACACTGATGCGCCGTAGCCGAACGAGAGATCTGTTTCACGTGAGCTACGACGCAAATCCTGTCTATGGAATTTGCTCGGTGATCGTCGAGGACAACGAGTTTGTTGGCGACCTTCTCGACCATCACTTTGACGGTGCCGCTCAATGCGGGGATGCGACGACCTACAGCGGCTTCTCCCGGCTGGCGTCAACGCCGAAAGCTATCCGCCGCCAGTACGCCGACCTGGCACTGGCGTTTCGAATTCTCACTCACCTTGACCGGCTTCTTGCGCTGGTGAGTCAACCCACTTAAAGGAGTGTGTTATGTCTGGAATCTCGGCCGGCAGAACCGGTTCGGATGTCGCGTTGTCGCAAGCGTTGTTGCTCTATACGGGCAAGGATGGTGCGCATTTTGCGACAGCCCACGCTGTCATCGCTGACCGTCAAAGCGGCCGACCTGTCATTGGCGCCGGTCGGCCGCTCGACCGGAAGGTGCTTGTTCAAACGCTTCAGCAGCTCGCCGAGCACGTCGCACCGCGGGCGGAGTTTTTGCCAGCGACGGTGCTCGGGGTGTCGCCTGAAGCAGTCACGTGGTGGTGTCCGCCAGCGATGCGACGGGTGTTCTTCGAATGCGAGAACCTAGGGAAGCGAAGCGCCGTTGTGCCGCATCCGGGGCTGGTGTTCCAGGCCTCGAATCAAGGCTTTCGCGTGTTCGCGGTGGCATGCAGCGATCGCCCCGTTCGCGAGACACCGTTGTTCGAACCGCCGTACTTCAACACCTGGGACGTGGGCCGAATCTGCATCGGCAGTGCGCAGGTTCCGAAGCGCGTGGACGTGGCGTCGATTGACGGCTGGGAAGCCGGGTTCTTCGATTCGGCGTTCACGCATCCGAACGCCGGCGGCAAACGGATCGAGTACAAGGACGGCGAGTACGCGTTCTGGCGCGACATGCTCGACGGCAAGTTCGGCGAAACGTTTCCGCTCGACGCGCTGGTGCCGATGAAGCGGACGCTCGAGCAGCTGGTCAACGGGCAAGTCGGGAGGGGCGCATGAATCCGCTCGATACCGTTCTCCAGCAGTCCTTCCCGTCGGTGATGGTTCCGTCGCGGGAGGCCGTTGTCCCGATGACGCGTTCGGGTGAGCGCCTGCTCATCGCATCTGATGGCGTCTATCTCGAAGTCCTGCGCCCCTGGGTCCACGTGGTGCGTCGCATCGCGCAGTACGCAGTCTCGACAGCTGTCCCGTACGGGAAGGTCGAAGAGACGACGGCGCTCTTGTGCGGGCAGATTCCGCCCGCGCTCGTCGCGGAGTTTCATGCGATGGCCCGGGCGGCGTTGCCAAACGAGGTCGGCGCGTGGATTGTCTGGAACAGCGTGACCAGTGAGTTCCGTATCGTTGCGTTGCCTTCGCTGTCGCACGGGCCGGGGCATTTGGTCTATGAGCGTCCGCGACTGGCAGACGGCGAATGGCTGGTGGTGGATTGCCATTCCCATGGCACGGGCCCGGCATTCTTCTCGCGCACGGACAATCAGGATGACAAGCATGACGTGAAGTTTGCGTTGGTGCTGGGCCATTGCGATCGTACTCCGTCCGTCGCGCTGCGGCTTTGCGCGAAGGGGATCTTCGAGAAGTTCGAGCGCGCGCCCGAGTCGTGGGCGGCGGCGCTGACAATGGAGGGGGTGTGATGAGCGAGGCGATCACTCATAGTATTCCCGCCGACATGCTCCGCCGGCCGTGGCGCGTTGTGGTGGTTGGAGCCGGCGGGACCGGGAGCGCATTTCTTCCCAGTCTCGCGCGGCTGCATCACGCCATGATTGAGCTCGGCCACCCTGGCGGGATCGAGTGCACGGTGTACGACGACGACACTGTCAGCGAGACGAATGTCGGGAGGCAGGGGTTCTATCCCAATGACGTCGGGCATTACAAGGCGTTGCTGCTCGTGAACCGGCTCAACAACCTGATGGGAACCAACTGGGTTGCGGAGCCGCGGCGTGTCGATTCGTCGGTGCGGATCGTCTCCGACATCGTGGTGGGTTGCGTCGACTCACGTCGCGCGCGGCACGCCATCGTGCAGGCAGCGAAGCGCGGGAGTTGTCGTTACTACCTCGACTGCGGCAATGAGACGGATCGTGGTCAGGTCATTCTCGGGGAGTTCGGCAAGGCGCGGCGCGACCGGTTGCCCCACGTGGGCGATCTGTTCCCGGACCTGCTGAACGCCAAGAACGACAGGGACGACGACACACCGTCCTGCTCGATGGCCGATGCGCTACGCAAGCAGTCCCTCGTCATCAATCAAGCGATCTCGGTACAGGCCTACAACCTGCTCTGGACGCTTTACAGGACGGGGTCGCTGAAGTATTCGGGCAGCTTTGTGAACCTGGAGACGGGTCGCACCAGCCCGATACCGATCGATCCCGCCGCATGGGCGCGTTTCGGGTATGACGCGCCAAAGCCGAAGAAGTCGAGGGCTCGCAAGCGCGTGGACCCGATGGACCCGCATATCCCGTGGTAGCTTGCCAACACAACTTCAACCAGCGCCTCCCGAGTAATCGGGTAGGCGCTTTTTTTTCGGCCAGAGGAAAGCGGGGCAATTTTCTCGACGATTCCGGCGGGCGATGGCGGCACGCCGGCCTACACTGATCCTGTTTCCCGCGCGTCTGCGCATCGACCCCTTCGCATCGGCTCTGTCCGTGCGTATTTCTCTCACCGACCATACGTCGGCTTCCCTGTCAGGGCAATTTCCCTGACGGGCGATTGCCCTCTTTTTTTGAGGCAATCGCTATGTTCAAGCTTCTCATCTCTGTTCTGCTCCTCGCTTCGTTGACCGCGTGCGCTTCGTACGACTTCGGTTCCCCCGACGTTTACCAGCGCTACGACGTTCAGCGCGCGGGAGAGATCGAGGCGGCCACGGTCGTCAGCGTGCGCGGCGTCACGATCAGCAACGAGTCGGACCGTTCCGGTCTGGCATCGCTGTTGAGCGCGGGTGTCAGCGCATTTCTCGGCTCCCGCACGATCGGCGGCGGCAACGGCCGATACATCGCCGGCGCGCTCGCTGGCGCCGGCGCCGCCTACGTGTCGCAGCGTCTGTCGGAATCGCTCGCGCGCCACGCTGGCCTTGAGGTCGTCGTGCGCACGGTGTCCGGCCGCACGTTGGTCGTCGTTCAGTCCGACGAGCAGCGCTTCGCCCCTGGCGATCGCGTGATGCTCGTCAGCAGTTCTTCCGGCATGCGCATCACGCGCTGAGCCGTTCATTCGCCGGCAGCGGCCGGCTTCTTCCTGCATAGCGAGGTTCCCGTTTTGGGGCCTCGCTTTTTTTATTCCGAGGGCAAGATGTTCAAGGTACCGAAAGTTCTGTACGCGGACCGGCGTGCGGGTGGCGTTGCGTCCGACGCTGCGCTGACCCACCATGCGACGCGGATGCTGCATCGTGTTGCGCGCGATCTGCGGTTGCTCGCAGGTGAGCACGAGGTGGTAGCCGAGCCGGCGAAGGCCGGCCGCGGCTGCCGCGTCACCCTGCGCACCAGTCGGATGATGCTTGAAGTTGCGGATTCGACATCGCGCCAGCATGTCGCGGTGTCGTTTCGCACCCGGCGCGGTCACCGAGACCTGTCGGGCGGCGGTGACAACGTCGTGCCGCTCACGCAGCTCGACACGGACGAGGGTTACCAAGCGTTGCTTGGCGGCCTGCGGCTCGTGGATGGTCTCGATAACGACCGGCGATAGGGGGCGGGATGCAATTCGTCGACGTTTGCATCGAGTACCCCTCGGGGATCTCGATAATCGATCGCGGGTCCTATGACGCGGAACTCGGCATGGTCTATGTTTCGGCCCGTGTTCGTGCTTTCCTGGCGGTCGTGCATGAGAGTGAATCGCCGCCGGTGATCACCGCATCCTGGGATGGGAATGAGGCAAAGCTCATTCAATCGACGGACGACAGCTTTGCTGTCGTCTCGGTAGAGCCGCCGGCCGCCTCGCCGCGGTCCCGGCTGGGCGCGCGACTGGTTCGCGCGTCCTGGTCCAAGGACCAGCGGCAGCAGTTCGGACGGTTCTGCCATACGCTGACGGTCTCGTCGATCGTCGGTGTGGTCGGCTACGTGCACGCCATCTCGGAGTTCTCGATCTGGGCGGCGATGAACGTTGCAGCACTGGTCGTGATCGGTGTGGTAACTTATGTGATAGGCATGGATTCCATGAACGGAGAATGAATATGTACTTCGGTCCTGTTGCACTGCTTCTGACGCTGGTGTTCTGCGGCTACGGCATCGTCGCATGCGAACGCGGTCGTAAGGCGGAGCGCGACCAACGTCGTTCTCTGCGGCACCACACGCATTAAATCGAACTGACGGTCGCCCATCTGGGCGGCCGCCTTCCAATCAAGGGCTGCACCTTTCGGTGCGGCCCTTTTTATTTTCAGGGTTTCCATGTCTGAAGTACTGGAGCGGCCGGTATCGCGGTCGCAGGACGCGTTTGAACTCGAAGGTAAGACGGTCGAGGAGGTTGCTCGATACATCGAGGACTCACTTCGTGCTACGGAGCTCGAGCCGGAATGGGTGTTCGTTGCCAATCGGTCTATGTATGCAAACGAGGCCGTGTTTGGTCGAAAGCCATGGTCCAAATGGCCGGCCGCTGGCGAGAATAAGCGGCGTTGCTGCGTGTCGATCGAGCGGGGTCAGTCGGAAGGGTGGATCGTCCGTCTCGACACAGTTTGGCTCGATGCGGCGTTGGGCGTCGGCCACTGGCGAACTCAACCGCTCATTCGCATCAAGACGCTGACGCGTTCCCATGGCTGGGCCGTTGCCGCGGTGGTATCGAACCTGCTCAACATCGACTGACGAGTCACCTTCAATTTTTCCCAATCCGGGGCAACTGCCCGGATGGGGTGGTTGCCCCTTTTCGCAAGGACAACCACTGATGTACACGATCAAAACTCCTGACGCCTCGATCCACGCCGACACCCTCGCACACGTATTCCACGTGTTTTTTCACGACGCAACGTTATCCGCCTACGAAACGACCGAGATTTCGCTCACGCGCGGTGGCGTCGAAATGCCGATCCTCCGCTACAACGGAATCTTGACCGTACGACAGCCTGGCACGGCCGAAGCGATCTTCACCTCGCTTTTCGAAGAAATCCGCAACCGCTGGTTTAGCCGGGACGGGCGGCAACTGCAACCTTGGCAAGTCACGCGCAAGCGCTGGGAGGTCTTCCAGTTCGTGTTCGAGCTGGCGACGAAGCCGGCATGGATGCTGTCCGGCGAGCAGCTCGAGGCTGAAGTCGAGGCCGCGCGTGGCACCGGTCGGCGCTTCCACCTGCCGGATGTCTGTGACCACGTTGCAAACGCGCTGTTCGGCTTCACGTCGCAAGGGCCGCGTCTCTCGCTCTCAGGCGGGGTAAACGGCCGGCACGAGGTTCATGTCGCCTATGCGCTGTTTCTGGATCACCCGATTCCTGATTCGGTGCTGGCGGACTATCGTGGCGACGCTAAGCGCTTCCAGTACGACCTGCGGTGGTTCCCCGTTCTCCTGGACGTGCCAGTTCTGCGCAACACGCTCCCGTACGACGTCATGCAGTCCGCGGTGGCGATCTACCGTCACGAGAAAAGGCAGATCGACGCCGAGCTCGGTGCCGGTATCGTCGCCGCGCTGCAGTCCGCGCCGGCCGGTATCTCCTACGTGGAGGTTGACGACCGGCTGTTCGCCGCAGGCCTCGTCGAAAAACCGGATCTTCCCGAACAGTACCAGCGTCCGGTGGACGTCGGCTTCGCGATGTCGCCCGTAGCCGAGCGCCTGCGTGATCTGATCGGGGACGCCGTCCTGAAAAAGTCGCTGGACAGGCTCGGAGCCGACCGACAGAAGGGGCGGATCTCGCTGCGGCAGTACAACCTGCAGGTCGAGATGGCGAAGCTGGAGCGAGGCCGCATGACGTTCGAAGGGGCCAACCGGTTTGCCGCCGATGTTGAGGCGCGTAACGTTGGCGCTTTGCTGTCAGTCCTGGACAACGCGGCCGGCTGGAACGACCAGAGCAAGCGTGTATTGCGCGAGCAATTCGGTGTTTCATTGCGCGGCCTGAACTCGACGCGCCGGCGGCGTGCGATCTTCGCGTTCTGCGGCTATGACGAGGCGGCACAAGCCGAGTGGGAGGCAAAGCAGGACGCCGCCCGCGCGCACCGTCGCGCCGAAGAGACCGCCAATGACGCGAAGAAACAGGCAGGCCTCGCCCGGTACCGCACGCACGACAACGTGCTGATCACGGGCGTCGAGCACGTTGACCAGGCGATCGCCGACGGCTACTCGGAGATCCGTAGCTTTCGCCATGGTGCGGCGACGCGATACGCGTTGGCGAAGCCGGGTTCGACTGAAGGGCGGACACTCCACGCGAAGAACGGCACGCTGGACTATGCGCGGTCGCGGCTCACTCAGCTGGCAGCTTGATCGAGGGGGGATTATGCGTTTCGATCGAACTATCCGTTACGAGGACTACATCTGGACGCGTCGCAAGGAACTGGCCTTCTTGAATCGGCACAAGCGCATTGCGAAGAAGCTCGAGCGTGACTGTCCCTTGTTCGCGGACCAGCTCGCGCCGGCACCTGAAACGGACGTCGATGCAGAGAAGGCGTTGCGCATAGAACGGGCCCGGAAGAGCGAGCAGCGGATGCGCGACCACGACGCGCGTGTCTGGCGCTCGGGGCGTGCCGCATATTTCGCGTGTTCCCCGGAGATGCGCGCCCGAATCATGGCCGAATGGCGAGTATGGCCGGGGCCGGCGAAACCGCAGTACTTCGTCTACGTGGTTGAGAAGCACAACGGTGTCGGCGAGGAGCGAACGCGACGGATGCGTGAGCGGGACGCCGAGGGCCTTGCGAAAGTACTTCCGATGTTGAGCGTCCAGGGCGAACTGCTTGGGACGTGAGGGGTGCTACACCATTCGTTATCGAACAACCGGCGCCACGTGCGCCGGTTTTTTTTCGTCCATTCGGAACGTGAGGGTCTCTAAGCCCCGTGAATTTCTCGATCTTTCCGGCCAGCACGCAGGATGGCGGATCCTACACTGGCTTTACTCACCGCGTCACCGACGCATCGAATCCGCCGCAATGCGGCCACTTCCAGCCCCAGGGAATCACGTCCCGCCGGGCGTCTTTCACGGGGCGACACTTCTGAGGTCACCCGTGAACCAATCTGAAACTTCCAGTCCATTGCCACCTGATGCCGTGTCGATCGTCGAGATCGAAGTGGCGATCAACGTGTGGCGCAACCGCTCGCCGGCGCCGACCGGGCCCGACGAGCTGATCGTTCTCTGCGCCGAGGCCCGGGTTCTCGCCGACGTCTACGGTGTCATGATCGTGAACCGCGCCACGTGCGTTCCGCGATCATCGCTGACGTCGACGCAGGCCGCAGCGCTCATCGGCGCTCGTTCGTAGGCATCAACTCGCGTCTCAGGACGCATCGAATCGCCGCATCGCGGCATCTCCAATCGCCCCGCAGGGTCACGTCCCTGCCGGGCGCGATTCCCGTGGGGCTCTTTCATTCAAGGTCCCCATGAAACTCTCTCCCGCACGCCTCACCCAGCTGCTCGCCACCTACATCCCGAAGCGCCTTCCGGTGCTGATTACCGGCCGGCCTGGTATTGGCAAATCCGACATCGTCGAAGCTGCCACCGAGGAGGCGGAGCACGACCTGCTCATCAGTCACCCGGTTGTCGAAGATCCGACCGACTCGAAGGGTTTGCCGATTCCGTCGGCCGACGGCACGCATGCCCGATTCTTGCCCTTTGGCGACCTCGAGCGGGCGCTGTCGGCGGCGCGTCCACTGGTCTGGTTCTTCGACGATCTCGGGCAGGCTTCGCCGGCGGTGCAGGCGGCCAAGATGCAGCTGCTGCTCGCACGCCGCATCGGTGAGCACCAGTTGCCCGACTGCGTCACGTTCGTCGCGGCAACGAATCGCCGCAGCGACAACGCGGGTGTCAGCGGGATCCTCGATCCGCTGATCTCGCGTTTTGCGGCGGTCGTCGAGCTCGAAGCCACTGTCGATGACTGGACGACTTGGGCGGTACGGCAGAACGTTCCGCCCGAGCTGATCGCGTTCCTTCGCTTCCGACCGGACCTGCTCTGGGAGCCGCGCAGCAGCCGCGATATCGTCGCGTCGGCAAGTCCGCGGAAGTGGGGATTTCTCGCGAAGACGATGCCGGCTGTCTCGGCTGATTTGCTGCCTGACGCAATTTGCGCGACGGTCGGCGAAGGTGCCGGTGCCGAGCTGATCAGCTTTCTTTCGATCTACCGCGCTCTGCCGTCGGTCGACGCGATCCTGTTGGACCCAAGCCGGGGCGCAATCCCGGACGAGCCGAGCATCCTGTACGCCCTCACTGCGGCGCTCGCGCACAAGGCGAGCGATGGCAACTTCGAGCGAGTTCTGCAGTATGCAGACCGGCTCGCCGATACGGGGAAACGGGAGTTCACGGCGGTGCTGGTCCGTGACTCGATCGCGCGCACGCCCGATCTGCAGAACCATCATGCGTTCATCCGTGCGCAGGGCGGTGAGATCGGCAAGATCATCCGCGGCGAATAGCCGCCTTCAAGCCCTGTAGTGCCTTTCCCTGTTGCCACGGCCGATTCCGGTCCGTGGCTTTTTTTTCGTCTCGCCATTTTCTGTCTGTCTGGAGCTATTCATGAACATTACCGATCTGCAATCCAAGGTCATGCTGTCGTCGGTCACGATTTCCACGTGGGTTGCCCGTCGCTATGACGGGAAGGTCACCGAAGAGGTCGAGAAAAGCCATCACGCGCGCGGCATCGGGCGCTTCAACAAGCGCCTGCTGCCGGAGTACGCGCCGAGCTACGCCGAAGTGGTGTCGATCGGCAATCGGATCCGCTCGCACTACTACAGCCGGACGCTGAAGTACGACCAGCTGGGCGTGCGACTGCTGCCGACCATGGTCTATATGGAGCTGGCCGAGCGGCTGCGTGCGATGAAAGACGAGTTCGATCTCGCCGTGTCGATCTTCCTGACGAACTACCTCGACCTGAAGGAGCAGGCGAGGGCGGAGATGAACACCCTGTACAACGAGGCGGACTACCCGAGTCTGGCCGAGCTGAAGGGCAAGTTCGGCGTCAAGCTCTCCGTGCTGCCATTCCCGGACGCCAGCCAGTTCGGCGTTGACTTGCCGAGCGATGTCCTGACCACGTTGCGCACGGAGATCGACGAGCACGCGATGGCATCGATCCAGACCGCGAACAACGACTTGGTCGGGCGGCTGTACGAGGCCGTTTCGACGATGGCATCTCGCCTGTACGCGACCGGGAACGTCCGTCTCGACGTCGCGAACCATGTGCGAGAGTTGTGCGACCTGCTGCCGAAGCTGAATTTCAACGACGACCCGAAGCTCGCGCACATCCTCACGGAGGCGAAGCAGCATCTCGCAGCGTACAACGGAGCGGATCTGAAGGAGTCGCGAGTGCTCCGGTCGCAGGTTGCCAGCAAGGCGACCGAGATCGAGGGCTTGATGGCCGCCTTCATGGGCGGCGCGCCGGCGGCGCCGCTGACTGACCAGATCCCGGTTCAGTCGGCGACGGGCCTGTCGTTCCTCGCCGCTGCATGAGGACGTCATGGACTCACGCATCGCGAAGCAGCGCACGGCGCTGGTGCTCGACCATCCGTTCATCGGCGCCTTGGCGCTACGGCTCAAAGTCCGCGAAGACCTGAGCTGTAAGACGTTCTGGACGGACGGAGAGACGCTGGGCTACAACCCGACCTATGCCGAGCGCCTGAACGACCTGGAGGTCCGTGGCGTGCTCGCCCATGAGGTATGGCACGTAGCCGGCGGGCACTGTTGGCGACAAGGTGATCGCGACCCCGACGGCTGGAACGAGGCGTGCGATTACGTCGTCAATCTGATGGTGGAGGCTGCAGGGATGCAGCTTCCGTCGGGCGCGCTCATTGATCACCGCTTCAAGGGGATGTCGGCCGAAGAGGTGTACGGCATCCTCTCGCATGAGAAACGCCGAGTGGCGAAGCAGCCAGGCGGCAAGCAGGCAAGCGAGCCGCCGTCGGGAGGTAAGGCGGGCAAACCGACAGGTTCGCCCGGCTCGCAGCCTCCGGGACCCTCCGACGACAAGGCGGGTGGCCCGGCAGCGTCGTGCGGTGAAGTCCGGCAGTATGCTGGGCCTGACAAGGCGGCGAAAGCGGCGGAGTGGAAGGTGGCCGTGCTGCAGGCGGCCAAGGCTGCGCAGGCCTGCGGCAAGCTCGGCGGCGGATTACAGGCCGCTGTCGAGCAATCTGTCGCCGCGGTCGTCGACTGGCGTTCGCTTCTGCATCGCTTTGCGCAGGACGCTGTGCCGACCGACAATACGTGGGCGCAGCCGAATCGTCGCTACTTGCACCTCGGGATGTATCTGCCGTCACTGAACGAGCCGGCGGTGGGCGACGCGGTGTTTGTCCGCGACGCCAGCGGCTCGGTCTGGGATGAAACGCAGGCGCAGTTCGCGGCCGAGATCCTGGCCGTTGCCGATGCGGTTCGCCCGCGTCGCTTGATCGTGATGGATTGCGACGAGCGCGTAACGCAGGTTCAGGTGTTCGAGCGGGGCGACCCGGTCGAGCTGGCGCCGCTGAAAGGTGGTGGCGGTACCTCGTTCATCGATCCGTTTCGACGGATCAAGAGCGAGGGTATCGACCCCGCGTTTCTCGTGTACTTGACTGATATGGTCGGTACGTTCCCGTCCGAGGAGCCGGCTTACCCAGTGCTTTGGGCGTCGACGACACCGCTCAAGCGCGCCCGGCGCGCCCCGTTCGGCGAGACAATCGAAGTTGTGTGCTGAGCGACTGCAATGGCTCGCTATTTCCTGAAACACGCCCGGTCCTTGTGACCGGGTTTTTTTTCGTCGGTTGCAAACGCATGCCACGAGTCGACAGGTCCGAGACGGGAGAAAGCTATACGTTTTTCTGGAGCATTTCGAGTTTGCCCACACAACCAGTTGCGTGGAAATCGGCGCGCCGACGGCGTGGCCATGCGCTTCGTCGAGGCCGTGAAAGCTGTTCAAATTAGCCATTCTTTCGGGCGATCGGCGGATGTGCCAGCTTCAACAATAGCTGCATGTCTGAAATTGCCGAAAATCCCTTTCTGAAGGTCGCGCGACTAGAAGAGAACGCTGTGCAGCTGTTCTTCGAATCGCTGAAGCTCATCAAACCGTACCTCGATCACCAGAACGTCGCCGAAGTGATGATCAATTCGGCGAACAACATCTGGGTTGAGGAGCGGGGGGTGATGCGTCGCATCGACGTCGAGTTCAATCCAGCGACGCTGACGGGTGCGATCCATTCGCTCGCAGCCTCGGTTGAGAAGTCGGCGCAAGCCGGCACGGCCCAGGGGATTATCAACGGCGGCCACAAGAACCTCCGGATCGCGACGGTGATGAAGCCGACGGCGATCGACGGAGACGCACTCGCGATTCGCCGGCACCGCGAGACCAATCTGTCGATCAAGGACTATGCGCGGATGGGCGCGTTCTCGCGGGTTCACGCGAAGCGAGATACCGACCGACCGATATTCCCACCGGACGTCGCTGACGAAGCGCTCGCCGAGGCATTCACCGCGATGGTCCAACAGCGCGCCAATGTTCTCGTCGCCGGCGGTACGTCGACCGGGAAGACAACGTTCCTGAATGCGTTGAACGCGCTGATTCCCCAGGAGGAGCGTGTCATCACGATTGAGGACACGATGGAATTGAAGGTCGACCTTCCGAACCGGGTTCGCCTGCTGTCGAACCCCGACAAGGGCGTCACGACCCAAGTTCTGGTGGCGCTCTGCCTGCGCTTTCGTCCCGATCGGATCATCGTCGGCGAAGTGCGCGGCGGGGAAGCGTACGACTTCATCCAGGCACTCAGCACCGGTCACGACGGCGGAATGGGTTCGATTCACTCGAACGATGCGCGCGGCGGCCTGAGCCGCCTCGAGAGTCTCGCGATGTTGGGCATCCCGCCCGGCAGCCGCTGGGAGCTCACCGACATGCGCAAGGCAATCGCCGACTGCTTCCATTACGTCGTCCACCTGCGCCGCTCTGGCGAGCTGCGCCATGTGTCGGAAGTGCTGGCGATCAAAGGGTTCAAAGACGGGGACTACGTCCTCGAACGCGTTTTTTAACCACACGGGGTTTACCGATGAAGAAGCACATTCAAACGTTGTATTCGCTGGGCTCGAAAAAGGTGCTGGATACCAGCCAATACTTGTTCGGACGTGGCAACCGCCTCTCGACTCTGATCGCACTACTCCTGACGTTGGCCGCGCCGGCCGCGAAGGCGGTCGATCTCGGGGACCTTGGCAACGCGGCCAACTTCATCTGCCTGATCCAGGCCTACGTCAGTGGCCCGGTCCTGTTCGGCCTTGGCATCGTGCTGATCATCGTCGGCGCAGTGGCCATCGCGAACTCGGAAAGCAATATCGGGAAGATGATTTCGTCCGTGATCGTCGGCCTCGGTATCGCTTCCTGCGCGCTTCCGCTCGTGAAGAACCAGCTGAAGATCAACTACACCTGTGCGTGAACCGAAGAAAGTTAGCCGGTCGCTTTCGCTGCCGCGCCAAATGGGCGGCGCCGATCGCGGCCTCGCGATCGCGAACGGGACGCTAACGGCACTCCTTTGCTACAGCAGCATGACGCCGATCTATCTAGTCGTCGGCATCGTGGTGCATTGGGTGCTTCGTTGGTTGTCATCGAACGATCCGTGGTGGAAAGACGTGCTGGTCGTCTACAACCGGTATCCCGATGTGCACGAGCCGCTGCCTACGGCACGGGTCGCGGTGCGATTCAAACGGCCATACGGCTTTGATCAGGAGCTCCCGCTGTGAGCGCGAACCCGAAGCGTCGGGCGATTCAGGAGATCGCCCCGTGGGCGACGATGGTGACTCCCGAAGTCATTCTCGACAAGGACGGGTCACTGTTGACGCTGTACACGTTCGAAGGAGTAGATGCGGATAGTCCGAACGCCGATGAAATCTCGGCGGCCCGCGACAACCTCGACCACGCGTGCAAGAACTTCGATCACCGGATCACCGCATGGTGGCGCATGTCGCATCGCCGTGTTCGGGGCGAGATCGGCGGACGCTTCGCGTCGGAGATGGATCAGCGCGTTGACGAGATCAACCAGAAGAGTGTGGGAAGCGGGAAGTACTTCCGCAACACCCACTCGCTCGCACTTGCGTATACGCCCGAGACGGGGATTAACAAGCTCTTCGAGAAGATCGCGTATCACATCACGGTCGGTGGCAAGTCGGTTCCGATTGCATTGCTCGAGACCGTCAAGGATATGGTGTTCGCGCGTAGTGCATTCGTGTTCGACATGGAGCGCATTGCGTCGGACATCAAGCGCTTCGAAGGCATCCTGGACGCGTTCAAGGGTGGCGTCGCGCGCCTCAAGATGACGCGGCTCCAGCTGCAAAACGCGCTGGCATTCCTCCACCAGACCGCCAATCCGTCGGTTCCACCGCGGCGCGTACGCTACCCCGTGACGATGCTGGACACGCATCTGACGGAAAGCTTCGTGACATACGGTGCAGAACACATCATGTTCGAGTCCGCCTATGGGACACGGTACGCGAAGATCATCGCGGTGAAAGAGTGGATGGGCTTCCAGGAGGCCGCGCTCGACGTGCTCGCCGACGTCGACGCCGAGTTCGACGTGTGCGTCATGTTTCGATTCCTGTCGACCAGCAAGGCACAGGCGTACATCGAGAAAATGCGCGCGTTCTACAAGGTCGCAGCGTTTAGCCCGATGAAGATCTTGAAGAGCTTTTTCTCGAAGGATGAGAAGAAGGAGAACATGGAAAACGAGAAAGGGCGCGAGATCCTGGCCGAAGAGGCAGAAAACGCGCTCGCTCGCCTGATCGCGGACGGTCAGCAATACGGATTCGCGAACATCTCGGTAGTCGCTTACGGGGACACGATCGAAGAGTGCGACGACAACGCGCGCGAGATCGTCGGCCGAATCGGCAACGCTGGCTTCGGCGTGCTGGTCGAGAAGCGAAATCTCGCGGCAGCCTGGGCCTCGACGCTGCCCGGCCGGTGGGATCAGCAGAAGCGGCTGCAGTTCGTCGAGACACCCGTGGTCTCGGACATTGCGCCGGTGCGTGGTGTCGCGGAAGGCAGTGACGTCAACCAATGGCTTACACAGCAGCTCGGACAGAAGGTCGGCCCGCTCACGCTGCTCCCGACGCGCCACCGGACGTTGCAGCGTATCACCTTGCACGATCCGAGCGGGAAGTCTCACACGCTGATCGTGGGCCCGATCGGCGCGGGCAAAACGATCTTTCTCAACTTTCTCGTTTCGCAAACTGGACGCTTCGCTCCGCGGCGCATCAAGTTCGACAAGAATCGATCGACACGTATCCCCACCGTGTTCGCAGACGGAAAGTTCGTCGATGCAACCGGCAAGTTCGCGGCGGCGACGCAGGTCAATCCGCTTTCGATGTTGGTTGACCCACGGCACTACACCTACGTGTCGGACTGGGTCCAGATGGCAATCGAGGGCGACGGGGAGGATTTCCGTTGCACCCCGCAGCAGCAGCGGACGATTTATGAGCGGGTCGTCACGCTCGCGCAGGGCTATGGCCCGGAGTACTGGACGCTCTCGTTCCTGACCACGCTGTTGCCCGTTGAGCTGCGGGATCGCTTGCAGATCTGGACGAAGGGTGAGAAGAACGGTCGATTCTTCGATCACGTCGAAGACGCGTTCTCCCTTTCCGACGATCTTGCGATCGAGATGGGCGAGCTGTTCGAGAGCTATCCGGTCGCCGCCGCGCTGTTCATGGATTACGCCTTCTACCGCATCTCGCAATGGTTGGATGGCAAGCGCGTCACGATCATCGAGGTCGAGGAGTGCGGCTTCTTCTTCCGGTACCCACGCTTCTATGCGCGTCTGGAAATGTGGGCCGTCACGATCCGTGGGTTGAACGGCACGCTGGTGATGGCGACACAGTCGCTGAGCCAGCTTGAGCGGGTTCCGAACTTCGAGATCTTGAAGGAAAACATCCAGAACTTCTTCTTCCTGCCGAACCGCGACGCGCGAAACAACAAGCGGCTCTATCGCGATGTGTTCGGGCTGACCGAAGACCAGATCGACATGATCAGCGAAGGCGTTCCCAACCGAGACTACCTATGGGTGACGCCGGATCACTCGCGGATGCTCCAGGCGAAGTTCCCGAAAGAAGCGCTCTCGATCTTGCGCGCGGACGGCGCGGCGCAGCGCACGCTCGACAAGCATCTCGCGAGCGGCTCGCCGACCTGGCGTGAGGACTATCTGCGTGAAATGGCCACCGTCGACTGACAGGAACCCGATGAAGCTCAATTTGACCTCTACCCGGCAGTCGTTGTACCGCGACCTCTTCGCGCTCACGGCAGACGAAATCAACAACATCGCCATCGGGACGCCCGTCCGCGTGCGACTGGTGGCGCCGCAGGCCGGCCAGCAGCCGTCACCCCGGCAAAAGCCGGAAGACGCACCCACGATGCCGTGCGCCGCTCGTACGGCGGTTCAATTCCTCGACTGAAAGGCCCACGATGAAACTCTTGCCGACCCTTCGCGCCGCGGCATTCGCGGCCTCGATGTTCCTTACCCAACATGCGTTCGCGCAGCTGACGGTGTTCGACCCGACGAACTTTGCGCAGAACGTGATCACGGCGGCTAAGGCTGTCAAGGGCGAGATATATCAGAACACCAACATCCTCTACCAGTACCAGATGATGGTGAATGACTTGCTGCAGGCGAAGAATCTGAATCCTGCTGCGTGGAAGGCTGCGTATGACCAGATCACCGGCGATATCAACAAGGTGAAGGGGCTGGTCGGCACGCTGCAGGGCCTCTACGGCGATCTCCAGAAGGGCGGTGAATGGGTCACCCAGGTCCAGGGACTGGTTACTCGCTCGGGCAAGTCGAATGCGCAGTGGTTCGCGGACCTGAACACGTTGGTCCAACAGAACGACAAGGTCGCGCGAAACCTGTTCCAGATGGGTTCGAACATCATGCAGCACACGAACGAAATGGCGCAGCGCCGACAGCAACTGCAGTCCGAGCTGGCGATGTCGCCGACTCAGCAGGCGACGGCCGAGATCACGACGCACTACCTCGATATTGTGACGAGCCAGAACGCGGACATCCTCCAGTTGAACGCGGCCAAGGCGCAGAAGGACGCGCAGAAGGATGCGCAGCAAGCAGAGGAGGACAAGGAAAAGGCGGGCGACGCGGAGAAATTCATCTCGAAGCAACAGGCCGAGCGGGCTGCGTACGGGATCGGGCAGCAATGAAGAAAAGCGTACTTCGCATGTGGCTCCGATGTGGGCTGCTCATTCTCGCGCTCGCGCTACCGACTGCGGCACGCGCGGGGCTAATGGACGGCTTGTCGCAGGCGATGTCGTCCGGCTGGAGCTCGAGCTATGTGAACGGGGAGGTCGCGAAGGGCGCCACTGCGGCGATCGAAGAGATTTCGAAAATCATGAAGGATCTGATCGATCTCGCGGTAGAGGTCAGCAAGACGCTCGACAAGGAATCCAACAAGATGGCGTTTGGGTTGTCGGTGACGACGGTCGTGCTGGCGTCGCTCCGATTCGCGGCTACTAGAGATCCGATCGCGGCTTGGCAGAGCCTCTTCGAAGACCTCGCAATACTGGGCATCTTCGCGGCGGTCTATATCGCTTACGGCAGGTGGGCGCCCGGGTTCTACAAATGGTTCAACGACATGGCGATCGCAGTGTCAGGTACCGACGCCCAGTCATTGCCGATGGCCATGGTTAAGTCGGCTGGCGCGATCTACGACGCAGTCATCGAGGCGCTGAAGGCGGAGCACTGGTGGAACTATATTGCGCTGTTGATCAACCTTGCACCGCTGCTGTTCGCGTGGTTGTTCCTGATGATCGCGGCCTTGGTGTTTCTTTTCTATGTTTCGCTCGGCACGATCCAGATGGCCGTCGCGATCGTGATGGGAAAGATCGCGTTCGCGCTCGGCATGTCGGAGTTTACGCGGGGGTGGTTCAAGAGCTGGCTCGATTTCACGATCGGTGCAGGCATGTACATGGTCGTCGCGGCGATTCTTCAGCGCTTGATGACGACGACGCTTGCGACGTCGTTCGGCAACACGATCTCGAAGGGACTTACGACACCGTATTCCGGATCGCTGACCCTGGACCTGTCGATTTTCGTCCTGATCCTCGCATTCGAAATTCCGAAGTTCGCTTCGATGTTCGGTGGTGGCGCGAACGCAAGCGGCGCGGCATTCAAGAGCCTGACGAAACTCGCAACGAAGGGCGTGGTGTGATGACGGACGCACGTCTTTTCGAGCCAATTGACGCGGGGGAACTGGTGACCCGCAATGAACGCCGAATCGACCTCATCGCGCAGTGTGCGAACGAGTCGTCACGTGCCGAGTTCGATCGAAAGTGGATGGTGCTGATCCGGCGCTGCGCAGACTGGTTTTCCTCCATACCCTTCAGCCCGGAGTTGTACCGTGAGCCAGCCGGCGCGTTCCGCTGGACGGTGGAAACGGCGTTCTATGCGATGCGGCTGGCCGGTGGGTTGAAGTTTGGAGCCAACCTCTCGTCCGAGCGTCGCCGGCGGATCGAACCGCAATACAACTACGGCGTGTTTCTCGCAGCGATCTGCTCGGGCCTGGACGAACCGTACCGTCATTTCGACATCGAACGTGCGACGGACCGCCAGGTCTGGAATCCCTCCGTTCACGGTGCACTCGGGCCGTGGCTTGCCGGCGCGAGCTACCGTGTGGCGCGTCGCGCTACGCCACTTCCCGTCGAACGGATGAGGACCGGCATGCTGGCGCATGCGCTGGTCGGCACCGAGCTGCTCGGCGGACTCGATTCCGAAGTTCAGGCCGAGATATTCGGCGCCATCAACCCGACGCAGAGCCCGATGGGTGTCGAGTCGCTGACCCACAAGGTCGTGCGGCAGGCAGTCGCGACGGCTGCGGATTTCGATCGGAAGGCGCAGCAGGCGGTTTTCGAGCCGGTGACGTTCGCTGTTCCCTCTGCTATCCATGTGGCGGCGGAACTGGAGCCGAAGGTCGAGGCGGCGGCGACGGCGGCCACGCCAACGCCGGCACCGGCACCAGCACCAGCACCAGCACCAGCACCGGCACAGCCTGCGACAGCCGATCTTGCGCCGGAGCCCGTTGCAGCCGGCGGTAGCGCACCGTCTGTTTCAGGATCGCTGCCGACTGCTGCCCCCGAAAGTCCGACGATGGCGGCGACGCCAGCGGCGACGGCTGCACACGGGGCCCCGAAGGGCCCGGATGCGCGGCAGATGGCGCTCGAGCTTCCGCCGCCGGCCGCGGCGGTCAATCCGGTCGAGATTCGCCGCGAGCCGGCCGCCGCCGCGCCGAACGGCAACCACTTCGATGAGGTGCTGAAGGGGGCACCCCGCATGATCGTGGACTTCTTTTCGGCGCTGCAGCAGGACGTCGCGGCGGCGAAGGCGAAGGTGCGCTGGACCGACCAGGGACTCGTCCTGTCGAAGCGGACCATCGGCAGCTATGGCGTCGCGAGCGACACCCTGATTGAGCACATGCGCCGCCGAAGTTTGCTGCTCGCCAACGAGCCGTCGGAAGTCACGTTGGCGCCGCGTATCGGTGAGCTGATTCAGGAGCGTGGTGCATGAGAGGCCATATCAACCACTTTCGGCCGATCTACGAGGTCAGGGCTGCGTTTGGGTGGCTGGTTGCGCTGCTCTTTCTTCCGTTCTCGGGCATGCCGTACGGCTGGGCATTCGCTCTCTTCGCGTTCGCCTTTTGGGGGTTTCGCTCCGGTCAGGTCTGGCGCGCGCTGAAGTTCCGAATGGGACTGTCGACGAAATGGCTGACGACGCTTGCGGTACCGGCTTTGCTGGCGATCCAGACACGGATGAAGGCTGAGGCGGACGCGATGTTTCTCGGCACGGGCTTCGAATGGACACAGAAGCACTGCCAGATGGCGCACGACATCTTGCGGATGCCGACCACCGAGATCCCAGGTCTGCCTAGGTGGCTGCCGAAGACCCAGATAGGGCGTGCGTTCGAGGAGATGATCGAGAATCTGTTCGCACCGAAGGACAGTATCCGAGACCGGACGCCGCAGGGCGTGTCCTGGACACACGGGCTGGAGGCCAACGAGGGGTACGTGCCGTTCCACTACAAGGCGATGGGCGGCCATACCGCGGTGGGCGGCACCACTGGCTCGGGTAAGACGAGGACGTACGAAGTCATCTCGACGCAGGTGATTCACTGCGGCGATGTGCTGATCGATATCGATCCGAAAAACGACAAGGAATGGAAGGCGCGTGTCGAGCGCGAGGCGAAGCGTACCGGCCGCAAGTTCCTATATTTCAATCAGGCAAAGCCATCCGAGTCCATTCGTCTCGAGCCGCTCGATAGTTGGTCCCAGCCGTCCGAGATTCCGAGCCGCATTGCGCAGCTGATGGAGGAAGGGCCATTCCGGGATTTTGCGTACTTGTTCATCAGCCGATCGGTGAACGGCGAACTGTACATCGGCGACAAGCCGAACCTGCGCTCGATCCTGAAGTACGCGCAGCTCGGGATCGACCCGCTCCTGGAGAAGGCCCTCAAGCGCTTCTTCATCGAGAGCGGACTGAGCAACTGGGAGGAGCTGGTAACAGCCGACACGGTCAAGTTCGCGAACAAGCCGGGCTCGACCAAGGTCGACGCGATGATCTCGCTTTACCAGGCTCGGTTCGGCGCAATCGACCGGGGGCACGAAGCGATCGACGGCCTGATCGCGACGCACGTGCACGACCGCGAGCACTACATGCGAATCATTGCGTCGGCACTGCCGCTGCTGCAGATGCTCGCCACGGGCGAAACCGGCCTGATGCTCGCGCCGAAGGTCGACGACTTCGAGGACGAACGTGAGATCTGGACGATCGAGAAGGTGATTCGCCAGAAGGCTGTCCTTCACATTGGCCTCGACTCGCTGTCCAACAGCATTGTCGCCAAGGCCATCGCGTCGATGATCCTGGCCGACGTCTCGGCGGTGTGTGGTTCGATCTACAACTTCTACGACACGCCCCCCAAGGTCGTGCTGATCATCGACGAGATTGCGGAGGCGATCAACGAGCAGGTGATCCAGATTTTGAACAAGGGCCGTGGCGCAGGCTTCAACGCGTTCGTGGCATTCCAGACGCGTGCCGACCTCGAAGCCAAGCTGGGGAATGCGGCCAAAATGCTGCAGGTTTTGGGGAACCTGAACAACCAGATCATCTTACGCTTGGAAGATACCGACACGGCTGAGTGGTTCTCGAAAAAGGTGGGGGATACCGCGATTCGAAACCTAATCGTCTCGAGCAGCACAAGCAAGGCGAGCGAAGGCCATGTCGGCGAGTTCACCGGATCGGTGACGCGGTCGCAGCAGCTGGAGGCGGTGCCGTTGATACCGACTCGCCTCATCCAGAGCCTTCCGAACCTGCAGTACTTCATGCGGATTTCGGGCGGCGCGGTGTACCAGGGACGTATTCCAATTCTTACAGGCTAAACAACCAAGCATGTCTGCCGTATTCAAAAAAATCATTCGCGAGCACAAACTTTCCGCCCACCTGACCCCGGTGTTCACCCTCGCGCCCGAACTGGAGCTTGTATGCACGCGCGTTGCTGAGTTCGTCGGTGAGCACTTCATCGGGAAGGCGGAGCCGCTCGTCAAGGAGATGTTCGTGGACGGCCTGGCTGCGTTCAAGCGCGTGCGCAAAACCGGCGATCCCCATGTCGCCTTCATGCAAGGCCTGTTCGGGTCCGCCCATATGCTGTACGCACGGCGCTTTGTCGTGCGTGAAGGCGAGCGGTGCCACGTCTGGTCGCCGATGTTCGAGCCGGTGACGGCGTTCGAGTCGCGCCACAAGCAAGTGCCGGAAATGGTCGACGAGCGTTGCCCGGAAAACATCAGCCAGCGATCGGCGGCGTTCCAGCTCGCGGCACGCGCGCTGACGGGGGAAACCTTCCGACTGTACTTCGAGGAATACGATGTCGCTCACGCATATTCTGATTCGGACGCTGACGCGGGTCGATGACCACACCGTGCATCGCGCGATAACGACTGCAGCCGCACAGGACGATCCGGCTGCACGACCGCCGCTGGAGTTCCAGCAGGGCCGTAACGCGATGGCGTACGCACTGGCCATGTTCATCGATCGCCAGCCGGCGCGATTCTATGTCGGCCTTGCCGGCTTGATCATCCTGCCGATCTATCTCATCGGCGGCCTCGTGGGAGAGCTGTATGGCCGGTAGCCGCTTTGTCGGTCACATTAAGATGTGGTTCTTCTTTGTGCCGCTGCTCTCGGTTGCGCTGATGCCGGCGCTGCCGGACCCGTCGTTGTTCGCGATCCCGGATGCCGAAGCGGAATCGGTTGCGGCCAGCCTTGGAGAAGCGCGAACCGCGGATGCTGTCGACGCGACGAATCGTACGTTCAAGCGCTACTTCGTCGAGACGGGGCTGGTACATGCCTCCATGGAGTCCACGAACGATTCGCAGATCGAGGACGGTGGGGTGGCGAACTTCGCCAGTCGGTGGGTCCACAATTTCTGGCGGTTGGTATACCGGATGGTCTATCGGCTCACCGTGATGAAGTACTGGCTGCTCGGCGCGCTCATGTTTGGCATCGCGATGTTCATCGACGGGACGGTCCGGCGCAAGGTTAGGGCCGCGGCGGCCGGCTACGTCAGTCCGCTGTCATTCCATCTCGCCGGTCATGGGATCTTGCTGGTATTCGGTGTGACTTTCACGGTGTTGATCGCGCCGGTGCCGCTCCTTGCACCGTACTGGCTGGCGATCGCGGGATGTCTCGGCGCGTTGCTCTGGAAAGCGGCATCTTCATACCAGTAGCCCGGGAAAGCCCCAGCTTTTCGTATAGCTTTCTGCCGAAAGGCCCACAACCGGTTGCGCGCCGCGCACCGGGAAAAGGCAGACGAAATACCTGACGATTTGCACCGAACTGGGCGGCCCGGCCGCGCCACAATAATTCATTGGTCTACGGTCCTCAGAAAGCTCGACTCCCCGTAGAGCTTTCAGCCTGGCCCCCTCCTTGTGAGGGGGCTTTTTTTCATCCAGCGTTTCGCGGCGGCCGCGAAAGCCGCGCGAAATCGTTCACGTTTTGGACGTCCGTCGCAGCATAGGCCCGCAAGAATAGACGCAAGCCGCACGTGCGGTTAGTCAACCAGAAAGGATCCACATGAGCACGATCAACGAAGAAGCGCACGTCGGCACCGATACCGCGGACGTGGCACCTGGCCACGTGGCCGTACTACCGCCGGCGGGCGACGGAGAATCAGCAGTCGAGGGTAGCCTGGTTGAGGGTGACACCCGGCAGACGACTGACGGCGCGGACGATGGTGAAGTCGAGCGGGAACTCGACGAGATGGAGAATTCGGCCAACGTGTTGCAGCGCGAAGGGCTGATCAGCAGCGATGAAGCGAAGCTCAAGCTCGAAGAGGTGGCGCGCACCCGCACGCTGTTCCGCGACCTGTCGCCCGCAGAGCGCGCGCGAATCATCCAGCGCCGTCGCGAGATCGGTCGCGAGCTGATGAACAAGCAACTGTCGGGCGCCGCGGTCGTGACCGCGCGGGTCACGATGAAACACACGCGCCTTCGGCCGCTGTTCGAGCAGTGGTGGCCGTACCTGAACCGGATGACGATCAACATGCAGCGATTCGGTCGCGCGACGTACGGCGCGAACGAGCAGGGGATCGTCAGCACGTGGTTCGAGAAGCAGCTCGACCAGCTCGAAGCCTATGTGAACGAACAGCTCGACGTCGCGCAGGGATTCCGCGTGAAGACCGAAACGGAAATGCGCGATCGCGGCGAGACAGTCTTCGCGCCGACCGTGACGAAACCGTCGCTCGATATCGAAGTGGAGGCATATTCGCGGTTCTCGATGCGCCTGCTCTCCGTGATCCTGAAGTTCGACCAGGTGATGGATCACTTCGATTTCCTCGTCTGGAACGGGATTCGTGACCAGTCCGACGTCGACGACGAGACCGCGCGCTTCCTGCGCAAGTTCCACCCGGTCGGCCTGCGCGGCTACACGACCCACCTGAAGCTGATGAACACCGTTCGCGGTAACTGATCGGGAAGACCGGTGCCATGCTCGACGAGTTGAATCCCCAACAGCGCGAGGTGGCACTTCTGCGCCGCCACTGCCTCGCGATCGCGTGCCCGGGCGCGGGCAAGACCAAGATGAGCGCGACGAAGGCCGCGTTCTTGCTGCAGGACCCGACGGCGATGGTCGGCGCCGTCACCTTCAGCAAGGATGCGGCCGTCGAACTTCGCGAGCGCATTCTCGCGCTGGCGCCGCAGGATGCGAAACGCCGGCTGATCGCCGGCACTTTCCACTCGCTCGCGTACAAGCAGCTGCAACGGCCCGGCCGGGGGCGGCCGGACATCGCATCGGAAGGCGATCGCCTCGGGATGCTTGGGCGCGTGCTTGCCGAGCTCGGGTACGACTGGAAGGTCGAAGAGGCTGTGCCGATCATCGAGCGGATCAAGACGAACTTCGGTCGAGCTGATGAGGGTTCGGCCGAGGCCACGCTCTACGCTGCCTACCAAGACGCGCTCGAACGCAACGGCAAGATCGACTTCCAGGACATGTTGCGCCTCGCCGTCGAGCGGATGCAGAGCGAGGACATCAAGCCGTATCGGTTCACCGATCTGCTCGTCGACGAGTTCCAGGATACGGACCCGCTGCAGTTCCGGTGGGTCGAGCTGCACGCTCGCGCGGGCACGCACGTCACGGTCGTGGGCGACGACGACCAGAGCATATACGGGTTCCGGGCCGCACTCGGCTTTCGTGGCATGGAGAGCTTCGCGAGCACGTTCGAGGCCCAACGCGTGGTGCTTGGGAGCAACTATCGATGCCGCGCGGAGATCCTGGCGGCGGCGGACCGGGTGATTCAGAACAACGTCAACCGCATGCCGAAGGTCCTCCATGCAGACCGCGGCGCCGGCGGCGTGGTCACGGCACGACGGTTCGACGATGAGTATGGCGACGCGGTGGCCGCCGTCGAGGCGCTCCAACCGAGACTCGCTGCCGGCGCAAGCTGCGCGATCCTCGCGCGAACGAACCGGATCCTCGATCCGATCGAGGCAGTGTGCCGATCACACGGGGTGTCGTACTACCGCGCGTCGGGCGGGTCCGTGCTCAACAAGCCGCAGGCCGCGCTGATGTGCAATTTGCTGCAGGTGGTCGAAGGCCACAAGCAGAACGGCATCGACGCCGTCCTGGGCTACATGGGCATGAGCTCCTACGACCTCGGTGCGTTGCACAAGCGCATGGGCGCCGCCTTTGTCCAGATGCAAAAACAGGAACTCGTAGGCCTCGGGCTGCGCGAGGACACCGCGACCGCGTACCGGGCGTTCATGAAGCGATTGGGTGAGTGGCAGGCGCTCTGCCAGCGATCGTTCCACTCGCTCGCGTTGGAGGGCGTCTACGAATGGATGATGACGTACGCCAAGGGCGACGTCGCGATTCGGGCGATCCAATGCATCTACGACGTGGTGAGCCGCCTGAACGGTTCGTTTACGGAGCGTATCGAGTTCCTGAAGCGCGACAACAACAAGCCTGGCGACGGCGTGCTGGTGCTGACGACGATGCACAGCTCGAAGGGACTCGAGTACGACTACGTGTGGATCAGCCGATCGGAGGAGGGCGTGGTGCCCGATGAAAAGAGTCCGGAATCGGAGGAGCGGCGCCTTTTCTACGTCGCGATGACGCGCGCTCGCGATAGCCTGACCATCTCGTCGATCAAGAAGAACCCCGTCTCGCGCTTTGTGATTGAGTCCGGGATCGAACAGAATTCGGCCGCATGAGGCGGCCGGACTGGGGCGACTTCAGAAATGTCACTCGCCCTTGTTTACCGATACGAGAATACGGCACGGAATCGCGGGTGTCGGCCGGGAGGGAGGTGCGTCGGCCGCGGTCGTGATGTGGCTACGAAACTCCTACCTTCTCACGTCTCGAGCGCCGGATCCGAACCGCCACAGCGAACGCGCAGCGATTGAGGTAAAGGGTTGTCACGAAACCGATTTGAAGCACCAGGGACGCCAGCACGAGATCGATAACCACTCCATAGATATAGAGCAATGCCCAGTCGATGAAATTGAATTGCTCGAAACTGATCGGGAAAAACGACCATTGTCCGGCCCATACGCCGGTGACGGCTCGAACGCAGAAGTACGCGGCGGTCCGTATGACCCAGACGATCTGCGAGCTTGCGTCGTCTTGGAAGAGGCGCACCAGACTCCAGAGTATGTATCCCGTGAAGAGGAGCATCGGAATCGCCCAGACACATGCAACAACGAAGTCAGTAACGCGATGAAGGCGGCGGAGGGTAATCATTGAGCGGCACCATTGGATACAAGGCGCTCCGGTGTAGTCTCGCGTTCGGCGGCCGCATTCTCGATCACGAGTTCACGTGATACGCGACGGAGTTGCCCATTGAGTGCGGCGTGCTGGCCGAGCCGGATCGTGCCGCAATAGAACACGTTCCCAAGCACACGGCCGTTGATTTCGAGCATGTCGCGAGCGTGGACGTCGCCCTCCACGAGCCCATCGATCCGGACGATTTCGCCTTGTACCTTGCCCTTGACGATACCGCCGGCCCCGACGTGCAGCAGGCCCTCGGTGGAAATGATGTCGCCATTCGCGAGGGCGAATACGCTCAGGCCGTGGTCGAGGATCATGTTGCCTTCGACGACCAGGCCGGGCATGAGGACCGTCACGTTGTTCGGTTTCGCTTTCATGGTGTGCCTCTTTCAGAAGAGTGGAACGTCGCCGGTCTTGGCGGGTGTCGAAGATTTCGGGGAGTGCTCGGTCTTCGTGGCTTCGTTACGCGGTGTGGATGCTGTCGCCTCGGTGGTAGCCGGCTCCTGGCGCGGCCGAGCGGGTGCACGATGGACCCTGCGCGGCGCGGGTTTCGGCTGCTCAGCCGGCTGCGCCGTGGGCGGTGCCTCGACGGGTGCTGACGTCGCTGCGGGCGGTGTCGGCGGGGGCGTTTGAACGGTTGTGACCTGTCGCTGGCTTGCGGCCGGATTCGAGGCCGCGCGCGCGGCTCGGATCGGCGACGTGGCGGCCCTTTCCAAATCGGCCACGGGCGCAGCGGCGCTAGCCGATGGCGCCGATCCGTCAGCGTCCCCGGTCCGCAGCGCTTGCACGTCGACGCGGGGCCGGTCGGCCGGCATGCCGGCGGTCGGCTCGGTAAAGTCCGCACTGGTGAGCGGCCGTTGGGAGCCGCGCGTCGTCGAGGCCGCTGAGGGCGCCGGCGGAGTGACCGGAGTTTGTGTGGTCGACCGCTCAACGTGTACGACCGCCTGCGGCGGATGGAGCGCGTGCCAGAGCCTCGCCGCGCTGACGCCCGTGAGTCCCGCCCCCGCTGCGACGGCAAGGACGATCGCGGCCGGCCGGCCGAGTTTTCGACCGGTAGAAGAGAGTCGAGCGGTGACGCGCTCGCGCGTCGATTCCTGTCGGTCAGGAGCAGGGAGCGCCCGGACGTGGCTGTTGATGTCGATGACGATCGGTTGCGACGAGTATTGGGCATGTAGCGCCTGGATCTCTCGAATGTCCAAGATTTCCTCCGTGGATGATCGGCATACCGCGACAGTGTCAGAAGGCGCGGCAGGCTCAAGACGAGCTTATTCACCGGATTCCAATGTCAAGCCGGTGGGGCGTGCTGCGGGTGCTGTCGCGTCAGTCGCGCGCAGTGCCGTCGGCGTCGTATCGGTCGTTGTCCGGGATGCACACGGTTCGCACGTGCAGGATCCGGCCTTCGGCGTTCTTGAGGATGTTGGCCCGGTCCTGCGGCGTGATCTTTTCCGCGAGCTGGGCCTCCATCGACGCCACGAACAGGCGGTCGTACTGGGTAAGGCACCTGACCAGCAGGCCGGCCAGCGGCCGCGTCACCTTCAATTCGATCTGTTCGTACGGGAAAGTGAGCGCGCGCGCGTTATGCCGTTCGACCCACGCGGTGGCTTTCCGCATCCAGTCGGCGGTTTCCCGCAGGGTGGTCTGGACGGCCAGTACCTTGCCGCCGCGGGCAACGGCGATCTTGGCCGCGCAGAAGTTGTAGTCGCTGCGAATGAACGTGCGTGCGAAGACAGAGCTGTAGTGCAGGATCGTGACCGCGTCGGAGTCCGGCACGATCTTGTCGATACGGCTGTCGCTCGTCAGGCGCTGGATTGGCTTCAATCCGGTCGACGTGGCGAGGCGCACCGGCGGCTCGTCGGTGGGCGTGGTGTTTTGCGTGGGCGTGTCAGGTTGCCCGCGCCCTTCGTGCGGTGGTTCGAGAACGGCAGACATGATTTTTTCGGGTGGTCTCTCTCATCGATGATTCTGAGCGAGGCACTCGATGTGCGTACCGGCAAAAGCGAGCCTGTTTTCGTGAGCTTTTCGGGGATTGCGGGCGGAGATATTCGCGATACTGACTCTACTTCTCGCGTCCCTGACGCATCGACCTTGACTTCGCTGGCCGAAGTCCATCTTTTGTACAAGCCGTGCCTATGGGCATGCTCCGACTGGTTGGCAACCAGTGTGGAATTCTTTTCTGATGAGCGCCTCGCCCGTGCTCCCCATTTCAGTCATAAAACTCGTTGCCGGCCGCAGTCATTTGCGCCGCGACGTCGTTCGACCCCGGACATCGGGTGTCTCTCTCCAGGCCTCTGTCTGGGTAGAACGACTGTAGTCGACTGAGCCGTGAACCTGCGTCGGAATGGCACTTCCGAAAATGGGCTGTAGCACAGCGTGACCATGCTGTGCGAGGACGACCTAACGTCCTCTCTATGAGCCGACCGGCTCCCTGAGCACCACGTCCCCGGAAGGGACGTGGTGCTTGGGTCATTTCACCGAATCCACGAAGCGCGTTCCTCTGCCGAGGAACGCGCTTTTTTTTCGTCTTTTTTCTGTCCCGGAGGTGCGTGTGCTTCCCAATCGTCTCAATTCCCGGATTGCCGACGTGATCAGTCAAACGATCGCCGAGGAAAGGTCGACCACCGACACGACGACACCCGCCTGGCGGGAGCGTTGCGAAGTGGCCCAGGTCGCGATGTTCACCGACTCCGACCGCCGGATTTTTCTGTCCAGTATCGCCCACCGCCGCGGAGAGGCGGCCGCCAACGCGCTCGAGCAATCGGCGGACGCGTTGCGAACCCAGGCGATCTTCCAACTTGCGAGGAAACCTTCATGAATGCAGTTGTCAGTTTGATCGGCGGCCCCGTACGGAGCGTCGTCGAAGAGCGGGCGATGCGCCCGCCCGTGATCGGGAAGATCCGGCCCGGCATCAAGGTCCTGACCTCGGCCGCTCGGGGCAATCCGGATGCGGTTGCGCTGTACGAGGAGATGGTGGCCGCCGGCGACTCGTTCGAGACGATCGGCAAAGCGATCGAGTCCCGTTGTCGGCTCAAGCATGCGCTGGCGCCGCGCAACACCGATTTCTTCACGTGCCGCCGCTCGGACTTCAACAATCCGGACGTCGCCGACGAGATTCTCCGGCTCTACGGTGAGGATCGAGGGCAGGGCATCCGGCTCTACCGCTTCCCCGTGCTATTCGCCTTCAACGACTGGATGCAAAACATCCCGAATGAGATGGCGGCGTGGGGCTCGAGCGGTCGGAAGTACTTCTCGCAGTACGGTCCCGATGGTCTGCGCTACTGCAAGACGTATGCGAAGGTAGAGCGCGATCCGCGGGCGCAGCGTGCGGCTCGCCATTTCGGCGGCCGCGACGTGATTTTCCGGCAGGATGATGCGATTCCCGATGGCATCTGCAACCCCGAGCAATGCCCGCAGTACCAAAGCAGGCAATGCAACCTCGGTGCCCAGTTCATCTTCGCCATTCCCGATATCAAGGGACTGGGTTTGATTGAACTCCCGACGAACTCGATCTACGTCCTGCAGAAAGCATACGCGGCGATGAAGACGGTCCAGCTGGCTCGCGGCAAGCTGACGGGCACGAAGTTCTGGATCTCGAAGCGGGAATTCGACATCACGCGTATCAACGAGGCGGGAGACGCGGTGCGTCAGATGCAGATGCTGACCGTGCTCGATGCGGATATCGACATCGGTGCACTGCTCGACGGTGCCGAGGACGCCACGGCAGCGATCGAAGGCGCCGGGCGCCCCACACTGCCCGACTCTGGCAGCACGGTGATTCAGCTTCACCCGTCGGAGGGAGAAAGTCCCGCCATACGTGCTGATCAGGCTGTAGCCGGCGACGGTCCACCCGAATCGATGGACGAAAAGCGCCATCGCATGCAGGACCTGCTGCAGCGCCTTCGCTTCGTTGAGGAGGATCAGCGCAAGGCCTTTCGCATCTACGGCCACTTCCGATTCGGACGCGGCTGGGTGGAAAGGCCAACCGACGTCGACAAGATGATCGCGAGGCTGACGACGGCGCTGGAGGACCCGACTTCACTTCAAAGTGAAATCGGCGCCGCGGTCGAGTCGTTCCACGGCACGTAAATGACACCCCTTTCGCCGGCCCTTCGGGGCCGGTGTCCTTTTCTACAGCGCGATCCGGAGAGCCCTTCAGCAAAGCCATTTGCTCAAATGCTTTCGACCGCGTGCCTCACGCATCGAAATCGTCCGCGCAAGCGGCCATCTCTTGACCTATCCCTCTGGAGGATCCCATGCGCCGGATCGACAACATCACGGCGTTTTTCGGCGCCGCCGACGTGTTCAGCAATTGGCACCCGTGCAGCTTCACGTTCCACGAAGTCACCTTCAACTGTGTCGAACAATTCATGATGTACGCGAAGGCCATGCTGTTCGATGACCACGCAACAGCGGACGCAATCCTGTCGTCGACATCGCCACGCGAGCAGAAGCGGCTTGGCCGTTCGGTACGCGGTTTCGACGAGGCTCGTTGGATTACGGCGCGCGAGAAGATCATGTTCGTCGGCTGTCGTGAGAAGTTTCGACAAAACGAGGCTCGCGAACGCGCTGCGCGCGACCGGGACGTCGGTCCTGGTCGAGGCGAGCCCGTATGACCGGATCTGGGGCGTAGGGCTCGGCGAACAGGATCCCCGCATCGCTGATCCGTCCGCCTGGCAGGGGTTGAACCTGCTCGGCAAGGCGCTCATGCACGTGCGGGACGCGCTTTCTCGGTCGTAACTTTCCTTTTTGCGCCGCATGCCGGCGCGGACCTATCTCTGGCTACCTGCGGGTGGCCTTTTCTTTTTCTGGAGGCGTTGATGAAGATCGCGCATTTTTCTGACCTGCATTACGCGCCTGAACACCTCGACGAGGCGGACCGGTGCTTCTCGCATGCGGTAGGTGACGCGATAGCGCGCGAGGCCCAGGTGGCGGTGATCAGCGGTGATTCGACCGACCATCGGCTCGACGCCCATGCGCCGGCGCTGAACTCACTCGCGACTCAGGTGCACCGACTTGCGCAAGCGATGCCGGTGCTGATGCTGCAGGGCACGTTCTCGCACGAGCCGCCCGGGACTCTCGACAACTTCGCGCTGATGGGCGCGCGGTATCCGGTGGCCATTGCGGACCGCGTCTGTCAGGTTGCTCTCTACAATGGAAACTTCTGGTTCTCTCGTGGGCCGGTCTTCGACGAGGACGAAGTGCAACACCATCTGTATAGCGAGCCCGAAGCGGTCTTTACCTGTCTTCCGACGATGAACAAAGCAGAGCTGGCGCTGCGCGTCGGGTCGCTGGCGGCGTCGACAGATCTCGCGGATACCCTCGCGGGGTTCCTCGCTGCTGCCGGCCGGATCAATGCGGCATTTCGAACGGCAGGCGTCCCGACGATCGGAGTGTCGCACGGCACGGTGAACGGTTGTCAGACGGAACACGGTGTCACGATGGCAGGATTCGACCACGAATTCAGCCTGAGTGCGCTGTTTGGTGCGGAGTGCTCGGCGTTCATGCTGGGTCACATCCACAAATACCAGACGTGGGAGCGCGAGGGCCGCCTCGTGGGGTATCCGGGTTCGATCGGACGTTTCCACTACGGCGAGCTCGGCAACAAGGGTTACCTTTCGTGGGAAGTCTCGGCGACCGATGCCCATGCGGCGCTGGTTCCGACGCCATCTCGTGAAATGGTCTCTGTTGCTTTTGACGGGCCGCCTGATACGAACGAGCTGGAAGCACTCGCGGCCGCATCCGCGGGGAAGTTCGTGCGTATCCGCTGGCAGATCGACGAAGAGCATAAGCAGCTGGTCGACCGCAAGGCGATCGAAGCGATGTTCTCGACGGCCGCCGGCGTGAAGCTCGAGCCGCGCGTGCTTCCTGTCATGCGTAGCCGGGCAGAAGGGATCAGCACGGCGCCGACGGTCGACGCGAAGTTAACCCGATGGTGTGAGCTGGCCGACGTCGATGCTGTCCCGCTGGTTGATCGGCTGCAGCTGCTCGAGGCCGGCGAACCCGACGCGATCGCGCAAGCGATCCTGGCGCGTTTAGCCAGTGCTGATGAGCCCGCTGGAGGTCAGTCCGGCACGCCCATCGTCGAGCCGGCTTTGTCGCTGGCCACAATGGCGACTATCTCGCCGGTCGCTGACGATCCATCCTGGGTCAGCGACGATCTGTTTGCGGCGTAGCTTTGCACATGGACGGTTTGCATTCCGTCACTTTCGAACACTAGCCGTGTTCCGATAGCCCGTGTGGCTATCGAAACGAGGTTCACCCCGCGCCCGTTGGCGCATCGAACGCAGCATCGCTGCATCCATTTTCTTTCTACCCTGACGGGGCGTGTTCCCCGTCAGGGGTGCACTCCGTCTTCATTCCGGAGTGTGCTCATGTTTGGTCTCTATCCTGCCGGCGTCCGTTGGGCGCAAACCTATACCGCGTCTACTGACGCCAAGTCGTTGCAGAAGCGTCTCGTCGACCATGGCGGGTGCACTGCAGCTCTCTTTCATCAACCGTTCGGTGCTCAGCGCGGCGCAGTCATCGCGCAACGCGACGGCCTGTTCGTCCTGACCCATGTGATCGAAGCCGACCAGGCTGAAATCGTGGTCACGCCGGGCGTCGAGCTGCAGAACCTGCTCTGGTCGTTCGACTCGGGCTACTCGGGTCAGTGGTCGGGGCGCGAGCTGCAGATCCTCACGGGTTGTCCCGATTGGGACGCGGTGCTCAAGCAGACGTCTGACGCGTTCCGTCGCCTCTGTGGGACGGTGCAGGCTGCCGTCGATGGCACGTTGGGTAAGCCGGCTTCCCGGCCCGAGCCGACGCTGGCGATCGACGACGATGACGTGCCGTTCCTGCCTGACGACTATCTGCAGCCCATCACGCTTGCGGAGATCCAGTCATGCGACCTCTGAAATTGTTACTCGAAGGGTTCCATGGCGTACGGGACGGGATGAAACGCGAAAGCGTCGAACTCGCCCTGGAGTCACTGCCCAACGGACTGATCGCGTTGACGGGGCCGAACGGCGCCGGCAAGACGACGATCATGGACAACCTCCATCCGTACCGGATCATGCCGTCGCGCGCGTCGAAGCTCTCGGTCGATGCGTTCTCGTACTGGGATCACATCTGCGGGGTGCAGGCGCGCAAGGAGTTCGAATGGGAGCACGATGGCTTGCGCTATCGGTCGACCTTCACGTTCCGCAAGCCCGGCAAGACCGGCAAGGCGGACTACTTCCTGTTCTATCGCTCGACCGATGGCGAGTGGCGGCCGGTATCGCTGCCGGATGGCACCGTGTCGGATGGCAAGGGCGAAACCTACGATCGATGTGTTGACGCGATTTGCGGTTCGCTCGAGTCGTTCTTCACGAGCGTGTTTTCGGCGCAGAACCGCCGGCCGCTCGCGTCGTACGGAGCGAGCGAGATCAAGGCGTTGCTCGCTGAGCTGTTGAAGATCGATCACCTCCGTGCGTTGTCGACCAAGGCTGCAGAGGTCGCGAAGGTGTTGGCCCGGCAACTCGGTGTGGTGCAGCAGGATCTCACCGCATTTTCTGGAAAGCGTGAGCGGGTCGATCAGACGCGCAATGCGATCGCGATGGACGCTTCGGCGGTCGCAACCGCGCGCGAGCAGCGTACGGCAGCCCAGGCAGACATCGCAACGCTGACGCAACAGCACGCCGTGCTGGTTGCCAAGCAAGGCGAGAACGCAGGGGCGGCGGCGCGACTCGGGGAACTGGGTGCGCGTCGCAACGAGCTGCGGACTTCGCTTGATGTCTTGGAGCGTGACGGGCAGGCGGAGCAGCAACGGTTGCTGCAGCGCGCGACGACGATTCGTAACACGATCGCCGGCCATGCAGCCGTTGTTCGGCAGCGTGAGTCCATTCTTGGCGCCGCGGCGGATCGCGACGATGCACAGCTTCGGCTCGGCAAGGCCGAAGCACTGATCGAACCTTTGCAGCGCGCGATCGACGAGCTCGACGCGACGCGACTGCGGGCGGCAACGGTCGGATCGACGCTTTCCAGCCTGCAATCGGAGGGCACGACCAAGGCCGACCTGATCAAGACCCTGACCGAGCAATCGGCGGTCATCGGTTCGGTGCCGTGTGCGGGGATGGACATTCACGTGACGTGCCCGTTGCTCGCGCAAGCGAGGAGTGCGGCACAGCAGGTGGACGTCCAGACCATCTCGTTGAATGACCTTCGGACCCGGTACCGCGGCCATAAGGCGGAACTGGATCAACTGGCGCCGGCTGTTGAGGCGTTGTCTGCGAAGCGCGCCGAACTGCAGCGCGTCAATTCGGAAATCGCGGCGGCCCGGCAGGCGCTGCAACGTGCAACCGAACTTGCCGCCCGAAAGCCGCTGCTCGATGCAGCTGAAACCGGGATGCAACAGGGCCAGGCGGAACTTGCGTCGCTCGAAGTTGAGCGAGGCGAGGCGTCGAAGCGTCGGGAGACCGAGACGGCGCGGATAAACGGCTTGTTGCGGGAGGTCGAGGCGGAGGTGTCGCGTCTGGCTTCTGTCGATGTCGCGCAAGCGATTGCGGATGTCGATCGCCAGTTGGCCGCTCGACGCGAGGCCTGCACGGGGCTGGATGCCAGGATCGAAGCATTGATCAGGAGTCAGGCTACGGGAGAAACGACGCTGGTGACGCTCGAGCGCGAGCTTGAGGGCTTCTCAGCGACGCAGGCACTCGCCGAGCGCATCTCGGACGAGATCGCGAAGTGGAAGCTGTTGGCGAAAGGGCTGGGCAATGACGGCGTGATCGCGCTGACGATCGACGACGCGGGCCCGGCGCTGACGCAGACGGTGAACGACCTGCTGCTTGCGTGCTACGGCACGCGGTTCACGGTCGAGATCCAGACGCAGCGTACGTTGGCCAACGGTGACACGCGCGAGGGATTTGAAATCCTCGTGCACGACGCCGAGAGCGACAGCAGCAAAGCGGTCGGCGTGATGTCCGGTGGTCAGAAGGTGTGGATCAACGAATGCCTGACACGCGGCGTCGCCCTGTATATCGCGGGTAACGCGGGACAACCGTACGAGACGCTCTTTAGCGACGAGTCGGACGGTCCGCTTGATCCCGATCGCAAGGTGCAGTTCATGCGTATGAAGCGCGAGGTGCTGCGTCAGGGCGGGTATGCGCGAGAGTTTTTCATCTCGCAAACGCCCGACCTGATTGCGGAGGCCGATGCGGTCATCGACGTGGCCGCACTCGCGAGGTAGTGCAGCACACATTTCTAACCCTGGTGGGGACCGTTCCCCACAGGGGCGTTCCTCGCCTTTTTTCTTTTCGAGGAACGCAATGAAACTGAAGTCCAACTCTGTTGCTCTGCATCGAAGCCTGACGGTTTCGGTTCGCCCGAAACCCGTCCGCATGGGTACGGAGCACGTCTACGAGCTGAACGGCTCGCGGCTGCGCGACGTGCTGATTGATGGGCGCTGGGTGACGGTGGCCGCTACGGCTGTCGTCGTGTCCTGAATCGCCGACGGAGGAGTGTTCGATGGACGGGATGACGAACCTGGTGATGCTGTTGATCGCGATGCACGGCGGCTCGCAGCCGCCGGCGCCGGCCCTGCGCTACGCGGTGGCTTCGCACGCCGTGAATAGGCGGCCGCCGATGAAAACGGATGCGGTCATCTGCAAGGATGGCCAAGTCCACACTTTTCCCGCAGGGCGCCCGAAGCCCTGCATCTAATCCGTTGACCAACGGCCCCGCTCTCGTAAGAGAGTGGGGCCCTTTTTTTAGGTTCATCGTAGGAAACCGTGGAGGGTTTTAGAGCGATTGCGTAACCTGACGCCTGACTTTAAGGACGTCAGGAGAAGCAATTGCTCGATCGCAAGGCACTTCAGGCACTGGGCTGCTGGACGGGTTACCGGTTGGAGCGTGTGGAATGGCCGGAAGGCGACGGCCGCACGCTGTCGCTGTATTTGAAGCCGATCAGCAAGGTCATGTATTGCGAGCAATGTGGTGCACGCTGCCAGCAAATCCACGAGACAACGGTTCGCCGGGTGCGTGACCTGCCGTTGTTCGAATACCGGGTGGTGCTGCACGTTCCGCGCCGCCGAGTCTGGTGTGAACGCTGCGGCGGCCCGCGACTGGAGAAGCTGGCGTGGCTGGGCCGCTACCAGCGAGTGACGGAGCGCTTCGCCAAGGCCTGCGAGAAGCTGCTGCAAGCGGCCAGCGTGCAGGCCGTGGCGGCCTTCTACGACCTGGGCTGGCACACGGTCAAATCGATCGACAAGATGCGTCTGCGGGCGCGTGTGCGCGAGCCCGACTGGTCAACGATCCGCTATCTGGCGATGGACGAGTTCGCGCTGCATAAAGGCCATCGCTACGCCACGGTGGTGGTCGAGCCGATGAGCCGGCAGGTGCTCTGGATCGGACAGGGCCGCTCGCGCGAGACTGCCCGTGCCTTCTTCGAGCAGCTTCCCGAAGGCGTTGCCAAGCGTATTGAAGCGGTGGCGATCGACATGACCACGGCGTATGAACTCGAAATCAGGGAACAGTGTCCGCAGGCGGAGATCGTCTTCGACCTGTACCACGTCGTGGCCAAGTACGGCCGCGAAGTGATAGATCGGGTGCGAGTGGACCAGGCCAATCAACTCCGACATGACAAGCCGGCCCGCAAAGTTCTGAAGTCCAGCCGCTGGTTGTTGCTGCGCAACCGCCACAACCTCAAGCCAGATCAGGCCGTGCACCTGAAAGAGTTGCTGGCGGCCAATCAGTCGCTGTTATGCGTCTACGTGTTACGCGACGAGCTCAAGCGGCTCTGGTTCTATCAGAAGCCAGCCTGGGCGCAAAAGGCTTGGGAACAATGGTTCGAGCAGGCTCAGCAAAGCGGGATCGCCGCCCTGCAAAAGTTCGCCGAGCGCTTGCAGGGCTACTGGCACGGAATCGTGACTCGCTGCCGCCATCCGCTCAATACCAGCGTCGTCGAAGGCATCAACAACACCATCAAGGTCATCAAGCGTCGGGCTTACGGGTACCGTGACGATGAATACTTCTTCCTCAAGATCCGCGCCGCCTTCCCCGGTAATCCTCGATGAACCTTTTTTTAAGGCCGCTATATGCCACTCCTTAACGTTGATCTTGTTCAGCTCGCGTCGAGTGTCGTGCCGGAAGGCGCGCGAGATTCGTTCGACTCGATGTCGGTTCGGGCGCGTCTGGCGACGCTATCGATCATCGCCGATCGAGCAGAGAACTCGTCGGTGCGTGATGTTGCACTGCATGCGCTGACGGTGATCGACGCCCCGGCATACGTCGGGCTTTCGGCGGTCCGGATCGCGCTCCAAACCAGCTGCGCGCTACTACGCGTTCCCGCCGATCGCTTCGACTTTCTCGTTGCGGTTGGCAGTTCAGCTGTTCCGCAGAAAGAGGGGTACGCGGAGTTCGCCAAGTGGCCGCGGAAAGACAGCGATCGGTGGCTTTTGACCGTCACCGCGCGTGATGTGGCGAAAGCATCGGCGAACCGCTAATTCGTTCGTCACAACGTTTCGATGCCGCCTCTCAACGCCCCGCACGGGAATGGAGCGGCGCTTTTCTTTTCCTTTGGAGATACCTCTATGAAGAAGCAAATCGGTTGGGCCGTGCTGGTGGCATGGCTGTGCTGTTGCGTTGCGATCGCGCTGGGCGGCCGCGCGCAGGCGCAGCCCCTGCCGCGGGTCGAAATTGCGTTCTCGCCGGATGGTGGCGCTGAGGCGCTGGTGTTGCGGACGATCGGCGAAGCGCGCCAGTCGATTCGCGTGTTGGCCTACTCGTTCACCGCACCGGCAGTAACTCGAGCCTTGATCACCGCGAAACGGCGAGGCGTCGACGTCGCGGTGACGGTCGATGCCCGCAGCAACTTCGACGAGGATCGCAGCGGCCGAGCACGCGCCGCGCTCGGAGCGCTCACGTACGCCGGGATTCCGGTTCGGGTCGTGAGCAGCTACGCGGCTCAGCACTCGAAGATTATCGTCATCGACAACGTCACGGTTCAGACCGGCAGCTACAACTACTCGCAACAGGCGGCCCGGTACAACTCGGAGAACGTAGTGGTGCTGCGCGGCGACGCGCGGATCGCCGACGTCTATCTGAAGAACTGGGAATCGGTCTCTGCGCGCGGCGAACTTTACCGCGCGCCCTGATCGGCATCGATCCTCAACCCATGCGGGAATGGCTCCCGCATGGGGCTGTTTCCGTGCACCTGGAGCAGCATATGTTTTCTGAAATCTTGGTGAAGATGGAATCGGCGATCGACGCACTTGTCGCGCTGATTCGGCAGGGTTATACCCTGTCGAATGCCCTGAGCGGTGGGAAGGATTCGACGTGTACGGCGATCCTGATGCTGGAAGCCGTCAGGCGTGCCGGCACCGACGTGTCGCGCGAGCACTTCATGACGAGCGCAGACACGACAATCGAAAATCCGAGTATGCACTGGCACCTTCATGCCATGCTGGATGAGATCCGCGACGGTTATGCGCACGCAGATGCACCGGTATCGGTGCATGTTGCGAAGCCATCACTGGCGTCTCAGTTCGTCGTTGCGACGATCGGGCGCGGGACGCTTCCCCGCACCCCGGAAAACGGGGTGAAGAATGGAAAGCGCATACGTGCCTGTGCCGCGGACTGGAAGGTCGACCCGCAGAATCGCCTGCGCGTCACACTCGAGCGCTCGGCGGCCGCTGGCGGAAGTGGCGAAGTCGTCACCATCCTCGGCAACCGGTTCGGGGAAAGTGGTAGTCGCGCAACGGCCATGGCCGCTCGCAACGAGAATGCGCTGAGACCCGTCCGGAATGCGGACGGATTTCTCACGTTTTCGCCGGTCGCCGAGTGGTCCACCGGCTGCGTTTGGACGATGCTTTCGCTCTTCGCGGAGGATGCAGGTCGCCCCTTTCCGTCGCCCGTGTCCAGCGAGTCGATCCGGCGGCTCTCGGATCTATACCGCGCTGGCAACGAGGGAACATGCGGTGTGATTCTGGGAGAGGGCGGCGCGCGTGCCGCGTGCGGTTCTCGATTCGGATGCGCGTTCTGTTGCGTGACCGGCGAGCGTGATCGTTCGATGGAGTCGATGGTGAAGGAAGCTGGCCACCGTCATCTGGAGGGCCTGAATCGCTTCCGCAACTACCTGATGGCCGTGCAATGGGATCTCGGCCGTCGCGAGCTCGTCAGCCGGAAGCTGAGCGAAGCCGGGTATCTGGCGGTCAAGCCGGACGTTCTTTCGTACCTGGAGCGTGTTCGATTGCTGCAGTACCTGCTGACGCTTGACGCGCTTGAGGTCGAGCGCGCTGAGCGGCATGAGGCCGCGCTGGCCACGGGCGAGATACCTGAAACGCCGGAGAACCGGGTGCTCTGCGACGTGCAGTTCGAGATGATCACGCCGGCGCAGCTGGTGGCGATCGATTTTTATCTCTCGATGCACCACTACGCGCCGCATGCGTTTCCAGCGCTGTCGGTCTGGTTCGACGTGCATCGGCTCGGACGGCGCTACCACGTGCCGGTCGTGGACCCGCTGCCGAAGATCGACATCCCGCATCATGGGTGGTTCTTTGTCGGCGCGTACGACGCCGAGGTGCCCACGGATGGACTTCGCGATTACGCCGCGGAACAGTGGAATCGCTACCGCCAACCGGAGCGACCAAGCCGATATGCGCGCACGAGGTCCGGTGAGCAGATCGTCTATTTCGAAGAGGGCGATCAGTTCGACGTGGACGTCGAGGCAGCGTGTGCGTTCGTGACCTGCAGCTTCGATGCTGGTTGGGCCGTGAAGGCGCAGCAGCACTCGGGGATGGAGTCGGCGCGGTTCTGGCTGAACGAGGGCATTCTTCGGCTTCCGGCAGGTATGGCGGGCCGGTATCAGGAGATGGCCAAGCGCGGGCAATACTTTGCGCATCTGGCCGAGCGGCACAACCTGACGCCGGCGGAGCTTGATCGATTTCTCGTCGACCGCGCGATATCGAACACCGAGCACCTCACGATGCAGAACCTGGCGCCTGTCGATCTGTTCTCGCAGGCGGCTTGAAGCCCGACACTTTGGAATCCAACCCGGTGCGTCTGCACCGGGTTTTTTTCTGCCTGTCGCATCCGTTGTTGTTGGCGATAGGACTCGGTACGTGATGCCCAGCCGAGGCTACACGCCCGCGTATTAGGCGCTTACGCGGACGTCGGCCGGTCGAGGATGGCCGCGAGACTGTCGTCTGCGAGCGTAGGAGTCGCATGCGCGGTCTGCAGGCGGGCCCGGCCGACCACCAGGTCACGGGAATTGATCGAGATGCGCTCAATATGCCGGCCACGTGCGGCCGGCTGTGCGGATCGCTCATACGGATATCCGCGATGAATGTAGTCCTCGAGATCGGCTTCGACGAAGACGATGTGATGTTGGCCGGCCTCGGTCAACGCGACGCAAAGCATGTCGAACGGAACGCCCGTCAGTTCGCGATCGGCGATTCGGTTGAGGATTCCGTCGCGGACGATGTGATCGGTGATCAGGATGTCCTTGTTACCGCCGTGGTTCTCGACCTGAATGACGAGTTGCGTCGGTTCCGGCGCGAGCGCGAGTAGCCGGTAGCGGCAGACGGCGATGCCGCCGTTGGTGGAGTAGACGAGGTCCATGTAGCGTGATACGTAGTCCATAATGAATGCTCCAATAGCGAAAAGCCAGCGAACTTGCTGGCTTTTTCAGGCTATCGAGGCGGAGCGGAAGTCAAGTCTGGAGTGCCGCTTGAGGCTCGGTCGGGATGGTTGCGCGAATGCGGATCACGGTGCGCTGGCTCGTCAAGCCCAAGAGATGCATGACGTCGTCGTTGCTTCTGCCGGCGAGCAGCAGGCGTCTGGCGAACGTGTTCCGCAGGGTGCGCGGGCTCATATCGGGGAGCCGAACGTCGATCGCGAGGAGCTCGTCCCGAACGATGCGGCCGAGCATCTCGTCGGTCATCGGCCCGCCTGCACGGGGGGATGGGAACAGCAGTGGGCTGTCGGCGGCCGCGGACAGGGTTCGCCATTGCGTGAGCGCTGGTACCGCGAATTCGGCTATGTTGACCCGGCGTGCTTCGCGCGGGCCGCGCTTCGGGATTTGGAGGTGCGGCCGCGCCGGCGACAGGTCGAGGTCGACGGCGGTCGCCTGCCGGATTTCCTGCGCGGTGATGCCGGTCGAGAGCAATAAGCCAACGATGGCGCGGTTCCGCAACGCGCGATCGTCGAGCCCATCAATGGCTCGGATCGACGCCTGCAGTCGATGATCATCGGCTTCGAGCAGGTACACCGGGACGGGTTCGTCCTCCGGCCACGTCTGCGTCAACGCATAGGCGGCCGCTGGATTGGTCTTGCGCACGCCGACGTTGACCAGGTGTCGGCCAAGCCTGTCGAGAAGCTTCTCATAGCGCAGGCGCGTCGTGGTGCCGGGTTTGCACCGGCGATCGAGATCAGCGAAGAACGATTCGAGGTGGTCGGGCCCGAAGGTGGCCAGCGACCGTTGCGCGGCCGCGAGGTGGCGCATGAAGCGTTCAAACATCGCTTCGTGCTGGACGATCGACCTCGGCGAGAACGCACGCCGATCGGCGCCTGCGGCTTCCGTGCGTTGCCACTGCTGATAGGCCTCGGTCGGTGCCGACAGCCAGAGAGTCGGTTCGTCCATCGGATCTTATATACCGAATGTTAGGTCCGTCGAGCATAGCGCGAATCTTCGATTCGCGTTACTAGCCAGCAGAAGGAAGGGGCCACCTTGCACCCGCGCTCGCACCCAGACGCTTCCAATCGCCGTGTTCAGCTCACGGAGTGCGTCGTTCACGCTGCGTCGCGACCGACCGCAGTGGTAGACACGCCGACCAGAAGATCGCGGACGCATCGATAGACCATCGGTAACGACGGATCCGTGTGGCTCCAGTCGATGAGGCCGCTGAAATTGACGCCGGGCATCGTAGTCGGTCCGATCCGCGGCAACGCGGCGACGATCGCTGGTTCGTTGCGGCTCTGAAAGGCCAGATCGGAAAACGCCTGCTCTTCGATCTCGAGCAATAGCGGCCAGCTAATTGCATGAGGGAGGCCCGCACCGACGTAACGCTCGGTCAGCGATATCACGACGCGTCGCAAATCTTCGGTGGCGAGAGTAAGCGCGTGCGCGTACCAGACTGGATCCACTTCCGAATCCGGGTGAGCGGCGGTTGAAGCAAGATTCATAGCGAGCAACTTGGTTGGGACAGCAGCCTGCTGAGCCGTACGTTCGCTCGGCAGGCTGGGGGAATTCACTGGCAATGTAGCGAGCGTTGGGCCGCAGTTCAAGAGAGGGCGCCGTGCCGCTTGATTTCGAAGGGCACACGGTCCTTGCCATCGATCCACGCCGGCGGGCGGCCGCGACCGCTCCACGTCGCACCGGATTCGGGATCGCGATACTTGGGATCGGGGCGGCGGCGCGTCCCCTTGCGAGCAACACCGTAGATCTCACGTGAACTGATATCGAATTCGTTGACGAGCCGGAGAACGTTGGAAAGCGCGGCGGCCCGTTCCGCACCTTTGGCGGCATCGATCTCCGCTTCGAGGGCGGTACGTTTCGCGAGAAGCTCCTGGTAGGTCGACATGATCTCTCTCCGATCGTGGTTGGTGAGGTGATATCGACCAGCTTAGCGATGGATTCGCGAAGTCAAGCTTGCGTCTCGATGTATATCGAACACTCGACGGAAACGAGTCGAATGGTAGCCGAATCACTCAGCAGAACTCTCTCGCGGTTGTTGGAAGAGCCCCGAGCAATTCGGTCCGGTCAACGAGCTTGCTCGCGATCAGATGCCGCACTTTTCCCTCGGCCTGCCACACGCCGTAGACGGCGAGCAGCGCGGCGCCGAGCGCTTCCTTCCGGAACTTCTCCAGCAGGCCGGGCCACAGGATCACGTTCACCTGGCCCGTCTCGTCCTCGAGCGTCATGAACAGCACGCCGTTGGCCGTGCCCGGCCGCTGCCGTACCGTGACCAGTCCGCATGCGCGCGCGAGCTGCCCGCTGCGCAGTGTCGCCAGCTGTTCGGCTGACTGGAGACGATCGAGCGCCAGGCGATCGCGCAGCAGCGCCAGCGGGTGCCGGCCTAGCGTGAAGCCCATGGCGTTGTAGTCCGTCACGATCTCCTTGCCTTCGGACGCCTGCGGCAGCGCCGGCACCGCGTCGTCGCGCTCGGTGCCGCGCAGCAGATCCCGATCGGGCACGGCGGCGGCGGCCAGCCAGAGCGCCGCACGCCGGTTGCCGCCGGCGAGCGAGCGCAGCGCGTTCGCTCGCGCGAGCACTTGCAGGTCGTGCCTGTCGAGCTGCGCACGCCGTGCGAGATCCGCGACGTCGACGAACGGCCGCACCGCCCGCGCGAGCTCGATGCGCCCGGCCACGTCTTCGCGCATGCCGCGCAGGAGCGAGAATCCTAGCCGCACGGGCGACGATGTAGTCGGCCCTTCGATCGCGGAGTCCCACGTGCTCACGTTCACGTCGACGGCCAGCACCTCAACGCCGCGACGTCGCGCGTCCTGCAGCAGCTGCGACGGCGTGTAGAAGCCCATCGGCTGGCTGTTCAGCAGCGCCGCGAGGAACACCGCCGGCTCGTGCCGGCGCAGCCACGCGCTCGAGTATACGAGCAGGGCGAAGCTGGCCGCGTGGCTCTCCGGGAAACCGTAGTCGCCGAAACCCTTGATCTGCGCGAAGATCGCTTCGGCGAATTCGTGATCGTAGCCGCGCGCGAGCATGCCGCTGACGAGACGCTCGTGATACGGTTCCAGGCCGCCCTTGCGCTTCCAGGCCGCCATCGCACGCCGCAGCTGGTCGGCCTCACCGGCCGAGAAGCCGGCCGCGAGCATCGCCACCTGCATGACCTGTTCCTGGAAGATTGGCACGCCGAGTGTGCGCTTCAACGCCTTCTCGACGTCGGGTGACGGGTACGTGACGGGCTCCAGCCCCTGACGCCGGCGCAGGAACGGATGCACCATGCCGCCCTGAACCGGGCCTGGTCGGACAATCGCCACTTCGATCACCAGGTCGTAGAAGCATTGCGGCCGCAGGCGCGGCAGCATCGACATCTGCGCGCGCGATTCCACCTGGAACACGCCCATGCTGTCGCCGTCGCACAGCATGTCGTAGGTCGGCTTGTCCTCGGCCGGGATGTCCTGCAACTCGAATGTCTCGCCGCGTTTCTCCGAGATCATGTCGAGCGCGCGGCGCACCATCGACAGCATACCGAGCGCGAGCACGTCGATCTTCAGGATGCCGAGCGCCTCGATGTCGTCCTTGTCCCACTGGATGATCGAGCGATCCTCCATCGCCGCGTTCTCGACCGGCACGAGCCGCGTGAGTTTGCCGCGGCTGATCACGAAGCCGCCCGAGTGCTGCGACAGGTGCCGTGGATAGCCCAGCAGCTGCGCGGCGAATGCGGCCCACTGCTGATTCAACGGCGCTTCGGGATCGAGGCCGGCCTCGGAAAACCGCTGCAGCAGATCAGCACGCGAATCGAACCAGTGATGCTGCTTCGCCACGCGGTCGACGATCGCCGGATCCACACCGAGTGCCTTCCCGGCTTCCCGCAACGCGCTGCGCGGTCGGTATGTCGTGACGGCGGCCGTCAGCGCGGCGCGATCGCGCCCGTACTTCCGGTAGATGTACTGCATGACCTCTTCGCGGCGCTGATGCTCGAAATCGACATCGATGTCCGGCGGCTCGTTGCGCTCCTTGGAGATGAACCGTTCGAACAGCATCGATTGTCGCGACGGGTCGACCTCGGTCACGCCGAGGCAGTAGCAAACGGACGAGTTCGCAGCCGAGCCGCGTCCCTGGCACAAGATACCTTGCTCGCGCGCGAACTGCACGATGTCGTAGACGGTCAGGAAATACGCCTCGTACTTCAGGTCGGCGATCAGCTGCAGCTCGTGCTCGATCTGCGCCTGAACGTCGACCGGGATGCCGGCGGGGAAACGCCGCCGCGCGCCGATGTAGGTCTGCTCGCGCAGGTATGTCGCCGGATCGGTGCCGGCCGGTACCAGTTCGTCGGGATACTCGTACTTCAGGTCGTCGAGTGAGAACGTGCAGCGCCGCGCGACACGCACGGTTTCCTCGAGTGCGCCGGCGGGATAGAGGTTGGCGAGCCGCAAACGCGATCGAAGGTGACGCTCCGCGTTCGGTGCGAGCTCATACCCGCACTCCGACACCGGCCGGCCGACCCGGATCCCGGTCAGCACGTCCTGCAGCGGCTTGCGCGATCGCACGTGCATGAGTGGCCAGCTGGTGGCCACTACCGGTACGCCGTGGCGCGCGGCAACGCGCTCGACAACGCCGCGGTGGATATCGTCCATCGCGCGGGCGTGCAGCGTCAGTGCGACCCATGCGTGATCGCCGAACACGCGCACGAGCCATTCGACCTGCGCGTCGAGGCGTTGCTCGTTGGCCGGGAAGTCGTGCGACAGGATCGCGATGCAGTCGGGCAGGCCGCGTAGGTGGGTGTACGGTGCTTCCGGATGTTCGAGATCGAGCGGCGCCAGCCGGTACGTGCCTTTCTTGCTGCGCATGCGACCGAGCGAAATGAACTCGCAGAGATTGCCGTAACCGTCGCGATTCATCGCGAGCGCAGTGAAGGCGAGCGCGGGCGAGCCGTCTGCGGCCGTCAGCCGAAAGTGCGAGCCGACAATCAGCGGCATGTTCGCCGCCTTCGCTTCGACGTGCGCGCGCACGACGCCGGCGAGCGAGCATTCGTCGGTGATCGCGATCGCACTGTAGCCGAGCTGCGCTGCGCGCGCGACGTATTCCTCCGCGCGCGACGCACCGTGCAGGAAAGAAAAGTCGGAGGCGACCTGAAGTTCCGCGTACGCGGGCAGGGCGCCGAAGCTGCCGGCGTCCATGACGGATCAGCCGAACAGGCCGTGCAGGAAGAAGCGCGCTTCGCTTTCGTCGCTGGCCGTCGGCCGCTCCTTGTAGATCCAGTAGCAGATGCCGTTGTCGTCCTCAGCGACGAAGTAGTCGCGTGTCACGGTCTGCGCATCCTGCCAGCCGCCTTCGATGCGCTCGCCGGGCGATACCATGCGCAGCGGCGTGCCATAGAACGGCCGATGCTGGCGCGTGAGCAGCGGCACCGGCTTGGCAAGCAGCCAGGCCGGGCGCGGCAGATCCGCCGGCAGCGGTGCCGGCTTTGGCGCGTCGCGCATCGGCACCCATCGGGCGGCTGGCTCTGGACGGTAGTCGGCTATGGGAGCCGGGACGAGCACGTTCTCGGCGCCGAGCCGCGCAGTCAGCAGTTCGAGCAGGCGCGCATGATCCTGCGGGGTGCCGCCGGGCTCCGGGAACAGCGAGTCGCTCGGTGCGGCCGCTTCCTGCACGCTGCGGGCGATCAGTCGAACCGCAATCACGGGCCCGGCGAGCTCGACTTGGCCGAGCCGCTCCTTGACGAGCCGCGTCAGGTGTTCCTCGAAGCGGGTAGGGGCGCCCAACGCGATTTCAATCTCGGTCGGCGCGATCGCGTCCCGCCCGCGCTCGTGCTCGAGCAGCAGCGCGAACGCGGCGACGTCCAGCTGCTTCGCAGCGAGCCAGCCGGTCAGCTGCAGGATCAGCCGGCGCGCAACGAACAGCAGCGCCTCGGCGTGCTCGACGCGATCCATCAGTTCGACGCGCGTGTCGAACGACGGCGGCATTTCGAGCCAGTCGTAGGCGGCCGGCGCGGTGCCGGCGACCTGGTCGAGCCAGTCGAGCAGTTGCGTGCCGCATCGCTTCTGCAATCCGGCGCGCGGCAAGCGCTGCAGGTCGGCCAGCGTTTCGCAGCCGAGATCCTCAAACCAGTTCGCGTAGCGCCGGGCGTCCGGCGCCACGACGAGCGACACACGCGCGAGCGCGCGGTGCAGCGATCGTGCGGACAGCGCAAGGCCGCCGCGCAGGCCGCGGGCGACCATCCACGCGGCCGGACCCGACGACGCGACGGATATCGCTGCGGTGACACCGAACGACGCGACGACGTCGCGCACGCGCTGGCGCAGCGCGCGGATGCCATGGAAGAGGCGCAGGCTCGCCGTCACGTCGAGCACCACCACGGCTTCTTCGGCGTCGACGACGCTCGGTGTGAACTGCAGGAGCGCATAGGCAACGCCGAGCACGAGCTCGCGCTCGCGCGCGGCGTCGCGCTCGCGGATCTGCGCGTCCGGCGCGAGCGACAGCACGCCACCGCGGCGCATGCCGGCGACCACGCCGAGCGCACGCGCGGCGCGATCGAGCGCCACGACGCGGCCGCCCTCGAGCACGACGAGCCCGCGCGCATCGTCAGGCGACGGCGCCGGCGATCGCGGCCGGAACGTTTCGAGGTTGAGGTGCGGCAGATGCACGCCGATCCAGACTTGCATGGCGGTTCAACAAAATCGGCGAGGGGGACAAGGGGACGAATAGCGGCGTGTCGCGCGCCGGCCCGCGGCGCTTCACGAACGTGACGTCGATGCCGTCGCGCTTCGGCGCCAGCGCGAGACGCAAGGGTGCCGGCGACGCGTCGCGCGCGGCGGCCGCCGGTCGGAAGAAGTAGAACAGCGCTTGACCGCTCTGCGCAGCCAGGTTCAGCCGCCGCAATGCGTCCGCACGGACGTGCTGCTGCCAGAGCAGCACGGCAGCGCATGTGCCGGCGCGCAGCGCCTGTTCGGCGGCCCACAGCGCGTCGGCCGTACGCGGCGCCGGTAGCGTCACGAACCCAGACGGGTCGATTCCCCAGTACGCGAGCGCCAGCGGTTGCAGCGCATGCGGCGGCTGGATCAGCATGATCGACTTGCCGGCCGCGCGCGCGAGCACCGGCGCCAGCAGCCGCAGCTCGCCGATTCCAGGCTGCGGCGCGAGCAGCTCGATCAGCGCGCCAGCCGGCCAGCCGCCGCCGGGCAGTTCGGCCGTCAACTCCGGATGGCCCGTGTCGACGCCGCGCACGCTCGAGCGAGCCAGTTGGCTGGCTCGCCATAAACTCGGATGGATTGCCTCTGGATGGGCGAGGGCGGGGTGCATGGGGTCGGTTACGCAAAATACTGTATGTTTGTACAGTATATGCCATAGATTACCGCCCCTCCAACCCCCGCGTTTACGCTGCCAGCTGGTGCTCGTAGTACGGCCGTTCGCGGTCGGCCAGGATTTCACGCAGCTGCGCGCGCCGGGACGGGTCCGGTGCGAGCCAGGCGTCGACGTTCGAGGACTTGATCGGCACGATGCATCGGTAGGAATACTTCATTTTGTTAGTAAGAAATGTGTTGACAGACATGGCACTCTGTACTGCTATTCAATTTCTTTGAGAAGAGTAGCGGGATGGGGGTCCGGGGGAAGGGATGCGGCCTGTGGATAACTCGGAACTAGAGCGGCTGCGCGGCCTCGCAGTGCTCGACGTGCTTCATCTGATGGCCGAACACACGAAGCTCGATCGGGACTTCGCTCCTGTGCGCGCCTTCAACACCCGACGCGTGCACGTGACTGCTGCCGGCGCCGACTGGGAGTTGTTGGTCGACGGCGCTCGCTTCTTCGACACGCGGGAACGCAAGGGCGGCGGCGGTGCCGTCGACCTCGTGATGCACCTATGGCGCGTGCCATTCAAGCAAGCGGTGAAGATGTTGCGCGAGGCCGGCGCGTGAGGTATGTACGTGCCACCGAGGAGTTCGTCTTCGCCGGACGACCGCGGCCGGGATTCCCCTTGATCCTCGACGACTCGATGACGCCCGCGCAGCCGTTCCACGACTACCTGCTGTACCGGTTGCTCGAGCGTGGCAAGACGCTGGATCCCAAGACTTGGGAGGCGTATGGGCGCCGGCTCTGGGATTTCGCCCGATTTCTGCAGGCGAACGATTGGAGCTGGAACGATCCATTCATGTCGGTTGGGCAGAGCGTCGTGCGTGTCTACCGCGACTGGCAGGCTCAAGACCTCAAACTGGACCCGGCAACCGTCAACGACCGGTTGAGGTTGGTTGCAGCGATGTACCAATGGGCACATGAGCGCGGGCGGATCGACCGCTTGCCCTTCGGCTGTTCCGATATCGCCGTGTACGGCATTGAGCATGACCTGGCCCACGTCACTGGCGGTCGCAAGACGTTGAGCCGTCCGGCAGTGCTGCTCAACGAATGGGACAAGGAACCCGCGTTCCTGACAGTAGACCAACTGAAGATCGCGCGGCAATCGATACGCTCTGCATCGCAACGGCTGCTGTTCGATCTGATGGCGCGGGTTGGTCTGCGCTCAGTCGAGGCACGCACCTTCCCTCTGTCGTACGTGTTTGATCCCAGTGCCCAAAAAGCTCTGAAGCCGGGCACCTTTATCGAAGTGCGCCTCGACCCGCGGGACATGGAGATCAAGTTGAACAAGGCCCGGGTCGTGCACGTGCCATACAGCCTGATGGAGGACATGTACGCATACACGACATACGAGCGCAACGGTCTCGTAGGAGCGGCGGAGCGTAAGGAACTGGTCCTGACGATCCACGGCCAGCGCTACAGCAAGGAAGCCGCGGTGAAGGTCTGCACGGATCTCAGCAACCGGGTCGGCTTCCGGGTACGCCCGCTCATGCTGCGTCACAGCTACGCGATTCATACCCTGCTGCTGTTGCGCAGCCGTCCCGAGATCAAGCTCGAGCCGCTCATGTACGTCCGCGATCGTCTCGGTCACGCGAGTGTCCAAACCACAATGGTGTACCTGCAGCAGATCGAGCGGCTGTTGGGCGCCGAGGCGCTGGCGATGATGGACGAGTTTGACAGGCTCTACGGGGTGAGCAAAGCCTTGGCCTCGGCGCCGCAGGTATCCACCGTTGATCCTTGACACTGAGCCACGCCATGGGCAGAACGAAGAACTACAACGTCAGCGAGAATCGCGCCGCGCCGGTCGGCGCCACATCGGCGTCACGCGAATCGCCGAGGGCCAGCGCCGACGACACCTGCATCGACATGGCGACGCTGTTGGGGCGAGAGGCCCGCTTCCCTCAGAGAATCAAGACGCTCGATCTTCGTGACTGGCTGGGACGTGGCATCGACGACTGGGTGTGCACATCCGGCTTCTGCCTCAAGGCGATGCTGCTCTCTGGCGCGCGCGCGACAGCCTCCGTCACCACGTACTTCGGGCAATTGCATTACCTGTTCGAGTACCTCACGGGCAGTTCGCAAACATCTGTGCCCCCGAGGCCGAAGCTCCCGTCGGACCTGTCTCCGCAACATGTCCAGCACTTCATCGGCTGGCTGCAGAAGCGGGCGCAGGCTGCAGATTGGAGACCGAGTTCGACGCGCAATACCTACCGGGCCGTCAAGACCGTACTCACCGAAATGTTCGTACAGGGCTTCATCGAGGGTGAGCCTTCGCGCTTTTTCCGGCACAGTGCGTTACCGTGGAGCTGCGAAGACAGTCTGCAAACTAGCCTGAGTGACGCGGAGCAAGAGCGCCTGGCCAAGGCTATCAAGTCCGATCTCGTTGATGTTCACCACGGCCGTCTGCCGCTGAAGCAAGGTGCCGTGCAGGGTCTCAGGCTATTGCTGGTGGCGCATCGCCAGGGGCTCAACCCGACGCCCCTGCTCGAGATGTGCCGTGACGCGTTGGCGCCGGGATTCCTGCCTGGCACGATCCGCATGCGCACTGCCAAGCACCGCAGCAAAAAGGTCCGTTCCAGTATCGGCCGCGCCGCTCTTGAACGGTGTGGCGCGACAATCTGGATGAGAGACGCGCGACAATCAGGATGAGAATGTCGCGGCGGGGTTGATGATGCCGATGTTGATTGGCGCTGACAAGCGTTTATTGATTGACGCGCAGTTTTTGATTGACGCTGGCGCGCGTGTGCCGCGCGACAATCAGGATGAGAACGGCGCCCGAGCCGGTGAGGACGATTGCGTAATGCGTGGCGATGGCCTGGAGCACACGCTTTACGCTGTCGCGTTTGATCTCGATGAGCATCGTGGAACGTCGCCGGCGTCCAATGCCGCCAAGCCGTCGCCGGGCAGAGCCTGCAGCGTTACGCTGCAGGCATTCTGTGCCGCGCGACAATCAGGATGAGAATGCTGCGGCGAGGTTGATGATGTCGATGTTGATTGACGCTGGCGAGCGTTGCCTGCCTGCCGCGCGTCAATCAGGATGAGAACAGCGCGTCAGTCGGTGAGATCGATTGCGTAACGCGTGACGATGGCCTGGAGCACACGCCTTACGCAGTGGCGTTTGCTCTCAATGAGCCTTGTCGAAGTGTCGCTGTTATCCAATGCCGCCAAGCCTTCGCCGAGCAGGGCCAGCATCGTAACGCGTGACGCGCAGGCTTCCTCACCAATGGCGTCTATAACGGCCCGTTTGCGGCGTAAGCGGTATGCGCGTTGCCGTTGTGCGGCCGTGCGTGCGATGGGCTTCGTCGTCGAACTATCGGATGTATCGTCACGCGTTACGAGCTGCAGATGTGCGTTGTGCTTCATTGCTGATCCTCCGGGCGCGGCGGCACGCCGACGTTGTTTGGTGTCGCGATACTGGCCGGGCGTCCCGGTCCCTGCTGCTTGCGCTCCAGGGCGGTACGCCTACGGTAGCTTTCGACGTTCAGTTCAAAGATCGTCGAGTGATGGACCAGCCGGTCGACGGCGGCTACCGTCATGGCCCGGTCGGGGAAGATACGGTCCCATTCGCCAAATGGTTGATTTGCAGTTAGCAAAAGAGAACGGTGCTCATACCTGGCGCTGATGAGCTCGAACAGCACCGACGTCTCGGCCTGATCCTTGCTGACGTATGCAAAGTCGTCCAGAATAAGGAGATCGAATCGATCCAGCCGGTTGATGGCGGACTCCAGCGACAGCTCGCGGCGTGCGACCTGCAACCGCTGCACGAGGTCGGTGGTACGGGCGAACAGGACCTTCCAGCCGTTCTCCAGCAGGCTCAGTCCAATGGCCGACGACAAGTGATCTCGTACCGACTGTCAACGCATGTTCGCGGCTTCGGAGCAGGGCTCTACGCCGGTTCGGGCATAGGCTGGTTGCGGCGAGACTGGCGGACCTCGAGCGGCACTTTGAATTGCGCAGCAACGATACGTTTGCCCTCTTGGACGGAAATCGAGTTACCTTCCTGATCTCGAAGCACGTACGGCTCGCCGGTCTTCAACACGCGATAGATCCGGTTGATCAAGCGCGTCGCAACTGCGCAGATGGCTTGCTTGTGGTGATGCCCTTTGTTCACCATAAGACGCCAGTACACGGCGGCAAGATCTGGATCGATCTTTCGTGCAACGTCCGCAGCGATGTACAGCGCCCGCTTGACGCGATCACTACCACTCTTTGTCAGCCTTTGACCGGGCTTCTCTATACCACCGGACGAACTTCTGGTAGGAAACATACCGCAGAATCCGCGTATGTGATCTTCGTTACGGAAGCGTTTCGCGTAGCCGAGTACGCCGATGAGCAGCGGAGCCAAGGTCGCCCCTATGCCAGGAATAGATCGAAGCGCATCGGACGGATGCACCCGCTGATAGATCTGCTCCACTTCACGCTCGATCGCGCGGACGTGGCGATCCCACAGTCGCAAATGTTCGACTTCTTGCGCCACCTCGAATTGCAAAGCGGTGAAATCGACGCTATCGCCGTGGAGCTCAATGGTCTCTTCGGCCGCTGCCTTAAGTTTCTCGACCAGCGAATCGATGAAGGGGCCGCTCTTGGGATGATTCCCTGAGGCGTGTTGTGACAGGAATCGGGCGAGCACATCGCGTCGCATGGCTACGACCTTGCGCGGATCCAACAGCTCGCCGAGAATTGCTAGCGTGAGTTGCGTGACCGTATCGGGCAACACAGGCTCAAGCGCCGGGCACGCCCAGCGGATGAGGTCAAGAACGCGGCGCCGCGCGGAACACACTAGCTCCTGATAGCGGTGACGCTGTTTGGTCAGTCGTTGTAGTGAATGTTGCTCGGGCCCTGGCACATGAACTGGGTCGAGGCCACGGCCACCAAAGCCGGGTATTGCGCCCAATACATGTGCATCGGCCGCGTCGGTCTTGGCATGCTCGCTGAGGTATTTGCGTAACGCCTTCACGCGCTGACCCTTGACCCGAATGACTTTGATTCCGGCACGCTGCAGCCAGTTGGCCACCGGAAACCATGCCATGCCGGTTGGCTCCATCACGGCTGTGATCGGCGTATCGGCGCCGACGCCGCTCTTGATGGCTGACACGAAACGCCTGAGGTCGGTTGACGTCAAACGGAAGCGGATCGGTTTGCCAATTGCACGTCCATCATCGAAGATCTGCGCGACCTGAACTGCACTTATTGCCAGATCGATGCCGACGGTCCGGTGACGCACGGGTGCATTGCTGATAGAAGCCATGAGTTATTGTTCTCCTTATCAACGAATCAGAGGGCTCGTCGCTGGGCAGCACTGCCAGGTGTTTCATTCGTGGCCGCTTGAAACTCGCAGATTCATGCGCCACCATCTCGTTACTCTTGCCTGCGCCAGCCCGAACCCCGCAACCATGGGCTTCACATCGTCGGGACGAACTTTGCGGGCTCTCCCACGTTCTTAAGGTCGCCGGGTCCGGTGCCCGCAGGCAAGAGTACCAGCGAGCGAGCGGGCGGAGTTGAACGGCGAGTCAGAAGCGACAGAAGCTCGGCCTCATACTCTTGCCCCTCGGCGTACGTCCTGCACCCCGATTCAGACAAGAAGCTATCGAATTCGACGGTGCGAAGGTCGACCCGCGATCACTTCGTCGAGGCGCCCTGAAGCCCTATCATCGACTTGCCCCTCGGCGTCAACCCCGCACTGCTATAGATACCTGCGACTTGCCGCCTCCGGACGGCCCCAGAAGAATCAGGTTGGCGCCGTTGCGCAGCCAGCCGTCGCCAGCGCAAAGCGCCGAGACGTGCGCTCTCGACACCATCGGCACCGCGTCGAAATCGAAGTTCTCCAGCGTCTTGCCCGGCAGCAGCCTGGCGTCCCTGAGGTGACGTTCGATGCGACGTCGATCGCGCTCGGCGATCTCGTGTTCGGCCAGCGCCATGAGCAGGCGCGCCGCGGGCCAGCCTTCCGTGTCGGAACGCTCGGCAAAGCTCGACCAGATCTGCTTGATGGCGGGCAGCCGCAAATCGTTGAGCAGCAGCGACAGGCGGGTGGCGTCGAATTCGTGATTCATGCTGCCACCTCCATTTGCAGGCCAAGCAGGGCCTCGTAGTCGCGCAACGAAGGCAGCTGGACGTTCACCTGCGGCAGGCTCGCGGGTTTCGCTTCGAAACGGGAACTCAGCGCGTGCAGATCGGGCAGTTGCCCGTCGGCCAGGCACTGCTCGAGTGCCTGCGCCAGTTGTGCCTCGCAGTTGCGCTCGTGGGCCAGGCTGAGCAGTTCAACCATGGTCTTGCATGCCGCACGCTCCGGCAGTTGCTCGCACAGGCGTTCGAAGGTCAATCGATAGGCCTCACGCGGAAAGACCTGATCGCGGTAGACCAGGTTGAGCAGCGCCATGGGCTTGCGGCGCAGCGCGTGGATGATGTGCCGGTAGTTGACGACGTGGCCGTGCTTGCCACTGGGACCCGGACGGCCGCGCTGCAGCGTCATCAGGGCGGTGCTGCCCAGGAACAGTTCCAGCCGGTCGTCATACAGCCGCACGCGCAGTCGATGACCGATCAGCCGGGACGGGACGGTATAGAACACCTTGCGCAGGACAAAGCCGCCGGTGGAGCTGACGTACACACGCGTTTGCTCGTAGTCCGTCGTGCGCTGCGGCGGCAGTGGCTGAAGCTGCGGGCGCTCGGCATCAATGCGCTTGCCATTGCGCGCGTTGATGCGACAGACGTGCTCGTCGATGAAGCGGCGATAGGTATCGAGGTCGTCGAAGTCTTTACTGCCGCGCAAAAGCAACGCATCACGCACCGCGTTCTTGAGGTGGCCGTGAGGGCTCTCGATGGAGCCGTTCTCATGGGCAACGCCGCGGTTGTTGCGCGTAGGCTGCATTCCGTAGTGAGCACAGAGCGCTTCGTAACGCGTGGTGAGATCGTCGCGCGCTTCGCGTTCCAGATTGCGGAACGCCGCCGACAGGCTGTCGCTGCGGTGCTCGCGCGGTGCGCCACCGAGCACCCACAACGCGTTCTGCAGCCCTTCGGCCAGCGCGACATAGCTCTCGCCGCCGAGGATGACGTGAGCGTGCTCAAAGCCCGAGCACGCCAGCCGGAAATGATACAGACGGTGGTCCAGCGCGACACCCGCCACGGTGACGCCCAGGCTGTCCATCTCGGTGAAGTCGGACAATCCGAGGCGACCGGGCTCGTGCACCTGGCGGAACATGACGTCACGCTCCTCGCCATGGAGTGCCCGCCAGTCGCGAATACGCCGCTCGAGCGTGCGACGCACGTTGCCCGGGAGGTCTGGATGGCGCCGAAGCATCTCGTCCAGTACGGCCACGGGCCGGATGCCGGGAGCGGACTGGAGCAGCGGGACGATCTCGGCGTCAAAGATTGCTGCCAGGGGATCAGCACGGCGACGCGTGCGTGGCGCCTTCTTCTTCGATGGCGGTCTTGGGTCCTGTTCGATGCGATAGGCAGTGGCGGCGCTGAACCCGGCGCGTGCGCCTGCCTTGGTCGGTTGTTCCTTGCTTCTGTACTTCATATAGAGCCTCATCTGGTGGTCGTTGACGTGACGCCCGGGCACCGTAGCCTCCCGTGAAATGGAAGGTTCCTTCATACCCGATCCACCGCGACCACCGACAAGGCTCCCCGACGACGGGGGGACTGTTCGGCGCGGCGTGGCGGCAGCGGTTTCCGGGCTACGCCCTCCACCGCTGCCGCCACGCCAGTTCTCATCCTGATTGACGCGCTGTTCTCATCTTGATTGACGCGCGATATGAACGGCAAGCGTCAACGCAACCGAGCGAGCCCCCCGCCGAGCAAGACCTTTGTTTCGACCTCTCTGAAGGCGCTGTGCTGCAGCAAGCCATCGCGAGCACCCGCGAGCTGGTGTGTGAGGCACCGCCCGCCCTGAAGCAGCGAATCTGGTTGTATCGCGCTGAAGCAAGTGCTGGGTCGATAAAGAGGGGCAACATCACCTGTCTCGACAGCAGGTCCCTCCGTAGGGCGATCCAAGGCGTCATCCAACGCCACAACCTGCTGGGAGACGACGGCCTGCCGTTGCGCCTCAATCTTAGTCGCCTGCGCAAAAGCCGCTTTGACCGCGCACTGCGTACCGCCGACGGCGACATCGCGACCACTGCCAACCTGATGGGTAACACGCCGAGGGTCGCCGGGGCGAACTACCCGTCGATGAACGCGGCGCGCAAGGCCGAAGCGGCGAGCTTCATGAACGGCGACTACACTGCTTTGATGCGGACCGAAGGTCAGGCGCCGAGGGGGCCCGAGATCCAGCCAGTGCAAGTGCGGCCCTTCAGGCTCGGCAAAGACGGCGCAAGCGCCTTGCCGACTCCGACGCCGGTCTCTGCGTGCTCGGATTCGATCAGCGGCGAGCACGCGCCGAATGACGGCCACAGCCACTGCGACCGCTACGTCATGTGCTTGTTCTGCTCGAGCTTTGCCATCGTCGGCACCGTGGACGAACTCTGGCGCCTGTTCAGCTTCCAGATGTTCGCGCAAGCCGAACTTGACTACCTTGACGAAGCCCTGGGTCCGGAGCGCACGGCCGACGGCCTGCTCGAGGACCTGCGTGATCGATACCGGGTGGCCATCCCCTATATCGACGATTTCACTCAGCGCCAGTTCGCGCGCAGCGGGGTCGCGCAGGCTCGTGCCAGGACCGCCTCAGGCCTGCACCCCTACTGGCAGCACCAGATGACCATGAGTAGCCGCGCACGCAGCCGTGTCTTAGCGCCGGAACCGCACGATGACGCATCGCAGAGCGTCGCTGTCGGACTGCAGGCTCGCAGAACGCGCCGGGCAGGACCCAGGGCATGAGTCACACCTCTGCCTTGGTCCTTGGTACGCCCCAAGAACACGCTGAAGACCTTGTCGTGCCGGTCGGCTCTATGCCGGCGCCACGTGCCCTGCGGGCCTTCGAGTTGCTGGCGGCTCAGCCGATCAGCTTGGTCGGCATCCCGCCGGCTGAGCGTGACGCCATCGTGGTGACCGCCGTGGCTGATGCCGCTGGCCACGAGCACCCAGTGAGCCGCTTCGGCGACCGCGTCTGGGACCTCGCGTCGGAGGTCGAGGCGAAGAACCGCAAGGGTTCGGCCTCGAAGATCGTCTGGCCGGACGATGTGCCGAACGCGCTGGTCGACGATGCCAAGGCGGCACTCTACTGCGCCCAGCGACGCGGCCCCCGTGGGCGGCAGTGGTCGGGTAGCTCTATTGCGGAGATTGGCCACAGGGCCGTCCAGGTGCTGAGGCACCTCGCACAATTGGGGCTGGGCGACTTCAGTCAGGTACGCGCGCTGCACCTGTCTGATCACATTACGGATCTGCGGCGCACGCTCAAGCCGATGTCCGTGCATAAGCGGCTGCAGATTATCGACCTCGTGTGGTCATTCCACATGGAAGTCCTGCACCCGTTGCCTGAGCACCCGTGGATGGGGCTTGCCCTCTGGGACGTATGTGGCGGTAACGAGGGCGACCGGGGGCCATCGGGCCGCACCGGCATGACCCCTGTGATTCCGCGCTCGGTGCAGCGCATACTCTTTGCTCACTGCGAAGCCAGCCTCGCTCAGGCAGAGGACCTGTTCTGGGCTCGAGACGCTGGTGAAGTCGGAGCCCCCAATCGCGCCGCGCTCACCGCGATCCGCAATGCGGTCCTGTATCTGCTGCAGATCTCTTCGGGAATGCGAAACTCGGAGAGCACCGGCGTCACCAGCGGGTGTTGGCGTACCGAACAGCGCAACGGCGTGACGTATCACTGGGTGCGCACGCGCGAGATCAAGACGACCGGCGGAGCCGAGGTCGACTTCCTGGTGCCCCCGGAGGCCATCAGCGCGCTCGAGATCCTGCAGCGCTACGCCGAACCGCTGCAGGCTCGGTTGGCCGACGAGGCACGATGGCTCGAAGACGTACTGGCACAGGGCCCCGATCTCACTGGTCACCTGAGTAACGGCATGAAGATGGCTGAGGCCGCGCACCGCCTGAACCATGTGCGTGGAATCGGCCGGCATCTGGTTCTGGGCCTGAACGTGAAAGCCTCTGACCACTTGGGAACCGGGTCGCGGGTCGAGGTGCTGAGCTCAACTTCCTGCGCCTACCAATTGAAGCAACTGGCTGTGGCTGCCGGGACGGAGTGGGACCTGGCCAACCATCAGTGCCGTCGCACCTTCGCCTACAACGTCGCAAACTCGCGTCTGGGGCGAATGGGCCTCGTCTTCCTGAAGTGGCAACTCAAACATGCGTCGATGTCGTGGACGCAGCTTTACGCCGCCAGCCCCTACCAGGATCACGCGCTATATCGTGAGTTCGAGGAGGAGATGTTCGAGGCGCGGCTGGGGCTGCTGGAAGGTTGGGCACATCCCGATGCACTGCTTAGCGGGGGCGCCGGCAAGAAGATCATGCAGACGCGGGCTCGTGCCGCACGAGACCTCAAGCAGCTCCTGAGACAAACGGCCGAGTCGGTCGAACTGCGCAGCACCGGACACGCGTGGTGCATCAGTGGCACGCACGGCTGTCACGGCCAAGGGGTGTACGATCCGTCAATGTGCGGTGGTTGCTCGCAGGCCATCATCGACCAGGGACAAGCATCTGCGTGGCAAATGATCCACCTGGACAACCTGCGGCTAGCGGCGATCACCGATTGCGGCCCCGTCGTGGCCGACAAGGCGCGGCGGGCGGTCGAGCGCTCGAAGCAGGTGCTGCACAATCTCGGCTGCGCGCTGCCGACCGATGACCAGGCCCAGGCGTATACGGCCGCGCGGGAGGGCGCATGAGCACCCGTGCAGGCACCACGCCCGCCGAGCCCCAGACCGAGTCGGCGCCGCGTCGCCGGAGCAGAGGGAAGACGCGGGAGGAACTGCAACTGGCGATGCTGCGGGTCAAGAACAAGGGGCTGAAGCTGAGCATCTCCGCAGTTGCCACCGAGGCCGGCGTGAGCGCCGGCCTCATCCACAACACGTATCCCGACATCGCCGAAGAGATCCGCGCTCAAGTCGGTCGGGGCACTCGGCAGCAGCGCGACGCCAAGGTTGCGGAGGTCAAGGAAGTAAGAGGGCGGTTGAAGGCCCTGCGCATGGAGCGAGACGCTGCACTGGCCGACGTCGCGAGGCTGGCCTCAATCAATGAAACGCTGCGTCAGGAGGTCGCAATGTTGCGGGCGGCAGCTTCTGGAAAGATGGTCGTTTTGCCCCCTCAGATGGACGTTTAAGCCGTTTGCTTGGATCCCTTTGGTCTCGCCGCATTTTACCGGTGAAAGTCGGTCTAGCTGAGGCGCAGTCCCGATGAGATGGTTCGGACCAAGGTACGTCGCTCATGTTGCGTCGATCTGTCGGTGTTCCTGTCAAAGCCTACAGAACTCGCAACATCGAAGCGGCCGACCCCGGACATACGCCCTGGAATTGGCTCGACGCCAACACCAAGGGCGGTACGTCGTCGCGCGCAACGCGCACGAAGCCCTGACGGGTGAAATAGTTCTCCGCGGTCGTGGTGAGGAGCACTAGCGACCGGACTTGTAGCGAATGACACGCGGCGACTAGCTGCGACACGATACGCTGCCCCACACCAGAACCGCGGGCATGTTCCGCCACCGCAATGGAGCGCAAAAGCGCAGCGTCGCGGTAATGCTCAATGCCGCCGCACCCGCACATCGTCGAACCTTCCATTGCGACCACAAAATCCTGCAAATGATCGCTCACACCGACGACAGGCAGACCGCATTGATGCAGCAGGGTTTCAATCGACGCCAGGTCATCGACAGTGGCGGGACGGATCTCCATTTGTCACTCCTTGGACGGGGTTCTAGATGCTCCGCTGGTTCACGCGCTTCGACAGTTCCTCTGCGCTTTCCTTTCGCTCGCTGTACCGATCGACCAGATAGGGACCGATGTCCCGGGTCAGCAAAGTGAACTTCACCAACTCTTCCATGACGTCGACAACACGATCGTAATAGGACGACGGCTTCATTCGGCCTGCTTCGTCGAATTCAGCGAACGCCTTGGCCACCGACGACTGGTTCGGGATGGTCAGCATGCGCATCCAGCGCCCCAGCACGCGCATCTGGTTCACCGCGTTGAACGATTGCGAGCCGCCGCTCACCTGCATCACCGCAAGCGTTTTGCCCTGCGTCGGCCGAACCGCACCGACCGACAGCGGAATCCAGTCGATCTGTGACTTCATGATCCCGGTCATCGCGCCGTGTCGTTCCGGCGAGCACCAGACCATCCCTTCCGACCACATTACCAGCTCGCGCAGTTCGACCACCTTCGGATGACTCTCGGGCGCGTCATCGGGCAGCGGCAGGCCGCTCGGATTGAACACGCGCACCTCGGCGCCCATCGCCGTCAGCAGGCGCTCGGCTTCCTCGACCAGCAGGCGGCTGAACGAACGCTCACGCAGCGAACCGTAAAGCAGCAGGAGCCGCGGCGGATGAGTGGAAGGCGCCGCAGGCCGCAGTTCAGCGGCGTCCGGCACGCGAAAATGTGTTGCGTCGAGCTGCGACAGGTCTTTCAGTTGCTCAGACACGCTTGCCCTCCGCATTGATCACGACCTCGCCGTCCTCCTTGGTGAACGATCCTTTCTGCGGGTTCGGCAGAATGTCCAGAACAGCTTCCGACGGCCGGCAAAGCTTCGTGCCGATCGGCGTGACCACGATGGGCCGGTTCATCAGAATCGGATGCTGCCCGATGAGATCGAGCAACTGCTCATCGGTCCACTTCGGATCATCAAGGCCGAGTTCCGCATAAGGCGTGCCCTTCTCACGCAGTACCTCGCGTACGGTCAGGCCCGCGTCAGCCAGCAGCTTGACTAGCGTTTCTCGCGACGGCGGCGTCTTGAGGTACTCGATAATGATAGGCTCCTCGCCGCTGTTACGGATCAGGGCCAGCGTGTTGCGCGACGTGCCGCAGTTGGGGTTGTGGTAGATGGTGATATCAGTCATGTCGAGATTTCTCTGTTCGTATCAAGCGCGGCACTCGTACCAGCCCTTCGACTGGTTCACGATGCGCACCACCAGCAGCATGACCGGCACTTCGATCAGCACGCCGACGACAGTGGCCAGCGCCGCACCAGAGTGGAAACCGAACAGACTGATCGCGGCCGCGACGGCCAGTTCGAAGAAGTTCGACGCGCCGATCAGTGCCGACGGGCACGCGATGTTGTGCTTCTCTCCGACAGCGCGGTTGAGCCAGTAGGCCAGCGCCGAATTGAAGAACACCTGGATTAGGATCGGCACCGCGAGCAGCGCGATCACCAGCGGTTGTTTCAGGATCGCTTCGCCTTGGAACGCGAACAGCAGCACGAGCGTCGCGAGCAGCGCGGCGATCGACCACGGGCCGATCTTCGCCATTGCAGCATCGAATGCCGCCTGCCCCTTCGCGAGCAGCACCTTGCGCCAGATCTGCGCGAGGATCACCGGGATGACGATGTAGAGCACCACCGACGTGAGCAGCGTCGCCCACGGCACCGTGATTGCGGACATGCCGAGCAGCAACCCGACCAGCGGTGCGAACGCGATCACCATGATGCTGTCATTCAGCGCGACCTGCGACAACGTGAACAGCGGATCGCCGCCCGTCAGCCGGCTCCACACGAACACCATCGCCGTGCAAGGCGCAGCGGCCAGCAGGATCAGGCCCGCGATGTAGCTGTCGAGCTGGTCGGCCGGCAGCATCGGCGCGAACAGATGGCGGATAAACAGCCAGCCGAGAAACGCCATCGAGAACGGCTTGACGAGCCAGTTCACGATGAGCGTGACGCCGATGCCTTTGACGTGCTGACGCACTTCATGCAACGCGCCGAAGTCGACCTTGACCAGCATCGGGATGATCATCACCCAGATCAACAACCCGACCGGGAGGTTGACCTGCGCGTACTCCATCCGGCCGATTTGCTGGAACAGGCCGGGCAGCACCTGGCCGAGCGCGATGCCGGCGACGATACACAGCGCAACCCAGACGGTCAGATAGCGTTCGAAGAAATTGATGGCAGGCTTTGCGACGGCCTTGCCCGGTGGGGCGACGTTGGATGTATTCATTGGGCGATGTTCAGTCTTAAGGTCGTTGGCAGTCGCTCGTTTCTGCAGACCGCTATGCGAATGATTAGTTTTGCGAGATCTCGATCAGCGCCGTCTGGAGTCCGGCATTGCTCATGCGATCGAGCGGCAGCGCGAGCAACTGCAGCATGCGATAGCCGATTGCCTGGCGCGTGAGTTCAAAGGCGAGGCGCTTGCCTTCGTCCCCGCCCGTTGCGTTCGACGGATCGGCATAGCCCCAGTGCACGTTGACGGGGCTGCCGGGCCAGTACGGGCACGTCTCGGCCGCTGCGCTGTCGCATACCGTGATGACGACGCGCATTTCCGGCGCGCCGTCGCCGACGAACTCGTCCCAGCTCTTGCTGCGATATCCGTCGACGTCGACACCGGCGTTCGTCAACGCTTCCAGCGCGAACGGATTGAGGCGACCGCTCGGCGCGCTGCCGGCGCTGTACGCGCGCACGTCCTTGCCAAGCTTCGCGGCCCAATGATTCAGCATCCCTTCCGACAGCACGCTTCGCGCCGAATTGTGGGTGCAGAGAATCAGTACATTCGTGGTCATGTCAGAGCATCCGGATTTACTGTTGGCCGATTTCGCGCACTGACTTCTGCAGCGCGACGTTGTCGAGTTCGGTGATAGGCAATGACAGCAGCAGGTCGATCCGACGCTTCAACGTCAGCGCGGCGTCGTGCATGGCCTGTTGCTTCTGTTCGTCAGAGCCCTCGACTTCGGCCGGATCGGGCACGCCCCAATGCGCGATGATCGGTTGACCGGGCCAGATGGGGCAGACTTCGCCAGCGGCCTTGTCGCACACGGTGAACACAAAATCGAGCGTTGGCGCGCCAGGTGCGGCGAACTCGTCCCAGTTCTTGCTCCGATACCCGTCGGTTGGCAAATGCCAGCGCGCGAGCTCGCGCAGTGCGAACGGATTCACCTCGCCTTTCGGATGACTGCCGGCGGAGAAGGCGACGAAGCGCCCATTGCCAAGCTGGTTCATCAGGCCTTCGGACAGGATCGATCGGGCGGAATTGCCGGTGCAGATGAACAGCACGTTGTAGGGCTTGTCGCTCATGGATGGACCTCAGCAGCAGGATGATTTCACCGGCACGCCGATCGGCTTGCCGCGTGCAGGGGAACAGCAAGCAGAAGCTTCGGCATTCGATTCAGCCGACTGCGAGTTGCGCGATTCACCGAAGGTCGGAACGTCTCCGAGCGTCTGATACGTCTCCCAAGCGATGCCTTGCGGGTCGACGGCCCAGTACTTGTCGGAGCGCGCGTAACAGCACGCCGTGCCGATTTGCTCGTCGACGGGCACCGCGGCGCCGCTCAGGCGTGCGTGCATTTCGGCAAGCTCGGCCTCGTTCTCGACCTGAACGCCGAGATGATCGAGCCCCGGCGCGGCGCCGCGCTGCGAGATCGCGAAATTGACGCGTGGATCGTCGAGCATCCACTTGGCGTAATCGACCTTTTCAACGGTGGGCTGGCTCGCGAATAGCGCCGAATAAAACCGGATGCTGGCCGTCAGATCTTCGACGGAGAGGTGGATGTGCAGACGTTTCACGACGCGTTCTCCTTTGAGGGCTTGCAGCCACCGGCCCCGATGGGTGTGCAGGGATTGCCCCCGCAGCAGTTTTCGGTCAGAAAGCCCAGCAGATCGTTCATCGCCGCGTAGTTGGCCGAATAGATCATGAAGCGGCCACGCTGCTCGACCGTGACGAGATTCGCGTAGGTGAGCTCTTTCATATGAAAGGACAACGACGAGGGAGCGATGCCCAGCCGTTCGGCAATCTGACCGGCAGGCAGCCCCCCGGGGCCCGCTTCCACGAGTAGTCGAAAGACGGCCAGCCGGGATTCCTGAGCCAAGGCGCCGAGGGCGCGGACGACAGAGTTCGTTTCCATGTTTCAATCATAGTTGAAATATTGAACATTGCACAGCCTCTCCGCGCACCGATCGAACGACGCCGCCATCCGGCAACAAAAAGCGGCGCGACAGCGGTTGAGCCGCCATCGCGCCGCGTTGCATCCGAAATCAACCAAGTGCACTCAGGTTGCGTCGATACGTCGGCTCTTGAAGCTCACGGTTTCCTTGAAATCCTGAACCGACCCCACCCGGCGCAGGTTCGCCCACGTGCCCTTGTAGTACGGCACGACGTTCCGGTCCGTCCATGGGGTCGTCACGTTGCCCATGATCCCGTTGAAATGCCCGAACTGCATGAACGTCTGGCCATGCTTGATCGCGGGCTCGAGGTAGGCCATCGCGTAGGTCGAACCATAATCGTTATAGACCTCGACGACGTCACCGGACGTGATGCCGAGCGAACGCGCGTCGTCCGGGTTGAGCTCGAGAAAAGCCATCGGCACGCGTTCGCGCACGAACTCGTTGTACTGGTCGTGATAAAGGGTCTGCCAGACTTCGTTGACGCGGCCGTTGTTGATCCAGAATTTGTACTTCGCCTTCTGATCCGCCACCGGCTTCGGCAGGCCAGTCCACTTGGCCGGCTTGAATTGCGCTTTGCCATCGGCCGTGTCGAACTTGCCGTCCATGTAGAGCATTTCGGTTCCGATCAGCTTGCCGCCTTCGAATGACTTGGCGGGCAACTGGACACCGTTGTTGCCCATCGCGCGAAGCCGCGCGTAGGTCACCAGATTGCCGGTCTTGCCGCCCTGACTGTCGATTGGTCCGACGCCGGCTTGGCCCGCCTGCCGGAAGCCGTCATTGAATGCGTCTTCTTCGGTTTTCCAGTCGAAGCCGGCAAACCGGGCGGCCATGTCGCTCTTCCCTTCGGCCTCGTACATCCGCTTGAGCGTGTTCGCGATCGCGGCTGCAATTAGGCAGTCCGGCATCGCGGAGCCGGGCGGGTCCATGAAGCGCTCGGAGAGTCGCATGCGTCGCTCGCCGTTCATTGACGTCAGGTTCATCTCGCCGGGGTGTGCCGCCGGCAACATCAGATGTGCCGCTTCGGCAAGCTTGGTCGGATAGAGGTTGATGTTCGCGAAGAACAGCCCGCCCTTGTTCTTCACGGCGTCATAGGCGACGTCGACGAGCTGCGCAGTCGAAGCGCCACGCTCGCGCGACATTGCTTCGCGCACAATGCCGGCACGGTGCAAGATGACCGCGCGATGTTCTTCCGCGTTCAATGTCGTCTGGAATGGATTCGCGCCCCAGGCCGTGTACATCATGCCCTTGCCGTGAATGATCTCCTGGTCGACGTAGATCTTCATGTTGCCGGGATACGGAGGCCGTGTGTAGCCTTCCTGGTGTCCGCCCATCCGGACGACGCCGGTGCCGCGCCGACCGACGTTGTGCGTCGCGAGCACGACGTCGACCAACGCAGATTGGATCAGGTAGTTGTCGTTACCCCAGATGATCCCCTTTTCATAGGCGTGCATGGTCCTCGGGCGGTGCCCCGATGCCTTGGGTTTGTACGCCCATTCGGCCGCCTGCTTCAGACGCTCGACCGGCACACCGGTAATACGACTGGTTTCATCCAGCGACAAGCGGTTCGTCTTCAAGGCATCGTCAAAGGCGCTGGTGTATTCCGCAACGAAGGCCTTGTCGTGCCATCCCTGATCTACCACGTAGGTCAGCAAGCCGTCGAACAGCGCGATATCCGTACCGGGCTCAATGTCCAGATGCAAGACGTTCTGTTTGCCGGCGACCTTCTCGGCGATCGCAACCGTGGTGGTGCGTCGCGGGTCGACGAAGATGATCTTGGCGGCTGCGACACTCTCGCCGGGGAAGCGCTGCTTGCGCTTGTCGATGGTCTGCCCCTGCAGGTTCGGCAGCCAGTGGGCAAGGAAGTAGTTCGTCTGCGTTTCATATGAGTTGCAGCCGATCGCCATGATGACGTCGGCCAGCTCGGCGTCCTCATAGCTGTTGTTCAACTCGCCGATGCCCATTTCACGTGTGGCATGGCACTCCGAGTTGTAGGCCGGCCGGTTGTGGATGCGCACGAGCGGCGTCTTGAGCGCGGTGAACATCAGCTTGCCCGTTCCCCATGTGTTCTCGAAGCCGCCACCAGCACCACCGTGGTCGAAGCAATCGAAAGCGAGCACCGACGGGCCGTCGCGATCGAGGATCTTCTTGGTCAGGCCGGCATACAGCGCGAGCGCGTCTTCCCAGCTCGTATCCATCCATTGATCGGACAGATATATGCGAGGGCTGCGCAAGCGCTCTTTGGCGACGCCACCATCGGGGTTGTACATGACCTTCGCAAGCTGTCCGCCGCGTGTCGACGACAAGCCACGGTTGACGCTGCAGGTCTTGTCCGGCACGACCATGATGTTGTACCGGCGACCGTCCTTGTCGGTGATCGTGTTTTGCATCGCCGGCGTCATGACGATCGACAACGGCGGCAACTGGGTGCGGAAATCCAGCCCCAATGCGTTCTGGTTCGGTGCTCGTCCGCCTTCGACGTTTTCGGGCCATTTGAACACGTGGTATCCGCATCCGACGATGCAGAAGTGGCAGGTCAGATTCGTGCGCTGGGCCTGAACGGGCGGCAGTGCCACCCGATCCTTGTTGGTAGCCATGATCGTTCCCTCTACAGCAGGTTGGCTTGGCGGCCGTAAATCAACCCATCCACTGCAATCGCGCGTACCGTGCCATTGCTGGCGTTGTAGTCGAGCACGATCGAGGGAAGCTTTTCCGTTGCCTGTCCCGAAATCATCTGACCGGCTTTTTCAGCATCGAACTTGCTGAAGTGGCAAGGGCAATTGAATTCGCGTGTGGTGCCATCGTATGCAACCGGACAGCCCATGTGGGTGCACAACACGCTGAACGCGACGATGTCTTTATCGGGGCCGACGCCACCGGGGACGGGGGTCCGCATCTTGACTACCGCACATGGCGATGACGCATCCGGAAAGGTAAACGCGAGGGGTACGTTTGGTCGCAATTGCCCGGCGCGTGCGATCACTTTCGGGGTATAGGGCAGCGTCGTTCGTCCGGCGTCGACCTGAGCGGCCTGTGCCGATGGAGCCCCAGCCACGGTTACGCCGGCGGCTGCCCCGCCAGTGAGTTTGAGAAATTGCCTGCGGTTAAGACCCATGGTCTCCTCCATTTCGACATTTGATAGGCGGATTGCTTGATCGCATGTACGAACTGGATTCCAATCGAAATGGTGGCGGACGCAACTTCTTGTATGAAGTGCGGCACCCAGATTTTTATATTTCTTGAATTATTGATTCGGGTGTAGAGCAAACCTTTCAGAATTTCAAGGTGCACGGGCGAGCAAAAGCCATGCCGCCGGGTTTACGTGGACATCGCACGAGCGGGCGTCTCGGTTTTCTGCACCCCTCATGATCCACGCCGAACGGTGTCACTGGCTTCGTGCCCCGTCCGCCAGTTGAATTTTTGTTCGTGGATGCAATACTTCAAAGATTCGCCACGAAGCGTCACACTGCACCATGCCTGCCTCGATTACCTGCCTTACACGGCCTCTCGTCTGCGACGATTCAGGCTTGCGCTTTTCTGCATATGGTCATGGCTGGGGATACGTCGCAGTCAGACTTCCGGCAGCCGTCGTGTGCGACAAGCTCGGCGCCGGCGCAACGACTCCTGACCATTTGCTCGCGACATTCGAACTCCACCAGGAGCAAATCGCACGTGCTATCAGTCGACATCAATTGCCGAACTATGGCGAGGCCATTCAACTCGACGCGTCGGACTTCTAGGGCGATGTGGCACCAAGGCTTGGTCTGACTGCGGATCATTTACGCGGTTGCCCAAAGACTACGTACGACGAATCCCTACGCAGGTGGTCCAGAACGAATAGTCGAGGCGAATTCCTCGGACAGTACGGATATCCTGGAAACGCGCATGGCAAGAATCTCATCCTTTCCTTGACCCTCCCATGGTTGGAAGGTGAACACTGCAATTAGCGGCATTGGTCCGGTGGCACCGTGCGCAAACCAAGCTGCTTTAATGCGGGAGCAACTGCTATGTCGTGTTCGCTGCGGGACGACGTGCTGGCCGTCTTCGCCCGGTCGTGCGAAGAAGGAGAGTTCGAAGTCGCGGAACATCTGCTTTGCGCAATCGAAGTCATTGCACTGCAGTCACTCGATTTCGAGCAGCTTGATGTCGCATACGCATTTTTGGGACGAAGCCTGACGAACGGCCAGACAGGAAGTCATTGAATCAAATCCATATTTTTATAGGGGCAAACCGGAGACCCTTGTCGCGCCTAGGCCAGGCGATGCCGGCAAAGCGCACACAAATCACGGCGACGCCTGCAGCGAGCCGCAAACTGTTCGTTGTGGAGTTGCACACTAAATCAACGACTTACGATGATTTAATAGTTAGTAGTATTCAGACACATCGGTCGTGGCCAGCTGCCGCCACTTCCGGCGGTGGGTCGTCGGTGATCGCCGCGAACGACCATAATTCGTCGCCGCCCGGGATCTCGGTGCGCGTCCAAAGGCAGGCGACCTGCATGTGCTGTGGAGGCGTCGGGTCGAAGCGAAGCACGATGTTCTGGCCGTCGCGCTTCACGTTTTCGAAGAACGCATCGACGAGCACGAGGCCATGCGTGAAGCCGAAAACCTTGCGCCAGGCCGTGCCGAGCGCGTCGGACCTCGCATTGTAACTTCCGGGCTTTTGCTTCTCATCCGCCTCGGTCCAGCCCGGTATGCGGCATCGATACCGCATCGGTACGACCAAGCGCTTGCCGTCGAGTTCGATCAGCACGGGCGCATACCAGCCAGGGAAGATCCGCGAATCACGCTCCTGCAGGTCCTGTCGGCGGAGATCGTCGAGTCCGCGCGTCGCCGCATCGATCTTGTTCGTGGCGATCCGGACGTCCTCGCTGGCCTTCTTCGTGACCTTCTCGGCGAGCTTCTTCTCGGCCGCGGCGAGGCGCGCTCGCTGCTCGAACAGATCGGTCTCCAGCTCCCGTGTTCGCTGGCTACGATACGCGGCGATCGCGGCAGTGATCTCTTCGTCGACGCCCGCGAACGCGGCGTCGACCGCTTTCGGGATCTTGACGTCGTTCCCGGCCGCTCGCGCAAAGAAGATGCGCCGGAATGTCTCGATGTCCATGTCGGCGCCATAGAGGCGAACGTATTCCCGGTAGTTGGCTTGGATCTTGGCGGAATAGCACATTGCCGTGCCCCATAAGCAACCGTTCTGGGACAGGGTACCGCAAGTTTTGAGTAGGGGCCCAGCACCGTCCCGGTGTTCGGCCGACCGCCGAACATCTTCCCCGCAAGGTCGTCGCGGGGACGAGCCATCAGGCGCTCTCTCCGGGCCACCACGGTTTCGCCGCACGCTCGATCAGGTAGTCGTCGAGATTCTTGCCTTCCAGCCATTTCGGTCGCGGCCCGAATCCGGACCACTGCTTGCCCGAAGAGGGGTCGTAGTACTTCGCTGGTGCCCGCGGTTTGCGCGATTTTCGGAAGCCCGCTGCGCGCAGCAGTTCGTCTTCAGTGATGCCGTAGAGCGCAACGCGCTCCTCGACGCCGGCCAAATACGCCTGCTTCTCGTCCTTCTTCACGTCCGCGAGTCGAATATTCAGTTCGCGGACTTGAGCCTGTAGGTCTTGTAGTTCAGTGATCACGATCATCGCCGAGTTATTACAATACGGCGGAATGGTAACGGATGATCGACGCGATGCCGGATTTTCCGAGGAAGCGAGGCACTACGCGGGTTACACTGGAAAGGAGCGTCAAACGCTTTCTCTCTCGTAACAGGCTCGATTTTCGAGCGCATTACGAGATACGGAAGCATGGAACCCAAACACGCCAAAACCCTCACACCGGCGAGATTCCGCCACCTTCTGAGCGTCACCGAAGCGACGAGTCGCTTTCCTGAACGCGACACTCTGATCCTCTTGCTCGGCATCACATGCGGTATGCGCGTGACCGAGATTGCGCGTATTGAAGTACATCATGTGCTCTCAAAGTCAGGCACGAGGAAGGAAGAAATCGGGTTGCCCGGTTCGATCACCAAAGGCTGCCGGCCGCGCTGCGTGTTTCTCTCGCACGCGAAGACGGTCGAGGCCTTCGAACGCTACGTCGAGTGGCGATATCGCCGTGGACGTGGGGTGTCGCTGGATCGTCGCGAGTACCGTGGCCTGATGCCGAGAACGAGGTTGATCCTCACGCAGAAGGGGGGCGCGTTCGAGCTGAGCGTCAAGCGGCGCGTCAATTTCGAGGGCGAATCGATCGAGTATCTGGCCGCCGATAGCCTCCAGAGCTATGTGACTGGCCTGTACCGTGCCGCAAGGCTCGGCGCCGGTTACAGCAGTCATACTGGCAGACGGACCTTCGCTAGTTGCCTGATGGCGAACGGGCACTCGCTCGAAACGGTCCAGATTCTTTTGGGCCATGCTCACCTCGATCACCTCTCTCCATATTTGGAAGTGTCCGAACGCGATCAGCGCGAGGCTGTCGCCGCGATTGATCTCGGCGAGTGACGCATGCCACGGTAGGGTGTAGTTAGTCGTGTAGCACGCGCACCCTTGCCCTTGCATTCCGCTCCTCCTTACCATAAAGTAAGGATGATCGGAGGTGTCACCATGACAGCAGCAACTATTACTTCAAAGGGCCAGGTCACGATCCCTGTGGACGTGCGGAATCAGCTTGGCTTGAAGTCCGGCGACCGGATCGAATTCAGCTTCAACGAGGCGACGGGCCGGTATGAGGTCTATCCGGCCACGCGGTCGCTTGCGTCCCTCAAGGGGATCGTGAAGAAGCCGGCGAGACCAGTGTCGATCGAGGACATGAATCGGGCGATAGCCGAGCAGGGGGCATCCGCGCGATGATCGGCCTGGATACAAATGTGCTGGTCCGTTATTTCGCACAGGACGATGCCGTCCAGTCGAAGAAGGCGACCGCGCTAATGGAATCCCTGTCGGCCGAGCGACCGGGGTACGTTTCACAGGTCGCGCTGGTCGAGGTCGTGTGGGTGCTCGGGCGGTGCTACGGCGTCGAGCGCGAGCAGATGAAGGACCTCATCGACTCGATGATCGGCACCAAGGAACTGGTCATCGAAGGTGCGGACACGGTGCGAAAGGCACTTCGCGTGTACACAGCATCTTCAAAGGCGGATTTTGCAGACTGCCTGATCGAGCGTTCCGGCCACGCAGCCGATTGCGAGTACACAGCTACCTTTGATGTCGGGGCTGCCAAGGTCGCAGGGATGCAGTTGATCAAGTAATCACCGTGCAAGCCGATAAACAGGAAACCACAATGAATCTCGGAGCGATCACGATCCGCTGCCCGCACTGTGGCCGACTTGCGTTGTGTAGCGCAAGTAAGGGGCTGTGGTGTTGCCACTGTAAGAACGGAACGGGTCGATAGGAAAAGGGGGAGGCGATGGTGTTCGACATGATGAAGCGCGAACTGCGCGAGCTGGTCGACCTTGTTCGGCGAACGACCGAATGGGACACGTCGGTCGCGTGTGGGAAGGTGAATCTCGCGGACGTTTCGGCCGACGCTCGCTCGGAGCATCACGCGCGCTTGGAGCGGATTGTTGAATTGCGTGCCAAATACGACCTGTAACGGAAAACGAGAGCAATGAGAACCGCCGCATACATCGTTGCGCTCGTTGCGGTGATTGGATATGGCTGCAGCCAGCATCAAGCGTCCGACGACGCAAAAGAGTCGCAGTTGTCGGCCGCTCGTGCTGCGAATGAACAGATTCAGATGGCGATCGCAGAGAGCAAATGCGGTGACTCAGGAGAGCCGCAAGGCCTGTGTACCCACTTGAAGCAAGCGCAAGCAGACATTGACAACACGTTATATCGCATAAGCGGCGGTCACGAATAAACGAAGCGGAGATCATCATGAATGAGGCACGAGCGGCTTTGGTCAGAGAGAAGGTGGCGCGGCTTCGCCAGGGGCTGGCTGAGCTGGGTTTGGAGTCTTTTTTTATAGGGCGCCGGGTTCCGCGAAGGCCCCAGTGGGCTTTCTGTTGATCGGCGAGACGCAGGGCGACGTGGAAGAAGCACGCAACGGATAACACTACGGAAACCAGCGGTGCGATTTTCGCGCCTGCGAAACGGGAGGCAATAGATGGGCCAAGCAAAGTAGCGCGGTACGAGAGAGCAACGGATTGCGCAAGCACAGGCGAAGATTGAAGCGCTGCGACCAGAGAAGTTGGTGTGTGGCGTGTGCAAGACAGCATTTACCGATTTCGATGCTATGGACACGCGGAACATGACGGGTATCCGCGCAGCCTTCGGCGGAATCTGTCCGTCGTGCGGGGAAACTGTCCTCGCGTTCAGCGGCGATCAAGATGCCGTTGCAGACGCGATGATCGCGTGGCAGGACGCGATGGGGAGTGAAGGGAAGCTCGGGATGCAGTCGCGCGCCGATGAGCACATCCCCTTCAAAGACTAGGAAAACAGGAAAGCAAAATGGCTATGTCACAGGACGATTTGAATAATGTATGGGCGCGCATCTGCGCCGGGGAATATGCAGCGGCTGCCGGTCACGATCCTCTGAAGCCACAACCCCGAAAGGTCGTAGATGACGAGGCGGCGCAGGTGATGAGTATTCCGACGGACAACATGGAGCAACTGGACATGTATGCCAGACGTCCGAACGGCACCTGGACGCCCTTTTGACTGATCGGAAAACAAGGGAACGATCGAGCGCAGAAGTTTCTTCGCTCGCACACGCGAAAACCCAGGGAGTAAGCATGCTTAAGAAAATGCAGCCCATATCCGTCGAAGTTGACGAGGACGGTTTGGTGGTATTGACACAGCAAGTCAACGATCTGAATGAGCCTGACCCGCGCATCGAATTGACAGTTGAGCAGACACCGCTTGTCGCCCAATGGCTCTACGAGGCGGCAGGCGACGCAGCAGAAGAGGCTGAAGCTGCCACGACGGATCGCATCCCTATCCGCTACTTTGCGCGTGGCCCCGAGGCCGAGAGCGAAACGCTGGAGGTCTTTACAAATTCCCAGGGCATGGTGGTGTTGAGAATCGATGACGACACATTCATCGAAGTCGCGCCTGCAATGGCGAAACGCTTGCGCGAACAACTGTCGCTCGCGATCCGAGCGTCACTCGCGGAAATGCTGCGGCCAGACGACGAAGCGTAGGAAAAGGGGGAAGGGGCTATGAAAAGAGATTGGGATCTGCCACGAAAGCAACTGACGGACATAGAGGCAGGACACGATGTCCTCGCAGACATTCCAGATGTGCCGAAATGGACCGATGACCTGACGTGGGAAGCCTTCGATAACCTCGCGAAAGACCAAAGGGCCGTGGAAGAGCGAATTGCTGGCCACTTGGAGCTTCTCATCGACAGCGGCTACGTGGAAGGCCTACAAGTACTCCGGGGTGCCGACAGTCACTTCTCGTACGGCGTGTCTGCGCCGCGCCTCACCATGGCTGGACACGATCTGCTCGATACCATGCGATCGGCCACGATCTGGGAATCAATCAAATCCACCGCTCGGACTAAGGGCATCGAACTGACGTTCGACGCCATCAAGGCACTCACCGGGTACGCTTTGAAGCGCGCGTTGGGCACATAGGAAAACATGAGTAAGAATCAAATGGGCGCCAAGGAGCGCGCGGCACTGAATGCAGAGGTCGCGAAAGACATCCCCGCGTTTATGGACCGACTTTTCGGTGCCGGGAACTGGCAGTTTGACGAAGCAGAAAATCTGTACATCACCTGTGACCCGAAATACAGCGGTCCGGGCTTCGGCTTTATCGCGGTGCGGCCTGACGGCACCTACTTCACAGGCGTGCGTCCGTTGGACGTCCTCCAGTAGACCGGAAAACAATGAGCTACCAAACCACCGCGCAGGCGCCGACGAATGAAGAGATCGAGGCCTTCGCTCGCGCACGCGAACCGCACGTGTGGGCGCTCGATCCTCCCGACTTCTCATCGGCGCAGTATCGCCGGGCGTCGATGGAACATGCGGAGGATGTGCTTCTGGAGCAGCGTGGCCTGCCTCCGGTCAGGACCTACGAGTAACGGAGAACGGAAAAGCATGGGAGGACCGACCCTGTCATTTGTTCTGCGTCGTTTCAAAATATCTCTCAACGGGGAAGCGAAATGAATCGAGCAACAGTTAAACAATCCGATCCGTCCGAACTTGCTGATCGAATAACGGAAATAGTCAAATCGAGCGATGCCCCGTGGCCCGGGCTTGACAACAAATATTTTGACGCGCTTTCAAATGAAATGACGCAGAGATATAAGCTGCGAATCTGGGACGATTTGTTCAAGGTAGAGCTCGGTTACATCGCCGCCATCGCAGCGCTACCGCCGATCAGCGACCCCCACGATCCGGAGTGGGCGAGGCTTATCGCCACGATCGAAGAGACAGTTGGGCGGAAGGACGCAATACGAGATTTCTTCGCCGGTCTTAGTACTTATTGCCTAGAGATCAAGGATCGCACAAACACTCTAATCGAGGAAGTAGCGTATTACGTCTCTCTCGTTGAACGGAAAACTCCGATTGTTATCCCATTTGGCGATATCTTCGGCGCGATGTTGTCGGGTATTGCGCTCATACCATATGTTGGCGGAGCCCTATCGGGCATCCTCCGCGGCATCGTCTCGATTGCGATTGACGCGATGGGCAATGGCGGAAGCGCCGATCCATTCGAAGCGAAGTTCCGTGCAACTTTGGAAAAGTATCGTGAGCAGGTTGAAAATCAGTTCAATCAGCTCGCAAAGGCTCATGTTGACGTGCTGAACCGCGTCGTGAGCAACTACGGCAAGCTCACTGACGTCACGGACCTAATCAATAGCTATCAGGTTGCGTGGCCTCAGAATATTCCCGACCTGTTTACCGAACCGGCGATGCGAGGTGCGGAGGTCGCGGTATGGCAAGGACTGCTTCCCGGGAGGTGGAAGCTCATCGACTACAATCGCTTCTTTATGAATGGAAACCGAGAGGAAGTCGTTGCAATGTTTAATAACGTCCCATGGGCCTATATGGCGAGCTGGGACGATGCTATCGAATGGGCGACCAAAGGCGGCTGGGTGACCGCGAGAGTATTGGGCAATGAAACTCCCGCCCTCGAGCATTTGGCACGTGAGAGCGTCCATCGACTATTCGATATCTTGAAGGTCAATCGGGATAGTCTGTTCAACGGGAAAGATGGGTGGAGCTTAACTCGTCTTCCTCCTACGGCTGCGGAAAACCCAGTGAGGGAAATCTTCGGTGACTAGACAGTTGTGTAACTCTCATCCGCAGGGGACATTCCACTGGCGATGCTCCCCGAATGATCACATTATCAACAAAACTCCCTTGACGTTGTCGGCAATGCGCCGAACAACTCGGACCTGTCGACGAGCTTGCTCGCGATCAGATGCCCCACCTTACTGACTCGGAAACCATCGGCGAGGCCGGCACTGGAAAACGCAACAATGGCACAACAAACAGCTTCCATTCTTCATGAAGTCGGACAGCTGTACGCATTTGATGCGCACGATTTCTGGGAACGCTTCGATGTAACGTGGGATCGGATCACTAACAAGACCGGCCGGATCAAATCATTCGTCGATCTTTTGATGGCTTTCGAATGCGGGCTGAAAGCGCACATTGCGCTCGCAGGTGAGCGCGACCTCCGGGATCCGATGGGCACATACACAACGATTCGAAAGGCAAGTCATAGCATATCGAAGCTTGCCGCGGCTGCCACACTGCTCGATGACCGAGAGCTTTACGATAGGATCGCGACCCGGCTGGATAGCTTCTCAGTCTTGATACGATACTCGCTGGATGCATATGAGGCATTCTTCCCGTGGTATTCAGATCGAGGTGCAGCGCGCATCAACTACTCCGGGACGATCGGCAATGAAGGGTGGATCGATGAAACGAGGTCGCTATTGAAACCGCTGATTGACGCCGCGTACGAGCGGGTTACGGGAGAAGTGCCAAACGACATTGCTCTACTCCTCGATCACGAAAGAGATATGGCGGAGTTCGTTGCGGCTGTCGTGAGAAAGGGCGCTGGTTAGTGGCCGACGGAGATTGTGAGGCGCACGCGCATCTACAACAGAAAACGCGGGAGCACCGGACCAAGGAAAACGCCGGCCATGCCGGCGCAAGGAAAAGAGAGAACATGAACTCCAAACCGACAGGCTACCTAGCTCTAATTGCGCAACGAGAGGCACTGGATGCGCAAATCAACGCCGCTCGCGAAGCCGAACGTTCAGCGGCGATCGGACAGATCAAGGCCCTGATGAAGGACTTCGATCTCAGCGTTCAGGATCTGCAAGAGAAAGGGCATAAGCGCGACTCGAGGCGCGTGCCGACCGTTCCGAAGTACCGCGACCCTGCTACAGGTAAAACCTGGTCTGGCAGGGGGCGACAGCCAGCATGGCTCGGTAACGATCCTGCAGCGTTCCTAATTCAGCCCGACCTGCTCGCCATCTGAGTAGGGTAGACGCTCTTCGACCATTGATAGGAAAGGAACTGTACAAAAATCTCATGAAACGCGGGAAACCAAAACTTACCCGTCAGGACGCCGAGCGTCTTTTTACGGGATTACCAAGCGGGAACTCGAGCATGTCGGGTCGGCCGGTGAATCCATTCGAAGCCAGCGCGTTCGATACGGCCCAGCGCGCCGATGACGAAACCCGGCTCTGGAAAGACAATCTGATCACGCTACCGAGCGCGATCGCTTTGCCTGCCGGCTACGCGTCGCTGTCCCACTTGTGCGACGCGATAGCGCGCATTTTGCGGGTGAGATGGGTGAGGGAAGCTGACCACGAGGTTGTTGCCGAGTTTCCTGAAGGATGGAAAGCCGTTCGTCCGGCCACTGGCCCCATCGAACTGCGAGATCCGTCGAACGTGGTGCGAGCAGTGTATGGCTGGGCGGAGGATGCCGAACTGCGGCTGTTGCCACGCTATCTGGTCGAGACACAGTCGAACAGTTCGAGCGGGATGGGCAGCTTGCTGGTACGCGATCGTGCCACTGGGCGGATTCTCGAACGTTCCTCGATCTGGTCGTCACTGATAGGCAGCAACCATCCGGATTGGGCTCGGCTTTCAGGGTGGCTCAGCTTGCGCTATCCGCATCATCTGGATCCGTTACGGTACTGGGACGATTGTGAGGCTAATGCCGACCTGGTCGGCACCTAGGAAACCAGGCAAATGAACATGGACCAAATCGAAGCCGAAGCGAGCGAATATCTAGCGCACACACTCGGTAAGTTCACATTCACGGACCTGACTGACGAAGAGCGTCACGCAGCGTTCATGCTTGCTTGTACGTTACCGGATCGGGCCGTTATCAAAGACTTCATCGTTGCTGCAAGCGAAGCGGAAGTAGTTCGCGCTGGCTTGCCAGCAAATGTTGCGCAGACACTCGCGCCTTTGGTCGTGAGACTGGATAGCGTTTCGTATGCAGCGCGGTCTGCTTCGCTGTTCGAAACGCGTAACTGAAAGGCCGGAAAACCAGATGAATTTGCTGCAGCCAAACAAGCAGTGGGTTGAGGAAGCCGACGCCGCTATCCGAATGGTCGATCCGACAGCCGCGGCGGTCGTAGAAGCCACGCGTAGCTTCGCGGTGCTCGGACGCGAAGGCGTGCTTACCGCGCGTCTCGCCGATGGAGCCCAGTGGTAGATCGACGGGCAGGACGTGCGGCAGCTTCCCGCCGGCGAAATCGCCGCTCAAGCGCGGCTCCACGAATCGTTTCAGTGAGACGACGGAAAACGAGCCAGGCTCGTACCCTCCCGGTCCGCAACGGCGTGCGCCAGGTCCGCCGGAGGAACTAAGATGATCGGTCCGCACTTGCATAGGAGAAGCGTGTTATGTCGAATTTCATCGTAGGGGTTAACAGCAACAGTTTCCGCACCTTAAATCTTTCTTGCCCTAACGGTGGGCCGATGTATGGGAAGGCGACGATCCCACCAGGAGACCAGTCCGTGTATTGGACAATGAACGATACGTCACAAACATTTACATTCACGGCTTCGGATTCTGACTTTAGTTTCACTATAACCGTCACGGAAGGTGATATGCAAATGCATATTGAGCCGTCTGGCAGCGATTGCGAACTAGTGATCGTAGCGGAGGGCACCGATGGCTCTGGGGATTCTTGGGCACTGCTCAATATCGCTGACGTCAAGTAACAAAAAATTCGATTGATTCGGCTCTCCTTTGAACTCCGGGCGCTTTAGCATCGGGCCTCCACGCGAACGCCTGGGTGCAGGCGAGCCATCTTTTTTGGGCGCCACAACTCTTTGCACTTACAACCTAAAAAATTTGCTAAATTCCATTATTTAAATATTAATTCGGAATCTGAATTTAAAGACTGTTCGGCGTAAGGAATCGGAAGGACCTGCGGACTCTCCTGAGTCCGCAGGGGGCGCTCGGGCGTGTCCGCTAGCTGCCGACGTACCGCTCGACGTCGTGCAGCAGTTACTCGGGCCTGCTTCGCTTCAGACGACGTCCGAATGCATAACGGTCGAAGAGAAAGCCGTCGCGCGGAGATCGGGAAATTCCACGGGCGCTCGATCGAGTAAAAATAAAATACCCGCTGGAAAATTCGGCAGCATTTCGACGCTTCGCTGGGGATCGATCCAGGGGCATGGCGAAGAAGATGTTGGGAATGGACCCTTTAGGGCTCGACCAACGGTCGCTCCGGTTCGGCAAGGCATTGCCTCATTCCGGTTGCAGCCGGGATAATGCCCACTGTCTTTTTGACTACGACACTGCAAACGAAAGGCCGGATGACAAATTCCCTTACCCCGCAGGGTGACGAAGACTATCGCCGCTGGCTCACGGAGCTCAAGCAGCGGGTCGAGCTTGCCCGTGCACGCGCCGCGGCAAGTGTGAATCGCGAGTTGGTGACACTATACTGGCAGATCGGTAGCGACATTCTCGAACGCCAGGAGCGACAAGGGTGGGGGGCAAAGGTCATCGATCGGCTGGCGCAGGATCTGAAGGCCGCGTTTCCCGACATGCGGGGATTCTCGCCGCGTAACCTGAAATACATGCGGGCTCTGGCGCAAGCATGGCCATCATCGGAATTTGTGCAGCAGCCTGCTGCACAATTGCCGTGGTTTCATCTCTGTACCCTGCTCGACAAGGCAAAGGACCCGGCGGTCCGCGATTGGTACGCTGGCAAGGCGCTTGAGCACGGCTGGTCCCGCAACGTTCTCGCGATGCAAATTGACACGCAAGCACATGCGCGGACGGGTGCGGCCGTAACCAATTTCGACGCACGCTTGCCGCCGCATCAATCAGATCTGGCGCGCGAAGCGCTCAAAGATCCGTACATCTTCGACTTTCTCGGATTGTCCGAAGATGCTCAGGAACGCGATATCGAGCAGGGGCTGACGCGGCACATTACCCGATTTCTACTTGAGCTTGGCGCCGGCTTTGCGTTTGTCGGCCGACAGTATCGGCTCGAAGTCGGCGGCGACGAATTCTTCATCGATCTGCTGTTTTACCACCTGAAACTTCGCAGTTATGTGGTGGTGGAACTGAAGGCGACACCGTTCCGGCCCGAATATGCCGGGCAACTGAACTTCTACCTGTCCGCGGTCGACTCGGAACTGAAGTCGCCTGATGATCATCCGACCATTGGGCTGCTTCTGTGCCGGGAAAAGAACCGTTTGGTTGCCGAGTATGCGCTGCGTGGCATGGCAAATCCGATGGGCGTCGCAGAATACCAGCTCCTTCGGGACGTCCCCGCGTCGCTTGAAGCGGGACTGCCATCCATTGACCAAATTGAAGCAGAATTGGGCCCCGATTTGTCTGGTTCAGACTGAGTCGGGTTAGTCTACTGCAGTGACGGCCCTGCAAAATCTTCGAGATGTCGGGTACCGACCCCATTTATTCGATAATGTTAATTATGTCAAGTTAAAGATTCTCAAATCATTCCGTCGATATGATCCGCACGAAAATCTCGCCACCGAGTTAGTCGCTGTGGTGCTCGCCCGACGGAATGACCGTTTACGCCCGTTCGCGAAACAGTCTGCATTGGCACCGCAAGTGATACTGTCAGACTTAGGTCAAGTAATACTAAAGTGCGCCAAGGCCAAGCTCTTCCGACTCGCACTTGGCGGATCGGATCGCCTCATAGAAGCTGGGTTCAATCGCGACCTCTTTCCGGTCCACATGAACGACCCACGCATTGAACATGAAGCGCCAGCGGATGCGCCGCTCTTCGAGCATCGCCGCAAACCATCTCCACACCGACGCGTCGTCGGCGTTCGCAGTAGCGGCGGCGGCCATCCGGGCCTCGCAGATTGCCTTCCAGCCCGATGATGGGTCATGGATCGAAATCATGATGTCAGATGATTTTTCGCTCGTGCAATGCGTCGATCTCGTCGTGGCTCAGTCCCAGCCATGCACCCAGAATCTCATCGGTCTGTTCGCCGAGTCGCGGCGGCGGACGAAGATACTGGACGGGCGAATCGGACATTCGGATCGGATTCGCCACGAGCGGCACGTTGCCGGCCGATGCATGCGGCATCTCGATACGAATGCCGCGTGCCTTGACCTGTTCGTCCGCAAATACCCGGTCGAGCCCATTGATCGGCCCGCACGGCACGCCCGCCTCCTCCATCGCGATGACCCATTCGTCGGTCGACCGGCACGTGGTCACCGCGCCAATCAGCGCGACCAGTACGTCGCGATGCTGTAGGCGTAGAGGATTCGTTGCGAATCGCGCATCGCTCGCCCATTGCGTCTGACCGAGCACCCCGCACAGGCTGGTGAACTGGCCATCATTGCCGACTGCGATGATCATGTGGCCATCGGCCGTCGGGAAATCCTGGTACGGCACGATGTTCGGATGCGCGTTCCCCATCCGGTGCGGCACACTGCCGCCGATCAGGTAATTGGCCGCCTGGTTCGCGAGCGCGGCGATCTGCACGTCGAGCAGCGCCAGATCGATGTGCTGTCCGCGCCCCGTGCGCTCACGATGGGCAACGGCGGCCAGCACGGCAACCGTCGCATACAGCCCCGTCATCACGTCGGTCAGCGCGACGCCGACCTTCACCGGACCGGCACCTTCCGTGCCGTCTGCGCGCCCCGTCACGCTCATTAGGCCGCCCATCCCTTGTATCAGGAAGTCGTAGCCGGCACGTGACGCATACGGGCCCGTCTGCCCGAACCCGGTAATCGAGCAGTAGATCAGGCGCGGGTTCTCGGCGCTGAGCGTCGGGGTCCCCTTGATTTCAGTGCATTTTTCCGGGGTAGGCCGATCTAGTCGCGACAGGGCATGGCGTTCCGCTCCTAAAATAATTCTCAGTCGAATCAATCACTTCCTGATGGATCGGTGAGTGGCGCCACTCTTGCAGCGCCGCTATGGATGAGCTAAGTCTGCACGATCAGACTGCCTGTACCCCAAATCTTCAGGAGGCAACGGCATGCTCTCGCCTTTCGACCGCCCGACTTCGCCCTGGCTGAACAAGGTTCCTGACGTCGCGCTCTCGTTCTGGATCATCAAGGTCATGTCCACGACGGTCGGCGAGACCGGCGCGGACTTTCTCGCTGTCAATGCCGGCTGGGGCCAAGGCGCGACGCGTGCGCTGATGACCTCGCTACTCGGTAAGCCAGCTCGCACTCACGTATCGGAACCGCGGTGGAGGAGGGAATGGCTAGATCCGTAGGCGGAATACTCCGGAGCGCACCACCGTCTCCTCGAGATGCTCCACTATCTTCCGAAGGGCAGCGAACTTCGACGTTGCGCTTCGGGCAACATCACGGTGTCGAGATCCGCGCGCTTACCGAATCAGAATCCTATGCTAACAAGGCTGATCTGCGCGCGAACGGCCATCGTTAGCTATACTTACAAACTTTCAATGGCAGCCAAGACTTCGTATGCATATGCGGCACCGTGTCGCGCATCGTCCAGCACCACGGTCAAACTATACTATTGCATAGTTGCGATAATAGGCAATTGATAAGTTGCTGTTAACCCACCTCAATGCAAGATCACATCATTCGGCCGCCAGGCGAGCTTGTCGCACGGCCTAACACTGTGCCAATTCTATGTCTGCGGCGTATCGGTCGGAGGGGGATGTCGCCGTGGCAGAGCGCGCCGCTGGATGCAAAGCATTTCGATGCGTGACGGTCGGGATCTGCATGAACAGGTTTGTGTCATTCATGAGCTTTGCTCGACGTATCATTTCCCGAATTAATGTCGACCAACTGAAAGTATTTTGGCACTTTCGCGTCGCGACAGTCGGCGCGATTCGTGCGACCTTGCTCTTTACCATCGGCGGCTTCAGTGTCGCGCATCCGCAGATGCCACGGGCTCGACCATTCTCCGGTGTCAAGCCTCGCGCTGGGTTCGGTACAGCAGGGCGCCGTGCCGCCTGGCGGTGCGCGGCGTGACAATTTGCGCGCGCATGCGGTTCTGGCGCTTGCCCCCGAACTGGGCCTGCCGACATGCAGCTCGACCTGCTTGCGACCCTCGCTGACTGTCCGTTGCTCTCATGGTGGCGCATCGCGCCAGCGATCGGTACTGCAAGCGCAAGCCTGTTGTTACTTCTGATGTCATTGTCGAGCCCCCTGCGAGAGCCGGACTATCGGGAATGCCGCGTCGCGCTGCGAACATCTTGACCTGGACGGCAGCATGTGTCGGCGTGTTCATTCTCGCGTAGATGAGCTGGCGACTTCACATAATGCGCGGCAAGGTCAAGGCGGAGCACGACGCGTCGAGGTGGCGTGGTGGTCCGGGATTACGGCGCTTGGTATCTCTCGTGGTTGATTCACGCGGCGATGATCGGGCTGTTTATGGCGGCGCATGGCTTGCTGGCCGCCACGCAGCAAAGGCGAGTGGTGGTCAGAGAGCGGCTGAATGTGCGGATGGCGGACCCGCCGGGAAGGGCCTTTTCCGCTTTGTGCGTTATCCCTCCGGTGCACATCGAACATGCAAACGCTCATGAAAGTCTCCATTGCGCCCCTTCCTGCATGCTGGTCCCGTGACGCAGTGACGAACTTCTACGATGCCGTGGCGTTGTCGTCCGTGGACATCGTGTATATCGGGAACGTCCTGTGTTCGTCGCGCCCCGTCGTTCAACGTCGGGAGCGGCTGGCAATTGCTCGCGAACTTGCGTCGAGCGGAAAGGAGGTCGTGTTGTCTGTCCGCCGATCGAGCGAGGAAGTCGCCGCCGACAGCGCTACAAAGTGGATCAGAGAATCCGGGTTCCGGATCGAGGCCGGGGATGCGAACTCGCTGGCGTTGCTGGCAGGGAATGCGTCTTTCGTCGCAGGGCCCGAGATTCCATGCGACGGCGCGAGCACACTACGCCGACTTGTCGAGTGGGGGGCCACGCGGTGGGTCATGAATGCGGTGTGCGCGGGCGACGCTATGCAAGCGCTTAAGCATGCGCGCGGCGCGGCGTGCGAGATCGAACTGCCGGTGCTGCACCGCCGGCAGGTTTCTGATTCGCAATGCCCGATCGTCAATTGCGTGCACGGGGGAGAGAGCATTTGCCGCTTGATGGGTTGCGATCATGCCGGGCGAGCGCAGCTCGGTCCGCCCGACTGGCCGTCCGGGATAGATAGGCTGCGTGTGGGCGGAGTCTCGATTCTGCGCGTAGTTCCTCGGACACCGCGCGAAATCAATTTGGCTCAGATGCTGAGCGAACTAGTGCGTGTCGAAATCGGCGCAGGACGCCAGCTGCCGGTAGGCGGTCGCGCTACAGGGGGCGTCATGCGCTCGGCACTATCGTGGAGCCGCAAAAAATAATGTTGGAGCGAATCGATGAAAGCGTGCACAGCTCGCTCGCGGCATCGCCACCGCCCCTGACGTTCTTGTTTATTTTTTGAGACTTTCGCCATGCCGGCATATGAACCTGGCTCCATCATTTCTGCAATTTTCATAAGGATTTCCTAAATGGCTGATTTACCTCACGAAGATATCGAGCAAACAACGGCCTTCCATCTCATTGGGGGGGAGGTACGAGTGCGCGAGCTCGTCGACCGCTTCTATGACCTGATGGATCTCGAAGCCAAATTCAAGCAGCTTCGCGCGATGCATCCGCCAACGCTCGACGACACGCGAAATAAGTTGTTCTGGTTCCTGTGCGGCTGGCTCGGTGGTCCGGATCACTACGTTAGCCGTTTTGGCCATCCCCGCCTGCGTGCACGGCATATGCCGTATCCCATTGCATCAGCGGACCGAGATCAATGGGTCGACTGCATGACAATGGCGATGAGAGAAATCGACCTGCCAAAGGAACTGCGCGAGCGGCTGCTCCACTCCTTCGGTGAAACCGCGGACTGGATGCGTAATCGTGCAGACTGAGGCACGCGGCTGTCTGCCGGGCAATGCATCGGTGGAACGACTGCGTAAGCGGGTAAATCAGGCGCCGGCTGAACTCCTGCGATCCTACTTGAGCCCGCTGACGACTGCGGCGCCGGCTCGAGAGGGGCGTGACGGGCAGGGCGCTCCATGTTCGTGGCAATCGTCCCGCCGATGTGGCGTACCAAAACAGCGACGCCGTCGTCGTGGGCGATTTCCCGTTCATGCAGAATGTCGGCACGGCTCTCTGCGACGTTTCAGAGGGCGGCATACACGAGCTAGATCGCTCTATCCATAGACTGTTGGCTTTGCTGCTTGAAACACGGCTCCTCACGTATCACGACTATCCGCCCGAAGGCCCAGAGCACGGAGGCCACAGTGCGGATCGGACGAGAGGTGGCCTCACTAGCACTCGGGTACGCGATCTGTCTAGTGGCGTGTCGGCGAAAGCTCGGCGCCGCACGCGCGGTCTGTGCTGAAACGCCGGTCGGCGGGATCGCCACATGGACCACACCAAACACGGAATGCGTTCATCGCATTGCGCCGAATTGACGCACGGCACGTGCGAATTCTAAATTGCGAATTAGAATATGCTTATTCCTTTTTGGAATAAGCGGCCTACGTCGAGCGGGCGGGCGGGCCGAACGTTCGGACGGAGGCATCCAGCGAATTTTCTGCAAAGCGGGGGCCGAGGACAAGCGGGTCGAATAGACCATACCAACGGGAGATCATTACATGTCGGAGACCACCACACGACGCGCGACGCTCAAGACGATCGGCGTCACGGCGGGCGCGGCATTGCTTGGGGGGATCAGCCACCCGCGCGCGGCGCGTCCGGCTGAGCTGTCTGCGTCGTTGCCGGAGGGAGCCTCGACGCTCAGGCACTTGACGCAGCACTTGGCTGATGCTCCGCGACGCCGATCATTCAAGACCGTTCCGATGATCCTGGAGCGTCCTCAACAGTGGGATGATGAGGCGCTCGCCGAGGTCATCGCGTATCGTGGCGGCCCTCGTCAAGTATGGGACAACACGGAATTGGCCGGTCCCTGGCTGAATCTCATGCGCAATGCGCTGAATGCGCAGATCTGGTCCTTCAAACATCCGGATTTTCTGGTCGTGTCGGCCACGCACGGCACGGCGCATCTTGCATTGTTCGATCAGGCTATGTGGGACAAATATGAACTTGCGAGACTGACCGGTGGCAAGTTCGCATCCAACGCCTTCATCAACGAACGTGCTGGAGCGACTGCAGATGCGACCGATCAAGAGATTCTCCGCGGGGTCTTGTCGCCACATGACACTAGCATCCCCGTGCTGCAGCGACGGGGTGCCGTTTTTCTGGGCTGTCATAACTCCATCTGGGAGACCGCCCAGAAACTGATCGATGCCGGAACGAACCCAGACAAACTGTCGCTCGAGGCACTCGCCGCTGAACTGACCAATCACGTACTTCCAGGCGTGATTGTTACACCCGGAGCGGTCGCGACGCTCGTGGAGCTTCAGCAATCCGGATTCCATTACGCAAAATAGCCGCAGTCTATGCCGACTTTCAAGTAATTTGAACCGGGTGAGTACGCGGCGCAGTAGAGGGCGGCCGTCGGAGAGATAACCGATCCCATCCGCTGATCTTTAGAGGCTCGACAGAACCTCGCGCAAGGCTTGCGTCGGTCCCACAATGTGCCGACAGATACCGATACGACATGAATTATCGAACGCTCACACGTTGGATTGTCGCCGCGTTGGCGACATGCGGCCATTACGCAGGGGCTGCTCAATCAGACTCTCCCAAGGTATCGAATGCCGATCTTGTCGCGCATGGGGCTTATGTCGCCCGCCTCGGCGATTGCGTCGCTTGTCATACCGCATCTGATGGCAAACCGATGGCCGGTGGTCTGCCGCTCAATACGCCGTTCGGCGCCGTGTATTCAACCAATATCACGCCCGACGACGCGACGGGCATCGGTCGTTATACTTTCGCCCAATTCGAGCGGGTCATGCGAAAAGGTATCGCCGCGGACGGTCACAATCTCTATCCCGCGATGCCTTATCCGTCGTACGTAAAGATGACCGACCAAGACATGCGCGCGCTGTTTGCATATCTGAAACACGGTGTCGCGCCGGTGAGTCGTGCGAACAAGGCTCCCGACATTCCGTGGCCGTTCAATATGCGCTGGACGCTCGCTGTCTGGAACGGGCTCTTCCTCGACGACAAGCCTTACATCCCCGATCTGAAGCACGATGCCATCTGGAACCGCGGCGCGTACCTCGTGCAGGGCCTGGGCCATTGCGGTGCATGCCATACACCGCGCGGTATCGGGTTTCAGGAAAAAGCCCTGTCCGATGCGGGCAGTGATGGCAGCGCCTATCTTTCCGGGGCGACGGTCGATTCTTGGCGCGCCGTCAATCTGCGCAGATCGTGGACCGCCGCTGACCTCGTTGCGTTGCTCAAGACCGGGCAAAACCGCTATACCTATGCAGCAGGTGGCATGAGCGACGTGGTTCGTCATAGCACGCAATACACGAGCGATTTGGATCTCAGTGCGATCGCGATATATCTGACATCACTGCCTGCGAATTCGCCTGGCGAGGAGGCGAAGCGGGCATCCGGTGCGCAACACACTACCAAGGAACCCACGGGCCTGTTGACGACCCGCGGCGGTCTCGCCTATCTCCAGTTTTGTGCCGCTTGCCATCAGGTCGACGGTCGTGGCTTTTCCGCCGTGTTTCCGCCGCTGTCGGAGAACCCGGCCGTGCTGTCTGCCGATCCAGTTTCGTCGATTCACGTGGTGCTGACCGGTTGGCAGACCCCGAAGACCGCCGCCCATCCGAAGGTCTATACGATGCCGGCCTTCAACCTGTTGTCCGACCGAGAACTGGCCGATATCCTGACCTTCGTCCGCACTTCGTGGGGCAATCGCCAGGCTCCAGTAAGCGCGTCCGATGTGGGCAAACTGCGTCGGGAACTGGGAGTAAAGACGCCCACGCCATCGGCGTTCGAGACGCCGCGCTTCGCTGCGATGCTCGATCAGCCGAATGCGGCGCAACTCGTGCGCGGCATGCAGTTGCATCTGGAAACGAAAGCGCTTTTGCCGGGCAACGTCGGCAATTCGCTCAACTGCGCCAGCTGCCATCTCGAAGGAGGGACCGTTGCGCACGCATCGCCTTTTGTGGGCGTTTCCCCGCAATTCCCGAGTTATTCGTCGCGCGCGGGGAAGGTGATTTCGTTGGCGGAGCGCATCAATAGCTGCTTCCAACGTTCGATGAACGGCAAGCCGATACCTGTCGATTCCGCGGATATGAAGGCGATGATCGCGTACTTCGACTGGATGAAGGACGGAGCCCGGCCAAACGAAAAGGTACCGGGGCGCGGTGTGGGGAAGATCGACACGCACCTGACACCTGACGTGGCCCACGGCAAAGCGGTGTATGCGGCGCAATGCGCGTCGTGCCACGGTGCGAACGGCGAGGGGGCGATAGGGTCGGAGAGGCAGTACATTTATCCGCCGTTGTGGGGCGAGCAGTCGTTCAACGTCGGGGCGGGCATGGCGCGACTTTATACTGCTGCCGCCTTCGTCAAGCACAACATGCCGATCGGATCGCACAGCGGCTTTCCACTAGCACAGGGCGGCTTGAGCGATCAGGATGCCCTCGACGTCGCAGCGTATTTCACACAGCAGCCGCGCCCAGACTTCCCTGGGAAGATTCGAGACTGGCCCGTGGGCGGCAAGCCGGCTGATGCCCGCTATTGAATCGCGTAACCGATTTGGGCGATCAACCGGCAACATTGCGACACATATCGCCACTTGCGCATTCCATGCAGTCATTGAGCTTCGCGCTTGGTGTCGTGGATGCGGGCCGGCTATGGGGGAGGGAATACGTCGGCGCGACGGTCGGTGTATCGAGACGCTCGCGCATAGAGATGGCTGGCTCTATCGAACTGTTGATAAACGTCCGGGGAGGGCTGCGTCGAAGTTTACAGACTTCTTAAACACCCCACGCGCCGCTTACGCGACTTGTACGACCGGCAACGCACCCGTGAATCGGGGGGTAGGCGCCGTCATAACAATTTTCCGGCAGCCTGCTATGGAAGCGCGAAGGGTGCGATTCGTCGTTTCACTCGAAGTTGAGTTACATCATGGCGAAACGCTGGTCAAAACCCAGAATGTGCAAAGAATGGGGTGAATCAAGAGCCAGCCGTAAGGGGCCGCAAACTCATTCAGTTAAGAGAACATGCCACCTCATGATCACCGAGGAGTCTGTTGTGAAAGCAAATGTTGGAAATATCGACCGCGCCCTGCGAATATTCATTGGGCTGATATTGATCGGATTGACCGTAACAGGGCACGTTGGCTTGTGGGGCTGGCTTGGCATCGTGCCACTCCTGACAGGCATCGTGCGCATCTGCCCTCTGTACAGCGTTCTGGGCGTGAAGACGTGCTCGGCGTCGAAGACCGACGCTAAATAATTCGAACTTGGCCGGTCGCAAGTCGCCCGGCTGCTCGCGCGCATCAGCGTCACGTGACGTTTGCTTCGCGATTGATCAAGGAGAGCAACTTTATGAGCGGGATACCCGATTTCAAAGCGGTCGTCAACGACGTATCGGGCCTCATGCGTCACCTGCGCGGGTCCCAGCCTGAGTTAATGACCGCATTCGGTCAATTGGCTGCAGCCGGCACCAAGGATGGCGCACTGAGCAAGAAAATGCGAGAGTTTGTTGCGCTCGGCATCGCAGTCGCGGACCGATGCGATGACTGCATTGGCTTTCACGTCCAAGCTCTCGTCAAGCTGGGCGCCACACGCGCCGAACTAGAGGACGTGCTAGGAACCGCCGTTTATATGGGAGGTGGTCCCTCGATGATGTACGCCATGCACGCGCTCGCTGCATTTGAACAGTTATCGTCCTGATCCGGGCTTGAATGGCTTGGTCCGTCCGCAGTTCAGGTCGAGCTGTCGCCGGGCGGTAAGCCGCCACGCCTGATTGCCCGAAACGAACCTCGGAACGGCTCATCCGAGTTGTCGCTCGATTATCACGACGTCTGCTATGCTGTGATGACTTGTATCCTTGGCACGGGCTGAATCCTCATTACATGATCGACATCGGCGACTGCCCCAACTTCCCGGAGCACAGGGTGGCCTGTTCGCACCGTCTCTGGCGATCGGTGCGAGCATCGGCAATACGCTGCACATCGTGTTTTCGGGAATGCAGTTGCAGATGCTGATCGCGCTCGGGCTGGTCGGCTATCTCGCCGCGGTTACGCAGAGCCCGATCACGGCGTTCGTGATCGTCATCGAGATGATCAACGGCCATGCGCCCGTCATTTCGCTGATGGCCACGGCCCTGATTGCCAGCCGCGTGTCGCGATTCTTCGCTCCGCCGCTGTATGAAGCGCTTTCCACGCGTTTTTTCCCCGGAGATCACCGGTGACCTCGAGGGCATCGGTTCGCGGTACAGGACATGATTAACCTCGTCCGGTACTACTCATGGAGGGGCCGCTCATCTTTCTCTCCGCGTTGATGCTTCTGTTTGCGTATGCGGCACGATGCAGCGCTGACGATACGATTTCAGAGGATTATCGTTATCTGGCGCGTATTAATGTTCGTCCGGTCGTCATCGATTGCGTCGCGGAAATCGACCGATGGATTCGAACCTCGTCGAAATACGACATGTATCTTGCACCTGACGGTCGTCAGCTGAGGGCAAAGTTCGCGCGTTTCGCGCGATAGACGGGAGTGCCGACAATGGACTGTCTGTGCATTCAACGGGAACTATTCGCGCTTCCGCACGCCTTCGACAGCGTGCTGCCTGGCTTCCCGTGAAGGCAAAGTGCGACATCTGGCGCACGCATGTGGCGGGTATTGCAATGAAGCCGATGGAATGAGAGGCCGGCCGCCTCGCGCATGGCGAGCCGCGACTGACGCGAGCGGTGAGCTTAAATTGTGCGCAGGTGCTGTCAAACGATCGAGCCGGATCCCGAGCCTCGTGCGTCGCGCGGCCTGTCATGATCGCGGAACGGCCGGCGTGCCGGCTGTGCCACGGATCACATCGGGACGCAGGCATCCGCGCACCATCGACCCGTACAGCGGGTCTGTACGGCGCCGGCGGAAGTATTCGACGCGGGAGTGCCGTCCGTCAGTCAAGACGCGCAATCCGATCGGCACGCCGCGGAAGAATGATTCGGCACGAAGCAGGATCGCCCCGGCACCTTCCGCGCGATGCAGTTGCCGCGTACTTGATTTCCAGCGATGGACGACGCAGTTCGCGACCTCGGACGCAGATAGGCTCGATTGCTCCGCGAATACGGGGGATAGGGAGAAGACGCCGTCTCGGCGCGAACACGCCACAAGCAGTACACAGAACCCTGTTGCAATCGCCATCTGCCAATTGTTCATCGGTGATCTCCGTGTCGATGCGGCCCGAGGTGGGATCCGTTGACGAAATTGCATCGCAGTGTGGCACAAGAGTACATCGACGGCGCAGGGTTGAGCGTTCGCCCTGGCGGATTTTTGTTTCGATCGATATGCAGCGTTCCGGCGCATCGTCTCGGAAGGCTACGCGGCCCCATGTTCGTCCTGACCGATCAACAGTTCGGTCGGCGACAAGAACATGTAACGTGGCACGTCGAGGTTCTGCGGTGCTGGCTTGTCGCGGAATACCCGTCCGGCAAGATCGTAGGTCGAGCCGTGGCAGGGACACAGGAAGCCGCCTGGCCAGTTATCCGGCAGGTTTGGCTGAGACCCTGGTTGAAACCGAGGTGTCGGTGTACAACCGAGGTGCGTACAGACGCCAACCACGACCAGAATGTTCCGATGGTCCGCTCGCGAGCGAAAGGTGTTTTGGCAATAGAGCGGCAATGGCATTGAGAAGGCGTGGCGCGAGTCAGGATCAGCGACGAGCGGAGTCGCCTTGATGACGCTTTCAAGCATAGCCGGCGAGCGGTCGACGATGAACACTGGCTTCCCGCGCCATGCAACGGTCAACATTGCGCCTTCGGTCAAGCGGCCGATGTCGACCTTGACCGGTGCGCCAGCGGCCAGCGCATTGGCGGGTGGTGTCAGGGAATCAACGAAAGGGATGGCGGCTGCGATGCCGCCGATGCCGCTCGCGACGGATGTCGCGATCAGCCAACGGCGACGCTTGATGTCGGGCCCCACCGGCTCGGTCGGATTCTCGTCCATGTCGACTCCTTCGATGCAGCCGTCTCTCATGCTTTCCGGGTCGCTGCCATGCCCGACACCTTGGCCGAGCAGATGGGGCAGGCTCCTAGAGGTCGAGCTACATTGTCCAGACGAACATCGAGTGGGCATGGGACGATTCACGTACGTCGACACTTCGCCGCATGGTCTGCCTGTTATAGGTGGCCGACACGGTATAGCGCCCGTCGGGCATCGAGACGAGCAGGAATGGCCCGGTGGTTCGTGTCGAAAGCACGGTCTTGCCATGTGCATCGACGATCTTGACAGGAACATCGGCCAAATAGTCGTTCCCGCTGCTCGTATGCCCCGCAAACTCGAGCACGAGCGGATACTTGCCCATCTGCTGTTTGATTGCGGCCGATTGATCACTACCGATGCCGCCGGATAGATAGGTCACGTTGCCAGCGTGTTCGGGCTGCGGCAGTGATGCCTGCTCGGCGGAAAACGCGTCATGGGTGAACACGGCAATCGTCACGGCGACGACGCCGAGCGCTGTTCTGGACGAGTACGTCATGACCGACTCCTTGAATGTGCGCCATACCGAGCTGCCGGCAGCGAAACTTGCTCAACCTGCGTCCGTGACTCGATCGTTTGGCCGCATCGGCCGGGACGCCTTGGCAAGCGGGGGCGTCTCCTCCTTCGCCGAGACTCCGAGTTGTCCATGCACGGCCTTGCCATGCAACTTCAACTGGCGTTCGACCTTCATGGCCTTGTCGATGGGTATCGCAAAGGCGAGACCCTGATACACGTTGCCGTCGTCCGGAGGTGGCGTTTCGATACCGACGACTTCACCCTTGAGGTTCAGGAGCGGGCTACCGCCGTCCCCGGAGTGTTCCGTAAGATCGGTCTGGATCAACGGAACGTACGATTGATCGGGAAGCAGACGGGAGAGGTTGCTGACGACACCTTTGACGATCGAGGTTCCCAGCCCGTAGGGCGAACCGATCGAGGCGACCCATTCGCCGGCCTTAAGCATCGCAGGTGATCCGATCCGGGCGACAGCCAGACCCGTCGCATGAACATGAAGCAGCGCGACACCACTCGCCGGATCGCTGCCGATCAACCGTGCGTGGTACGTTTGCCCGTCGGCGAGGGTAACGGAGATCCTCGATGCGCCCGCAACGTCGCCGGCATCGGTGAGGATGTTGCCGTCCGACGAGATGATGAAGCCGCTGGCGTGCCGCTGTGCCAGGGCACCGCGATCGGCGCCGGGTGGAGGTGAAAATTCCTCGAAGAAACCGAGGAACGGCACGTTCGCGCTGCCTGGCGGGGGCCACAGTTGCCGCACACTCGGTATTGTGTCGGTCCTGGACACCTTGACGGTCACGACGGCGGGGCCGTCGATTCGCGTCATGTTCTCGAAGTCGGACACGATTCCCGGGTAGGCCGTGAAACCCGGGCTTGCGGACAAAACAGCCTGCGGAGCGCGTGGCGCCGTTGCAGGTGACAGTGATTCCTTCCCCATGCAACTCGCGGACACGGCTGCAATGGCCAGACTGGTAAGCCCGATACGCTTGAACCCGATGCTTGCCATGACTACGCTCCCATCGCGCCGTGCCGAACGCACTGCGCATAGCCGCCCACACGGCTATTTCATGACACGACCATTCCACCGTAGGTCGCCAGAATTAAATTTTGCTTAAAAGTCCGGAATCAGTGTGTCCGTTCAAAGGAGCGAGCGTTGCGGCTCCTCGAGCTACAAGGGCGTCATGGCCGGGCAGGCGAGAGTGCGCGCCTACGCAAGCCAATGAACGGAGGAATGATTGGCAAGACGATCAGTTTCGACCGCAGCAAAGTCGAGACGCTGCCCAGCCATCCCCATTGAACGGCGCATTCGGAAAGGGCAAACATGGTTAGCGACGGTGTGAACGATACGCCGGCGCTGGAGGGTCCCAATGTCGGGATCGCGATGAGCGCGTGGGGAGCGGCTGCGTCTTCCGAAGCCGCCGACGTGGCGTCGCTCGTCGATCGTCTGGATCGACTCGTGGATGCGATGCGCATCGCACGACGGTCACGGCAGATCGCGCGCGAAAGCGTGGTGGCCGGCATGTCGTTATCCATCGTCGCAACGACTATAGCGGCAGCCGGCTTCCTGCAGCGCCCGTCATCGATAGCAAGTCCAATGCCACAGCGGCCAGTCCGCTTTCGTCGCGCCATTGGCTATTTCGCTGGAACATGAACGCTTACTCCTGAGGCTGGCGACCACCGATCATCTTCGAACGAAACGCCAGGTCATCATTAACCTGAACTCTGATCGCCGTTGGCGCAGTATGCGCAATCACGACTGCGATAAGGAAGCCTTAAGGTGCAAATCCTACGCTGATGACATCAGCTGGACATTCGTGTTGTGCATTGCGGTGGCCAGTTCGGATGAACGCGGGATGAAGTGTCATTGGAGGGCTTGCGATGAAATCTTTGCTCCTGATCGCCAGCGTGCTTGCCGCCACGGCGCCGCTCTACGCGTCAGCAACACCACCCGGAATACGCGGTGCACACCAGTGGGGGGAGACTCAGCGGGAGTCGACCGATCGACATGGGGTGCCGCCTCGAGCCAGAATTAATTTTCCAGGGCCGGACGAGTCGGGCTACGGCGGAATGGAGGCCGGCCAGCAAACCGGCAGGATGTCGTTGAGCAAGTCGCAACACGCGTTGTACGCCCATCACTAGCGCCGTGGGCGACGCGGCGTGCACACATGCGATTCAACAAAATCAATGCATCGCTATGAAGGAGGCAGCCCATGTTGCCGAAAATCTTGTTTATGGGGACCCAAGTCATCGCACTCGCGATTATCTCGTCGTCTGTATGGGCCGCCGAGCCGGCTTCGGTTAGGGTGAGGCTTTCAGACGGGGAAAATGGAAGGATGTCGCTGAGTCTAAGCCCGTCGAAGGTCGCGGCCGGTCCCGTCGAGTTCACGATAGAGAACGAGTCGCATACGATGAAGCACGAGTTTATGATCATTCGATGGTCCGGCTCCGATGTAGCGTTACCCTACTATTCAAAAACACAGCAGGTGGCCGAAGACAAGCTGAAAGGGCTACAGGGTATCGAGGACCTGAATCAGCGCGAGATCGTAACAGCGCGATTTTCACTGAAGCCGGGAAGATACCTCGTGTTTTGCAACGAGCCAGGACACTACCGCTCTGCGATGTATAGCGATCTCATCGTCGGCCCTGCAAACTAACATGCAACCGATGGCGCTCATCGGTTTGCTACGCGTGACTAATGCGGGCAGCGAGTGCTTCGAATCGGCGAGGTTGTATCATAGCTGGTCAAAGCGAATATCCGAGCAGCAGCAGGAAAAATCAGGATTTCATCCATGCTTTGATGCTTGCCGTGACGTCGGTGAATCTGCACCTACTATGATCGGATCGCATCTCACGGAGCCACACCGGAACTGAGCTGGTGTCGCCGAGATGCGGCGTGAAAGTCCGACACCAAGATAAGTGGCGCGCGGCGATCCGCCGTGCGGCGTCGGCACAACGAGGGTCTATCTTGACTGGTGCGGCTCGATCCTTCGGCGCGATTGACGGTGCGTGCGGTCGTGCGCGGAGCCGGCGCGCGCGAGCTCGGCAATACTGTCCCGAAACTGTCACATGTGACCGCTATCGTCCCGCGCTACCACACTCGGAAGGAATGGAAATGAAATTGAAAGCGATCCCGGTTCTGATGCTGACGATGCTCTCCTCGTCGCTTGTTCATGCGGTGGACATCACCGGTGCGGGCAGCACGTTCGCTGCACCGATTTACGCCAAATGGGCGGATGCTTATCACAAGTCGGGCGGTGGAAAAATCAACTACCAGGGGATCGGCTCGTCGGGCGGAATCAAGCAAATTCAGGCCAAGACCGTCGATTTTGCCGGCTCGGACGCTCCGCTCAAGGATGACGAACTGGCGAAAGACGGGCTGTTTCAGTTCCCGACCGTCGTTGGCGGTGTCGTGGCGGCGATCAATGTGCCGGGGATGAAGGCTGGAGAAGTCACGTTGTCCGGCCCGGTGCTTGGCGACATCTACCTCGGGAAGATCAAGAAGTGGAACGATCCGGCCATCGTTGCGCTGAACCCCAAGGTCAAGCTGCCTGACCTCGACATCGCCGTCATTCGTCGCGCCGACGGTTCGGGTACGAGTTTCATCTGGACGAACTACCTGTCGAAGGTCAGCCCCGAGTGGAAGAGCAAGGTTGGGGAAGGCACGACCGTGGCATGGCCGACCGGTTCGGGCGGCAAGGGCAACGATGGCGTCGCCGCCTTCGTGCAGCGTCTGCCGGGCGCGATCGGTTATGTCGAGTGGGCGTACGCCAAGCAGAACCGGATGATCTACACGGCGATGAAGAACGAATCGGGTGCGGTGGTCGAGCCGACGACCGAAACCTTCAAAGCTGCCGCGGCCGGTGCAGACTGGAAGAAATCGTTCTATCAGATTCTGACGAACGAGCCTGGCAAGAATGCGTGGCCGGTGGTCGGCGCGACGTTCGTGCTGTTGCATACGGTACAGGATAAGCCGGAGCAGGCGAAGGAAACGCTCAAGTTCTTCGACTGGTCATTCAGGAACGGCACTGCGGCCGCCGACAGTCTCGACTACATTTCGCTGCCGCAATCGGTGATCAGCGAGATCGAGGGCCAATGGAAGGTCAAGGTCAAGGATACGACCGGCAACCCCGTCGCCCCCTGATCACGCCACGCATCCCCCTGAAGCGCTCAAGGGCGTATCAGGGGGAGATGGACATATACAGGCGCGACATGGCGGGAATCGGGTCGTTTCTTCTCAGCTTGCTCTATGAGGAAAAACGACTCGAACGCTGAGTCCCCGTGTGTCTTCCCGATTGGTCAAATGCAACTCCGCTTGGTGATGCTCCGCGATACTTTGCACGATTGAGAGGCCCAGGCCTGTACCCGAAGCGGGCTGGCCCGCACCGCGATAGAAACGCTCCCACACTCGCGTCAACTCGTTATCGGGGATACCGGGCCCGGTATCTCGAACTTCCAGTACTGGACGATCTCCGTCCTTCTCGACCACGACATCGATGCATGCGCCCGCGCCAGCGTACCGGATCGCATTGTCGACCAGATTGTTAAGCAAAATCCGCAGCTCTTCCTGACTTCCACGAACGATCACGGCGCGCGGGGCAACCAACCCCAGGTCGACATGATGCGCCTGCGCAACGCGTTCCCGATCGCTCACGACGGAAAGCGCGATCGCGGCAATGTCGATCCGTTCGGACAGGGCCTCCGGGGCCTGCGGCGCGAGGCGCGCCAGCGTCAGCAGTTGCTCCGCCAGATGCGCGAGCCTGGACGTACCGATTCGAATCTGCGTGACTATCGCATCGCGTTCCTGTTCGTCCCGGACAAGGGGAAGCAGTTCGGCCTGGATGCCGAGCCCCATGATCGGTGTGCGCAGTTCATGAGCGGCGTCGGCGATAAAGCGGCGCTGTATGGAAAACGACTGGTCGAGTCGGCGCAGGAGATCGTTGATGGCGTCGGCCAAGGGAACGACTTCGCCGGGCATCGTTGCCGTGTCGATCGACTGCATGTTGTCGGCGTCGCGCCGTCGAAGTGTCGATGCGATCTCGCGAAGCGGGTGCAATCCGTAGCCGATGCCGAACCATAGAAAGAGCGCAAGAACGGGGAGCAACGATAGAACCGGCCACAGCAGATGCATTGCGATTTCCGCGACTGCCTCCCAGCGTGCGCGCTGCACCTGCGCGACACGAATCAGGGTGTCACCGCTCCGATACACGTAGGTATGCCATAGCTGCCCTCGACTGGCGACGTCCGCGAGCCCGGGGCCTTGTGGCGGGGGCAGCAACGAGTCGGGGTCGGTGCTGAAAAGAACACCCGATCCACGCCAGATTTCAAGCAATACGCCGTGCGATTGCTGGCCCGACAAGCTGGTGTCGTCACTTTGCCTGACACCCGTCAGTGACAGGCGGCCGTTGGCATCGACGTTCACGTGCCGGGCGACCGCCTTCAACTGATCGCTCAGCAACTCGTCGATTTCGGTCAACGCACCCCAGTACGTGGTTGCGCTGGCGATTACGCCAATCAACAATGTCGCGGGCACGAGCCAGAGCAGGAGTCTGCGCCTGAGCGATTTCATCCAGGTGCTCCGATTCGATAGCCGATGCCTCGTACGGTCACGATGACGTCCGTACCGAGCTTCTGGCGCAGATGGTGAATGTGAACCTGGACCGTGTTGCTCTCGACTTCCTCGTTCCATCCGTAGAGGCATTCCTCGAGTTGCTCACGCTTAACGATCCCCTTTGGACGGCGGATCAGTTCCTCCAGGATGGCAAACTCCCGCGCCGTAAGCGGCACTTCTTCGGCCCGGAGCCAGACGCGGTGTTGCGCGGGATCGAGCCGCAGTGTGCCGGACTGGAACACGGTTTGCGGGCTTCCCGTTTGCCTGCGGAAAACGACGCGGATGCGCGCGAGCAGCTCTTCCAGCGCGAAAGGCTTGACAAGGTAGTCATCCGCACCGGCATCCAGGCCGGCCACGCGATCGCCAATGGCATCGCGGGCCGTGACGATGATGACCGGCGTCGGATCGTTTCGTTGGCGCAACCTTGCGAGAACCGATGAACCGTCTTCGCCGGGGAGTCCCAGATCGAGCAGGATCAGACCGTATTGTGTGGAGCGCAATGCGGTCGACGCGGCCTCGCCGTCCCGAACCCAGTCGACAGCAAACCCCGAATGCCGTAGCCCGCGCAGCAAACCATTGCCAATCAGCGCATCGTCCTCTACTACCAAAACGCGCATGCCGACTCCGTTTCGGTTGATCGCGATGACATGATCGCTGCATTGCCCTCTGGCAGGGCATACGAAAGCGAATCGAACCGCGGCACGGGATTGATCGCTGCCTTTTTGGCAAGGCGCCCGGAAAGTTCGCTGGAAATCGTCGCTGCCAGTACCGCATACCGCACCGTTGAATCCATCGCCATAGCCTCTCGACAGTCGCGGATCGACGCCCGCTTCGAAAGATCATGATGACGCATGCTTAAGGAATGGTTAACGGGTGCCGCACACGACGAACGTCAATCGTGGCGGCTTGCCGCCACGCGTGTGCATTGCGAGCGAGATGGTGGGGCGGACATGCAAGCTTGGCCACTTTGCCAATTCAAGCGCCGGGGGGATGCCCTAAGCTTTCCCTAAGGTTGTCGAGCTACGCTGGTCGCATCTGTCGTTCGGATCCATTTGCGACGGAGCCGATACGGCTCGATCCCGGGCAGCGAGCGGGAGCGCGAGGGGAATTGACGCGATGTCCGCATGCCCGGCGTCGAACCAAGCAACGCCGTGCCGTCGAACCGACAGCGAACAACTTGAATTTCGTCACGATGTGAAGAACAGGAGCCGCGACCGCGGAACAAATCTATGAAACCGCCTATCAATGCCTTACTGGCTTTAGCACTTGCCGTGGTTCCCGCGTTTGCTTCCGCAAAAGTTCAGGGTACCGGTATCGCGATCGCGGATGTGACGCTCGAGCGTGTAAGGGTCGAACGTGAAGATCATGCGATCGATGACGCTCGATACGCGGTGGAGCGACGGATGTCGACGACATCGCCCGAGGGCAAGGGTGCACAAGGGCGTGACGCCGGGAAGGCATTGCAGCGCTAGTGCATCGGCTGCGGCTTACCTGTCCGACCGATCGGGGCGGCATTTCGCTCATCGGGTGGCTGAGCAAACCCTGGACGGTTCGAGTTTTCCGCCTCCCACGCGGCAGGACAAACCGGACAACTGGATTTCCGGAATGGCCGCCCAAGCCATTCCGGCGCAGAGTGCATTTGACCCGAAGTTCCTGAGGCGGTGCGATCGTGCTGCAAGGAACCCGGAATCAGTGATGCCGGTACAACTGGCTCTGGTCATTCTTCCAAACATGCCGTCCCGACCCGGCTTGGTTAGCAGGCTCGCTTCCGACACCGCTGCCGGTTCGTTCAAGCGAAATGCGACGCTCGGCGGCCTGAATCGAGTCCGGGTAGCTGGGCTCCTTGCGCGCCGGAAAATAGCCGGCATTTTCGACCTGAACAAGTTGCGCACGCACCTGAGCGCGGGTAAGTGGCGCATTGCCGGATTGGGCGAATGACGCCACTGGAGAAAGCACGGCCAGCGACAGTGCGAGCAGCTTGAGTTTCACGTTCATGATTGGTTTCTCTATAAAGTCACGTATTTCCGGTGCGAAGGAAAATGACTTGCATCCGGCACCTCAAGATTCGCATTCCAAACTTAAGATGCGGTTAACTTGATGTAGAGAAAACGACGTATCCGATTGAGGTTACGTTCATGAAAAGGATCGCCGACCGGATCTCCTGAATTTCACGGAGGAATCCGGCATGGCTAAGGTAAGGCTAAGTCTCTCGGCGTACCCTTCGGCTTGCGCAGGTTCCTGCGCCTCTCCGGGGAAGAATCATGTATCGCCATACCCGACTTTCTTTTCTTGCCGTCCTGGTCGCAGCGGGCGTCGCCGCTGCTATGCCGCGAACAGAAATGGGGAAAACGACGCAATGTCGATCGTGCACACACCCGTGACGATCGCACAGGCAGTGACTGCCGCCGAACAGCACGTTCAGAACAAAGGCTGGGTAGTCGGCGACGGCAAGGCATACGACGTTCGTGTCGACGCGAACCGGGGAACCGTCTTCTCGGCCACCGTCGACAGTGCTGATCGCGACGACCAAGACACACTCGACTGAGACGGCGCCGTGCATCGTCAAAGCATTGATGCGATGCACTGGATTCGTTGCTCGGCCGGAGCATCGTTAACGCGCACTTAAGGTGGGAAACGAGAAAATTTTCATGTACACCGCGACGCGGCACTATCGATTGCATTTCGCTTTCTAGTCTTACTACCTTGGCGTCAACAATGGTTGATTACACTCTGTCTAGCCGTTGGAAGTCGGCATCGTTATGCGTTGCGTTGTGCGGCTTCATCACCGGTTGCACGACCTATCACGCAAAGCCGCTTTCTCGATCATCGACCGCGCTGTCTCAGCACGACCTCGATCGCTTCGAGATCGATCCCCGGAAGATGCCGTTACCCGAACTAGCGGCACATCGTTTCGATCCGTCCGCAGGCTTCGACATCGAGGACGTTGCGATGCTGGCCGTCGCAAACAACCCGGATCTGAAGCTTGCGCGCGATGATCTCGGCATTGCGCAGGCACAGGCCTTTTCTGCAGGTCTCCTGCCCGATCCACAGGTATCGGTTTCGAGCGACTTTCCGGGTGCCGCGGGCCTTGAGCGCGCGTTCAACTACGGACTGAGCATGGACGTGATGGCGATCATCTCGCGAAGTGCCAACCAGCGGTCCGCCACCGCGACTGTGCGAAAGACGGACCTTGGACTGCTGTGGCAGGAATGGCAAATCGTCGCTCAAGCCAAGCAGCTTTATACAAAGACGCGTTATGAAGACGCCGTACTGCCGCTGCTGAAGCAGGCGCTCGATCTCGACCAGACGCGCTACACCCGGCTCAAGCATGCCCGGCAGGCCGGGAACACGACCGATGACGTCGTGAGTGTCGCATTGACGACATACAGCGACGCGCGCAAGCAATATGACGACATGGTTCGTGCCCGCGCGCAGACGCATCATGACTTCAACCTGTTGCTGGGGATTGCACCCGACGTCGAGCTGAAGCTCGTCGGTTCGAGCAGGACGAAACCGCTGGCGAGCGCGTCGCTCGAAGCCGCATTGGCAGCGTTGCCTAAGCGACGCCCCGACTTGATTGCGCTGCAGGCAGGCTACGAAGCGCAGGAGCAGAAATACCGCGCCGCGATCCTCAACCAGTTTCCGAGCCTGACGGTCGGATTCGATCGTGCACGTGACACGTCCGGCATCTATACGACCGGTTTCCAGATCGCATTGAGCCTGCCGATCTTCAACCGCAACCGCGGCAATATCGCGATCGAACAGGCGACTCGTCAGCGTCTCGGCGACGAATATCGGGTCCGGCTGAATGCTGCGTACGCGGACATTGCGCACCTGCGCAACGATTCGCGCCTCGCGAGCGCGCAACTCGCGCAGGACGAGGCAGCACTGCCGGCGCTCGTGCAAGCAGCCGGGCGCGCACGGAACGCGTTCGCGGCACACGATATCGCGATGGGGCAGTACGTCGATGCGCAGCTCGCCGCGCTGACGACGCAGATTGATGCGGAAACCCAACGCGATGCGCTTGCCGAACAGCGTATCGGGCTGCAAGCGCTACTCGGCAGTGCGATCCCGGACGCATTCTCCACCGACTCCACTCAGCGTTGATCTCATGTCACCCGTTCCCGATTTTCCCTTCTCCCGCCGTATAGCCACCGTGTCCGTCGCGCTTGCCGTGCTCGCGCCGTGTGCGGGGCCCGTGCGGGCCGACGAACCTGTGACCGCATCGGTCGATACCGTAGCAGTACACCGAGAACCGATTTCTCAGCAGGTTCGGGCATACGGCATCGTCGCGGCATCGTCGTCGAGCGTCACTTCGATCAACCTGCCTTATGCCGCGCGCATTCGAAAGGTGCTTGTGCTGCCCGGCCAGACGGTAGCCCGCGGCGCGGCGCTCGTCGTGGTAGAAGCCGACCCCGCTGCGGTACTGGCAGCATCGCAGGCCACCAGCGCGCTGACCCTTGCGCATGGCGAACTCGAGCGTACGCGCTCGCTGTTCGACGCCGGTCTTGCAACGCAATCGCAGCTTGCCGCGGCGCGGAAGGCGCTGAATGACGCACAGCAGGGACTGGCAGCCCAGCATCAAATGGGGGCGCATGCCGGAAACGTGACGATCGCCGCGCCGTTTGCAGGCGTCGTGTCGCAGTTGACCGCACTCCCGGGCGATCAGATCCAGGCCGGCGCAACGATCGCGCAGATCGCGGCGGTCGCGAATGCGTCGAGTTGGCAAGCGAACGTGACGCTCGGTGTCGACCCGTCGGCCGCGGCGTCGATTCACGCGGGAGATTCCGTCGTGCTGAATGGGCTGTCGACCGCGCTTGAGCACGCTCATCCTGCGGGGCGAGTCGTCGTGGCGGGCGCGGCAATCGATCCGCAAAGCCAGCTCGTGAACGTCGGTGCCAACATACCGCTTGGCGGTACCGCGTTTATCCCGGGTACACGTGTGAGCGCCGATATTGCGACGCAGACCGGAACCTGGTGGGTGGTGCCGCGCGCCGCAGTGCTGAGCGACAGGAAGGGGGCCTATGTGTTCCAGGTGACGCCGAAGCACACTGCGCAGCGCGTCGACGTCGTGGTGCGCGTGGAAAGCGGCAATCGCTATGGCGTTGACGGACCGCTTGACGCGGCGGAACCGCTGGTTGTCACCGGCAACTACGAGTTGCAGAACGGGATGGCAGTGCGAATGGCCGGAGGCGCGCGCCAATGAATTTCGGGCAATGGATGCAGATGCATCGACGATCGCTGCTGTTTGTCGTGGCGCTGCTTGCAGTCGCCGGCGCGCTGACGGCCTTTCGTTTGCCGATCTCGTTGTTTCCGAACGTGTCGTTCCCGCGCGCGGTCGTTTCGCTCGATGCGGGTGACCGGCCGGCCGAACAGATGGCGACGCTTGTCACGATGCCGGTCGAAGAAGCGCTGCGGCGCGTGCCCAACGTGCGCGACGTCGAGTCGAAGACCAGCCGGGGATCGGCCGAGATCTCGCTTAACTTCGACTGGGGCACCGACATGGCGCAGGCGACGCTGCAGGCGCAGTCCGCAATTGCCGAAATCCTGCCGTCGTTGCCGCCCGGCACGAAGATGCAGGTGAGGCGGATGGATCCCACCGTGTTCCCGGTGCTTGCCTATAGCCTCACGTCGTCGCAGCAATCGCTTGCGCAACTTCGTGATCTCGCGCAGTTCCAGTTGCGCCCGCTGCTGTCGTCGGTCGACGGCGTCGCGCGCGTCGAAGTGACCGGGGGGGCGCAGGACGAGTTGCAAGTCGCCATCGATCCCGCCCGGCTCGCGGCGTACAAGCTGTCGGTCGAGGACGTATCAAAGGCGATCGGTGCGGGCAACGTGCTGATGGCGACCGGACGGATCGAGGACCACTACAAGCTGTACCTGGTCGTCGCGGATACCACGATTACGTCGCTCGATACGCTTCGCAACGCAGTCGTGTCGTCTGCGGGCGGCAATCAGGTACGCGTCGGCGACATCGCGACCGTGTCGCGCGGCACGGTTCCGCAGTGGATACGCGTCACGGCGGACGGGCAGGACGCGGTCCTGGTCAACGTATTCCAGCAGCCGGGTGCGAACAGCGTCGCGATGGCCAAGGCGATCCGCGCGAAGCTGGCCGCTTTCGAGAAGCAGATGCCGCCTGGCGTGCATCTGGCAAACTGGTATGACCAGAGTCAACTCGTGATTGCATCGGCGTCGAGCGTGCGCGACGCGATTCTGATCGGCGTGGTACTGGCCGCGATCACACTGTTCGTTTTCCTGCGCAACTGGAAAATCACCGCGATTGCCGTTGCACTGGTGCCGGTCGTGATGAGCGCGACGATCCTGCTGCTCGATGTGTTCGGAATGGGTTTCAACATCATGACGCTCGGCGGGATGGCCGCGGCGGTCGGACTCGTGATCGACGATGCGATCGTGATGATCGAGCACATCGCGAGGCGCATGCGCGAGGCTGGCGCCCATGCATTCCACGGCCGCGTGATGAGCGCGGCCCTCGAATTCACGCGTCCGCTTGCGGGATCGTCGGCCGCGACGCTGATCATCTTTGTGCCTCTCGCGTTCCTGTCGGGCGTGACGGGCGCGTTTTTCAAGGCGCTGTCGATCACCATGGCGAGCGCGCTGTTCATTTCGTTCGTCGTGAGCTGGCTTGCCATCCCGATCCTGTGCGATCACTGGCTGACGCCCGCCGATGCGGAGGAGCATCGCGAGTCGCGTCTGTCGCACTGGATGAACACCCGCTATGCGGCCCTGATCGAACGAGTGAGCGGCAGGCCGTTGCTTGCGCTGGCAGGTGTGGTGCCGCTGCTGATCGTGGCCGCGCTGGCGTTTACGCGTGTCGGCAGCGGGTTCATGCCGTCGATGGACGAGGGCGGGTTCGTGCTCGACTATCACACGGCGCCCGGGACATCCATCACCGAAACGGATCGTCTGATGCGTGAAATCGAGACGATCATTCGCGAGAACCCGAACGTCGCGACGTATTCCCGGCGCACCGGCGCGGGCCTTGGCGGCGACCTCAACGAACCCAACAGGGGCGACTTCTTCGTGCGCCTGAAGTCGGGGGCCCGCGAGCCGATCGACACGGTGATGGAGGAGATCCGGTCGAAAATCGAAACGAACGTTCCGGGCGTGAGTATCGAACTCGCCCAACTGATGGAGGACCTGATAGGTGACCTGACCGCGGTGCCGCAACCGGTGCAGATCAAGATCTATTCGGATGATCCTCACGTGCTGGATTCGACAGCAAGGCGGGTCGCGGCGCGGATCGGAAAAATTCAAGGCATCGTCGACGTCGACGACGGCATCAATCCGGCAGGCGATGCACTCGACCTTCACATCCGGCCCGATGCGGCAGCGGCGGAAAGTATGGATCCGCAGGCGATCGCGCAGCAAGTGTCGGATCTGCTCGAGGGTAACGTCGCCACGCAATTCCAGCAGGGACCCAAAACGGTCGGGGTGCGCGTGTGGGTCGCGAATGCGATGCGCACGAATGGCACGGGGCTCGGAGAACTGCAGATCCGCGCGCCTGACGGGCACCTGTTCCCGCTCGACCGGGTGACTGATCTCATCACGGTTAGCGGTCAGCCGGAGATCAGCCGCGACAACCTGAAGCGAATGGTAGCCGTCACCGCACGAATCGACGGACGCGACCTGGGCTCGACGATCGCGGACGTGCAACGTGCGCTCGGCGAGGCGAATCTGTTGCCGCCCGGCGTGTATTACGAGCTCGGCGGGCTGTATCAGCAACAACAGATCGCATTCCGCGGACTGCTTGCCGTGTTTGGCGCCGCCGTGGCGCTAGTTTTCGGCCTGCTGCTGTTCCTCTACGAACGGTTCCGCGTCGCGCTCGCCGTGATGGCGATGCCGCTGTGCGCGACCGGCGCGGTTTTCATCGGTCTGTGGGTAACGGGTATCGAACTGAACATCTCGGCGATGATGGGGATGACGATGATCGTCGGTATCGTGACCGAAGTCGCGATCTTCTATGTTTCCGAGTTCCAGGCGCTCGTGCGCGATGAAGGAATGGCGCCCGATGTCGCGCTGCTCGCCGCCGGCCGCAACCGGTTGCGGCCGATCGCGATGACGACGATCGCCGCGATCCTGGCATTGCTGCCGCTTGCGTTCGCGCTCGGTCAGGGTTCGGCGATGCAGCAACCGCTGGCGGTGGCGATCATATCGGGGCTGATCGTACAGCTTCCGTTGGTTTTGCTGGTGCTGCCGGTTCTGTTGCGTGTGCTGGTTGCGGGATCCGGGTCGGCAGGACTGTCGGACCATTGAGCCGGTTTCCGAGGCTGGCGACGCGGGAGCCCACGCCAGTGCGGATGCAAGGTTAACTGCATAGAATTTCAGCCGCCCCATGCGCGTGCTACCGTATAGCAGTGGCACGAGCGGGCGTACCGGTGCGCAAAGACGGGCGCGCACCAGACTCCCGACGCCATGTCGCTCGACGAACTGCTCGCGGCGGACTCAACTGTCGTGATGACCGCTCGCCTCGATCCACGGCCTGATGTCGGCGTGATAGCGCCGGCCCAGTTCGTAGGCCAGCCCAACGCCCAGGATGGCTCCCAGTACCACGGATGCCAGCGTCAGCCAGCCATTGAGCACGCCGGCACCGACGAGAGCACCCGCAAAAAACACGAGAACACGCGCCAGCCTCGTCGCGATCGCGCCGACGGAGGCAATTGCCTCGGCGCACGCGACGGCAAGCAACACAGTGAGAACGGCATAGGGGTGGTGCTTGATCGCCATGAGCCAGGTCTGCACGAAACGTCCCTCCTTACCGGCGCATGCCATGTGGGTTGCGGGTGGTCTGCGCCCGGCCCCGGTTTGCCTCGCCTTGTTGCACGCTTGCGGTCACCAAAGCTGTGCCCCGGTCGGGAAATTCCGGTATCGCTGGCTGCCCGTCACTGGCTGCCTCCCGCTTCCCCCTGTGCCGACGATGGCCCGGGTCCAGCCCGTTCGTCACGCCCGAAACGCCCGTAACGCAGTGCCAGGGTTGGCAGCACGATCAGGTTCAGGGCGGTCGAGGTGAGCAGGCCGCCGAGAATGACGATCGCCATTGGCCCCTCGATTTCGTTGCCCGATGCACCGCTTGTCACGGCGAGCGGCAGCAAGGCGAGCGCGGTGACGAGCGCGGTCATTAGGATCGGCACCAGCCGTTCCGACGCACCGCGCACCGCCGTGTTCATGTCCCACGCGAGGCGGTCGATGTGCACGAGGCGCTCGTAGTGGCTGATCAGCATGATCGAATTGCGCAGCGATATGCCGAGCAGTGTGACGAAGCCCACCATGCTGCCGAGCGACAGGTTCGCACCGGTTAGCACCACGCTCAATACCCCGCCCACGAGTGCGAAGGGCAGATTGATCATGACCAGCAGCACGCCGCGACGGCTCTTCATTGCAAGGAACAGCAACAGCGCGATACCGACCAGCGCAATCCCGCCGTACGCGATCAGGTCGCGTTGCGACTGCGCGCGCGCTTCGCTCTCACCGCTGAAGACGGCATACGTGCCCGGCGGCATTTTGATCTCACGATTCACACGCCCCTGGGCTTCATTCACGAAGTCGCTGACTGGCCGATTGCCGAGATTGACCGATACTGTCTGCACGCGCTGGCCACCGTCATGGGTGATCTGATAGCGGCCAGCGACCTGACGAATCGTCGCGAGCGTGGAAAGCGGCACGGCAAAACCGTCGGCATTGCGCACCGCAAGCTTGCCGATGTTGCCGACGGTCTGACGCTGGGCCGGGTCAAGCACGACCGCGACGTCATAAGTACGGCTGCCCTCGTAGATTTGCGCTACGGTGACGCCGGCGTAGGCGGCCTGGATCGCATCGAGCACCTCGACGGGCCGGAAGCCCCAGCGGCTCAGTGCGTCGGGATTCAGCGTCACGTCCAGTTCCGGAATGCCTGGTGGCGAATCCACCTTCACGCTGGCAACGCCGTGGATCGTGCCGATCAACTGGGCGATCTGCTGCGCTGTGCGATCGATGACGTCCAGATTGTTGCCGAACACCTTCACGACCACCGGGGCTGTGGCGCCCGAAATGGTTTCGTCGATGCGCTCCTCGAGAAAGGTGTTGACCGAGGTGGATAGGCCCGGAAAGCGTGACAGCGCCTGGCGGATCCGGTAGAGCGCCCAGCTCTGGCCCGATGCGCCCATCGGCTTGAGGTCAACCTCGAACTCGGAGAGCTGCACGCCGGTCGGATCGACCACACCGTTGGCGCGGCCGGCACGTTGCGCCACGAGACGCACGCCCGGCACCTGCATCAGCGCGTTCGAGACCTGCGTGCCGATGCGTATGGATTCGGCAAGCGACGTGCCCGGCGCGAGCCCCATGTGAACGGTGTAATGGCCTTCGCGCAGTTGCGGAATAAAACTCCCGCTCATGAAAGGCAGCGACGCGAGCGCGGCGGCGCACAAGACCGCGACGATCACCATGATTACCTTCACATGCTGCTCGACTTTCGTCAGCATGGCGATGTAGCGTGTCTTCAGGCGCCCGATCAGGCGCGGCTCCCGCTCGGGCAAGGGTCCCTTCGCCAGCAGCGCGAGCGCCATCGCCGGTGTGAGCGTCAGGGCGACGCCCAGCGACGCCAGCACCGCGAGAATGTAGGCGATGCCGAGCGGTGCGAAGAGCCGTCCGCCGATACCCGTGAGCGTGAGCACGGGCAGAAAGATCAGCATCACGATGAAGGTGGCGAACACCACGGCGCTGCGCACTTCGAGCGATGCGCGCAGCACGATGCGAAACGCTGGAAGCGGCTGGGCCAGGGTGCAGTTCTCGCGCAGGCGCCGGTAGATGTTCTCGACGTCGATGATGGCATCGTCGACCACCTCGCCCAGTGCGATGGCGAGCCCGCCCAGGGTCATGGTGTTCAGGCTAACGCCGAACGACGTCAATACGATGATCGCGACCAGCAGCGACAGCGGTATCGCGACCGCGGAGATCACTGCAGTGCGCACGTTCAGGAGGAACAGGAACAGCACGGCGATGACCAGCACGGCGCCGACGATGAGTGTCGTGCGCAGGTGAGCGACGGCGGCCTCGATGAAGTTGGCAGGCCGGAAGACGTTGGTGTTCACGTCCACGCCTTGCCGGGCGAGCGCGGGCTCAAGTCCGGCGAGTGTCCTTTCGATGGCGCGCGTCACGGCCATCGTGTTGGTCCCATACTGGGCTTCCATCACGACCATCACGCCGGGCTTGCCCATGATCGATGCGGCGCCTACCGCGGGTGCATCGCCCCATGTCACGTTGGCGATATCGCCCAGGCGAACCGCCCCGCCGTTGCTGGAGCGCAGTACGACGCTGGCGAGCTTTTGCGGTGTTGCGATCTGGCCATCGGCGTTGATGGCGATGCGCTGGTTGCTGTTCTCGATGAACCCGGCGCCGTGCACGCCGGTGGCCTGGCGCGCCGCGGCAATCACCTCCTGAATCGACAGCCCATGGCCGATCAGTTTCGCAGGGTCGACCTGGATCTGCATCTGGCGCGTCTCGCCGCCGAATACGATCACGTCGGCCACGCCGGAGGTGCCGAGCAACTGCGGTTTGACGGTCCACTGGGCGATGTCGTAGAGGTCCGCGAGCGAGCGTGTTTTCGACGTGAGGCCGATGGTGCGCACAACGCTCGTTGTCGTGGTGAGCGGCAGGAGCTGGGGGGCTGTGACACCCACTGGAAGCGCGCCCGCGAGCCCGCCAATGCGCTCGGTGACGAGCTGCCGGACCTGCATCACATTGGCGTGGTCATCGAACACAAGCGTGACCGAGGAGAGGCCCTGCATGGACCGCGAGCGAATCGACTGCAGGCCGGTCATGCCGCCCAGGGCATTTTCTACCGGCTGGGTAACGAGCATTTCCACCTGCTCGCTGGTCGTGCCTGGCGCGGCCGTCTGCACGATGCTCATCGGCGGCGCGAATTCAGGAAAGACGTCGAGCCTGGCGCGCGTCAGTGTAAAGAGCCCGTAGCCGGCGGCCACGACGGCCAGCGAGAAGATGACGCCGCGAAAGCGCAGCGAAAAGCGGATGATCGCGTTAAGCATGGGACGTGGAGTCGCGTTGTTCTGGCCGACGCATGTACAGGTCGATCGCAGGATCAGTCATCACACTCAGGCGGATCCTTGCAGGCGGTGGCGATGCCCTGAGGCTTGAGCTCTTCAGAAAGCAGCAGCTGCGCCCCCTGCGTCACGATCTGGTCGCCGGCGTGAAAGCCAGACGTCACCATGAAGCCGTGGTCGCCCTCGGTGCCGGCCGGCACGTAGCGCCGCGTAAAGCGCCCGGGTGCCGTGCGCACATAGGCCCACGTCTGGCCTCCGTACCACACCACCGCCCGCTGCGGGATCATCAGGCCGGACACGGCCTGGCTCGATGTCGGCACGCGCGCGCTCGTGCGCAGATTGGCTGGCAGCGCGGCATCGGCGATGTAAAGCCATGGGTTGCCCTGCACAGCAGGATCGGCAAGCGGCGAGGCGGAAAGTCGTTGGGCCGGCACCCAGCGGCCGTCGGTCGTACCGACGACGATGCGCTCGGGCGGCGCCATGCCAAAGCTTGCGGGCAACGTGACACGCAGCACGACCGCCTGGCCCGACTGGAGGCGCTGGAACAGCTTCGAGGCGGGTGCCGCTGTGGCATTCGCGAGCGCGTCGCCGAACTGCTGCCGCACTGTGCCCTCAAGGCCGGCCAGCGTGACCCGGGCGGACTGCAGCTTTGCGTCGTCACCCTGCATCGCTGACTGTGCAGCCTGCAGACTCTTCAGCGAAACATTACGGTCGTCGGCGTATAGCGTGCGGCTGCCCTGGTACTGCGTACGCGAACTGACCGCCTGCGCGGTGAGCGTGTCGACGTTCGCGCGCGCGCTGGCGAGCCGGTTGCGCAGATCGAAGAGCGGCTGCAGGTCGATCACCGTGGCGTCGGCGCTGATGCCGGACTGGCTCGTGACAGTTGCGAGCGGCGCAACCTCGATGTGGCTGGCGCGCTGCGCTTCGGGGCTTACGACCACGACCGTTTCGCCGTTGACCGTTTGCACCGCAGACGGTGGGGACGACGGCGCATCGGCGGTTGTCGAGGCTCCCGGATCGTGAACTGCCTGATAGATGTACCAGCCCGCGCCCGAGGCGAAGGCCAGCGAAATGACGGAGAGAAGAATCAGTCGGAGTTTCATCGTGTTGTCTCCTCACCGAGGGTGTGGCTCACTGCCTCATGGCCGACGGGAGCAAGCGGGCTCTGCATTGCATCTTCGAGCGCGCCGGCGGCCTGCTGGACGGCGACCTCGGCGTCCAGCCGCGCGGTCTCGCTGGTCTGATAGTCGGCTTTCGCCTGCGTGAAGGTCAGTCGGTCCGTACTGCCGCTGGAGAAAGCGGCCGCCTGGCTGTCGAGCTGCCGGCGGGCACTCGCCAGATGGGCATCGGACAGCTGCAGCGCTTCGAGGCTCGCCTGGTAGCGCGTCAACGCGTGCTCAAGATCGCCGAGAATCCTGTCCTGCAGCGCAGCGGTACGCACTGCCGCCTCCCTGCGCTTCGCCTCGGCTTCCTTGATGCCGCCCTGGTTCCGGTCAAAGATCGGCATCGTGATACCGGCGAGTCCGAAACCGATCTTGTTGGTGCCCGTGTCGTAGGTGTAGCCGGAGCCGAGGTGAATGTCCGGATACTGTTTCGCGACCTCGAGCTGAAGCGCCGATTCGGCCGCAGCGTAACCGGCGAGCGAAGCGAGCAGATCGGCGCGATGGAAGATGGCTGTACGCTGCGCATCGGCAGCGGGCGGCGCAGGAGGAACCGTGCCGAACGCGCTGAGGTCGAGCGCCACGCTGTCGAGCGCGGCGACCGGCACGCCGATCGCGGCAGCCAGTTGGGCGCGGGCGTCCTGTTCGGCGCTGCGCGCGGCGGCCAGATCACCCTGGGCCTGGGTGTCAGAAAGGACGGCCGCCTCGACGTCGGGCTGGGAATACTGGCCGACGGCGAGTCGGTGGCGGCTCATCACGGCGATCTGCCGCTGGGCTTCAGCCCTGGCAGACACGAAGGCCATGCGTTCACGAGCGGCATAGACAGCGAGCATGGCAGCGCGCACCTGGGCACGGACCGTCCAAGCCGCGTTGAGGATGTTCAGCCGGGCGGCTTCCGACAGGTGGGTCGCCTGATCGACGCGATAGCCGCGCTTGCCCGCGGTCTCGATCGGGATGTCGAGGGCCGGCCCCCACGTGAACGGAGCGCCCGGTCCGGGGTTGGGCGTCGCGTACTGGAATGGCAGTTGCAGGACCGGGTTCGGAATCGCGTCAGCAACCCGGATACCGGCCTTGGCGGTGCCCCACTGCGCTCGCGCGATATCCAGCGCCGGGCTGTAATACCAGGCCGCCAGGGTCAGCATCTCGCGGTTCCAGCGCGCCGGCGGCCATGATTGAACGTCGTGCCCGAGTTCGTGCGCGAGGTACGTACGCAGCCCGTCGCTCGCGAGCGAGCGCTCCTCGAACTGTCGAGCCATCTGGGCCGACGCGATCGGCTGCGCGTGGTAGGTCGCACAGCCAGACAGCAGGGTAAATGCAATCAATATCGCTCGGTGCATTCCGGCATCCACGAGTCTCGCTGCCCGTTCAGGCGGCCCCAGACCCGGATGCTACGCAACCAGTTGTGAAATTTTCGTCAAGAGGGGGCCGGATAGGCACCATCCCCCGTCCCGGCAGGGCTGCCGACAGGCAGACGCAGCGACACGCGCGTGCCGCGCCCCGGTTCGCTTTCGAGTTTGATCTGCCAGCCGTAACGGCCGCAGATCTTTTTCACGATCGCGAGGCCGATGCCGAAGCCGCGTTCCGCCGCGTGCGTCCGGTCCGCCTGATAGAAACGGTCGAACACATGCGGCAGCGCGTGTTCCGGGATACCTGGGCCGGTATCCTCGATATGCAGCCAGCCATCGGCGTAGGAGACATGCACGTGCCCGTGGTCGGTATGTCGGACCGCATTGTCGATCAGGTTCGAGAGCACGATGGCGAGTGCGGACCGGTTCGCTTCTATTTGCGTACTGGGGGCCACATCGACTACCGGTTCGATGCCCCTGTCGGCCAGGCGATCCGCGAGCGGCGTCAGTGCCGTCCAGATCAAGCCCACGAGTCCGACAGGTTCGACGTCCCGCACCGAATCTTCACGTGCCAGCATCAGGAGCACATTGACCCGCTCGCGCATGCTGTCTGCCGCCCGGTCAATCTGCGCAAGCCGCGCGCGCGACTTGCCACTGATGGCGGGATCTTGCTCGAGCAACTCGCAGCTAGTCTTGATCGCGGTAAGCGGCGTGCGCAGTTCATGGCTGACGTTGCCGGTGAATTCCTTCTCCCGCTCGATCATGTCCGCCATGCCTCGATGGTAGTCATTGAACGCGTCAACCAGCCCGACGAGCTCGGCTTCGTCATACCTGCCAGGATCGATCGATGCTGTCCGTTCATGTTTGAGCGCCTTGACCTGCTTCGCAAGGCTGGCCACCTGACGCACCAGCAGGCCCGACACTCCGAACGAGAGCCAGACTGTCAGCAGCGCGAACACCCCCGTGCCGGCCATCAGCGCGTTGATCACCTTCTTGAAATGCTCTTCGTAACGACTGAAGTTGTAGACGCGGTAGAACCGCGTCGTGCCGAACGGGGCGATCGCAACGTGGATCTCTCGCCCGCCGACGATAATCTCGTGGATTCCGTCAGGCAGCGCGCCGACCGTTGCGGGCAGCGCGATCGGCGGCCTGTCCGTCGTCGAGACGTACCCCCGCAGGCGCTGGTCGAACGGCGGCAACTCGGACGGATCCGCGTTGTAGCCGCGCAGCACGCTGGCCATATCGTCCTGGATCAGCGCGGCGATCAGCTTTTCTTCCTGAGCTTCCGCGAGCACCCTGACGCCGAGCGCCTGGGCGAGGAGCAGGACAATCGCGAGCGCCGAGAAAACGAGCGCGACCTTGACGCGCAGGCTACGACGCATGGGAGTCGTCCGCGTCGAGGCGGTAGCCGATCCCGTGGATCGTCTCGACCAATTCCGTCTCGCCGGGTTGGTTCAATGCCTTGCGCAACGTATAGACGTGCGCGCGCAGCGTGTCGCTGCCCGGCAGCTCGTCGCCCCAGACCTCGCTTTCGAGTTCTGCGCGCGTGAATACGCGGGTCGGGGACTGCATCAGGATGCGCAACAGATGCAGGCATTTGGGCTGAAGCTTGATCGGACGGCCGGCGCGCTCGACGGCGAGCGTGCCCAAATCGAGCCGCACGTCCACGAAGCGAAGTTCCGGTACGGCAACCAGGCCGCGATAGCGTTTGGTCAGCGCGTCCAGACGCGCACCGACCTCCTTGAGCGAGAACGGCTTGACCAGATAGTCGTCCGCGCCATACTCGAAGCCGCTCAGCTTGTCGTCGAGCGCATCTCTGGCGGTCAACATCAGGACCGGCGTGTCGCGATGCGCTTCGTCGCGCAGCTTGCGGCACAACATCAGGCCGTCCATCCCGGGCAGCGAGATATCCAGCAAGATCGCATCCCAAGCGTCAGAAAGGGCGAGGTGCAGCCCTGCAGGGCCACTTGACGCGACGTCGACATGAAAGCCGCGGCCTTCCAGATAGTCATAGACGTTCGCGGCGATCGCTGCGTCGTCTTCGATGATGAGCACTTTCATGAGCGAATGGGCAACGGTAAGTTTCTGCGTGCTTCGGATGCATGTGCCGACCTTGCCGTGCAGGGGCGCATTCCGGTCAGCAAGCGCGTCGATCAGCTCAACCCCGCACATTATCGGAAGATGGTGGATCCTAAAGCACCGTCCCGGTGACCCGAAGGCAGGGCGAGATTACTGGTACGGAAGTAAATCGAACGAAGACACCAGGAAGGTCCCGCCAGCACTTCGGAAAGCGCGAAAGCTGCCTCGAACCAAAGGCTCGCGTCGAACACCAAGTGAAGCTTCCTTTCGTCGAGCAACGCGTTTGTGCGGATTACACGCGTATATTCATACTTTGCCGTTGTTTCGTTGACGCTGACGAGCAGGCGGCGATGAAGATTCGCCACGCATGCGGACGGTGTCGAACGGTATCGTCCGGCCGGCGATGGATCGCCGGCCGGACGACAAACAACGCCGTGGACAGCCCGTCAGTGATGAAGATAGATCGAGCGCGACGCAGCGTGAGTCGTGAGGGCATGCCCCGAGTTGCTACCTGCGGATTGTGCGGAGCCGTAACCTGTTGTGTCGGCCTGGGCAGTCGACTGGGACGAGTTCAGCCGCGCTTCTGCCTGCTGGATGGATTGCGGATAGTGAATGTCTTTGCGGGCCGGGTTGTATCCGGCGTGCTCGATCTGAACGAGTTGTGCACGAACTTCCGCTCGCGTAAGACCTTGTCCCGCGAACGCAAGTGCAGGAACCACCGCAAGTGCCAGCATGACGGTTCGAATGGCGAGTTTCATGGCCGTGATCTCCAGTGAGTTGGGAAGGGCAGTCACACGATGTGCGATGCCGTAGAAACAGCATGCGCCTTCCGAACTGAAGATAATGTTAACGATGACGTTGATGAGGCGGTTCGAAAGTGCAATGCGAATGTGCGGTGCGCGGGCCCAGGTGGGCGTTTCGCGCCGGCCTATCGCAGCGGGAAAGGTGTCGGAACAAAAAAAGACCCGGACTCGCACCGGGTCAAACGAGCGCGGCGAACGACAAGCAACGAATTTCAAGCGTCGATTGTTGCTTGCTGCGTTTACCGTCACTCTGCGTGGACGAACGAAACAAGAGCCGCACGGTATCGAACGGGCGCGGCATATGCACGTTGCCATGCCATACTTAAGTTATCCTTAAGCTTAACGGAAATGGGTAACGCGTAAACTGAACTCTTGATATGAGACTCAGCGAGCGATACGGTGCCCGAGTCCAGGCACTCGCCTGACGAGACCCCTGACTTGATCGAGGACAAGCGCGAAGCCCGCGGCAGCGATGCCGACGCCGAGCACCCACGGAAGGGGAAGCGCGGTCACGAGCACGCCTGAAAGCACGAGACCGCAGACAATCGCGGTATCGACAACCGAGGAGAAGACCAGCCAGCGACTCGGTTTCGAATCCCATAGATGGTTCTGCGCCCGGAGTACATAGATCATTGATTGATTGCCGAACGCGATGGCAAGAAAGGCCAATGTCTGTACAGCGTGCGGCGACAATTGGCCACCGAATGCACCGACTGCGACGATCCCTGCCGAAAACACAAGCTTGCATCCGCCGAAGAACGCCGCCGTAAAGACGATCTGCTTCATGTTCCAGTTCTGAGGCTCGCGTCGCGGCTCGACGTGGTCGGTGGTCAGCGACATCGTCAAGAAATCGTTGGTGACGAGCAGGATGATCATGATCATCGGTGTGATCACCGGTTGGTGTAGCGCGATGAGTCCATATGCCATCAGCAGCACGACCTCGATTTTCTTCACGAGCATGTTCAAGGTGTAGGTGAGCAACCGGCGGAATGCCATTCGGCCCTCAATGATGGCTGCAACGACTCCGGATAGTCCGGGCTCGGTAAGCACGATCGCAGCGGCTGCCTTTGCTGCATCACTGGCGCTCGCCACAGCAATGCCGACTTGTGCCTGACGCAGGGCAGGCGCATCGTTGACGCCGTCGCCGCACATGCCGACGACGTGACCGCTCGCCTGAAATGCCTGTACGAGGTGATATTTGTCTTCAGGCATCACACGCGCAAACACATCGAAACCCGATAGCGCGGCCCGGTTGAATCCATCACCGTGCGGACCGGGCTCCGGGCGCAGTCCGACGTCTCGCGCAATAGCGGTCGCCGTCGCGGCCGAGTCGCCCGTTACCATGACCGTTCGTACCCCCAGATCGCGAAGCGACGCGATCAGGCTTGCTGCATCCTCGCGAGGTGGATCGCTGAGGGCGATCAGACCGGCCAGGACGGCTTGCGTGGCAGCGGCTTCCACCGCAACTGCGATGATTCGGTTCCCCCGGCTCGCCAGGTCATCCGCTTTCCGGCGCACGTCCGGCTCGACATTCGCGATTCTCTCGATGGCCTGCAATGCTCCCTTCGCGACACGCATCTGTCCACCGTCGGAAGCTTGGAAGCAGGCCTGCGACATCTTCGTGTCCGGATCGAATGGCTCGCGACGAGTCATGTGATCCTCGACGCCGATGTTGTCTCTCAAAGCTGCCGCTCGAAGGATCGCAGCATCGAGCGGCTCGTCGCCTGTCGGCTCGCAGGTCAGCGCCGCGAGGTGCAGGATCTGCTCAGTCGTGAAGCCGGGCATCGGCACGATCTCGGCGATTTCCGCCGTGTTTTGCGTCAGCGTACCGGTCTTGTCGGAGCAAAGTACGTCCATGGCTGCTGCTTCGTGGACAGCTGACAGGCTGGTCAGCAGCGCGCCCCGGCGACTTAGCGTAAGCGCACTGAGCGCGGCGGAAAGAGTGAACGTCGCCGGTAGTGCCACGGGCACCGATGCGAGCAGCATCGTCAGCGCGAGACGAAGCAATTCCGCTGTGGCGAAGCCGAGGTGGAGGGCGTAGCCTAGCGCAGCCAGTGCGACGACTCCGTTAATTGCGCCCAGGTTACGGACTGTTGCCAGCACTGTGTGCTGTTCGGCGCTCGGTGCACGCGCGATGCGCACCAGTTCGACGGTCCTGCCGAAATATGTGCGTGTGCCGGTGGCCGCGACAACGCCGAATGCGTGACCGCGCTTCACGATTGCACCGGCATAAATCGTTGCGCCAACCGAAATGTCCACAAGCGCGGATTCTCCTGTCAGCATCGACTGATCGGCGGCGACGGATCCGCTCGTCACGCGCACGTCCGCAGGGGAGACCGAACCGATCGGGAGTTCGATCGCATCGTCGGGCACGAGTTCGGCGGCCGGAATCCGGTGCCATTTCCCGTCGCGGCACACTCGGGCCGTCGGTTCGAGCCGCTTCCGCAGAATCGATAGTGCGGCGGAGGCGCGTTGCTCTTGCGCAAGAGACAACGCGATATTGAACGCTAGGAGCAAGCTGATGATTGCTGCCTCGATATAAGCACCGAGCAAGATTTGCAGGGCAATTGCGCCTTCCAGCAGCCATGGCACTGGCGCCCACAACTTGGTCAGCAGGAGTCGTCTGAAGGAGGGCAGCGTTTCGCCAACCACGTTGGGTCCGAATCTGCCCCTACGCTGCTGCGCTTCGGCGGTCGATAGGCCCGTCGGGATGGCGGTCGTCGTGGATTCGGCTGCGGTTTCCGCGTCCGAAGTACCCGCGACCGAGGATGACGTGCTTGCGGACAATGGCATGTCGCTGTAATCGAACGGTTCGATACGCGGACAACGGCGGAAACCGCCTTCCGCACTACCGAAGCACTGAATAGTCGGCTTGTGCGAGTGGACGCTTGGAGATTATCCAGCGTCGATCCCGCGGCCATTGATGTGCGTCAATACAACTCAGGAATTCCTGCCCTCAAGCTTGTCGAACGTTTTCAGCAGGTCGCTCAACGCTGCCGTGCAATTGCCTTGAATCGGGCGATCAGCCCGCAGCGCTTCGAGGGCACGGTCGATTGCCGTGTCGAGTTCATGCCAATCCGCAGCCGCGCGCGGTTTCAAACCGGCTTCCGCGCTGTCCCACGCAACCTCCAGATCCTTGATGCGTGTCCTGCCGCCCGCGAGATCACCTTTCGCCACGAGAGTGGATACGTCGGTTGCGATTGTACGGAATTGGGAGAGGTCGCCGAGTCTCGATACGTTCGACGATGCGCCGTGCTGCGCATCGGTCGCGCTGGACGCCGGTGCCGCCACAGCAGGACTATCGGTTTGCTTTGAGCAGCCGGTGGCGAGAGCAAGCATCGTGCACGCGGAAAGCGCGACGAGCAGACGTGAAGATGCGATTCGACCATTCATGAAGAAGCCTCGCCTCGAGGTTTGTTGAGGAAGTCACTCGACCGCTTCTGCACGCGCGCGACTGCTGGCGCCGAACTGCGCGAAAGCGACGAGCACGATGATCACGGACAGGAACAGTAGGCTCGTCGATGCAGCACCCAGACCGAACCCGCCGTAATTGCGCGATTGGGTGAGCAGATCGCCGAGCGATGCACCGAACGGTCGCGTAGGGATGTACGCAATCCAGAAGGTGAGCACCGCGTTGACGCCGCTGCTCCATGCGACATACACCAGTGCGAGCAGCACGCCGAATACAACAGTACCCAGCGAGAAACCGAGCCCCAAGGCTTCGGTCGCGAGATCGCCCGCAGCGGTACCCAGTGCGAATGTGCACAGGATCGCGGACCAATAGAACAACTCACGCTGCGGCGTGTCGATTGCATCGATCGACAGCGTCCCTTCGATCCGATACCAAATCGTGAAGATCGCGGCGAGAGCGACGGCGAACACGCTCGTGCTGACATACAGACTGACGCCGAGGCCGTCAGTGAGCAGATCGGTGATCTGGGTTCCGACGATGCTTACCAGGACGACCGTGAGCCAGTAGATCCACGGAGTGCAGCGTCGCGTGCGCATCTGCAGGACAAGCGCTATTGCAAGCAAGGACATCATCAAGCCGCGCGTAAAACCTTGGCCCCAGCCCGCGTTGACGGCCAGGTAGTCGGAGGCAGTTTCACCGACGGTGGTGGACATGATTTTGATAATCCAGAACGCAAGCGTGATCTCAGGAACCTTGTTGAGCCAGCGGGAGATAGGCTTGTCGGTAGCGGGCGACATGGTGGCGATTCCTCAGGAGTTGAGTGCCACGCAGTCTAGCTGAGCAGACTTAGGGGAACCTTAGTGTGGCGGAGAAATCGGAAAACCAGGGCCGTCATATGCGCCATTTTCGAAGGCATAAATTTGACATAAGCTAAACTAGCAATTTTTTAGGGTCGCAAGAAAAATACGTCTTTCGGGCCAGATGCGGCTGCCGCACGGGCGTGCCCCGAATGACCGCGTCGCGCCCGTTTTGTTGCCCCGACTCGTTGTCGTTCTGACACCATCCTTAGGCGATCGACGGCTACAGCTGCCATCCCGACTTTCCCTGTAGCACTTCAATTTTTACCTCGCTACGCTGGGCCGCTCTCATCATCGATGCGGAGCCGCTGATGGATCACTGGCGATTGGCTTATCTCGGAATCCGGCAGGTGCCGCGCGAACTGAGCGAATTCGAGCTCGCCACATTCTTCACGTTCTCCAAGCGGGAGCGCGTCGCCATTGATTCACGACGCACGGACCTTTTTCGGCTCGCGGTCGCATTGCACATCGGCTTTCTGCGTATGACCGGCCGGCCGCTTGGCTCGTACAAGCAGATCCCCACTGTTCTTTGGCGACATCTTGGCCGACAGCTGAACGTGAAGCCGCCAGACCTCGGCACGCTACGTTCACTTTACGATGGCAACCTCAAGACCTTATCTGACCACCAGCGCTTTGCTCGGGACGCCATCAATTTTCGCGCCATCGCGGAACATCAACGTCGGTATGTGATCCGTTGGCTCAAAGAGCAACTCACCGGCCGCCCAGAGCGCGGCCAGTTGACGAACGATCTCAAACGTTGGTTCTACGAGCATCGCATCGTTATACCACCGGAGCGCATGCTCAGGCAGTTTGTCGTCCAGGCTGTACGCGACATTGAGGGGCAACTGCACGGCGCGCTCGAGCAGGCTGTTGGTATGGAAAAACTCGAGAGTTGGGCGCGAGTTCTGGCTCAGCCCCATGGAGAACATTCAAGTCTCCAGCGATGGCTGTGGGCCGTTCCGCTGCGCAACTCGACCCATCAGATGAGCGAGATCCTCGACAAAGTCAATTTGCTCACGATGTACGAGGTGGCAACGCGTTGGCCGATTGAATGCAACGATGCCATGGTGCGCCACTACGCCCGCCGTTGCGCAAGTCGCCCACCATCGATCAGCAAGCGAATCGAACCCCAAAGCCGACGAATCGAAGCCGCCTGTTTCATGCGGTATTCCCTCTGTATCGCGACTGATCAGGTACTCGAGATGCTCCGGAGATGGGTACTGAAGGTTGTCAACGACACGTCGCGCGAAGTGGATGCGATGCGGATGAAGGCCGCGGATCAACTCCGCGAGTTCGCGCTTGCCGTCAAAGCACTCGCCAATGATGAAACCCTCTCGCGCGAACAGCTCGGTGAGAAGCTTTGTCTGCTTGCAGATGATGTTTTGCGACCGCATCCCACCAGCCGTCGGAGCCAGATCCGGCAGTGTCTGGTCCGAAAGCGGTACTACGCCCGTAACCTTTTGAATCGGATCGTGCAGCTGCCGTTCGAGTCCGAGGCTGCTCATCCTGTAGTCGATGCACTCTCACTATTACGTGGGCTGTATCGACGTCGCGCTTTTCTTCTACCCGACGGGGTCAATATCAGGCTTGGGCGCGCGTGGCGCGAGGCGATTGATGGCTACGATCGGCTTCGGGCCATGGTTGCCTTCGAGTGGGCCACCCTCTTTGCGCTCCGTGTCGCCCTCCGCAACGGCTCAGTTTTCATCGACCACAGCTTCTCGTTCAGAAGTCAGCTGCATATGCTGATCTCGGCCGAGCAGTGGAAGGCAAAGCGTAACAATCACTACGGACACCTCGGCCTGCCCCAAGACCCGAACGAATTTCTCGGACCAATCCTTGAACAGCTCGAACAGCGCCTCGCACTACTCGATGATGCCGTGGTCAATGGTTCGATCCGTGTTGATACTGCTGTCCACCTCGACCCGATGGCTGCGCAGGATCCAGACGCACAAGCCGATCAACTTCGCCGTCAGATCTTCGAAGCTCATCCGCCAGGCCAATTTCCCGAGATCATCCTCGAGATCGATAGTGCGACACGCTTCAGTTGGACCCTGCTTGGACGCGAGCCGCGGTCGCGCACCGAGTTACTGATGGTGTATTCGGCGATCCTGGCTCACGGCACATCGCTGACGGCTGCTGATATTTCTCGGATGGTCCCGGAAGTGTCAACTGAGGCGATTCGCCAAATGATGAAGCGTCTCGCGGACGAACGAATGCTGCGTACAGCGGCCGACGCCGTCCTTGAATTCATGCACGAACACCCGATCGCCGCCCACTGGGGGCGAGCTGATCTAGCATCGTCCGACATGATGTCGCTGGAGACAACCCGGACGATTTGGCGAGCGCGTGCGGATCCACGTCGCCGGACTGCATCCATCGGGATGTACACGCATGTGCTGGATCGTTGGGGCATTTTCTACGACCAACCCATCGTCCTGAATGAGCGGCAGGCAGGTGCAGCAATCGAGGGCGTCGTCCGGCAAAACGCTACCAAGGACATCGCTCAGCTCGCTGTCGATACCCACGGCTACACCGATTTCGCGATGGGAGTGTCCCGGGCACTTGGCTTTGATTTATGCCCTCGCCTGTCACACCTTCGTGACAGACGTCTACACGTGCCTCGCAGTCAGGCGATACCGGCGCGGCTCGCAGGGGTCACGGATCGGGACGTCCGACTCGGTCTCATCGTTGACGTGTGGGACGACTTCGTGAGGATCGCCGCATCGATTCGCTCTGGTCAATGCACGGCTGTCGAAGCGATTGCCAGATTCGGATCAGCTGCTCGAGGGCAGGCTGTGTACGATGGCGGCGTTCAGATCGGCCGCTTATTCAGAAGTATCTTTTTGATCGACTACTTCACCAATGCCTCTTTCCGGTCGGAGTTGCAACATGCCCTGAATCGGGGAGAAGCGGTGCATACCGTGCAACGCGCAATTCACATCGGTCGCATTCCGGTGGAGCTAGCTCGGCGCCAAGAATCTCTCGCGGCAGTGTCATCGGCGTTGACCCTGCTCTCGAACATCTTGATGGCTTGGAACACCACCCACATGCAACGAGCCCTGGAGAACATCGAAGCTAGCCGAGGGCAACCGATAGCGACCGAGCAACTCCGGCGAATCGCCCCCACTCATATCGAGGGCATCAACTTGCGCGGTACCTTCAATTTTCCCGTGTCACTGTACGCAAAGCGGATCTTACCGAGCATCGCGGCCGACAACCCCATTCCGTCAACCAGTCGGAGCGCCTAACGACGGGGTGTACTGGCGCCGCCGGTCGAGGGACCGCTCATCTTCAACGCGGTCACGTCTGGAGATGCCCTCTGCTTCGTTAGCGAAGGGTAGACACTAACCCATTGTTTTGTTGGAATCATTTTTTGGGGACACAAGGCAAAGCCTTGCCAGGCTTAAAGGCGTCTAACCGGAAAAGCGCATAGAAATCAAAGGCACCCCTGCATACGGCTGCCCATGTGCTCGATACCTGGAAATCGCCGATGTGATGTGCCATGAAGCTCGCGCGCGGGCTGAAGATCGTCAGGTCGAGGCCGCGCTCGCGCATCAGCCGCAGCTGGTTGTGCTCGATCGATTCGTGCAGTTCGTCGTCGCCGATGTTGAGCTCGGCGACCTTCGGCTGTTCGGACGGACTGCCGAGCGCCGCGACCTGGCGATTGCGCCACGCTTCCAGCGCCTTCGGCGCGGTGGTGTAGTGACCATGAATGTCGATGATCATTGATGCTCCTGCGTTTGATGATGTGTCCGGCACCCTGCCGACGACCGCGCCGGACGGCGGTGCGCAACGTGCGTCAGTGCGCCGGGTTTTCGAGTTCCCGCGGTTCGGGCGTGGCCGTGTGCTGCGTCGTCATGATCGCGATCGCGGCCAGCGTGGCCGGCACCGCGAGCATCGACAGGATCGCGTCGAACTTCCAGCCGAAGCCGAGCAGCGCGCCGCCGATTGCCGAGCCAAAGATGCTGCCGAAACGGCCCATCCCGAGCATCCAGCTCACACCGGTTGCGCGCGCAACTGTCGGATAGCGTCCCGGCGCATAGGCGTTCAGCCCCGTCTGCGCGCCGCTCATGCAGAAGCCGGCCGCGAACACCAGCAGCGCGAGCGACGACGACAGCGCGCCAGCCCACGCGAGCACGGCCACGCACAGCCCGCCGCCGAGATACGCGGCGCCGATCACCGGCGCCGGCCGCACGCGGTCCATCAGCCAGCCCACGCCGATCGCGCCGATCGTGCCGCCTATCTGGAACATCGCGGTCACGTTCGCGGCCGTGCTGACGGACAGGCCCGCGTCCTTGATCAGCGTCGGCAGCCAGCCGGACAGCAGGTAGATCACCAGCAAGCCCATGAAGTAGGTGATCCACAATGACAGCGTGACGCGGCCATAGCCTTGCGAGAACAGTACGCCGATCGGCTTGCGCGTCGGCAGCGGCGGCTCGTTCGACACGAACGTCTCGTTGCCGCTGAATTGCTCGCCGCACACGCGGTTCAGCAACGCGCCGATGCGTTGCGACGGCGCGCCGCGCACGGCCAGCAGCCGCGCCGATTCGGGCAGCAGCCAAAGCTGAAGCGGTATCAGCAGCAGCGGCAGCGCGCCGCCGAACAGCAGCACGGAGCACCAGCCGTGCAGCGGAATCAGCCAGCCGGCGACGAAGCCGATCAGCGCCGAGCCGAGGTTGAAGCCGGTAAACATCACGGTGATCATCAGCGCGCGCATCCGCTGCGGTGCATACTCCGACAACAACGTCGTCGTGTTCGGCATCGCCGCGCCCAGACCGATGCCGGTCAGCAGCCGAAGCATCGCCATCTCGAACGGCGAGTGCGCGTGCGCAGTCAAGATCGTGAACACGCCGAACAGGAACACCGACGCGATCAGCGCGCGCTTGCGCCCGAACCGGTCGGCGCTCGGGCCGGCCAGCAGCGCTCCGATCACGAGACCGATCGGCGCCGCGCTCATCACGAGGCCGAATTCAGGCCGCGAGATCGCCCAGTCGCGAATCACCGACGGCGCAACGAACCCCATGATCGCGACGTCCATCCCGTCGGCCATCACGACGAGGCAGCACAGCACAACCAGCAGCCACTGGTAGCGCGACACCGGCCTCTCGTCGATGAATGCCTTGATGTCGATTGTCTTTCCACTGTCCATCATGACTCTCCTGCCTCCTTGTCGACGATCGGTTGATCGATTCGTCGTCCTATTTATATAGCCCGATGCGATGCCGAATTTCCGACCACGAAGGCGCCGTGATCCCGCGCGCCTTCGTCATGCGTCAGGAGTTGTGCGGCTTGTCCGCGTCGTCCCAGCCCATGGGCCCGGCGCTCTTGCCGGCCACCGAATACAGCGCGCCCGGCGCGTTGCGCGTGCGCTGGAACGCCTCCAGCGATTCGCCGCGCATCGCCGCGTAGATATGCAGGTTCGATACGCCCGTCACCGCACCGAGCTTCTCCAGCAGGAAGAAGATCACGCCGTAGCGCAGCAGGCCGAGCCAGTCGCGTCGGCGGATCAGGTCGCGCTCCGCCGTGTCGAGGCCCGCAGCTTCGAAACTCGCGTCGGGGTCGCTCAGGAACTGCGCGCGATGCGCGGGCTCGATCATCCGGTGCAGATAGTCGTTGATCCGGTACGCGCGGACCGCGCGATCGATCGTGAACGGGTAGGTGCCCTGCAGTTGCTCGACGCCGACAAGCTCCGCCGCCATCCGTTGTCGATGGCGTTCGGCCGCCGCCCCATCAACGTCGGTGTCGGCCGGCTCGTAGACAGCCGTTGCAATGCCCGTCATCGACGGCAGGTAGTAGCTGCGGTGGCGGCACACGACGCCGGCCGGCAATGCACCGCGCATCGTGAGCCACATCACGACCTCGGCGCCTTCGAAGCCGCCGAGCGTCGCATATTCGCCGAGCGGCATCCCGGCCAAGCGCTCCGGGTCGTCCTGGAGCAGATCGAGAAAGCGCGCATCCCATTCGGGATTGTTGAAGCCGGAACGCTCGCCGTGCACCTGGTGCGACAGCCCGCCGGTCGCGACGATCGCAACGCGCAGGTCCTCCGGATAGCTCTCGATGGCGCGCCTCAGTGCCTGCCCGAGCCGATAGAAGCGGCGCGCGGACGGCACCGGCAACTGCAGCACGCCCATTTGCAGCGGCACGAGCTGCACCGGCCAGTCGGGACGATGCGGGCACAGCACCGACAGCGGCGAGAAACAGCCGTGGTCGAGCGGCTTGTTCTGGAAGAACGACATGTCGAACTCGTCGGCCACCAGCGACTGGCCGATATGCGCGGCCAGCATCGGGTGACCGGCGATCGGAGGCAGGTCTCGCGCGCCACCGCCTTCGTCCGCCGGATGCCACTGTGGCCCGACGCCGAGCGCGAACGCCGAATAGTGATCGAAGAAGAACGACGTCACGTGATCGTTGTAGATGAACAGCAGCACGTCGGGGCGTTTTTCGGCGAGCCACGCGCTCAGCGGCGCGAAATTTTCGAAGATCGGTGCCCAGACAGGGTCGTGCTGCTTGTTCTTGTCGAACGCGAACCCGATCGTGGGCGTGTGGGAGGCGGCGATGCCTCCGATGATCCGTGCCATGCCAATGCTCCTTCGTGATGCTCGAATGCGGTCCGGTTTCGCCGTCCGCTACTGATGAATGCGTGCGCGTCCGCTTACGCCACGCGGCCGTTCGGCTGCGGCGCGAGGCTGCGCTTGACGACCAGCGCGAGCGGCACGGCGAAGACGAAATGCGACATGAACCCGCCGATGATGACGTTCGGATCGAAATAGTTCGGGTGATTGCTCGACGCGATCATGATCAGCGCGTGCATCACGATCCACGCGACGATCGCAAAGAACAGCGCGACGAACGTCGCCTCGAAGCCGCGCCGGCGAAACCATGGCCAGATCGCCGCGAACACGATGCCCCACGACAGCGCGAACGCGAAGTGGATCGCGGTGCCGATGAAGTACGCGCCGATGCCCAGCGCATCCTGCGCGGCCTTGCCGAACACGAGCCCCGTCGCGTTGCGCGGAATGCCGGCGAGCGGCATCAGGTGCTGCGCACCGACCCAGACGAGCGCCTCGTAGACCCAGATCAGCACGGCCCCCGCGAGGCCGCCGCGAATCCCCGCGCGTACCGTGTCGGCAAACGTCGTGCTGTCCTGCGCTGCTTGCGTCGTTCCGCGCGCTCCGATGATGTGCTGCTGTCCCATTAGGCTGCCTCGTTCATGAATGCGGGCGCCGCGCTTCGCGCGACCCCTTTGTGATCGGACGAACAATGAATCAGATGGCGGCCCGATGCGCCGGCAACCGCGCGCTTGCAGTCGCCGGAACAGAAATTACTCATTCGGTAGCGGGGCGAAACAGTCAGGGTAAACCCTTTAATCGCCGCGAAACGGCATGTCCGACACGCTTTCAGCCAGCATGCGAACAGCGCCGCCGATACCTGGAACGCCCGCCGGGCATGGCGCTCGCGGATGGAGAGGCGCTGGGTTGCTGATCGGGACCCGTTGCCCGTCGATTCGCGATCGATAAATAAAACAGATATCTGAATAAGCATGATGCAAGTTCTGCCGCCGCCGTTCCGGTAAAGTCGGTCAACGCGCTTCGATGCTGGCGCAGCCCGCGCGGATGCACGCAAGTCATGCGCGATCGCCGCCGCGGCGCACACCGCCCGACCGACCCATGGACAACACCGAACTCCCGAACCTCGCCTGCCTGTATGCGGTGCAGCGCGTTGCCGAAACCGGCAGCGTAAGCCGCGCCGCCGCAACGCTGTTTCGCGCACAATCGGCGGTCACGCGCGCGGTGCAGGAACTCGAAACGTCCCTCGGCGAATCGCTGTTCGATCGCAAGCCATCGGGCATGCTCGCGACGCCGGTCGGGCGCGCGGTGCTGAAACGCGGTGAGCGCGTGTTCGCCGAACTCGGCGCGCTCGCGAGCTGGTGTGCGCTGCGCCAGTCGAGCCGCCGCGCATCGGCCGAAGGCGGCCTGCCCGCGTATCTGCTCAACACGCGGCGGCTCCAGCTGTTCTCGACGCTTGCGCGGCATCGGCATATGCCCAGCGCCGCGCGCGCGCTCGGCGTCACGCAGCCGGCCGTCAGCAGCGCGATCCGGATTCTCGAAAACGGCGCGGGTTTCGCGCTGTTCCATCGGCATCCGCGCGGCCTGCTGCTCACGACCGACGGTGAGGCGTTTCTGCTTCATGTGCGGCGCGCGCTGAACGAATTGCGGCACGTCGCCGACGACGTCGCCGCGCTGCACGGCAGCATCCAGGGTGTCGTGACCGTCGGTGCGCTGCCGCTCGGCCGCACGCTGATCCTGCCCGAAGCGGTGGCGCGTGTCGTCACGCGATTTCCCAAGGTGCGCGTGATCACCGACGAAAGCGCATACGAGGCGCTCGTCGCCGGCGTGCGCGCGGGCGACATCGACTTCATCCTCGGTGCGTTGCGCGCGAGCGATCCGGCGAGCGACCTCGAGAGCGAGCGGTTGATGTCCGAGAACCTCGTCGTGCTCGCGCGGCACGATCACCCGCTCGCTGGCGCGCGCGACCTCCGGCTCGCGAGCCTCGCCGGTGCGCAATGGGGTAATCGTCCTTTTCGTGCAAAATCTGGCGGTTTCGTTCGAAATTCCACGCAAAATCATAGGCTTAGCAAGAGGCCGATTTCGCGAAACTGTGTCCTCCGGATGCAAAATCTGGCGCTTCAGCCCGCAGCGCCGCCCAGACCTAACCGCACCCGGTAGTCAGCCAGCAGCAACATCTGGGCGTCGACCTGCGCCGCCAGCTTTGTCCGCTCCGCCGTCGCTACGCCGAGCGACGCACGTGCGCTTTCCAGTTCCCCCGACTGCGCGCTGACCGTCGCGCGTAGGGCATCGCGTTCGGTCTCGAGACGGACGTGATCGGCACGCATCCGGTCGAGCGCCTCCCGTATCTGCTCACCGTGTGCCCGCGCTTCTCGCAGACTTTTACTCGCCGCGCCGGACTCGGCGACCAGCCGCGCGTTGTCCTTGTTCAGTTGGGTAATTTCGTTCTGCTTCACGATTGCTGTCTGGTTGGCCTGGCGCAGTTCGGCCTGCAGCTGCTGGACCTGCGTCTCGTGCCGGCGCGCTTCCTGTTCGCGCTGCTCGCGACTGGCGCTCCGGTAGTGTTCCAGCGCGTCGTGCGCGTGCTTCAGCTTCTCCTCGAGTGACTGGCGGAAGCTTTCGTGCTCGGCCAACCGCACGGTCTGATCATGCACCTGCTGCGAGAGTCGCTCGATGTCGATCGCACGTTGCTGCGCCGCCAAGCGCGTATCGGCGTGCGCATCCTGTTCGCTCGAGAGCGCGGCGGTCGCGTTGGCCAGTTGCGCCTGCAGCGCGGCGAGCTCGCCAGTGAGCTTAGCGATCTCGGCGTGGGCCTGCTGGCGCTGGGCGGCTGCGGCGGCCGCCTGCTGATCGACGCGCACCTGCGCTTCCTCGTGTAGGCGGGCCGCGAGGCGGGCGACGAGATCCTGGATGGCGTCGGACAGCGACGCCGCGCGCGTCAGCGACGCGCCTTCTTCTTCCTCCAGCTCTTTCAGGTAGCGGTGGATGGTGGTTTTCGAACCGGTATTGCCAAGCGCGATACGTATCGCATCGATCGACGCGTGCATACCCTGCGCGATCAGCGAATCGCGCGCACGCTTGATGTCCACACGGGTCAGGCCGGCGCGAGCCATGGGGCCTCCTTCGAATATCGTACTGTATTACATACCATGTATATATGTACCAAGACTGCCGGTCAAGGATGGTGTGAAATTGGAATTTTTTATATGCGATAAAGATGGGTTATCCAGTGTGAAGCCCCGAAAATTGCCTCGGTCAGCCGGAAACGGTACGAAAAGCGGTTTGGCCACCCGATTTCAGGCGAGTGGCCAGATGGAATGCATCTCCCGGCACGCGATGTGGCGCCCCCTATAGCCGCGCTGGTGCCGCGCGTCGGGATGTGCCGCTTGACTCTGTACCGGACTACGGAAGTAACGTTAATCATCGCCATTCGGCAGCATGATCCGCGCTGTGTGCCCCGTCACCGTCAAAGCGGCGCTCGCCAAGGTTGACGGCGTGGCCAGGGTCGACGTCGCTTTCGAGAAACGCGAGGCCGTCGTCACGTTTGACGAGGCGAAAACCAGCGTCGAGAAACTGACTCGAGCGACCGCGGAGGCGGGCTATTCGTCGAGCCTCAAGCTGTAGTCAGCGGACTAATCCGGGGAGAGACATCATGAGACTGTTCACTCGCCTTGCAGACAACACGGGGATCCTGGGTAGCATCGTCTCCGCGATGAGCTGCGCGTCGTGCTTCCCCGCAATCGCCAGCCTCGGGGCGGCGGTCGGGCTGGGTTTTCTAAGCCAGTTCGAGGGCGTGTTTATAACCCTTTTGTTACCGCTGTTCGCTGGGCTGGCGTTGCTGGCCAATGCCTTGGGCTGGTTCAGTCACCGCCAATGGCGTCGCACGGCACTCGGGGTCATCGGGCCACTGCTGGTGTTGTCCGCGGTGTATCTGACTTATGGCTGGCGCGGTGAGGTGCTGCTCTATGCCGGTCTTGCGTTGATGGTTGGCATGTCAATCTGGGATTTCATGTCGCCCGCTCGTCGCCGCTGCGGGCCGGACGGTTGCGAACTGCCACCGAACAGCCGTGGCTAACGGCACGCGATCGTGAACCGAATCGGTCGGGATGGGGCAGTCGCAATCTTGCGCCGCGGGTCGAGCGCCTGCGGATACCTGCGCACTTCGTGGCCAGGCGACACGGCAATCGTAAGGAGTCCGCGGGATTATCGGGAAACGGTGGCGAGAGCCAGACCGTACGCCATCGCTGCGCCGGCGGGCTTGTATCGCTCGGCATTATCCGATGCAGCCGCAAGATTAGTCTTGAAACCGTACATTGCTCCGGACATAAGCTGGAATCAGCCACCAGGGCGCGATTGAACTCATCGGAGTACGGCGCCGACTGCCAACACCTCGCGTGGCCGAGTCTCAGCTTCTGGCGCTGTGTTTGACGCCGGCAGCGCAAAGTCGTGGAGATCATCATCATGAAATCGCTGATCCATGCAGCAGTCGCGGCATCGCTCCTGGCCGTCCCGGCCATGACATTCGCGCAACAATCGAGCGGCCCCGTGACACGCGCGCAAGTGCGCGCTGAACTCATCGAGCTGGAGCAGGCCGGCTACCAGCCGGGGCGCGCTAATGATCCCTATTACCCGGCCGATATTCGGGCTGCCGAGCGTATCGTTCAGCAACGGCATGAGGCGCTCGCGCAACGGGAACGGGAGGCCACCGGGGCGGCGAAGGCGGGAACGGCGGCTGTAACGGATGAATCCTACGGCGGCAAAGCCGCGGAAAAATCCGAGGCCGGCTCGCCGGCGGATGCTCGAGGCACGTGGCAGCATGGCGCAATGCCATGCTCGATGGATCCAAAGTGCGGTCTCTACCGAGGCCATTGACCATCGACAACGTGTGCACGTCATTCGGCTATGCCGGCGGTCAGCCGACATGGCCGCAATGAGCATTTGCCTGCGTCGCATTGAGCACGCGGCCCATGTTGCCAGCCGCGCGTCGGGTCTGTCGCGGCGCCTGATGTGGCGGCGAGCCGGTCCCGCATGAGATCGGCCTCGCCCCGCCGACGGGTGCCCGTCGTGCCGGCACGCTGTGATTACAGCACGCATCGGCCGACTACCTGCCGGGACAGGTGGAAGCGGCCTCGGGTTCGATCGACTCTACCTTACTCAGGCTTGCGACGACTGATGTTGAAGCGACGCGATCAGCGGGCAGGAAATCGTGCCTTTGCTCGCATGACAGGCGCACACCAACTGAGATAACACGGATTCCATCCGCGCGAGGTCCGCGAGCCGCGCCCGGATATCGCTGAGCTTGTGTTCAGCGAGGCTGCTTGCGTCATGACAGTGCGTGCCGTCCTCGAGCCGGAGCAGGTCGGCAACCTCATCCAGCGTAAAGCCGAGCCGCTGGGCCGATTTGACAAAACGCACCCGCGCCACGTCGGCCGGGCCATAGCGGCGAATGCCACCGTAGGGCTTGTCCGGCTCGGGCAGCAGCCCCTTGCGCTGATAAAACCGGATCGTTTCCACATTGACGTTGGCCGCCCTGGCAACGGCCCCAATGGTCAGGCTTTGCGGATCGCTGAACATACTCCTTGACTCCGTACTGGACTACGGAACTAAGGTTACATCATCGTCCAATCATCTGAAAGGAGACGCCGATGCAGGGGGAACCCGGAAACGAACTGAAGACCAGTCGTGGTGCGCTCGCGGCCGGTGGCCTCGCCGCCATTCTCGCCTCGACTTGCTGTCTGGGGCCGCTGGTGCTCGTGGCACTGGGGGTCAGCGGTGCCTGGATCGGCAACCTAACCGCACTGGAACCGTATCGCCCCGTCTTCCTCGGCGTGGCGCTCGTCGCACTGTTATTTGCCGGACGCCGCATCTTCCGTCCGGCACACGCCTGCCAGCCCGGCGAGGTGTGCGCGGTACCGCAGGTGCGCGCCATCTACAAGCTCATTTTCTGGGTCGTCGCTGCCCTGATGCTGATCGCGCTCGGCTTCCCTTACGTCATGCCGCTGTTTTATTAAAAGGAGATTGTCATGAAGCGATTCGTTGTCCTGGCTGCCCTCGCAGCTACCCTCAGCGCCCCGGCCTGGGCCGCCATGAAGACCGTGGCGCTCTCGGTGCCCGGCATGACCTGCGCATCCTGCCCCGTCACCGTTCGGGCTGCGCTTAAGCGCGTCGATGGCGTCAAGGACATCGCCGTGATCGGCGAGACGGATATCCAGGTGACGTATGACGATGCCAGGACCAACGTCGCTGCGCTCATCAACGCGACGAAGAACGCCGGTTATCCGTCCAGCGTCAAGCAGTAGCGGCCATACACTCGGGAGCGACATCATGGGACTGATTACACGCATCGCCGACAAGGCGGGAGTACTCGGCAGTATCGCCTCTGCAATGGGCTGTGCCGCGTGCTTTCCCGCCCTCGCCAGCCTGGGGGCGGCGATCGGACTCGGTTTCCTCGCCCGATGGGAGGGACTTTTCATCACCACGCTGATCCCGCTGTTCGCGGCGCTGGCGCTGCTCGCCAACGGGCTGGGCTGGTTCAGTCACCGCCAATGGCACCGTACGGCACTGGGCGTGATCGGGCCGTTGCTGGTGTTGTCCGCCGCGGTATTGATGCGGTTCTATGGCCTGCCGACCGCGCCGCTGCTCTACGTTGGCCTGGTATTTATGGTCGGCATGTCGATCTGGGATCTCCGCGCCCCAGCAACTCGCCGGTGCGGCCCCGATGGCTGCGAACTTCCACCCAAACACGGTTGACCACCCCACGCGTTGGCGCAACGACAAAGGAGCTTTTGCATGATTCAGTTGAAGATTACCGGCATGACCTGTGACTCATGCGCGATGCACGTCAAGGACGCCCTGGAGCGGGAGCCGGGCGTGCGCGCGGCGAGCGTGTCTTATCCGAAGGCACAGGCCGAGGTGGAAAGTGACCCGCACGTGACGGTTGAAGCACTGACCACCGCCGTGGCGCGGGTTGGCTACGGCGCCCGTCCGGCCGGCACGTCGACGCCGCCGGCTGGATTGCTCGACAAGGCGCGGGGCTGGTTCGGTGCCGGCGCGCAGCGCGAGGGGAGCGAACTGCCGCTGCACGTCGCCGTGATCGGCAGTGGTGGCGCTGCCATGGCCGCCGCGTTGAAGGCGGTCGAGCAAGGCGCGCGCGTGACGCTCGTCGAGCGCGGCACGATCGGTGGCACCTGCGTCAATGTCGGCTGCGTGCCGTCGAAGATCATGATTCGCGCCGCGCACATCGCACACCTGCGGCAGGCCAGCCCCTTCGATGAGGGCATCACGCCGACGTCGCCGGCGATCCTGCGCGACCGGCTGCTGGCGCAGCAGCAGGCGCGCGTCGACGAACTGCGGCACGCCAAGTACGAGAGCATCCTGGCCGGCAACCCGTCGATCACGGTACTGCACGGCGAAGCCCGCTTCAAGGACAACCGGCATCTGGTCGTGCGGCTGAACAAAGGCGACGAGCAGGAAGTGGTGTTCGACCGCTGCCTGATTGCGACCGGCGCCAGTCCCGCCATCCCACCGATCCCGGGCCTGAAAGACACCCCGTACTGGACCTCGACCGAAGCGCTGGCGAGCGCGACGCTACCCAAGCGCCTGGCCGTGATCGGCTCGTCGGTGGTGGCGGTGGAACTGGCACAGGCCTTCGCGCGTCTCGGCAGCGAGGTGACGATCCTCGCGCGCAGCACGCTGTTCTTCCGCGAAGACCCGGCGATCGGCGAGGCGCTCACCGCCGCGTTCCGTGCTGAGGGCATCGACGTGCGCGAGCACACGCAGGCCAGTCGCGTCGCGCACGAGAACGACGAATTCGTGCTCACCACCGAGCACGGTGAGCTGCGCGCCGACCAACTGCTGGTCGCGACTGGCCGCACGCCCAACACACGCAGTCTGGGCCTGGACGCCGCGGGCGTGGCGGTGAATGCGCAAGGCGCCATCGTGATCGACCAGGGCATGCGCACCAGCGTGCCGCACATCTACGCCGCGGGTGACTGCACCGATCAGCCGCAGTTCGTGTATGTCGCGGCGGCGGCCGGCACCCGGGCGGCCATCAATATGACCGGCGGCGATGCTGCGCTCGATCTGAGCGCGATGCCCTCCGTGGTGTTCACCGACCCGCAGGTCGCGACCGTCGGCTACAGCGAAGCGGAAGCCCACCACGACGGGATCGAGACCGACAGCCGCATGCTCACCCTCGACAACGTGCCGCGCGCGCTGGCCAACTTCGACACGCGTGGCTTCATTAAGCTGGTGGTCGAGGAAGGCAGCCATCGGCTTCTGGGCGTACAGGCCGTGGCGCCGGAAGCGGGCGAGCTGATCCAGACGGCGGCGATCGCGATCCGGGCGGGGATGACGGTCCAGACGCTGGCCGACCAGCTGTTCCCGTACCTGACGATGGTCGAGGGACTGAAGCTCGCGGCGCAGACCTTCTCGAAGGACGTGACGCAACTGTCCTGTTGCGCAGGATGACCCGCCCGCGACGAGGCCCACGCCGATTATCGAAGCAGTGACATTCAAAGTATGCGAGGTGCGAAAGGATGAACACCGCCAATTACGTCTCGGAGATTGTCGACGGACTCGCGATGGTCAATCGCCGGGAGGGGTTTGCCCAGCTTTTTGTTGTGCTGCTTCGTGAACTCGCGAAAGGGACGGCGGTATCGCGGCAGACCCTGTCCACCGCGCTCGGCTGGTCGGCGGGGCGCGTGAATGCGATGCTCGACGGGATGCCCGATATCGAGTACGACGATCGGGGCCATATAGCCGGCTACGGCATCACGCTTCGCGAGACACCGCACACGTTCGAGGTCGATGGCCACCGGCTGTACGTGTGGTGCGCGCTGGACGCCCTGATGTTCCCGGCGATGATCGGCAAGCGCGCTCGCGTGGCGTCGAGTTGCCCGGCAACCGGCAGGCCGGTGTCCCTCGTCGTGACCCCCGAGCGCGTCACGGGAATCGAGCCGCCGGGTGCGGTCATCTCACTGCGGCGTCCGCACACCACGGCCAGCATTCGCCAGGCGTTCTGCTGCTGTGTGCATTTCTTCGCCTCTCGTCCGGCAGGCGAGCGGTGGATCTCGCAGACCGGAGAAGCCGAGCTGCTCATGAGCGTCGACGAAGCCTTTCAATTCGGGCGGGCGGTCGGGAACCAGCTGCTCGGGCATGCGGGAGTCGAATCATCATGAATGCCTACACCATCTCCCATCTCGCCAGCGAGGCTGGCGTCAGCATCCATGTCGTGCGCGACTATGTGTTGCGCGGGCTGCTCCGCCCTGCACAGCGCACTGCGAGCGGGTACGGCCTCTATGACGCCCAGTCGTTGACGCGCCTGCGTTTTGTGCGCGCGGCATTCGAGGCCGGCATCGGCCTGAATGACCTGATCCGGCTGTGTCGCGAACTCGACACAGGGAGCGACGCCGCCGTCGAATCCCTGGCGCACCTGCGGTCGTTGATTGTCGCGCGGCGTGCAGGCCTGGAGGCACTCGACCAGCAACTTGCCGGGATGATCCGCGCCGCGCGATCCGCGACCGAACTGGAGAGCCATCATGCGTAGTCCTGATCCAACTGCATCGCCTCGCCCACGCTGGCGTACCTGGATGTGGGGAACGTTGGCCGTCCTGACCTGCCCGTGCCACCTGCCCATTCTCATCGCGCTGCTGTCCGGGACGATGGTCGGGGCGTTTGTCACCGAACACGAAGGCATTGCCCTGCTCGTACTGCTCGCGCTGTTTGTCTTCGCGCTGCTGAACGCGCTGGGGCGGGCACGCCAGCTTCCATAGGCGGTTGCGGCCCTGGACCACTGGCCTGTCAATCGGGCGCTCGGTGGCCTGCCTCAGGCGACGCGGGCGAAGGAGGGATTCGATCATGAAGACTGGCAACGCAAGCACCGTTGATTGCGGCGTCTGTTGCAGGGAGATCCCGCTCGATGCGGCATTCACGCCGGAGGGAGCCGACTACGTCATGCATTTCTGCGGACTGGACTGTTATCGCCGGTTCACCGAACGCGCCGCACATGACCGCCCCCGGCTCCTGTCCGGAAATGGGCGCGACGCTGTGGGTAGTGGCGGCGTGTCCAAAGCATAGCGCCGCGGGAGAGGACGGATGGTGCGCCATCGATCCATGAAAAAAATTGCGCTCGCCCTGCAGGGGGGCGGGTCCCACGGGGCCTTCACCTGGGGCGTGCTCGACCGCCTGCTCGAAGACGAGCGGCTCGTCATCGAAAGCATTAGCGGCACCAGCGCGGGCGCGATGAACGCCGCCGTCCTGGCCGACGGCTTTGAAAAAGGCGGGGCCCCGGGCGCAAGGGAGGCGCTCTCCCGGTTCTGGACCGCGATGGCCAGGGCCGGCACCTTCAGCCCTTATCGATCGGGGCCCCTGAATCCGCTGGGACCGGACTGGTCACCCGTCGCGCAGTGGTGGGACTGGATCAGCCAGGCGTTCTCGCCCTATCAGCTCAACCCGTTCAACTTCAATCCGCTCCGGGAGGTGCTGTCCCAGACGATCGACTTCGCGTGTGTCAGGCGCTGTCAGAAGATCCGGTTGTACGTCTCGGCCACCAACGTGCGGACCAACAACCTGCGTCTCTTCACCGGCGCGGAGCTCTCCGTCGAGGTGCTGCTGGCTTCGGCCTGCCTGCCGCAGATCTATCCGGCTGTCGCGGTCGACGGCGAGTACTACTGGGATGGCGGCTTTCTGGGGAACCCGGTGCTCGAGCCGCTCGTTGACGGCTGTACGGACTTTGCCGATATCGTGCTGGTACAGGTCGATCCGTTCCGGCGCGACGCGGTGCCGCGCACCGCGCAGGAGATCGCAAGCCGAGTCAACGAAATCAGCTTCAACGCCAGCCTGATGCGAGAGATCCGCGCGATCGCGGGCATCACGCGGCTGATCGCGGCCGGCGTGGTGAAGGACCCGAGATATCGGTGCGTGTATTTTCATCGCATAGCCGCCGAGGAGGTGTTCAGAGACCTTGGCAGTCGCACCAAGCTCGACACGCACCCGGCGTTCCTTGCCCGGCTGCGCGATTCCGGCCGGGAAGCCGCCGGGCGCTGGCTCACAGAGCACTTCGCCGACCTGGGGTGCAGGACCACACTTGAACTATCGGCCTGGCGGCCGGTGGCGGCTCGCGCCAGCTCGTCGCGTGAACGGCCAGCACCTTCGGACTCGATCGACTGAAATTGAGGCGTCCCATGACAATGCACGCAGGGCTCGCAACGGAACCACCGTTAGCCGGTATTGGTCCGGGGCGCAAGGCCTTGCTGCTGTGCGGCGGGGGCAGCCGGGGCGCCATGGAGGTGGGGTTCTACCAGGCCTTGACTGAATGCGGCGTGCGCGCAGACATGGTGCTCGGCAGCTCGATCGGGGCGCTGAACGGCGCGTATATCGCCGGCGGCATCGCGGCACCCCGGCTTATCGAACTGTGGCGCGAGTTCCGGTTGCGTCAGGCCGTGTCCCTGAACTGGGACTGGCTGCGCCATGGGGGCCGCAGCGCGGGCCTGCTCGGGCTCGACCCGCTACGGGCCATGCTGCGCCGAACCTTGCCGGCCACGCGATTCGAGCAGCTCGCGATCCCGCTCACGATCGTCACCACCGATCTGCAGTCGGGTTCCGCGTGCTACTGGTCCGGACAGGGGGATCTGATTGAGCCCCTGATCGCCTCGATGAGCCTGCCCGGCATCTTTCCCCCCGTCGAACTAGGCGGTCGGCCGCACGTCGATGGCGGCCTCGCGAACGATGTGCCATTCGCGAAAGCCGAAGCACTCGGCGCCCGAGCCGTCTATCTGATCGAGTGCGCCTGTGCGCAGCGTTGTCCGCGACCGCCGCGCGGCTGGGCGGATATTCTGATGCGCAGCTTTTCGATTGCGCTCGCCGGAAAATACGCCGCCGAACGCGAACATTTTCACGGCCGACTCGAGGTCTTCGTGGTGCGTCCGCAGCTCACCGACGAGATCGACCTGCTGGATTTCCGGCACAGCGTGGAGCTGATCGAGGTCGCTTACCGCCAGACACGCCGTGCTCTTGAACAGCTTCCTTTGACCGACCGAAGCGCGTCATCGTGAGGAATCGGGATGCCACGCCAGTTCTGCTTGACTCTGGAGTTAGCACCAGGGTCTAGCATCAAGGCAGAGTGAGGAGATTCAGCGCGAGCGGGGCACCGGCCGCGATGAACGGCGCTCCCTCTTGCGCGGCAGCACTCACATGCGCAGTGCAACCACCAACGTCGATTGACGCGGGAGTGATCCATGGATCGTTTACAGTCGATGCGCGTCTTCATTAAGGTCGCGGAGCTTGGCAGTTTCTGCAAGGCCGCCATAGCGCTGGAGATGGGGAATTCCGTCGTGACCCGGCATATCGCCGAGCTTGAACGAAGCCTTGGCGCGCGGCTTCTGAACCGCACCACTCGCTCGCTGTCGCTGACCGAGTCCGGCCAGGTGTACCTGGAGCGGGCAACGCAGATTCTCGACGATCTCGACGAGCTGGAGCACAGCCTCGTTGCCCGCAACCACGAGCCCGTCGGCACGTTGCGGATCGTCGCCCCGGTCGTGTTCGGCCTGAATAACCTCGCGCCTGCGCTGCATGCCTACGCACAGCGCTATCCGAGGGTCGTGCCCAATGTGACCCTGGTCGACCGCGAGGTCAATATGGTCGAAGAAGGCTTCGACGTCGGGATCGTGATCGCGGAGCGCGTGCGCAGTGCCAGTGTCGTGATGCGGCGATTGACGAGCGGATGCATCGCCGTGTGTGCGACACCCGGTTACCTCGAACGGCATGGTGTGCCGCAGCGGCCGGAACAGCTGCTCGAGCATCAGTGTCTGTCGCTGCCGGCCGATCAGGGCGGAGACGCATACATCTTCACCGCCCCGGGCGGCGAAGCGGTTCGGGTGCGTCCGACCAATGTGGCGTTCGCGAACAACGCCGAGATGCTGCGACAACTGGCGCTACTCGGCCACGGCATCGCAATCCTGCCGAGCTATCTGATCGAACGCGACATCGCGAGCGGACGACTTGTCAGTCTGCTGCCCGAGTACCAACTGCCGTGTGTGGACGTGCACATCGCCTATCCGAGTCGGCATTACCTGCCGGCAAAAGTGCGCACGTTCATCGATCACCTGATTGAGCAATTCGCGTTGCAGCCAGCGGGCGCATATCCCGCTTTACGTGTCGCTGCTATGCAGGCACAAGCAACCCCGCCGCGAGATCCGCTCGGCAGTCACGCTCGCCCGGAGGCCGGCCCGCCGTCCTGGCCTCGCCTCACGAGCTGGCGGGCGGACGGTGAGCTGTCCCACTCCTTCGCGGAGACGCTTGCAGGGTGCGGGGGCACTGACGACCACCTGCGACCGACGGACCGGACCGAAAAGATCGATGCTCACTGGGCCGCGGAGGCTGATCGTGAAGCTGACACCCCAGCTTAGCAGTGTGCGCCGCCCTGAGACGGGAGAACCACCATGCTGACCATCGGCAAAGTCGCCGCGCAGGCTCACGTGAGCATCGACACGGTTCGCTACTATGAGAAAGAGGGGCTGTTGGCGCCTGTCGGGAGAAGCGGGAACGGTTACCGTTTTTACGACGACCAGGCGGTGCGCCGCTTGCATTTCATCAAGCATGCCCAGCACTGCGGGTTATCGCTCTGGGATATCCGGGAATTGCTCGCACTCACGAGCCGGACTGATTCCCATTGCCAGGATATCCGTCGCTATGCGTTCGAGAAAAAGCTGCAACTGGAACAGAAAATTCGTTCGCTGCAAGGTAAGCGGTCGGTAAAGGACGCCTCTCTCCTCCATCTGCGTCACACTCGGTTAAGATCGACTTGCCGTGAGCGGCGAGTTTGCTCAGCGGCAGATCGTCGCCTCTACCCAGCGGACTCTTCGCCCATGCCATCAACTGATTTCGAAGCACACCTCGTTGCCCTTGCGCGAGAGTCTTCATGGTTTTGGCCTGCACTGGTTGCAGTCCGGTCCCTGAATCTACCCTCCTGGTGCATTGGTGCTGGTGCCGTACGGAACCTCGTCTGGGACTCTTTGCATGGATTGGAGACATCGTCAGCATTGCGTGACGTCGATGTTGCGTACTTTGATGGCGCTGATCTTTCTGCAGAGCGCGACGCAACGTTTCAGTCTCATCTAAGCAGGATGCACCCCCAATTGCCATGGGAGGTCACCAATCAAGCCGCCGTTCATACCTGGTTCGAGGCGGCTTTTGGTTACGCCGTGCCACCATTGAAGTCGCTGGAGGCCGCCGTCGCGTCGTGGCCAGAGTATGCAACCGCAGTCGGGTAGACTCTACTTCCTGATGACACGATCAAGGTTCTTGCACCGTATGGGCTGGATGATTTGTTCGCCATGGTGGTTCGTCGGAATCCCGAGCGAGTCAGTGTCGCGACGTATCGGCAGCGGGTACAAGAGAAGCAGTATCGCAATCGCTGGCCTCGCGTGACCATCGTTCACTGCTAAGGGCTCGTACTCGGTGGCTCGCCAGTCGGTTGGTTATTGTATGGTGACGCCCAAGGCAGCAGGGCCGCGTAGCTGTCAGCGGTTGAAGCGTGCGGCAGATTAGCAAACAGCCAGACGAGATAGCGGTATGGGTCGATGCCATTCGCCTTGCAGGTCTCGACCAGTGAGTAGAGATTGGCGCTGGCCTGTGCGCCGGCTACCGTATCGGAGAACAGCCAGCCCTTGCGTCCGACGACGAACGGTCGGATCGCGTTCTCGCACAGGTTGTTCGAGATCGGCCAGGTACCGTTTTCGACGTAGCGAACCAGTTTGGGCCACTGTCCGCTTAGATACTGCAATGCCTTGCCGAGCAGACTCGACGGCACGACGCCCGGTAGATGCTCGACCAGCATGCGCTCGATGATGCCGAGCACGCGGGTGCTGTATCGCGCACGCAGTCGCCGCCGACATTCGGGTTTCCACTTCGCGCTGCGCGCCTCGGCCGCGAACAGCTTGCCGATCAGCACGACGAAGCGCGTGGCCAGCAGATCCGGCGAGCGTGCAGCCTTCGGCACCGACTCCTCGGCCTTGATGAAGCCGCGGCGCACGTGTGCCCAGCATCCGAGATGCACGAGCTGGTGATCGTGGGCGATTCCGTTGTAGAGCTCGTACCCATCAGTCATCAGCACGGTGCCAGGGTGCACGCCAGCATAGAGCTTCTGCGCGTGCTGGGCGCCGCGCCCCGGCGAGTACGAGAACATCCGTACTGGCGGCCCCGAGCCGTTGACCTGCGCCCACAGGTAACTCTTCGCCTGCGGCCTGCGTCCTGGCTCCTTCAGCACTTGGAACGTTGTCTCGTCGCCGTAGATCAGGTCCGATTCGAGCAGCGCGTCGCGCATCAGGTTGATCACCGGCTGCGTGGCCAGTCCCACCCGCACCACGCTGGCGGCCAGCGTGTTCGACGAGATGTCGCCGCCGAAGCGACGCAGCAGCGAGGTTTGGCGATACAGTGGCATACCATACTGGTACTTGCCAGTGATGATCCACGCTAGCGCGGATTCCGTGAGCAACCCGCGCGGGATGATACGCGCTGGCGCCGGCGTGACCTTGATGCCGAGATCACAGCACGGGCACGCGTACTTGACACGCTGGTGCTGAACGACGCGGACCTGCTCGGGGATCACGTCAAGCTGTTCGCTCGTCTCGACGCCGATCTCCACGAGGGCATAGCCGTCGTGCGCGCAGAATCGTTCAGACTCGGGTAGTTCGTGCCGCACGACCTCGCGCGGCAAGTTCGGATCGAGTGGTTTGCGTCCGCGCTTGCCTCGCGTGTGGGCGGCGACAGACGTGCCGGGCGCGTCCTCGCGCGCGGGCGCATTGGTAGTGGTGGCCAATGCTTCAGCTTCGTTGAACAAGCCGAGTTGGTCGGCATGGCGCGCCTCGCTAGAGGCGCCGAACAGTTCGTGCTTGTAGGCCCGCAGCTTCTCTTCGGCCAGATCGCGCTGGGCCGTCACGAGTCGAAGCTCACCACGCAGCGCATCGCGTTCGGCGCTCGCGGCAATCAGCGCTTCGTACTCCTCCGCGCTCAACATGACGGGTCTATTCGGCATGGCCGATTAGACCATGCCACCTGCGTGGTGTTCAGCTCATCCGCGCGTAATATCGCTGGGGATGCTTCTGGATCACGGCCAGGTCAATGCCGTCGAGCAGCCAGTGCAACTGTTCGGCGCTGAGCGTGATTGTGTCTCCTCCGTTCGGCCAGATGAAGCGGTCGGCTTCGAGTCGTTTGAGCAGCAACCAGAAGCCGTTGCCACCCCAGCCAAGGATCTTGATGCGATCACGACGGCGATTGCCGAACACGAACAGCGCCGAGGTCATCGGGTTCAGACGCATCGCCTGTTCGACCAGAATCGACAGTCCGTTGATGCCCATTCGGAAGTCGACCGGGTCGCGATGCAGGTAGACCTTCAGCCCTTCGTCGAACCGGAACAAGGCAGCCTCCCCAGCATCTGGATCACCGTGGCCAGTTCATCGACGCCCGCCTCGCCAAGATCGAATTCGACACCATTGGACAGGCGCACATGCAAGGAGAGCGCCATCGATTTCTCCAAAGGTGGTGGATCAGGCGGGAGTGCTGGCGGCAATGCGGAAATCGACGCGATTGGCACGAATGCTGGTGATGTATTGGGAATATCGATTGTGACGCCGTCGGAAATTGCAGGCGACCGAGCTACCCGATCGTGCTCGATCTGGGCCTGTATCTTTTGATGGCGGGCGACCCAGCTGCGCAGCAGATTTGGATTTAGATCGTGCTCCATTGCCGTTCGCGCTATCGACACACCAGGCTGCAGACAAAGTTGCACCAACTCGTCGCGGGCAGCATCGTCGTATTCTCGACGGCCATCTCGTTTTCGGCCAACAACCAGTCGGCTACGCAAGTCTTGTTTTTCACTCATACACTCTGATGCCAGCTGTCCACGTGGACACGTAGCATCAGAGTGCAGCGATTTCTACACAAGGGCGTCGTTATTCGATCGCTTACGCTGCAAGTCATGGCACACGCGCTGGATGCGATGATCGACACCTGTGCGGTCGCGGATGCTCCGCTCGATGCCTGTCCGATGCTCACCGCGCTGGAAGCGAGCATTTCATGCGCCGGCGGGCTTCGATCCGGGCCAGCCACCTCAGGCAAACCGGGCTCCGAGTCGTTCGACCGGTTGCGCTCCGGTAGCTGTTCGGATGGGTAGTGCCACTGGCACAATGACGCATGCATGCGGATACCGCCGACGGTGACCCGATCCGAGAACGCTGCCGCTTTCGGTATCATGCATGCACCCACGCTTGACGCACGCCATCACGTCCCATGTCCGCCGTCGATCGCTACATTGAGGCCGCCACACGCGAAAACACGCGGCGCAGCTATCAATCCGCGATCCGGCATTTTGAGGTCGAATGGGGTGGCTTTCTGCCGGCGAGTGCCGACGAGATCGCGCGGTACCTCGCGGACCACGCGCAGTCACTGTCGGTCAACACGCTGCGCGCCCGGCTTGCGGCGCTGGCGCAATGGCACCAGACGCAAGGTTTTCCGGACCCGACCAAGACGCCCCATGTTCGCAAGGTGATCAAGGGCATCGCGGCGCTGCATCCGGTGACCGAGAAGCGTGCCCGACCGTTGCAACTCGCGCAGCTCGAGCGCCTCGCGGCCTGGCTCGACGGACAGATCAGGGAAGCCGAGGAACACGGTGATACGCGCATGCGCTTGACGCACCTTCGCAACCGGGCGCTGGTGCTGCTTGGCTTCTGGCGGGGGTTTCGCTCTGACGAGTTGAGCCGCCTGCGAATCGAGCACATCGCCGTCGAGCCGGCCCGAGGCATGACGCTGTTCCTGCCGCGCACGAAGGGCGATCGCGCGCAACTCGGCACGACATTCAAGGCCCCGGCGCTCTCTCGTCTCTGTCCGGTAGCCGCATATGAGGCGTGGATTGCCGCGTCAAGCCTGACCGAAGGCCCGGTCTTTCGCAGCGTCGACCGCTGGGGGAACGTGAGCGACGCAGGTCTGCATGCCGGCAGCTTCGTGCCACTTCTGCGCACCCTGTTTCGTGCGGCGGGGCTACCGGCGCCCGACAGCTACAGCAGCCATTCACTGCGGCGGGGCTTTGCGACCTGGGCCAACTCGAACGGTTGGGACCTGAAAATGCTGATGGAATATGTCGGCTGGAAAGATGTGCGTTCGGCAATGCGTTACATCGATGCGGCCGATCCGTTCGCACAACATCGCATCGAGTCGGCACTTACAACGATGCCGCCACCGGCACCCACGCAGCCCGCGATCACCGAACCCGCAAAAACTCAGTTGTTGGCGGACGAGGTAACGACATCGTCGACGCCGCACACCCACCTGAACCTGCATTTGGTCATCGAGCGCAACAGCAAATTCGTGCGAGGCATGTCCAAGGCGCGCCGCTGGATCGAAGATTTCTGTCATTCCCTATATGAGATGCGTTGCGTCAACCGGCAGCGCACGCGATACGAGATCACCATGCCGTTTGCACACGGAGCCGAACTGGAAGCGGCGATCGAGGAACTGCTCGGCGAAATCCACTTTACTGCGGAGATGTGTAACTGCATGGCTGAGGCGGTGCTGCACGATCCTGTCGCAGATAGGTATTGGCGCTGATGGCGCTGGTCGACGTCCACTTCATCGGACGAACGTCAATCCTCCATGGTGCCGATGCGCCGTCCGTCTCCATCCAGCCCGTTTCATGATCCCGTGCCGCGTTGCCAGGGCGCAGCCTCCAGCAGCACGTCGCCGTATCGGTCGACGGGAAAGCTCAATGTGCCCCTGAAGTTCACGTGCGCAAAATGCGCAGGACCCATCCGACGCAACCACTCGTCGTCGACCTGTCGCCCCTTGTGACGCCAGTCGTTGACCGTCGCCTGCATGCGTTGCGTGTTCCAGGCGATCACGAGGTTCGTCAACAGCGTCAATGACCCCGAGATCGCGACCATTTCATCGCGACGTCGACCGCGCTCGGGGGCCACTCTGCCGGTGTAGATCGCGCGCTGAAGCTGGTGGACCGACTCACCGCGATTCAGCAGCGTATGCAGCTCCCGGCGGAACGCCACGTTGCTGAAGTAATCGCACAGGAAAAGCGTGCGCAGCAACTTGCCGAGTTGATCGCCGGCCCGATGCACCGGGTCGCCTTGTGCGGCACTGCCGAACCGCTGCAGCGCGACCACCGCGCTGACGCGGCCGGACTGAATCGAGGCGACGAGCCGCAGCAGTTCGTCCCAGCCGTCGCGAATTGCCTTGAGCGAAACGTCGTAGGCCACGGCTGGCGCCAGACCTTCGGAGACGGCAAATCCGCGCGGCAAATACAACTTGCGCTCGGCCAGGTTGCGCAGGCCCGGACACAGGTCAAAGCCGAGCAGCTTCGACACGGCCATCCCGACGCTCGTGTACCCGTGCGTATCGACCGAAAGCCGCAGCAGACCGCCATCGTCGCGGCTTTCGTTATGCCGCAGTACGCCTTCGATGGCCACGCCCGCCTGCCGTTCGTTCAGCACGATCGGTTGGTTATAGACAATGCCATGCTGATCCAGCACGTGCGTATAGATGCCGACCGCGTGGGTTCGGCGCCGCGGATCGACGCGGGCATAAAAGAGGTGCGGCGAAGTATCCAGGCTCATGGAATCGCTGGATGCGTGCCGCCCCGTGCCCCACAGTTCGGTAATCGGATGCGTGCGCTGGAACTCGACCACGCGCTCGTTCGCGCGCGCCAGGCGACCGGGCATCTCGAGTGCCCGCATCGCCGTCGCGATAGGCGCCAAGTCGAGTTGTGGGACCATCGCCACGACGCTCTTCGCGTCGAGATCCGTTCCGTGTGCAATCAGCGCCACGTATAACGAGACCAGTTCGTTCGCATCGCGCGCGCGTCGCGCCAGCAGCGTTTCGCTGAAGCCAGTGTGGACATCCATCTCGATGAGCAGATCGGCTAACTGCGTTGTGCCGATTTCCTTGAACATCAAGTCGCGCGTGCGTCTCGGGATCCCGTCGGTGGGCAACGCTTCGAGCGCCGACAGGTGCAATGCGCCGTCGGTCCCGACCGTGACACGCCCAGCCTCCCGCGCTTCCTCGAGTGCCGCCAGCCCCGCCTTCAGGTGGCTCGACAGTCGCGCCAGGAAGGGCTCAGCCTTGTGGGGCAAACCGAGCGATGACAGGTGCCGATCGCGCTCGCGCTCCCACTGCGCCGGCGGAATCAGCATTTGATCGCGGGCGCGGAACGACAGGCTATGGCTGATCCAGACCGAGCCGCGCCGCAAACCCTTGCGTAGCCCCGTGATCGCCGATGCCTCCAGTGCCCGCATCGCCCGTACGCGGTCCTTCCCCTCGACGAGATCCCGCCAGCTTGCGCTCACCGGTACCTCGCAGTCGGCGGGCAGTTCGGTCGCGCCGCGGTCGTGCAGCGTGCCGAGGAGTTCGAGTTGTCGGAGGCTCGGCTCGGCCTCCCGGCCGGACAGTTCCAGTTCGCGTAACGGCACCAGCAGGTTGCGGATGCGATGATGATCATCGGTCAGCGTTTCGCGGACGCTGGCTGCGTGACTCGTCGGCGGCTTGTCCGACAGGTCCTCGAGCAGCTTGCTGATCTCGGCGAGCCGTTCTTCCGCAGAGCGGCGAGTATCGTTGACCATTGCCTTGATCGCAATCAGTTGCTGCCGGTACTCGACAGCGGACCGAGCCTGTTTGACTGTCGTCCGATCGTAGGCGTGCCGGACGAGATCGGAGACGCGGCGCCCCGTTTGGTAGAGCAGCGCGTCGGTCAGCTCCAGCAGCGTGACGTGCAGGAAGAAGATCAGCTCGATCGTCCGCGTCGACGCCTTGAGTTCACGAACCTTGGCGGGACGCCGGGCCTGAATGCGCTGTGCATAGGCGCGTTGTTTCTCGATCGGCACCGCATCCAGGACCCACGTATGGACGCCGAGTGACTTGAGGAAGCGAACCTTCGACAGGGTCTCGGTAATGGTGGACGGGCTGTGTCTTGCCGGCGGCGTCTTCAGCCATTCGAGCACCGTCATCCCCGACGTACCGTGTTGGGTGGACAAAACCGCGTCGGCGCGCACCAGTTGGGCGTTGCTGACGGTCGCCTGGATCGTCGCGAGCAGGCCACGTTCTGCCTCCGCCCAGATCGCTCGCCCCAGGTCCCGTAACGTTCGCTCGGCGGGAATCAAAAGCCGCCGCTCGTACAGCCAGTGGTGCGCATGCTGCACCAGTTCGTCGAGCGCCAGCGATTCGGCAGCATCTTGCCGCATCCACGCTTCGAGGCCAGACCACTGGTCAGCGCCCATCGACGTCAGGCCGAGGTATTCGCACGCCCACACCTGATGCTCGTATTGGGTCTTGTAGCGTTGGTAGAGCGTGCGCAGCGACGCGATCGACGGTGTCGGCAGGCCGAGTCGCTCGCCGACATAGCGCAGCAGTTGCCGTGGCAGGGTCCCGACATGATCCAGCGTGTGGCCGCTGGCCCGCAGAAAGACCAGTTGGACGGCGGCGCCTGCGCGGCGATCGCGCCGGAAACGTTCATTGATCGCGGCCACGTCGCTGTCGCTCAGCGCAAAGTAACGCTCGACGTCGAACTCCGACAGTCGCGCGGGCAAGCGATCCTGCCCCACATACCGAAATTCCAGGCCTGGCATCTACTGCCTCCCGTCACGGTCGCAATTGAAAATTGCGGGCAGATAGCTTACCGCAGATCCCGGCCGGGACTGCCGACGATAGTCAGAATCGACCGCAAAGCCTTGCTACAGAAGGCTTTGCGACGAAACCGCCAGATTTTGCACGAAAAGGATGATTACCCCGAGATGCGTTTAGCTAGTTTGCGAATCGCTGCCATAGTTTTCCTACGCCTTCTGAATGTTGAAGTTCGCCGCCGCGTACCGTGCATTGCAGGTCCAGACTTCTTCCCCGTTACGGTAGAAAACTGCCCAACCTTTTGCGACGGTCATCCGGGCTTGCGGAAACACGGCGCTATGGCCGTTGATGGCAGCTGACATCTCATTTCGTTCGCGGCATGTTGCCCAGTAGTCGCCGTCGGGCAATAAGTCCGGATTTGGGCGCCCCGATTTCGTCACGATGTTTTCCTGTATGGCCCGCGCATCGAGCACGAGCGTTTTCCCTGTTTAGCAAGACGCGTAGGCGCGCACTGCGTCGCCAGCTGCACGCTCATAAAGCAACGCCGATTCCGGTCCGTCATCGCAGGTTTGCGCGATTACTGTGGCCAGGTGTCGTACGGAACTTCGCCCAGGTTCGCCGGATTCCGCCGCCCGTAACTCGTGCACCACGGCGTCAGCGGTCTGGCCGTAGTCCTGCCAACGAAACGCGTTACCGCGCGCATCGCCCGGCGTGTCTGGTTGTTCGCCGCAAGCTACGCAGATCGCCCGAGCGACAGCCTCGCGGGCACGTTCTCGCAGATCATCCATGAGATTTTTCCCTGCCGTTTTCAGTTACCACTTAGGGTCGTCCCATTCTGCGCCGTCAAATGTGTCCAAGATCTCGGGCGAAACGAGGTTTGCCACGCCGTTTCGAACCCAGATTGGATAGAACGCCGGGTACATCGGGTCAAGGCTAGAGAGCAGACCCGAAAGACCGTTTTTGCGTTGCGCCCTTGTCCAAGCACAGAACTGCGCGGTACGACCATAAATCTTCTCCTCGGCCCATTCGTGACGCGGATCGATGCGCCGCCACTGCTCTATGATTGATTCAGCTTGAGGCCCAAAGTCCGCGCGCAAGGCGGCCTCCATGATGTCCTCGAGCAAGAACGTCATTCCCTGTTGCAGTTTGGTACTGTCGAAGAACGCTAACGACGCGCGAAGCATCGAGCACTGAAAAAGCGCAACGGGCCAAAGAATCTCTACTCCGAAGCTGGTTCCGACCTCTGGATACCCGTCCGATGGTGGCAGAACGCGACGTTGCCCTTCATACGCTCTCCTAACGTCATATGCCAGGGACAAGAGCAGCCCCCTCCTTATCCATTACCAGCACTGAGTTCTCGTTTACCTCATGCACAACCTCATGCAACTCGCGGAGAGAGTTATAGTCGCCACACAGCAGCAGTCCGGCGTGATTCTTCAGCAGAGCGTACTGGAGCATGGGCTGGGCTTCTCCGGTTCTCTTCCCGTTGGAAGTTCATCGCGAGTTCGGTGTTTTCAGATCTTCGGCTTTGCTACATGGCACGTCGCCACAAACCGACTCGAGACTACATATGGGGTATTCGTTATGTGTGGCCCCCTAATGTCGATGCGATTGTCGTTTGCATAGTAAGTCTCAACGAGAACGAGGCTTACACGGTCCATTCGAACGATGTCGAGATCGAACATACTGTTGCGATGACTCTTGAAAAACGGGCTCGTCTGCGTATCGAAGTCCGTTTCCTGCAACCAATCGCTGATGTACGTCCGAGGGTTAGCGGTACAATCGCTTGAGAACACATAGCGTTCAACCGTACTGCTGCAAAGCGTGAGCTTCCGCGCCGGATAGTCGCCGGCACTGCTGGGTTCGAGCGTGGTGCCGCTCAACGTGAAGCGGCCGGTCGCCTGACCAGCAGCGGGAATAACTGCATCTTTCGGTGCATTATGCCCTTCCCACGACATCGAGCCCGAGCACTCTAGCAGTTGGGATGGGTGGCCCGTCTGCGCGCATGCTGCGGCGCTGATGGTAAGGCCGACCAGAACCACTGCTCTTGAACGCGTCTTACCCATCGAGTCATTCCTTTCGATTGTTTTCCTAGCGCAACTCGCCACGGCCCACTCGGACAAGTATTGCCTCCGGGCTGGACATGGCACCCGGCACATCTACACCCTGCCCGGAGCATAGCTGGATGCATGAAATCAAATTGTCCAGCAGTGCGGCGCCCGCAGGGCTATATACCGGACGGGTCCTCACAAATGCCCTTACGTCATCAATCCGATCCTTCAGCGTAGGTGCGACTTCGAGACCTCTCCAACCGCCGGCCGGTAGGTTTCTACGGAAATCCGTCTCATATGAGTCTGGCACCTGAACCTTCACGACGATGGACTCGAATGCGTCGAGTGCCGCAATATAGTCGGAGAGGCGGATGGGGTCGTTACCGTTGTCCTCGTCATACGCCTTTTTTGCCGCAAGCAATTTCTGCATCTGTTTTCCCGAGTAACGAGTTAGTCAAGCATACCGTGGTATCGGCCGACCTTAGCGACAGCTTCCACAAACCGCTTCGCTGTCGCACGATCCATGATGACTGTCTTGCCGTCGACTGTGAGGTAGATGCTGTCCTCTTTATAGAAAGACGATCGTCCCAACTCCACATCGAACGATGCCTTGTCGCCTTGATCTCGGATCGTTTCTTCGAAGTACACCGTAGTTGCCATTACCCTCTCCAGTTTTCCTATCTCGGCACGGTTTCGTCTTTCGACGGCCGGTCATAGCCAACTTCAATAACCCGGTGCCGCTTTTCAGTGGCGCTCGAATACCATTCGTTCCAAAAGCTACGTTCAGCCGCGAAGGTGTGGTACTTGATGTGATTTGGTACTTGCAGTCCGACGACTGCCAAATCACCCGTCGTCCGATCGATCACACGCACCTCGCAGTCGGCGTCCCAACGTGATCCGAATGTTTGAGTTTCGATCGCGTATTGATCCAAGAACTCGAGCCAGCTTTCCGGTGTCTCGAAATACTGAAACAGCCGAACATAGGCTCGCCCCTTGTCCTTGATAGTTGGCTTCTTGAACCCGCGCGTGCTGTTCATGTTGGTGTTTTCCGAGGCTCATTTCGATTTGGTGGGCGTCGCCCAGTTCGGTGTCGGCATTTCAAACGGCGTGGTCGCTAAGCGGGTCCTGCGGCCATCCTGGGCGAGATACACCTCATCCGGAAAGGTTGTAAATGCGTCGCGCTTTCCGTTGGCATAGTGGCCTTCTTTCATGACCATAAGACAATCTTTCGACGCATGCCAATTCAAAATAAGATCTGCCCCGTCCTTCGGTCCCGGCGTGTAGGGGCGTGGCCATGGCGGGGGCGTATCAAACCGAACCCATAGGACCTCACCGTCCGTCACTGCATAAATTGCCCGAGGGTAGCCAGGGGGCTTATATTCCACGTCTTCGATCACGTAGGGTTGCAATCGCGCCCCTTCGGGTATCTCGGTACATACAGGGTTTGCAAATCCCAGCACTGGCAGGCAGAACACCAGCCACCCCAGCCCCAGTTTCATATCGTTTTCCTATGCGTTCGGACGCAGCGCTCGGGCCGCCTCTCGAATGCGCCGGGCGGCATCGCGCGACGTGTCGGATACCTCCGTCCAGTCGTGATGCCACCATTCGATCAACGCGGCAGCGTCGGCCAACGAACGCGCGGCGATCACGTCCCGAACTTCGTCAGCAACCTCATCCCACCATGCCGCACCCTCACCGTCACTGGCGCGCGGGTCAATTGCCTTGCGGTATACCGCCTTAGCGGTGTCGAGCGTGATTTGCATCGCGTTTTCCGATATTTCTACAGTTCCAGCGTCATGGACGCCGAGTGCACGCCAGCTATCGCCTTCGTTTGCCTAGCGACGGAAGGCCGCCTTGAACAGCTCGACCTTCCAGCGTACCGAAATCCGGCCTCACAAAATTCTTTCCCACCCTTGCCTCGGCAGCCCTGGCACGGTCTAGCGCGCCAAACAAAGCAACAAACCGAGCGACCTGGATGCGTCCGGTTTTGGTTTCCGAGCGACCACTTTTCTTCGCGATGGATGGTGCGCTTCCACCCTCAGTAGGCAAATCCAATCGCCCAGAGACGTAGGGCGCGACCTCTCTCGTTTGCTCTCGTCGGAGAAACACGATCTCGATCAGGTACCCAAGAGACGAGTGGACGAGAGCAAAAGATGGCTTGTAGCGCGATCGGTAGCGTGCCTCGGCAAGTCGGGATTCATTGAAAACGGCTAGGCCACCGAGTCGGGGAATCGGCACGTAGATCTCGTTGGCCCCGGATATCGTGCAATCCTCGCAGAACTGGATTTCGATCGCCGTCGGGCTTCGGGAGCCCCATTGGATTACCAGTTGGGTCAAGAGGTCGACCGAATCGCTGCGGTCACTGGTGGCGAGATACGGCTCGAGCTCCCTACGATGCCGGAGCAGGAACATCGAGGCATCGTGCGAGGTCCGCGGCTTCGGGTCGACCTGTTTTAGAAGCGCCTTAAGGAGAAGCGGTCCGGAGAATAGTGCGTCTAGCACGGCTTTCTGGCTGGAATTCGGCTTCAGATCACACCGAAATACGGACTCGACTATACGGTCTGGCGAATTGAGCAGGCTCACATCTTTCGAGGCGGTCACGGACTCCCGGGCCAACTTCGCAGGGGTCTTGACCGCAAGCACTCTTGCCGCAGGCAGCGCAGGTTGGGACGGCATCGCCCTCACCTTTGGCTGGTCGGACGCGTGCCAGCTCAGAATCCCGGCGTTCGCTTTTTGCCTCGGTTCTTTTCGTCTCTTCGTCATGTGCCGATCTCGACGGACCCTCAGAAAGTTGTTTGTCTCATTCTTTCATCAAAATCGCAATACTGACGACGTCTGTAACCAAGGTAGTCACGATTTCTGCGGCCCCAACAGTGGTGATCGTCGTGTTGCCTGTCTTCCTATACGTCATCTGGCCCGCGCGGAGCGTTCATCCAGTCGGGCTGCCGTTGAATTTTCTTCTCCAGTTCTTGGCGGTCATTCAAACAGTGCTCGAAGTGCATCGCGCTGATGTGGCTCTTCATCGGATTGCAGGATCGCGCGTCGCTCTGCTAGAGCCAACCGCTGAATCGATAGCGCCAGTACAACAGTTACCGTGTTGAACGTACCGGCGGGAAGTACGCCCGCCGCAGGTTCAACTACGTCGGGGCCATGCTTCTCGACGTACTCTACGTACCGCTTCAATTGCGCGCGAGCGAGTCGCCATGGCGGCGCATCCGAACGTGAAACGCCATGTGCCATTTCGTTACGGCAGTCGTTCAAAAGTCGCACCGCTTCCCAAACCCATCTTCCCGCCTGAGACTTCTTCGCCCAGTGTCGATTCAAACACTTGTACTTCTCGTGATACGTGGGCCGTAAAGTTGGCTTCCCGTTTCGACAAACGCGAAGTCGAAAATCCTTTAAAAGGACATCCATCAAATCTTCGATGTATCGGTGTGCCCTAACGACTTGGCCGGAATATGCCGCGAATTGTTGGTGCCGCGACCACGTCATGGCCAGTGAAAGGTCGATCCCGTCAATGACGGGAGCCTTGCTGACCTTGTCCATCTTTTCCCCGTCTGGAAACTTGCTCAACGTAAGCCCCAACTTGCTTCGGCATCGTAGATCTGTGGCCCTGTCTTTCGATAGACAATACGCCCGCCTTTCGCATATACCGCCGTTACTATCCGCGTCCAAAAATCGCCACGGACTTGTGCGTCAACGTACGCATGCACGTCATCGATGACGATCGACGTGGGTGGAAGCTCGAAGCCCGACATCAATTGTGGGGCGATCGACGGCGACCGCTCGAAGGCATCACCATTGGTTTCGTCAATGTCGGAGGCGTGGACTTTGAAAGTAAGTCTCCCCCCGTTTTCCAGGAAATCTGATAACTGTTGCTGGGTATATCCAGTCACTGCCATTTTTTGGTCTCCATCGTTGAGCTCGTCGTCTAGTCTCTTTCTGCGTATTCAATTCCGTTAAGTGTTGTCGACAAAGAGACGCAGATGCGGCCCCTTGGCGACCTCTGGCCGTTCAACGACATTCCCGTTACGGTCGCGCACGATCTTGCCGGGGTATTCCATTACGTCGAGCGCGCGACGCAACTCGACCTCTTCAGCGTCAAAGCCGGCCATGTAAAAAAAGGCATGCTGATGTATTCCTATTAGAGACCGTATTTCGCCATCAGCTCCGCGATACGTTGAGTGTCGGCTCGGTGTTTCGCGAGCGCTTCCGGCGAAACCTCATCGAGATGAACTTTCCCGCATGCGATCGTCGTATCCCATTCGGTCGCGCGTTTCACGCGCTGCATCAGTTCGCTCAGCTCTCTGCGCATCGTATCGAACATCATCTGCTCCTGCATTTCTTGAGCCGGCCGGGCCGGCAAATCTTCATTGGACCGATACCGGTTGATCAGAGCGGTATGATCGGGATGTTCCAGCCGAGAAACGCGGCCCGCCCGGGCGCCTCAACAACACCGTGAGGCAGACGATCGTCGAAGATGAACCAGTCACCCGCCTTCGGCTTGTGGCGGACCGTTCCTTGTCGGAAGGTTAGGCCGTCGTTATGCAGTACAACCATCAGCACCAGGCCCTCGTCGTCCGTGTGCATGTCTACGGCTGCGGTCGCCACGAACTGTTCATCACGGCCCCGGTAGCCGCTGTCAGCGTGGCAGTAGCCGAGGGCAGCGAGATTCGGAAGCCACGGGGCGCCGTCGCGCTTGGCCCAGGACGGGATTGCGAAGGTCTCGACCTGATCGCTGAAGTCGCTTTCCTCGGCGGCGGTGTAGCACTCGCCAACCAACTGATCAGAGAGACGAATGACGTGCGCGGGCACTTGGACCGTGCCGAGAATGGCGCCGAGCGGCCGGGTGCCGGTGGAGGAGCGTGCCGGCGGCCTGCGCAGATCGGCGTCAGAGAGTTGCATGGTGTTTTTCCTACTCGATTATCGATTGCAGCCGAGCCAGCGCATCTTCGACCACCTCGGCCGGAGCCCGCTCGATCGTCCGTGCGCCACGCGCCTCCAGATCGAGCATCCGGACCATGTTCACCAAGGCCACGCCCTGCGTCTCGGTGCCCGAGCCAGAGAGCGGCACGGCGAATCCTGCGAAGCGCGCAAACTCCCCGCCCTGCGTGATCGGCGCGACGAGCGCCACCCCCAAGGCATTGAATGCGGCGGGAGACAGCACAAGCGCGGGACGGAAATCGCCCTGCTGCTCGCGCCCGATGGTCCGGTTCAGGCTAACGCGCACGATGTCGCCCCGATCGAACTTGACCCGCTTTACCATCCTTCACGCCCTACCGGCCTGACCTCACCCCATGCAGCCATGTCCGCCGGGAAAGGCGCTTTCGCATCACACTGAGCGACCAGTTCGTCCAGCGCATACTTGCGGCGCGCGGGGGTCAGCAATACGCCGTCCGGACGCACGTCGGCGTTCAGCGAGCCGCCGACCGAGGCGTGCATCTGCTCGAGCAACACGGCGGGGAGTCGCACCGCCGCACTGTTGCCCCATTTCTGAATTTTTAGTTCCATGGCATCACTCCGAATGTCGATCCATTGTAGATACAGCGCCGCGAGACGTCAAGAAAGACGTATCTACTTTGGATATACGTAGTGCGCGGATGTGGCGCTCCGCGTGCGCGGCAAATTATCGGCGGGCCAGGGGCCAATCCTGAATGGGTCGGGCGAGGCAATCGCGCGATAGCCGGACAAATCTCCCGCAGTCAAATCGCCTCCTCCAAGATGCGGCTGAGCACCTCTCGGTCCACGTCAATATAGCGCCGGGTGTCATCAATCGATTCATGGCCGAGCAGCAGCTGGACCTGTTCAATTGTTGCGCCACGACCGAGTAATCTGGTCGCAAATGTACGTCGACCGCTGTGGCTGGAGGCCTTGATACCCGCCGCTTTATAGAGGCTCGTCACATAGGATTGAAGCGAATCCGCTGCCCAGTAGTCCATCAACTGTCCGTCGGCCGAGAAACGCTTCTTGCGATTCAGCGAATACGGATATCTCTTGCGGCTCAGAATCAACGGAAGGTCAGGGATCAGACCGCGAAAGCGAGATTTGTCGAGCGTGGTGCCGAGCTCGTGCGTGACTCGGAATGCCAGATACCGCTCTATCGCATCGACCAGCTTTCGAGACGAGAAATACACGGCGCGCTGGCGGCAACCCTTGGTAATCGCCGCGCGAAGTGAGACTTCGGTGCGGAGCGCACCACTGCGAAACATGACATCCGCGACCGTCAATTGCGCGACCTCGGTGATTCGCATACCGACGCTCATGCCGAGCAGCAGGATCACGGCATCGCGCGCTGGATGCCTGCTTGTTGCCTCAGTGACTCGAAGTAGATGACGGATCTGACAGGGCGACAGGACGGCCGCTCGCGTTACGGTGTTGGACATGCTGGCTCTCTGAACAGGATAGAAATCGGGATCATTCAGAGAGAAAACCGCGTAGGCTCTTTTTCGAGGCTAACACACCATCCTACAAGCCAACCTCGGAAAATTCGGCGCGGCGCTGAGATTCCATTACCATTTCGCTCTATTGCAATAACTCGAGCACGATCGTGACGACCGAACTACAAGACCTACAGGCTCAGCTCCGCGACTTGAATATTCGACTCGCGGACGTGAAGAAGGACGAGAAGCAGGCGTATTTGGCCGGCGTCCAGGAGCGCGTTGCGCTCTACGGCATCACCGAAGATGAACTGCTACGCGCGGCCGGCTTCCGGAAAGCGCGCAAACGGCAGGCACAAGCGAAGTACTACGACCCCTCGTCGGGTAAGCAATGGTCGGGATTCGGCCCAAGACCGAAATGGCTGGAAGGCAAGAATCTCGACGACTACCTGATTGAGCGTGCGGCGAAACCGTGGTGGCCCGGAGAAGACGCCTGACGACGCGCGCAAGCGAATTTCGCACCGATAGAGTGCTCCACGGTCGGGGCTTACCTGACGACAGCGATCGCCACCGGCAATCCGATACTTGCGTTACCCTGTTTCGGTACGGTTGCCCTGGGAGTCGGCGATGTGCTATTCGGCAAAGATCCAAGCCAACTATCGTGAGTACGTGCGACGTTACGGTGCCGAGATGGACATCGAGACGTTCCGCCGCCTGTTCTTCGCGCGTGCGGCCGGGAGCGACATCAAGATTCCGAAAGCGGTCGACGCGGCGCTCGCAGGTCTCGACGACGAGATCTCGGGCGCAATCGCCGCGTATCGAACTCACCGCGCCAGCGAACTCGAATCCGACCTTTTCAAGCAGCGTGCGCGGCTCGCGGCCGCCGAGAAAAAGCTGGCCACGAAGGTCACAAAGGCGGCCAGCGAGGACGTTCGCATCGCGACCGACAAGATCGAAGCGGCGATGCGCGGGCTCGACGATCTTCGTCGGACCGACCTGCAGGAGCGCGACGCGCGGATCTATCCTGGCTGGTATGCGCCCGTGCTGATCGAGCTCGAAGGCAAGCGGCTGATCGTGCCAATGCGATATCGATGCCGCATACCGGGGTGGACGGAGGCAGATGAGCGGGCCAAGCCCGGCTCGTATAACAGCCGGGTAGATTCGCTCTCCACGGCGTGGCGCAAGGTCTTCGGCTTCACGCACGGCTTACTGCTGGTCGACGCGTTTTTTGAAAACGTAAAGCGCGACGGCCAGAACGTCGTGCTGCGCTTCGATCCAACACCGCCTCAACAGATGCAGGTCGCGTGCCTGTGGACGCGCACCGAGATCCCAGGGGGCGACGACTTATGGTCGTTCGCGGCAATCACCGACGACCCACCGCCGGAAGTGGCGGCAGCCGGCCACGACCGATGCATCTGAATACTATTAGCCGTTAGACGATCGTAACTCGTTGATTGAATGTGGATTTTGACAACGAATAGTTTGCCGCGCGCCGGCCACGTTAATACGATTCAATAATCGTCAGCTATCCTCCGACTGAGTTTCCAGCCATTGTCAAATGCCACGATCCTGAAGTCCCTTCCGGGTATTCGATCCCTAATTCGCCGTTGGACGAGTTCGCTGCCGCTTCCGGCATGACGGAATCGTGTATCGCTACCTGGCTTCAGCCCTACCCGCCTGCCACACGCCAACCGCTTGGACTCCATGACACCGACTGCAAAGCTCGCCTTGCTCACGTTACCGCCCGTGCTGGCGGCCTGTTTCGGCGCCCTCGCGGCCGCTTGGCGAGCGCCGGGCCCGAAAACGTCGAGCGTGATCCAGCATTTCACGGGCGGCATCGTGTTCGCGGCCGCCGCGCTTGAACTGCTGCCCCAAGACCGTGCGCATGCGTTGATTCCGGTCGTCGTCGGTTTCGTGCTCGGGATCGCACTGATGCTCGCGATCAGCGAGCTATCCGGATCGATCGAAACGCGCTTCGAGACAGCGCGGCTGCCGGTGAGCCTGATCATCATCACCGCGATCGACCTCGTCGTTGACGGCCTGGTGCTCGGCATTGCCTTTTCCGCGAGCGACGAAAGCGGCATCATCCTGACCGTCGCACTGACGCTCGAGGTGTTGTTCCTCGCCCTTTCGGTCAGCGCGGCGCTGGCCGCGGCTGGCATCGGCCGCTTGCTGTCGATCGTCGTTCCGGTCGCGCTCGCGGCCCTGCTGAGCGTCGCGGCCGTTGTCGGCAATGCGGCGTTCGCCGGGCTGCCGGCGAATATCTATGCAGCGCTGCTGGGGCTGGGCACCGTCGCTCTGTTGTACCTCGTCACTGAGGAACTGCTGGTCGAAGCGCACGAAGTGCCCGAATCGCCGTTCGCGACGGCTTCGTTCTTCATCGGCTTCATCGTGTTCTTCCTGATCGAAGGATCGGTGAAAGTCGGATGAACCGGGCGTAACGGCGCGGCGGTTACCAGGTCGTCGCGCCAGTCGGATAGGTATCGACGATCCGCGTGCCGTTGACCGGCGTGACACCCTCGTCGCGTAACGCGGTCCAGAGATCGATTGCATGTTCGCGCGACTTGCGGCTGCCGTCGTCGGCCAGCACGTTCAGCGCGATCACTTCGTCGCGTGTGGTCAGCTGCAGTTGCTCCTTCAGCTTGCGTGACTGATGCGACGCGGTGCGAACGTCGCCGAGCATGATCCGCGTCTCCGCGACCGCCGAATCGTCTCCGGTATCGGCCGGCACGAACGTCAACCAGCCGTTGTCGACTTCGCATAGCCCGCGCGCAAACCTCGCGGTCCACGCGCCGGCTGGCACGACCGCGAATTCGCAAAGCATCCGCTCGTTCGCGCGGCTGCCGACGTCGTGGGCCGGCGCGTGCGACAGCGCACGTTCCGGCCAGCCTGCCGCCGTCGCGGCCGTCGACATCAGGCACGCCGCCAGCACGATTCCTTTCACGATATTTCGCATCGCCCCTCCTTTTCTTGAATCAACGATCAAAGCACCGCGAAGCGGTTGTCGTGCGCGTCGACCATCGGCATCTTCTCGCCACGATGAACGGTCGAGCGATGAACCTCCTGATTTCGCGCGACGGCGGCCGGACTCGCCGGATAGTCGTGATTCGGGCTCGGGATCACGCCGTCGTGGCGCGCACGCACGAGTTCCTGAAACACTTCCTGGCGGCTCTTCGGCTGCGCGGCCACGGCCTGCGAGAAGGCGGCAATCGACAGCGCGACGGCGGCAATGCCGATCAGCGGACGCGGAATGTTCATGGGGTGGGCTCCTTACTGGAATTCCGTGACAGGAGCCGTCACTTTGATCCCGCGGCGGTGCGGATGCGTGACCGCTTCATGACGCTTTCGTCACCGTCCGCGCATCTTGTACATCGCAGTACGAATCGAAATCACCGCATGTTTCCGCACGCATGACACCGCGATGACATTTTTCTCATTTGTCCATCACCTCCACGATCCGAACGCTTTCCAGAATCGCCACCGCAATCGCGATATTCCGGCCCGTCGCGACACAAGTTCGGCGCCGGCATCGAACGATGCACGAAACGATCACCTTCAACTTCAGGAACACACCATGAATAATCCGGTTCGACTCGTCATGATGTCGGGAGCGCTGCTGACGACCGCGCATGCTGCGCATGCCACGGAAGTGATGCTCTACGGCTTGTTCGATACTTCGCTTACGTATGTGTGGAATGCCGATGCGCAAGGCAAGAACCTCGTCGGCCTCGGTAACGGGAACCTGCTCGGCAACCGCTTCGGCGTGAAAGGCGCGGAGGATCTCGGCGGCGGGCTGAAGGCGATCTTCACGCTGGAAAACGGCTTCAACCCAAACACCGGCGCGCTCGGGCAAGGCAACCGGATGTTCGGCCGGCAGGCGTTCGTCGGGCTGGAAAGCGCGCGCTGGGGGACGCTGACGATCGGCCGCCAGTACGATGCGCTCGCCGATGTCGCATGGCCGATCACCGGCGATTTCTACTTCGGCAGCGTGTACGCGACGCCCGGCGACGTCGATAACTACGACACGTCGTCGCGCACCGACAACGCGGTGAAGTACACGTCACCCGTGGTCGGCGGCTTCCAGTTCGTCGGCATGTACGCGCTTGGCGGCGTAGCCGGCAAGAGCGGCGCCGGGCAAACCTGGTCGGCCGGCCTGTCGTACAGCAACGGCCCGTTCGACGCGGCAGGCGGCTACTACTACGCGGCCAACCGTTCATCGCTCGCCAATGGCATCCGGACCGGGTGGAACGGCACATCGGACGGCACATTCGACGGGTCGCTCGTCAACGGTGGCTATATCTCCGCGAAATCGATCGGCATCGCGCGCGGTGCGTTGCGCTACACCTTCGCGCCGTTCACGGTCGGCATCGACTACAGCAATGCGCAGTACAAGGCCGATGCGACGTCGGCCTTTCGCGGCACGCAGAAGTACGACACCGCGCGCGGATTCTTCAACTATCAGACAACAGCCAGCCTGCTCGTCGGCGTCGGTTACAGCTACACGAAGGCGCGCGGCGATACGAGCGCGACCTACCATCAGGTGTCCGCCGGCGCCGACTACGTGCTGTCAAAGCGCACCGATCTCTATGCAGTCGGCGCGTGGCAGCGCGCGAATGGCGAACAGCGCACGCTCGACGGCGGCACGCAGCCAGCGCAAGCGTCGATCGGTTCCTACGGCTACGGTGGTACGCGCACGCAGGGCATCATCAATCTCGGATTGCGCCACCGGTTCTGAATCACGGCGATCAACCATGCGGGCCGTGTGACGAAAATTTCATGTTCCGATCAACTTCGCGATGTGTCGTGGCGCTACGATCGGAACGGTGGCGGGCCCTGCCCGCTCCCATCCACGCAGCGGGTCGCTGCCACACGGCACGATCACGCATTGGGCCCGGACTCATCGAGTACCGGGCTTTTTTTTGGGCGTTCGACGATCACGGCCTGGAATTAGACTGCGGGAACAGGCATGGATGCGTCTTAACATGCATGTTCGGATTACCGCAGCGATGCCCGGCGTAGTCTACCTGCTCGCCCGGCATCAGATTGGCCGGTGCCGCCTTGCGGGCGGCGGCAGTGGTATCGGAACGAGTCGATACGCAGCCCGCGTACAACGGGACGGTCAGGGCTGCGATCAAGGCGAGGCGAATGGCGGGACGAGGCAATTTCCGGTCCGGAATGAAGGTCTGAACGACGCCGCCCGCGATCGATGCGGCTGTCGCGATCGGCACGAATGCCGCCGGCGCATCGGCCAACGGCGGGCTTCATGTTCCGCTTCCCGCTCATCGCATCCGTGACGCGAACATGACGATTGCGTCATATCGACCGAGTCCGTCCAGTACATCCCGCACCTCGCAATCTGACGCATTTTTCATCTCGCTATCACGATCACGCACGGCTGCTTTCGCATACTGGGTCCATGGTTCGCCACCCGGCGGCCCTGATCAAGGAGAGCACTCGATGAAAACGGCAAAACTCGCAGCACTGTTCGTCACCGCCACGCTGTCGCTCGGCATGGCCACGCAGGCCGCGTTCGCCCAAACGCAAACGCAGGGCAAGTCCCGCACGCAGGTGATCAACGAACTGAAGCAGGCACAGCACGACGGCATCGTGCCGATCAACAAGACGCAGTACCCGCCGACCGCCGAGGTCGTCGCGCGCAACAAGGAACTGCACGGGATTTCGGTCCATGGCGGCGAGAAGAAGCCGCAGACCGACAACCACGACGCCCTCGCCGCGAAGTAATGAACCGCAGCCACACCGCCGCCGGCGACGCGCCGCGCGAGGCCGCCTTGCGGCGAACGCGCGGGAGTGTCCGCCCGCGCTGTCAGGTGCTGATGGCGGCCGGCCGTCGCGGAAAGCGCAGCCAGAAGGTCGTGCGGCGGCCCGGCTCGCTGTCGACGCCGCATTCGCCGCCGTGATTGTCCATGATAGACCGGACGATCGCGAGGCCGAGCCCCGTGCCCGACGCCGAATTGTGGCGCGACGGATCGACGCGATAAAAACGCTCGAAAATCCGCCCGACGTGCTCCGCCGCGATGCCGGGCCCCGTATCCGACACGGCGATCGTCGTCGCACCGCCCTGCTCGACGCAATCGATCGTCACGACGCTGCCGCGCGGCGCATAGGTCAGCGCATTCGACAGCAGGTTGCTCAACGCGCGCTGGTACAGCGTCAGGTCCGCATCGACCCATGCGTGGCCGTCGACCTTCACGGTCACGCCTTCATCTTCCGCCAGCGGCTCGTAGTAGCCGGCCACCCGCTCCGCCTCCTCCGCCGCATTCAGGCGCCGCACATCGATCGACGTGCCGGCCTGTTCCGAACGCGCGAGAAACAGCATGTCCTCGATCATCCGCGACAGCCGCTGGTATTCGTCGATGCTTGACTCGATCACGCTCCGGTATTCGTCCGCGCTGCGCGGTTGCGACAGCACAACCTGCGCGGCCGCCTGCAGGTTCGTCAGCGGCGTGCGCATGTCGTGCGCGAGATTCGACGAGAACTGGCTCAGCCGCGTGAACGATTCGTTCAGCCGCGCGAGCATGCCGTTGAACGCATGCTCGAGCTCCTTCAGCTCGCCGGACGTATCGAGTTCCGGCAGCGGATGCGCGAGCCGGCTCGACGACATCTGCTCCGCGCGCGCCGCGAACCGCCGCAGCGGGCTCAGCCCGAGCGCGGCGATGCCGTATGCGATCGCGGCCGCAAGCACCACGCCGAACACCTCGATCACGACGATCGTATAGGCATGCGTGCGCAGCAGCAGCACGTCGGCGCTGCGATCGTACTGCACGGCGACGCGCACCACCGGCGCACCCGCGCCGGCGAGCGGCACGGTCGTCAGCAGATACTGGTGTCTTGCGCCGGGCGGGGCGATGCCGACCGGCACGCGCCCGGCGTTCGTCAACATCAGCGGCGCGTACGGACGGAAGCCGGGCGTGCCGACGAGGCGCGTACCGGCGGCATCGAAGATCGCGAGATCCATGTTCGGATGACCGTGCAACTGGTCGATCCAGATATCGGTGTTGCGCGCGACGTCGGCCGTCGTGCGCGCCTCGGCCAGGTGTGCGCCCAATGCGGCGGAAATACCGGCCATCTGCTCGGCTGCCGTCGTTTCGACACGGTTGCTCAGCGCTTCGTACAATGCGACGCCGCTCGACGCGAGGATCACCGACGTCGACAGGATGATCAGCGCGGTCAGCCGGCCGCGCAGCGTTCGCGGCAGCAGGCGCGCGATCATGCGGCCGCGCCGCCGCGCGCTTCGAGCACGTAGCCCATGCCGCGCACCGTGTGGATCAGCTTCGGTTCGTACGCGTCGTCGATCTTCGAGCGCAGCCGGCGGATCGCCGAATCGACGACGTTCGTGTCGCTGTTGAAGTTCATGTCCCATACCTGCGACGCGATCGTCGCGCGCGGCAGGATCTCCCCTTCGCGGCGCATCAGCAGCCACAGCAGCGCGAACTCCTTCGCGGTCAGCAGGATCGTGTCGCCCTGCCGCGTGGCCTTGCGGCGGGTCAGGTCCAGTTCGAGATCGGCCGCGCGCAGCGTGTTCGAATCGCGCGGCTGGCCGCGCCGCAGGATCGACTTGATGCGCGCGGTCAGCTCGACGAAGTCGAACGGCTTCGCGAGATAGTCGTCCGCGCCGAGCTCGAGCCCCTTCACGCGATCGCCGACGTCGTCACGGGCAGTGAGGAACAGCACGGGCGTCGATTTGCTGCGCCGCAGGTTCTGCAGCAGCGTCCAGCCGTCCTGCCCGGGCAGCATCACGTCGAGCACGAGCAGGTCGTACTCCTCCGTTTCGGCCTGGTGCTGGCCCGTGATGCCGTCCTCGACCCAGTCGACAACGTAGCCGGCCTCGGTCAGGCCCTTGCGCAGATACGCGCCCGTCTTCGGTTCATCCTCGACAATCAGAATTCGCATCACGCATTACCCTTGAAAAAACCCAGCCGGCGCAGCACGCCCGCGCCGAAGCCGCCGCGCAACGCCGCGCGCCACGACACCGCATGGCTGACCCGGTACAGCACCGGCAGCACCAGCAGCGTCAGCGCCGTGGACGACAGGATACCGCCGATCACGACCGTCGCGAGCGGGCGCTGCACCTCGGCGCCGGTGCCGGTCGCGAACGCCATCGGCAGGAAGCCGAGCGACGCGACCAGCGCGGTCATCAGCACGGGCCGCAGCCGCGTGAGCGCGCCGTCGTGCACCGCGGCGTCGAGCGGCATGCCTTCGTCGCGCAGGTTGCGGATGAACGAGATCATCACGAGACCGTTGAGCACGGCCACGCCGGACAGCGCAATGAAGCCGACCGCCGCCGTGATCGACAGCGGAATCCCGCGCAGCCACAGCGACACGACGCCGCCGCTCAGCGCGAACGGAATGCCGGTAAACACCAGCAGCCCGTCCTTCACGTTGTTGAACATCACGAACAGCAGCACGAATACCATGAACAGCGCGAGCGGCACGACGAGCTTCAGGCGCTCGCTCGCACTTTGCAACTGCTCGAACTGCCCGCCCCACGACACCCAGTAGCCGGCCGGCACGCGCACGTCCTGCTGCAACTGCTCGCGCGCATCGGCGACGAACGAGCCGACGTCGCGGCCGCGCACGTTCGCGCTGACGACCACCCGCCGCTTGCCGTCCTCGCGGCTGATCTGGTTCGGGCCGGGCGCCACGTCGATCGTCGCGAGCTCCGCGAGCGGCACGTACGGCGCCGCCGCGAGCGGCGCGCTGGCGCCGGCGGCCGGCGCGGGCAGCGCGATCGGCAGCCGCTTGATCGCCTCGATGTCGGAGCGCAGTTCGTCGGGCAGCCGCACGACGATGTCGAAGCGGCGGTCGCCCTGGAACAGCGTGCCGGCCTTCTGCCCGCCGACGGCCGCGGCCACCGAGTCCTGCAGGTCGGCCACGCTCACGCCGTAGCGCGCGAGCTTGTCGCGGTCGAGGTTGACGGTCAGCACCGGCAGGCCCGTGGTCTGCTCGACCTTGACCTCCGACGCGCCCGGCACCTTCTGCAACGCGGCCGCGATCTGCTCGCCGGTCTGGTTCAGCACGGCCATGTCGTCGCCGAAGATCTTCACGGCGACATCGCTGCGCACGCCCGAAATCAGTTCGTTGAAGCGCAGCTGGATCGGCTGCGAGAACTCGTACGCGTTGCCAGGCAGCTCGGCGAGCGCTTCCTCGATCTCGCGCACGAGCTGGTCACGCGGCTTCTTCGGGTCGGGCCACGTGTCGGCGGGCTTCAGCATGATGTAGCCGTCCGACAGGTTCGGCGGCATCGGGTCGGCCGCGATCTCGGCCGTGCCGGTGCGCGCGAACACGCGCTCGATCTCGGGAAAGCGCGCCTTCAGCGTCTTCTCGATCGACTTCTGCATCTCGACCGATTGCGACAGGCTCGTGCCGGGAATCCGCAGCGCGGACACGGCCAGATCGCCCTCGTTCAGGCTCGGAATGAACTCGCTGCCGAGCCGCGTCGCGAGCCCGAGCGTGACCAGCACGATCGCGCCCGCCCCGATCATCACGCGCGCCGGGCGCGTCATGAACGCGGCGAGCACCGGTTCGTACGCACGCCGCGCCCAGCCCATCAACCGGTTCTCCTTCTCCTCGACCCGCTCGCCGATGAACAACGCGACGGCCGCGGGAATGAACGTGACGGTCAGCACCATCGCGGCGGCGAGCGCCATCACGACGGTGATCGCCATCGGATGGAACATCTTGCCTTCGACGCCGGTCAGCGCAAAGATCGGCAGGTACACGACCATGATGATCAGTTGCCCGAAGATCAGCGCGCGGCGCGCTTCCTGCGATGCGCCGAACACTTCGGCAAAGCGCTCGTCGCGCGTGAGCGGCCGGCCGGCTGCCGACTGCGCATGCGCAAGCCGCCGCACGCAGTTCTCGACGATCACCACCGCGCCGTCGACGATGATCCCGAAGTCGAGCGCGCCGAGGCTCATCAGGTTCGCGCTCACCTTCGCGTTGACCATGCCGGTGAAGGTCATCAGCATCGACAGCGGAATCACGAGCGCGGTGATCAGCGCCGCGCGGATGTTGCCGAGGAACAGGAACAGCACGGCGATCACGAGCACCGCGCCTTCGAGCAGGTTCTTCTTCACGGTGGCGACGGCCTTCTCGACCAGCACCGTGCGGTCGTACACCGGAATCGCCTTCACGCCGGCCGGCAGCGTGCGGTTCACGTCCTCCATCTTCGCGGCGACGGCCTTCGACACCGTCCGGCTGTTCTCGCCCATCAGCATGAAGACCGTGCCGAGCACGACTTCCTCGCCGTTCGACGTCGCGGCGCCGGTGCGCAGTTCGCGGCCGATGTCGACCACGCCGACGTCCTTCATCCGCACCGGCACGCCGCCGACGTTGGTCAGCACGATGTTCGCGATGTCGTCGACGGTGCGCGCCTGGCCCGGCACGCGCACCAGATACTGCTCGCCGCGCTTTTCGATGTAGCCGGCGCCGACGTTGTCGTTGTTGCGCTCGAGTGCGCGCACGACGTCGGCAAGCGTCAGCCCGTACGACATCAGCTTCGCCGGATTCGGCGCGACGCGGTATTCCTTCACGTAGCCGCCGATCGAGTTGACCTCGGTCACGCCGCGCACGTTGCGCAGTTGCGGTCGCACGACCCAGTCCTGCAGCTCGCGCAGGTCGGTCGCCGTATAGCGCGTGCCGTCGGGCTTGCGCGCGTTGGCGTCGGCCTCGACGGTCCACAGGTAGATCTCGCCGAGGCCGGTCGACGTCGGCCCCATCGCGGGCGCGATGCCGGCCGGCAGCTTGTCCTTCGCTTCCTGGATGCGCTCGTTGACGAGCTGCCGCGCGAAGTAGATGTCGGTGCCGTCCTTGAAGATCACGGTGACCTGCGACAGCCCGTAGCGCGAGATCGAGCGCGTCTGCTCCAGCCCCGGCAGCCCGGCCATCACGGTCTCGACCGGATAGGTGATGCGCTGCTCGGCCTCCAGCGGCGAGTAGCCGGGCGCGGACGTGTTGATCTGCACCTGCACGTTCGTGATGTCGGGCACCGCGTCGATCGGCAGCCGCTGGTAGCTGAATACGCCGAGCGCAGCCACGGCCGCGATCGCCAGCATCACCAGCCAGCGATGCGCAATTGCAAAGCGGATCAGGCGCTCAAACATGTCGGGATTCCTTGAAACGGGGCACGGTCGGCCGCACCGGACGGGCCGCGCGGCCGGTCACCCGGCCGACCGGAAAGCAGGCCGCATAGCGGGCCGCCAGTCGCGCCACGGCGCACGCGTATTGCTGCTCATTCATGTTCCGCGCTCCCCTTGCCGAGCTCCGCCTTCAGCACGAAGCTGTTCGACGCCGCGTATTCCTGGCCGGGCTTGAGCCCCTTGAGCACCTCGGTCGCCCGTTCGTCGCGCCGCCCCGTTTCGACGGCCTGCGCGACGAAGCCCTTCGGCGAGCGCACGAACACCGACGGCGCACCGTCGACGTCCTGCAACGCGTCGCTCGCGACCGCGAGCGGCACGCCCTGCCTGCCGGCGTCGACCGACACGTTGACGAACATTCCCGGGCGCCACACGCGATCCGGGTTCGGCAGCACGACGCGCGCCGGCGCGGTGCGCGTCTGCTCGCCGAGCAGCGACCCCACGTACGCGATCGGGCCGCTCGAACGCGATTCAAACGCGGTCGCGCTCACCGTGGCATCGCGACCGACGCGCACGTCGTTGAGCCGCTGCGCGGGCACCGCCATCTCGGCCCACACGGTCGACAGGTCAGAGATCACGAACATGCTCGCGTCGGCGGCAATCGCCTCGCCGGGCGTCGCATGCTTCTCGACGATCGTGCCCGCGAATGGCGCGCGCAGTTCATAACGGTTCAGCGCGCCCGCGCCGACCGGCGCATTCAGCGCGGCGAGCTTCTGCCGCGCGTTCTGCACGGCGATCTCGGCCTCGCGCAACTGCACCTGCGCCTGCTGGTAATCCTGCTCGGCAGAAATACGCTCCTGCCACAGCGTGCGTTCGCGTTCGTAGGTTGCGCGCGCACCCGACAGCCGGCGCTCGGCCGTCAGCAGCTCGCTGCGGCGGTCGGCCAGATCGGTGCTCGCGATCACGGCGAGCACCTGCCCTTTCGCGACGTTCTGGCCGAGCGACACCGACACCTGCTCGACGATGCCGGCCACGCGCGGCACGACGTGCGCGGTGCGATCCTCGTTGAACTTGATTTCACCGGGAAGCTGGAACGGCGTCGCGATCTGCGCGGGGCCGGCTTTCGCGAGCGCGATCCTCGACGTCGCCAGTTGTGCGTCGGTCAGCGCGATCGCACCGTCGGCGCGCGCGAACGGGAACGACGCGGCGTCGTTGCCGGACTTCACGTCGATCGTCGCATCGAACACGTGCGGCTTCGCAATCGACTGCGCGGACACGAACTTTTGGCCGGCCGCGTCGAATCGCAACGGTTCGTGCGTGCGATCGTAGCGCACCAGCGTGCCGGACACGGTCACGCCCTGGGTCGCCGGCTTGTCGTCGACGAACGGATAGACGACGAGCCGCGCGTCGCCGGGCTTTTCCGTCATCACGATCTCGACCGACAGCTTGCCGCGCTTGAGCACGACACCGCCGCGCGCGCCGACGCCGGCGGCGTCGGTCGGCTGCGCGGTTTCGGCGGCGGTCGGCGCCGACGCGCCGCTGCCGCCCCGCGTGACGGCGAGCGCGCCAATCACGATCCCTGCGCCGCCGAGCACGGCCGCCGCAATAACGAAGATTCTGCTGCGTGACATGATGATCCTCCAGTAAGAGGCGCGCTTATTGCGCGACGGCCGCGAGCGGCGTGCCGACGAGCCGGCCGATATCGGCGCGGGCCGCATGGGCGCCGGCGAGCGCACGGACGTATTGCGACTGGCCCTGGAACAGCGTGCGCTGCGCGTCGAGCACGTCGAGGAAGCTGAACTTCCCGAGTTCGTAGCCACGCGACATCGCGTCGAGCGCGAGGCGCGCGGCCGGCAGGATGTCGGACTTCAGCCGCTGCGCTTCCTGCTCGGCCGCCTCGAAATTCGCGTATGCCTGCGTCAACTCCAGCCGCAGGCGGGTGCGTTCGCGATCGAGATCGGCGTTCGCGCGCTCGGCCTTGTGCGTCGCCTCGAGCAGCGCGCCCTTGTTCGTGTTGAACAGCGGAATCGGGATCGACACGCCGACCACCGCCTGGTTGTTCGGCACGCCGCCGGTGGTCACGCGCTTCACGCCGGCGCTGACCGTCACGTCCGGAATGCGCCGCGCGCGTTCGAGCGATATGGCCGCGTTCGAGCGCAGCATCTCGGCGCGCGCGACCCGCGCGAGCGGCGCATCGTCGAGTTGCGCGGTCAGCGCGGACAACGGCTCGACCGGCGGCACGGTTTCCAGGTCGCCGAGCACCGCAAGCCGGTCGTTGCGCGCCTCGCCCATCACCGCGTTCAGTTTCTCGCGCGCGACCTCGACACGGCCGCGCGCGGTCACGACTTCGATCTGCACGCCGGCCGCCGCGACCTGCGCCTTGGTCGCCTCGACCGGCGACACCTTGCCGGCCTGCGCGCGACGCCCCGCGAGATCCGCCGAACGCGCGGCGATCGCGGCCGATTCTTCGGTCACCTGAAGCTGGCGCTGCGCGGCGAGCAGCCCGTAGAACGCGGCGATCACGTCGGCGCGCACGGCGGCGCCCTGCTCGTCGAGCGACGCGCTGGCCGCCTCCCGGCCGTACGACGCGACGTCGAGCCGTGCGCGGCGCTTGCCGCCCAACTCGATGGTCTGGTTGATCAGCGCGGTGGACGTGCGTTCGGCGCGACTGAAGCCTTCCTGCAGGAACGACACTTCGGGGTTCGGCCGCGCGCCGGCCTGCATCAGCACGCCGGCCGATGCATCGACATCCGCGCGTGCGCCGCGCAGCGCCGGATTGTTCCGGGCCGCGACCGCGAGCGCGTCGGACAACGTCAACGACGACGCAGGAAGCGCATCGGACGGCGGTGCGCCGATCGGCGCGGCGGCGGCACCCGGGGCCGGCCCCGGCGACAGCGATGGCTGCGCATGAGCCGTCGCGGCCATCGCGAACACGATGGCCAGGGCGAGGTTGGGTTTGAGCATGTTGGTCCTGCGGTAACGGTTTGTGACCGATGCTACGATCACGCCGCAGCGCGAACATGACACGGTGATGACGTTTCCGTCATCTTGGGAGAGTCAAGAAAGCACTTCGGAAACCCACGGCTGGGGTAAAGGTTGTGTGAAAGTCTCGCTGCCCATCGATCATCAGATCTTTCTCTGGTACGCGCGCGGCGCCAGTTCCTCGGCCCTTTCCTAGCGCTCGCTGTATCGGTCGACCAGATTTGGGCCGTCGTCTCGGGTAGAGTGAACTTGACTGGCTCCTCCATAACGTCAACGAGCCGATCGTAATGGGCCGACGGCTTCGTCCGCCCTGCTTCGTCGAATTCCGCGAACGCCTTGGCCGACGACGACTGGTTCGGGATCATCAGCATGCGCATCCAGCCTCAGAGCATGCGCATCCGGTTTACAGCGTTGAACGACTGAGATCCGCCGCCCACCTGCATCACCGCGAGCGTCTTGCCCTGCTTCGGCCGCACCGCGCCGACCGACGAAGGAATCCAGTCGATCCGTGATTTCATGATGCCGGTCATTGCGCCGTGCCGTTCCGGCGAGCACTACACTATGCCTTCCGCTCACGTCACCACCCCGCGCAACCCGGCCACCTTCGGGTGGCTCTCGGGTGCAAAATCGGACGAAGGCCGCCCACTTGGATTGAACACGCGTACCCGGCACCAATCGCTGTGAACGGCGGCGCAGCTTCCTCGACCGGCAAGCAGCTGAACAAGCGTTCATGCAGGGAGCCGTGCAGAAGCACGAGCCGGGGCGGATGGGTCGACGGTGGCGTCGGCCGCGCCTTCCGGCACGAGGATCAGCGTGGTGTCGAACTGAGGCGGGTCGTCCAATTGTTCAGACGCGCTTGCCCTCCGCATCGGTTACGACTCCGCCGCCTTCCTTGGTGCACGGACCTCTCTGCGGGTAGGCAATCGTCGGTCAGGTCACCGGTACCGTCCGCGGTCTGCATTAACTACCCTGGCTCACTGTCTTCGGAAGGCATGGCGGTCCCCCCTCCCATTGTTTTAACGTTACGTGGCAGGCTCAGCTGCCGTGGCACTCTTGTCGAAAGGCTTGTAGGCCAGCAACCGCAGCGCGTTGGCAACCACGAGCAAGGTAGACCCCTCATGGAAGATGACCGCCGTACCGATGTTCAGCCCTAGCACGGTTGCCGGAATCAGCACCGCCACGACGCCAAGACTCATCCACAGGTTCTGCTTGATGACGCGGCTCGTACTTCTCGACAGGCCCACAGCGAACGGCAATTGCGCCAGATCGTCGGCCATCAGTGCCACGTCGGCGGTCTCCAACGCAACATCGGAGCCTGCGGCACCCATCGCGATGCCCACGGTCGCGTTAGCCATGGCGGGTCCATCATTGACGCCGTCTCCCACCATCGCCACCTTGCCGTGCTCGGTGCGCAGTTTCTTGATCTCCTCGACCTTCTGCTCGGGCATAAGGTCTCCTTGGGCCTCGGTCAGGCCAACGGTTTGCGCAACGGCCTCGGCCACCTTCTGGCTGTCGCCGGAAATCATAATTAGCCGCTCGATGCCGAGTTTCCTGAGTTCGCCCATGACTCGGCCAGCGACGGGGCGCGGCGTGTCCATGACGCCGATCACGCCCAGGAAGCGCGCTCCCTTGCGGATGATCATCGTCGTATGTCCGTCGGCGATGAGTTTCTTGTTGGCCTCGTCGATGTCATCAGGGACGGTTGAATCAGACAGCTCCCTGAACAGAATCGGCTTGCCGATGTGGACAGTCTCGCCCCCTAACTGAGCCCGGACACCGCGCCCGGTGATGCTTTTGACATCCACAGCCTGCGGCAGATCGGTCTTGTCTCGCAGCCGTTCCTTCGCCCCGTTGACAATCGCCGCGGCGAGCGGGTGGTCGCTGTGTTCTTCCACCGCCAGCGCCACTGCCAGCAGTTCGTGCTCAGGCACGCCTTGAGCTGGGACCACCTCGGTGAGCTTCGGCTTCCCCTCGGTCAGCGTGCCGGTCTTGTCAAAGGCAATTGAGGTTAGCGTGCCCAGGTTCTCCAAAGGCCCACCACCCTTGACCAGCACACCGCTCCGCGCGGCGCGCGCTACGCCGCTGAGAACTGCACTGGGCACTGAGATTGCGAGCGCGCAGGGGCTGGCAGCCACCAACACGGCCATCGCCCTGTAGAAGGTGTGGGAGAATGGCTCATCGATAACAACACCAGCGCACAGCAGCAGACCGACCAACACCAGCACTGATGGCACGAAGATGCGCTCGAACTTCTCGGTGAACTGCTGTGTCGGCGAGCGCTGGGCCTCCGCCTCAGTGACCATCTTGATGACGCGCGCCATCGTCGACTGATCGGCCTTTCGGGCGACCATGATATCCATGGCGCCCGCGCCGTTGATCGTGCCGGCGAAGACGCGGCTCTCAGCCGCTACGCCCTCGAAGCGCCCGATTGTGATTCGGCCATCCTCGACGGGGCGCTTGTCGACTGGAACACTCTCGCCCGTGACCGGTGCCTGATTGACGCTGGAAGTGCCAACGACCACAACACCGTCCGCAGGCAGCCGCTCGTTGGGCTTCACGACGACGACGTCGCCTACTTCCAGCTTCTCCAGTGGCACAACCTCCGTCCCGGAATCGCGCCGCACCGTGGCCGTGTCAGGTGCAAGCTTGGTTAAGGCCTCGATGGCACGCCGGGCCCTACCCATGGCGTAGTGCTCGAGCGAATGCCCAAGGCTGAAGAGGAACAGCAACAAAGCGCCTTCTCCCCAGGAGCCCAGAGCCGCGGCACCCGCAGCCGCTACGAGCATGAGCGTGTCGATCTCGAAACGCTTGGCACGCAGGTTCTCGATGGCTTCTTGGATGGTGTAGTAGCCGCCGAAGAAGTACGAAACCACGTAGCAGTGGGTGGACAGCCATTCAAGACCGGTGCCGCGTCGCCCCACGAGCCATCCAGCCATCAGGAAGACTCCGGACAAGCAAGCAAAGATCAGCTCGGTCTTTTCGCCGAACAACCCGCCGTGTCGATGGCTGTGCTCGCCGCCCTCGTCTTTCCCGCAAGTGTGGTTGGCTCGCTGCAGCGCACGGTGGTCATTGGCAGCCGCCTTATGCCCTGCCGTGCCGGAATCTGCGGATGCCTTGCAAGAGCGGACCGCCGTGGTCGGCTGAACAGCCGGCGTTGCCCAATTCACAGAGATATCGAGTAAGGTCAGGCGCTGCGTGAGATCGGACTCGTCAGTGAGGGAACGGTCGTATTCGATGCGGACAACGCCGCTTGGCGATACGTCGGCCTCAATGATCCCACCGAGTGAGCGCAGCTGCTCAGCAACACGCCTGGTGGCACGCACATGCATCGGCGCATTCACTCGTCCCACAATGTGCGCGAAGCGGCCCGCCACAGCGAGCCCTTCAGACCGAATCAGCTCACGCAGCCTGCTTAGTGAGATCACGGCGGGGTCGTAGTGCACACACAACTGCGGCTCTCCTTCAGCCGCGCCAGTGATATGAGCCCCTTCAATGCCAGGCCTGTCCGCCAGCTTGTCTTGCAGGCGGCTCACGCAGCGGTCTTCGGCGCCATATATGTCCGGCAGAACCAACGGCAGATCCAGCCGCAGCTTCTGGATGTCGCTCATGAACGGCTCCATTTTCATACAAATGGCCAGCCGGCCCGGAAGGTTCACCGGCCACCAGGGTGCTCCATCAGCAAGAGAGTCTATCAGTCCGTTCCAATCGCCGGCAAATAGCGCCGGCTGCGCTGCCCGAAGCAGATGCTCCGAGCTGAGATCAGGATACCAATCAATCAGATAGGGGCCGACGTCGCGCGGGTCAGGACGTGAAATTCGCCAACTTCCATTACGTCCAGTCTCTTCCGGTCCGTGACCCGAACGGGTTATGGCGCCCCCCGCGTCTCGTCTAATCCCTCGCTGACAGGTTGAAGGTCGGCCGGGATAAGCACTTATGCGAAGGTTCGCATATTCACGAATCCCGGCGGACCCTCTACTAACTGTTACACGATGGTAAGTCGTTGTTTTGGTATGCACTTCCACTACGAACAGTTTGCCGCTCGCCAACATCGGAGCGCTCTAATTTTTGCCGTAGGTGCCCGCATCGCTCGAGTTTGCGCCCGACAAGGGGCCGCGGTTCGACACTATCAAATCCAGGCATTCCAATGCAGGGCCGAAATATCGACCGATTTCTTTCCTGCTTTCGATATTTCGACTACTATTGAAACATGGAAACAAACCAAACCATTGCCGCCCTCGCGGCACTCGCCCACGAATCCCGGCTCGCCGTCTTTCGTGCACTCGTGCAAGCGGGGCCGGAGGGCATGCCGGCCGGGCAGATCGCCACGCTGCTGGACGTGCCGCCGTCGTCGCTTTCCTTTCATCTGAAGGAACTGGCGCATGCACAACTCGTCACCAGCCGCCAGGAAGGCCGCTTCGTCTTCTACTGCGCGAACTTCGCCACGATGAACGGCCTGTTGGCTTACCTCACGGAGAACTGCTGCGGCGGCAATCCCTGCTCGCCTGCGGGCGCGTGTTCCCCGGTCAAGGAGCAACACTCATGAAGCGCTTCCATGTGCACATCAGCGTGCCGGATCTCGTTGACAGCATCCGTTTCTATTCGGCGCTGTTCGCCGCTGAGCCGACCGTCGTCAAGAGCGACTACGCGAAATGGATGCTCGACGATCCTCGCGTCGACTTCGCGATCTCGCAGCGCGGCGCGGCGCCCGGTCTAGATCATCTTGGCGTGCAGGTCGAAAACGATGCCGAGCTGGCGGAGATGCATACGCGCTTGAACGGCGCCGCGCTGCCGGTCGACGAGCAAATCGGTACGGCGTGCTGCTACGCCCGCTCCGACAAGTACTGGACGGTCGACCCGCAAGGCATCGCATGGGAAACGTACCAGACGCTCGGCGACGTCCCCACCTTCGGCGAATCCCGTAACGCGTCGGCGGCTGAATCGAATGCCGACGCTTCTGCTTGCTGTTCCCCTGCACGCGGCAAGCCGATCGGCGTGCCGGTGAAATCGTCCTGCTGCTGAGGTCCAACCATGAGCGACAAGCCCTACAACGTGCTGTTCATCTGTACCGGCAATTCCGCCCGATCGATCCTGTCCGAGGGACTGATGAACCGCCTTGGCGAGGGCCGCTTCGTGGCGTACTCGGCGGGCAGTCATCCGAAAGGCGAGGTGAATCCGTTCGCGCTGCGCGAGCTGGCGCGTTGGCAATTGCCGACCGAAGGCTACCGGAGCAAGAGCTGGGACGAATTCGCGGCACCCGGCGCACCGGCGCTCGATTTCGTCTTCACCGTGTGCGACAAGGCCACCGGCGAGGTGTGCCCGATCTGGCCCGGTCAACCGATCACCGCACATTGGGGTGTGCCTGACCCGGCCGACGTCGAGGGCTCCGACGAACAGAAACAGCAGGCCATGCACGACGCCGCGCTGACGTTGAAGCGTCGTATCGACCTGCTGCTGTCATTGCCGCTCGCCAAACTCGACAACGTCGCACTGCAAAAGTCCCTGACCGAGATCGGGCAAAAGTAACTTTGGATCGTCAACCCATGACCACGAACGTACTGATCCTCTGCACCCACAACTCGGCGCGCAGCGTGCTGTCCGAAGGGATGCTCAATCATTGGGCCGCGAAGCTCGGCAAGGACGTCCGCGCATACAGCGCCGGCAGTGCGCCGAGCGGTCGCCTCAATCCGTTCGCGCTGGAAGCGCTGACGACCGCTGGCGTCGACGTGAGCGGCTACCGCAGCAAGAGCTGGGACGAGTTCGTCGGCGATGGTGCGCCGGAGATGCGCGTCGTCATTACGGTGTGCGACAGCGCGGCCGCCGAGACGTGCCCGTACTGGCCCGGCAGCCCCGTCAAAGTGCATTGGGGCTACGCCGATCCGTCGAACGCGTTGGGCGGCGACGAAGGCAAGCGACTCGCCTTCGAACTCACGCGCCAGGCGATCGGCTATCGCATGCTGCAGTTGTTGGCGCTGCCGCTTGATCGCATGAGCAATGCCGAACTCCAGACGGCGTTGACCGAGATCTCGCAAAACTGACCATTCGCATGGCGGTCCGCTGAACCGCGCGGCCGCCGACGACTTCAAGACTGAACCCTATCCATGAACACGTCCAATGTCGCCCCGCCGGGCAAGGCCGTCGCAAAGCCTTCCATCAATTTCTTCGAACGCTACCTCACCGTCTGGGTGGCGCTGTGCATCGTCGCCGGCATCACGCTCGGCCAGGTGCTGCCCGGCCTGTTCCAGCAGATCGGGCGGATGGAATATGCCCAGATCAATCTCCCGGTCGGGCTGCTGATTTGGGTGATGATCATCCCGATGCTGGTCAAGGTCGACTTTGGCGCGCTGCATGAAGTGCGTCAGCACGTCAAAGGCATCGGCGTCACGCTCGTCGTCAACTGGCTCGTCAAGCCATTTTCGATGGCGTTTCTCGGTTGGTTGTTCATCCGCCATCTGTTCGCGCCGATGCTGCCGACGGACCAGCTCGACAGCTACATCGCCGGCCTGATCCTGTTGGCCGCAGCACCGTGTACGGCGATGGTGTTCGTGTGGAGTCGACTGACGGGCGGCGATCCGCTGTTCACGTTGTCGCAGGTCGCGCTGAACGACAGCATCATGGTGATCGCCTTCGCGCCACTGGTCGGCCTGCTGCTCGGCATGTCCGCAATCACGGTGCCGTGGGCGACGTTGCTTACGTCCGTCGTGCTCTACATCGTTATCCCGGTGATCATTGCGCAGATCCTGCGTAAGCGGCTGCTCGCGAATGGTCAGGCTGCATTCGATGCCGCGATGGCGAGGATCGGCCCTTGGTCGATCGCGGCGCTGCTGGCCACGCTTGTGCTGCTGTTCGCGTTCCAGGGCGAAGCGATCCTGAAGCAGCCTCTGGTGATCGCGCTGCTCGCGGTGCCGATCCTGATTCAAGTGTTCTTCAACTCGGCGCTCGCGTACTGGCTCAACCGCGCCGTAGGCGAGAAGCACAACATCGCGTGCCCGTCGGCGCTGATCGGCGCATCCAACTTCTTCGAGCTTGCCGTCGCGGCCGCGATCAGCCTGTTCGGTTTCCATTCCGGCGCGGCACTGGCTACCGTCGTCGGCGTGCTGATCGAGGTGCCGGTCATGCTGTTGGTGGTGCGCATCGTCAACCAGTCGAAGGGCTGGTACGAGTGCCGGACCTGACATGTCCACGCATGCACCCCGCCCGCACGCATGGCTGACGCCGTCGCTCGGGCTGACGCAGATCGTCGGCTGGGGTTCCATGTTTTACGCGTACGGCGTCCTGATGCAACCGATGCAGGACGAGCTGGGTCTGTCGAAGCCAGTCGTCGTCGGCGCCTATTCGGTGGCGCTGCTGATCTCGGGGCTGTTGTCCACGTCGGCCGGCAGCATCATCGACCGCGTCGGCGGGCGCGCCCTGATGGCGGGCGGATCGTTGCTGGCGGCGCTGATGCTTGTCTGCTTGTCACGGGTGAATAACGTGGTCGGGCTGTATCTCGTGTGGGCCGGCATCGGCGTTGCGATGAGCGCAACTCTCTACCAGCCTGCGTTCACCGTCATCACGCAGATATTCGGTAACGACTACCGCCGCGCGATCACGCACCTGACCTTGTTCGGCGGTTTCGCCAGCACGGTGTTCTGGCCGCTGACGCAAACGCTGTTGCAGCACGTCGGATGGCGCGACACATGGCAGCTCTATGCCGGCGCGAATCTGGCGATCTGCGTGCCCGTGCATGTCGCGCTGCCAAGTCGTTCACACGCACCGCATGGCGTGACGCCAACGCAAACGGAACAGCCGGCCGCTAACCTTGGCGCTGTCCTGCGCGACCCGGCCTTCTATCTGGTGACCGCGGCGGTCACGCTCAATGCGCTGGTGTTCGCCGCGATGTCGCTGCACATGATCGCGGTCTTGCAGGCGCATGGCATTTCCGCCGCGAACGCGGCATGGGTGGGGGCGCTGGTTGGGCCGATGCAGGTTCTCGGCCGCGTGCTGGAAACGACGATCGGCAAACGCGCGAGCACGCGCCAGGTCGGCATGGCCGCGATGGCGTTGCTGCCGCTTTCGCTGGTCCTGCTCTTTGCGTCCGGGACGTGGCTGCCCGTGTACGTTGTTTTCGCGGCGCTGTATGGCATCGGCAACGGCGTCATGACGATTGTCCGCGGTGCATTGCCTGCGGAACTGTACGGGCGAACCGCCTATGGCGCGATCAGCGGGGCGATGGCGACGCCCGTGCAGATTGCCATCGCCGCCGGTCCGTTCGTTGCATCACTCCTGTATGTCGCCGGGAACGGCTATCCCGGCACGCTATTGGCCCTGGCCGGCATCGGCGCGACAGGTGCGATCCTGTTCCGCTACGCGATCTTGCATTTGCGCCATCACGCTGTCCCTCTATCGAAGCAAGGAATCTCGACATGAGCAACATCACGATCTATCACAACCCGGATTGCGGCACGTCGCGCAACGCGCTGGCCCTGATCCGCAACAGCGGCGAGGAGCCTGTCGTCATCGAGTATCTCAGGACGCCCCCGTCGCGGGAAACGCTGGTCAAGCTGCTGGCCGATGCCGGCCTGACCGTACGCGAGTTACTGCGGGAGAAAGGCACGCCTTATGCGGAACTCGGTCTGGGCGATCCGAAGTGGACCGATGAGCAACTGCTCGACTTCATCGGGCAGCATCCGATCCTGATGAACCGGCCGATCGTGGTTACGCCGATCGGCACGAAGCTATGCCGGCCGTCCGAAGCCGTGCTGGATATCCTGCCGAACCCGCAGACGGGGCCTTTCACCAAGGAAGATGGCGAAGTCGTGATCGATGCGGAGGGCAAGCGTGTCTGAGCAATTGAACGACATGCCGCAGCTCGACGCCACGCTGTTCCGCGTGCCGGACGCCGCTCAATTGCGGCCGGCGACACCGTCGACGCATCCGCCTCGACTCCTGCTTCTGTACGGCTCGCTGCGCGAGCGTTCGTTCAGCCGTCTGCTGGTCGAGGAAGCCGAGCATTTGCTCACGGCGATGGGGGCCGAAGTCCGTGTGTTCAATCCGAGCGGCTTGCCGCTGCCCGATGATGCGCCGGAAAGCCATCCGAAGGTGGTCGAGCTGCGCGAGCTGGTGATATGGTCGGAAGGCATGGTGTGGTGCTCGCCGGAACGACACGGCGCGATGACGGGGATCATGAAATCGCAGATCGACTGGATTCCGTTGTCGGTCGGCGCAGTCCGGCCGACGCAGGGCAAGACGCTTGCGGTGATGCAAGTCAGCGGCGGTTCGCAGTCGTTCAACGCCGTGAACCAGATGCGCGTGCTCGGACGCTGGATGCGCATGCTGACCATCCCGAACCAGTCGTCGGTGGCCAAGGCGTTCGCGGAATTCGACGAAGCGGGTCGGATGAAACCATCGCCCTACTACGATCGTGTTGTCGATGTCATGGAAGAGCTGGTCAAGTTCACTCTGCTGACCCGAGATATCGGCCCGTATCTGGTCGACCGGTACAGCGAGCGAAAGGAAAGCGCCGAGGAACTGTCGAAGCGCGTGAACCAGCGAAGTATCTAGAATCCGGTCCAAGGAGTAAGGATGGAGATCCGCCCCGCCACTGTCGACGACCTAGCGTCGATCGAAACGCTGCTGCGTCAATGTGGCCTTCCCGTCGTTGGCGTCAGCGACCACTTGCGGAACTTCGTAGTCGCGACGGAAGGTTCAATGATGTGCGGATGCGGTGGCCTTGAGCACTATGGTGACGCCGCACTTGTGCGCTCTATTGCGGTAGCTGAACGTGCACGCGATTCTGGTCCGGGGCAACGTATCGTGTCGCGGCTCGTCGCCGAGTGTCATGCGCTACAAGTTCGGTCGCTTGTGCTGCTCACCACGACCGCGGAGCACTATTTCACCCGTCTAGGGTTCGTGCGCGTTGCGCGTGGCGACGTAATGCCCTTGGTGTTGGCGTCGAGCCAATTCCAAGGCGTATGTCCGGGATCGGCCGTCTCGATGTTGCGAGTTCTGTAGCCATTGACGGGAGCACCAAGGGATCGGTCCGACAAGGGGGATCTGCTTGCCTTCGATGCGATTTACCGGTGGTCGCCCCCGGTCAAAGATTATTGGCTGCCGTATTTCGCTTGCCAGCGCTTCATCTTCGTAATTTCTTCCTTTTGTGCTTTGACGATGCTTCGGGCAAGCCTTCTCATCTCAGGATCCTTGCCGTACTTCAGTTCGGCTGCCGCCATATCGATTGCGCCTTGATGGTGCGGAATCATGTGGGAAACAAAATCTTTGTCAGCGTCGCCGGTGTAGGTCTGTCCTTGCATCCTTCGCATCATCCTCTGGTCTGCACCCTTGAAGGCTTGTACAGACGCCGAATTAGCTTTAGTCGACTGCCCCATATTCATGTCTGGCATGGACGTGGCTTGCTGAGCACTCGTTGTACCGATCATCAGGCCGAGCGTTGCAATTACGTTGATGACGAACCACGGGATGGAAATTCGCGTTTGCATATTTACCTCCTGATGCATAAAAATTATGCTTTCGGGAAACGAACAATTTTTGCTGGTCGAACTTTTTCCACTTTCGACACTGATTCGAGGCTTCATGACGGCGCAATCCACGCTCCTGTGCCGCGCACTAGTACCCCTTCGAGGAGAATCCTCATCGTTCCCGCGGGAATTGCAAGTGGAACGTCGTACTGACGTCGTTACTCGAAACCTGGACTTGTCCCCGGTGCAGTTCCATGATCGATTTCACGATCGCGAGTCCCAGCCCGGCATTCTTCGAGGATCCATGACGTGACGCGTCGACACGGTAGAAGCGCTCAAAGATTCGATCAAGATGTTCCGGCGCGATAGGCCGTCCGTGGTTGGTCACTTCAACGACGACGTATTGCAGCGAGCGAGACGAGGCGAGTTTGATTGCCGTGCCTGCGAACGCATGGTCCAAAGCGTTGGATATGAGGTTGCTCACCGCTCGTCGAAAAAGCGTTGCATCCGCGACCACATGCGCGTCGCCGACGACGACAAAATTGACCCCCTTTTCGTCCGCAATGCTCTGATAATAGGACGCCAGTCGTTGCAGTTCCATCTCAGTATCAAGGTCCGATACCTTCAGGTGCAGGTGTGCATTCTCTGTACGTGCAAGGAACAGCATGTTCTCGATCATCCGTTGCAGACGTTCGCATTCTTCGATGTTCGAATCGATCAACGCCTCATATTCGTCGCTCGTTCTCGGTCGCGACAACGTGACCTGCGACGAGCTGATCACGTTGGCAAGCGGGGTGCGCATATCGTGGGCGAGGTCGGAGGAGAACTGAGAAAGGCGCACAAACGCACGTTCAAGTCGATCCAGCATTCGATTGACCGACGACGCGAGTTCGCGGAGCTCCATCGGACCGCCGCGAATGTCGAGTCGCTCGCTCAAATTGTGCGCTTCGATAATTGACGTCTGGCGGCCCAGACTTTCCACTGGACGAAGGCCTCGACGTGCGATCGCATAGCCCAAGCCACCGAGCAATATCGCGCCGACGGCGACCGCCAGCCAGATGTCGACGCGATAGCTTTTCAGAAGCGACTGCCGGTCGGTCGCGGTCCGTACAAGGGCGATCCGTACATCTTCGCCTGACGGCAGCCTGTCGCGCGCGAAAACACAGCGTGATGGCCCGATTCCCGTCGGATCGCACGTGTATGGAATACGAGGCGGACGGTCGCTCGAGGCGATCGACTTCAACGTCACGCCCGGCGCGGCCGTGTGCTCGATCAGCGAATTGTTTTGCCCGTCGTAGATCCCAAGATACACACCGGGATGCGAGAGCAGTACCTCGTGAAATACCGCAGGCGTTGCACGAATGGCCTGTACCGAACCGCTGGCGTGAGCCAACTGCAGAAACTGGCTCAGCTTGCCACCGATTTCGATGTCGTCGCGGCGCTGCAGTTCAATCGACAGGGACCGATACAGGTAAGCTCCAGTCAGCGCAAACGCTAGTCCTGCGACGACAGCGAAGGCGACGGTCAACCGAGTGAGCAGTGAGTAAGGTGCCGCCTTCCCCGTCATGAACGGTCCTCGAGCACGTATCCCATGCCCCGGATGGTATGGATCAGTTTCTTATCGTACGCGTTGTCGACTTTGGCGCGCAGGCGCTTGATCGCGGCATCGACCACGTTCGTATCGCTATCGAAATTCATATCCCAGATCTGCGAGGTAATGAAAGTACGCGTCAAAACCTCGCCCTCTCGTTCAGCCAGGAGTTGCAACAATGCGAACTCCTGTGCGGTCAGGTCGATGCGATTGTCGCCGCGACGCACTCGCCGCTTGAGGAGGTCAATCTCCATGTCCGCAACGAGCAGAATGTCCCGAATGCTCCGCGGTGCGCGCCGTAGCAACGAACGGATGCGTGCGAGAAATTCCGCGTAGGCGAACGGTTTGTGTAGATAGTCGTCTGCACCAAGTTCAAGCCCAGCGACCTTGTCCTCGATTGCTTCGCGGGCGGTCAGCATCAGCACGGGTGTCTGCTTTTCCGCGCGGAGGCGCTTCAGCACCTCGAACCCGTCCAGCTCCGGGAGCATGACGTCGAGCACGACGAGGTCAAAATTTTCATGCAGCGCGAGAAACAATCCGATTTTGCCGTTCTCGGCAACATCGACGGTATAGCTCGCTTCCGTCAGTCCCTTTCGGAGATATGACGCCATTTTCGGTTCGTCTTCGACTATCAGTATCCGCATGGGAGTGCAGTAGGACTGTCAACGGGTTCGACGCGGGGAGCGCTGCGCTCAGCATACGGCCGCGAAAGCGCGCAAAAAATGACGGCCGGATGACAATTTTTTCATGAATCTCCGAGCGCCGGAACAGCGAGAGCCGTCCACCGCCGCTGGATGAAAAAATGGTCATCTTTCGACCACGCCGTCGTCACGCATCGGCCGTTAAGCTAAATACCGGCTATACCGCTTGTGGTTACACCCGGACACGTTCTCGATGTTATCGTTTCGAACTGCTCGTGCTAGACTCCGCACCCATGTCATATTGGCGCAAACTCTTCGTCGTCGTGCTGTTGGCACTGAGCCTGCCGGTTCAGTCGTTCGCGGCTATCTCGATGAATTGCGTCGCTTCGCATGCCGAAGCCAGCGAAACGCCGATCGTGCATGCCGGGCAGTCCATGTCCGGGCATCATCGCGACATGCATGGAGCGGCGCTCGCGGCCGACGACCATCACACTTATCACCACGGCGGCGGTCATCACGCGCATTCATGTTCGACATGCGCAGCCTGCTGCTTCGGCACGGGATTACCCGCGGTTCCCTCCGTCGTCGTATCGTCGGACGTAACACGCGTCACCACCTCGATTCCGCCTTCTGCCGGTGTCGTGTCTTTCCTGACCGACGGCATCGAGCGACCTCCTCGCCACACCCTCGTCTGATTCTCCACCGCGGGTAATGCCCGCGATGTGCCATTCGTACTGACGGTCTTGCGTGGACCCGTCAGATGATTCACGACGAGAAAATTTATGCGACTGATTTCTGCGGCGCTGCTCGGCGCGGCGGCTTCATTGCCGACGCTCGTGCACGCCACCACAACGATTCCCGACCCGACGGATGCCGCGGCCTCGGTCCCGGCGATTTCGGCGCCGTCGGCCTTCAACGGCTATCGCCCCTACAACGACGCCGACAACCCGACCTGGCAACAACTCAATCAAGCGGTCCAGGAGAAGCCGGCCAAGGGCGGCATGACGCACGGCGGCGCAATGGGCCACGGCGGCGCCATGAACAAGCCCGCTGGCGACCATCAGTCGAATCATTCGCAGCATGGGGAGCCCGCCAAATGATGAAGCGACTCGTTTCAACGCGCATGGGTGCGGGCGTTTCCATCATGGTGTTTCTGGCTGGCTGCACCACCTTCTCGAAGGACGGTGGATTCGGTACGGTGTCGTCGACGGCTACGGAGCGGCTCGGTAAGGACGCGGTTATCGTCAAAACCGATGCCGATCGGGATGCAGTGGCGAAGCGAACGCAGGAATTGCTCGCCAAGCCGCTGTCGATGGACGATGCCGTACAGGTCGCCCTGCTGAACAACCGAGGACTGCAGGCCTCGTATGCGGAATTGGGGCTGTCGGAAGCCGATTTGGTCCAGGCCGGGCGACTGCCGAATCCAGGCTTCACCTTCAGCCGCACGCGAGCGGGCAACGGCGACCTGAGCATCGGCCGCACATTCTCCGCGAACGTACTCAGTATTCTGACGCTGCCTTTCGCTGCCCACATCGAGGGCCGACGCTTCGAACAGACGAAGCTCGAGACTGCCGATACGATGCTGAAGCTCGCCGCCGAGGCGCGGCGGGCGTACGTCAACGCGGTGGCCGCGGAGCAGGCTGCCAAGTACGCGGAACAGGTAAAAGATTCGGCCGACGCAGGCGCCGAACTCGCTTCACGCATGCGGCAGGCCGGAAACTTCAGCAAACTCGATTATGCGCGAGAGCAAGCCTTCTACGCGGACTCGGTCGCCCAGGCCGCCAAGGCCCGGCAGCAAGCCGTATCGGCCAGGGAGAAACTCACGCGCACGATGGGCGTATGGGGCACTGGTACGCAGTACACCTTGCCTGAGCGTTTACCGGACTTGCCAAAGGACCGCCCGGAACTGAAAGATCTTGAGCGGTTTGCGATGCAGAACCGGCTCGACATCCAGGCAGCGAAGCTGCAGACGCAAGGCGTCGCATCGTCGTTGGGCCTCAGCAAGGCAACGCGGTTCATCAACGCAATCGATGTTGGTTACCAAAACAACTACGAAACCGACAAGGGTCACGAGCACGGCTACGAAATCAGTATCGAGATTCCCATTTTCGATTTCGGCAGCGCCAAGGTCGCCCGCGCGGAAGCCATCTACATGCAGTCGGCGAACCGCCTTGCCCAAACGGCGATTGATGCACGATCGGAGGTCCGCGAGGCGTATTCCGCGTACGTGAACAGCTACGACGTCGCGAAACACTATCGCGACGAGGTTGTGCCGATTCGCAAGACGATTTCTGACGAACTTCTGCTCCGCTACAACGGCATGCTCGCCAGTGTCTTCGAACTGCTCGCCGACTCGCGCGAGCAAGTCGGCGCGGTGAACAGCTACATCGACGCGCTGAAGGACTACTGGCTCGCCGAAACGGATCTCCAGCAAGCGCTGGGCGGACGTTTACCGAGGGCTGGGGCCGAGCAAACCGAGCAGACGCCTCCGGGGCCGAATTCCGCACCGCAGTCCGCCCCGAGACCGGCAGCCCGGCCGGAGCCTGCCTCGACCGCGCAACCGGCGCATGAAACGCATTCGGAAGGTAAATAACATGGTGTCCCGTCGACAATTTCTCAGCGGCTCGGGGGCCGCAATCCTCGGCGCCGCGATGGTCAGCAAGGCCGGCGCGGCTTCGTTGCCGGAAGCACCGACCATGGCAAAGGCGACGATGCAGCCGCCGCTCGTGCCACCCAACGGTCGGCCATACACACCGGTCGCGACGTTGAACGGCTGGACGCTGCCGTGGCGCATGAAGAACGGCTGGAAGGAGTTTCACCTGACAGCCGAGCCCGTCGTGCGCGAAATGGCTCCCGGGATGAAGGCCAATCTGTGGGGTTATAACGGTCAGTCGCCTGGCCCGACGATCGAGGCCGTCGAAGGCGACAAGGTCCGCATCTTCGTCACCAACAAGCTGCCGGAGCACACCACGATCCACTGGCACGGGATGCTGCTACCGAACGGCATGGACGGCGTCGGCGGCTTGACGCAGCCGCACATCCCGCCCGGCAAGACGTTCGTCTACGAGTTTCAGCTCGAGAAGCATGGCACGTTCATGTATCACCCGCACGCGGACGAGATGGTTCAGATGGCGATGGGCATGATGGGCATGTTTATCGTGCACCCGAAGGACCGCAGCGTGATGCCGGTCGACCGCGATTTCGTGTTCCTGCTGTCCGCCTATGATATCGACCCGGGCAGCTTCACGCCGCGTGTGAACGAGATGACCGACTTCAACATGTGGACGTTCAACTCACGCGTATTCCCTGGCATCGATCCGTTGCCAATTCGGGCCGGCGACCGCGTGCGCATCCGGTTCGGCAATCTGACGATGACGAATCACCCGATTCACCTGCATGGCTACCACTTCGAAGTGGCGGGTACGGACGGCGGCTGGATCCCGCCGGCCGCTCGTTGGCCGGAGGTGACGGCCGACGTCGCCGTCGGCCAGATGCGCGCAATCGAGTTCACCGCCGATCGTCCTGGCGACTGGGCGTTCCATTGCCACAAGTCGCACCACACGATGAACGCAATGGGCCATAGCGTTCCGAACATGATCGGCGTGCCGCAGAAGGACTTGGCCAAACGCATCAACAAGCTCGTTCCCGACTACATGGCCATGGGCAGCACCGGTGGCGCAATGGGCGAGATGGAGATGCCGCTACCCGACAACACACTGCCGATGATGACCGGTACGGGCCCATTCGGGCCGTTGGAGATGGGCGGCATGTTCACAGTCGCCAAGGTCCGGCAAGGGCTCGGGCGGAACGACTATCGCGACCCGGGCTGGTTCAAGCATCCCAAAGGCACCGTCGCATACGAATACACCGGTGAACTGCCGGACAGTTGATTTACACAACAAGGTCGGGGCACGCCCGACCGTCGGTTTCATCACCTCAACTCTGGAGAAGCACGATGAAGAAAGCACTGTTCTCGATTGCAATAGGCTGCGCCCTGGCGTTCTCTGCGTCGACGTACGCGGCAGGCGACATGGGCAACATGGACATGAGCGGTGGCACAAAGCAAAGTACCGACGCGAAGAGCAGCATGTCGCACGGCGAGATCAAGAAAGTCGACACGACTGCAGGCAAGCTGACCATCAAGCACGGTCCCCTCGAAAACCTTGGCATGGAAGCGATGACGATGGTGTTCAAGGCCAAGGATCCGGCGATGCTGTCGCAGGTGAAGGTCGGCGACAAGATCGATTTCGTCGCCGAGGAAGTCAACGGCGCACTGACGGTCGTCAAGCTGCAGAAGCAGTGACGACAATCGACGGGGACGCGCAGCCGCGGTCCCTGTCTCATTCTTCGAGACGAGCAACAATATGAAGATTTTGACCCTCAGACATTTTGCCGGCCTCGCCGTCGCTAGTGCTGTTGCGTTCGCGCCCATCGCCGCGCTCGCACACGGCAAACTGGAAAGCGCAACGCCGGCGTCGGGCAGTACCGTCGACGTCGCGCCGGACGCATTGCGCCTGACCTTCAATGAAGACCTCGAGTCGACCTTCAGCTCGGTGAAAATCGCCGATGCTACGGGTGCGCCGGTGACGAAAGAAAAGGCGAAGATCGATGCGTCGAATCCGCGCGTCATGACGCTCGTCGTACCGAAGCTCGCGTCGGGAGCGTATACGGTTCAGTGGGCCGTCATGACTTCGGACGCGCACAAGACCAAGGGTACGTACACGTTCAAGGTGAAGTAATGAACGACGGGTTCCTGGGCATCCTGCGTCTGATCGCCGTAGCGATCCAGAACGTTGGCTTCGCCGTCATCGTAGGCGCGTTGCTCAGCAGTCAATGGCTCGCGCGCGGTGACTCCACGTGGCAAGCCGACGTGGGCCGACGGCTCGTCCTGACAGTCCGGATGGCGTCCACGCTTGCTCTGCTCGCGAGCGTGTTGTCGTTCTGGGCACATTGCGCGCTGATGAGTGAGTCAACGTTGCTTGAGGCCGGGCCCGCGGTGTGGTCGATGCTCGTGGGAACCGGCTTTGGACACGCGTGGCTGGTCGCTGCAGTTTTCATGGTTTGCGTGGTCGTGCTGGCATTGCTGCGATCGGGTAGCGATGGGAGTTTCCCGACCGGAATCTGGCTTGCTTTGGCCGCCGTAGCATTGGCACGCAGCAATGGCGGACATCCAGTCGATTCCGGACTCTTCAGCCTTCCGGTGTGGGTCGATTGGTTGCATTTGCTAGCCATCAGCGCGTGGGTCGGGCTCGTTCTCGTGACGACCTACGTCGTCATGCCGCGGCTGCTCGATGCCCCTGGAAGCGAACGGCAGACCAGTGCATCATTCGTGCAATCGCTGTCCGACACCTCGACGTACGCGTTGGTGATTTTGTTCAGCACTGGCGCATACAACGGCTGGCGAGGCGTCAGTACGCCGGCGAATTTGTGGACATCGACGTATGGACAGATCCTACTGCTGAAGTTCGTGCTCGTGCTGGTCGCCGCCGCGCTGGGCGGACACAATCGCTTCTTTGAAATGCCGACGCTAATGTCGACGCTGAAGAACCCTGCTCAAGAAGTCCCGACCGTGCCGCTTCGACGATTCAGTACGGTGCTTCACGTCGAGTCACTGATTTTGCTTGGTGTCTTGATGGTAGCGGCCGTGCTCGTATCGAGCCCGTTGCCGGGAACCACATAAATTCGTCGGTCCCTCCGTCCACGCAGGTGGTCTGTCACTCATGTGCGAGTTGCGCGTGAGCGGGCCATCTCTTTGCAGCCCGGCCCTCCAGCCGGGCTCTTTTTTCATTCCGCATTGCGTTTGGTCGACGATTCCAGATGAAGGACGCGTGACCAAAAGATCATATTCATGTCACGGCTCGATCAGTGGCTGCTCTCCACAATGACTTTCAATGGAGTCGCATGTGCGGTTCCATGCCTCGCAATGGAGAGAAAACATGAAACTTCAAATCGTCGCCGCCCTCATAGTGGTCGCCTGTGCCGCCACGTCCGCGTCTGCATTCGCTGATAGCGGGCACGGTTATCCCGACGTTACGCGAAACGGCAGCGTGGTATCGAACGAAAGCGTTGCTGCACCGGCAACGGCGCAAATTGAAAACACGGTATCGCGCGGCAAGACCCGAGAGCAGGTTCAACAGGAACTTATTCAGGCTTATCACGATGGTTTGCTGCCAACGAGCAAGCATGACTATCCGCCCAGCGAAGCGACTATCGCGCGCAACAAGGAACTCCATCAGTTAAGTGAGCCGAAGTGGGCCGCACAGCATTGAGGCACGCACCGTTGCGGAAAGCCAGGCGTTGCTCAGCCTGAACGTACACGACTCCGGCCATATTCCATGTGGAACGTAGGCTCGCCAGACCAGATAGAGGAGTTCACGCGATGAGACCGATACCCGGCATATGGATTTATGTGACGGCGATTACTACGGTCCTGGCTCTTGATGGATGTGCGAGCGCGACGGGCAATACGGATGGGAAGACGCGGATGCCGGACTCCCGTTCCGCAACGACCCGATTACCGAAGTCCTATCCGTGTCAAAATCTGCACGTGCGTTCGGCGAATTGCCCGCCGCGCTGACGGCAACGTGTGCCACGCCTCTTGCGTGCGCGATATCACCGACGCCGGGCGTGGCACGGAGCTGACCGTCTACTGAGCCATCGTCCGGCATTCCTGAGCGCAGCGTCGACAAACTTGTGCGCATTCTTTGCAATGCGCATGTTGATGTTTCTCGCATTCGGTTGCGCACGCGTCGCACAAAGTCGCGCAACTCGAGCAAACTGCCTTGACTTGCTTGCTGCCTCGCGCCATCGCTGCGGAAGCGAGGCGGCACAGCGTGGCGCAATCCAGGTCGAGTTTGATGCAGTCAATAAGCTGGCCGACTTGGGTCTCTTCAAGACACGCGGCCGCGCAATGATCGCAAGCGGTCGCGCAAGCGTCGCAGGCCGAGATGCATGTCTGGTATTGTTGATGTGCCATTTTGACTCTCCTATCGTGGACTGCCCGGATCGGGCCCGACTCGTCGCGCAAGCGTTGTACCCACATTCCGGATTAGCCCCACGCGGCTCCAGTGGCGGGGACGTTTCAGCGTTGAAACGTCAGTACAATTCCGATGTAATCACCGGCATCGGCGGACTATAATGCTGGCTATGAAATTGCTCCGGACCTTCATCCTGTCGCTGCTCTGCGCGGTGCTGCCCATCAGCGGGCTGGCAGCCAGTGGCTTGACCGGTGAATGTCCGATGCAGCAAACCATGTCCATGGGCGCGGATGCCAGCATGTCCGGCGATATGCCGGGCTGCGATTTGATGAAGTCCTCGTCCGTCGATAAAGCCAAGGCCAAGAGCGTGTTCTGCAAAGTGACCGCCCAGTGTCAGTTCGGCAGCCTCTATCATCCAGCCGCCAAGACCGACATCAGCCGTCCCGCTGCGGTCGGTACGCCCGTCATCTTCCATTACGTCCAGTCTCTTCCGGTCCGTGACCCGAACGGGTTATGGCGCCCTCCGCGTCTCGTCTAATCCCTCGCTGACAGGTTCACCGCAGTTGCGGTGAGGTTCGTCCTATGCCGGACGTGGAATCCCTATGGGATTTCGCATTGGGGTTAGAACATGCTATTCATTTTCGGCACGCCGCTGCGTCGGCGTGTTCCTTGGCGTGCGCACGCGCTTGTTTCTGCGCTATTCCTCGCGGGTGTCGTTCATGCCCAGCAGGCACCGATGACGCTTGATGCTGCGCTACAGTCGGCGACCGATCGCTCCGCATCGATGCAGGCTGCGCAGGCGTCCGTCCGCGCCAGTTCCGAGGCGGCAGTCAAAGCCGGCCAACTTCCGGACCCGATGCTCAAGGCGGGTATCGACAACCTGCCGATCAACGGTCCTCAGCGCTTCACCGTCGGCCAGGACTTCATGACGATGCGGCGCATCGGCATCGAGCAGGAATGGGTCTCCGGCGACAAGCGGCGGCTGCGCTCGGCGCTCGCCGACCGAATGGTCGGGCGCGAGCGCGCCGGCTACCTCGTGCAACTCGCGAACGTGCGGCAGCAAACCGCCACGGCCTGGCTGAACGCCGTGTACGCGAAACAGGCGCTCGCCCTGCAACAGGCGCTGCTCGACCACATGCATCACGAGCTGGCTGCGACGAAGGCGTCATATCGCGGCGCCAAGGCCGGCGCGTCTGATGTGGTGCAAGCGCAGGCGATGCTTGCGCAGACTCAGGATCAGGTGCTCAAGGCGCAACAGACTTATCAAACAGCGCTCATTGGGCTGTCGCGCTGGACGGCCGCTCCCGTTTCCGAGGTGACTGGCGAACCGCCGGCGCCCGAGTCGTTCGTATCGTCGCTCCCTCCCGACGAACTGCGCCTGTCGCAGCCAACGCTCGTGGCTGCCGCGGACGACATTTCGGTCGCCGAAGCCGATACGGCAGTCGCCAACAGCGAGCGCAGCCCGAACTGGACTTGGGAGGTCGCATATCAGCAACGCGGCGGTGCGTACTCGAACATGGTGTCGATCGGCGTCACCATTCCGTTGCCATTGAATCGGAAAAATCGCCAGAACCGCGACGTCGCGGAGAAAGCCGAGCTCGCCACGAAGGCGCGGTTGATGTACGAGGACGCGCTGCGACAGGTTCAGGCCGACATTCGCACGCAATCGGCCACGCTGGCGAGCGGACGCGAACGCATCGCCAATTTGAGTCAGTCATTGCTGCCCGCTGCGGACCAGCGCGTGCAACTCGCCAACGCCGCCTATCGCGCGGGAAGCGGCTCGCTCGCGGACACGTTCGCGGCTCGCCGCGCGCAGCTCGAGGCCGAACTGCAGGTGCTCGACCTCAAGCGCGAAGTGTCCCAGACCTGGGCCCAGCTCGAATATCAAGTGGTGCCGTCCACGATGGCTGCTGCGCAGTGAAGGAGAACGATATGACCCAAAAACCACTGGTGCGCGCGGTGCTGACTGTATTCGCCGGCGCGGCCTTGCTCGCAGCTGGCTATTTTGCGGGCACACGCCATGCAGCAACGCCCGCGGCCGCGGCCTCGACGGTAACGGCTTCGTCAGGCGAAAAGATTGACCCGAAGACCGGCAGGAAGGTGCTGTACTGGCACGACCCGATGGTGCCGAACCAGCATTTCGACAAGCCCGGCAAGTCGCCTTTCATGAACATGCAACTGGAGCCTGTCTATGCGGACGACGGTGGCGGCTCTTCCGGCATCAAGATCGACCCGGGCCTCCAACAGAACCTCGGAATTCGCTATGCGACCGTGCGCCGGCAGGAAACGACGGGGGGATTCGACGCGGTCGGCACAACGCAATTCGACGAGTCGCGCTCGGATGTCGTGCAGTCGCGCGTTACAGGCTACATCGACCGGTTGTATGCCAGTGCGCCGATGCAACGCATCGCGAAAGGTGCGCCGATTGCGTCGTTGTTCGTTCCGGACTGGCTCGCGCCGCAGGAAGAATATCTTGCGCTCAAGCGCGGCGGCATGGATGCCAGCCTCCTCGAAGCGTCGCGTGCGAGGATGCGCGCGATGTCGATTCCGGACGGCATCATCGCGAGCCTCGACCGAACCGGGAGGGCCCAGACACACGTCGTACTGACGTCGCCCGAGGCTGGCGTCGTTAGCGAACTGAACGTCCGTGACGGCGCGATGGTCGCGCCCGGGCAGACGCTCGCGAAGATTGCCGGCCTGTCGAAGCTCTGGCTCATCGTCGAGATTCCCGAGGCGCTCGCGCTGAGCGTACAGCCCGGCATGACGGTCGACGCGACGTTCGCCGGTGATCCGGCACAACATTTCGCCGGGCGCATTCGCGAGATCCTGCCGGGCATCAGCACCACCAGCCGCACGCTGCAGGCGCGCCTCGAAATCGACAACGCCTCGCTCAAGCTGACGCCGGGCATGCTGATGCGCGTGCGCGTTGCCGGTCAGAAGGCTGTGTCGAGACTGCTGGTGCCGTCCGAAGCGGTCATCACGACCGGCAAACGCTCGGTCGTCATCGTGAAGAACGGTGACGGGCGCCTTCAGCCGGCGACAGTGACCGTTGGCAATGACATTGGCAGCGAAACCGAGGTGTTGAGCGGCCTGAACGATGGCGACACGGTCGTCGCTTCCGGCCAATTCCTGATCGATTCCGAAGCGAGCCTGAAGTCCGTGTTGCCGCGGCTGGAAGGTGGCTCAGGGGCAAGCGCAACCGCGCCGGCGTCCGCGCCTGTCGCCACTGCGCAGACCTATGAGACCACCGGCAAGGTCGAGAAAGTGACCGCCGCAGACATTACGTTCTCTCATCAACCCGTGCCGGCGCTCGGTTGGGGTGCGATGACGATGGCGTTCAACAAGCCGGCGCCGAGCGCATTCCCCGACATCAAGGCCGGACAGATGGTGCACTTCGTCTTCAAGCAGTCGGATGAAGGCTACCAACTGACGAAGGTCGAACCGGTCGGAGGCGCGCAATGATTGCCCGGCTCATCCGCTGGTCCATCCACAACCGCTTCCTGGTGTTGCTCGCGACCGTGCTCGTAACGGGTTGGGGCCTGTACTCGGTCGCCGAGACACCGCTCGATGCACTGCCCGACCTGTCCGACACGCAGGTCATCATCAAAGCGTCGTATCCGGGCAAGGCGCCGCAGGTCATCGAGGACCAGGTGACGTACCCGCTCACGACGACGCTGCTCGGCGTGCCGGGGGCGAAGACCATCCGTGCGTACTCGTCGTTCGGCGATGCGTTCGTCTATGTGCTGTTCGACGACAAGACCGACCAGTATTGGGCACGTTCGCGCGTGCTCGAGTACCTGAATCAGGTGCAAAGCCGCCTGCCGCAAGGTGCGACGGTCTCGCTCGGTCCGGACGCGACCGGCGTGGGCTGGGTGTACGAGTATGCGCTCGTCGACAGGAGCGGACGGCATGACCTCGGTCAGCTGCGCGCGCTGAACGACTGGTTCCTGAAGTTCGAGCTGAAAGCAGTGCCGGATGTCTCCGAGGTCGCCAGCATCGGCGGCATGGTGCGCCAGTATCAGGTCGTGCTCGACCCGGACAAGCTGCGCGCGTACGGCATCACGCAGGCCGCGGTGGCCGATGCGCTTGGCAAGGCGAATCAGGAGTCGGGCGGCTCGGTGGTGGAGATGGCCGAGTCCGAGTACATGGTGCGCTCGTCTGGCTACCTGCGCTCGCTCGACGATTTCCGGCATGTCGTATTGCGGACCAACGACGCCGGCACGCCGGTGCTGCTGGGCGACGTCGCACGCATCCAGATCGGCCCCGAGATGCGTCGCGGCATCGCGGAGCTGAACGGCCAGGGCGAGGTCGCCGGCGGCGTCATCGTGATGCGCTCGGGCAAGAATGCGCTGAAGACCATCGATGCGGTCAAGGCGAAGCTCGCCGACCTGAAGCGCTCGCTGCCACCCGGCGTCGAAGTGGTCACCACCTACGACCGATCGCAACTCATCGAACGAGCGGTGGACAACCTGAAGGACAAGCTCATCGAGGAGTTCATCATCGTCGGGCTCGTCTGTGCCGTGTTCCTGTTTCACCTGCGCAGCGCGTTCGTCGCCATTCTGTCGTTGCCGCTTGGCGTGCTGGCCGCGTTCATTGTGATGCGCTATCAGGGAGTCAACGCGAACCTGATGTCGCTTGGCGGCATCGCGATCGCGATCGGCGCAATGATCGACGCGGCCATCGTGATGATCGAGAACGCGCACAAACACCTGGAAGCGTTCGATCATGAGCATCCCGATACACGGATGACCGCCGCTCAACGCTGGGAGCTCATCGCGACTTCGGCCGCCGAGGTTGGGCCGGCATTGTTTTTCTCGCTGCTCATCATCACGCTGTCGTTCATTCCGGTGTTCTCGCTCGAAGGACAGGAAGGCAAGCTGTTCTCGCCGCTGGCGTTCACGAAGACCTACACGATCGCGGCGGCGGCCGGCTTGTCGGTCACACTCGTGCCCGTGTTGATGGGCTATCTGATCCGCGGGCGGATTCCGCACGAAAACGCGAACCCGATCAACCGCGTGCTGATACGGTTGTATCGTCCGTTGCTCGAGGCGACGTTGCGTCGGCCGTGGACAGCCATTGGTCTCGCGGCGGTTGCCTTGGTGCTCACGATCGTTCCGATTTCGCGTCTAGGCGGCGAATTCATGCCACCACTCGACGAGGGCGATCTGTTGTATATGCCGACCGCGCTCCCGGGCATTTCGGCCCAGAAAGCGAGCGAACTGCTGCAGCAGACCGATCGCCTGATCAAGACCGTGCCCGAGGTCGAGACGGTATTCGGCAAGTCTGGTCGCGCGGATACGGCCACGGACCCGGCGCCACTCGAGATGTTCGAGACCACCATTCAGTTCAAGCCGCGTAGCCAGTGGCGGCCGGGCATGACGCCGGAGAAGCTGGTCGATGAGCTGGATCGGACGGTCAAGGTGCCCGGTCTGTCGAACGTATGGGTGCCGCCGATCCGCAATCGTCTCGACATGTTGTCGACCGGCATCAAGACGCCGGTGGGTGTCAAGATTTCCGGGCCGGACCTGACGCAAATCGATCGTATCGCGACCCAGGTCGAAACGGCCGTCAAAGGTGTGCCTGGCGTGACGTCGGCACTCGCGGAACGGCTGAACGGCGGACGCTATATCGACGTGGATATCGACCGGCTTGCCGCGGCCCGCTACGGACTGTCGGTGGCCGATATCCAGTCGGTCGTGTCCTCGGCGGTGGGCGGCGAGAACGTCGGCGAGGTAATTGCGGGGCGTGAGCGTTTCCCCATCAACATCCGTTATCCACGCGAAATTCGCGACTCGCTCGAGAAATTGCGACAGTTGCCGGTCGTCACTGACCGCGGCGCGCAAATCCAGCTCGGCGACGTCGCGCACATCACGATCGCCGACGGCCCACCGATGATTCGCAGCGAAAACGCACGGCTCTCCGGATATGTCTATGTCGATATCCGCAACACCGACCTGCAGTCCGCCGTGAAGGCGATGCAGAAGGTTGTGGCCGAGCAGGTCCAATTGCCACCCGGTTATTCGATTGCGTGGTCGGGCCAGTTCGAGTACCTGGAACGCGCGGCGGCCAAGCTGCGCACGGTGGTCCCCGTCACGCTCGTCGTCATCTTCGTGCTGCTGTTCCTGACCTTCAACTCGGCTGCCGATGCGCTGCTGCTGATGTCGACCGTACCGTTTGCGCTGGTCGGCGGGTTCTGGCTCATCTGGATGCTCGGCCATGCGGTGTCGGTTGCGACGTCAGTCGGATTCATCGCGCTCGCGGGCGTCGCTGCCGAATTCGGCGTGGTGATGCTGCTGTACCTGAAAGGCGCGCTCAATCGCCGGCTGGAGGATGGCGAGCCGCTCACCGAGGCGCTGCTGTTCGATGCGATCCGCGAAGGCGCCGTGCTGCGCGTGCGGCCGAAGGCCATGACGGTGGCCGTCGTGCTCGCGGGCCTCATTCCCATCATGGTCGGACATGGCGCCGGGTCGGAGGTCATGCAGCGGATCGCCGCGCCGATGGTCGGCGGCATGGTGACCGCACCACTTCTGTCCATGTTCGTGATTCCCGCAGCGTGGTTCCTGTTGCAGCGCCGTCGCGCGCGACAGGCGCCTGCTGCCAGTTTCCCCCAAGCAGTACCTTCCGGCACGAACGTGCCAGTCAACCAAACCGGAGAAGTCCAATGAAGAAGCTCATCGTTGTATCTGCCGCACTCGCAGCCGCTTTCGTCACGCCCGCATTTGCCGGCAACGACATGGCTGGCATGGACATGTCGACCAAAGCTTCCGCGATGAAGGCGTCGTCGAACAACGCACTCACCGACGCGGAGGTCAAGAAGGTCGACACGGCGACCGGCATGGTCACGTTGAAGCACGGCGCGCTCGAAAACGTCGGCATGCCGCCGATGACGATGGCGTTCAAAGCGAAGGATGCCGCGATGGTCAAGCAGATTAAGGAAGGCGACAAGGTCAAGGTGCGCGTTGAAGAAGTCAACGGCACCCTGACCATCGTGAAACTGGAAAAGCGTTCCTGACGAAAACATTGGTGCCCGGCGCGCAGGCGTCTGTCCGCGCGCCGGTACGCCAAAGGGGCGGCCGAGGAGACCAACATGCGCACGACATCCTCTAACACGTATCGGTACGTCTATCGAACAGCGGACGCGTTGAGTCGCATGCTTCGCTTCGTCCTTGTGCTGGTGTTCGGACTTGTATCCTTTGCGGCATACGCAGTCAACGAATCCGAATTGCTGGCGCCCGAGCAGGCATTTCCGTTGACCGTCAGCCTTGCGAGCCATAAGGAGGTCGTGCTCGACTTCAAGACGAAGCCCGGGTATTACCTGTATCGTGACCGATTCAGCTTTGCGGTGAGCGGCGCGCCGGTAAAACCGGTTGCGATGCCTCCCTCCGAAACCAAGAACGACCCCACGTTCGGTGTCGTGCAGGTCTATCACCAGCCGGTCCGAATTCTTCTTCCGCTGTCCGCCGCCGTCACGTCAAGCGCCACGCTGACGGTGACATCCCAGGGATGTGCAGACGTTGGTGTCTGTTATCCGCCTCAGACTCGCCGCTTTCGGATCGCTGCGGACGGTGGGGTGACGCCTGCCGCGCTCGTGGGGAGCGCGAAGGGGGCGGACTTCCCTGTCGCAGAGAAAGACCGGCAGGCCACCGTACTCGGTCTACCGCTGCGGCCGGCCAATGGTATCGGCATCGCCGAAATGCTTGGCTTCCTGTTGGCGGGTCTGCTGATGGCGGGTACCGTGTGCATGTATCCGCTCATTCCGATCGTCACGGCGGTCATTGACGGTACTCGCGAGCGGTTGCCGGTATGGCGCGGGTTCTCGCTGTCGTTGGCCTATGTGCAAGGACTGGCGATCACGTATGCGGCAGCCGGAACTGTCGCGGCCGTCATCGGCATTCCGCTCGTGGCGCTGACGCAGAAACCCTGGTTGCTGGCCACGTTCGGCATGCTCATGCTCGCGTTCGCGCTCGGTATGTTCGGCGTGTTCCGATTGCAACTGCCGACGGGTTGGCAGACGCGGTTTGCGGGATGGAGCAAGCGCTTGCCCGGCGGCCGTGTTGGGCCCGTGTTCGTGATGGGCATGTTGTCCGCGCTGATCGTAGGGCCGTGTTCCACACCGGCGCTGGCCGGCGCACTGCTCTACATCGCAAACAGTCGTGACATCTCAGGCGGTGCGCTGGCGCTGTATCTGATGGGTATCGGAATCGGCATTCCATTGTTGCTCGTCGGTACGTTCGGAACGCGCTTGCTGCCCAAGTCGGGACACTGGATGGTCGCCGTCCAGAACACGCTGGGGGTCATGCTGTTGGCCGCCGCGCTGTGGTTCGTTTATTCGCTGCTGCCCGCGTGGCTGCTGATGTCGCTGATCGCGTTGCTGCTCACCGCTTGCGGGACGATGCTGCGGGCGATCGACCCGTTACCGGCGGATGCTACGGGCATCGCGCGAGTCGGCAAAGCGCTCGGTGTGTTGCTGCTGGTCGCTGGTATTGCCGAGTTTGTTGGCGTCGCATCGGGCAACTTCGACATTTTGACGCCGCTGGGCGGATTGACTCGGACATCGACGTCGGCGGGCGGCGGCACAAGTGCGGCAACGCAATTCGACACGATAACCTCGAACGCGAAGCTGGACGAGGCGCTCAAGGCAGCACGAGGTCAACCTGTCATGGTGGACTTCTACGCGGACTGGTGCATCACCTGCAAGGAACTCGAACGCTTCACGTTCACGGATGCGCGCGTGATGAACGAGTTCACGCATTGGAAGTTGCTGCGCATCGACGTGACGAAGAACACCGAGGCCGACACGGCCATGTTGCGGCGGTTCGGTCTGTTCGGCCCTCCGGCGCTGATCTTCTTCGACAAGACTGGTCGGCCACAGCCCGATGCGCAATTGATCGGATTTATTGGCGCGGACACGTTCCTGGCCCATCTGAAGCGGTTGCAGTCGGGCGATGTGGCGCAATAGCGCAGCTGCCGGCGGTCGCAGCGGGACTGATCGGCGCCTATACTGGAAATCATGAAATTCTGGGTCAAACTCGTTGCCTGCTTTCTGATTGCGTGGTTGCCAATGCTCGGTTACCCCGCACAGGCGGCGTTGTGTCCAGAAATGTCGTCGATGCCAGCGGTACAGCATCACATGAAGGCAGCAAGTGCGATCGAAGCGACCGGATGCACGTCCGGTACGAAGCCTCTCGGTACCAGCGATCGTCCATCTGCGTGCCACGCGGGCATGGGAAGTGCCGTGTGCGGGATGCTGGCTATACCGATGTCGCATCGCGTCGGCATCGTCGTTTCTACGGCCGACTATCGGGCCATCACGCCGTTCCTCGCCGAGCAGTTCATTCCTGAGCTGCCAGCACCACCCCCGCGTTCGTTGTAACTCTCATCCGTCGACGCTTGCCCAGCGGTTCCGTACCGCGGCCCGAGTTCGCTCGTGGCCCGCGTATTCATCCGGGAAGCGTCGCATGTTCGATTCTTTGAATGCAGATGGAGATATACATGAACGCAAGTCATGCACGAATGGCGGTCCTTTCCACACTATTGGTTGCAGCGAGCGCAGTGAGCTTCGCTGCCACTGGTTCAGCGTCCGGCACGTCGGCGCAAGATCGTGAGCACGGTCACGGCTCGATGATGATGGGCGGCATGATGGGTGGTTGCCCGATGATGGGGGGGAGCGCCGGACTGGACTCGAAGACCGCAATGCGAATGCACGCCGAGATGATGCGCGCGATGAGCGACATCATGATGAAGTATTCCGACCAGGCGGGTGCGGCACCGTCAAAGTGACGCAAGCCAGACCACATGACTCGCATTGAATTCCGCTTGACAAGGACTTCACATGAAATGCAACTGGAAAACCATGGTGGCTGTTGGGTCCGCACTGGTCGCCGTCATCGCCCTCGGGTACTGGGCATTTCCTCCGCTCAGAGGCCCGCTTGCAACGCTCGCCGTTATCGCCAGTGGGTTTATCTGCCCGCTATCGATGATTTTCATGATGCGCGGCATGCAATCTCACGCTGACGGTTCCGGTGTGGACACTCGCCTGACGGACAAAGCCGAACACTGAGCCCGCCGACTTACGTCGGTACATCGGGCCGGAGCGATGGCATTTGCCACCGCTCCGGTCCGCTTCACGGAGCGTATATGTTCACTGGGAAACCAATCGTCAATTTCATCATTGGCCTACTCGCGGCCATCGGCCTGCTAGCGGTGCTGGGCACGGCCGCGATGTGGGGGATGCATAGCGGGGTCTCCTCGTTTTCAGTGCAATAAGTGACGGTACGAAAAGCTAGCACTGGCGCGGAGGTGGTGTTGGTAGATCGTTGATTTCATTGACTTTCCTGTTCACTTTCAAATCTGCGATTCGTGGCGTCAAACCGTGGTCGGTTTCATCCATTGGTGCCAGTTATCGATGCATTTGGCCGCGAAGGCAGGATTTGGTCAGCATAGCGGTCAACCGGGAAGCGAAACACACCCCGCAAGTTGATGCTCTCCAGCCTGGTGGGCGCAATCTTCCCGATCAGTTCCGGTGGAATGACCTGGCGGCGGTTCGACCAGCGATCCAGGACCGCCTGCATCTGTGAGGTATTCCACGCCATCACGATGTTGGCCATCAGGCTCAACGCATCGGCCACAGCCTGCATTTCATCGACACGTTTGGCCTGCGCCGGGCTGATCCGGCCGGTATAAATGGCGCGCTTGAGGGCGTTAACAGCCTCGCCCCGATTGAGCACCCGGCGCAACTCGTTCCTGAAAGCGTCCTTGACAAAGTAGTCAGCCAAAAACGCCGTACGCAGCAACCGCCCCAATTGCACGCCAGCCTCATAGATTGGATCGCCCTGGGCGGCAGAACCGAACCGCGCAAGAGCTGCCACCGCACTGGCATGTCCGCTCATGACCGAGGCTGCCAGGTGCACCAGACTATCCCAATGCTTTTCGATCAAAGCGACGTCGACATTGGCTTCGCACACCGCAGCGATTTCTGCGGGCACTTTGGTGCCGCGTGGCACAAAGAGGTGGCGCTGTTTGAGTTCCTTCAACCGCGGGCAAAGATCAAAACCAAGCAAACGGGCATGTGACATGGCAAAGTCGGTGTAGCCATGGGTATCCACAGCAAGCTGGCTGGTCTCCAGCTTTTCTTGGCGGATGACACCTTCAATGGCCACGCCCGCCTGGCGCTCATTGAGCACAAAGGGCTGCGCATGGAAGATGCCCCACCGGTCTTTTACATGGGAGTAGATTCCAATGGAAGGTGTGTTGCGCCGAGGATCAAGCCGGGCTTGCCACACCCGTTTGGTGGTCTCCATGGTCATCATGTCAGAAGATGCCAAATCGGACCGCCCCCAGGTGGCGGCAATCGGGTGTCGCTGCATGAATTCCAGCACAGCCTGGCAGGCCTGGCTCAGACGCCGTTCGTCCCGCGCCCAGCGCATGGCCTGGCGAATGCTGGTGGCAGACAATTGCGGAATCATGCGCGCGCATTCGACCGCAGTCAGACTGGTGCCGTGGGCCATGATGCCGGCATAGACCATCAGCAGCTCGTCGGTAGAGCGCGGCTCACGTCCGAGCATGATCCAGCTAAAGCGCACCTGGGCGTCAACGGCCAGAATCACTTCCGGCAATTGAACCTCACCGATGCGGTGATCCAAAGCCGCGCGCAGCTTGGTCACTTCTGGGTCTTCGTCCTCTGCGGGCAATGGCGACAAATGGAGTTCATCATCCACGCGCAGTACGCCACTGCGGGCTGCAGCGGCCACCGCATCGACACCGGCAGTTACTCTGGCCAGCAAAGGCTTCAAGAAAGTGGCAGCCTTGCTGGGTAACGATAGACGGGCATAGTGTTTCTTGGACTCTGCCTGCCAACGCTCGTCCGTGAAGAACAAGCGCGCACGACCCCGAAAGCTCAGGCTGTGCTCAATCCAGACCGAGCCATTGCGCACCGCGCGGCGCAGGGCAAACAGGGTGGCCACCTCCAACGCCTGAAACGCCCGTTCCCGGTCTGGGCTGGAGATCGAAACCTGCCAGATCATTCCCAGACTTGGTGCCACCACTTCAACTGGCAGCTTTCTGGATCCTTTGAGATATAAAGCTTGCAGCTTGGCAAGGTACTCGATGGCAGGATGCTCGCCGGTGGCCTGCCAGGGCAGCTTTGCAATGGCGACGAGCAACGACCGCACGGGGCGAATTCCATCAATCAATCCCTCGCGGACCAGGGAGGCCCTGCTCGGTGGTTTGCGTTTCTGGGTTTCGGTGATCAAGGCTTCAAGACGGGCACGCAACTCAGCATCTGGCACCGCACCTTGCGCGCTCAAGGCAACAAGTTCGCCGAGCAGCGTTTTGTACATTGCGGCCCAATTGACGGTAGCGGGGACATCGGCGGCAGCCTGACGCCACAGATCGGCGATCCGGCGCTGCACCATAAGGATCAACTGGTCTGTGGTGGTGAACAGGCAATACCGAAGAAAGCATGCGACCTCCACGGTGCGCGCTGGCTCTTTGATCTTGGCTCCGGCTGAGGGCGGCCTGGAGACAAGTCGGCGCGCGTAGCGGCGCAAGATGAGATCGGGGATGTCTGCCAGGTGCTTATGAACGTCCAGCGTGTAAAGCAGGTCGATGCGCTCCAGTACCTCGCTGATTTGGCGGGTTGAGTGTTTCGCCGGTGCAGCCCATAGCCAACTCTGCTGGGTTTGTCCATCTGGGCGCAGCTCTGAAACTGAGGCTCGCCAGCGATCAAGTGTTGCTGGATCAACGCTGGCGGCGATGGCGGTGCCTGTTTCAACTTCAAGCTGGGCAAGTGCCGCCGCAATCAGTGTCCGAATTGCCCGCTCGTGCACGATCACCAGCTTGTTCTTGTACAGCCATTGACGCGCCCGCACGAGTAGCTGATCGCGGTCGGCGCAGCGCGCCACTTCGTCGCGCAGTTCACGTACCAGTGAGCGGCGCTGGTGCTCGCTCATCCACTGGAATCCAAGGACCGTGCAGGCTACTTGTTGGTGATCGAATAGCGTGCGCCCGCGTTCATACATGGCTCTCAGCGAGGCGACTTCTGGTGCTGCAATGCCAAGCTCGTTGCCAAGGTGGCGCCACAAGGCTACTGGAATTACCCGAAAGGCACCGAGCAAACGCCCACTCATGCGCAGGAAACCAATATGGAGCGCCAGACCAAGCTTGTGGGAATCACCTCGGCGTGCATTGATTGCGTCGCGCTCGGCACCATCGAAGGTGAAAAATGCCTTCATCTCGAAGTCGCTGATATCGCGGGGGAGCCCACGCATCCCCAAAAACGTTGTGTGCCAACCCTGCATCGTGAACCTCAAAAGTGGGAGGCCACCATACCCGTTTACAAAGCGAACAGGAAAGTCAATGAAATCAACGGTCTACCCAGACCACCCCCGCGCCAGTGCTAGCTTTGCGTACCGTCACTTATTGCACTGAAAACGAGGAGACCCCATAGCGGGATGATGCACGGCATGCTGTCGTGTGGAAGCACGATGTATCCGCGTTCCGGAACCTGAGCGGGAGTTTGGGAGATTGAAAATGAAACGATACAAACGACATCAGTCTGGCAGCGCCGCCAACGAGCGCTCCGGTCGTGTCGTCAAGGTGAAGTTGAATCTGCTGTCTCTGCTTGCCCTGATTCTCGCGGTATCGACGGCGTTGGTTTGGGGGCCTTCACTTGTGCATTGGGCCTTTGGTCCAAAAAGCGCTGCGGTCACGCTGGAGAACACGGTCCAGCAGGTACCCGGCTGGCGAGTCGGAATGCTGCGCCCAGATGGACTGCGCATCATTTCATCGGGCGTATCGGATGCCTCGCATGTACTGAACCCGGTGCAGTTTCCCGACATTGCTGTGCGGCACGCGTACTGGGTCGCGACCCAGATCCCCGCGACGCTCAACAAGCTCTACTGCTGGTGCGGATGCGAGAACCGCGGCGAGCATCGTTCGAACCTTCAGTGCTTCGAGGACAAGATGGCGGTGTCGTGCCCGGTTTGCCAAGGCACAGCCGAAATCGCTTACCAGATGACGCAAGCTGGTGTCCGGGACGCAGCGAAGATTCAAGCGGCAGTCGATGCAAAGTGGGCGCCGAAGGGATAGCCGCCGGGCGTTTCAATTTCGAAGCAGGAGGATGTGATGGAACTGAAATGCGTTGTCGCAGTGCTGCGGCCCGAGGTGCTCACCGCGCTCGAGCAGCGATTGGGTGCGTTGCACATCCATGGAATGACGGTGACCAAGGCAAAGGGATTCGGCGCGCATCCCAACTTCTTTGGCAACGACTGGACAACGGAACACATCAGGATCGAAGTCTTTACGGTCGCAGAGAGCGTCGACGCGCTGGTCGAGGAAATTACGACGGTCGCGAACGAACAATCGGGCGGCGATGGCGTCGTGGCCGTCGTACCGGTAGAACGGTTTCTCCGAGTGCGGTCGGCGACTCCGTAACACCGGTTTGGCGATTGTCGGTTACCGGGAAAATGCAATGAGATCAAAGGGATCCCAGCATACGACTTAAACGTCCCTCACAGGGGGCAGAACATGGATCTTTCCAGAAGCTACCGCCTGCAGCGTTGCAATCTCCTGACGCAGTGTTTCATTAATCGACGCCAGCGTCGCGACATCAGCCAGTGCAGCGTCTCGCTCCGCGCGGACGGTCTTCAGCTGTTCTCTTACCTTCTTGACCTCCGCAACCGTGGCGTCGCGCTGCTGCCGAATGCCGCGGCCGACTTGAGTGCGGATCTCTTCGGCGATGTCGGGGTACGTATTGTGAATGAGGCCGGCGCTTACGCCAGCCTCCGCCGCGACGGAGGAGATGCTCAATTTCAGTCCCCTCGTCTTGACCCGGAGGATCGCCAGCTGTAGCGCTTCGCGCGTCTTCCCTCTGCTACGGCGCCGGGGCGCCGACCCGGGCCGCGTATCGTCGGGCGAGGTGCCTGCACGGCTGCTCATGCTCCCTCCAGCGCGGCAGTGTACGCCCGGGCCCGGTCATCGGTCGGCAGCGCACAGCCGAGATCCCGCAGCACCTGCGTCGAGCGCTCCACCACGCGCCGCGCCTTATCGGCCACTGCGGGACCGCAGTCGGTGATCGCAGCTAGCCGCAGGTTGTCCAGGTGAATCATCTGCCAGGCAGATGCTTGCCCCTGGTCGATGATGGCCTGCGAGCACCCCGCGCACATTGATGGGTCGTACACCCCCTGGCCGTGACATCCTCGCGTACCACTGATGCACCACGCGTGTCCGGTGCTGCGCAGTTCGATCGACTCGGCGGTTTGTCTCAGGAGTTGCTTGAGGTCGCGTGCGGCACGCGTGCGCGTCTGCATGATCTTCTTGCCGGCACCCCCGCTGAGCAGCGCATCGGAATGCGCCCAACTTTCCAGCAGCCCCAGCCGCGCGTCGGCCATTTCCTCCTCGAACTCGCGATATAGGGCGTGATCCTGGTGCGGGCTGGCAGCGTAGAGCTGCGTCCACGACATCGACGCATGTTTGAGTTGCCACTTCAGGAAGACGAGGCCCATTCGGCCCAACCGCGAGTTCGCGACGTTGTACGCGAAGGTGCGGCGGCACTGATGGTTGGCCAGGTTCCACTCTGTCCCGGCGGCCGCGGCCAATTGCTTCAATTGGTACCCGCAGGATGCTGAACTCAGCACCTCGACCCGCGAACCGGTTCCCAGATGATCCGAGGCTTTCACGTTCAGTCCTAGAACCAGATGCCGGCCGATCTCTCGCACATGGTTCAGGCGGTGCGCGGCCTCAGCCATTTTCATGCCGTTGCACAGGTGGCCGGTGAGATCGGGGCCCTGCGCCATCAGGTCTTCGAGCCATCGCGCCTCGCCGACCAACCGTGCTTGGAGCGGTTGGGCGTAGCGCTGCAGGATCTCAAGCGCGCGAATAGCCTCCGGCGGCACCAGAAAGTCGACCTCGGTTCCGCCGGTCGTCTTGACTTCGCGCGTGCGCACCCAGTGATACGTCACGCCGTTGCGCTGTTCGGTACGCCAACATCCGCTGGTCACGCCGGTGCTCTCCGAGTTGCGCATTCCGGAGGAGATCTGCAAGAGGTATAGGACCGCATTGCGGATCGAAGTCATTGCGGGGCGCTTGGGCGCCTATCGCGCGTCAATCAAGATGAGAACAGCGCGTCAATCAGGATGAGAACTGGCGTGGCGGCAGCGGTGGAGGGCGTAGCCCGGAAACCGCTGCCGCCACGCCGCGCCGAACAGTCCCCCCGTCGTCGGGGAGCCTTGTCGGTGGTCGCGGTGGATCGGGTATGAAGGAACCTTCCATTTCACGGGAGGCTACGGTGCCCGGGCGTCACGTCAACGACCACCAGATGAGGCTCTATATGAAGTACAGAAGCAAGGAACAACCGACCAAGGCAGGCGCACGCGCCGGGTTCAGCGCCGCCACTGCCTATCGCATCGAACAGGACCCAAGACCGCCATCGAAGAAGAAGGCGCCACGCACGCGTCGCCGTGCTGATCCCCTGGCAGCAATCTTTGACGCCGAGATCGTCCCGCTGCTCCAGTCCGCTCCCGGCATCCGGCCCGTGGCCGTACTGGACGAGATGCTTCGGCGCCATCCAGACCTCCCGGGCAACGTGCGTCGCACGCTCGAGCGGCGTATTCGCGACTGGCGGGCACTCCATGGCGAGGAGCGTGACGTCATGTTCCGCCAGGTGCACGAGCCCGGTCGCCTCGGATTGTCCGACTTCACCGAGATGGACAGCCTGGGCGTCACCGTGGCGGGTGTCGCGCTGGACCACCGTCTGTATCATTTCCGGCTGGCGTGCTCGGGCTTTGAGCACGCTCACGTCATCCTCGGCGGCGAGAGCTATGTCGCGCTGGCCGAAGGGCTGCAGAACGCGTTGTGGGTGCTCGGTGGCGCACCGCGCGAGCACCGCAGCGACAGCCTGTCGGCGGCGTTCCGCAATCTGGAACGCGAAGCGCGCGACGATCTCACCACGCGTTACGAAGCGCTCTGTGCTCACTACGGAATGCAGCCTACGCGCAACAACCGCGGCGTTGCCCATGAGAACGGCTCCATCGAGAGCCCTCACGGCCACCTCAAGAACGCGGTGCGTGATGCGTTGCTTTTGCGCGGCAGTAAAGACTTCGACGACCTCGATACCTATCGCCGCTTCATCGACGAGCACGTCTGTCGCATCAACGCGCGCAATGGCAAGCGCATTGATGCCGAGCGCCCGCAGCTTCAGCCACTGCCGCCGCAGCGCACGACGGACTACGAGCAAACGCGTGTGTACGTCAGCTCCACCGGCGGCTTTGTCCTGCGCAAGGTGTTCTATACCGTCCCGTCCCGGCTGATCGGTCATCGACTGCGCGTGCGGCTGTATGACGACCGGCTGGAACTGTTCCTGGGCAGCACCGCCCTGATGACGCTGCAGCGCGGCCGTCCGGGTCCCAGTGGCAAGCACGGCCACGTCGTCAACTACCGGCACATCATCCACGCGCTGCGCCGCAAGCCCATGGCGCTGCTCAACCTGGTCTACCGCGATCAGGTCTTTCCGCGTGAGGCCTATCGATTGACCTTCGAACGCCTGTGCGAGCAACTGCCGGAGCGTGCGGCATGCAAGACCATGGTTGAACTGCTCAGCCTGGCCCACGAGCGCAACTGCGAGGCACAACTGGCGCAGGCACTCGAGCAGTGCCTGGCCGACGGGCAACTGCCCGATCTGCACGCGCTGAGTTCCCGTTTCGAAGCGAAACCCGCGAGCCTGCCGCAGGTGAACGTCCAGCTGCCTTCGTTGCGCGACTACGAGGCCCTGCTTGGCCTGCAAATGGAGGTGGCAGCATGAATCACGAATTCGACGCCACCCGCCTGTCGCTGCTGCTCAACGATTTGCGGCTGCCCGCCATCAAGCAGATCTGGTCGAGCTTTGCCGAGCGTTCCGACACGGAAGGCTGGCCCGCGGCGCGCCTGCTCATGGCGCTGGCCGAACACGAGATCGCCGAGCGCGATCGACGTCGCATCGAACGTCACCTCAGGGACGCCAGGCTGCTGCCGGGCAAGACGCTGGAGAACTTCGATTTCGACGCGGTGCCGATGGTGTCGAGAGCGCACGTCTCGGCGCTTTGCGCTGGCGACGGCTGGCTGCGCAACGGCGCCAACCTGATTCTTCTGGGGCCGTCCGGAGGCGGCAAGTCGCACTTGTCGTCGGCCATTGGACTGAGCCTGCTGGAGAACGGCTGGAAGGTCCTGTTCGCCCGTACCACCAACCTCGTGCAGCGGTTGCAGGTCGCACGCCGCGAGCTGTCGCTGGAGTCCGCCATCAACCGGCTGGATCGATTCGATCTCCTTATTCTGGACGACTTTGCATACGTCAGCAAGGATCAGGCCGAGACGTCGGTGCTGTTCGAGCTCATCAGCGCCAGGTATGAGCACCGTTCTCTTTTGCTAACTGCAAATCAACCATTTGGCGAATGGGACCGTATCTTCCCCGACCGGGCCATGACGGTAGCCGCCGTCGACCGGCTGGTCCATCACTCGACGATCTTTGAACTGAACGTCGAAAGCTACCGTAGGCGTACCGCCCTGGAGCGCAAGCAGCAGGGACCGGGACGCCCGGCCAGTATCGCGACACCAAACAACGTCGGCGTGCCGCCGCGCCCGGAGGATCAGCAATGAAGCACAACGCACATCTGCAGCTCGTAACGCGTGACGATACATCCGATAGTTCGACGACGAAGCCCATCGCACGCACGGCCGCACAACGGCAACGCGCATACCGCTTACGCCGCAAACGGGCCGTTATAGACGCCATTGGTGAGGAAGCCTGCGCGTCACGCGTTACGATGCTGGCCCTGCTCGGCGAAGGCTTGGCGGCATTGGATAACAGCGACACTTCGACAAGGCTCATTGAGAGCAAACGCCACTGCGTAAGGCGTGTGCTCCAGGCCATCGTCACGCGTTACGCAATCGATCTCACCGACTGACGCGCTGTTCTCATCCTGATTGACGCGCGGCAGGCAGGCAACGCTCGCCAGCGTCAATCAACATCGACATCATCAACCTCGCCGCAGCATTCTCATCCTGATTGTCGCGCGGCACAGAATGCCTGCAGCGTAACGCTGCAGGCTCTGCCCGGCGACGGCTTGGCGGCATTGGACGCCGGCGACGTTCCACGATGCTCATCGAGATCAAACGCGACAGCGTAAAGCGTGTGCTCCAGGCCATCGCCACGCATTACGCAATCGTCCTCACCGGCTCGGGCGCCGTTCTCATCCTGATTGTCGCGCGGCACACGCGCGCCAGCGTCAATCAAAAACTGCGCGTCAATCAATAAACGCTTGTCAGCGCCAATCAACATCGGCATCATCAACCCCGCCGCGACATTCTCATCCTGATTGTCGCGCGTCTCTCATCCAGATTGTCGCGCCACAGGCGCCCCGAGCCCGCCCGCGTCTCGAGCCTGAAACAGCTCGTCCGCCTGCGCAAGACTGGCCTCGCAGTAGGCGAAAAGTATGCGCTGCACCGACCGCGGGATCACGGGGGTCGTGCCGGTCCGCCCTGACGGCATCCGATTATCTTCATTGCCGCCACATGCATCCCAAAGGGCGAGCCCCGCCCACGGGTGCTCGAGCAACGGGTGCAGGACTTCCGTATGGAACGTCCAGACCAGGTCGACAATTTGCAGCCGACCACGCACCGACACGGGCTTGAGCGTACGCCGCAAATCCGCGATGTGGTCAGACAGGTGCAGAGCTCGTACCTGACTGAAGTCGGCCAGCCCCAATTGTGCGAGATATCTCAGAGCCAGGACGCCCGAGCGGCCAATATCCGCTATCGAGCTGCCGGACCACTTTCGCCCGTGGGGGCCGCGTCGCTGAGCACAATAGAGTGCCGCCTTGGCATCGTCGATCAGTGCTTTCGGTACGTCGTCCGGCCAAACGATCTTCAGGGCCGAACCCTTGCGGTTCTTCGCCTCGATCTCCGGCGCGAGGTCCCAGACCCGATCACCGAAACGACTCACTGGATGCTCGTGGCCTGCGGCATCGGCCACGGCAGTCACCACGATAGCGTCACGTTCGGCCGGCGGAATGCCGACCAGGCTGATCGGCTGAGCCGCCAGCAACTCGAAGGCCCGCAGGGCACGTGGGGCGGGCAAGGATGTGGCCGGCACGGCGCGAGCCCCAGATAGCGTTTGGGGCGTGTCAAGGATCGAGGCAGAGGTACTTCTCATGCCCTGGGTCCTGCCTGCTGCGTTCCGCGAATCCGCGGTATCGCCGTATCGCCGTGCGAGCCATCAACGCGCAGATCCGGCGCTGACGCACGGTGTCGTGCGCGGCGGCTCATGGTCATCTGGTGCTGCCAGTAAGGGTGCAAGCCCGAGACGGTCTTGGCGCGGGCCTGCGCGACCCGGCTGCGCGCGAATTGGCGTTGCGTGAAGTCGTCGATGTAGGGGATGACCACCCGGTATCGGTCGCGCAGGTCCTCAAGCAGTCCGTCGGTCGTGCGCTCCGGACCCAAGGCTTCGTCAAGGTAGTCGAGTTCGGCCTGCGCGAACATCTGAAAGCTGAACAAGCGCCAGAGTTCGTCCACGGTGCCGACGATCGCGAAGCTCGAGCAGAACAAGCACATGACGTAGCGATCGCAGTGGCTGCGGCCATCATTCGGCGCATGCTCGCCGCTGATCGAGTCCGAGCATGCGGAGACGGGCGTCGGGCTTGGCGGGGCGCTTATGCTGCCTTTGCCGACCTTGAAAGGTTCCACTTGCACTGGCCGAATCTCATTCCCCCTCGGAGCCTGTGCTTCGGCCCGCATCAAAACGGTATAGTCGCCGTTCATGAAGCTCGCTGCATCGGCCTTGCGCGCCTCATTCATCGACGGGTAATTCACTCCGGCGACCCTCGGTGTGTTGCCCATCAGGTTGGCGGTGATGGCTATGTCGCCGTCGGCGGTACGCAGAGCACGGTCGAAGCGGCTCTTACGCAGGCGACTCAGGTTGACGCGCAACGGCAGGCCGCCGTCTCCCAGTAGACTGCGGCGTTCGATGACGCCTTCGATTGCCCTGTTGAGGGACTTGCTGTCGAGGCACGTGATGTTGCCCCTCTTTGTCGACCCTGCACTTGCTTCAGCGCGATACAGCCAGATCCGTGTCTTGAACGCGGATGGCGCCTCACCCACCAGTTCGCGGGTGCTTGCGATGGCCTGCTGCAAGACTGCGCCCTCGGAGAGGTCGAAGCAAAGGTTCTGCTCGTCAGCTTGCTCGTTCGGTTGATTTGATGCGTGCCGTCCAAGAGCGGAGCGGCCAACATTGGAACGAATCTTCTTGCTGCGGTGCTTTGCAGTACGAATTAGGATCGTGCCAGGCAGAAATCCCGGCGCTAAGGCATCGCGGCACATTTCGAGCAGGGGCGTCGGGTTGAGCCCTTGACGGTGTGCCACCAACAACAGCCTGAGTCCCTGCACGGCACTTTGCTTCAGTTGCAAGCGGCCGTGGTGAACATCAACGAGGTCGGACTTGATCGCCTTGGCCAGGCGCTCTTGCTCCGCGTCACTCAGGCTAGTCTGCAGGCTGTCTTCGCTGCTCCAGGGCAACGCGCCGCGCCGGAAGAAGCGAGAAGGCTCGCCCTCGATGAAGCCCTGCGCGAACATTTCGGCGAGTACGGCCTTGACCCCCCTGTAGGTATTGCGCGTCGAACTCGGTCGCCAGCCTTCAGCCTGAGCTCGCTTCTGCAACCATCCGATGAAATGCTGGACATGCATCGGGGAAAGGTCCGACGGCAACTTGGGTCGCTGGGGCAGCGGGGTTTGCGAACTGCCCGCGAGGTACTCGAACAGGTAAGGCAGCTGCCCGAAGTACGTGGTGACGGAGGCTGTCGCGCGTGCACCCGAGAGCAGCATCGCCTTGAGGCAGAAGCCCGATGAGCATACCCAGTCGTCGATGCCTCGGCCCAGCCAGTCACGAAGGTCGAGCGTCTTGATTCTCTGAGGAAAGCGTGCCTCGAGCCCCAACAGCGCGACCATGTCGATGCAGGCGTCGTCGGCGCCGGGCTTCGGCCGTTCGAGTGATGCCGATATGACACCGACCGGTGCGGCGCGATTCTCGCTGACGTTGTAGTTCTTCTTTCTGACCATGGCGTCGCTCAGTGTCGAGGATCGACTGTGGATGCATGCGGCGCCGTGGCCAATGCTTTGCCAACCCCGTAGAGCCGGTCAAACTCGTCCATCATCGCGAGCGCCTCTGCGCCCAGCAGCCGCTCTATCTGCTGCAAATACACCATGGTGGTCTGGACACTCGCGTGGCCGAGGCGGTCGCGGACGTACATGAGCGGCTCCATCGGTATCTCGGGACGGCTGCGAAGCAGCAGCAGGGTATGAATCGCGTAGCTGTGGCGCAGCATGAGCGGGCGCACCCGGAAGCCCACCGTGTTGCTGAGATCGGTGTAGACCTTCACCGCGGATTCCTTGCTGTAGCGTTGCCCGTGAATCGTCAGGATCAGTTCCTTGCGGTCTGCCGCGTCGGCAAGACCGTTGCGCTCGAATGTCGTATATGCGTACATGTCCTCCATCAGGCTGTATGGCACGTGCACAACGCGGGACTTGTTGAACTTGATCTCCATGTCCCGTGGGTCGAGGCGCACGTCGATAAAGGTGCCTGGCTTCCAAGCCTTTTGGGTCCGTGGATCAACCACGTACGACAGCGGGAAGGTACGTGCCTCGACTGAGCGCAAACCCACCCGCGCCATCAGGTCGAACAGCAGCCGCTGCGCTGCAGAGCGAATCGATTGCCGCACGATCTTCAGTTGATCGGCTGTCAGGAACGCAGGTTCCTTGTTCCACTCGTTGAGCAGCACTGCCGGACGGCTCGACCTCTTCCGACCGCCGGTGATATGAGTCAGGTCATGCTCAATGCCGTACACTGCGACGTCGGAACAGGTGAAGGGCAAGCGGTCGATCCGCCCGCGTTCATGTGCCCACCGGTACATTGCCGTGACCAATTCCAACCGGGCGTTGATGGTTGCGGGGTCCAGCTTGAGGTCTTGGGCCTGCCAATCGCGGTAAACACTGACGACGCTCTGCCCAACCGACATGAATGGATCGTCCCAACACCATTCGTTCGCTTGTAGAAATCGAGCGAAATCCCATAGCCGGCGACCGTACGCCTCCCACGTCTTTTGATCAAGCGCCTTTCCGCTCTCAAGCAATCGGTACAGCAGGTAGTCATGGAACGGTTGCGCCGGCTCCATCGAATCGTCGAGGATCAAGGGGAATCCCGGCCGCGGGCGTCCGGCGAAGACAAACTCATCAGTGGCGCGTACGTACCTCACGCGCTGGCCTCGCGCAACATCTTCGCTGCTTGCTTGAATGGCACGCGCCATTGGCGCATCACGAGGTCGTCGGCACCGTCAGCAATCGCGCGCGCCGCGAGGCAATGCAGCCGCCCTATTTCCGGATCATCCATAGGTTGCCAAATCTCCCCCGAATTCCATCCCGCTACTCGACTTCAAGAAATTGAATAGCAGTACACAGGACGATGTCTGTCAACCCATTTATTACTAACAAAACGAGGTATTCGTACAGGTGTATCGTGCCCATTAAATCCTCGAACGTCGACGCCTGGCTAGCACCGGATCCAATCCGGCGCGCGCAGCTGCTCGAGATCCTCGTCGACCGTGAGCGGCCGCACTACGAGCACCGGCTCGCTGCGTAAACTCAGGCGTCGGCGGCCGCCGTGCACGACACGTCGCCGGCACCCTCGCGGCTCACGCTGGCGCTGAAGCGCGATGGCGTCGACGTCACATTCGTGAAGCGTCGTGGCCCCGCAGGTGACACGGCGCTGTTCGTACCCTTGTACCCCTCGCCAATTTTGTTGAACCACCGTGTAAGCCCGGATCGGCGTGTATCTGCCGCATCAACCTTGAAGTTTTGCCCGCGATGGCGCCGTCGTCTGACGATGCGCGCGGGCTCGTCGTGCTCGAGAGCGGCCGCGTCGTGGCGCTCAATCGTGCCGCGCGGGAGCTCAGCGTGGTTGCCCGCATGCACCTCTAGGGCGGGCTTACGCTCGCGCCGGACACGCAGATCCGTGAGCGTGCCGCCGGGCGCGAGCATGGGCTCGCGCTTGGCGTCGCTTACCATCCAGTCTCCTGATTGGAAAGGATGAGACGGTCCCACCGGTCTTTCTTCGGCACATGCAGCCAACGCATCTTCGCCGGCTGCAAAGCCCCTCCATCGGTCTAGCGCGACGAACGAATCCACGGCTCAATTGGGACGCTCGCTATCGACGGTGAATCTTCCATTCGCGTAGCGATATTGCCGAGTCAGGGATTCTGGTTTCGCGTAATTTTCCCAGTGAATCCGGAACCCGTCTCCTCCATCCGTCCATGCGATCGCAAGATAGGGAGACTTGTTCCCAGAATCGGTGAACAAATCAATATTCTTGAGGCAACTCTGCACCAGAGTCGAGTAGACAGGTTCTGCATGCTTGCCATCTAACCGAAGTACGTAAAGCGTCCCTTCCTCGCCTGCCCCGCAGTAGCCCGTCGGATTGTCGCTAGACGATTGATTGATCACAACCATGACGAATTCGTGACCGTCGATCACGCTCGACCGTGCCGCAGGAAATGCCACGCTCGACGACGACATCAACGCACGCCGTATCGCGCTTGGGACCTCCAGCGTCCGTAACTTCCCATGCCGCGTGTCGGTCACTACTAGCCGATGCGAATGTTCCTGCACAATCGGCCCGGCGCTCAGTTGAACAAACTGGGGCTGCGGTGTTTGTGCAATTGCGCCGGCACAAAAAGTACCGACAATCGCCGCACACAAGCTCCCCTTAATTGTTCGCCATGTGATCTGCATAACAAATACCCGAATAGATCCAAGCGTGTTCATCGGAACGACCTGACTTCCCACTCTTGTAGGTGTCCTTGTCGCGTTTGTGCAATTCTTCCACGGTCTTATCTTTGTTCGCATCTTTCGACATATCCCAGCCAATATTGCTGGTGTCCGGATCGCACATAATCGTCCCATTCGGCACCCAAGCGTTCGATGCTTCGTCCCATCGGTAGTAGACGCTGCCATTCCATCGAGAGAACGTCGCACGGATCAATTGGTCCTCGGTATACGGATGGCCAGCCAAGTCCTTCTTGGCGTACCCCTGCTTCTCTTGATAGAGCTTGATGCCCACCTTGATATTCTCCTTCCAGTTCCACACTTGCTCGTACGTAGGAGCTGGATTGGTCATCTGGGTCATTCCGTACCCATTGTCGAATGCGACCACTGGTTCGTTGTCCGCGTTGATGAAATTCTTGTAGTGACTTTCCTGATTGATCACTCGATCGAAGCCGACTGCGTCCTTCTGGGCCTTCAGGAACTCAAGCACAGCATCCTTGCTTGGGTTGGTACCGACGATAAAGACGGTGCGTCGGAACTGCTCCGTACCCGCGGTGACCTCGACCACTAGTTTGCCGCCCAATATCTTCCCGTCCAGATCGGCAACCCACGTTTTGTCATTGCTCGAGAATGAGCCGGTATCCGAAAAGGTTTTGAGTTTTTTGCCGCGCGGTTTTTCTCGGAGACCGCTCACCTGTGCGTCCCACGTAATCGTCCACTTCCATTGATACGGCGGAGGCTGCTCGCTCTTGATCTCGAAAGTGATGACCGGAAATTTTGGCGTCTCGTCGATTACGAACTTGTCGCCGGTTGCCGGCCGCACCCACTCGCCTGAATCGTTCTGTATCACAGCCTTCACCAGCGAATCCTGATCGGTGCCGGTGGTCGACGCGTGCTTCACGTGACGCTTCTCGGTTTTACGCTTCTTCGTCGCTGTCATCATCGACCTCTTTGTAGACTGTCAGAGAAAGGGCCTCGGGCTGGTCTGTATACACATGCTGGGTAAAGCCGTTTGCATCACTATAGCCGCTCCACCTTTTGCCCGATTCACTTTCGATCTCGTAGCGCGTGTGCGGCAATACCGTCTTGCCGTCCTCGTCGACTAGGTGGAACTGTTCGTGATATCGCGGAACGTCGCCCGCATGGGGCAGCCCTGGGAGCACGTAACCCTGCGCAGTGGGCCCGTTCAGGCTATGCGTCGCTCCCTTGATGTCGATCTTCCCCGGCGCATGAATCTGGATGTCGCCGTTCGCGATACGGATGTAGGCGCCGCCGGACGTGAGGAAGACCTCCTGATCTGCGGCGACTTCGACATTTGCAGTCGCCGAAAGCACCTTGACGGTCTTTTGCGCGGTGAGCTCGATGTTGTCCGAGTGTGCCTGCACTTCGATCTTGCCGCGGGCGGCAAACAGCTTCATGCCGGCGCTCTGGACGAAGATGCTCAGCTTATTGGCGACGCTCGCGATCAGCGATTTCCCGATCGCGAAGTGAGTGCTCTGGCCACTGACGATGTTGACGTGCTGAGCCGCTGACATATGAACGGTTTCATTCGTGGAGAATCCGATGCCTGCAGGGCTACCGAACAGCATCACCGGGTCTTTAAAGGCGTTCGCGGCTCCGGTGCCTCCACCAGCAGTTCGTCCGCCGGATGCGGATCCCGCTATCGATTCCTGCGTCGCATCTGTCAGTTGCTTCAGCGCGTCGTATCCGGCCTGTAGGCTCTCGGCGTTGTGTGCAGTGCCCACGTCAGACAACGATTCAAGCAAGCTCTCGGCGCGCACCAGCTGCTGTTGCGTGTCACGCGCGTCGAGCGGCTGGCTGTCGGCCGCATTCGGATACGTGGTGACGTACAACCCGCGATTCGCGCGAACGGCGCCGTAGTTGTCGGTACGCAGGTCGAATCCGCTCCCAAGATAGGTACCCCGTACGTTGCCGGTCTGCTGGATCAGGTAGCCGAGATGGAGTGCGGAATTACCCTGGCTGCTGAACAACTGCAGGCGGTTTTGGCCGGTCGAGTCGTCCATTACCATCTGGTTATATCCCGCACCGGCGAATTCCTTCGAGCGATAGCCTGATAAGAGACCGTGCGTGTGCCACTGGGGCTTCGTCGCGCCGTTGTACACGCGCGCGATGGCGATCGGGCGGTCACAGTCCCCGCCGACGTAGTCGATCAAGACTTCCTCGCCGACCCTCGGCGGATGTACGGCACCGTAGCCATTTCCGGTGTCGGACTGCACGACGCGCACCCAACACGAAGCACCCTCGTTTCCTGGGTTGATGCGATCCCAAACGAAGCGGACTTTGATGCGATTCAACTCGTCCGTGTAGACCTCTTCGTTTTGCGGCCCGACGACGATCGCGGTCTCGAGATGCGTCTGCGGCTTAACGTGCTCGAATGGAGACCGGAACGGTATCGTGGTCCGTTGTGCTTCGACCTCGACTTGGTAGGCACCGATGGAGCCATCGGCATATGACGAGACGTACCCAGCAACGTCCAAGTCGTCGATCCCGGATTCCGCGATTGGTTTGTCCAGACTATGGGGCATCCTCGCCGCTGATGCAGCGATCGGCAGATTGTTCCGAACGATCCAGCGCACGCCGATTGCTACGAATTCGCGCTGCTCAGGCGAGTCGCAGTCGTGATCCGGATGGCCATTCAATGTGAAACGTTTGCCTGCGTCGGCTGCGCGCCAACCGCCGATACCGAAAAAACGCTTCGACCGTGACTCCCATTCCTCGAGGCGAGTCTTCGAGAGTGCGTCGCCCCGCTCCTGCGTCAAGAAGGTGTAGGCACCGGTGTACTCGTAGATCTCGGCCTGATCCGGTAGATCACCCTGGTTAGGCATAGTGGGCATCGAGGTTCCCTTCGCATTGACGGCACTCGCCGGACTCTTATAGTCGAACGTTCGGGTGGTCAGCGACGTGCTCTGCAGTGTCCGCGTTGCGCTCCATTGCCTGAGGGCATCTGACGCGACGGTTGTTCCGGAGCGGGAAAACGTGACCGGCAACGCTTCTTCGAGTGCTGCGAGCCGGTCGGTGATGACGAGCCGGTGCGCTCTGCCGTCGGCGTCATGTTTCCAATAGCCGTAGAGCCCCTCCGACTCCAGCAGCCGATGGACGAAGTTCCAATCGGTCTCGTCCTGACGACAGAACGAAAGGGACGGCAACACACGGGACAGGTGAAACTCAAAGAACCCGCGGGCCTGCGGATGCGCATTAAAAACGTCGGCGACGATCGTGTCGACTGGCTTGTCCTGCCAAATTCTCTGATCACGGCGGAAGCGCAGGAAATGCATCCATGAGGCGATGGATATTTGGTGGAACGTCAGCCCTCCGTCGGCACCAAGCCGTCTCGCCGTATGTACGTAGCCATTATGCGGCGCATACACTGCGCCGGGCTGCTGGATCCACAGCGTAGCCGGCTGCGCGATCAGATTCTTGAGCTCGACGTTCGGTGTTGTCGTGACGACGTCGACGACAAATTCAAAGTCCCGCCCCAGCCGCGATTCGCCAATCATTTGATGGGGCAGCAAAACGTCATTTCCCACCGCCGTATCCAGCCGAAGCAGGCGGTCCTGCTGAATCAGGCCGCCTCGAATGACTCGCATCAGTTCAAGCGCATCCATCCGCACACCTTTCTATATTCTTACGCCAGTTTGCGAAGCGGGAATCCCGCCTTGCCCTCATACGCGATTGTACAGAACGGATTTTCTGCAAGTCTCAAGAATAGTTAATGCCCGTTCTCAAATCGGGACGTCGCGCTGTTCCTGTCTCTGCCCATAGAAGATTAATATGCTTTCGATCGCGACCAGGAGGTCGTCAACGCGCCGGTCGAGCGCATCGTCATTCTCGAACGGCACCTGCGCCGCGCCCCATACGCAGCACCTCAATCAAGGTAGGAAAATAATGGCAGATGCAAACGGTGACCGCAGCAACAAAGTGAAAGACTTTAACGTGTTCCTCGAAAAGGCAAGCCTCGGATTAGCAGGCGTTTGCCTGCTAATCATCGTCGGCGTGCTGACTGTCCAGCTCCCACTCAACCCCATGCTCACCTGGGCCATTCGATTCACATCCGTCGCACTCCCCCTTTTCTTTGCAATCTACATGGCAAAGGATGAAGCGTCACGACTGCTTCAGATCGAGCACCCGATGGCTATACAGCGGCTGACCATCCTGAGCTATGTCGGGGTGGCGGGATTGTTCCTGCTCGGAGGGGCCATCGTCTGTATTGTGGCGCACTATTCCGCAGGCCTTGCGCTCGTAGTGCTCTTCATGTTGCTCGGTAGCGGCGAGCTCAGTCGGTGGCTCGCCAAAACCAAAATCTGACAAGCCAGTCAACGTCGGCCCGGGCTCAGCAATCAACACCCGACAACCCGATGATGCGGCGCACTTACCAACGCCAATGCTCACCGCATCTTCAGCCCACGCCCCGCTTTGCGTGGTACAGCGATGCTGCTCCACGATGAGCGCGATCGCAACCAGCAAGGTCGTCGACGCGCCGGCCGAATGCGTCGTCGTTCTCGAACGGCACCTGCAGCACGGTCACGCCGTCGCGGGTCAGCGAGTGCGCGACTCCGGCCAGCACCTCGCGCTCGACCCGCTCGAGCACGCGGGCCCAGCCACGGCCACCGGCGCGCTTCGGTTCGACGCGCAGCGTCACGTGCACGTTGACCAGCTCGGCCGCGGTGCCCGGGTCGGCATGGCGCGTCGTGAACGCGGACGCCGACGCCGGCGGCGTCGCGATGGGCACGGCCGCGGACGGCGGCGGATCCGCGCCATCGAGCGCCGCATTGAACAACGCCTCGACCGACTGGAACTGGCGCGTGGCGTCTGCCTTCGTGTAGAGCGTTGTCGTGCCAAGGCTCGCGTGGTCGAGCAGCTCTTGCATATCACGAATGTCCGCGCCGGCGTCCAGGCCGTGGTTCGCGAAGGTGTGGCGTAGCCAATGCGTACTGGTGCGGCGTAGGTCGGCGGCCGCGTTCGGGTACGTAAGCGCCAGCTGGTCGGCAGCCCGCGCAAAAATTCCCTTGAACAGTCGCCTGACCGCGTCCGGATGCAGTGCCTCGCCGGTCACCAGATGCGCGATCAGCGGCGTGTCGGCCGGCGCGGTTTCGAGCGTCAGCGGCACCGGGCGCGCGCGCAGTTGCGCGCGCAACGCATCGATGAGTCGTAAGCCGTCAATGAACGACGCCCTACCAATGGTAGGCAGAAGGTCAGATGCTAAGTGTCCGAGTGGACACATGCACTCAGACCGTGATGACAGAGAAACAGGACCTTCGAAGCAGACTGGTGGTTGGCCGCAGACGGGATCCCCATCTTGCAGCAGACCTCCGCGACAGGCGTACCCAGCTCGGCCTGCTTCAACGCGTATGCGATCTGCTCTTCGGTGAACCTGCTCTTCTTCACGGCATGACCTCCTGGTCTTGATGACAACGTCATGCTGGAATTTTCCACTTTCAAATGGGACAGTTTTGTGGGCTAGGGTCACGCTTCACTTTCGCGTCCGGCCCGTTTCGTGATTTGTTCGTAGGTCACACCGGTCATCACTGCGACTCCCTTGCGTTGTTGTGAGGTTCATCACGTTGATGGCCACGCGCATCGTGATGCGCGGTGGCCGCGGATTCCGGCGAAGGAACGGCATTGGAGGACGGCAGGCGTTGCTCTACGGCGCCACCCGTTTCCTGTTTGTCGAACCACGCCTGCTTGATATTGGCGGCCGCCTGAGCAGCCGCGGCGACGAGCGCCAGCCCCCCGATGAGAATGACCCAATGCTGCAGTGCCTGGCTCGCCGCGTGCCGTCGCTCCTCGGTCGCGTAACGGTCGACTTCCGCAAGTGCCGCAGGGCATGCCCGATAGCCCGAACCGTCAGCATCCTTCTCGACGAGCCCCTGCACCCTCAATGAGTCGAGCTGGAAATTGGTGTAATGCATCAGGTCGAGCGCAGCAGGGTGACGCAACCAACGCCGGGTATGCTGCCGCGTCAGGAATTCAAGCGAGGATCGGTAAGCGCTTGTACGATCGCGTGAGGCAGCCACGGACTCGTCGATCAGCCACAGCAACAGATCCATGCGTTCCTTAGAGACGGTTTCAAAAAGGCCCCGTGGGGCTGTTAACTTTCGCGGTGAGCTGTTAACCTCAGGCATCGGAACAACCGAGACTGAGGAGATGGCCAAGCCGATCATCGACGATGAATTGTGGACACTGATCGAGCCGTTACTGCCGCCACCCAAGCCGCGGCGCGAGAAGAACCCGGGCCGCCTGCCTGTTTCGAATCGCGCCGCGCTGACCGGCATCCTGTTCGTTCTCAAGACCGGACTACGCTGGCGCGACCTGCCGGCCGAGATGGGATGCGGCTCGGGCGTGACATGTTGGCGCCGGCTGCGCGATTGGCAAGCAGCCGGTGTCTGGGATCGCTTGCACGAGCTACTGCTCGCAAAGCTGCGCGCAGCGGACCAGATCGACTTCTCACGAGCCGCCGTCGATTCATCATCGATTCGCGCCGTTGGGGCAGGCCAAAAACTGGGCCAAACCCCACCGATCGCGCGCGACCCGGTTCCAAGCACCACATCGTCACCGACGCCAACGGTACGCCGCTCGCCGCGATCCTGACCGGCGCGAACGTCAACGACGTCATGCAATTGCTGCCGCTGATCGACGCGATTCCGCCGATCCGCGGATTGCGTGGCCACCCATTGCAGCGGCCGCGTGTGGTCTACGCGGATCGCGGTTACGACTCCGAGCGACATCGGCGCGCGTTGCGCGATCGCGGTATCGAGCCAGTGATCGCCAAGCGCCGTACCGAACATGGCAGCGGCCTTGGCAAATATCGCTGGGTCGTCGAACGCACGCATGCCTGGCTGCATCACTTCCGTCGTCTCCGTATTCGTTTCGAGCGCCGTGCAGACATTCACGGCGCGTTCCTCAAACTCGGTTGCTGTCTGATCTGCTGGAATACCCTTCGGCGGGCCGATCAGTCTTTATGAAACCGTCTCTTACGCGCGATCCGCTGACGGTTGTAGCGGCCCTGCCGCGCGTCTTCCAACCACGCGTGGAGACGGTAGTCACGACCCAACAGGCGCAACCAAAACGTCACTGTATCGCGTTCGTTATATTCGTACTGACGCAAATAGTAGGTGTACTGAACCCTCGCCGCTGCCGCACGGTGGAGCGGAATTCGCACCTCCTTCGCGTACTCGCCGTACTTGCCCTCGTCGGTCGCCGGAACCCACGCGCGACCGACGACATCGCCGCGCTCCAGCGCGTCGACCAGCACGTCGCCCTCGGCCAGGTCGCTCAATGTCACCGAGAAGTAATCCCGCTGCATCAGTCGGTCCCCCGACATCGGTATCCGCGGAGGCGCCGGTTTGGCCGTTGCTCGCGTCATCGCGCGACGGAAGAACCACTCGCGCAGGCTCATGCGACCTTGGGCGTCGACACGCGCGCGGCTGGCACGACCGCGCGCACCTTCGCCGCGGCGTCGAGCAGTTGCCGCGCAAGCATCTCGGCTTCGTCGGCGCTGCTGATCGGCCGGAAGTGATGCTCGCTGTTCAATTGCCCAGCAATGTCGATCTCGACCAGGTCGTGGTCGGCATGGGCCCGCACAATCGCGCGTGCGTGGACGGACGCCTCACCGCGACCTTTCGTATATCTCGCTGTCGTTTTCATGGGGTCTCCGGATGTTGGAAATAGCCCGATCACGCGCTCGGCCCGTCGGGCTGTGCTCGTACATTTGATCGACCACGGCCAGCAGCTCGCGTAGGCGCATGGCGACGCGCGGCGTCACGAACAGATCCACGACAGGGGTCCGTGCGTAATACGCCTTGGCCGGGCCGACCCCGTCCGACCCGCCACCAATATCGAGCAGGCGCAGGTCGACGGCCGGGTCCGACTTGTCCTCGTACAGCTCAGCTGCGCTGTAAATGTTGTAAATGGCGCCGTCCTCAGTCCAGCCCCGTGTGTCAACGCACCAGGCATGCGCCAGCAGCTGCTCGAGGTGCGCGACCTCATCCTTGCCATGCGGCACTTCGAAAACACCGTCCGCCCGTCGAACGTTTGACCCGCGCGGCAAAGTGCCGGCGGCAAGACCACGAAGGCGCGGTAAAGGACGCCCGTGGCGAGCGCCTTGATCGACATCGGGGGCATCAGCGTTTTCATCAGGTCCATCGGAATCGCTCCTAGAAAATACCGTTCGCTCGGGCGCCAGCCCGGCGCTCACGCGCGAACGTCACGCCCTGCTTCAGCGAGCATCGCCTGCACGGCGGGTTGGCGCAGCGCCGTCCCCAGTTCCGCGTAGTGCGGGTGATCGCCGTTCTCGCCAAACGCCCACGTCGAATACTCCGGTGACAGCAGTACCGACCAGCTGATCGCATCAGGGACTCCCTTACCTTGCAGCACGATGCCGGCCACAATCGCCGCGATCGCGTTGACTTCATGCGGCTTGAGCACCGTCGGTGAGTAGGGGGCGAGCGTGCGGCCGAGCATCGGCTCGATGGCCTGGCAATCGGCAGCGGTCCGCTGGGCGACACGTTCCACGCGCGATAGCGCGGTGAGAATGGGGTCGCGCATCCCCGGTTCGAGCGTCAGCGTGATACCGGTCCGGAACTCGGGCAGGTCCGCGTGCCGCGCGGGCAGCACCTGCAGTTCGTCCGATCCGCCCGCTGTCACCGCGAGACGGACATCCTGCCGCCGAGCCGGGATCACGGCGTCGCCGCTGATCCGCGCCCATTCGTTGCCCCACGACTGCGATCGCGCGTCGACCGCAATGAACAACGTGACGTCGGATTCATCAAGAGCGAACGGATAGGAACGCGGTTGGATGACGACGCGATAGCGTTCGCCGGCGACGGCAAGCCCCTCGTGAAGGCGGCCGACTTCTGGCATGGCATCTCCGATATATGTTGGCTTGCGTTATCTCAGGACTGCGCCACCGGATCGGCCGGCAGCCGTTGCGTCAGGTGAATCACATTCGAACGCGCAAACGTCACTCGGTCTTCTATCCGGAACTTGCCGAGCTGCGCTTGTGCGGGATGGTCAGGGAACTCGCGCACGATCGCGCCATACGATTCCTCGTCGACGAGGCCGTCGTGCACGCGGTCAAGCCACACCGACGCTCGCATGCGTTTGCCGTCCAGTGCACGCAGTTCGACCATGTCGCCGTGCTCGATGGTGTCGCGTTTCCGGTCGCGCAGGCCGTCCCAATCGCGCTCAAAATCTTCCACGCGCTCGAAATCGACCGGGTAGTAATACCCGCAGGTCAGCTTGAAGAAACGCCACGTCGCCGACGGCATGTCCTGCTCGCCGCGCTCCCAACGCTGGACCTGACGCAGGCTCACTCGAAGCAGCAGGGCAACCTGCATTTGCGTGCGGCCGGCTTGCTGGCGCTTCGCGACGATCTCGTCGGGCGTCGGACTATCCGGGCGGGGCCGGCGTTTGATGGTTTGGGTCATGTCGATTCTCGTTAGACGATATGTCTATTAGTCATACTCACACAGTAGCACGCTATCGCGTCGTTGTATATGTCTAATAGTCGTCTTCGACGCCGGTCAGGTGAACGTGGCCGCCGCGGCGGCGGCTGGCGACGGGCCGGGCTTCAGCAACGCCTCGGAACGCGTATCGAGATCATTGGGCGAATACTTCATCCGCAACCGTTGGCACCAGCGCGGCCACCGGGAAAACACGAGCCGATCGAGAAAGTAATTGGCCAGTGTCGCGTGCTCGACGCACAGGCGCCAGTCCGCATAGAGGGTCGGCCGGGATTCGTAAAATTTTCGCCAAAATGGCCTTAAGCGGCTGATTTGAAAGAGAAATCAAAATTGATCGTCGGATCGAGCGGTGGTACTTTCCGCTGGAGGTCGAGCAGATAGGAGCCGAGCCGGTTGATGTGATCCCTACGGTACGGCGAAAGCGTCCTTTAACGAATGTCCCTTAAAGGCCAGTTCAAAAAGGCCGCTCAGCTATCTTGAAGATGTTCCAGCAGACGAGTGAGCAGGCTAGTTTGAGGAATGCTTCGTGAATGTCAGATCGGCGTTCGAAGCGGATGCGAAGACGACGGAAACCATGGAGCCACGAATGAGTCCGTTCGACGACCCAACGGAATTTGCCGAGGCCGCTGCCGTGTTCGGTGCGTCGTCTGGCGATGACCGGTTTGATGCCGCGTTCGCGAAGTCGGCGGCGATGCGAGTCGGAATCGTAGCCGCGATCGGCGTAGAGGATCTTGGGCTGGCGAAGCGGTCGGCCGCGAGTGCCGCGAATCGGCGGGATAGCGTCGACCAGCGGTAGCAGTTGCGTGACATCGTTGCGGTTCGCGCCGGTCAGGATCGCGCTGACAGGAACGCCGGGCACTGTCAACTTGCCGTAGTTCGTCGATGAAGAAGCACGAGAGGGAGTGGCTCAGCAAGCCATCGACGGATTTTGGGTGCGGCAGGTGATTTCGCGCCAGGCGACAAACCGCGCGGCGAGTTGCTTTCGATAGAGTGAGCTGCGCAGCAGGTGTCGCTTGAGCGCGAAGTGCTGACGGATCGGACCGAAGTTCGACAGGAAGGCCTGCGTACGCTGCGGGTCGCGAAAACCGCGCATGCGCCGCTCGCGTTCTCGAGTGGGCTGATGGCTGTTCTCCGCGCGGTTGTTCACGCGCGCACTGGCCTTCACGAATACGTGCTTCACGTTCGTCAATTTCGGTATCTCCGCCTTCGCGGCCGGGTAACTGCCCAACTGATCGGTGACGATCTTCTTCGGTGCCTCGGGGCAGGCTGCCAACACGCGCCTGAAGAAGCGTTTCGCGGCGGCCTTGCGGCAAGCGGCGGTCTCACGGGGGAAGTCTCCAGGATCTTGAACACGGCGGCCGAGCTCGCGATTCGCGGGGGACACGAATCAATCAAGCTGGAGCATCTGAGAGATGCCGCTTCCACGAGCATGCGATAACGTGCGTCCGTGGCCTTACGCGCCGCGCCCATTTGGCGATGAGGCATTCGGCAGCTGGTTCGGACGAATCGCGGGCCGCTATCGGATGACAGTCGAAGAGGCGTGGGAGGCCAATGGACTTGGTTCGTTGCCGGCCTTGACCAATGCAGTATGGATTATGTTCCCGCCGTTGGACGAGACCACCATGCACAAACTGGCCGTGTTGGCTCGCATCGACGTTGTGACACTCGACCGAATTCAGACGCCGGAGGGCTGGATGACGCCGAGACGGCGCTTGCCATACTGCTACCGCTGCCTCGTGATCAACCCGGTTGACGTCAGTACCCCCTATTGGCGGCGGGCATGGCTTGACCCGGCCATTCGGAACTGCGGCGAGCACGGTACGCCGCTTGAAACGGTTCCACCATTTGTGTTTCATCGCGGCTCTGTTGCGTAAATCAGCTCGGGGCGAAACTACCCCAAACCCCAGACGGACTTATGCCATAGCTGCCGCAGCGACCGTATTCGGCCGGCCGAGCTGGCTGAAGCGGTTGAGCAACGCCGCACGGATCTGCAACTCGACCACTTGGCGTTCAAACGTGCGGGCAGCCACGCGATCCCCCAGGCGTTTGAAGCAGTGCATTTTCGTTTCCACCAAGCTTCGGCGATGATATCGGCTCCAGCGCTTCCACAGCCTGCGCCCGAGATATTGGCAGGCTCGCAGCGCCTCGTTTCGGGCCGCTGCCCCGGCACGCCCCGGTTTCCAGAATTGGGCGTTGCGACGAGGCGGGATAATCGCCTGGGCACCGCGCGCCGCTATTGCGGCATGGCAGAGTTTGGTATCGTAGGCGCCGTCACCGCTGACACTCGCTATCGGTTCGTCGGCCGGAATTTGTTTGAGCAACTCGGGCAGCATCGGGGCATCGCCCACCGCATTGCTGGTGACCTCGATACCGCGAATCTCCAGGGTATTCGCATCGACGGCCAGATGCACCTTACGCCACTGGCGGCGGTAGTCGGCGCCGTGTTTCTGGGTCTTCCATTCGCCTTCGCCCAGGAACTTCACGCCCGTACTGTCGACCAGCAGATCCAGTCCGCCATGCCGCGGCTGATAGCTCAGTTGCGCTTGCAGGTTGCGCTGACGACGGCATACCGTACTGAAGTCCGGCACCGGCCAGTCTAGCCCCGCCAGCTTGAGCAGGCTCTCCACCAGACCCAACGCCTGGCGCAAAGCCAGGTTGAACAGATATTTGACGCTGAGACAGAATTGAATCGCGGCATCCGAATACCGCTGCTGACGCCCCCGTTTGCCGCTGGCCGCCGCCAGCCACTGCATGCCCGGGTCAAGCCAGATCCCCAGGGAGCCCCGCGCCTTCAGCGCAGCGTTGTACTGCGACCAGTTCGTCGTGCGGTAGCGCACCGGCGTCTTCTTCTTGAGAGTCATGCGGCAAGCCTACCATCGGGCCGCGACCATTTGCGCAACAAAGCCGCCCGACACACAAACGCATCGAGCGGGAATACGGACGAACGTCAGCCGACAATGCTGACGCCACCGTCGATGAATATCGTGTTGCCGGTGATGCGCCGCGCATACGGCGTCGCCAGATACGCGCACGCAAAGCCCACATCCATGATGTCGACCAGTTCGCCGAGCGGCGCGCGCTGGCGTGCTTCGTTGAGCAACAGATCGAAATCCTTGAGGCCCGATGCCGCTCGCGTCTTGAGCGGCCCCGGCGAAACCGGATGAACGCGAATGCCGCGCGGGCCGAGTTCGTAGGCGAGATACCGGCACGCCGCCTCGAGCGCCGCCTTGACCGGCCCCATCAGGTCGTAATTCGGCACGACCCTGGACGCACCCAGGTAGCTCATCGCAAACAGCGTCCCGCCCTGGTCCATCAGCGGTGCCGCCAGCCGCGCCAGCCGGATGAACGAGTGGCACGACACGTCCATCGCCGTCGCGAACCCTTCCGCGGAACTGTTGATCAGGCCGCCCTGCAGGTCCGCCTTCGGCGCGAATGCGATCGAGTGGAGCGCCACGTCGAGCCGGCCCCACGTGTCGCGGATCGCGTCGAACAGCGATTCCATTTCACCCGGCTTCGACACGTCGAGCGGCATCAACAGCGTGGCCCCGAGTTCGCGCGCGAGCGGCTCCACATAGGTTTTCGATTTTTCGCTCGCGTAGGTGATCGCCAGCTCGGCGCCCAGCTCGCGAAACGCGCGCGCGCATCCGTAGGCGATCGAATGCTCGTTTGCGATGCCGAGGATCAGCACCTTTCGGCCCGCGAGGGGCAGGTTCGGCGTGTCTTCCATTCAGATCTCCAGCAGATCGAGAGTGTGCGACGCGATCATCCGCTCCTCGTCGGTCGGAATGACCCACGCCGACACCACGCTCCCGGCCGTGCTGATACGCGGCCCGTGGCGCGCGTTCGCCGCCGGGTCGAGCGATACGCCAAGCCAGGCCGCCGCGCGACAGATCCGTTCGCGCACCGCGGCGGAATGCTCGCCGACCCCGGCCGTGAAGACGATGCTGTCCAGTCCGCCCAGCGCGGCCGCGAGCGATCCGAGCTCACGCGACACCCGGTAGCAGAACAGCTCGACCGCATTGGCCGCGGCAGGATCGTCGCTGGCGAGCAGCGTCCGCATGTCGCTCGAGATGCCGGATACGCCCAGCAGGCCGGAACGCTTGTACAGCAGCGTCTCGATCGCGCGGGCGTCCATGTGCTGATGATCCATCAGCCACACCAGCACGCCGGGGTCGACGGTTCCCGAGCGCGTGCCCATCGGCAATCCGTCGACCGCGGTAAAGCCCATCGTGCTCGCCATGCTCCTTCCGTTCGCAAGTGCGGCCATGCTCGCGCCGTTGCCCAGATGCATCACCACGGTCTTGCCGCGCGCGGCCCGCTCGTCGTAGCGCGCCAGCACCGATGCGATGTACTCGTACGACAAACCGTGGAAGCCGTAGCGCCGCACGCCCTGCTCCGTGATCTCGCGCGGTAGCGCGAATTGCGTCGCGACCGCCGGCTGCCCGTGGTGGAACGCGGTGTCGAAGCAGGCGACCTGCGGAAGATCCGCGCGCCGCGCGGCGATGATCCGGAGCGCGGCCAGGTTGTGCGGCTGGTGCAGCGGGGCCAGCGGGACCAGCGCCTCCAGGTCGGCGATCACCTCGTCGTCGATGCGCACAGGGCTCGCATAGTGGCTTCCGCCGTGCACGATCCGATGGCCGACGCCGATCGCGGTATAGCCGGCGGCGTGGCCATGCAGCCAGTCGAACAGGAAGGCGATCGCGCCACTGTGGCCCAGCCGGAAGCCTTCAGGCCAGCGCTTCTCGTCAAGCGGCGCGCCCTGCGCGTCCGTGACATGGACCTGCGGATGCGTGTCGATTTCCTCGAAATTGCCGTGACAGACGGGATCGAGCGCGCTCCCGCTCACCGCGAAGACGGAAAACTTGAGGCTCGACGAACCCGCGTTGACGACCAGAATGACGTCCATGGTCCCTCGGCTCAGTTGACGACCGCGCGCAACGGGTCGCGCCGCCAGAGCGCGACCAGGGCCGCCACCGCGCATGACGCAAGCCGCGCGACCACCGAATCGGCCCGGCTCGTGAGGATCACGGGCACGCGCGCGCCGAGCACGATGCCGGCCGCGTCGGCGCCCGCCAGAAACGACAGGCTCTTCGCCAGCATGTTGCCCGCCTCGAGATCCGGCACGACCAGCACGTTCGCGTGCCCGGCGACCGGCGAATCGATGTGCTTGAGCCGGGCGGCATCGACGTTGATCGCGTTGTCGAGCGCGAGCGGGCCGTCGAGAATGCCCCCTTCGATCTGGCGCCGGTCCGCCATCTTGCACAGCGCCGCGGCATCGAGCGTCGACGGGACCTTCGGGTTGACCGTTTCCATCGCGGACAAAATCGCGACGCGCGCGGCCGGAAATCGCAGCGCATGGGCAAGGTCGATCGCATTCTGCACGATGTGGACCTTGTCCTCGAGCGTCGGCGCGATGTTGACCGCCGCGTCGGTGATGATCAACGGATCGTCGTGACCGGGCACGTCCATCACGAAGCAGTGGCTGATGCGGCGCGCGGTGCGCAATCCGGTGTCGTGCGCGACGACCGCGCTCATCAGTTCGTCCGTGTGCAGCGACCCTTTCATCAAGGCCTGTGCGCGTCCCTCGCGCACGAGGCGCACGGCCGTATCGGCCGCCGCGTGGCTGTGCGGCGCATCGACGAGCTGCAGATCCGCGATGTCCAGCCCGCTCTCGCCCGCCACCGCGACGATCCGGTCCGACGGGCCGACCAGGATCGGCTGGATCAAGCCAAGTTGCGCGGCCTCGACCGCGCCGCGGAGCGAACTCTCATCGCACGGATGGGCAATCGCCGTCGGCGTCGGCGGCAACGTCTTCGCGAACGCGATCAGGCGCGCGTATTTCTCTCGTTTGTTTTCCATGGGGATCCTCAGGCGGCTTCGGTCGACTTTCCGCGCTTGTTGGGCTTCTCGCCCGCATCCACGCCGAGCACGCGGGCGACGCGCGCAAGACGTTCCTGTTGGTCGGCCGGGATCTCGCCGCGCGCAGCCGCAAGGCAGGCATCGACGGTCTGCAGTTGCGCGCGCGTCGCGCGCTGGAGTTGCGCGACGGGCTCGGCCGGCACAGCATCTTCGCGTCTCCATGCGCGCCGAGCGCCGCGCCGCCCGGCGCTCACCGTCGCGCGGCAGCGTCGAATATCGCCAGAGCGTGCCGCAGGTCCACCTGCTCCTCTTCGCCGAGCGGATCGCCGGCCGTGAACACCTGCTCCAGCGCATCGCCCAGCCGGCGGATTTCGTTCGGCTCCGATCGCGCCAGCAACTGCGGAATCGCGGCCATCGCCGCGTCGAGATCGAGGCGCATCAGGTTCGTCTGCTGCCGCACGATGATCCGGAACGCCTCGATGAGGTTCGCCTTGCGACGCGACGATCGCTTGACTGCGCCCGACTCGTGAAGGCGCAGCGCGAGATTGAAGCGGCGCTCGTCGATTTCCGGACGATGCCGCAGCACGTAGAAGATCGCCCGCAGCGCCGCCTCGATCAGGCCGCCTTCGTCGATGGCCGAGCGCAACTCGGCGAGCTTTTGGTCGACGAACTGACGATGCTCAGGCGAAACGCTCGGATACGGACGCGGCGGCCGGTCGTCGGCCGCCCTTTGCCCGACGAGCGCCTGCAGCCACGGCGAACCGTATACGGCCTCGAACGTCTGCTCGTAGGCGGCGTCGCGCAGATCGCGCCACTGGTCCAGCACCGCCTCGATCGCATCCGACACGCGCTCCTGGGCCTGCCAGGCCGGATTGTCGGCGAGCACCTGCGTCCGGTTCGCGCGAACGTCGCCGGCGACGGCCGACACCCATGCGGCGAGCGGATTGCTGTCCGACCACCATTCGTAACCCACGCGCAGCGGATGCAGGGTTTCGAGGCGGCGCGCCGATTCGGGCGTCACGCACGCGCGGACCCACGGCTGCACGAAGGTCCGGTAAAGCCCGAGATTGATGTCCGAGCAGCGCGCGGCGGTGTCGAAGCGGCGGTCGCTCTGCGGGTCGGGCTGCACGATCTCGCGAATGTCGTCCAGCTTGCGCGGCTTCACGTCGAGCAGAAATTCGCCCTCGACCGGGGCGGGCTGAACGTTCTGCTCGGGGTTCGCGCCGATCGTGGCCTCGTAGATTCCGGACGGCAGCAGGTCGATGAGGTCGATGTTCGCCGCGAACTTCCGGTGCTCCTTGCGCCCGACGCCGCCCGACACGAATATGCCGAGATGGCCGATGCTCTCGTGCGTTGCGTACACGATGGTCTGGTCATGCGTCAGCACGTCCATGTCGTCGCGATACAGATCGGTGATCCAGCCGAGCGCCTGCGGCGGCGGCGTGATGTTGTCGCCGTACGAGCAGAACACGACGATCGGCGAGCGGATGTTGCGCAGGTCCAGGCGGATGCCGTCCGACGTGATCAGCTCCGCGGTGGCCAGGCGGTTGCCGACGAACAGGTTGTCGACGATGTACTGCATTTCCACGTCGTTGAGAAACACGTGCCCGCCCCAGTATTCCTCGAAGTCGAGGAAGCGCCCGGCCTCGGTATCGACTTTCGAATAGAGGTTGTACTGCTTGGTCCAGAGCGTGTTGGCCGGATTCAGGTTTTCGAAGTTCTGCACGAGCCAGGCGCCGTCGAAGCGCCCCGCGCCCAGGTCGCTCGTCAGCGCGGTCAGCCACGAGCCGCCGAGCAGGCCGCCGGCGTAGCGCATCGGGTTCCTGCCCTTCCAGCCGGCCCAGTACGAGACGGGCGAACCGGCGACGATGATCGGGCCGAACAGCTCCGGGCGCATGGCCGCCGTCATCAGGATCTGCCAGCCGGCCTGGCAGTTGCCGATGACCGCCGGCTTGCCCTGGCTGTCCGGGTGCCGCTCGATGACCTTTTCGAGGAACGCCGCTTCGGCGCGCATCACGTCCTCGACCGTCTGCCCCGGCACCGGGTCGGGAAGAAAGCCGACGAAATAGCACGGATGGCCCGCGCGCAGCGCCGCGCCCACTTCGCTGTCGGGCTTGAAGCCGCCGATGCCGGGCCCATGCCCGGCACGCGGATCGACGACCACGAACGGGCGCTTGGTCTCGTCGGTCGGTGCATCGGCATGGGGCAGGATGCGCACGAGCCCGTAGTTCACCGGTTTCGGCAGGTCGAGCCCGGACAGGATCAGTTCGCAGGGGAAATGCAGGACGTTGGGGACTTTCTCCGCCAGATGCGCGTTGTACCGGTTGCCGCGCTCGCGCATCACGTCCGCGTACAGGATGCCGCGCTGCCACGCGTCGGCCAGGTAGGACGACATCGCGCCCCACGGGAACAGGCTGTCCCGCAGGAACGGGAAGCACGTCGATTCAACGGCTTCGGCTGCTTGGTCGATCGTTTCCATGAATACCCCTTTTGTCGTCCGTCGCCGGCGAACCGGCCGGACTGGACTGACGGTTCAGTTGTTCGTTCCCGCGCGCGGCCTCCCGGCCCCGCTTCGCTCGCCACGCCAGCTTCGCGCCGGCCGCTCACGTCTTGCCGGGCGATGCCTCGTCGCCGCTCGACCAGCCGCCGCCGAGCGCGAGATACAGCCGCACCGTCGCGAGCGCCTCGCCGGTCTGCGACTGCACCAGTTCGTCTTCGCGCCGCAGCGCGTCGATGCGCGCATCGAGCACGTCCTGCAACGTCCGCCGGCCGCCTTCGTAAAGGCGCCGGGCCTCGTCCGCGTTGCGGCGCGCGATCTCGAGCGTCGCCGCCAGCCGCTCGCTGCGCTGGTCGAAGCCGTGACGCACGCCATACGCGCTGTCGACTTCCTCGAGCGTCTGCAGCAGCGTCTTGTCGTGCTGCGCGAGCGCGGCCTGCAGGCGCGCATCGTTGGCCTCGATGTTCGAGCGGATGCGCCCCGCGTTGAAGATCGGCAGGTCGGCGCCGATGCCGATCAACCCGCCCGTGCCGCTCAGCCCCGGCAGGCCGTCGAGATGCACGCGGCCGTCGAGGCCGACGAACGTCAGATAGAAGCGCGGCAGCAGGTCGGCTTTCGCGCTGCCGAGCCGTGCGGCCTGCGCGCGCACCATCGCCGCCGTCGCGCGCACGTCGGGCCGGCGCTCCAGCACCGCCGACGGCAGCTCGCCCGCCGGCACGGCCGGCACCCGAAACGGCCCCGGCGCGGCCAGCGGCGCGGCCTGTTGCGGAGGCTGGCCGGCGAGGATCGCGAGCCGCCGCCTGCGCACGTCGATCTGGCTCGCCAGCGCGGGACGCTCGGCCTCGCGCGCGACGATCTGCTCGTTCACGCGCGCCACGTCGTAGCGCGTGGCCTGCCCGGCACGAAACCGCGCGTCGGTATAGCGTTGCAGCGCATGCAGCGTGACGAGGCTGCGATCGAGCAGATCGAGCCTGCGCTGCAGCCCTTGCGCTTCCAGGTAGTTCTGCGCGACGTCGCCCGCGATCGCGACGCGCGTGCCGCGCAGCTTTTCCTGTGCGGCGTCGGCCAGCAGCGCGGCGGCCTGCGCGTCGCTCGCGCGGCGGCCGAAGATGTCGACTTCCCACCCGGCCGTGATGCCGCCCGCATAACTGTCGAGATCGGGCGAACCGTCGGGCATCTGCGACGGATCGCGCAGGTTGCCGAAGCCGTGGACGCCGCCCGCCCGCGCGGACAGCGACGGATAGCGCGCCGATTCGGCGACCGCCGCGAGCGCGCGCGCCTCGCGCACGCGCGCCTGCGCGACGCGCACATCCGTGTTCGCCTGCAGCGCGTCCTCGACATGTCGGGCAAGCGCGGGATCCTGCCATTGCGACCACCAGTGCGCGAGGTCGGCTTGCGTGCCGTCCGCCGCCGGCACTTGCTCGAACGCGGCGGGAACGTCGCGCTGAGGCGGCACGTCGACCTTCACGATCGACGTGCAGGCGGCGAGCATCGCCGCCGCGATCGCGGCGGCCACGGCGGCGCCCTCTCGCCGGCGCGACGCACGCCCCGGCGCGCGATCCGGCACACGGCGCGCATCGGCACCCGTCGCGGGTCTCGCGCAAGCGTTCTGAATGATTCTGAAGTCGGTCATCGGCGATTCAACCTTGTTGCGCGAGCATCGAGCGGAAGCGCACGAGCGCCAGCGCGAGGAAAAGTCCGCCCGCCGCGGCGATGCCCAGCAGGCGCGGCCATACGATGTCGATGCCCGCGCCGCGGAACAGGATGGACTGGGTGAGCGCGACGAACTGTGTCGTCGGCAGCAGCTTCACGAACGGCTGCATCGCGACCGGCATGCTCTGCACCGGCGTCGCGGCCCCGGACAGCAGATACGCGATCGCATAGGTCGGGACGGCGAGCAGCCCGAACTGCGGCATCGCGGGCGCGAGCGTCGCGAGCCACATGCCGAGCGCCGTCACCGAGAACAGGTAGAGCGCGGTGCCCAGCGCGAACAGCGCGATCGATCCCTGCAGCGGCACTTTCAGCCACAGATTCACGACGAAGCACAGCGACAGCAGCGACACGACGAAGATCACCGAGCCGTTCGCGATGATCTTCGCGACGGCGATCTCGCTCGCGCGCACCGGCATCACGAGCAAGTGCTCGATCGTGCCGTGCTCGCGCTCGCGGATCACCGCGGCGCCGACCAGGATGATCGACAGCACCGTGATGTCGATGACGATCTGCATGGTCGACGTGAACCAGTACGATTCCGTGTTGGGATTGAACTGCACGCGCACGACGGCATTCACCGGCAGCCGCGCATCGAGGTTGCGCGCGCGCAGGAACGCGAACGTCTCGGTCGTGAAGATCTGCTGCAGGTACGCGGTGCCGAGGCCCGCCTGCGTCATCGCGGTCGCGTCGACCAGCACCTGCACCGAAGGCGAACGGCCCGCCAGCACGTCCGCCTCGAAGCGCGGCGGGATCTCGACCGCGAAAATGTAGCGGCCCCGGTCGAGCTCGGCGTCGATGTCCTGCCGGCCGACGTCGACCGGCGGCTTGAAATACGGCGGCTGGATCGCCGCGCGCAACTGCCGCGACAGCTCCGAGTGGTCGCCGTCGATGATCGCCACCGACGCGTTCGACACTTCGGCCTTGATCCCCTTCGCGACCGAGTAGACGGCGAGCGTGAACGCGAACACGATCAGCGCCATCAGCGTCGCATCGCTGAACAGGCTGAAGATCTCCTTGCGGCTGAGCCGCGCGACATTCTTGAACCATTGCGTCACGGCTAGGCCTCCTGCTTCGGCAACAGGCAATACGCGCCGATCAGGTAGAGCAGCGCGAAGCCCGACAGCGCGGCGTACATCGTGCCGAAGTGCGCGGCGCCCAGGCCCTTCGTGAAGCTGCCCAGGCTCACGAGCTGGAACCACGACGACGGAAAGCCGAGGCCCGCCCAGTAGCTGCTCCCGGTGAGCGTCGACACCGGATAGAGCAGCCCGGAGAAATTGACCGACGGAATCAGGCACAGAATCGCGGTGCCGAAAATCGCCGCGACCTGGGAGCGCACGAACGTCGACACGAGCAGGCCGAGGCCGGTCGCCGCGAACACGAACAGCAGCGCGCCGATCGAGAGCGCGACGAACGATCCCTTCAGCGGCACGCCGAGCACCGTGACGGTCAGCGCGACGAGCACGAGGTAGCTCACCATCGCGAGCCCCACGTAAGGCGCCTGCTTGCCGAGCAGGTACTCGCCGACGCCCGCCGGCGATGCATAGAGATTCGTGATCGAGCCCATCTCCTTCTCGCGCACGACGCCGAGCGCGGTCAGCATCGTCGGGATCAGGATCAGCGCGAGCATGATGACGCCGGGCGTAATCGCATAGATGCTGCGGAATTCCTCGTTGTAGATGAAGCGCGACTCGACCGACACCGGCAGTGCGGGCATCGCGACGCTCGCATGACGGATTTCCTTGCCGACGTAGTCGAGCAGCACCGCGTTCACGTAGGTGCCGATCGTCGCGCCGGGGAACGGGCTGGAGCCATCGACATGGAACGACAGCTCGGGCCGGCGCCCGGCGAGCAGGTCGCGGCCGAAGTCCGGCGGAATCTCGACGACCAGCTGCGCGTCGTCGGCCTGCAGCAGACGGTGCGCTTCGCCGTCGGTGTACACGTGGCCGGTCGGCACGAAGTAGCGCGAGCCGGAAAACTGCTCGACCAGGGTACGGCTTTCGAGGCTATGGTCGCGATCGAGCACCGCGAACCGCACGTTCTCCACGTCGAACGACACGCTCCATGCGGCGGCGAGCAGCAGCACCACCGGGCCGAGCAGCGCGAACGCGAGCCGCAGCCTGTCGCGCGCGAGTTCCAGCGACTCGCGGCGCGCGAAGGCCCAGATGCGCGCGAGCGAGCCGGCGGTGGGGGCTGTGGTGGGCGTTGCTTCGGGGGCCCCTTCGGCTGTCGCTTTGCCGGTTGCTTCGGCTGTCGCTTCGGCCGTCGCGTCCGCCTGAGCGTCAGGTCGCGCCGCATCCGGCTGGCGCGAGGCCGGCGCCGTCGCGCCGGCCGCCTCGGCTTCTTCGAGACAGGCCACGAACGCCTCTTCGAGCGTCGACGCGTGACGCTGCTCGCGCAATTCCTCCGGGCTGCCCACGGCGAGCACGCGGCCGCGGTGCATCAGCGAAATGCGGTCGCAGCGCGCCGCCTCGTTCATGAAGTGCGTCGAGATGAAAATGGTCACGCGTTCCTCGCGCGACAACTGGATCAGGTGCCGCCAGAACATGTCGCGCGCGCCGGGATCGACGCCCGAAGTCGGTTCGTCCAGGATCAGCACTTCCGGCTTGTGCAGGCATGCGGCCGCGAGCTGCAACCGCTGGCGGATGCCGAGCGACAGCGCGGCGGGCCGCTCGTCGGCGCACGGCTGCAGCTCGAAGCTCGCCAGCGACCGCTCGACGGCCTCACTCGCGCGCTCGCCCTCCATCCGGTAGAGCTTCGCGTGCAGGTCGAGGTTCTGCCGCACCGTCAGCTCCTCGTACAGCGAGAACGACTGCGACATGTAGCCGACCTTCATCCGCGTGTTCATGTCGGTCGCGTCGATCGGCTTGCCGAGCAGCGTCGCGGTCCCGCTCGTCGCGTCGAGCAGGCCCGTCAGCATCTTCATCGTCGTCGTCTTGCCGCAACCGTTCGAGCCGAGAAAGCCGAAGATCTCGTTGCGCTCGATCCGGAAGCTCACGTGATCGACCGCGACGAAGCTGCCGAAGCGCCGCGTGAGCCCGTCGGCGACGATCGCGGGCGCGCCGTCCTGCGGGCGCGGCGGAATCACAAGGGCGGCCGCGCCGGCGCCGCCGGCCCCCGGCAGGAGCGACACGTACGCCCGCTCCAGGTCGTCCGTGCCCGCGCGCTCGAGCACCGCCTGCGTGCTGTCGTTGACGAGCACGCGCCCGCCGTCCATCGCGACCAGATGCTCGAAGCGCTGCGCCTCTTCCATGTAGGCGGTTGCGACGATCACGCTCATGCCGCGATGCTCGGCGCGCAGATCGTCGACCAGCGTCCAGAACTGGCGGCGCGACAGCGGATCGACGCCGGTGGTCGGTTCGTCGAGGATCAGCAGGTCGGGATTGTGCACGAGCGCGCAGCACAGGCCGAGCTTCTGCTTCATCCCGCCCGACAGCTTGCCTGCCGGCCGGTCCGGAAACGGCGCAAGGCCGGTGGCATCGAGCAGGCGCTGGATGCGCGCCGCGCGCGCATGCGCATCGAGCCCGAACAGGCGCGCGAAGAAATCGATGTTCTCGTACACCGAGAGCGTCGGGTACAGATTGCGCCCGAGCCCTTGCGGCATGAACGCGACGCGCGGCAGGATCGCCTCGCGCCGGTCGCGCACGCGCAGGTCCGCGCCGAGCACCGACACGTCGCCCTGCTGGATGCGCTTCACGCCGGCGATGACGCCGAGCAGCGTCGACTTGCCGACGCCGTCCGGGCCGATCAGGCCGATCGTCGTGTGCGCCGGCAGCGACAGCGATACGTCGTCGAGCGCGAGCGCCGAGCCATAGCGATGCGACAGGTTCGCGACATGGATCGCGCCCGCCGCATGGCCAGCCCCCGACGTGCCGAGCGTGGCAGCCATCGATCAGCTCCCGCGCACGGCGAGCGCCGCGGGCCACGGATGCGCGCCATCGAGCCGCACGAAGCCGTTGCCGGTCAGGCCGGCCTTCAGCCGTGGCGCGAGACGCCGCGCCACGTCGACCGGCAACTGCAGCTTCACGCGATACATCAGCTTCGCGCGCTCGCCCGCGGTTTCGACGTATTTGGGCGTGAACTGCGCGTCGCTCGACACGAAGCCGATGCGCGCGGGAATCGGTTCGTTCGGGAACGCGTCGAGGACGATGCGCGCGTCGGCGCCGATCGCGAGCTTGCCCGCCTGCGGCGCCGGCAGGAAGATCGTGAAATAGATGTCGTCAGGGTTGAGCATCGTCGCGACGCGCCCGCCCGCGGGCAGCACCGCGCCGACTTCGACGATCCGGTACTCGACCCGGCCCGCGATCGGCGCGCGAATGGTCGTGTCGGCGAGCACGGTCTTCAGCCGCGCGATCTGCGCGTCGGCCTCGGCGATTGCCGCATGCGCCTCGTCGAGCCCCGAGCGGGCGGCCTGCTGGCCGGCCTCGGCGCCGTCGAGCGCGAACCGGCGGCGCTGGCGCTCGACGCCCGACACCTGCCCGTCGCCGAACAGCTTCGACGTCTCCGTCCATTCGAGGCCCGCCAGCCGCTCGTTTGCCGCGCTCGCATCGACCTCGGCGCGCGCGCGTGTCGCCGCGCCGGCCGCGCGCGTGCGCGATGCGCTGGCCGCGTCGAGCTGCGCCAGCAATTCCGAGTCGTCCTCGCGCGCGACCACCGCGCCCGCCGCGAGCACGTCGCCCTCGTGAACGGGCAGCTCGACCACGCGCCCGCCGTACTTCACCGCGACATCGATGCGCGCCATTTCGAGCCGCCCGTTCGCGAACGCGATATCGTCCGGCCATGCGCCGCGCCGGTCATGCACCCACCACGCGCCCGCGCCGGCCAATCCGACCGCCACGACCGCCGCGATCGCCCAACTGCGTCTTTTGTTCATCTGCACTCTGTCGACCATGGGTCAAATCAATGCGGGCACAACCGGCTGATCGCCGCATGCAACTGCTGCGAAACCGAAATGCCCGACGGAATTCATCGAATACATATCAACCATGGCAGTGCGCAATCTCCCGGAAATAAACCGATTCATTCGCATGACAATCGCCCAGCGCCCGACGCATTTCGCCTCACGCCTTACGTTCGTCCGCGAGACAAAACGACGCTGTCCGAATCGGACATAAAAACAAACGCGCGCCGCCAGCGCAGCGCCGGAAAAAAACACACGCCTGACTCGCCGTCCGCATTCGCCGATCGGAACCGCACCGCCCGCCTGACGCGCGGCGTCATTCGCCCGCGCGATTTCGCTGAAGCACAAGGTTCGTGGAACCGACGACCGCCGCCCATGCCCGCGGCCCTCGAAACATTGGGCCGGGCCGGGCAGACGCCGCGCACGGCAGGCGCGGCGCAGCGCGTTCCGCGGCGGCTTGCGTTCGCCACGGCTCTTTTCGCGGACAGGGCGAAACGGGAATCGCGCGGCGGCATAAACCCTGCGCGACGACAATCCTAGCGGATTTATCGCGACGCGCGAGCCTCATTACCGGATCGACAACGAAAATGCGACGACTGATTGACGCACCCGCTTTCGTCGCATCGCCATTTTTGCTGGCTTCGCGTCAGTTTAAATACGCACAACGATCCGGCGCACACTGGCAACGTATGCGTATGTTGCTCGCCACGCACAAAAACTACAATGTTGCGAGAGGACAAATATTTTATGATTCAGGCCAAAGCGATGTTTCCACGAGGTCCGTCGACATGAGTTTCGGGGAGTTCACGAGAGGCCCGGCGAGCGCGCGGCTTCTGATCGGTTTCGGACAGGAGCATGGCGTGCCGGCCGCTCGCCTGCTGGCCGGCACGCGCCTTGCCGCCGGCCAGCTCGACGACCCCAACCTGGAACTGGCCGCCGCGCAGGAGCTGTGCATCGCGCGCAATTTGCTGCGGCTGCTGAAGCACCCGCCCGGGCTCGGGCTCCAGGTGGGATGCCGTTATACGTTTTCGGTGCACGGGATGCTGGGCTACGGCCTGATCAGCAGCGAGACCGTCGGAGACGCGCTCACGCTCGCGCTGCGTTTCCTGCCGCTTTCCTACGCGTTCACCTCGATCACGTACCACGAGCACGAGCACGTCGGCGTGTTGCGATTCGGCGAACTCGATCACCTCGCGGACGACATCCGGCAATTTCTCGTCGAGCGGGACATGGCGGCCGCGGCCGTCCTGCTGCGCGACGTCCTGGGCGGCGACATCGCGTCGCTCCGTTTCGCGTTCAGGGGCGACGAGCCGCGGCCGGCGTACCGGCCGTCCCGGGCGTGGCCGACCGCGCTCGGCACGGAGCACGAGTTCTCCGCGCGCTTCAACAGCCTGTCGTTCGAGCGCTCGCTCCTGAGCCGCGCATTGCCGCATGCGAATCCGGTCACGGCGTCGATGTGCGAACAGATGTGCGCGCAGCTCATGGAATCGAGACGCGCGCGCACCGGCACCGCGGCGGCGGTCCGCCATCACTTGAGCGCCGCCGGGGCGGCACTGCCGGATCTCGGGCGCATGGCCCGCCTGATGAACGTCAGCGAGCGGACGCTGAAGCGCCGCCTGAGCGACGAGGGCGTCACGTTCCGGGAATTGCTGGCCGAGGCGCGCCGGTCGGCCGCCGAGAGCCTGCTCGGCGCCGACGACCTGACGCTCACGGAAATCGCCGGGCGGCTCGGCTACAGCGACCTGTCGAGTTTCTCGCAGGCGTTCAAGCGCCGGCACGGCATCACGCCGAGCGCATTCCGCAAGCGCGTGCGGAATTGAGATCGCGCGGCGCCGGATGCCGGTCGCGCACGCGCGATTTCATTCAGCAGAGCTTCGCCGGATCGGCGATCCGGAAGCTCGAATGCCCGCAGTGCCGCCCGCAATCCGGTTCGGCGCGACACCCCGTTGCGCTGTTCGAAATGCGCACCAGGCGCGGATTCGAGAGGAAAGAAGGCGTGAGGCCGAAGTAGCGCTTGAATGTCCGGCTCAGGTGCGCCTGGTCGGAGAAGCTGGTGGCATGGGCGACTTCGGTGAGCGTCTTGCCGGACGCGAACATCGACACGGCCTTTCGCGCCTTGACCCAAAGCAGGTACTCGCGGATGGACACGCCCGTCACCGACGCGAACAGATGCACGAGCCTGCTTTCCGAAATGCCGCACAGCCTCGCCAGCGAACGGGGATCGGTACGCACCGGGACGCGGGCCTTCAGGCAGCCTGCGACCGTCTGCACGCGGCACTCGGTGGCCGGGAACGCGACGGCGTCCCCGAACAACGCATCGAGCACGCGCTGCGACGCCGCCGCGATGTCCGGGTCGCCCGGCGGCTTTCCGAGCGCGGCGCCAGACGTTTCCAGCACGAAGCCCTCGGCCTTCTTCGACAGATCGACGACCGGTTTCTCGCCCGGCACGTGACGCCGCAGGTATTGACTCAGCCGGCTCGCCGGGTCCAGCTGGATGCTGTACAGGCCGGTGGCATTGTTGACCTCGATCGACCGGCTGACATTTGGGGAAACCAGCAGGCACCGGCCCGTGTATGCGCCCCGCTCCGTGACGAGCCGGATTTCGTCGCTCGCGCCGATCACGATCACCATGGACGGGCGAGACGTCGAATCCCTCGATCCGAAGCGCGGAGACACGTATGTCGCAAAATCCTCGGAGATCGACAACGACGCAACAGGATCGCCCATACCTCACCTCTCAAACAGGAACGCGCCCATGCGCCCACGGTCTCTCGAATCGCTCGCGACCGGACGGAGCCTTCGCGCATCCGCCGTTTGCCACTCGCTGCTTTTCGTTCGAGTATAACGAAGCGGCTTCGCGCAAGAACAGCAAAAGCCTCGATTATTCGGACAGCATCCGGGATTCGTTCGGCGGGAGCCGGATGCGCCGGAATCCGCTTCGGCATGGGCGTGCGGGCGACGTGCGGGCGCGCGATGGCGATGGCACTGGCGATGCCAGCACCGCTGTATCGTTCGGGCGGGTGATCGCGCGATTCGCGCCGGATTCGCCAGACGCCTGCGCGCGGCCGCAGGCAATCGAGTGTGCGCTGCCGATGCCGACCGACGACGCCTTGCGCCGCGCGGCCGGCCGGAACGGCCGCACTGGCCCTAGCGCGCCAGCCGGCTCAGCGCGTGCCGGGCGATCATCAGTTCCTCGTTGGTCGGGATAACCCATACGTCCACCGCGCTTTTCGCGTCGCTGATGCGCGGGCCGTGGCGCGCGTTCGCGTCGGCGTCGAGCGACACACCGAGCCATGCCGCAAGCGTGCACACGCGCTCGCGCACAGCGTCCGCGTATTCGCCGATGCCCGCCGTAAACACGATCGAGTCGAGCCCGCCGAGCGCGGCCGCGAGCGAACCGAGCTCGCGCGAGATCCGGTAGCAGAACAGGTCGACCGCTTCGGCGGCCCTCGGATCGTCGCTGGCGAGCAGCGTGCGCATGTCGCTGGAGAGGCCGGACACGCCCAGCAAGCCCGAGCGCTTGTAGAGCAGCGACTCGATCGCGCGCGCGTCCATGCCGCCCTCCTCCAGCATCCACAGCACGACGCCCGGGTCGAGGCTGCCCGAGCGCGTGCCCATCACGAGCCCGTCGACCGCGGTGAAACCCATCGTGGTCGCGACGCTCCGGCAGTTGTCGAAAGCCGTCATGCTCGCGCCGTTGCCGAGGTGCAGCACGACCGTCTTGCCGTTCGCCGCGCGCGCGTCGTACTCGGGCAACACACCGGCGATGTACTCGTACGACAGGCCGTGAAAACCGTAGCGTCGCACGCCCCGGCTCGTGATCTCGGGCGGCAGCGCGAAGCGTGTCGCCACGGCCGGCTGCGTATGATGAAACGCGGTGTCGAGGCACGCGATCTGCGGCACATCGGGGTGACGCGCCCGTATGGAGCGGATCGCCGTCAGGTTGTGCGGCTGATGCAGCGGCGCAAGCGGGATGAGCGTCTCGAGTTGCGCGAGCACGCGATCGTCCACGCGCACCGGGGCCGAATAACCGTCGCCGCCATGCACGACGCGATGCCCGACCGCGACCAGCGTCGCATCGCCCGCGTGGCCGCGCAGCCAGTCGAGCAGGAACGCGATCGCGGCATCGTGCCCGAGGGACTCGCCGGCCGGCCAGACCCTGTGCTCGATCACGTCGCCATCCCTGCCTTTGACGGTGAAGCGCGGACGCTCGTAAATCTCTTCGAGCTTGCCGCCCGCGATCGGTTCGAGTTGCGCCGCGTCCACCGCGAATGCGTGAAACTTGATGCTGGACGAGCCTGCGTTGATGACGAGAACGACGTTCATGGCGTGGAAGGCAGCAAGCGCCGGATGCCAGCGGCGCGTCGGGATTGTCGGAGGGATCAGCTCTCGCAGACGATCGCGGAGAGCATGAGCGGAATGACCTGGTGTATCGCCGCGTGGCTGCCCGCTTGCCGCACGAGCGCTTCGACGGAATCGGTCGAGCCGAACACCACGGCGCCGTAGATCGGCCCCGACGGCGTCTTGCCGTTCCCCGGCTTGAACATCGGGTCACCCGGCTGGTATCCGAACACCGCGCGAACGCGCAGGCCGAATGCGGTGAGCCCTGCGTCGTGCCGGGGCTTGAACGCATTGACCGAATTGGCCTCGACGAGCATCGGCGACGGCTCGATGGACTGGTCGCTGATGAGCCGGGAGATGAACGCGTGCGCGCTGGATTTGCAGGTGAACTGCTCGTCGAGATCGTGCGCGAACGCGGACGCGGGACTCAGCCCCGCCCCCAGCATGACCACCGAAATCAGGGTGGCGAAAAAGGGCTTGTTCATGGCATGGCCGTTGAATGTCTTCTGCTCGATGCCGCTGCGGCGCAAGCCGTTCTGCCTGTCGCGACAATGCGGAGCGAAAAGGGATCGGCGTGCCGAAACGGGTTGCGCGCTTTCGACGGCCGATGCCGCCGCGCCATTCCCCTTTCTTTTCATGGCGGCCTCCCGCGAAAATACCATCATAGGACGGTATTCTGCGTACAAAAGTTTCTTTTGAAAAAGGCGCAAAGGGGAAACGGCACGCGGCGGCAATCGCGCCATGCCGCGCCGCGAAGCGGACGGGCCGCGCTTAGTACATGTGCTGGCCGCCGTTCATCGCGACGTTGCTGCCGGTCATGAAGCCCGCGGCATCGCTGGCGATGAAGGCGACCAGCGCCGCGATCTCGTCGGGCTGCCCGAGGCGGCCGACCGGAATGCCGGCGACGATCTGCTTGAGCGTATCCTCCGGCACGGCCGTCACCATCTTTGTCGCCAGATAGCCGGGCGAGACGGTATTGACCGTCACGCCCTTCCTGGCGACTTCCTGCGCCAGCGCCTTGGTGAAGCCGTGAATGCCGGCCTTGGCGGCGGAGTAGTTGGTCTGGCCGAATTGCCCCTTGCTGCCGTTGATCGACGAAATGTTGATGACGCGGCCCCAGCCCCGCTCCACCATGCCGTCGATGAACGGTTTCGTGACGTTGAACACCGAATCGAGATTGGTTCGCAGCACCGCGTCCCAACCGTCTTTTTCCAGCTTGCGGAACGTGGCGTCGCGGGTGATGCCGGCATTGTTGACCAGGATGTCGACATGCAGCCCGTCGGCCCGAATCCGATCGGCCATGCGCTTGCAGGATTCGAAATCGGCGACGTTCGCGTCGTACGAGTGAAACCGGTAGCCTTTGTCCGCCTCGCCGGCGAGCCATTCGGCCGCCGAGGCCGCGTCGCGCGCATGCGTGACCAGCACGCGGCATCCCGCGTCGTACAGCGCGCGGGCAATGGCCTCGCCAAGCCCCCCCATGCCCCCGGTCACGAGGGCGGTGCGATCCTGGGTCGTCGTCATCTCATGCCTCCTTTCGCACTTTCGCGTTGGCGACGGCCGTGGCGCCCTGCCACGCGCCGCTCCATTGCTTGATGAAATCCTGCGCGGACGACGCGGCGTTGACGCCTCCGGCGACCTCGCCGACCGCCTTTTGCCAATCCCCCAGCGCCTGCTGCAAGCCGGCGGTGAAGGCCGCCTGACTCTTGACGGCTTCCCGCGCGACCGCCTGGGCATCGTCGGCGCGCCGCTGGAACAGACGCCCGAGCGATTCGGCCGGCAACGCCGCGACGGACGGCCAGTCCGTCTTTCCGCGCAGCGTCTCGATCTCCGCCGCGGATTCGGCAATGCTGTCGGCGGTCGCGCGCTCGACCGCTTCGAACCACTGGCGTCCGCTTTCCTGCAGGAGACGCGCGATACGCAATTGAAATTCTCGATTGGTTTTGTAAAGGTGCAGGGAAATCGGTTCGGTAATCATGTTCGTTTGAATTGGCGAAATATCGAAAACTGAGCGGACTGAAAAATGCACAGAACTTCGCGGCATTCCACGCATTCGCATTTATCCGGCGCGCGTCTGCCACGGCAAACGCTGGAATTGTGCGGCCGATAATCCGGTACTGCTTGAACAAAACCGCTATTCCCGAGGCTTTGTTGCACAAAAGACGTCCAGGACGGCATAGCCCCCACCCCAGACGGATTTATGCTGTTGATTTCCACCGAATCTTGACCCACCGGGGATGCGGACAAAATCTTGGACTACTTTGGAGGTAGTCCATGTATTCATACGAAGACCGCGTTCGGGCGGTCGAGCTGTACCTGAAACTCGGAAAGCGCGTCAAGGCGACAATCCGCCAGTTGGGTTACCCGACGAAGAATTCTCTCAAGGCGTGGTGCGAGGAATTCGAGAAGAGTGGCGATCTGCAGAAAGAGTATGTTCGCGTAAAGCCGAAGTACTCAGAAGAACAGAAGAACCTGGCACTTGAGCATTACGTCAATCACGGGCGCAGCTTCAGCTTCACCCTCAGGGCATTAGGCTATCCCTGTCGCCAGATACTGACGGCGTGGGTTCGCGAGCGCTATCCGGAAACCAGGAAACGCGTGGTTGGCAAGGCAGGCCGACCGGCCGTGTCATTGGCGACCAGGCAGCTCGCGGTGTACGAACTGTGCACACGGGAAGGAAGTGCACAGGCGGTGGCGCAAAAGCTGGACGTCGACAGGGTGTCGCTGTACAACTGGAAGAACCAGTTACTCGGCCGAGGGGCCCCTGCATCCATGAAGCGCGACAAGGGATCACCATCAGAGACGGATCGGGACGAACTGGAGCGGCAGGTCGAAGAGCTCCGGCGCGACATTCGCAATCTGAAGCTTGAACACGACCTGTTGAAGAAGGCGAATGAACTCGTAAAAAAAGACCTGGGCGTCGACCTGTCACTCCTGAGCAATCGGGAGAAGACGACGCTGGTTGACGCCCTGAGAGAAGAATACGGTTTGACTGAGCTGCTTGAGCGGTTGGACCTGGCGCGCAGCTCCTATTTTTATCATCGGTCGCCCATACGGGTTGCCGACAAATATGCAGATGTCCGTCGTACCGTTGCAGAGATCTTCGAGGACAATCACCGATCCTACGGCTATCGTCGGGTGCAAGCAGCGCTTAGCAGGCAACGGGTGTTTCTATCGGAGAAAGTCGTGCGTCGCCTCATGAAACAAGGCGGCCTCCACGCAGCAAGGCCCAAGCGGCGCCGATATCGCTCTTATATCGGGGAAATCAGCCCTGCCCCAGATAACATCATCAATCGCGATTTCCACGCGAACGCCCCCAACGAAAAGTGGGTGACGGATATTTCCGAGTTCCAGATTCCTGCGGGGAAGGTATATCTATCGCCCATGATCGACTGCTTCGATGGGATGGTAGTCAGCTGGTCGATTGGCACAAGCCCCGACGCAGAGCTCGTGAATTCCATGTTAGATGCGGCTATCGAGACCGTGACCGAGGACGACGAGACGCCGATCGTGCATTCCGATCGGGGTGGCCACTACCGTTGGCCTGGCTGGCTATCGCGGGTTGCAAAGGCTAAGCTGATCCGCTCCATGTCGCGTAAAGCCTGTTCACCGGACAACGCGGCCTGTGAGGGATTCTTCGGCAGGCTAAAGACCGAGATGTTCTATCCAGGAGACTGGCGTTCGACGACCATCGCGGAGTTCGTTGAGGTACTGGACGCCTACGTTCGCTGGTACAACGAGAAACGGATCAAGGGCTCCCTTGGCTATCTCAGCCCCATCGAGTACCGTGAAAGCCTTGGGTTAGCAACGTAAATCAGTCCAAGAAAATAGCCGCATCCCCGGTGGGTCAGTTCTGCGTGGACATCAACACACCAACGGGCTATTGCGTCAGTTTCTGCCCAAGGGCATGGACCTATCGGGCATCACCCAGATGCAGTTGAACGACATCGCCAAATTAATGAATGGGCGCCCACGTCAGACGCTCGGCTGGAAAACGCCGGAAGAAGCCATGGCCATGGAGTTGGCTGCCGCCGGATTGGCTAAACGTTGCACTTGACTCTTGAGACCGCCGTGTATGAGGCGATCGAAATTCAGAATTCGAAGTGTTGAGCCGTTCGTGGCAACGGAGCGCGAACTGAGTCAGAGGCTCTGCTAATCACGGGGGCGCCTCTTGACGACGACGTTACGCAGTTGCGGCCAGATTAGTTTGAGCACGGCCTTGTCGGACGGAAAATGGCCCGCGCCTTTACGAACTTCCGAGGCAGCATCTCCCCGTGACTCAATCGCACGAGTGCGAGATGCAGTTTTCCGTTATGGTTGACCGGAGTAGAACTTGGCGGCCGCTTCGATCTCGTCGCGAGTCATATTTCTCGCAACGTTGCGCATTTGCTCGCTGGTATCGTTATGTCGTTCCCCTCCTGCAAACGCCAATAGTTGCTGGCGTATGTAGACGAGCGGCTCACCCTCCAACCACGGCGCACCTAGCTTGTTTTCAGCGGCTCCGTGACAAGAGGCACAGGGAGCAATATTCCGCATTGGGGAACCCGTCGCAACGATAGCGGGTGCAGGCACTGCAGACGCGCCGACCCGAACGCGAGGCAGCGAGGCGTAATATGCCGCCAAGTCCTTCATGTCCTGATCGCTCAAATTCGTAGCCATGGGGGTCATCACGGCGTTCGTGCGGGCTCCGCTCTGGAAATCTTTCAACTGCTTATACACAACACTTTCGTACTGCCCTGCGAGATTCGGTGAGTTTGCGAAGCTAAGTCCCTGCGGCCCATGACACATCGTGCATCGCAGTGAGAGCGTCGCACCGCGTCCAATCGAAAGTCCATCCGTTCCCGCGAAGGTCTGCGGAGTAAGCACTGCCGTGCTTGTCTTCGTGGACGAAACCACGGGCTGCGAGACGAGCCATTGCTGCGGCACCCCGGCCGCGCTACAGATCGCGTTCCACAGTCCTTTGAACTGCGGGTCGGTCTGGGCCGACGGTAACCACACGAACCCTATCAGGGCCGAGACGCCGGCAACTGCGACTGTCAGCCCTACGCTCACGGTGAACCAACGGTTGCGCAGCGAGAACAGGCGCGCTTCGGGTGACGGTGGTGTCCTCATCGCTGCCCTCCGATCCAGACGGCCGGCACGGAAGTCTGAGGGAGCGCCAACAACTGCGCAATCGGGTAGCCATAGTTCACTACGGTAAGTCCGATCATCAGCGCGATCCAGAGTCCGAAGCTATTGAGCGCAACCGGGAGGGTACGAGGAGGATGCACTGCCACGCTAAATTCGAAGCGACGCGCGGGTTCAATTGCGCCCCGGTGCCCCCTTGCAAGCACGATAAAGAACAACACCGCCGAAGCGACCAGAATCAGAGCACCGACGAACGAGAGCACAACGGTGATAGCCTCGGGCGCAATCGCGGGGTCGCTGTAGTCGAAAAATGCCATGCGACGCGGCATACCGAGGATGCCGGCATAGTGCCACGGGAACGTCGTAACGATCATCCCGACAAACCACGTCCAGAGCTGCCATCGAATGAGCCGCACGCTCCTAAGCGAGCGCCCTGTGAGTTGCGGCCATAGTTCGTAGGCAATCGCGAAGTACATGATGACGATGGCGCCGCCGAAAATCAGGTGGAAGTGCCCCGTGATCCATTGCGTGTTATGGATCGTCGAGTCGAGCTGGTAGCTCATGTTGATAAGGCCGCCGGCGCCACCGAAGCCCAGCATCACGAACGAGAACGCCACAGCCAGCATCATCGGCTCGTGCCACGGCAGCGCGCGTATCCAGCCAAACGCGCCCTTGCCGCCGCGCAGTCGGCCTGCAATTTCCACGGACGCGCAGATCGTGAAGACGGTGAGCAGCGTGGGCACCGCGACGAGCGCCGTGAACACGGACTGCAGGAACTTGAAGCCCGATCCCACTTGAGGGTCCGCGAACAAATGGTGAATGCCGATCGGCATCGCGACCACGAGAAAGAGGATGAACGAGATGCGCGCCATCTCATCGCTGTAGAGCCGGCCCCCCACGGCGCGCGGCACGAGCGTGTAGTACGCGATATAGGCCGGCATCAGCCAAAAATAGACGATGGCGTGCAGCGTCCATGAAAAGAATACGCGCGCGAGGCCCGAATCGATGGTGGATCTGAGACCCAGCGCGACCGGCAGAATCTGAAACAGGATTTCGATGGCGGCGCCCACCGCCGTCCATGCCCACAGGTACGAGCCCGCGACGTTCGCGAACATGGGCAGCGGCACAGGCGTACCTGGATTCGCCTTCTTCCAGACATGCAGGTTCACGGACATGAGTGCCACCCAAATCCATGATCCGACCACCACGAGTACCACGCCAATGTAATAGAAGGGGTTGCCGATCATGGGCGGATAAAACGTGTAAAGCACCGAGGCACGCCCCATAGATACCGGCACCATCGCCACAATCGAGCCTACCGCTACGAGCCACCAGCCGGCCCATGCCCACCGCTTACCGACCAGCCGCTGCGCAAGCGAGAGCTCGGTGATCGCATAGCCGAACCCCATAGCGATCAGTGTCGGAAATACGTATGCCATCACGGAGCCGTGCGCCGTCACCGAACGGTAATACAGCTCAGGCGCGGACAACCAAGCATGCAGCGGACTGCGCACGTACATTTGCCAGGCGCCCAACAGCAATGCCACCCCGAAGGTCGCGAAAGCGAACCAGAAATGTGCGAGCACGAGTCGTCGGTTATTTAACACAGCTGAGCCTCCGTGCACCGGCCGCAAGTTTGTCGAATTCGGCGGCCTCGATCACCTTCACATTTGCCCACATGCCCTCATGCCCTGTCCCGCAATACTCATGACATGGCATCAAGTGGTCTCCCGGCTCGTTGAACGTACTGCGGAACGTGGAGATGTAGCCCGGCTCGACCATCGAGTTAATGTTTGTATTCGCGATCAGGAAACCGTGAACGACATCCGCGCTCGTGATCCTGAATGTGACAGGAGTACGGGCCGGCACGAGAATACATTGCGGCGTGAATGAATACTGCTGCGCGACCACGCGTACCGTCACCGAACCGTCCGCCTCGCGTGCGGTTCCGAGATTGCCTTCTATAAATTCTCCGGACACGTGCAGCGTGGTCGGATCGATGGTTTCTACTCGCGACGGGGGCATCATTGCCCAGTGCAAACCGGTGAAGACCACTATTGCGACAAGCAGCAGTACAAACGCCACCGAGAACATGGCCCAGCGCCGCTCAGTACGGACTGCTATTGCATGGCTGTCGGCATGATTCGCCGGCGCCGTCGGAGGCGTGTTTTGGGTGTTCGACATGGGCTCGGATTTACTGGATAACGCCGCGAGGCAAAAACACCAGAAAGTAGAACGCAAACCACATTGCGATCACGATAAACGTCGCGATCCCGGCCAGCGCAAGTGCCCCCTTCGGTCCCATGCGCACGATGTCATCGACGTGCTGCTCGTCGTCCGATAGACGCCGGGCGATCGGCGCTTGGGGTATTCCGTCCTCAGTTGAGTCGCTCATGAGTTCCCCTCAGTACAGCGGTGCCGAACGCAATGCGTTGGCATCTTTGGCTGACACAGGCATGCCGCGGTTACCCCATGCAGTGCGGATGAACGTAACGACCGCAGCCACCTCGTCGTCGGACATCGATTGAGCGAAGGGCGGCATGCCGTAAGGCATGGGGTTCTTCGCAGTGCCCGGCGCATACCCGCCATTGAGCACCATCCGTATCGGATTCACGGCGGACACCATCTGGATAGACTGATTGTTCGCGAGCGGCGGGAAATCGGGTAGCTTGCCCTCCCCGTTCTTGCCGTGGCAAGTGGCGCACTGTGAATCGTAAATCTTGCTGCCCACCCTGAAGAGTCGATTTCGCTCATCGCGTGACATTGATGAAGTGGGTTCGGCGGCTCCCTCGCCACCGTGCTGCGGCAGTGATTTCAGATAGACCGCCATCGCCCGGACGTCGTCGTCTGAAAGGTACTGAAGGCTGTCGTACACAACTTCGGCCATCGGACCGTAGACAGCGCCCCGCCGCGACACGCCCTTTTGCAGCAGGTCCGTAATGTCTGCAATGCTCCACGCGCCGAGGCCCGCTTCTCGACTAGACGTGAGCGATGGTGCGTACCAGTCCTGCATTGGGATGAGGCCACCTTCAAACGCCTTCGACTCCGAACTGCCCCCCAACGCGTTTATCGCGGTATGGCACATCGAGCAGTGGCCGAGGCCTTGTACGAGATATGCGCCACGATTCCATTCAACGGACTTCTCGTGATCGGGCTTGTATACACCCTCACGAAAATACAGCGTTCGCCAGCCAAGCAGTAACTCGCGATTGTTGTACGGAAACCTCATATCGTGCGGACGATTCGGCCGCCTGACGGGCGGCACGGACATCAGGTAAGCGTAGATGGCATCGCTATCTTCGCGTGTGACCTTCGTGTATGCAGCGTAGGGCATGGCGGGATACAGGATGGAGCCATCGCGGGAACGTCCCGTGTGCATCATCGCGTAGAACTCGTCGGAACTCCATCGGCCGATCCCGGTTTCGGCGTCTGGTGTGATATTCGGTGAGTACAACGTCCCGAACGGAGTGGGCATCGCGCGACCGCCCGCGAAGAGTTTGTCGCTGGGTTGCGTATGGCATGCTATACAGTCGCCGGCACGCGCAAGATATTCACCTCGCTTGATGACGTCCACCTTGGCGGAACCGTCTTGCGCCACCGCGAGCCTCGGGGGGGCGATTATCAAGGCCGCAGAGGCGGCGATGGTGGTCAAGCAAACGCGTAGCGCCTTGCTCATCCGGCTAACCGGAAGTGAACCGAACGAACGACTGAACCGGAAAGACCTGGTACGCACCGTGAGCTCCGTCATTGAGGTACGCTCCCGCAAGCAATCGGCAACTTCACGCTTCCCGCAGTCGCAGGCGCCGAGTTCGCCGCACCGGGCAATGACGAGAGCCAGGCAGCGACGGCAGTGATGTCGTCGTTACCAAGACGCGAGGCGATGTCGTGCATACAGTCTGGTGCTGTCGAAACTCGCGTTCCGTAGCGCCAGGCGCCGAGTTGGGCACTGATATATTGCGCATGGAGGCCGAGCAACCCAGGAATGGCCGGCTCCATACCCGTAAGCGATGCGCCGTGACAAGCAGCACAAGCCGGGATGTTGCGCGTACGGTCGCCGTCATTCACGAGTTGCTTGCCGCGCCGCAGTAGTTCCGCGCTGACGGCAGGGGCTGTGGCAGGCGGGTACGGCGGATGCTGGGCCGCGAAGAAATCGGCTATCTTTCTTAGATAGGCGTCCGGTAGATACGCCAAGAGATAGTTCATTGGCGGGTACTGGCGCTGGCCATCGCGGAATGCCTTGAGCTGATTGAACAAATAGCCGGAAGGCTTACCCGCCAGACGGGGAAAGTAATCGTTATTGGTCCCCTCCCCGGCTTTGCCATGGCACGCCGCACATGCAAGCACCCGTGCTTGCATGGTGTCCGGCGCGCGTTCCGTGGGTCTATCCTGCCCGAAGACAAAGCAGGAGGGAACGGCGCACAACAGTATGGCTCCTGCGAGTCTTCTCAGCATTGTTCGCAACGCCTGTTGTCATGGCTGTGTGGTGATTCTACTCATCTGTATCCATAAACCGCAAGTTCCAAAACAACGGCGACGGACACAAATTACTCAACGTCCATTCCTGCTCCGCGGCGGCTCACACTCGACGCCGTGATCGCCATCTGCAGCAGACCCGACCAGCGCGTCAACGTTCTGGGTTGCCCTTGAAATAGCCCCGGGGTGCAGAAGCCAGCGGGGCATCACGCTATTTCGAAGAACGAGATGAGTGGACAGCGCTGCAACATCTTCGGTGACAGCCGTCGGAGACCGGGCAGCACGTCTGTCCGGTGAGCGTTGGGCTCACGCCACCACGCTGCCACAATAGCACTAGGATAATCGCGACAGCACGTCGCCATGATGACAACGGATCGCCGAAGGGTCCGTTTGATCGGCCAGTCTCATTGCGGAACCTCGTTCTCCACCGGGCCATTGCCGATACGACGGCCGGCACATTTCTGCTGCATCACCCGAGCCGAGCGGAGCGCCTCCCACGTATGCGCCGACTATGTCTCCAACGTCTAATCCGGCGCGGCAGGCTACTAATCCCACCATCGGCTCGGCCAGCCGGCTCGCACACACTCGCGATCCCGAGCGTGATCGTTAAGCGCGTCTCGCCGCAGTCGAAAAACAGAGCGTCTGAGCTAGAACTTAACCGACGTGCCAGCCGAATTATGTTGACATTTGTCAAACGCAGCATCTAAAGTTCAATCGCGGCACGCTTTATGCGGTGGCATGTTACATATGCGAGTTCTCTTTATCAAGCTGAGGCCATAAGACGCTGTATGCCGCCATTGCACGGTGAATATAGCTGACGTGTTGGGTTGCAGCTCGCGTCCGATAAAAGGCAACGAGGATTGAGCATGAAGAAGGTACTTCTCGCGGAACGTCATGCGATCACGCGTGACGGAATTCGGTACATCCTTCAAGAAACTGGGGAGTACCAAGTCGCTCGCGAGTTGCCTGATGGAAATGCACTGATTGCGACAGTCAGAGATGAAACATTCGACATTGCGATCGTCGACCTCATTAGTATAGGTGCTCGCTCGACCGAATTGATCAGCCAAGTCGTATCCTGCACCCCAATGATGCGAGTTCTTGCACTATGCAGCACGGCCGAGCCGACTTATGCAAAGTCGGTGTTTAGTGCCGGCGCATCCGGCTTCGTCACGAAAGGCAGCCCGGCGGCCGAATTGGTCCGAGCGGTGCACTCGGTGCTCGCTGGGCATAGGTACATGAGCGCACAAGTCGCGGAGCGCATGGTCCAGACGATTGATATTTCTCCCGACGCGCAGTTGCACGCGCGCCTGACTGCCCGAGAGAAGGCCGTGCTCGAAGGACTGGCATGCGGCAACGGTATATCGGAAATTGCTAGCCGTCTGGGCATCAACGCAAAGACCGTCAGTACATATAAAGCACGTCTACTTAAAAAACTTGAAGTCCGCACCGAAGCCGCATTGATTCGGTACGCACTCGAGCATCAAATTGTCGATCCAGACTGAGCGCGTCGGCTTTCAGCCAGCCTTTCGGCCCGTAGCTCCAGATGACCTCGCGGAGTCGATCTTTCGGCCAATCATTCGCGTCACGTGAGCGTCGTGCGCCATCCTCACTGCATTAGCCATAAAATGGGATGAACTCGTAGCACACGAGTGAGAAACAATTGAACCACGTGCGCTAGGTGGATCAAATCCTTGACGAATCTCGAGGGCGGTTTCGGTCAGGATTGGTCGTCTTCGAACCAAAGTATTATCCCATAGGGCCTCACGCTATTCCCGGTTTCGCCAGACGCAATCACTACGGCGATCTCTGGGTGGAAGCGAACGAAATGCTTCGATTGATGAAAGAGTTGCGCCGTCAGGGTCCGCATCTACTGCACGAGAAGCGTCCGGGTGTCCGGTACGCCGTCGTCTCGCCACACCACAGACGGCGTCCATTCTTTCCCGTATTCCCATTTCCAGCGGCACGCTCAGCCGACAGCATAAAGGCTGGAGGTACGGCGCCGCTCCGACCCACTCCCTGCAGCCACCCGAGCGACGATGGTCAATCGACGCAGAAGTGGCGGCGCAATATCGTCGGGACGTAGTGAGGGTAGTCGCGTGGGGGGAGTATCCGAATTAATGAGATAGTCCGCTCCACCTTATGAGCGGTACGATCTGTAGGATCATTGTTGAATCAGAAAGCGATTACGATTCTTAGCGTCTCTGATCCATGCCGGCGCACGTCCACGGCCTGACCAGGTCGCGCCGGTCTTCGGATCGCGATACTTTGCTTCAGGTTGCACGGTCGCCTGCTTTGCAGGACGACCGCGGCGCGTGCCGAAGATATCCTTCTCGGTAATACCGTACTCTGCGATCTTGCAGCGGATGTCGTCAACGACGGCTTGGAACTCAGCTACGCGGGCAGCTTCCGCTTTTTCGGCCAGCGCATCCATTTGGGCTTTCAACTCCTTGTATGTGGGCATGCTTCCCTCCTCTAGTTGCATCACAAATATGATAGCCGTTTTGAATTGCGAAAGGGGGGCTATCAATCGTCAAGTATCTCGTCATCGCGCATGGAGGCACGGTGACGGCCAGCAGTGGTGGCGAAGAGCGTGGCGCTCGATTTACAGTGCGCTTGCCGCTGATGCACGAAACATCTGTGGATCAAGAATTTACTGCTCCTGCCTCAAGCGGCTCGGCACTGCTGGATGGCCTGTCGTTTCTGCTGGTCGACGATGACGTGGCGGCACAAGAGGTGTTGGCTCACTTGCTGCGCAACCTAGGTGCGCAAGTCCACACTGCGACCGGCGCAGCAGATGCACTCAACTGTCTTGAGGCCGGCTCGTTCGACATTCTTATAACCGACCTTGCCATGCCGGGCGCGGACGGTCACACGCTGCTGCGCCGCATCCGGCAGCAAGAAGGGAACCGGCGACGCATCTACGCTCTAGCGCTCACAGGCCTCGCTTCGATTCAAGATCGAGACGCAGCGAACGCGGCCGGGTTTGACGATCACCTGCCGAAACCAATGAATCTTCAGCTGCTACTGGCGAAATTGTCGCTCGGGCGTGGTCGATAATGGGCAACAACGCAGCGATTGCGCGTAGCACCCATGCCGTCAATTGTGTCAGCATCGACCTGCCGCCTAACGAGATCCGTCAACACCTTTGGCCAACGCCCCGCGTCTCGCTATCTCGGGTACAGAACCGCGTTTAGAGATCTGCCGAAGAGTACGTAGCCGTCGCCCAAACGCCCAGTCGCAGGGCGATGCCAACATCGCTGACGACTGAAAGCCGTCGGACACAGGTGCCCGTGACGTTCTCACAACGCCGCATTTTTTCCGGCGTACGTGGTTTAAATCAAAAAACGTACTGTCGGAATTCTGCGTCCCATCGGACCGCATTGTGCGTCGGAATTGGACTAGCCTCACATAGGCTCGCGGAGCATACAGCCGACTGACGGGAAAATAGTTCGCAGACTTCAAGCCCCGCGAGTCGAGCCCGGTTTGGACGCTTTGGCGTGAGCCTACGCTTTGCTAGCATGGAAAAATATCGGTGCCACTTCTTCTATTATCATCGCCCCAGCATTAAGTGGCCGGGGGCGGCAAAACGGCACGAATACGCTCGAGCCGATCTGGATTTCTCGCCCACTGAGAACACAGCGCCCACGTTTATTCGCCACCCGCAATTTCCAGGTTTGCTCGAGGTAGACACATTTTTGTGCGTCGCTCCACGAGACCAACAGTGTTCCTTGAGACGGCCTGTCAACGATCTTTACTACGCGCATTACGTCGTACGTAACTGATCCTTTTGTATTGAACTGCTCGGTCGCACCAAGATTCTTGCCTACTATTTGACCTATTGGCGTAAAACGGTCCACGTCGTTAGGTCTGTCAAGCGTCGCGACGATCTTCGCCCAAGCGTCACTCTTTTGGCAGACATATCCCATGTTCCGTGCTCCTCTCGGCTCTAGAATAAAAATACCACAACTTTTCTATAATAGAAACGAAGAACGCCCCGCTTTTTTTGAGCTGTCGGGTGTCACGACATGGACACACCGAGCAGCGCGCCGACACCATACGTGAAGCCGGCAGCGACGCAACCAATCACGATCTGGCGGGTTACAGAAAACCACGAAGAGCGGCCGTTGAACAACGATGTCACTACGCCGATCACGGCCAAGCAAAGCACGCTGAGTGAAACACTGATTCCGATACCCACCACTCCGCGAGCCCAGAAAAACGGGACAGCAGGAAATATCGCTCCGAGAGCAAACAAACCGAACGACGTGCCAGCGGCACGCCAGGGATTTCCGCCCAGCTCCTCCGGGTCGAGGCCCAGCTCTTCTCGTGTGAGCGTATCGAGCGCCTTGTCACGATTGCGCATCATTTCCTCGGCCACCCGACGCGCATCATCTCTATCGAGCCCCTTTGCCTGATAGATAAGCGCGAGTTCCCGCAATTCCGCCTTTGGCGTTCTCTGGAGTTCTTCGTTTTCCCGCGCAATCTGGGTTTGCGCGAGCTCGTACGCGTTCGTGACCGACAACCATTCTCCAAGTGCCATTGAAGATGCACCTGCAATGAGTCCAGCCAGTCCCGTCAGAAGGATTGTCTTGTTGGAGGCACCCGCTCCGGCAATGCCCATGATGAGGCAAAAATTCGACACGAGGCCGTCGTTGGCACCTAGGACCGCCGCTCGCAAATCGTTACCTGACGCGCCGCGATGCCATGACTCCGCGCGCGCGATATCGGAGCCCTTCACGCCACCAGAAGGGTTGCTCCGCGCGACGGCGGCAACCACCGCCGCATGTGTGGATTCGTCAGCGGACAGTGCCCCCGCATCGGTTTGCTGAGCATATTTGTCCCGGTCGGCGAACTCCGCGGCGGCGAGCGCCGGCAGTACAAAGCGAGGACCGAAGCCGCGTATAAGCGTACGCAATGCTCTGGTTTTGAATGTCGGTCTCATGGTCGCTACATCGACACCCCGTTGCTGTAGCTTGGCGCGCCATATTTCCGCGTGTTCATGTTCGGCCTCGGCCAATTGCATAAATACGTCGCGGCGCGATGGGTCTGGTTCCGCAGCGGCAAGCGCTTCATATAGCGCGGCCCCGTCCATCTCGTCCCGCAGGTTGGTTCGAAGCCTAACGATGTCTGATTTGTCGGACGACGGCATGGCTGACCGCGCTCCACGGAATGGTTGGACAATAGCAGAACGATACTCGATGACGGAGTAACGTGAATTCCGAAATTCTTTCCCCGCTCATTCTGACCTACTCTGCTACCATACATTATGAGCCGGAGAGGTCTATGAAAGGTGGGCCGGTCTACAATCTGCATCCGAGATCACTCCCCGATAAGCGATCTGTGTCGATTTCTTTGCGTCAGATCATTCGTATCGCGTGAACGACGTGCACCATCATCCCTGCACTCACTCGGGCAAGCCATGAACCAGTACCACAGGATCGAGACGGAATTAGCGCATGTGAGAAATGCGACCCAAGTTCTTGATGAGGGGCGAGGGCAGTTTCCGCCGCGATTAGAAGTCTGTGAGCCAAGGTATTGGATCACAAGGCTCCATGCCATCCGCGACCTCACCATACACCATAACTACGGACATCTCACGGTTCAAGCGAACGAATTGCTTGCCAAGCTCGAAAAGCTCCGGCGTTAGGGTCAGAATTTTGGTCAATGCAGGACCGGTCAGCTTTTCGTAGAGGTCTCCGAACCATAGAGCTTCAGTGTATTGGTTGGCACACCGCGACTGAGCCTAAAATTGCAACACGCATGCGTTGCCAGATCCGCTACTGGCTCACGATTTCTAGCACTTCCCGCGGGCCCGTCGGGCGCCCATTTTTTCGATCGATCTTGTTTCTAGCCGTCGATGATCAGCGATAGCTCTGCAACCATGCATTTGAGCCGCTCGTCCTTCGATTCCAGATCTTTTCACCCAACGGGCATCCGCCACGTCCATACGCCATGACGTGCTCGTCAATGGTAGGCAGGCGTAGATAGAACGCGCCGCGTAATCGAACGCGTTGCATCAAGACGGAGCAGCCGCGCCAACTTCGAGCGCGACTAGTACAGAGGACTCCCAGGGCGCGTCGCGCTGGCGCGAGTCCTTCGCGTTCAATAAGAAGCACAGCGTCTCTGCTCGCTCATGTTCGCATCGGAATCGAGTTGCGGGCCGGGCTCCCGCAATTTGTCCCGCTGCCGAACCTGGCTGGACTAATCGCCATTTGGGAGATAAAGGGTTACCAGCAGCGAGGAATTTTCCACGGCTTCGAGCCAATGGGGTTCCTCAGCCAGCAGAAACAGCATATCTCCGCTGCGCATCAGCCGCGCTTCCATGTCGGTGCCGAATTTGACGGCGCCCTCGAGGCACTGCACCGTTATTTCTCCGGGCGCCCGATGCTCGGGGATCCGCTTGCCCGCCAGAAGCACAAGTCGAACGACCTCAAGGTGGTCCGAGCGCATGAGCGTGACGGATTTTGAGTTTTGCAGTGTCTCACCCAAGGGCCGAACGTCGATCAGTTCCCCTTGCGTCACCCGTGGCACAGCCATAACAGCCTCCCATTGTCAGTTTGCGTGAACTACATCATCCGGCGCGCGAGCATAGTGCGAATCTCCGCAATCGCCCTGGCCGGATTCAGGCCTTTGGGGCAAACGTCCGTGCAGTTCAGTATCGTCCTACATCGGAAGAGGCGATATGGATCATCGAGATTGTCCAGCCGCTCACCCGTGCCCTCGTCGCGCGAATCCACCAGAAAGCGGTAAGCCTGAAGGAGGCCTGCAGGACCGACATACTTATCCGGATTCCACCAGTACGACGGGCACGCGCTGGAACAGCATGCACACAAAATACACTCATAGAGACCGTCGAGCTGATCGCGTTCCTCGTGGGACTGGCGCCGTTCCCGTTCGGGTGGCGGAGTGTCGTTGACGAGGTAGGGCTTGATCGAGTGGTACTGCTTGAAGAACGCGGTCATATCCACGATCAAGTCGCGAACGACCGGCAACCCGGGCAGCGGACGCAGCACCGTATGGCGGGGAAGGTCATTAAGGTTGGTGATGCAGGCGAGCCCGTTCTTGCGGTTAATGTTCATCGCATCCGAGCCGCACACGCCCTCGCGACACGACCGCCGAAAGCTGAGCGTCTCGTCCCATGCCTTGAGCCGGACAAGTACATCGAGCAACATCCGATCATCGTCGGCAACCACTATCTCGTATTTTTGCATGTACGGCCGGGAATCCCGCTCCGGATCGTAGCGAAAAATCTCGAAGGTTCTTGTGTCGCTCACGATGTTTCTCCTCCGTGGAAAGGATTTCGTAGCTAGCCCGTTGTCCGCTACGCCACTCCACGGCGATCACCTGCGAACCGATGGTATCCAAATCGGCGAATCTGCTCACCGCTGGACACCGCTGAAACTTCATCGCGGCCAGATCCCATCAAGACGCGAAGGCCATGGCTATTCCGCCATAAATTGAACGCGATTTCGCACGAGGGGCTGGGCCATGTTCCGTCCGACTTGCGGCGGCAGGCACATCGAGTCCTGTGCTGCCAAGATGCTCAAGTTATATCACGTCATGACGTATATTGGTAGTAATGGTAATAGCCGGAAGCCGGCCGCGGCCGTCGGACCTCAGACTCGTAGTCGACGCGCCCTTGCATGTCGTTGTTGCAAGTGCTGCCCAGGCTCGGTAAGGGGGAAACGGCAGGCGCAATGGTATGCCCCGCATGACAACGATGAGGAATACACGTGACGTCCCCCGTAAATTCGTCCGTTGCGAGTCCTGTGCGGACCGATGGAGTTGCCCCTGTAATACCGGACACAGCGTCACACTAAGGTTGCTGAATCCATCGAGCGCCGGAACTCGCGAGGCGAGCGGTATTTCAGCGCGCTATGGGGATGCTTCTCGTTGTAATGCTCCAACGCGATGGCCAAGTTGCGTGCAGCAGTCGCTGCGTCCGGCTTCGGCATGAAGGCGACGTAGTCGCGCTTCATTGTCTTCACGAAGCTCTCAGCCATCCCGTTACTTTGGGGGCTGCACACCGGCGTGGTCAATGGCTTCAGGCCGATGGCCACTGCGACCCGGCGCGTGTCGTCGGCCGTGTAGCCCGAACCGTTATCGCTCAGCCACTCCATTTCAGACGGTGTATGCAGTTCGTTGCCAAACCGATTTTCCACTGCAGCCAGCATCACGTCTCGCACGATGTCGCCGCTGTGGCCTGCCGTCGCGTAGACCGAAGCAAAGTTGTCAACGTTTGCGAAGTAAAAATGTCACTTCAGAGATTGACACCGACGCTGGATCAGAAAATTTCTAAGAGACGGTTTCATAAAGACTGATCGGCCCGCCGAAGGGTATTCCAGCAGATCAGACAGCAACCGAGTTTGAGGAACGCGCCGTGAATGTCTGCACGGCGCTCGAAACGAATACGGAGACGACGGAAGTGATGCAGCCAGGCATGCGTGCGTTCGACGACCCAGCGATATTTGCCAAGGCCGCTGCCATGTTCGGTACGGCGCTTGGCGATCACTGGCTCGATACCGCGATCGCGCAACGCGCGCCGATGTCGCTCGGAGTCGTAACCGCGATCCGCGTAGACCACACGCGGCCGCTGCAATGGGTGGCCACGCAATCCGCGGATCGGCGGAATCGCGTCGATCAGCGGCAGCAATTGCGTGACGTCGTTGACGTTCGCGCCGGTCAGGATCGCGGCGAGCGGCGTACCGTTGGCGTCGGTGACGATGTGGTGCTTGGAACCGGGTCGCGCGCGATCGGTGGGGTTTGGCCCAGTTTTTGGCCTGCCCCAACGGCGCGAATCGATGATGAATCGACGGCGGCTCGTGAGAAGTCGATCTGGTCCGCTGCGCGCAGCTTTGCGAGCAGTAGCTCGTGCAAGCGATCCCAGACACCGGCTGCTTGCCAATCGCGCAGCCGGCGCCAACATGTCACGCCCGAGCCGCATCCCATCTCGGCCGGCAGGTCGCGCCAGCGTAGTCCGGTCTTGAGAACGAACAGGATGCCGGTCAGCGCGGCGCGATTCGAAACAGGCAGGCGGCCCGGGTTCTTCTCGCGCCGCGGCTTGGGTGGCGGCAGTAACGGCTCGATCAGTGTCCACAATTCATCGTCGATGATCGGCTTGGCCATCTCCTCAGTCTCGGTTGTTCCGATGCCTGAGGTTAACAGCTCACCGCGAAAGTTAACAGCCCCACGGGGCCTTTTTGAAACCGTCTCTAAGAAATCATAGGCTTGCGCACCGCGAAATAAATTCGTCACCGCGCGTGGTGTCGCGAAGACCGGCGTCAATTCCCCACAGCGCCGGCTGTCGCTGTCACGCGATGTACAACCCTCGGGTTTGACTAGATGATCGTTGATCGGGCGTGCAACTTTCGGATCTGCGCCCTATCCCAGGTGACGTTCGTAATAGCGTCGCGTCAACGCCTTGCGGTACTCTGACTTCATCGGGCGAGCCCTGTCTGGTGACCAACCACCGCCTCCGTAACTGCCACCACAGAACGCGCATCGATACGGCGATTCGAGCAGGCGGACATTCACGACGTAGGGGGCCTCATAACCGCAGCGGCGGCACGCGGTTTCCAACTGCCGATAATGCGCCGGACAGGTGTTGAATTTCAGCATCTGGTGTACCACGCTATGGTAGCCGCGCGCAATGCAACTGCGACAGTGACGAAAAAGTGAGCTGTACTGGCGCCGCTGACTCGGGTGCAGCAGCCCGATCTCGAGCGACGCATAAGGAACGCCGAGGACGCTATGTAGTCGCGCAACGCTTACGCCCCCCAGTTGCGGTATTACGCCCTCGTACGGATCGATGTCGGGACCCATTACCCGTGCCACAACATTCCCAGGCAATGCATTTACCTTCTCGAACTTCCACAAAATCGACACGAGCGATTCGCAGGGATCCAGCCAGCGCTTGTTGAATACGTAACCCATCGACGGTGTAAGCTTTTGCTCGTCGAGCGTCAGAATCGGCAGGCGCGGCGGCTGAAGCAGCGCTCGGCTACGCGGTGGCGAGAACGTGGCCGGTCGCATGGCGAGATTGAATGTAACCACATTGACGCGCCGCGTGCGTCCACAAGGTCGGCTCGGGACAGTAACCCGGTGCATCCATTAATTCGCTATCCTTCAAAACGATTTCGACTGCACGTGCGAACGACTCCATCGGAATCTCAAGACGGCCCGGCAGACTGGCCTTGTGGTGGGCCGCCTCAAACGCCCGCCAGAGTTCACCCGCGTCGTCGAGCAAGCGATACCCGGCGTCGAAAGCCTGCGGCAGATAGAATCGCGTAAAACTCCAGTCGCTCGTCTCGGGATACGCAGTCTGGTCGTAACCGTTCAGACAAGTCGCGACATCGTCGACGTTGCGAATCCCGTAAAACGACAACTCCTCGACCATGAGGCGCGCGACGATCTGCGTCTTGCCAGCAATCTGCATGGCCGTTTTCTGGGAGAGCAGCTCCTGTTGGCCAACGAGAAACGTGAACAGCTTGATTTGCTGGCGATCGAGCGCATCGTGAACGTCACGCAACCATTCGTACTCGTTTTCGTTGTACCTCTGCGCTTCGTCGCAAAACAGCAGCACAGTACCGCTGCCGGCACGGGCAGCCGCTTCGCGAATGCGCAACGTCAAACGCATGCGCTTGGCCGAACCGACGCCTGCGTTTGGGTTATGGTCTCCGACCGCCTCGAGCAGGTTCACGAAGAATGGACCTTCGGCGTGCCGCGGCTTGTGTTCGCACAGCGCGTGGTAGCTGGTGATTTTCGGCAGATCTCGGGCCAGCAGCAATCGCAGATATTCGATTGCACGGGTCTTGCCAATGCGCGGCGGTCCATAGATAAGTGCGCCCATGATGCGATAACGCAAACATTTCGTGACAAGATCGTAGAAAGCCTCGATGGCCGGCGTAGCGATCCGGTAATTGCCGGTCGCCAAGGGATGTAACGCCGGATCGATGGGACGTGGAACCTCGACTGACATGGTGTCCTCCTCTCGGAAACGTTGGATCAACCTACCTGACCGGTGCCGATCTTCAGCTTGCGCGGATGCGCCCGCACCTCTGGGACTTCGGGCCGCACTACACTGGTAGCCGGGTACGCTACGGCGGTCGACGTGGACATCGATGTCGACACCGGTCCCGGCGGCGTCCGAACGAGCGGCGCGGCCGCCAGAATGCGAGCCGCTTGCGCCAAATCGGACGCGGCTCGGCGGGTTTTCCCCGCTTGCTCGAGCTTGGCGCGGATGTACTTCTCGATCCCGTGGGCATCCAGCGATGTCCGCAGACGCTTGCGGCCTTGGGCCTTGCGAATCTCCTGTCGCAAGGTCAGGTTGTGTGGCACGACGTGCCACGCACCTTGCGCGTCGAGGAGACCTAATTCGGTGCCGTCGAGCAGGAATGCACGGACACTGCGCAAGTCGTCCGCGTTCAGGTAGACGAGCAGCTGCTTACCGATGAGCTCAGTGCTGCAAGCCAGAACGGGACTCGAATACCGTACACCATAGAGGTTGATATGCGGTCGGGTACCCTGATTCAGATAGGCGTGGACACGACAGCGCTTCGCCGACTGCATCAGGCACAGCGTGCGACGGCGAGGCTCCGGCAACCAGTTCACGAGCGTATGTCGGCCACGGACGAACGATTCCATCGCCTCGAGCGGCGAGACGTTGTTGAGTCCGGTGTGCGGCGTGCCGTTGTAGCTCGCAATTGCGTATTCGACCAACTCTTCGAGCTCGTCGAAGGATACAAACAAGCGCAGATTCCCCTTTGGGTCCGACAAAGCGCGACGCAAATCGCGAGGATGGCCGCCGGTGTAGCCCGGCAAGCGCGAGGACAACCGAGTGGCGATCGTGCCAAAGAACCGCTCGATGTAAGGACGCTCATCCGGACTGTGCTTCGGTCCGGCCGCGACCTGACAGCCAATGAACTCACATAAAGCGGCGAGCGTCTCGGTGGCGAGATTCGCCTTAGCGTTGTCGAGCTTGATGCGCTCCCACGTCACGTACGCCAGCTCCGGCATGCGTTGAGACGGGTATCCATCCATGGGACCGTAGTCGAGTTCGCGAATCGTGAAGGACCGGGCTCGATGAGGCTCGAGCGCCGATTCGATCGCTTTGATGACGTCGTAACGGCTGTATTCGCGAGCCAGAACGAGGTGATGCCCGAGCACGGCGCGTGTGCAAACGTCAATGATCACCAGCAACCAGACGCGTTCGATTTCGAACTCGTGCGTAAAACCGAGCGGATCGAGCATCACGATCTTGAGCCGGATATCGAGCCGGTGCCCATCGAATTCAACGACCTGGTAAGGACGCGTCGCGGCGGGCGCAGCGAACTCATCGCTGCGCGGCAGGCCTTTCAGATGCGCCGCGCCAGCGGCTCGCGCAGCGATGCCGAATTCGCTCAGCAGTTCGCTTTTGACACGGGCCGAGAGCGATCGGATCGCGTGGCTCGCCGTATTGAACGGATAGTCGGCAGGCGTGAGGCCGCTCTGGCGACATTGCAGCAGAAAACTCGCATGCAGTCCTTGAAGGCCTCTCAAGCGGGTGCGCAATTCGCCGCCGGTACGGATCTCGATCAACGCCACGCGACGCTGCTTGATTTGCAGCCGCAGCCACGCCGCGAGCACCGGGAATCGCTCGAACAGTTGCGATAGCGCGCCGGCGGCGCCGCGGATACCGCGTTCGTCGTTCGGTTTCACCGGACTCAAACGCACGTAATCGGCAACGCGGGCGTGCAAGACCAGCGCGCGAAAGCCATAGAGGCGACCGTCCGGGTGCGCTGCGAGTGCCCGCTCGAGCAGGCGATAAAGTTGTCGTCGGTTGACTCCCGTGCTCTGCTCAATCTCCTTGATCGCAGCGCCACGCGCATACTGCTCGATCGCTGCCATACGCGCCTGGATCGATTCCCTTTCGGCAGCATCAAACTCGGTCCACGCGATGGTCGGCCAGGACGACGGATCCAGTGTCTGAAATTCCGGCTTGCGACGTGCCATCATGCCGCCTCGGTTGCGACGAAGCGCGTCAGCAACGACAGAGGCTCGGTACGCAGATCAACCGCGTCCACGTGCCCTGCATACACGAGCGCGAAAACCGCCGCACGGACCAGCGCCGGATCGCCGACAGAGAGCTCACGCTCGATCTCGAGCAAGGTATGTGGCATCGTCACGAAAGTTTCGACTGCGCGTAGGAGCGAAGACGCGACCAACCCGCGCGCCGCGACCACGCAGGGCAGCATGTACCGCCAGTTATCGATCCAGGCGCGCGCGGCCGCGAGGTCGGTTGATGTCACCGACCGGACGGGTACGCCGTCCAATTCATACTTGGGGCGAGCAGCATGGAGCCGCATGTCCGCGAGCGAATCGGACAGGATGACCACCTCTTCGCGGTCGGCGTAGCGGATCCAAAAATCGGCGAGATAGCGCTGTCCGTTGAGCTGCACGTAGCCCGGCCGCTCACAAAATGATTGGACAGCGGGATCCGTTTCGATGAGCAGCCACAGTTCGGGCGCGCCACGTTGAAACAGCGTCAGTCGACGATCGAGTTTGAGGCTGAAGGCGTCCAACCGGGGTGCGCCGCGCGGGCGCGGCGTCGCAACCGGCCGCATCGCGTGCCGGGAATCGTCCATAAGATCAAGGCCTTACGGGGCATGGACAAGGTAAGCGCGAATTCCTATCATAAGCCTTGTAGTTATGAACTCCGCCTTGCTTATTACTATTTTGCGCAGTAACGCCAGATTTTTATTGCGCTAATCTAAGCGGCCCTCTGCGATCCGGACGATCCGCAATGGCTACCCTCGAACGTACCGCGTACCCGCGCTTTCCCGAGGTTCTGGCACCCCGGGAACTGCAAGCCTGTTACACCCCACTGCCCGACGAGCTCGAATGGGCGCGCCGCTCAACACGCGGTGAGCGACCTCGACTGGGCCTGCTGGTGCTGCTGAAGGTCTTTCAGCAACTGCACTATTTCCCGCCGGCCGACACCATTCCGGCCGCCGTTGTCGAGCATATTCGGGCAGCCGCGGATATCGGCGACTCCGTACAGTTCGGCTACGACACAGAGACCTCCCCAACGCTGTTCCGGCATTACGCGGCGGTTCGCACCTACCTGGACGTGAAGCCGTATTACGGCACCGACGCCAACGCGATCGCGACACGGGCGGCGCACACGGCGTCGCTGACGATGGACCAACCGGTCGACATCATCAACGCGACGATCGACGAACTCATCGCGCGCGATATCGAACTGCCGGCGTTCTCGACGCTCGATCGGCTGACCGAACAGATTCACGCGCGGGCGCAGTCCCGGCTCTTCAAGCGCGTCACGCGACGCCTGACCGATGAGCAGAAACTCGCGCTCGACCGGTTGCTCGCGCGTGATCTGTCAAGCCGGCAGACTGCCTACAACCGGATCAAGCGTCACGCGAAACGCCCATCGCGCCAGCATCTGGACCTGCTGATTGAGCAGGTCTCCTGGCTCGACGAGCTCGGCGATTTCTCACTGGCCGTCGCCGGGATTCCAGCCTCAAAGTTGCGCTCGCTCGCCAATCAGGCGATGGCGCTCGACGCGTCGGCGCTCAGGAACGACACTTCGCCCGAGAAGCGCTACACGCTGATCGTCGCGCTGCTCAACCGTATGCGCGTGCGCGCCCGCGACGATCTCGCCGACATGTTCGTCCGGCGCATGGGCGCGATCCACAAGCGCGCGAGCGACGAACTGGACGCCATTCAGCGAAAACAGCGTGATCAGGTCGAGGATCTCGTCGGCTTGCTGGACGGTGTGGTCGACATTCTCGCCGATGAATCCGACGAGACGGCCATCGCCCGAGCGGTCAGGAAGCTGCTTGCGCCGAAAGGCGATCTCGAGCCGTTGCGCGAGAGTTGTGCGGCGATCCGCGCGTTCAGCGGCCGCAACTATCTGCCGCTGCTCTGGAAGCACTTCAAGGCCCACCGTTCGGTCATGATGCGTGTCGCCCGTACGCTCGAATGGGATTCGACCAGCCCGGTCCGCACGCTGCTCGATGCGCTCGACGTCGTGCTGGAAAACGAGTCGCGGCATCGCGAGTGGATCGATGCTGATGTTGACCTGGGCTTTGCGGCGCCACGGTGGCGCAAGCTCGCACGTCGCACCCACGGCGACGGATTGCCGACCAATCGACGGTATCTCGAACTCTGCGTGTTCTCGTACATGGCCGAAGAGCTACGGGTCGGCGATCTGTGCGTGTCCGGCTCCGACGCCTACGCCGACTATCGCGATCACCTCCTGCCATGGCGGCAATGCGAGCAGCAGTTGCCAGACTATTGCGACAAGCTCGGCATGCCCACGACCAGCAGTGACTTCGTGTGCCACCTGCGTCAATGGCTGACCGACGCTTCCCACAAGCTCGACGACGAATTGCCGCGCAAGCGCGAGCACGTCGTGATCGATCGTCACGGCGAACCTATCCTGCGCAAAACCGTCGCGAAAGAGATCCCGGCGAGCGCGATCGCATTGCAGGAGCGGCTGAACGCCCGCCTGCCGACGCGAAACATGCTGGACATCCTCGCGAACATCGAACACTGGACGCATTTCACGCGGCACTTCGGGCCGCTGTCCGGGAGCGATCCCCAGATTCGCAAGGCGGCCGAGCGCTACCTGCTCACGATTTTCGCGATGGGCTGCAATCTCGGCCCGACCCAGGCGGCCCGCCATCTCGACTCGGATGTCACCGCGCACATGCTGTCGTTCGTCAACCGTCGGCACGTGAGCCTGGACAAGCTCGAGACTGCACAGCGCGAGCTGATCGAACTGTACCTGCGGCTGGACCTGCCAAAACACTGGGGCGATGGCAAGACGGTGGCGGCCGACGGCACGCAGTACGACTTCTACGACAACAACCTGCTGGCCGGCTATCACTTCCGCTACCGAAAAATGGGCGCGGTCGCGTACCGGCACGTTGCCGACAACTATATCGCGGTGTTCCAGCACTTCATTCCGCCGGGCGTCTGGGAGGCGATCTATGTGATCGAGGGCCTGCTGAAAGCGGGCCTGTCGATCAAGGCCGATACGGTCCATGCCGACACGCAGGGGCAGTCGGCCGCCGTTTTTGCGTTCACGTACCTGCTCGGCATCAACCTGATGCCGCGGATTCGCAACTGGAAGGATCTCGTCCTGTACCGCCCAGACAGCAAGGCCAAATACAAGCACGTCGACAAGCTGTTCAAGGCGACCATCGACTGGGTGCTGATCGAGCAGCACTGGCAGGAGCTGATGCAGGTCGCGCTGTCGATTCAGGCAGGCACGATCTCGTCGCCGCTGCTGCTGCGCCGGCTCGGCTCCGAAAGCCGCAAGAACCGGCTGTACCTGGCCGCGCGCGAGCTCGGCAACGTTGTTCGCACGGTGTTTCTGCTCGAGTGGATCGGCAGCCTCGAATTGCGGCAGGAGGTCACCGCGAACACGAACAAGATCGAGTCTTACAACGGCTTCTCCAAATGGCTGTCGTTCGGCGGTGACGTGATCGCCGAGAACGAGCCGGAGGAACAGCAGAAACGGCTACGCTACAATGACCTGGTCGCATCGGCCGTGATCTTGCAGAACACGGTGGACATGATGCAGGCGCTGCGCGAGATGGCGGCTAACAGCGAGAAAGTGCGCGCCGAAGACATCGAGTTTCTGAGCCCGTACCCGACCCACAACATCCGCCGCTTCGGCCACTATAAACTGCACCTGGACCGTCGGCCGGAAGCCTGGATCAAGGATCCGCTGTTCGGCCATGCTGCCCGTACCTATGCACCCCGACCATGACTGCACGCCCGGCCATCACGACGACCTATTTCGGCGATATCGACACCGCCGCGCTCGAGCGGCTCGAATCGAGCTACGATACCACCCGCCTGCTGGCCGCCGTCGATATTGTCGATCGCATACGCATCCAGCTTCATGATCCCGAGGGGCTACGCGACGATCTGCTTGAGATCCACAGCATGGCGCACTCAGTATTGAATGGCGCACCGTCGGTTCCGTCGCGCCGCGAAGGTACCTTGCCCGAGCAGGTGCTGGGCGCGCTTGATCTGATTGACGAATTTGTGATGGAACTCACGCGGGTGAGGACGATGCTCGAACCGCTCGAAGCGCTGCACCCGGACGACGGGTTTGGCGAGGGTTGAAGGCGCCCGCCCACCGATCGAGACAGTATGTGGTGGCCCGATCATTGTCAGTCATAGTTGACACGGTCGAAAAGTGTCAGCCATAGTTGACACATGATCGAACTCATCAAGACCGCCGTATTCGAACGCTGGTTGACCGACCTTCGCGACATTCGAGTGCGAGCACGCATCGAAGCCCGCATCCGCCGACTGAGTTGCATAATGAAATCAGCTACTTCCTGATTGGTCTCCTCCGCACCCCGCAGTCGCCATTGGCGTTCGCATTGCAAGCTGCCCGTCTGGTTCAGATCGTGGTCCGACAAAAAGTAGTGCAATTATCCACCGCGATCGCGCCAGGCTGCAGGCTATAATTTCCGCCATGAAACTGCTCCGGACCGTCATCCTGTTGCTGCTCTGCGCGGTGCTGCCCATCAGTGGGCTGGCAGCCAGTGGCTTGACCGGTGAATGTCCGATGCAGCAAACCATGTCCATGGATGCGGACGCCAGCGTATCCGCTGACATGCCGGGCTGCGATTCGATGAAGCCCGCATCCGTCGACAAGGCCAAGGTCAAGGGCATGTTTTGCAAAGTAACCGCCCAATGCCAGTTCGGCAGCCTCTATCACCCGGCCGCCAGGGCTGAAATCGGCCGCCCGGCTGCGGTCGGCACGCCTGTCATCTTCCATTACACCCAGTCTCTTCCGGTCCGTGACCCGAACGGGTTATGGCGACCGCCGCGTCTCGTCTAATCCCTCGCTGACAGGTTCACCGCAGTTGCGGTGAGGTTCGTCGTATGCCGGACGCGGAATCCCTATGGGATTTCGCCTTTGGGGTTAGAACATGCCATTCATTTTCGGCACGCCGCTGCGCCGGCGTGTACCTTGGCGCGTGCACACGCTTTTTGCCGCGCTTCTCGTCGCGGGCGTCGTTCACGCCCAGCAGGCGCCTTTCACGCTGGACGCCGCGCTACAGTCGGCGACCGATCGCTCTGCATCGATGCAGGCCGCGCAGTCGTCCGTCCGCGCCAGCTCCGAGGCGGCCGTCAAGGCCGGACAACTGCCGGACCCGATGCTCAAGGCCGGCATCGATAACCTGCCGGTCAACGGTCCGCAACGCTTCACCATCGGCCAGGACTTCATGACGATGCGCCGCATCGGCATCGAACAGGAGTGGGTATCTGGCGAGAAGCGGCAGCTGCGTTCCGCGTTGGCCGATGAGGTGGTCGGGCGCGAGCGCGCCGACTATCTGGTGCAACTCGCCAACGTTCGCCAGCAAACTTCCACAGCCTGGCTGAACGCCGTGTATGCGAAACAGGCGCTGGCGCTGCAGCAGGCGCTCCGCGACCACATGCACCACGAGCTGGAGGCGACGAAGGCGTCGTATCGCGGCGCCAAGGCAAGCACCGCCGACGTGGTACAGGCGCAGGTGATGCTCGCGCAGACTCAGGACCAGGTGCTCAAGGCGCAACAGACTTATCAGACCGCGCTTATTGGGTTGTCACGCTGGACGGCCGTTCCCGTCTCCGATGTGACCGGTGAACCGCCGGCGCCCGAGTCGTTCGTGTCGTCGCTCCCACCTGACGAACTGCGTCTGTCGCAGCCGACGCTCGTCGCCGCCGCGGATGACATCGCGGTCGCTGATGCCGATACGGCAGTCGCCGACAGCGAGCGCAGCCCGAACTGGACATGGGAGGTCGCGTACCAGCAACGCGGCGGTGCGTACTCGAATATGGTGTCCGTCGGCGTCACCATTCCATTGCCGTTGAACCGGAAAAACAACCAGGACCGCGACGTCGCCGAGAAAGCCGAACTCGCCACGAAGGCGCGGCTGATGTACGAAGACGCGCTGCGACAGGTGCAAGCCGACATCCGCGCACAATCCGCGACCCTGGCGAGCGGGCGCGAGCGCATCGCCAATCTGAGCCAGTCGTTGCTGCCCGCCGCGGACCAGCGCGTGCAACTCGCGAATGCTGCCTATCGCGCTGGTAGCGGCTCGCTCGCGGACACGTTCGCTGCCCGCCGTGCCCAACTGGAAGCGCAGTTGCAGGTGCTCGACCTCAAACGAGAGGTGTCGCAGACCTGGGCGCAGCTCGAATATCAAGTCGTGCCACCGACGATGGCCGCCGCGCAATGACGGAGAACAGCATGAACAGGAAACCTTTGGCACGCGCGGTGTTGACGGTATTTGCCGGCGCGGCGCTGCTCGGCGCGGGCTATTTCGCGGGAACGCGTCACGCGGCGACCGGCACCGCAGTTGCCTCGACTGGCGCCGCCTCGCCGGGCGGCAAGATCGACCCGAAGACCGGGCGGAAGGTGCTGTACTGGCACGACCCGATGGTGCCGAACCAGCATTTCGACAAGCCGGGTAAATCGCCATTCATGGACATGCAACTTGAGCCTGTCTACGCGGATGAAGGCGAGAGCTCTTCAGGCATCAAGATCGACCCGGGGCTTGAGCAGAATCTTGGCATTCGCTATGCGACCGTGCGTCGGCAGGAAACGACCGGCGGATTCGATGCCATCGGCACGACGCAGTTCGATGAATCGCACTCGGATGTCGTGCAGTCGCGCGTCACCGGCTACATCGACCGGCTCTATGCGAACGCGCCGATGCAACGCATCGCAAAAGGCGCACCAGTCGCATCGCTGTTCGTCCCGGAATGGCTCGCGCCGCAGGAGGAATATCTCGCACTCAAGCGCGGCGGCATGGACGCCACTTTGCTCGAAGCGTCGCGAGCGCGGATGCGCGCCTTGTCGATTCCTGATGGAATCATCGCGAGCCTTGACCGAACCGGCAAGGCCCAGACGCACGTCTTGCTGACGTCGCCCGAGTCCGGTGTCGTCAGCGAACTGAACGTCCGCGACGGCGCGATGGTCGCGCCCGGCCAGACACTCGCGAAGATTGCCGGCCTGTCGAAGCTGTGGCTCATCGTCGAGATTCCCGAGGCGCTCGCGCTGGGCGTACAACCCGGTATGACCGTCGATGCGACGTTCGCAGGCGACCCGACACAACACTTCAACGGTCGCATCCGCGAAATCCTGCCGGGCATCAGCACCACCAGCCGCACGCTCCAGGCGCGTCTGGAAATCGACAACGCCGGATTCAAGCTGACGCCGGGCATGCTGATGCGCGTGCGCGTTGCCGGCCAGAAGGCTGTCTCGCGACTGCTGGTGCCCTCCGAAGCCGTGATCACAACGGGCAAGCGCTCGGTCGTCATCGTAAAGAACGGCGACGGGCGCCTTCAGCCGGCGACGGTTACCGTGGGCAATGACATTGGCAACGAAACCGAGGTGCTGAGCGGCCTGAACGACGGCGACACCGTTGTCGCGTCCGGCCAGTTCCTGATCGATTCCGAAGCGAGCCTGAAGTCCGTTCTGCCGAGGCTGGAGGGCAGCACGGGGGCAAGCGCAAGCGCACCGGCGTCCGCACCCGCCGTCGCAGCACAAACGTACGAGACCACCGGCAAGGTCGAAAAAGTGACCGCTGCGGACATCACGTTCTCCCATCAACCCGTGCCGGCGCTCGGCTGGGGCGCGATGACGATGGCGTTCAACAAGCCCGCTCCCGATGCCTTCCCCGACGTCAAGGCCGGACAGACGGTGCACTTCGTCTTCAAGCAGTCGGATGAGGGCTACCAGTTGACGAAGGTCGAACCGGTCGGAGGCGTGCAATGATTGCCCGGCTCATCCGATGGTCCATCCACAACCGTTTCCTGGTGCTGCTCGCGACTGTACTCATGACCGGTTGGGGCCTCTACTCGGTCGCCGAGACGCCGCTCGACGCACTGCCCGACCTGTCCGATACACAGGTCATCATCAAGGCATCGTATCCGGGCAAGGCGCCGCAGGTTATCGAGGACCAGGTCACCTACCCGCTCACGACGACGCTGCTCGGCGTGCCGGGCGCAAAGACCATTCGCGCGTACTCGTCGTTCGGCGATGCGTTTGTCTACGTGCTGTTCGACGACAAGACCGACCAGTACTGGGCACGTTCGCGCGTGCTCGAATACCTGAATCAGGTGCAAAGCCGCCTGCCGCAGGGCGCGACCGTCTCGCTCGGGCCGGACGCGACCGGCGTGGGATGGGTGTACGAGTACGCGCTGGTCGACAAGACCGGACAGCACGACCTCGGACAGCTGCGCGCGCTGAACGACTGGTTCCTGAAGTTCGAGCTGAAAGCAGTGCCGGACGTCTCCGAGGTCGCCAGCATCGGCGGCATGGTGCGCCAGTACCAGGTCGTGCTCGACCCGGACAAGCTGCGCGCTTACGGCATCACGCAAGCCGCGGTGACCGATGCGCTCGGCAAGGCAAACCAGGCATCCGGCGGCTCGGTCGTCGAGCTGGCCGAATCGGAGTACATGGTGCGCTCGTCGGGCTATCTGCGCTCGCTCGACGACTTCCGGAATGTCGTATTGCGCACCAACGACGCGGGCACGCCGGTGCTGCTGGGCGACGTCGCACGCATCCAGATCGGCCCCGAGATGCGTCGCGGCATCGCGGAGCTGAACGGTCAGGGCGAAGTCGCCGGCGGCGTCATCGTGATGCGCTCGGGAAAAAATGCGCTGAAGACCATTGACGCGGTGAAGGCGAAGCTCGCCGACCTGAAGCGCTCGCTGCCACCCGGCGTCGAAGTCGTCACGACTTACGACCGCTCGCAACTCATCGAACGCGCGGTGGACAACCTGAAGGACAAGCTCATCGAGGAGTTCATCATCGTTGGGCTCGTCTGTGCGGTGTTCCTGTTTCACCTGCGCAGCGCGTTCGTCGCCATTCTGTCGTTGCCGCTCGGCGTGCTGGCCGCGTTCATCGTGATGCGGTATCAGGGCGTCAACGCGAACCTGATGTCGCTCGGTGGTATCGCGATCGCGATCGGCGCGATGATCGATGCGGCCATCGTGATGATCGAGAACGCGCACAAGCACCTGGAAGCGTTCGAGCATGCGTTCCCCGAGACACGGATGACCGCCGCGCAGCGCTGGGAACTCATCGCAGCTTCGGCAACTGAGGTCGGGCCGGCATTGTTCTTCTCGCTTCTCATCATCACGCTGTCGTTCATTCCGGTGTTCTCGCTGGAAGGCCAGGAGGGCAAGCTGTTCTCTCCGCTGGCGTTCACGAAGACCTACACGATCGCGGCGGCAGCAGGTTTGTCGGTCACGCTCGTGCCTGTCCTGATGGGTTACCTGATCCGCGGCCGTATTCCGCATGAGAACGCGAATCCCATCAATCGCGTGCTGATCTGGCTGTATCGTCCATTGCTTGAGGCGACGCTGCGCTGGCCGTGGGCGGCGATTGGTCTCGCAGTTGTCGCGCTGGTGCTGACGATTCTGCCGATTTCGCGTCTTGGCGGCGAATTCATGCCGCCGCTCGACGAGGGCGATTTGCTGTATATGCCGACCGCTCTTCCGGGCATTTCCGCCGAGAAAGCGAGCGAGCTGCTGCAGCAAACCGACCGGCTCATCAAGACCGTGCCCGAGGTCGCGACAGTGTTCGGCAAGTCGGGCCGGGCGGATACGGCCACAGACCCGGCACCGCTCGAGATGTTCGAGACCACCATCCAGTTCAAGCCGCGCAGCCAGTGGCGGCCGGGCATGACGCCGGAAAAGCTGGTCGATGAGCTGGACCGGACGGTCAAGGTGCCCGGTCTTTCGAACGTATGGGTGCCGCCGATCCGCAATCGCCTCGACATGTTGTCGACCGGCATCAAGACGCCGGTGGGCGTCAAGATTTCCGGGCCGGACCTGACGCAGATCGACCGTATCGCGACGCAGGTTGAAACGGCCGTCAAAGGTGTCCCTGGTGTGACGTCCGCACTCGCGGAACGGCTCAACGGCGGGCGCTATATCGACGTGGACATCGACCGGCTCGCCGCAGCACGCTACGGACTGTCGGTGGCCGATATCCAGTCGGTCGTGTCGTCGGCGGTGGGCGGTGAGAACGTTGGCGAGGTGATTGCCGGCCGCGAGCGCTTCCCCATCAATATCCGCTACCCGCGCGAATTCCGCGATTCGCTTGAGAAGCTGCGGCAACTGCCAATCGTCACGGATCGCGGCGCGCAAATCCAGCTCGGCGACGTCGCCCACATCACGATCGCCGACGGCCCGCCGATGATTCGCAGCGAGAATGCTCGGCTCTCCGGGTACGTCTACGTCGATATCCGCAACACGGATCTCCAATCCGCCGTGAAGGCAATGCAGCAGGTCGTGGCTCGGCAGGTCCAGTTGCCACCCGGCTACTCGATTGCGTGGTCGGGCCAGTTCGAGTACCTGGAGCGCGCGGCGGCCAGGCTCCGGACCGTCATTCCGGTGACGCTGGTTGTCATCTTCGTGCTGTTGTTCCTGACCTTCAACTCCGCCGCCGATGCGCTGCTGCTGATGTCGACCGTGCCGTTCGCGCTGGTCGGCGGCTTCTGGCTCATCTGGATACTCGGCCACGCGGTGTCGGTCGCGACATCGGTCGGATTCATCGCGCTTGCGGGCGTCGCTGCCGAGTTTGGGGTGGTCATGCTGCTGTACCTGAAAGGTGCGCTCAATCGCCGGCTGGAAGATGGCGAGCTGCTCACCGAGGCGTTGCTGTTCGACGCGATTCGCGAAGGCGCCGTGCTGCGCGTACGGCCGAAGGCAATGACGGTGGCCGTCGTGCTCGCCGGCCTCATTCCGATCATGGTCGGGCACGGTGCAGGGTCGGAGGTCATGCAGCGTATCGCCGCGCCGATGGTCGGCGGCATGGTGACCGCGCCACTTCTGTCGATGTTCGTGATTCCCGCAGCGTGGTTCCTGTTGCAGCGTCGTCGCGCACGACAGGCCAGCGCTGTCCATTTTCCCCACACAAACCCTTCCGGCACGAACGTGCCAGTCAACCAAACTGGAGAGATCCAATGAAGAAACTGTTTGTTATGTCCGCTGCCCTTGCAGCCACTTTCGCCACGCCCGCATTTGCCGGCAACGACATGGCCGGCATGGATATGTCGACCAGGGCTTCCGCGATGAAAGTGTCGTCGAACAATGCGCTCACCGACGCAGAGGTCAAGAAAGTCGACGTGGCGACAGGCATGGTCACGCTGAAGCACGGCGCGCTGGAAAACGTCGGCATGCCGCCGATGACGATGGCGTTCAAGGCGAAGGATGCCGCGATGGTCAAGCAGATCAAGGAAGGCGACAAGGTCAAGGTGCGCGTCGAAGAAGTCAACGGCACCCTGACCATCGTAAAACTCGAAAAGCGCTTGTGACGAAGCGTTGATGGCTGGCACGCAGGCTTCTGTCCGCGCGCCGGCAGCCAGGAGTTCGGGCGAGGAGACCACCATGCGAACGACATCATCCAACGCGTATCAGTCTGACTACCAAACAGCGGACATATTGAGTCGCATACTTCGCTTCGCCCTTGTCCTGTTGCTCGGACCCGCATCCTTTTCGGCTTACGCAGTCAACGAATCCGAACTGCTTGCGCCTGAGCAGGCATTTCCGTTGACCGTCAGCCTCGCGAGCCCGATGGAGGTCGTGCTCGACTTCAAGACGAAGCCCGGGTATTACCTGTATCGCGACCGAATCAGCTTTGCGGTTGACGGCACACTGGTAAAACCGGATTCGATGCCGCCCTCCGAGTCGAAGAACGACCCGACGTTCGGCGTGGTCCAGGTCTATCACCAGCCCGTCCGGATTCGTCTTCCGTTGTCCGCTGCGATCACGTCGAGCGCCATGCTGACAGTTACATCGCAAGGATGTGCCGACGTGGGGGTCTGCTATCCGCCGCAGACGCGCCGCTTTCGGATCGCTGCGGACGGTGCTGTGACGCTCGCAGCGCTCGTTGGGAGTGCGAATGCAGCGGACTTCCCTGTCGTCGAGAAAAGCCGGCAGTCCGCCGTACCGGGTCTACCGCTGCGTCCTGCCAATGGGATCGGCATCGCCGAATTGCTAGGCTTTCTGGTGGCTGGTCTGCTGATGGCGGGCACCGTGTGCATGTATCCGCTCATCCCTATCGTCACGGCGGTCATTAACGGTACCCGTGAGCGGTTGCCGGTATGGCGCGGGGTTTCGCTGTCGTTCGCCTATGTACAAGGACTGGCGATGACATACGCGGCGGCTGGAACCATTGCGGCAGTCGTTGGCATTCCACTTGTGGCGGTGACGCAGAAACCCTGGTTACTGGCCACGTTCGGCGCGCTCATGCTCATCCTCGCGCTCGGTATGTTCGGCGTGTTCAGGTTGCAACTGCCGACGGGCTGGCAGACGCGGTTTGCGGGATGGAGCAGACGCTTGCCCGGAGGCCGTGTTGGGCCGGTGTTCGTGATGGGCATGTTGTCCGCGCTGATTGTCGGGCCGTGTTCCACACCGGCACTGGCAGGCGCACTGGTCTACATCGCCAACAGTCATGACATCGCAGGCGGTACGCTGGCGCTGTATTTGATGGGTATCGGGATCGGCATTCCGCTGCTGCTTGTCGGCACGTTCGGAACGCGCCTGCTACCCAAGTCGGGACACTGGATGGTCGCGGTCCAGAACACACTCGGTGTCATGCTGCTGGCCGCAGCGCTGTGGTTCGTCTATTCACTGCTGCCTGTCTGGCTGCTGATGTCACTGGTCGCATTGCTGCTGACTGCTTGCGGAATGATGCTACGTGCGATCGACCCTTTACCGGCCGGCGCGACGGGGATTGCCCGAGTCGGCAAAGCGCTCGGTGTGTTGCTGCTGGTCGCAGGTATCGCCGAGTTTGTTGGCGTCGCATCGGGCAATTTCGACATGCTGATGCCACTGGGCGGTTTGACGCGGATGTCGGCGTCAGCGGGAGGTGGCGCAAGTTCGGCAGCGCGATTCGACACGATCACCTCGAACGCCAAGCTGGACGAGGCGCTCAAGCTCGCACGAGGAACACCTGTCATGGTGGACTTCTACGCGGACTGGTGCATCACCTGCAAGGAACTCGAGCGCTTCACGTTCACTGATGCACGTGTGATGGACGAGTTTACGCACTGGAAGTTGCTACGCATCGACGTGACGAAAAATACCGAGGCCGACACGGCGATGCTGCGGCGGTTCGGTCTGTTTGGCCCTCCGGCCCTGATTTTCTTCGACAAAACTGGTCGGGAGCAGCCTGATGCGCAACTGGTCGGATTTATTGGGGCGGACGCATTCCTGGCCCATCTGAAACGCTTGCAGTCGAGTGATGTGGCGCAATAACGCAGCTGTCGGCGGCCGCAGCAGGACTCATCGGCGCCTATACTGAAAATCATGAATCTCTGGGTCAAACTCGTCGCCTGCTTCCTGATCGCGTGGTTGCCGATGCTCGGTTACCCCGCCCAGGCCGCGTTATGTCCAGAAATGTCGTCGATGCCTGCCGTACAGCATCCCATGAAGGCAGCAGGCGCTATCGAAGCGACAGGATGCACATCCGGCACGATGCACGTCGGTACCAGCGCTCATCCATCTGCTTGCCACGCGGGCATGGGAAGCTCCGTGTGCGGGATGCCGGCCATACCGATGTCGCATACCGTCGGCATTGCCCCATCGACACCTGATTATCGGGCCATCACCCGGATCCTTTCCGAGCAGTTCATTCCTGAGCTGCCAGCACCGCCCCCGCGTTCGTTGTAACTCTCCTCCGTCGGCGCTTGCCCAGCGGTTCCGTACCGCGGCTCGAGTTCGCTCGCGGCCCGCGTGACCATCCGCGAAGCGTCACATGCTCGATTCGATTCTACGAACGAAAGATGGAGATACACATGAACGCAAGACATGCACGATTGGCTGTTGTTTCCACGCTATTGCTCGCTGCGAGCGCAGTGGGCCTCGCTGCCACTGGCTCTTCTTCCAGTCCGGCGATGCAGGACCGTGAGCACGGTCACGGCGCGATGATGATGGGCGGAATGATGGGCGGCTGCCCGATGATGGGTGGAAGCGCCGGTCTGGACCCGAAGACCGCGATGCGAATGCACGCCGAGATGATGCGGGCCATGAGCGACATCATGATGAAGTATTCCGACCAGGCGGTTACGCCACCGTCGAAGTGACCGCAAGCCCGACCACGTTACTCACATTGGATACAGCCTGACAAGGACTTCACATGAAATGCAACTGGAAAACCATGGCGGCCGTTGCGCTCGCACTGGTCGCCGTCATCGCCCTCGGTTACTGGGCATTTCCTCCTCTCAGAGGCACGCTTGCAACGCTCGCTGTTATCGCCAGTGTATTCATCTGCCCGCTATCGATGATGTTCATGATGCGTGGCGTGCGTTCTCACACTGGCGGTCCCGCCACGCGCGCTCGGGTAACGGACGAAGCCAAACACTGAGTCCGTCGATTTCTGCGGGAACTTCGGACCGGTGCGGTGGGAGCGCCCATCGTTCTGGTCCGGTTCGCTTCACGGAGAGCATATGTTCAACGGGAAACTAATCGTCAATTTTATCATCGGCTTGCTCGCGGTCATCGGCCTGTTAGCGGTGCTGGGTACAGGTGCGATGTGGGCAATGCACACCGGAATGATGCACGGGATGCTGTCTTGTGGAGGCACCATGTATCAGCATCCGGGATTCTGACCGGGAATCTGGGAGATTGAAAGTGAAACGACACATACGACCTCAGGCCGGCAGCATCGTCAGCAAGCACTCTAGCCTTGGCAGCAAGTCGGGGTGGCATCTGCTGTCTCTGCTGGCCCTGATTATTGCGATGCCGACGGCGTTGGTGTGGGGGCCGTCATTTGTCCATTGGGTTGCCGGCCCCACGGGAGTTGCCATCGAGTCAACAAATGCGATCCAACAGATACCCGGCTGGCGAGTTGGCATGCTGCGACCAGACGGGTTGCGCATCGTTCCATCAGGAGTATTCGACGCCTCGCACGTACTGAATCCGGCGCAATTCTCGGACAACGCCGTGCGGCACGCGTACTGGGTAGCGACCAGGATTCCCGCGACGCTCAACAAGCTCTACTGCTGGTGTGGATGCGAGAACCGTGGCGAGCACCGTTCGAATCTTCAATGCTTCGAGGACCGGATGGCTGTGTCGTGTCCGGTTTGCCAGGGGACCGCTGAAATCGCCTACCGGATGACGCAATCGGGTATCCAGGACGCAGCGAAGATTCAGGCGGCCGTCGATGCGAAGTGGGCGTCCAAGGGATAGGAGTGATGACTCATATTAGAAACGGAGGATGCGATGGAACTGAAATGCGTGATCGCGATACTGCGCCCCAATGTACTCAAGATGCTCGAGCGGCAGTTGGGCGCGCTACACATCCACGGCATGACGGTGACCCATGCAAGGGGATTCGGTGCACATCCCAATCTCTTTGCCAACGACTGGACGACTGAGCACATCAAGATCGAAATCTTCACAGTCGCCGAGAACGTCGACGCGCTGATCGAGGAAATCATGACGGTCGCCAACGAGGAATCTAGTGGTGATGGCGTCGTTGCCGTCGTACCGGTAGAACGCTTTCTGCGAGTGCGGGCGGCGACTGAAGGCGCCCGCTGAGCAAACGTCCTGGTCCTACGTTACTGGCTCTGCATTTTGAGAGACGCAGCGCCCGCAAGTTGTAGTTGCGGACGCAAGCCTGCGCTCGTTCAGCTTCCGATTCTAGGTGCGCTTAATTTCGCTTACGAACGAAGATCGATGCCGCTATAGTTCATTTCAGCCTCCTCAAGGGTCCTGTTGACCGTCGCAGTTCAACTAGTAGACCCTAGCCGCCGCCTCCTTCGGGCGGCCAGGAGGCCTCTCAATGATTATCAATCTCAGACGACAGCGCCCGGCCCGTTTGACGATGGCCCACAGGATCAGCCGTTCGGCCTCTTTCCGTGCCGCACCACGAATCGAACGATTACCCCTTGAATCGAAACCACTTGACCTTCCCAACGTGGGAAGGTCAAGAATAGTCAGTGCGGTTCGAATGGCCGTTTCGAGAGGGGAAAACGATGAATATCGGCGAGGTTGCGAAGTCGTCGGGCATGTCGACCAAGATGATTCGTCACTATGAGGAAACAGGCCTGATTCGGGCTGCCACCCGGACAGGGGCGAACTATCGTGTGTACACGCCCAGGGATGTCCAGGTGCTGCGCTTCGTCCGGCAGGCCCGACATCTTGGTTTTTCCACGAAGCAGATTGCGGTGCTGCTGGCCCTTTGGGAAGACCGCAGCCGGTCCAGCGGCGAGGTCAAACGGCTCGCGAATGAGCATATTGCCAACCTGAATCTACGCATTCAGGAACTGGTGGAAATGCGGGATACGCTCCGGCATCTGGCAGCCCACTGCAAAGGGGACTCACGCCCTGACTGTCCGATTCTGGAGAAACTGGCTGGCGCGGCGCATTGACGCCCCCTTGACCTGCCCCGCAGCGAAAGGTTGTAACTGAAATTGCGTATTCCGGCGAACGTGATCACGCATTTCGGCGGATCGTGATCATGGATTCCGAATGATCGTGATCACCCGTTTCGGTTGATCGTGATCGCTGATCACAGGTTTCCGAAACGCGTGATCACGATGCCGGAATGAGCGATCACGGGACCGAAACGGGTGATCACGTAACCGGAACGTAATCCGGGTTTGAGTCTGGCGGTGGCGTTGCGCATGTATTCACCGACGGCGTTAGCCTGCTCCCTTTTTTGCGGGAGAAGTGCCGATGCCGACACCTCGGATGAGCATGCGCAAATTGAAGGAAGTCCTGCGACTAAAGTGGGCGTGTGGCCTGACGCATCGGCAGATCAGCCGGGCTATCGGCATCAGCGTCGGTGCCGTCTCGAAGTTCGCGGCCCAAGCCAGCCAGGCGGGACTCGATTGGGCGGCAGCCGAAGCAATGTCCGACGACGAACTGGACGCGCGCCTGAGGCCTGCGGCAACCAATGCCGCGGCGACGACGACGCGACGCATCGAGCCCGACTACACGGCATTGCATCGCGAGCTGCGCCGCAAGGGCGTGACGCTGCAACTGCTGTGGGAAGAATACGCTGAAGCGAACCCCGGCCAGCGGACGTACCGCTACACGCAGTTCTGCCAGAAGTACAAGGACTGGGCGAAGTCGATCAAGCGCTCGATGCGTCAGCAGCACCGCGCCGGCGAGAAGCTGTTCGCGGACTTCGCGGGTCCCACCGTGCCGGTCCTGGCGAGCGATGGCGGCGTCGAGTTCGAGGCGCACGTGTTCGTTGCCGTGCTCGGCGCATCCAACTACACGTTCGCGTGCGCGACGCGCACCGAGACGATGGCGGACTGGATCGGCAGCCTGTGCGATGCGCTAGAGTTCATTGGCGGCGTGCCCGAACTGCTCGTGCCCGACAACCCGAAGGCGCTGATCGCGCGACCCGACCGTTACGAACCCGGACTCGGCACGACCACGCAGGACTTCGTGAACCACTACGGCACCGCGATGCTGCCGGCGCGTCCGCGCAAACCGCAGGACAAGGCCAAGGTCGAAGTCGGCGTGCAGATCGTCGAGCGCTGGGTGCTGGCCCGACTGCGCCACTATCGCTTCTACAGTCTGGCTGAACTCAACAAGGCGATTGCAGAACTGATCGCCGACCTAAACCAGCGCCCGTTCAAGCGGCTCGAAGGCAACCGGCGTGAATGGTTCGAACGGCTGGACCAACCCGTCCTGCGCCCGTTGCCCGTGCGTCGCTACGAGATCGCCACCTTCCAGAAGTGCCGTGTGAACATCGATTACCACGTCGATGTCGGCGGCCACTATTACAGCGTCCCGCATAGCCTCGCACGGCAGGAGGTCTGGGCGCGTATCACACGCCACGGCGTAGAGATCCTGCATGGCGGCAAGCGTGTCGCTGCGCACGCTCGCTCGCGCCTCAAAGGCAAACACACGACCATCGCCGAACACATGCCGGCTGCGCATCGCGCGCACATGGAATGGACGCCTGGGCGCCTGCTCAACTGGGGCGCATCCGTCGGCCCCGGCGCCGAGGCTGTCGTGCGGCATCTGCTGACCAACAAACCTCACCCCGAGATGGGCTATCGCGCCTGTCTCGGTCTTCTCTCGCTCGCGCGCAAGTACGGCAAACACCGCCTCGAGGCCGCATGCCAGCGTGCATTGAAGATCGGCTCGCCCACGCGTCGCTCCGTGCTGTCAATCCTGGAAGCGGGACTTGACCTGCAGCCCTCGCTCCCGACCACGCCCGCCGAATGGCGCTCGCCCGAGCACGAGAACGTGCGCGGCCCCGACTACTACCACTGACCCGAAGGAGGTCACGATGTTGATGCAGCACACCCTTACCCAGCTAAAGGCGCTCAAACTGGACGGCATGGCTCGCGCGTTCGAGGAGCAGTCAACGCTCACGGCAAGCACCAGCCTGTCATTCGAGGAACGCGTGGGCATGCTCGTAGATCGCGAGCTGGCCTGGCGTGATACGCGACGACTCGAACGTTTGCTGCGCGCCGCGAAGCTCAAGAACCCACAGGCCTGCGTCGAAGACATTGAATACCGGCAAACCCGTGGGCTGGACCAGCGCATCGTCGCCACGCTCGCCGGCTGCGACTGGGTGCGCAATGCTCAGAACCTGATCCTGACCGGCCCCACCGGCGCGGGCAAGACGTGGCTCGCTTGCGCGTTCGGCCAGCAGGCGTGCCGGCAGGGCTTCTCCGTGTTCTATGTGCGCGTCGCGCGGCTGTTCGAAGAGCTGAAAATCGCGCACGGCGACGGCAGCTTCACACGTCGGCTTGCGCAACTCGCGAAGATTGATGTGCTGATCCTCGACGATTGGGGCTTGCAGGATCTCGACCAGGCGGCGCGCAATGATCTGCTTGAGGTACTTGATGATCGTGTCGGTACGCGCTCGACTGTGATCACCAGCCAGTTGCCGCTCGAACACTGGCACGCGTGGCTGCAGGACCCCACGCTCGCCGATGCGATTCTCGATCGGCTCGTGCATCAGGCCCACAAGCTTCCGGTCAAGGGCGATTCGATGAGAAAGAAAACGAAATCCGAGTCCGCTGACGCCTGATCGTGATCACCGTCGCTATAATCCATTGACCGCGCAACACCACCTTCCAGACTGATCACGTTCGCCGAAACGATTGATCACCATCGCCGAAATCCGCAACTGAAATGATTCAACGGAACGGAGTTGGAAAATGGAACTGACCATCAAGGATATGACCTGCGGGCACTGCGCGGGCGTCGTAACGAAAGCGGTCAAGGAAGTCGATACGGCGGCACACGTGACCGTCGACCTGGAAACCAGGATCGTGCGCATCGAGTCGTCACGCGAGGCGGGTGAATTTCTTTCGGCGATACAGGAGGCCGGATATAGTCCCGCCGCGCTCGCATGAGCTTACACATCTGAAGGTCAGGCCACGAAGCCTTCGACTATCCCGTTTCTCGGGACCAGCCTGGCTCAGGGGCGGATAATCACACCGGCGGCCGCGCGTTCCCCTGCACTCGTGGAACGAGCAAGCTGGCCGGTCGGCGTCCCCGCAACAGACCATAGCGGCCAGCGTTACCAATGGACGGCACGACAGGCGACGCAATTTGTGCACAGTGTGAAAGACAACGCGGAGCACGGAAAATGAGCGGACAGCGTAACGACGGCGAAACTTCTCCCGAACACCTGAACGCGAGCCACGGCGCGGGCGGCCACCAAGACCATGCTGCGCACGCCGCGCAAGGTCAGGCCAGCGGGGATGCCGATGGCAATCACGCGGCGCACCACGGACATGGCCACGGTGAAATGTCCGAAGGTCCCGACGGCGCGCTCAGGGACCCGGTGTGCGGCATGTCTGTCACGGCGGATTCGCCATTTCGCAGCGAGCACGATGGACATCCGTATTTCTTCTGCAGTGCGTCATGTCAGAAGAAGTTTCGGGCGGACCCGTTGCGATATGTCAAACCGTCGACCAGCACGTCGGTTGAGGCTGCGCCGGAGGGCTCGATATACACCTGCCCGATGCATCCGGAAATTCGCCAGGACCATCCTGGCAACTGCCCGAAGTGCGGTATGGCCCTTGAGCCCTTGTTGCCCAGTCTCGAGGACGAAGAGAATCCCGAGCTGACGGATTTTCGACGCAGGTTCTGGTGGACGCTGCCGCTGACGGCCGTGGTGTTCGTCCTGGCCATGTTCGGCCACCGGCTGGGCTGGATGGAAGCGTCCACACAGAGCTGGGTCGAACTGGCTCTCTCGACTCCGGTCGTCGTGTGGGCGGGCTTGCCGTTCTTCGAACGTTGCACCCGCTCGTTCATCAATCGCAGCCCGAACATGTGGACGCTCATCGGACTTGGTACGGGGACGGCCTATGTCTATAGCGTCATCGCGACAGTCGTTCCAGGAGTCTTCCCGGAGGCATTTGCCGCACATGGTCGTGTGAGCGTGTATTTTGAGGCCGCGGCCGTCATTATTTCGTTGACGCTCGTCGGGCAACTGCTCGAACTGAAGGCTCGGTCGCAGACGTCCGCTGCCATCAAGGCACTGCTGGGACTGGCGCCGAAGACCGCGCGGCGTATCAACGCCGACGGCACAGAAGAGGACGTTCCACTGGCTCACGTCCATGTCGGCGACCTCCTTCGCGTAAGACCAGGCGAGAAGGTTCCGGTCGACGGCGTTGTGACGGAGGGTTCCAGCGCGCTCGATGAGTCCATGATTACGGGCGAACCTATTCCCGTCAGCAAGCGGGTGGGTGACCACGTCATCGGCGCGACCATGAATACCTCCGGAAGCCTCATCATCAAATCGGAGAAGGTCGGCTCCCAGACCATGCTGGCACAAATCGTCCAGATGGTCGCGCAGGCGCAGCGTTCCAGGGCACCCATGCAGCGCATGGCTGACAAGGTCGCGGGAGTTTTCGTCGTCGCGGTGGTCGGCGTCGCCATCCTGACGTTCGTCGCCTGGGGCTTTTTCGGACCCGAGCCCAGTTGGGTCTACGGGCTTATCAATGCCGTGGCGGTGCTCATCATCGCCTGTCCCTGTGCGCTTGGGCTGGCGACTCCCATGTCCATCATGGTCGCGAGTGGCAAAGGCGCGTCGAACGGTGTGCTTTTTCGGGATGCGGCTGCGATTGAGAACTTCCGGAAGGTCAACACGCTGATCGTCGACAAGACAGGCACCTTGACCGAAGGTCGCCCTGCCTTCGAACGCGCAATCGGCGTGAATGGATATGCGGAAGAGGATGTTCTCCGGCTCGCGGCCAGTCTTGACCAGGGTAGCGAACACCCGCTCGCTGCGACCATCGTGGATGCGGCCCGTGAACGGCGGCTCGCGTTCGAGAAGGTGGAGCACTTCGAGTCGAGCACCGGGATTGGCGTGCGAGGACTGGTCGGCAGCCGCAATCTCGCGCTGGGCAACACCACCCTCATGCAGGCCGACGGCATCGACGTTGGGACGCTCACGGAAAATTCGGACACGCTGCGTGCGCAGGGCGCCAGCGTCATGTATCTGGCGGTTGATGGAATGCTGGCCGGCCTGCTCGCGGTTTCGGACCCGGTGAAGGCAACGACACCCGAGGCACTGGCCCGGCTCAAGGAAGACGGTATCCGCGTGGTGATGGCGACGGGCGACGGTGTCGTGACCGCCAGGGCTGTCGCGACGAAGCTCGGCATCGGTGAATTCCATGGCGAGGTCAAACCAGCCGACAAGCTGGCGCTGGTGACGAAATTCCAGCAGGAAGGCAAGGTTGTAGCCATGGCCGGTGACGGTATCAACGATGCGCCCGCGCTTGCCAAGGCGGACGTGGGCGTCGCGATGGGCACCGGCACCGATGTAGCGATGAGCAGCGCACAGGTGACCCTCGTCAAAGGAGACCTGCGCGGCATCGCGCGAGCCCGGGAGTTGTCCGAGGCGACAATCGGGAACATGAAGCAGAACCTCGGCTTCGCGTTTGTGTACAACGCCCTGGGTGTGCCTCTGGCGGCAGGGGTACTGTATCCGTTCACCGGATTATTGCTGTCCCCGATGATCGCCGCACTGGCCATGAGCCTGAGTTCGGCATCGGTTATCACCAACGCGCTACGGTTGCGGAACGTGAAAATCTGACTTTTCGCAGAAGAAACCGGCGGCATTGAGCGCTGCCGTCATGATCGTAACCCATGAAACCAGGGGCGCCCCATGTCACTATCTCGCCGTCAATTCCTGCTGACGTCCGCTGCCGCCGCCTCGGCCGTGCTAACCGGATGCGCAGAATGGGGTCGTCTCAGAAAACGGAAAATAAAGCACGCTAAGCGTGCGTGGAGGCTGGCACCCAGCGGTACAGCGTCGGAATGGACACGCCGAGGTTCTTGGCCACGTCCTTGGGCGGCACCCCGCTGGCCAGCAGCTTCTTGGCCGACTCGATCTTGCTGTCGGTCATCTTCGGCTTGCGGCCGCCTTTGCGGCCGAGCTGCTTGGCGACTTCCAGCCCGGCGCGGGTGCGCTCGACGGTCAGCTCGCGCTCCATTTCGGCAAGGCTCGCCATGACGTGGAAGAAGAACCGCCCGGATGGTGTGCCGGTGTCGATGGAGTCGGTGAGGCTCCTGAACTGGACACCGTGCTTGTGCAGCTCGCCGACCAGATCGACCAGTTGCTTGACCGACCGGCCCAGCCGGTCGAGCTTCCAGACGACCAAAGTATCGCCTTCGCGCAGCATTTCGAGCGTCTTGGCCAAGCCAGGCCGGTCTGCCCGCGTGCCACTCACCTTGTCCTCGAAGACCTTTTTACATCCGGCCTTGCTCAAGGCTTCGCGTTGCAGCTCCAGGTTCTGATCCTGCGTCGAGACGCGCGCATAGCCAATCAACATGGCTTGTCTCGCGCCCGGTCGATGCGTTCCTGCATCGCCTGCATCACTTCTTCGTGGGTGTACGATCTGGCGTTGGCGTCGGTGGCTTGCCGCAGGGCTTCCTCAACCTCGCGCGTCATCCGCTCGTAATCCTCCGGCCACAGCGCTTGCTCCATGCGCAGCGACGCCTGACCCAGCAGGTGCAGCAGGCTGAACAGCCGCATGTCGTTGGTGGCGACGATGCGCTCCCGAATCTGCTCCTGAATAGCTTCGCTAGCCCGATGCGCTTGTGGTGTGGCAGTCCCCTCGTAGTCAGCGGGGAATTCCGCTTCCTCGGCAATCCTTGCCCAGGCGCTGGCCAGCGCCTCGATGGTTGACGTGCTCATTTCCGCCGCTCCTGTGCTCTTTGGCGAATCAACCGGCCAAGGGGCCTCGACGCGAAAACCAGCAGCATCACGCCTATCGGATACCAGGTCGAGAAGACCACCAAGGCATCGAAGGCTGGCCGTCCGGTGTTGGTAGGCAGTACGGCGGTCACAGCCATCAACCCGCCGACCGTCCAGATGATGCGCCACACGTAGGGCATCACGCGGGGCACGTAGCCGTCATCGAAAGCGGTCTGGTAGTAGCGGCGCAGGCCGCGCTCGGCAAGCGCCTGGCGCTGCCGCTCCGACAGCGCATCCGTCCGGCCATACCAGCGCCGGAATGGTGGACAGCGCAGCAGCAAAGGGGTGAAGAGGATCATCACCGCCACGATCGCGACACCCCACGCCATGACGGCGCCGGCATCGGGCCGCTTGGCGTTCTCGATCACGGGCGCGAAGACGCCCGGAGCACCGATCATCCAGAACAGCGCAATGTGCTGATGGAAGGAGAGCTTCATTTGCTCATCCACTTGCGCAGCAGGCGCTTTTTCAGGGAGGCGCGTTCTTGCGGGTTGCGTCCCTTGTGATTGGCGATGCGATCCGCCGTGGCGGCCTGGCGCTTGACGGGCCAGTAGGAGCGGCCATCCTTGCCCATCGACCAGACGCTGCTGGCCTGGTTTTCCAGCAGGGGCAGATGGGCGCTCAGGGCTTCGGGCGACGCGCTGGTCAGCGCCGTGCGCTCACGGGTGCGCCAGCGCTGATGCCAGAGCTTCTTGTCCTCGCGCTCGCTGCCGCAGGTCGTGTGCCCGACGATGGGTGTTTTGCGGCGGCTGCGGCTCATAACGTAGTGGTCTCCAAGAACATTCAGGACTGATCCCAGGCGTCGATGGTCAAGACCTGATCGGCAGGACAGGCGGCTACGCGGTCGGGAACTGGATGGTGTTCAGTCTCATGCCGACCCCATTCGATTGATCGCGTCGCTTGCGGCACGCTGCGACGCAAGGAGGTTTGCGACCTGGTTTAGCAGCCGTGTCCGCTGCATGTCTGTTACCTATCTCCCCGACCGCTCATTGGACCAACTCCAGAGATTGGGCTCTATCGCTCAGCCAATACGAAACCGGCATTGGCTGATGCCACAACCGAGACGAACACAAATGGCTCGGTACCTGTATTTCGCGCCCCGTGCACTTGGCCCGGTCTTGCCACGGCTATCTCACCTTCCCTGAGGGCACGAACAATCCCATTGCCCTGAAAGTAATCAGCCATTCCCGACAAAACAGTCCACGTGTCTTGGCCGTGAGGATGAATGTGAGCCGCAATTTCCTGCCCGGGATGGACATGCCAAACCACGATAATTGAGTCTCGGGTTTCAAGCACAACGGAACGAATAGGCTCGCCTTCGGACGGCTGAACATACTCGGCTACAGAAAATATTCTCGATTCAACAGTCATCGGAGATCCCTCTTTCACAGTGCCCCCAGACAGGCTGGATATGAGTTCTAACTCGAATTTGAACGGGAGGCTGGTCGTGCGGTCGTGCAGTTGCCGATGAGCGTGTCGGCTGCTGCCTCCTTGCCCACCAGCGAACTCACGTCCGTTGCGGCCATCCAGAAGGTCTTGCCCGAGCGCGGCTCATAGGTCGCGGGATCGAACACGCCAGAGGGGCCGAACATCGGCGGCTTGATTGGTCATGGCTCCATGCCTTTGTCGTTACGGTCTTCATCGTCGGCATCCTGACGCACGGCGGGCAATTGCTGGAGCAACGCCGGCAGCCATTCCTGTACCGTCTCCCACACCACATCGAGGTTGATGTCGAAATAGCCGTGAGCCATGCGATTACGCATATTGCGCATGCTGCGCCACGGCACGTCGGCATGCGCCTGGGTGAACTCGACGTAGCCATCCATCACCTTTGTGGCCGCCTCGCCGATGACGATCAGGCTCATGATGACGGCCTGCTGGGTGCGCTTGTCGGCCAAGAAGTCGTCCTTGGCCATCCCTTCCACGAAGCTGCGCGCATCGGTTGCGGCCTGCTGAATGTGGTCGAGGTAATCGGGCAGGCGGTTCTCGCTCATATCGGTTGCGCCTCCGCGAGCACCTTGGCCCGGAACTTCGGCGGCAGGTCGCCGGGAGTCAGCAGATCGACGTCAACGCCGAGCAGCGATTTCAGTTCTTCTTCCAAATCGCCCAAGTCCAACAACGTGGCACCGGGCAGCGCATCGACCAACAGGTCGAGGTCGCTGCCATCCCGGTCGGTGCCATGCAGCACCGAGCCGAAGACGCGCGGGTTCGCGGCGCGAAAGCGGCCTACCGCTTCACGCACTGCGCTTCGCTTCATGTCAAGCACAACAGACGGTCGCATGGGCATCCTTTCTTATCGAAACTCGTTGAGATGATATGCAATCAAGAATAGAATTTCAAGAACTATTTTCGAGAATCGCAATGCCTTGATTCCCGTGCCGCGCCTGTCATTTTCAGAAGACGACTGCACCATTCAGCGCGGTTTGAAGCCTCTTGTGCATACGGCTCCTGACAGCCAGATATCAGGACTCCTCTGCACGAAACTCGTCTATGCTCAATACTCGTGTGCACCAAAGCGAGATGAGCATGGCGACCGATACCGCACCGATTACCGAGCACGGCGTGGCCACCCTGCCAGAACAGGCATGGGAGCGTGCGCGTCGTCGCGCGGAGATCATTGGGCCGTTGGCGCAGTCGGAGACGGTTGGGCATGAAGCGGCCGACGCGGCAGCCCAGGCATTGGGGCTGTCCCGGCGGCAGGTCTACGTCCTGATCCGCCGTGCCCGGCTAGGATCGGGGCTGGTCACTGACTTGGCTCTTGGGCAGTCGAGCGGTGGCAAAGGTAAAGGCCGCTTGCCGGAGTCGGTCGAACGAATCATCCGCGAGTTACTGCAAAAGCGCTTCCTGACCAAGCAGAAGCGTAGCTTGGCGGCGTTCCACCGCGAAGTTGTGCGGGCGTGCAAGCTGCAAAAGCTGCGGGTGCCGGCGCGCAACACGGTGGCTCTGCGGATCGCCGGCCTCGATCCGCGCGAGGTCACTCACCGCCGGGAAGGACAAGATGCCGCCCGCGACCTGCAAGGTGTTGGTGGTGTTCCGCCACCCGTCTCCGCGCCGCTGGAGCAGGTGCAGATCGACCACACAGTCATCGACCTGATCGTGGTGGACGAGCGCGACCGGCAACCGATTGGCCGTCCATACCTGACCCTCGCCATCGACGTATTCACCCGCTGCGTGGTTGGCATGGTCGTTACCCTGGAAGCCCCGTCCGCCGTCTCGGTCGGCTTGTGCTTGGTGCATGCCGCCTGCGACAAGCGCCCTTGGTTGGAAGGGTTGAACGTAGAGATGGATTGGCCGATGAGCGGCAAGCCCAGACTGCTCTACTTGGACAACGCGGCTGAGTTCAAGAGCGAGGCGCTGCGCCGTGGCTGCGAGCAGCATGGCATCCGGTTGGACTATCGCCCGCTTGGGCAGCCGCACTACGGCGGTATCGTGGAACGGATCATCGGCACGGCGATGCAGATGATCCACGACGAATTGCCGGGGACGACCTTCTCCAATCCTGACCAGCGCGGGGAATACGCCTCCGAGAAGATGGCCGCCCTGACACTGCGCGAGCTGGAGCGCTGGCTCACATTGGCGGTCGGCACCTATCACGGCTCCGTGCACAACGGCCTGCTCCAACCGCCGGCCGCGCGCTGGGCCGAAGCTATCACGCGGACCGGCGTGCCAACCGTCATCACTCGCGCTACGGCTTTTCTGGTCGATTTTCTGCCCATCATCCGCCGCACGCTGACCCGCACCGGCTTCGTCATCGACCACATCCACTACTACGCCGATGCGCTCAAGCCGTGGATAGCTCGGCGGGACCGCTTGCCTGCGTTCCTGATCCGGCGCGACCCGCGCGACATCAGCCGCATATGGGTGCTGGAACCAGAGGGGCAGCACTACCTGGAAATTCCCTACCGTACCTTGTCGCACCCGGCTGTCACCCTCTGGGAACAACGACAGGCGCTGGCGAAATTGCGGCAGCAAGGGCGCGAACAGGTGGATGAGTCGGCGTTGTTCCGCATGATCGGCCAGATGCGCGAAATCGTTACCACCGCGCAGAAGGCTACGCGCAAGGCGCGGCGCGACGCGGATCGACGCCAGCATCTCAAGGCAACGGCAACGCCTGTCAAAACCACGCCACCACCGGGCGCTGACATGGATGGGCAGCAGGCAGACAACCAGCCGCCGGCCAAACCGTTCGACCAGATTGAGGAGTGGTAGCCGTGGAAGAATATCCCATCATCGACTTGTCCCACCTGCTGCCGGCGGCCCAGGGCTTGGCCCGTCTCCCGGCGGACGAACGCATCCATCGCCTTCGCGCCGACCGCTGGATCGGCTATCCGCGAGCAGTCGAGGCGCTGAACCGGCTGGAAATCCTGTATACGTGGCCAAACAAGCAACGCATGCCCAACCTGCTGCTGGTCGGCCCGACCAACAACGGCAAGTCGATGATCGTCGAGAAGTTCCGGCGCACGCATCCGGCCAGAGCCGACGCCGACCAGGAGCACATTCCGGTACTGGTCGTGCAGATGCCATCCGAACCGTCGGTAATCCGCTTCTACGTCGCGCTGCTCGCGGCGATGGGTGCGCCATTGCGACCGCGCCCACGGCTGCCAGAAATGGAACAACTGGCGCTGGCACTGCTGCGCAAGGTCGGCGTGCGCATGCTGGTGATCGACGAGTTGCACAACGTCCTGGCCGGTAACAGCGTCAATCGCCGGGAATTCCTCAATCTCCTGCGCTTCCTCGGCAATGAACTGCGCATCCCACTGGTCGGGGTCGGCACGCGCGACGCCTACCTGGCCATCCGCTCCGATGACCAGTTGGAAAATCGCTTCGAGCCGATGATGCTGCCGGTATGGGAGGCCAATCACGATTGCTGCTCACTGCTGGCCAGTTTCGCCGCTTCGCTTCCACTGCGGCGACCCTCGTCGATTGCCACGCTGGACATGGCCCGCTACCTGCTCACACGCAGCGAGGGCACCATCGGCGAACTGGCGCACTTGCTGATGGCGGCGGCCATCGTCGCCGTGGAGAGCGGCGAGGAAGCGATCAACCATCGCACGCTGAGCATGGCCGATTACACCGGTCCCAGCGAGCGGCGGCGGCAATTCGAGCGGGAACTGATGTGAAGCCAGCGCCACGCTGGCCACTGCATCCGGCCCCCAGAGAAGGCGAAGCCTTGTCTTCGTGGCTCAACCGCGTGGCCCTTTGCTATCACATGGAGGTGTCCGAGCTGCTGGAGCACGATCTTGGTCACGCTCAGGTTGATGACCTGGATACCGCGCCACCACTGGCGCTGTTGGCGATGCTCTCCCAGCGGAGCGGCATCGAGCCGGACCGGCTGCGTTGCATGAGTTTCGCCGGCTGGGTGCCTTGGCTACTGGACAGCCTTGATGATCAGATTCCAGACGCATTGGAAACCTATGCGTTCCAGCTCTCGGTGCTGCTGCCGAAACTCCGCCGTAGGACGCGATCCATCACGAGCTGGCGTGCCTGGCTGCCCAGCCAGCCGATACATCGCGCCTGTCCTCTCTGTCTGAACGACCCGGCAAACCAAGCCGTACTGCTTGCATGGAAGCTGCCTGTGGCGCGACAATCTGGATGAGAGACGCGCGACAATCAGGATGAGAATGTCGCGGCGGGGTTGATGATGCCGATGTTGATTGGCGCTGACAAGCGTTTATTGATTGACGCGCAGTTTTTGATTGACGCTGGCGCGCGTGTGCCGCGCGACAATCAGGATGAGAACGGCGCCCGAGCCGGTGAGGACGATTGCGTAATGCGTGGCGATGGCCTGGAGCACACGCTTTACGCTGTCGCGTTTGATCTCGATGAGCATCGTGGAACGTCGCCGGCGTCCAATGCCGCCAAGCCGTCGCCGGGCAGAGCCTGCAGCGTTACGCTGCAGGCATTCTGTGCCGCGCGACAATCAGGATGAGAATGCTGCGGCGAGGTTGATGATGTCGATGTTGATTGACGCTGGCGAGCGTTGCCTGCCTGCCGCGCGTCAATCAGGATGAGAACAGCGCGTCAGTCGGTGAGATCGATTGCGTAACGCGTGACGATGGCCTGGAGCACACGCCTTACGCAGTGGCGTTTGCTCTCAATGAGCCTTGTCGAAGTGTCGCTGTTATCCAATGCCGCCAAGCCTTCGCCGAGCAGGGCCAGCATCGTAACGCGTGACGCGCAGGCTTCCTCACCAATGGCGTCTATAACGGCCCGTTTGCGGCGTAAGCGGTATGCGCGTTGCCGTTGTGCGGCCGTGCGTGCGATGGGCTTCGTCGTCGAACTATCGGATGTATCGTCACGCGTTACGAGCTGCAGATGTGCGTTGTGCTTCATTGCTGATCCTCCGGGCGCGGCGGCACGCCGACGTTGTTTGGTGTCGCGATACTGGCCGGGCGTCCCGGTCCCTGCTGCTTGCGCTCCAGGGCGGTACGCCTACGGTAGCTTTCGACGTTCAGTTCAAAGATCGTCGAGTGATGGACCAGCCGGTCGACGGCGGCTACCGTCATGGCCCGGTCGGGGAAGATACGGTCCCATTCGCCAAATGGTTGATTTGCAGTTAGCAAAAGAGAACGGTGCTCATACCTGGCGCTGATGAGCTCGAACAGCACCGACGTCTCGGCCTGATCCTTGCTGACGTATGCAAAGTCGTCCAGAATAAGGAGATCGAATCGATCCAGCCGGTTGATGGCGGACTCCAGCGACAGCTCGCGGCGTGCGACCTGCAACCGCTGCACGAGGTCGGTGGTACGGGCGAACAGGACCTTCCAGCCGTTCTCCAGCAGGCTCAGTCCAATGGCCGACGACAAGTGCGACTTGCCGCCTCCGGACGGCCCCAGAAGAATCAGGTTGGCGCCGTTGCGCAGCCAGCCGTCGCCAGCGCAAAGCGCCGAGACGTGCGCTCTCGACACCATCGGCACCGCGTCGAAATCGAAGTTCTCCAGCGTCTTGCCCGGCAGCAGCCTGGCGTCCCTGAGGTGACGTTCGATGCGACGTCGATCGCGCTCGGCGATCTCGTGTTCGGCCAGCGCCATGAGCAGGCGCGCCGCGGGCCAGCCTTCCGTGTCGGAACGCTCGGCAAAGCTCGACCAGATCTGCTTGATGGCGGGCAGCCGCAAATCGTTGAGCAGCAGCGACAGGCGGGTGGCGTCGAATTCGTGATTCATGCTGCCACCTCCATTTGCAGGCCAAGCAGGGCCTCGTAGTCGCGCAACGAAGGCAGCTGGACGTTCACCTGCGGCAGGCTCGCGGGTTTCGCTTCGAAACGGGAACTCAGCGCGTGCAGATCGGGCAGTTGCCCGTCGGCCAGGCACTGCTCGAGTGCCTGCGCCAGTTGTGCCTCGCAGTTGCGCTCGTGGGCCAGGCTGAGCAGTTCAACCATGGTCTTGCATGCCGCACGCTCCGGCAGTTGCTCGCACAGGCGTTCGAAGGTCAATCGATAGGCCTCACGCGGAAAGACCTGATCGCGGTAGACCAGGTTGAGCAGCGCCATGGGCTTGCGGCGCAGCGCGTGGATGATGTGCCGGTAGTTGACGACGTGGCCGTGCTTGCCACTGGGACCCGGACGGCCGCGCTGCAGCGTCATCAGGGCGGTGCTGCCCAGGAACAGTTCCAGCCGGTCGTCATACAGCCGCACGCGCAGTCGATGACCGATCAGCCGGGACGGGACGGTATAGAACACCTTGCGCAGGACAAAGCCGCCGGTGGAGCTGACGTACACACGCGTTTGCTCGTAGTCCGTCGTGCGCTGCGGCGGCAGTGGCTGAAGCTGCGGGCGCTCGGCATCAATGCGCTTGCCATTGCGCGCGTTGATGCGACAGACGTGCTCGTCGATGAAGCGGCGATAGGTATCGAGGTCGTCGAAGTCTTTACTGCCGCGCAAAAGCAACGCATCACGCACCGCGTTCTTGAGGTGGCCGTGAGGGCTCTCGATGGAGCCGTTCTCATGGGCAACGCCGCGGTTGTTGCGCGTAGGCTGCATTCCGTAGTGAGCACAGAGCGCTTCGTAACGCGTGGTGAGATCGTCGCGCGCTTCGCGTTCCAGATTGCGGAACGCCGCCGACAGGCTGTCGCTGCGGTGCTCGCGCGGTGCGCCACCGAGCACCCACAACGCGTTCTGCAGCCCTTCGGCCAGCGCGACATAGCTCTCGCCGCCGAGGATGACGTGAGCGTGCTCAAAGCCCGAGCACGCCAGCCGGAAATGATACAGACGGTGGTCCAGCGCGACACCCGCCACGGTGACGCCCAGGCTGTCCATCTCGGTGAAGTCGGACAATCCGAGGCGACCGGGCTCGTGCACCTGGCGGAACATGACGTCACGCTCCTCGCCATGGAGTGCCCGCCAGTCGCGAATACGCCGCTCGAGCGTGCGACGCACGTTGCCCGGGAGGTCTGGATGGCGCCGAAGCATCTCGTCCAGTACGGCCACGGGCCGGATGCCGGGAGCGGACTGGAGCAGCGGGACGATCTCGGCGTCAAAGATTGCTGCCAGGGGATCAGCACGGCGACGCGTGCGTGGCGCCTTCTTCTTCGATGGCGGTCTTGGGTCCTGTTCGATGCGATAGGCAGTGGCGGCGCTGAACCCGGCGCGTGCGCCTGCCTTGGTCGGTTGTTCCTTGCTTCTGTACTTCATATAGAGCCTCATCTGGTGGTCGTTGACGTGACGCCCGGGCACCGTAGCCTCCCGTGAAATGGAAGGTTCCTTCATACCCGATCCACCGCGACCACCGACAAGGCTCCCCGACGACGGGGGGACTGTTCGGCGCGGCGTGGCGGCAGCGGTTTCCGGGCTACGCCCTCCACCGCTGCCGCCACGCCAGTTCTCATCCTGATTGACGCGCTGTTCTCATCTTGATTGACGCGCGATAGCTGCCCCTGATGCTGAGCTGCCCGCTGCATGGCTGCTGGCTGGAATCCTATTGGGGCGTGCCTGGGTGTCAGCGCCGAAGTAATACTGACCCCTGGCGCCGAGGTAAAACTGACCCCCTGGGCGATGATGGCGGCTTTTGGCCGCCAAGATGTTGACCCAGGAGCAATCATTGGAGATTCGAGTACTGGCCCGTCAGGGCCACGGCATCAAGGCGATCGCGCGAGAGTTGGGCGTGTCGCGCAACACAGTCAGGCGATACCTGCGCGGTGAGGCGACGCCTCCCAGCTACGGCCCGAGGGCTGCGCGGCCACGCAAGCTGGACCCGTACACGCAGTACCTGCGAGATCGCATCGAGGCGGCCCATCCGCACTGGATTCCGGCGACGGTTCTTCTGCGCGAGATCCGTGAACACGGTTACACGGGCGGCATTAGTCAGTTGAAGGCGTTTCTGGCGCCGTTGAAGGTTCGTCCCGCCGAGCCTGTGGTGCGGTTCGAGACCCCACCCGGCAAGCAGATGCAGGCCGACTTCACGACGATACGGCGAGGCCGCCATCCGCTGAAGGCCTTCGTCGCCACGCTGGGCTACAGCCGCGCCACCTTCGTGCTATTTTCCGAGAGAGAAGACAGCCCGGCTTGGCTACGCGGCTTACGTGAAGCATTTGTTTATTTCGGCGGCGTGCCCGAAGAGGTTCTTTTCGACAACGCCGGTACGGTCGTCACCGAACGCGATGCATACGGCCAGGGTCAACATCGCTGGCACCCAGCACTTGCCTCGTTGGCCGATGAGTTTGGCTTTCGTCCCAGGCTGTGTCGACCCTATCGAGCCAGAACCAAGGGCAAGGTCGAACGGTTCAACGGCTATCTGAAGAGCAGCTTCGTCACCCCGTTGGCTGCGACGCTGAAGACGGCCGGCCTGCTCCTCGATGTCGATACGGCCAATGCCCATATCGGCCGCTGGTTGGCAGAGGTGGCGCAGCAACGCATCCACGGCACGACGGGTGAGAAGCCCGAAGTGCGCCTTGCTCACGAGCGACATAGTTTGATGAGCCTGCCCAGGGCGTTCGCTACGCCGCCGGCCGTTACCGTAAAAACTGCAGATATGGTGATTCCGCACGAGAGCCTGCAGCACCCGCTGTCGGTGTACGGCGCCTTACTGGAGCATGCCGCATGAACCTGCAGCACGCACGCATCGCCGAGCTCTGCATCCAGCTCAAGCTCGAGCGCATCGCGGCCGACTGGGCCCACCTCGCACAGCAAAGCGCCGACGAGCAAGCAAGTTTCGCCGATTTCCTGGAGAAGATCCTGAGCGGCGAACACCAGGCAAAACTGGAGCGCAGCCGCTCGACCTTACTGAAGATGGCAACGCTGCCAGCAGTCAAGACGCTGGAGCAATACGACTTCGCCTTCGCCAGCGGCGCACCCCGCGCGCAGATCCAGGAACTGGCCAACCTGGCATTCATCGACCGTGCCGAGAACATCGTCTTGCTCGGACCCTCCGGCGTGGGCAAGAGCCAGGTATCTATAGCAGTGCGGGGTTGACGCCGAGGGGCAAGTCGATGATAGGGCTTCAGGGCGCCTCGACGAAGTGATCGCGGGTCGACCTTCGCACCGTCGAATTCGATAGCTTCTTGTCTGAATCGGGGTGCAGGACGTACGCCGAGGGGCAAGAGTATGAGGCCGAGCTTCTGTCGCTTCTGACTCGCCGTTCAACTCCGCCCGCTCGCTCGCTGGTACTCTTGCCTGCGGGCACCGGACCCGGCGACCTTAAGAACGTGGGAGAGCCCGCAAAGTTCGTCCCGACGATGTGAAGCCCATGGTTGCGGGGTTCGGGCTGGCGCAGGCAAGAGTAACGAGATGGTGGCGCATGAATCTGCGAGTTTCAAGCGGCCACGAATGAAACACCTGGCAGTGCTGCCCAGCGACGAGCCCTCTGATTCGTTGATAAGGAGAACAATAACTCATGGCTTCTATCAGCAATGCACCCGTGCGTCACCGGACCGTCGGCATCGATCTGGCAATAAGTGCAGTTCAGGTCGCGCAGATCTTCGATGATGGACGTGCAATTGGCAAACCGATCCGCTTCCGTTTGACGTCAACCGACCTCAGGCGTTTCGTGTCAGCCATCAAGAGCGGCGTCGGCGCCGATACGCCGATCACAGCCGTGATGGAGCCAACCGGCATGGCATGGTTTCCGGTGGCCAACTGGCTGCAGCGTGCCGGAATCAAAGTCATTCGGGTCAAGGGTCAGCGCGTGAAGGCGTTACGCAAATACCTCAGCGAGCATGCCAAGACCGACGCGGCCGATGCACATGTATTGGGCGCAATACCCGGCTTTGGTGGCCGTGGCCTCGACCCAGTTCATGTGCCAGGGCCCGAGCAACATTCACTACAACGACTGACCAAACAGCGTCACCGCTATCAGGAGCTAGTGTGTTCCGCGCGGCGCCGCGTTCTTGACCTCATCCGCTGGGCGTGCCCGGCGCTTGAGCCTGTGTTGCCCGATACGGTCACGCAACTCACGCTAGCAATTCTCGGCGAGCTGTTGGATCCGCGCAAGGTCGTAGCCATGCGACGCGATGTGCTCGCCCGATTCCTGTCACAACACGCCTCAGGGAATCATCCCAAGAGCGGCCCCTTCATCGATTCGCTGGTCGAGAAACTTAAGGCAGCGGCCGAAGAGACCATTGAGCTCCACGGCGATAGCGTCGATTTCACCGCTTTGCAATTCGAGGTGGCGCAAGAAGTCGAACATTTGCGACTGTGGGATCGCCACGTCCGCGCGATCGAGCGTGAAGTGGAGCAGATCTATCAGCGGGTGCATCCGTCCGATGCGCTTCGATCTATTCCTGGCATAGGGGCGACCTTGGCTCCGCTGCTCATCGGCGTACTCGGCTACGCGAAACGCTTCCGTAACGAAGATCACATACGCGGATTCTGCGGTATGTTTCCTACCAGAAGTTCGTCCGGTGGTATAGAGAAGCCCGGTCAAAGGCTGACAAAGAGTGGTAGTGATCGCGTCAAGCGGGCGCTGTACATCGCTGCGGACGTTGCACGAAAGATCGATCCAGATCTTGCCGCCGTGTACTGGCGTCTTATGGTGAACAAAGGGCATCACCACAAGCAAGCCATCTGCGCAGTTGCGACGCGCTTGATCAACCGGATCTATCGCGTGTTGAAGACCGGCGAGCCGTACGTGCTTCGAGATCAGGAAGGTAACTCGATTTCCGTCCAAGAGGGCAAACGTATCGTTGCTGCGCAATTCAAAGTGCCGCTCGAGGTCCGCCAGTCTCGCCGCAACCAGCCTATGCCCGAACCGGCGTAGAGCCCTGCTCCGAAGCCGCGAACATGCGTTGACAGTCGGTACGAGATCACGTGGCAATTGCCCTGGCATATCGCGCCACCATGGCTGGCGTGAAGACCCGCTTCATCAGTGCCGCCGATCTCATCCTGCAGCTGAACGCGGCACATCGGCAAGGACAGCTCAAGCAGTACTTCAATCGAGCCGTGCTTGGCCCACGTCTGCTCGTCATCGACGAGATCGGCTACCTGCCCTTCGGGCGCGATGAAGCAAATCTGTTCTTCCAGGTGGTCGCCAAGCGCTACGAGCGAGGCAGCATCATCTTGACCAGCAACCTGCCCTTCCCTCAATGGGCCAGCGCCTTCGCCGACGACCAGACGCTCACGGCAGCCATGCTCGACCGCCTTCTGCATCACGCTCACATCGTGCAGATCAGTGGCGAAAGCTATCGGCTCAAGGACAAGCGCAAAGCCGGCAACAGCCCGGCTCGGGCTCGGACTGCTGCCCAATAACCCTTCAACCCCAGGGGGTCAAATTTACTTCGGCGCGAGCGCCGACAAAGGGGTCAGTTTTCAACCGGCGTTGACACCTGGGCGGTTTCTCGGCTGGGAGAACGCCGACACTGCGTCGCGCACCGCCAGCGACGCGATTGCAGTGATGGACCGGCGTACCTGGCAGGCACTGACGACCGGCCATGTGGAACTGCCGTGCCGACGCATCCACGCTGGATTGTGGTTTCGACTGCTACGCACGCTGCTCGATGAGCTGAACACCCCGCTTTCGGCGTGCGGAACCTACGCGGGGTATCTCCGCCAAGTCTGGCAAGGCTGCGGGCATCCGCTGCGTGCTGGGCAAAGTCTGTGGCGACCGTATGAAACCCTGAACCCGGCAATACGGTTGCAGATGCTGGAGGCGGCGGCAACGGCAATCAGCTTGATCGAGGTGAGGGATATCAGCCCGCCAGGCGAGCATGCAAAGCTGTTCTGGTCCGAGCTCCAAACCGGGTTCACCAGTGGTCTGCCGGCGAAACCGCCGAAGCCCGAACCCGTCAATCATTGGCAACGGGCGGTCCAAGCTATCAGTGAGGCGATCATTGAAGCCCGGCACGACCCCGAGACGGCACGCTCGCTGTTCGCGTTGGCTTCCTATGGTCGGCGCGATCCCGCTTCCCTGGAACAGTTGCGCGCCACCTTTGCAAAGGAAGGCATTCCCCCGGAATTTCTGTCACATTACGAGGCTGATGGACCCTTTGCATGTCTTAGACAGAATGACGGGTTAAGTGACAAATTTTGACGACCAGAACTTTCCGGTGCACACTGTCACATAATCGAACGTATATGTGACAGGTGAAACATGCTGATTGGCTACATGCGGGTATCGAAGGCGGATGGCTCCCAAGCCACCGACTTGCAGCGCGACGCGCTGATTGCTAACGGCGTCGATCCGGCCCATCTCTATGAGGATCAGGCGTCCGGCAAGCGCGAGGACCGACCCGGCCTGGTGTCTTGCCTGAAAGCGCTGCGGCCCGGCGACACGCTGGTGGTGTGGAAACTGGATCGCCTCGGGCGCGACCTGCGCCACCTGATCAACACCGTGCACGACATGACCGGCCGTGGCATCGGTCTGAAAGTGTTGACTGGGCACGGCGCAGCCATTGACACCACGACGGCCGCCGGCAAGTTGGTCTTTGGCATCTTCGCCGCGTTGGCCGAGTTCGAGCGCGAACTGATTGCCGAGCGCACGATTGCAGGATTGGCTTCGGCGAGGGCGCGCGGTAGAAAGGGCGGCCGGCCCTTCAAGATGACTGCCGCCAAGTTGCGGCTGGCGATGGCCGCTATGGGGCAGCCCGAAACCAAGGTCGGCGATCTATGTCAGGAACTGGGCATCACACGGCAGACCTTGTATCGGCACATTTCGCCGAAGGGCGAGTTGCGCCTTGATGGCGAGAAACTGCTCAGTCAAGTTTGATGGCAGGACAGCGGTTACTGTAGACGAATCGTGACGACTGGTTGAGTCAGTATGTGCTACCTGTTATCACTTGAACGCCAATAACAGAACGCCTCCGGCGACCATCGAAATGCCGGACCACTCCCTCAGTGACGGGCGTTCGCCCAAAAAGGCGAAAGCAAATACCGCCACCAGGACAAGACTGAGTTTATCCACTGGCGCAACCTTGGATGCATCGCCAATCTTGAGTGCGCGGAAGTAGCAGACCCACGATGCCCCTGTTGCCAAGCCGGACAGCCCGAGGAAAAGCCATGTCTTGGGTGATAACTCCAAGGGGTTGGCCCATTTCCCCGTGTACGCAACAAACGCCGACAGGACGACGATGATGATGGCCGTGCGGATCAAGGTGGCCAGATCGGAATCAACTCCCTGAATGCCAACCTTGGCAAAAATAGCCGTCAGTGCTGCAAAGATAGCGGACAGCAAAGCCCAATAAAACCACCCCGCCGAATTAATCATTTAGCCTGCCTCCGCGTTTCTCAAACCCCTACCGCATGGGAGCGATAACGGCAACATTTAAGCCAGTTTGCTTCTCTTGGTCTGAGAAGTCGAGGCGGATTTCAGCACCGATGCGATTGGCAATCGTCTGGACAATGGATAGTCCCAGACCCGAGCCGATCTGCTCGCTCCCCAGCGTGCGGTAGAAGGGATCAAACACTCGATCCCGTTCAGCCAACGGAATGCCAGGCCCACTGTCCTGAATACGTAGTACGACCTTCCCTTCCGAAACACCCACAGAAAGATCAACACGCCCTCCCTCTGGCGTGTAGCGGATGGCGTTATCGACCAGGTTCTTGACCACAGCGATCATGTCCAGCTCGCTTGCCCACACTTCGGCGTCCAGCGTGCCTTCGACACCAATGTCGATGTGCTTGGCCTCGGCCAGCGGCATCAGGTCTTCCAGCACGCGGCGGTAGATGCTCTGGACAGATACAGGCGACTTCGGCAGGTCGGTGGCCGACTGCGCCTTGGCCAAGGTCAAGAGTTGATCGAGCAGGCTGCGGCCGCGCTCGATCCCTTGGCGCAAAACCGTCAGCCGTTCGCGCGCCACGCTGGACATTTCCGCTTCCGCGAGCCGTTCTGCTTGCAGCGACATGGCTGTCAGCGGCGAACGTAGCTCGTGCGCGGCATCCGCGACAAAGCGGCGCTGAGATTCCATCGACTGGCCGACACGAGCGAGCAGGCGATTGATCGCCACGGCAAACGGACGTACCTCGACCGGAAGGTGGCGGTCTTCGACGGGATGCAGTTCCTGCTCTGCCCGCTGGTCTATTTCCTTGGACAGCGCCGCGATGGGCTGGAACATCTTGCGCACCAGGTCAGCAACGATCAACAGCAGCACCGGCACGAGAATCAAGAAAGGCATCACCGTGCGCAGTGCCCCGTCGCGGGCAATTTCATTGCGGAAGCCGGACTCCTGAGCCACAGCAATGCGTTCGCCGCTCGCTGTGGTCTTGACCAGCACGCGAAACGTCTCGCCACCAACTTCCAGCGTGTGCAATCCATCTGCCAAGGTCGCCGGGAGCGGGAGCACGCCTCCTGCGTCCACGCCTACCGTAGAGGGACTGACCTCACCCAAGCGCTGGACGATCACGCGCGACTCTTCATCGACATCCTTGAGACGGATATCGGTGGTTGGCACGGCAGGCAACAAGCGCTGACGATCCATGAGCTGCGCCACCTGGCGCAATACATCGTCCTGTAGTTCGTGGGCTTCATCGAAGGCGGACAGGAACGAGAAGACGCCCGCCACAACGGCCACCACGAGGATGGCCAGCGACAAGGTGAAGGACAGCTTGAGCTGCACCGATTCGTTCAAGCGCCTTTTGAGACCATCCATCCGACCCCCCTGACGTTCTTGATGACCTCGCCACCGAGCTTGCGCCGCAGTGCGTGGATCAGATATTCGACGGCATTGCTTTCGACCTCTTCCCCCCAGCCATAGATGCGATCCTCCAGTTCGCTGCGCGAAAGGATGGCACCAGGCCGAACCAGCAAGGCTTGCAGTAGCGAGAACTCGCGGTTGGACAGTTGCACTTGGGGGCCATCATTGGCACAAGCCTCTTTGGTGGCCGGGTCGAGCGTCACCACGCCGTTGCTGAGCACTGGTGCTGCCGTGCCACCTTTGCGCCTCAGGACGGCGCGCATCCGGGCCAGTAGTTCCGCCATCTGAAAGGGCTTGGACACGTAGTCGTCGGCCCCGCCATCCAGGCCGCGCAGACGGTCATCCAGACCATCGCGAGCCGTGATGATGAGCAGGGGAATCGGGTTGTCCTTGGCTCGGATGCTGGCCAGCACCTCCAGCCCATCCTTGCCGGGCAGACCGAGGTCGAGTAGCACCAGGTCGTAGTGCTGGCAGCCCAGCGTGGTGAGCGCCGTCTGCCCATCCTTCACCCAGTCGGCGGCGTAGGACGCATCCTTCAATGCGCCCTGGATCGCGTCACCGATCATGGGATCGTCTTCGACCAGCAATACCCGCACTCACCCTCCCTTCAATTGTTGTTCAATGCGCCGTCCTGGCGGCTCGCTGCCTGAACAGCAGGATTGCCACCACTATGAAGGTGAGCAGCGCGGCCGACGCTGAATAGCGGCTCAGCGCCAAGCCGCCCGCGCTCACCGGCTTGTCCAGAAAATCGCCGACCACGGCACCTAGCGGACGCGTCAGGATGAACGCCGCCCAGAACAGCAGCGTGCGGGACACGCTCGTCCAGTAGTAGGCTGCCACGACCAGCGCGAGCAGCCCGCCGAACACGACGGCCGCACCCGTGTATCCCAGGCCCGCCGTATCAGCCGTCCAGTCGCCCAGCGCGGTGCCCAGCGTCTGGGAGAACATAATCGTCAACCAGTAAAAGGCTTCCGCCTTGGGCGAGCTGACCGTGCTTACCGACACGGAGCCAAGGGTGCGATGCCAGACGAAGAGAGAGCCAAGCAGCAAGGCCAGCAGCAAGCTCGAACCGCCAGCGTACCCGATTCCGAGCGATCGGTCCGCGAAATCGGCCAGCGTCGTGCCGACCGTGGTTGTCGCGATGATGGTCGTCCAGTACAGGAAGGGGTGGAAGTCCTTGGCCTTGACCTGCGCGACCACGGCAGCCAGGAAGATCGCCGCGAAGATGGCTGTACCGACCAGGTAGCCCAGGTTCATGGACATCGAAACCGCATCACCGCCAGTTTCACCGAGCGTCGTGGCGGCAATCTTGATGAGCCAGAAGCCCAGCGTAACTTCGGGCACCTTGGCCAAAGCGTGTTCAGTGGATGTTTTCATGGGGCGCGCTCACTTTCCTTCGAGCGTGTTAAAGGTTTTCAGCAGGGCATCCATCGCAGCCTTGCAGTCAGCCTGGCTTGGCGTGTCTGCGCGAAGCGCCGCAAGCGACTTGTCGATGGCCTTGTCGAGCAGATGCCAGTCATCTGCCGCGCGCGGTTTGAGTCCGGCTTCGGCCGAGTCCCATGCGACTTCCAAGTCCTTGATGCGTGACTTGGCAGCAGGCAGATCGCCCTTGTCAACAGTGGCGGCGACATCGGTGGCGATGCTGCGGAAGGCCGACAGGTCGCCCAGCTTGGAGGCAGTTTTGCCTTGCGAGGCCGAGACAGTCTGGGCCGGTGTAGTTGATGCTGTGCTTGCGTTGTTCTGATCGGCAGATTTGGAACAACCAGCCGCGAGGGCCAAGAGCACGGCGGCCGAAATGGCGGCAACAGGGCGAGCGATTGAGTGCTTTATGAGCATGTTTTTCTCCTTGTGTAGAGCGAAGATGGTTATTCGACGAGCTGGGCCGAGCGGCGTCCATTCATGCCGATCTGCGCGACGGCCACCAGCATGACGATCACCGTGAGGAACAAGGCGCTTGTCCACATGGCACCCATGCCAAGGCCGCCATAGGTCTTGGCCTGAGTCAGCAAGTCGCCGAGTGCGGCCCCGAAGGGGCGGGTCAATATGTAGGCGATCCAGAAGGTCAGAACGGCGTTGCCGCCCATGCGCCAGGCGGTATAGGTGATGCCAATCAGCACACCGAACGCCACCGCGCCCCAGGTAAAGCCCAAGCCCAATGCCTCGGTCGCCAAATCGCCAGCAGCCGTGCCCAGCGCGAACGTGCAGAGGATGGCAGCCCAATAGAACAGCTCCCGGCTGCGCGTCACAATGTCGTGAATGGACAGGGTGCGCTCGATCCGATACCAGACGAAGAAGATCGCGGCGAGCGCAACGGCGAACGCCGAGGTGCTGATGTACAGGCTGACGCCAAGGCCATCGGTCAGCAGATCGGTGATCTGGGTGCCGACCACGCTGACCAGTACCACCGTCAGCCAGTAAATCCAAGGGGTATAGCGTCGGGTGCGCAACTGCATGAACAAGGCGGCCGCCAACAGGGCAGCCATGACGGTTCGAGTCACGCCTTGCCCCCACCCTGCGTTGACCGCCAGGAAATCGGCTCCCGTCTCGCCCACCGTGGTGGACATGATCTTGATGATCCAGAACGACAGCGCGACTTCCGGGACTTTATTGAGCCAGCCAGTGGTGCTGCTCGTGGGCAATTTGTTCATGGTGTTCTCCTGCCGGGGGTGAAATGGTTTGCCAGCAGTTTGAACATGCTGACTTAGCCCGCCCATAGGCTCACTCGCGCACCCATCCAAGCGCGATCAACCTGGAGCGGCCCCACGTATCTGAGGACACGAGGACTCTCTTAAAATAAGGGATAGTCTTGTGCCTATCAGTAAGCCTAGTCATTACGTGGAAAGCATCGAAATTCTGACCGAGCCGGAGCGCCGTCGGCGGCGCACGGCGCAAGAAAAAATCGCCATCGTGCAGGAAACATTGGAGCCGGGAGCGTCGGTGTCGGCCGTTGCACGTCGGCACGGCGTCAACGCCAACCAAGTGTTTGGCTGGCGCAAGCAATACCAGGAAGGCAGTCTGGCGGCGGTGAAGGCAGGCGAAACCGTTGTGCCGGCATCTGAGCTGGCCGCCGCCATCAAGGAAATCAAGGAACTGCAACGGCTACTCGGGAAGAAGACGCTGGAGGTCGAAATCCTGAAAGAAGCCGTGGAATGGGGCCGTTCAAAAAACCTGATTGCGCGCTCGCCCTTGCTGCCGGGGGACGACCGATGAAGACGGTCTGCGAAGTTCTCGGCGTGGCGCGCTCTGCCGTGGCGGTGAAGCGAGCTCGCTCGTCCGACTGGCGCGATGGTCGCCGTGCCCGCGTGACCAACGATGCCGGGCTGGTCGAGGAGATTCAGGCCCATGTGGCGCACCTTCCCACCTACGGCTACCGCCGTGTCTGGGCGCTGCTGCGCCGCAGTCGGGAGCAGAGCGGTGCGCCGTGCATCAACGTCAAGCGCGTGTATCGGGTCATGCGGGAGCATCAGTTGCTGCTGCGCCGCCCTGGCGTGCGGCGAGATAAGCGGCGACATGACGGTCGCGTTGCGGTGGACCGCAGCAACACCCGCTGGTGCTCCGATGGCTTCGAGTTCCGGTGCGACGATGGTACGCCGCTGCGCGTGACGTTTGCGCTGGACTGCTGCGACCGCGAGGCGATTAGCTGGGCAGCAACGACCGGCGGGCATAGCGGTGATGTGGTGCGCGACGTGATGCTGGCCGCCGTCGAACAGCGCTTCGGCACCACGCAGGCCGCGCAGCCCATTGAATGGCTGACGGACAACGGCTCGGCCTACATCGACCACCGCACGCGCAGCTTCGCTCGCGAACTGGGTCTTGAGCCGCTGACCACACCGGTCCGTTCGCCGCAGAGCAATGGCATGGCGGAATCGTTCGTGAAGACCATGAAGCACAATTACGTCGCCTATATGGACAAGTCTGACGCACCAACAGCGCTCTCGCGTCTGGCAATCGCGTTTGAACACTACAATGAGCGCCACCCGCACAAAGCCCTGAAATACCGCTCGCCTCGCGAGTTCAGGCGTAATGCGGTGTCATCAACCTAACGGTGTCCGCGTGTCCTGAGTTACAGGGGCAACTCCACAACCCGCTGAAAAGCCGCCGATGGATTCCGGTGGAAAGTTGATAACTTGGCAATAGATACCAGTGTGCTTCACGTAACGTCAGCCAGGCACAGATTGCAGCAACGGCGATGGCCCCGAGCATGTCGAATGGGAAGTGCACTCCAAGGTAGATGCGCGCCCAGGCAATGGGAACGCCCAGCAAAGCCAAAGTCACGCCTGCAATTCGTGGGCCTCGTTGCAGCGCGAGGCTGAAGGCAACCGCCCACCACAGCGTCAGGTGATCGCTTGGGAAAGACGAATCGGCAACATGAGGGATGAGGGTGTGACCCAGGCCGATCATGAAAGGTCGAGGATGCAACCAAGCCAGGCCGATGATCTGGTTGATGAGCAGGCCCAGCAATCCCGATGCGCTAGCAACGAGCATCGTCTTGCGGGTAGGCTCGCCGCCGCGAAGCCAGCCGATGCCGATCAGGAGTGGAACCGCCCAGATGAGCTGTTCGGCAAAGAAGGTGGCCAACGTCAGAGCCAAAGCACTGGGATGCTCCGGTGCGTTGAGCCAGAGAAAAAATGTATGGTTGAGTGATTCCATGAGGTCTCCGGGCCGGATCGCCTCCGAGGGAAACGATCCGGCCATACTGTCGGGAGTCAGTCCCGCTTGTCGTGGTCATCATCGTGATCCGCCTTGTCCTCGGCAGACGAGATGACCGTGCCCTTGTCGGCATCGACCCGGACATCGAAGACCTTGGCCCCGCTGACGACTTCCACGTCGTAGACCCAGCCTTGCTTCGAGTTCTCGTACTCGGCGCGTGACGCCTTGCCATTGGCGTGCTGCTCGGCGACGGTGACCGCCTGAGTGAGGGGAATCTTGGCCTTGCTGATTGCCAGTGCGTCGTTTTCCATACCGCCATTGGCGGCGTAGGCGACCGCGCCGGTTGCAGCGATGGCGACGGCCAGAAGGGAAAGTTTGGTATAGCGGTACATGATGCTTCTCCAGAAGAGTGCAGGGATTTGCACAGTGGAGAAGGTACGCAGGCAGACTTAGCTCGCACTGAGCCGGGAAGTTTTCGCTCTCGCCGATGTAGTGTTATCGACTCCTGACAATTGGTGCAGTCGTCTTCTGAAAATGACAAACCTGATGTCAGATGCTGTATGCAAAATATGTCAGAATAGAGTCTTAATTTATATTTATTGACACATTCAGCCAAAGGTAATAGATTTCATCCTGACACTTTTACTTTTGGAGGCATCTTGCAAGGTCAACGCATCGGCTATGTCCGCGTCAGCAGCTTCGACCAGAACCCTGACCGGCAACTGGAGCAAATCGACGTTGGCAAGGTATTTGCCGACAAGGCTTCCGGCAAGGACACACAACGTCCCGAACTTGAAAGGCTGCTGGCCTTCGTCCGCGAGGGCGATACCGTGGTGGTGCACAGCATGGACAGGCTGGCACGCAACCTTGATGACCTGCGCCGCATCGTTCAGGGGCTGACACAACGGGGCGTGCGCATGGAGTTCGTCAAAGAAGGGCTGACGTTCACCGGCGAGGACTCGCCGATGGCCAATTTGATGCTGTCGGTCATGGGAGCCTTTGCTGAGTTCGAGCGCGCCCTGATCCGCGAACGCCAGCGCGAGGGAATCGTGCTTGCCAAGCAGCGCGGTGCCTACCGGGGACGAAAGAAATCGCTGAACAGCGAACAAATTGCCGAGTTGAAACGGCGAGTTGCGGCAGGCGATCAAAAAACCTCGGTGGCCCGTGACTTCGGCATCAGCCGCGAAACCTTGTACCAGTACCTGCGGGAAGACTGACCATGCCGCGTCGTTCAATCCTGTCCGTCACCGAGCGCGAAAGCCTGCTGGCACTGCCAGATGCCAAAGACGAACTGATCCGGCAGTACACGTTCAACGAAACCGACCTGTCGATCATTCGCCAGCGTCGCGGGCCAGCGAACCGGTTGGGCTTTGCCATCCAGCTTTGCTACCTGCGATTCCCTGGCGTCATCCTGGGTGTCGATGAACTGCCGTTTCCGCCTTTGCTGCGCATGGTGGCGGCACAGCTCAAGGTTCCGGTGGAAAGTTGGGATGAGTACGGCCAGCGTGAGCAGACACGGCGCGAGCACCTAGTCGAACTGCAAGCGGTGTTTGGGTTCAAGCCCTTCACCATGAGCCACTATCGGCAAGCCGTGCATACATTGACAGAGCTGGCCTTGCAGACCGACAAAGGCATTGTGCTGGCCAGCACCCTTGTCGAAAACCTGCGGCGGCAGACCATCATCCTGCCCGCCATGAATGCCATCGAGCGCGCGAGCGCCGAGGCCATCACCCGTGCCAACCGGCGTATTTACGAGGCGTTGACCGATTCTTTGTTATCGCCCCACCGTCAGCGCCTGGACGAACTTCTCAAGCGCAAGGACGGCAGCAAAGTGACGTGGCTGGCATGGCTGCGCCAGTCGCCCGTCAAACCGAATTCTCGGCACATGCTCGAACACATCGAGCGCCTCAAAGCCTGGCAGGCGCTTGACCTGCCCGCAGGCATCGAGCGACAAGTTCACCAGAACCGCCTGCTCAAGATCGCCCGTGAGGGTGGCCAGATGACGCCCGCTGACCTGGCCAAGTTTGAGGTGCAACGACGCTATGCCACTCTGGTAGCGTTGGCCATTGAAGGCATGGCTACCGTCACCGACGAAATCATCGACCTGCACGACCGCATCATTGGCAAGCTGTTCAACGCCGCTAAGAACAAGCATCAACAGCAGTTTCAGGCTTCCGGTAAGGCGATCAATGACAAGGTGCGGATGTATGGCCGCATCGGCCAAGCTTTGCTGGAAGCCAAACAGAGCGGCGGCGATCCGTTCGCCGCCATCGAGGCCGTAATGCCTTGGGACACCTTTGCCGCCAGCGTCACGGAGGCGCAAAAGCTCGCGCAACCGGAGAGCTTCGACTTTCTGCATCGCATCGGTGAAAACTACACCACGTTGCGCCGCTACGCACCGCAGTTCCTGGACGTACTCAAGCTACGGGCGGCACCAGCCGCCAAAGGCGTGCTCGATGCCATCGACGTGCTACGCGACATGAATAACGACAATGCTCGCAAGGTGCCCGCCGACGCGCCGACCGCATTCATCAAGCCACGCTGGGCGAAACTGGTGCTCACGGATGATGGTATTGACCGGCGCTACTACGAGCTGTGCGCCCTGTCGGAGCTTAAGAACGCGCTGCGCTCAGGCGATGTCTGGGTGCAGGGTTCGCGCCAGTTCAAGGACTTTGATGAGTACCTGGTGCCGGCCGAGAAGTTCGCTACTCTGAAGCTGGCCAGCGAATTGCCGCTGGCAGTGGCCACTGACTGCGATCAGTATTTGCACGACCGGCTGGAATTGCTGGAACAGCAGCTCGCTACCGTCAACCGCATGGCGGCGGCCAATGATCTACCGGACGCCATCATTACCGAGTCCGGCCTGAAGATCACGCCGCTGGACGCGGCTGTGCCTGAAACCGCGCAAGCCCTGATCGACCAATCGGCGATGCTGCTGCCGCACGTCAAGATCACCGAACTCTTGATGGAAGTTTGCGTATTTCGGACCAACGTGACCGGCCGTTTCGGGATCGTGACCGGCGATTTCGGCAACGTGACCGGTCATTTCGGGAACGTGACGAAGCGGACCGGAAGGCAGGATTGGCGTTGCGCATGACATCAACCACGCGGGCTATGCTCGCCGGCTTTGGCCGGAGACAGCATGCCCGCGCACCGGATGAACATGCGGATGATCAAGGACGTTTTACGACTTAAATTCGACGGCGGTTTCTCGCACGACCGGATCGCCGCGTCACTGGGCATCTCCAAGGGCGTGGTCACGAAGTACATAGGACTGGCCGGTGCTGCCGGGCTGGACTGGGCAAGCGCCTGCGATATGGATGAAGGCGACCTCGAGCGGCGGCTCCTCGGCAAGCCCACGGGGCCAGCAGGCTACGCCCAGCCCGACTACGGACGCATCCACCAGGAGCTGCGTCGCAAGGGCATGACGCTGACGTTGCTATGGGAGGAGTACCAGGCCGAGTTCGCGGACCGGCAGACCTACCGCTATACGCAGTTCTGCGGGCACTACAAGGCGTTCACGAAACGCCTGAAGCGCTCGATGCGGCAAATTCACCGCGCCGGCGAGAAACTGTTTGTCGACTTCGCCGGCCCCACGCTGCCGCTGACGACTGGACGCCGCGCGCACATCTTCGTGGCAGCCATGGGCGCATCGAGTTACACGTTCGCATGCGCGACGCCAGCCGAAACGATGGAGGACTGGCTGGGCGGCATCGCACGTGCGCTGACCTTCTATGGTGGCGTGCCGCAGCTGATCGTGCCGGATAACCCGCGCGCGATGATTGCCGATCCCGACCGCTATGAACCTCGCGCCGGCGACACCGTGCTGGACTTTGCGCGTCACTACGGCACGTCATTCCTTCCCGCACGCGTATATCGTCCGCAGGACAAACCGAAGGTAGAGGTTGCGGTCCAGGTCGTCGAACGCTGGATCATGGCGCGCCTGCGTCATCACCGGTTTGAGTCGGTCCACTCGGTCAATGAGGCGATCCGCCCGCTGCTCAGGAACCTGAATGAGAGGCCGTTCCAGAAGCTGCCTGGATGTCGCGCCAGCGCATTCGCCCAGCTGGACGCGCCGGCACTGCAGCCGCTGCCGGCACAGCCCTATGAGCTCGCGCGCTTCAAGACAGTGACGGTTCACATCGACTATCACGTCGAGATCAACAAACACCGCTACAGCGTGCCGCACGCGCTGGTCGGTCTCAAGCTCGATGCGCGCATCACGGCGGGCGCTGTCGAACTGCTGCATCGCGGTCGCCGTGTCGCCAGCCACGCGCGCAACGAGCGCGCAGGCGGCTACACCACCGTCGTCGAGCACATGCCGGCGGCGCACCGCGCTCATCTGGAATGGACGCCGCAGCGGCTGATTCATTGGGGACAGCAGATCGGCGCGGCAACCGGCGTGCTTGTTACCCGGCTGCTGCAGGAGCAACGCCATCCGGAACACGGCTATCGGGCGTGCCTCGGATTGCTCTCGCTCTCACGTCGCTATGGCCGCGAACGTCTCGAAGCCGCCTGTGCGCTAGCACTGGAGCTGGGCGTGCACCGTTACCGCCACGTGCGCGACATCCTGATCAACAACCGCGACCGCGCAGCAGTGGCAACGCCCGCCGACTGGATCAGCCCAAGTCACGCGCATGTACGCGGCGCCGGCTACTACCAATAAAGGAGACCCACCATGATGATGCAACAGACACTGACGCAACTGCGCACCCTGAAGCTGGACGGCTTCGCTGACGGCCTGGAAGAACAACTGACGCAGCCCGGTGCGGCCAGCCTGAGCTTCGAGGAACGCCTGTCACTGCTGGTCGACCGGGAAGTCAGCTGGCGTGATGATCGCCGTCGTACCCGACTGCTCAAGCAGGCGCGCCTCAAGTATCCGCAAGCCGCCATTGAAGATCTCGACACGCGCGCTGGGCGTGGCGTCGATTCGCGCTCACTCACGAGTCTCGCGCTCGGTGACTGGGTCGAAGCCGGCTACAGCCTGCTCATAAGCGGCCCGACCGGCGCTGGGAAATCGTGGCTCGCTTGCGCCCTGGCCCAATACGCTTGCCGGCGCGGGCATTCGGCCTTGTATCTGCGCGTGCCGCGACTCGGCGAGGAGCTTCGCGTTCTGCACGGCAACGGCGGCTTCACAAAATGGCTGCTGCAGGTCGCCCGCGTTGACGTGCTCCTGCTGGACGATTGGGGAATGGCTCCCCTCGACGCGATGGTCCGAAACGATCTGCTCGAGATGATCGACGACCGCTCTGCGGGAAAGGCGACCATCATCACCAGCCAGTTACCGATTGAGCACTGGCATGGATGGATCGGCGACGAGACCATTGCCGACGCAATGCTCGACCGTCTCATGCAGCGTCATCACCGGATCATGCTCACCGGTGAATCCCTCAGAAAAGCGTCCCCAAAACCCAACGTCCCGGAGCCCAAACTCGACCAGAACTAACAAGAAAATCTACAATCAACACCGCGCAACGCCCAACCCCGCCGAATCGGTCACGTTCCCGAAATCGGCGGTCACGTTCGCCGAAATACGCAGAAGTTGATGAGTGGACGGGTTTCACCCGGCACTTCACACATCTGAAAACCGGTGACACCGCCAAGGACAAGACGTTGCTGCTGACGACGATCCTGGCCGATGGCATCAATCTTGGGCTCACCAAGATGGCCGAGTCCTGCCCTGGCACGACCTACGCGAAGCTGTCGTGGCTGCAAGCGTGGCACATCCGGGATGAAACGTACTCAACGGCCCTGGCCGAGCTGGTCAATGCGCAGTTCCGGCAACCCTTCGCCGCGAACTGGGGTGATGGCACCACGTCCTCATCCGATGGCCAGAACTTCAGAACCGGCAGCAAGGCCGAGAGCACGGGACACATCAACCCGAAATATGGCAGCAGTCCGGGACGGACTTTCTACACTCATATCTCCGACCAGTACGCGCCATTCAGCGCCAAGGTGGTCAACGTAGGCGTGCGCGATTCGACCTACGTGCTCGATGGCTTGCTGTACCACGAGTCCGACTTGCGGATCGAGGAGCACTACACCGATACAGCGGGCTTCACCGATCACGTGTTTGGCTTGATGCATTTGCTGGGATTTCGCTTCGCGCCACGTATCCGGGACCTGGGCGACACCAAGTTGTTCATCCCCAAGGGCGATGCCGTCTATGACGCGCTCAAGCCGATGATTAGCAGCGACAGGCTGAACATCAAGCAAATACGCGCCCATTGGGATGAAATATTGCGGCTCGCCACCTCGATCAAGCAGGGTACGGTGACGGCCTCGCTGATGTTGCGCAAGCTCGGTAGCTATCCGCGTCAGAACGGATTGGCCGTTGCACTGCGCGAGTTGGGGCGCATTGAGCGCACGCTGTTCATACTGGATTGGCTGCAAAGCGTGGAGCTGCGTCGCCGCGTCAATGCTGGACTGAATAAGGGCGAAGCGCGCAACGCGTTGGCCAGGGCTGTCTTTTTCTACCGATTGGGTGAAATCCGCGACCGCAGCTTTGAGCAACAACGCTATCGAGCCAGCGGCCTCAATCTGGTGACGGCGGCCATCGTGTTGTGGAATACGGTCTATCTGGAGCGTGCCACCAGTGCTTTGCGTAGCCACAGCCAGACCGTCGATGACACGCTGTTGCAGTACCTATCGCCGCTGGGGTGGGAACACATCAATCTGACCGGCGATTACCTTTGGCGCAGCAGCACCAAGGTCGGTGCAGGGAAGTTCAGGGCGTTGCGACCGCTGCCACCAGCTTAACGTGCTTTATTTTCCGTTTTCTGAGACGACCCCTAGCTCGATGAGTTCCTGGCGCTCGCTGGCACTCAACGCACCGGCCTCTCCAGGGACAACACCGCTGGACGCATCGGCCTGACGCACCCAGTTCAGGATGCTGGTGGCATGGCAGCCAAACTCACGGGCCAGTTCGCCGGGCTTGCGTCCGGCACGAACCAGTTCAATCATTTGCTCACGAAATTGCGCTGGATAAGGTGGCTTGGGGGTATGTGGTTTGCTCACTTCGGACTCCTTCTGCAAGAACAATAAGGTGTCCGTGAAATGGGGTCAACTTCAACTTCAACTTCACTAACGACCCAAGCAGCCGTTGTCCAGCTAGTCTTGCGAAATATCCTGTCTAAACTGAGTTCCCTGCTTCACCAGAAGCGTATCGCTTGGACATCCTCTAGTACATCTTCGGGTCGAGAACATGGTCGGCTTTCTGGGATGGAACGAATGATCCGCCAATCTTTCAATGGTCTGAGGAAGTGAGATTTGCAACTTCATGAAATAAATCCAATTTCATCGCAGGTCGAATTGCTCTTTGCCACTAACAGGCTGCTGAAAAACCACCCCGATCGCGGATCTTCTGCACACGATTCGAGGTCGGGGCACTGAGCTTTTCGCGATGCGGGATGTTGAGCATGAAGTTCATCGGTTTGGAGCGACTTTCATGCGCTTTCAGGTCGGTTTCTGGTCACTGGGCAGCCTGCAGACGGACTTGTCCCAGGCTGCGCATGCGCACCAAGTTGTAGGCGGCCATGGTCAGCACGAACATCTGGTCCACACGCTCAAGGCCGCGCACCATCACCTGGCGGATGCCGCCCACTGTCTTGGCCCAGCCGAAGCCCTGCTCGATGAGCTTGCGCTTGCGTTGCGAGGTCGCATAGCCCTGCGTCTGCGCGATCTCGTCGGGCACCGCCGACTTGCGGCCCGACGTGTTCTGCGCCACATGCGGGGTGACCTTCATCGACATGCAGGCGTCGATGAACTCCTTGGCGTCGTAGCCCTTGTCAGCGCCCAGCGTGATCTCGCGCTCGTCGTCACCCAGCGCTTGGCGCGCATCGCTGATCATGGCCTTGGCCGCTTCGCGTTCGGCAAAGCCGTCGGCCTGGGTCACCATGGCACTGGCGATCAACCCATGGCGGTTGTCGCTCAGGGTGTGGCCCATGTAGCGCAGCTCGCTGGCGGTGTTGCCCTTGCGGTACAGCCGTGCATCGCCGTCGCTCTTCGATTCGTGGGTGTCGTTGCTGCGTCGCTGGCCTTTGAAGTCGCCGGCCGGGGCACCACCACCGTCTGCGTCGGGCTTGTCGTCCTTGGGTACGAAGCTCTTGTGCCCGGCCCAGGCCTGGATCAGCGTGCCGTCCACGCTGAAATGCTCGCCCGACAACAGGTCGCGCTTGTGCGCAATGTCCACCACCTCGTTGAAGAACTTGATGACCGCGTCATGCTTGATCAGGCGCTCGCGGTTCTTGGTGAATACCGTTGGCACCCACACGGCGTCGTCCATCGACAGCCCGATGAACCAGCGGAACAGCAGGTTGTAGTGCACCTGCTCCATCAGCTGCCGCTCAGATCGCACGCTGAACAGCACCTGCAGCAGCATGGCGCGCAGCAGCTTCTCCGGCGCGATGCTCGGCCGTCCGCCCTTGACCTCGGCTGCATACATCCCCGTCAGCGTTGGCCCCAGCTTGTCCAGCGCCGCATTGGCCGTCTTGCGAATCTCGCGCAGCGGGTGCCGTGCCGGCACGAAGTCCTCCAGCTTGCGCATGGTGAACAGGCTCTCGGTGAAGGTGTCGGTGCCTCGCATCGTTCTCAGTCAGATCGGGTGCTCAAATTGTCCTTGCTACCCGTTGCTCGACCGTCTCCGTCGGCCAGTTTTTCAGCAGCCTGCTAAGAGCAAAGGAATCCATGAGTGCCATGCTGCCGTAACAAACGGTACCTAGAATTCATTCGCTAATTCGATTTAGCAATCATTGGCCGGGATTGATTCCGAAACCAAATCACAATAACTGATTTATCAATAAGGAGCAATTTATGAAACTTAATTCTTGTATTGCGCGGAAAATCACAACATTGCTTGCCGCTAATGTTGTCCTGCTGCTGTCGCTGACGCCCGCCCTTGCTGCTGAACCGCTGCGAATCGGCATGATACCGGATGCCGGCGCCACCCAAGTTTCAGTCGAAGAAAAGGTGCCTCTGCAGAAGTATCTTGAGCAGCAACTTGGCATGCCCGTGAAGCTGATCATTCCCACAAGCTACAACGCAACGCTAGAGGGTCTCGGAAACGGTTCCCTGGACGTGGCTTATTTCGGCGGTTTGACGTACGTTAAGGCGCATGCCCGTTACGGCGCCATTCCGCTAGTGCAGCGCGATGTTGACCGTCAATTCCACTCGCTGTTAATCACCCGCAAAAGTACGGGGATTGACAGTCTCAAAGACCTTAAGGGCAAAACCTTCTGTTTTGGCGACATCAATTCGACCAGCGGTCATCTTTTTTCTTATTTGGCCATGAAAAATGCCGGCATCCTGCCCGACCACGATCTTAAGTCTTATCGCTATACAGGAAGTCATGCTGCAACGGCGCAGGCAGTGGCAACAGGCGTTTGTGACGCAGGCTCTCTCGACGAAACCGTTTACAAGTCAATGATTGCCGACGGCAAGATTCCCGGCAACGAAATGAAGGTGTTCTTTACGACACCAGCATTCGCGGACTACGTCTGGGCGGCGCGAAAGGATTTGCCGCGCGACTTGGAGCAAAAATTTTCCAACGCGATGCTACGCCTTGAGCCGGGTCATGATGACAAGATATTGGGAATTCTGCGCGCAAAGCATTTCGTGGTTGCCAATAATGATGAATATTCCGAGGTCGAGCGCGTAGCAAAAGAATTGGGGCTAATGTGATGACGGCAGCTATCGAGATGAATCCGGGAAATTTCGGTGCGACATTGGCGGCGTCCGCTCTGCATATCAACACCCCCCTTCTCAGTTTGAAATCAGTAGCGATCGCGCCACCAAGTGTCGATGCGGCTATTATGACGCAGATCGACCTGCAGGTGGCACGGGGTGAACGAGTGGCCCTGGTCGGACCGAGTGGCACTGGGAAAACCACGCTGCTGCGGACGGTCAATGGCCAAATTAGAGCGCACACTGGTCAGATTGTTTTTGATGGTGTGAGCATGGCTTCCCTGTCGGCAACAGCGCTAAGGCAGTTGCGCTGCAAAATTGGGTTTGTCGCGCAGAAGCATGATTTGGTTGAGCCGCTACGTGTGCACCAAAACGTCATGGCTGGCGCGCTTGGCCGCTGGTCTAATGGCCGTGCATTGCGTTACTTGGTTTGGCCGCGGCAAGACGAACTGGCCGAGTGCCAAGCAGCGCTGGCTTCAGTTGGGCTTGCGCACAAACTGCATGAGCCCACTACAGCGTTGTCCGGCGGTGAGCAGCAGCGCGTGGCCATCGCTCGCGCTTTGGTTCAAGCACCCCAGTTATTGCTGGCGGACGAACCAGTCGCCTCACTCGATCCAGGTACTGCCAACGACATCTTGGGACTATTAACGAGCCTCGCGTATTCACGGGGCATGGCATTGATCTGCTCGCTGCATCAGCCCGACCTTGCAGCGCGCTATTTCGACCGCATCATCGAAGTCCGGCAGGGCACGTTGATAGAGTTAAGTGCAAAGCACCCGGCTGGTGGCTCGCGGGAGGGAGTTGCATCATTGGGGCATGCCAGCTGATGAACGGGTTGACTCTTTTCCTTTCATTTTTTCCTCCGGTTTTGACGCCCTCCTATCTACTTGCGTTGGTTGAGCCGGTAATGGAAACAATTGGGATGGCGGTTGGGGCAATATTCATTGCCTTTTGCGTTAGCATTCCACTCGGAGTCGCGGCGGGACTGCGCTTGAGCGGTGCGCGCACGCTGCTTTCGGCACTTGCAGCCTGGCGGGCCATTCCTGATTTAACGCTGGCAATTCTCTGCGTCATCCTCTTCGGCATCGGGCCGGGGGCCGGCTTGCTGGCGATTGCGTTGTATTACACTGCCATCGTCTCCAAGATGTTCGCAGACATTTTGCGTACAGCACCAAAGGGGCCACTCGACGCGCTCGGCGCCACCGGCGCTTCGCGGCTGCAAATTGCCATGTATGGCCTTTTGCCGCTAAAGCGTGCTGACCTAATGACTTATGGCGCGTACGAGTTTGAAAGCGCTTTGCGTGCGTCCATCGTCGTTGGCGCAGTTGGCGGAGGCGGACTTGGCAGTGAGTTGGTTGGTTCGCTGGCAGCACTGGATTTACCTCGCGTGACCACCTTAATTCTTGTTCTCGTTACAATGATCGCCGTGTTGGATCAGGTTGCATTCTGGCTCAGGAAGCACCCGCGCTGGCTGTTGGCGTTGATTCCCGCCGGTTTGGTCGCCCTGACGGCCTATAGTCCTCATATGATCGCGCTTGGACACGCGATAGAGGTATTCGGGCAAATGTTCCCGCCTGAAATGACTGCCCGGGGATGGACACAGTTGCCCCAGCAAATCTGGGAAACCATATGGATGGCGGCTGCAGGTACCAGCGGCGCGATAATTGCGGCGATCATCGCGGGGACTTGCAGCGCGCGAAATATCGCACCGATTTGGCTTGCTTGGCCGGTGCGACGGATGATGGAGTTCCTGCGCACGGTGCCGGAGGTGGTATGGGGTCTAGTCCTGATCGCAGTCGCTGGTGTCGGCCCGACGGCAGGTGCCTGGGCGCTGGGCATCCACTCGGCGGGTTGCCTGGCAAGACTATTCGCCGAATCTCTAGAGAACGCCGCTCCAGCACCACAACTTGCCTTGGCGTCAACAGGTGCCTCCAGGCTGGCCGTTTCCGCCTACGCCACCTTTCCCTTGGCGCTCGGGCCGCTGGCCGCACATTCTCTGTTTCGCTTTGAGTGGAATTTGCGCATGGCCACGGTAATGGGGCTGATCGGTGCGGGTGGTATCGGACAGGCACTTTACAATGCGCAGCAGTTATTCTTTTATCAACAAATGATGGCCTATATCCTGATCACTTGGGGACTTGTTGCCTTGATCGACAATGCAAGCGAAGCGCTACGGTGCCGCTACAAGCTCTCACAGGCCATAACATGAGGAGCAATAAGATTTTATGAAACCAAAAATTGTACTTACCCACTGGGTCCACCCTGAGATCATCGATCTATTGCAATCCGCCGCAGATGTCATTCCCAACACAACGCGCGAGACACTTCCCCGTGAAGACTTGCTGCTACGCGCCAAGGATGCCGACGCGCTGATGGTTTTCATGCCAGATACTATAGACGCGGATTTTCTTGGGAGATGCCCTAAACTGAAGATAGTCAGCGCTGCGCTCAAGGGTTACGATAATTTCGACGTTGATGCCTGCACACAACGTGGAATATGGTTCAGCATCGTGCCGGACCTGCTTACGATTCCGACGGCCGAATTGACAATCGGTCTGCTTTTGGGTTTGACTCGGCATCTGATGGAAGGTGACCGCAGAATCCGCAGCGGAAGATTTCAAGGCTGGCGCCCGGAATTGTATGGCATCGGACTGACAGGCCGTACACTTGGCATTGTAGGTATGGGGGCAGTGGGCAGGGCAATTGCTAGGCGGCTTTCGGCCTTCGATATGAAACTGGTTTACTGCGACAACGTCGCGCTGACCGACGATCTGGAGCAGGCATGGGGCGCACGCCGCTTGAGCTTCGACGAATTGTTGGCAACCAGCGATTTCGTGGTTCCGATGCTGCCGATGACTCCGCAAAACCTGCACCTGTTCAATGCCGATACCATAGGCAAAATGCAGTCTGGCAGTTATCTGATCAATGCCTGCCGTGGTTCTGTGGTCGATGAATCGGCAGTGGTCGAGGCGCTACGAACGGGAAGGCTTGCCGGCTATGCAGCCGATGTGTTCGAGATGGAGGAATGGGCTCGGCCGGAAAGGCCGGAAAGCATTCCTCAATCCCTGCTGGACAATACCTTGCAGACTTTTTTCACACCTCACCTTGGGTCGGCGGTCAAGGAAGTGCGGATAGAGATTGAGCGGCAAGCGGCAACCAACATCCTCCAGGCTCTGGCTGGAGAAAGACCTGTCGGCGCAATCAATAACCCCTTATTTACATCGGTATAGCCGTATGATTAAACTGGGATCCGTTGCAACCTTTCTGGCGGTTGCGAGATGCGGCGGTTTTCGTGAAGCCGCCAAAAATACTGGTTTGTCGCAACCAGCCGTGACGCAGCATGTAAAGCGGCTGGAACAATCGCTGAATGTCAATTTGATCGCACGCAACAATGCAGGCAGCACGCTGACGCCGGAAGGCCATGTCTTCCTGCCATACGCGGAAAACATGATAAGAACCTACGAACTGGCCAGCACCTTATTTAAAAAAACCTCAGTCGTGATTGGGGCCAGTTCCAATACGGGGATATATCTGCTGCAGCCGTATTTGAAATCGTACAAGGATGTTTCGCCGCATGAGTTGGACGTGATCATTGGGGCCAATACCGCCATCGCCGATAAGCTGCAAAATCTTGAAATCGATGTTGCAATTATGGAGTGGTGGGATGACCGCCCCGGATTTGTTCCAACGGTTTGGCGACGTGAAGAGCTGGTCTTAATCGTTCCGCCGAACCATCCTTGGGCCGGCATGAGCAATATTCCCCGTGATTTGTTAAAGGGCCAGCAATTGTTGGGGGGGGAGGCCGGTAGCGGAACGGAGCGTCTGTTGCAACAGTATTTTGGCACTGACGCGAGCACGATTGGTGTATCGATGCAACTGGGGAGCACGGAAGCGGTAAAACATGCAGTACAAGCCGGCCTCGGCATTTCTCTGGTCATGGCCGCGGCCGTAACCCATGAAGTGCGCAACGGACAGTTGCACGCAATACCAATTTCAGGCGAACCGATACAAAAAGCGCTTTATGTTGTACGTCGCGATGGCGGCGGGCTGCACGATGGTCCTGCGGCGCAATTCGCCGACTTTTTGCTCAAGTCGCCTTGATAGGGTGTCAGGAATTTGTGTATGCGGGGTTTCACTTCTGCTAAACCATCCGGTCTTCAAACTGGATAGTAAACCGATTTAGCGCAAGCCTTCCAATCCAGAATCGGTATTCGAATATGTTGAAAGCGGACATCCAGCAAGCCGCACTTCCATTAAATTCCCACAGTCCGGTTTGGCCGATTTCTGCCGATGAGTCACTACCGTTGAATGGCGGCTTCTATCAATGGACTAAACCGCTCGCGCGGTAGGGGGCTCCGATCCGGCGCCGGTGGGTAGTTGAGACAAAGCCCCGGTTTTCTATGTTGAGGAATGAGGCAATCCGCCTCGTTTTTCGACAGGAGCCGAGCCATGAACCCATCCACTCAAACCATCAGTCCGCTGCGCCAGCGCATGATCGACGACATGCGGATGCGCAAATTCACTGCCAAGACACAAAACGGTTACCTGCGCGCCGTGAAACGATTCGCGGGGTTTCTCGGCCGCTCGCCTGATACGGCCACCGTAGAAGATCTGAGGTGGTATCAGTTGCATCTCGTCGATACCGGCACTTCGCCGATCTCGCTCAATGCCGCGATTGCCGGATTGAAGTTCTTCTTCGACGTCACGCTCGATCGTGCCGAGCTGATGGCCAAGATGCAACCCGTTCGTGTCCCGCAGAGACTCCCCGTCGTATTAAGCCGCGAGGAAGTGGGTCGCCTGATCGCGGCGTCTGGCAACCTGAAGCATCAAACGGCACTGTCGCTCGCCTACGGAACTGGGCTGCGCGCCAGCGAAGTTGTCGCGCTCAAGGTTTGCGACATTGACAGCCAACGCATGACGCTGCGCGTTGAACAGGGCAAAGGCCGCAAGGATCGCTACGCCATGCTTTCACCAGTACTGCTCGAACGCCTGCGAGTGTGGTGGCGTGTGGCACGCGCACAGGGCAAGATGCTCGATGGCGGCTGGCTGTTTCCGGGCCTCAACCCGATCGAATCGCTCAGCACCCGCCAGCTCAACCGGGCTATCCATGCCGCCGCCGCGGAGGCGAAGATCGACAAGCGCGTCTCGATGCACACGCTTCGACATTGCTTTGCAACGCACCTGCTGGAGCAGAAGGTGGATATTCGTGTGATCCAGGTGCTACTCGGGCACAAGCAATTGGACACGACGGCGCTCTATACCCAGGTCGCCACCGACCTCCTGCGCGAAGTGGTCAGCCCCCTGGAGATGCTGCACCCGGAATAGAACCACCGAGTTCCTTCCATGGGGCGTCCGACCCTGGAGGTCGCGGATATCTTCCGCGCCTTTGGTCCGGCCTGGCGTTGGTCTCAGCGCGAGCATCTGAGTCTGGGACAGCTCAAGGTCATGTCGGCCATCGAACAGTGCCGCAGCGCGGCGCTGGGGGGACACGTGCTGCTACAATTCCTGCCGCAATCGCCACTGCCCGAAGTGTCAGGCCAAGGCGGCACAGCGTTGGTTGGAAGCCCGTCAGGCAGACCTGCTTCCGGTGGCGTATTACGGGATCTGACCAAGATCCGGTCAAATTGCTATCATAAGCCTGAAAGTTATGAAGCGACGGATCTCTATGCTTTGATGGAATAAGGAACTCGGGCCGTGAATGCGTCCCTGAGCTATCGCGTCCGCTTGCGCGTCGGCATGCAGACAGGTCAACGTGGTCAGCCAGCGCGGGACGGTCGCGTCCTTAGCTGACTGGGCTGAATGTGCGGTCTCTTACGCGGACATCGTTCGCAGCAAACCCCGCATGACATCCTCCAGGGTATCGTGCCGGGGACCGTCAGACGCCGCCGCTACGACCCGGAGTACGTCACCTTCGAGCCTCGCCTCCCACGAGACGATACGGCGGCGGTCATGGGGAAAACGGGCCACTTTTTCCTCAATCAGGCGCTCGATGCCCTGTGTGACCTCACGCCGTATTTCGGGTGGAACACTTTTGTCGAATCCGATCCGATCACGTAGCGCTTCAGCACGCTCGCTCTCGGGCAGGAGGCTGGTATTCCAAGCCGCAACTATCGCCGTCAGTGCGCTCTGATATTCCTCCAGTGTTGGATGATCGGATACCTCATCCTGAAGCAGTTGGGCGAGGGGCCAGGAGATTTTCTGCTCCGGCGGCAGGTCATTACGATCGAAAACGATAGCGTCGGGGATCCCTGACTGAACCGCTCCCCGTCGCAATGCCTCCAGGTCGCGCGTGCCCAGCTTGCGGGCGCGAGACGATTTTTTCTGCTGGCTGGCTTTGCCCATGTTTCTGTCCCCTTCGCTGCGTTCTGAATCCGAAAATTATAGCGGCCAGCTGGTTGCACAGACTGTGCACAAGTGTGACGGCTTTGCCGGATTTTTTGCGCTACACTGGCCAGCCCATTCGAGATCCGGAATCCGGCATGGCGACCATCGAACGTACCGCGTATCCGAGGTTGCCCAAGGGTTTTTCACCGGAGGAACTGCAGGCGTTCTATACGCCGGACGTCGAAGAGCTTGAGTGGGTGCGCCGCAACGCGCGTGGCCAGTCCTCGAGACTGGGCCTGCTGGTTCTGCTGAAGGTCTTTCAGCAGATGCACTACTTTCCCTTCGTTGACGCCATTCCCCCCGTTGTCATCGAGCACATCCGGGCGAGCGCGAATATAGGCGCCGAGGCCGCATTCGGCTACAACAGGGCAAGGTCGCCCGCCTTGTTTCGTCACTATGCGGCAATCCGCGAATTTCTCGGCATCCAGTCCTACTACGGCTCCGATGCCAACGAAATCGCGGTACGCGCGGCACATGAGGCCGCCGAGACGATGGATCAGCCGGTGGACATCATCAATGCAACCATCGACAGCCTGATCCAGCAGCAGGTCGAACTGCCCGCGTTCTCGACGCTCGATGCCATTGTGGAGCAGATCCACACGCGAGTTCAAACAGCGCTGTTCCGACGTGTCTCGCGTCGCCTCTCTGATGAGGACAAGGCCCAACTGGACCGGCTGATCAAGCGCGAATTCAACCAGCGCCAGAGCGCGTACAACACCATCAAGCGATACGCCTTACGCCCATCGCGAAAGCATATCTCCCTGCTCGTCGACCATCTTGCCTGGCTCGATGGTTTTGGCGACTTCAACCATGCGCTGGAGGGTGTTCCCGCGACAAAGCTGCGCTCCCTCTCGACGCAGGCGATGAGTCTGGACGCGGCGAATCTGAAGGAAACCCTGCCGGAGCGGCGATATACGCTCATTGTCGCGTTGCTGCATCAAATGCGCGTGCGAGCCCGCGACGACCTGGCCGAGATGTTCATCCGTCGTATGAGCGCAATCCACAAGCGGGCCAGGGAAGAGCTAGACCAGATCCAGGCACGTCAGCGCGAACAGATGGAAAGCCTGGTCGATACGCTTGACGGCGTCGTCAATATTCTCGACGACTATACCGATGACACCGAACTTGGTGCGCGTGTTCGCCATTATCTGGCGCCGTCGGGCGACCTCGAACCATTGCGCGAAAGCTGTGCCGAGGTCCGGGCCTACAGCGGCAGAAATTATCTGCCGCTGCTGTGGAGGCATTTCAAGGCACATCGATCAGTACTACTACGTCTGGCGCATGCACTGGCATGGAGCTCGACCACCCAGTCCGAGTCCTTGCTGCAGGCAATGCAGGTCGTTTTCAGGAACGAATCGCTTCATCGCGAATGGATCAACGTCGAGGTCGATCTCAGCTTTGCTTCCGGGCGTTGGCGCAAGCTGGTTTTCCGCCCGCCCGAGAAGGGTGCGACGACAAACCGGCGTTATCTGGAACTGTGCGTACTGTCCGCCATGACGAGGGAACTGCGCAGCGGAGACCTGTGCGTAGCCGGCTCGGATGCCTTTGCAGACTATCGCGATTACCTGTTGCCCTGGCATGACTGTGAGAAGCGCCTGCCGGGATACAGCGAGAGGCTTGGCATTGCCGACAGCAGTGCCGGCTTTGTGGCGCAGCTGCGCGAATGGCTCTCCGATGCAGCACGCCAGTTGGATGAGCGTTTTCCCGAGAAGTCCGACCATGTGACAGTCAACAAGGCAGGTGAGTTTGTTGTCCGTCGCACCACGGCGACGGTCATCCCTGAAAGCGCGGTGGCCCTGCAAAAGGCGATCGTCAAGCGCATGCCTGTGCGCAATCTGCTGGACGTACTCGCCAATATCGAGCACTGGACACATTTCACACGACACTTTGGTCCGTTAAGCGGCAACGATCCCAAAATCCGCGACGCCGAACAGCGGTACCTGCTTACCATCTTCGCAATGGGATGCAATCTTGGTCCCACTCAGGCCGCGCGCCACATGGGTGACAGGATCACGCCGCACATGATGTCGTTCGTCAACCGCCGGCACTTGAGTCTCGAACGCCTTGAGAGTGCACAACGCGAGCTGATCGAACTCTATCTCCGGCTTGACCTGCCGAAGCACTGGGGAGACGGCAAGACGGTGGCAGCCGACGGCACCCAGTACGACTTCTACGACAACAACCTGCTGGCAGGCTATCACTTCCGCTACCGGAAAATGGGCGCGGTCGCCTACCGCCACGTCGCCGACAACTATATCGCGGTATTCCGGCATTTCATCCCGCCGGGCATATGGGAAGCCATCTACGTGATCGAAGGGCTGCTTAAGGCTGGATTGAGCGTTGAGGCCGATACGGTGCACGCCGACACCCAGGGGCAGTCGGCTGCGGTGTTCGCCTTCACCTACCTGCTGGGCATCAAGCTGATGCCGCGGATTCGCAACTGGCAGGACCTCAAGCTGTATCGCGTGGATGCTGCGACCCGATACAAACATATCGATGATCTTTTCGCGGAAACGGTTGACTGGGAACTCATCGGGCGCCACTGGAAGGACTTGATGCAGCTCGCGCTGTCGATCCAGTCCGGAGCCATTTCATCGCCCCTTCTACTGCGCCGTTTCGGTGCGGCCAGTCCGAAAAATCGCCTGTCCCTGGCGGCCGAGGAGCTTGGCAAGGTGGTTCGCACGGTATTCCTGCTTGAGTGGCTCGGCAGCAACGAACTGCGACAGGAGATCACCGCCACAACCAACAAGGTCGAGTCCTATAATGGCTTTGCCAAGTGGTTTTCGTTCGGCGGAGATGTTTTGCCAGTCAATGACCCGGACGAGCAGCAGAAACGCCTGCGTTACAACGACCTGATGGCTTCGGCCGCGATCCTGCAGAACACGGTGGACATGATGCAGGCGTTGCGATCGATGGTGAATGAAGGCATTGAGGTCAATCCCGACGACATTGGATTCCTCAGTCCCTACCTCACCAGCAACCTGAAACGTTTTGGCAGGTACGAACTGGATTTTGGACACGTCGAGGGCTGGATACACGATCACCTGTTCGCCGGCCCGGTCCGTTCCCTGCGGAGATCCCGATCCCATGCCCGACCTTGAGACCCCCTATGGCATCGTCGATGCCGACGCGCTGGAATCATTGCAGCAGCGATACGACACGACCGTCATCCAGCAGGCCGTGGATCTTTTCGACACCATCCGCGCCCGCTGCGAGCCCGATGGTTTGCGTGACGATCTTCTGCGCCTGCACGCCATGGCGCATACCGTTATCAATGGCGCGAGCCTGTCGTGCTCGACGGATGACCTTACGCTGGTCGAACAGGCTGATTGCACCATCGAGGAACTCGAGGACTGGATCATGGTGCTCGAAAAAATGATTCTCGCCTTGCGCCCCCTGCAGGATCTGCGATCCGAAACGGACGAACCACTGTGAAGCCTGCCTCGTACAAGTGGCAGTTCGCCCAGCGTTTCCGGCGCCACGCTTTCGGCTGGCGCTCGGACGTACCGATCCAGCGTATCAAGGAAGCGCTCGCGGAGATCCGGCAGGTGGCGCGCGGCGATACAGTGCTTGCGGCAGAGGGCGCTGTGAAATTTCTGGAGAAAGTTTCGCCCGCGCTGGAACACGTCGACGGGTCGTCAGGTGCGATCGGCACGGCCGTGAATCGTGCGATCGAAACACTGGTCCCGGTCATTGCTGGCGCACAGGTCGACACAGTCACGCGCCAGGCCTGGCTCGAGCGGCTATGGGAAGCCATTCAGGATCAGGGCGTCCCCTATATCGAAGGTCTGTCGGACGAATGGGACACACTCTGCGTGACGCCCGAAATCGCCAGCGAGTGGGCCGACAGGTTTATTGATCTCGTCGAGCACGTCTGGTCCGAGGGGCCCGGGGGATATTTTGCGGGGACACCGATCTGTCTGGCTTCGCTATATGCAGCTGGGCGACATGCGCAGCTGATCGCACTGGTGGACCGCGCTCCGTTCAAGATGTGGCACTACCGACGCTGGGGCGTCAAGGCACTGCTTGCGATGGGCAGAAAGGCTGAAGCCGTGGCCTACGCGGAAAACACGCGCGGCCTCAACAGCCCGGACGGGCAGATTGCGAAAGCTTGCGAGGCGATCCTGCTGTCATCGGGTCTTGCCGACGAGGCATACCGGCGCTATGCATGCGAAGCGAACCAGGGCACCACCTACCTGGCAACTTTCCGTGCCATCGCAAAGAAGTATCCGCACATCGCGCAAGAGACCATCCTGAGCGACCTGGTTGCTGCGTCGCCGGGCGAGCCAGGGAAGTGGTTCGCGGCAGCCAAGGACGCAGGCCTGTTCAACCAGGCCATCAAGCTGGCCAATGCCAGCCCGACCGACCCCCGGACGTTGACGCGCGCGGCCAGGGACTTTGCGCAGAAGCAGCCGGGATTCGCCATGGCCGCCGGTCTCGCGGCGTTGCACTGGATCTCGATGGGCTACGGCTACGAGATCACAGGTGTCGATGTGCTCGATGCAAGCCGCGCCACGCTGCAGGCAGCGGAACACGCTGGCGTCGATCCCGAATCCGTGCGGCAGCAGATTCGCTTTCTGGCCTCCGGAACCTCTGTGCACGCGGACTTTTTGAGTCGCGCCCTGCAGGCGATCTAAGCCGGAAAATCATCGTGAAAAATCCTGGCGGGACGTCTTTCGTGATCGGTACAGAGATAACGCACATTATCAGTCCGTCATCGAATTTGTTCTAAACTGGTAGTCATGAAAACGTGCGACACCCTCCCCATCGACAAAACCGAACGTGGCTTTCCCGACGAAGCCGAACTCGCGGCATTGCGCAGCTGGTACGCCGGCCTGGACGCTAGGGCAGCTGTCGCCCGCTATCTGGGCGACCGAAGAGCAGCCGGAACGTCCTCGCGCGGCGTGCTCGGCCGGATTCGTCGGCGGCTCGTCGCGTTCGCGCAGGCGCGCCATCGCGGAGATCTGGCAGGCGTCTTCGTCGATCGCCCAACGAAAGCATCGGCGGATCGGGTAGCCGGCACAATCGAGATGCTGCGCAATCTGCCGGAGCCCGTGCCGATGATCGCCGATCACGTCAACCTGTGGCTGCCCGCACGCATTGCCGGGGCTCTACATGCCCACGGCATCTGGACGCTGACCGACCTGACCGTGCGGATTCCGCGGCGACGTCGCTGGTGGTCGGCGATCGCCGGACTCGGCGTCGCCGGCGCGCGTCGCATCGAGGCGTTCTTCGCCGCGCATCCGGCGCTGACCGAACGGGCGCGAGCATTGATCGTCGCAGCGCCGTCGAGCAGCATCGTGACGTGGGAACAGCTGCGCGTGCCACACGAGGTCGACGGTTCGCGCGGCCAGTTCCGTGCGCCGCAAAGCGCCTGCCTGCTGAAGGCTTCGAACGACTATGAGGCGGTTAAATCCTGGCTGTCGCTGCACGAATCGGCCGCCACCCAGCGCGCTTACCGGAAAGAGGCCGAGCGCCTGATCCTGTGGGCGATCGTCGAGCGCAGCTGCGCACTGTCGTCGCTCACCACTGACGATGCAATCGCCTACCGGAGTTTTCTGCGGCGGCCGACACCGCGCGAACGCTGGGTCGGGCCATCGCGGCCGCGGCAAAGCGTCGAATGGCGGCCCTTCACCGGTCCGCTGTCCGCACGCTCGGCGGCATACGCACTGAACGTCCTGTCGGCGCTGTTTCGCTGGCTGGTCGAGCAGCGCTACGTGCTCGCGAATCCGTTTGCCGGCGTCAAGATCAAGAGCCAAGTCCAGCGTGCGGGGCTGGACGTGTCCCGTGGCTTCTCCGAAGGCGAGTGGTTGTTGATCCGCACGCTGGCCGACGGCCTCGAGTGGTCGTACGGCTGGAGCGAAGCAGCCGCCCAGCGCCTGCGATTTCTGCTGGACTTCGGGTACGCGACCGGTCTGCGCGCGAGCGAACTGGTCGGTGCGACGCTCGGCGATATCCGCCGCGACGAGCACGGCGATCACTGGCTGCACGTGCTCGGCAAGGGCGGCAAGCTCGGCAAGGTGGCGTTGCCGCCGCTCGCCCGCACCGCGCTCGATCAGTCTCTCGTGCAGCGCGGACTGCCGGTCACGCCGACGCGTTGGAACCCGGCGACGCCGCTCGTCGCAAGCCTCGAGGAGGATCGCGCCCACATTGAAAGCACGCGGCTCTGGCGCGTGCTGCGCCGATTCTTCGTGCTGGTGGCCGACACGATCCAGAACGAACGGCCGGCGACCGCTGAGAAGCTGCGGCGCGCGAGCCCGCATTGGATGCGTCACACGCACGCGTCGCACGCGCTCGCGCGTGGCGCCGAGCTGATCATGGTGCGGGACAACCTCCGTCACTCGTCGATTTCGACGACGTCGACCTATCTGCATAGCGACGAGGTGCAGCGAGCTCGGCAGTTCGATCAGGCATTTCGTTCGCCGGATCTCAAGCGGTAGGTGGGAACCAATCCCTTATGGCGCTTTTGGAATAAGTGCCGGCAATTTCATAACTTCAATGCTTATGATAGGAAATTGCGCTTACCTTGTTGATACCCCCTTACGGTCGGGCTTCGAAGTCTATGATGCGAGTTGACAAATTTAATCCGGACATATGCGAATTGACGACTTTATTTTGGTAAGACCGTCAATAAAGTCGCCAATTCAGGGTCCGGATGCCTAGATCGGCGGGATTCTGGAGTGACAGATTTATTTCGCTCTACGTTGGTCGCCATCGATGGAAGCAAGTTCAAGGCATCCAATACGCGTGACCGCAACTTTACGACTGGCAAGATCGACAAGCGGCAGCAGCAAATTGAGGAAAGTATCCAACGCTATCTCAGTGCACTGGAAACGGCTGATCGGACCCAACCTCCCGAGGTGGAAGCGAAGACAACTCGGCTGCGAGAGAAAATTGCTCAATTACAAGGGCAAATGCGCCACCTCGAGCAGGTCAAAGAAGAGTTGAAGACGCTGCCTGATGGGCAGATCTCGCTGACTGATCCCGATGCTCGCTCCATGGCGACAAGCGGTCGTGGCTCGGGGATTGTGGGCTACAACGTGCAGGTAGCCGTAGATTCCAAACACCATCTCATCGTTGCTCACGAGGTCACAAATGCCGGCAGTGATCGGGCACAGCTCAGCCCGATGGCACAAGCTGCTCGTGACGCCATGGGCAAAACCAGATTGAAGGCTATCGCTGATCGAGGGTATTACAGTGGTCCACAGATAAAGGCCTGCGAGGATGCTGGTATCGCAGCCATTCTGCCTAGGACCACGACGTCAAGCGCAAAGGCTCACGGTCGCTTTGATCGTGCAGACTTTATCTACATCGCCCGAGATGACGAATACCAGTGCCCGGCCGGGCAACGTGCGATCTACCGATTTACCGGTCTGGAACATGGCATGTATCTGCGCCGCTATTGGAGTAGTGCATGCATTGGTTGCGCACTGAAGCCGCAATGTACGCCAAGCGACTACCGGCGGATTACGCGCTGGGAACACGAGTCAGTACTGGAAGCTGCGCAGCGAAGGCTGGACAGAATGCCGGATGCGATGACGGTGCGAAGGCGGACTGTCGAGCACGTGTTCGGGACGTTCAAACACTGGATGGGCTACACGCACTTCCTGACTCGTCGGCTTGCCAATGTGAGCACCGAAATGAGTCTGCATGTGCTGGCGTACAACCTCAAGCGCGTAATAGCGATACTTGGGTTCGCGAAAACCATGAAGGCCATGAGGCTGGTGGGTGCGTGAAGCACCCAAAATTCGCCGTATAAGCTGTACGCGGTCCGCAACGAGGATTGAAATTACACCAGCATTCGTGGCCTATCGAATTGCTGCGACGATGCAGCACGGAATCTATGCCCCGGCAACTCTGCGTTTCGCGTTTCCACACAGCCTCGACCCGAAGCGGTCTTTCGATCCCGCGTACCGTTTATGGCGGCTTTCGAGTGCAACGGCGGTTCGAGCAATCGTGTCGGTCTGCCGGTTCTCGGCCATTGCGGTCCTCGTCAAGTTGGTCACGATTGCTCGCTCTCGCACGCTCTTATAATATCTATCTGCTCACAATTACTTTTAACTCCGTGCCGGATATATTTTTGAGATACATGTAACTGCTCCCAAGCACAGTCAGCATCTCGTCCGTAATCCGGGCTTCCGAAATGGCGGGCTGGATAATGAAAAAGCCTATCCTGACCTCCAGGTCGCGACATTTATTTCGCAACAGATCGAGTCTTGCCGGAAGCCCCTTCAGAATTCGATCGAAGCCGTTCTCAAGTGACGTACCATATCTATCAAGAAGCTGCCTGAAAATAGCCTCACCAGTGTGCAACCACTTCACCGATCTGCTCGCCTGACCCGTTACGATGTACGTGTCGTCAACCCGCGCGCCCGGCTTAGCGTCCTTGCTGCAGTACTTGCAATGGTAAAAATCAATTTGAATGTGGTCGTTATTCTCGTTTATCGCGACTAGGTCGGCGATTTCGCCGGCGCCGTCGTCGTTAAAGATCAGCTCATAAGCGCCCTCTATTTTTGAAAACGTGAATCCTTGAACAGTATCCAAATCGCGATCTTTTCCCATGGATTCTTTGTTTATTTTTGTTTCTCCCCAGTCCCAGCTTGAGAGAAGTGCCTTTGGCAACTTAACATTGAGGGTCTGCGGGCTGTAGTAACGATAGTTGCCCAAAATAATTGAGCCGTCTTGTTTTAGGATCTTAATTGGATTATCATCAAGATATTCGGAAAAATAACGTTCCTTTCCGTAGATTATCTTGATATCCCCGCAGTCGATTTTATATCCATCGACTTCGAGTGTGATATCGACACGACCAACCGCTCTCTCTGCCCCAAGCTCGTCTCTAGTCAGAACTGGAATTCGCAAGATGCGATCCGTAACGCGAACAGGATAGCCGAGCCTAAGATCCAGCAATTTATAAGCAACACCATTGGCTATCAGCGTAACCCTGTGTTCCACTTCAATATAAATTGATTCCGGCCAGTCGGCATAAAACAACCCATCTGGCCAGATTCTTTCGATTTTCTCGGAGCGAATCACGTTATTTAGTATGTCTCTCGTATCTATGTCCGCGTTGTTGATTTTCTTTGATACTGAGTCGCACCACTTAACCCAATAATCAATGGTCTCCGAGTTCATTTCCCATAATTTACCCTTGTATGAGCATCCTGCAGTCGTTTTGGATCCTTCCTCAAAACCAATTCCGAAGATATTGGATTTGATAGCGGTTCCGTTTTCGAGGTCGTCCATCACGGAATTAATGTCTCGACCAACATGCATGGTAAAGCGGATGTCGCGAGTGCCGCACGTAAGGCCAACGTTTTGAAATTTTAATAGGTTAATGTTGTGCAGAATGCGAAACGTTTTCTCTCCAGCGATTTTTTCGGAGTTCGTGGAAATTAGGTTCTTAAAGACTGCAGACTGCCCCTCGTCGCCGGAAGTGCTTATAAACAGTGTCGCATCTTTTTTCCGGTAATAGGCAAGATACAGATGCCAGTCTGTCGCTGAGATCGCGGCGGTGTTCGCCCAAGAAACGGAGGACTCGGCGCGGGTCACTGCCATCACTAGGGTTTGGTCTTCATTAACCGAATAAAGCCGCACTTCTTCGCCTTTTGATCGCATTTCCGCAGCGCCAAAAGGCTTCCAGTCTATCTGGGCAACCCTGTAAGCCACGGCACTCACGTTGGGGGTTGGATTCAATGCAATTATTTTCTCACCGTCCTCCATGTCCTCAAACTGCGCCTCAAACTTCTCTCGCTCCAATTCACGGCCGATCTTTTTTTCACTTACCTCGCGGATAATAATTCCCCAGTCCGCACTTTCAGAATAAAGTGCGGCCATTTGATTGTCGACTTTTTGATTCGCGATGTTTGCGACAAACTTGGCCGCTCCCAATAGATCATTGACGCGGGTAAGTCTTCCGATGAATTGAAGCGTGACGGCTGGGCTACAGTGCTGGTCATGAAGGGCAGCAATTTTTAGTTCGGGAAGGTCGAAGCCTTCGCCAAGCATGTTCACGCAGACGATGATTCGATGTTGTCTGTTTTTTATTCTTTCGATGATTTTATCTTTTTCTTTCACGCCGCTATATACCAGCACCGGAGAAAGATCATTGTGCTCTCTGTACAAATCATAGATCTTTTTTGCCTTCGATATCGAGTTGGCGCGAGCCATCAGAAGATGATCTTTGCCAGACTCAAGATCTGCGCGAAGTAGCGCCACCGCCTTATTTGCGATTGCCAGATCGGAGAGGGAAAATTGATATTCTCTGACCGGATGAAATTCTATGGCTTGAAAATAGCCATCTTCTTGAGCATCTTTCAGGGAGTAGTTATAAATTATTCGACCATCTAAAGTCTGCTTATCCTCCCGAAACGGCGTGGCTGTGAACTGAATGCACGGCTTTCCTTTAAACGCTGTTTTTATATTTCGCCAAGTTTTTGCCGCGACGTGATGTGCTTCGTCGACGATCAAGTGGCTTACGAGGCTTACTAACTGTGCCAGCTGGTCTCCGTGGGTCAAAGTTAATGCATTTGGTGTGGATATAACGACGTTACTCAAGGCGATGTCGAGAAGATCATCTTTTGTAAGGGCTGCTTTAATGGTGAAAACTTTTGGGGATAGCGTTTGCTCGTCAATTGCCCGAAAGTCGCGAATGTTTTTAAGTTCTAATATTTTTTCCGATGTTTGCGATCGCAACGCATCGGACGGAACTATGATTAGAGTCCTTGGGAAAGCACCCGCAATAATTAGGGAAAAAATCGCATCAGTCTTTCCGGTCCCGGTGGGCATGACTATAGTTGCAGGTCGGTCCGGTGCCGATGTCAGGTGGCATAGTGCCGCGAAAAGCGCCGCTCGCTGGGGTTTTCTAAACCCTCGATTATTGTTCAGATCGGTTGGCTCGATGATTTTAAGTTGATTATCGACCCAACTTCTGTAAATGGCGTTTTCATCATACATATTTTTATCTATTGGCATGCGGTCCTCGGCTAATTTTCATGGCGCTCGATTAACGATCAGGAATACGATGCCCATAATAACGCAACCTTTATCAATGCGGCTTGAGTGTCGGGCGAGCTCTTGACCAATGCAACCAGAGCCCAGTCGAAGATCAACAGACAGTACAGAGTACACACCCGAATGCTGTGGAATCCAATGTCCGCGGTAGTAGAAGTCAGCTTGCAGGAAAGCCGTTGCCAACCGCGGCATGGTTAACGACACCCGAATGTCCGCAACGGCCTAAGAAGGAGTGCCCGTCTTCAACAGTCAGACGGCCGGTTACTGGGGCAGAGCCGACGCCCGAACGTCCGACCGCCGATCCATGTGAACGGCGGGTTGTGGCCGAGGCCGTGTCAAAACGCGAAATTACCCGTTTTTCGGGTGCCGCTTTACCCTTCCCGAAGTGCCGCGAGGCCGATACAGAGCATTCTGGCGGGTCGCTTTCTCCATTGGCCGGCCCCGGCACACGTTTTTACACAGCCTCGGCCGGGAGGAGCCGGACGCCGTCGGCCCGAATGTCCCGCAACATCACTTTTCTACCATACGTGACTGCGCCTGAGGCAGAGAGCGTCCGTCTGAACTCATCGCTTCCACCGGACATGCGGTGCGCTGGGAATCGGTCTAAAAATCAGGACGTTCCCGCTGGAACGCTTGGTCCACTACGCGAGTTGACAAATTTAATGCGGAAGTAGGCGAGTTGAAGACATTATTTTGATGGGACCGTCAATAAAGTCGTCAATTTGCGGGCCTGATGCCTTGATCCACAAGGATTCTGGAGTGACGTTATTGTTTTGCTCGACGGTAGCCGCAAAATCGAAAAGTTCGGGGGTCTTTGCGCTCTGCGAAGACTGTGAATCTGAATGGAGCCATCCCGACGAAACACATGACGCAGAGCTTGCCTCGCGAGACAGACACACCTTTGCACGCTATCTACGCCCGGACGAGTTAATGGCGCATTCATGGTATTGCCATGTCCTGAACAAGTAACTGTCGCAGGTATTCGGTCCCCGTCAAGACGGTGCTCGATACACGCTTACGCCGCCTCAACTCGCTCGTCAAGACGGGCTGGCTGGTCGCTTACCGACGATAGTCAGAATCGACCGCAAGGCGTTGCTACGGAAGGCTTTGCGGCGAAACTGCCAGAATTTGCACGAAAAGGACGAGTAGGCCGAATCGGAAGCCGACTCGTCGCTATCTTCAGTTCGCGCTACGACGTCCGAGTGCGGAGACGACGGACAACGGGCGAACGAAAATGCCAGCTGGCAAGATCTTCGTTAGGACCCAGGCAATCTCGGTACTGCAGGTATGCAGAGTGGCGAGGGAAGATTGCGCACAAAATTCAAGTGTGCGGTTCTCGCAGGGCGATCTATCTGTGAAGCAGAAAGATCGATTGTGACCGAGCCAGAACAACATGCATTCTTCTCAGCGCCTGCAGAGAACCGCTCACTAAGGTGCCCAATCGCTCTCGGAGCGTCAGCTGAGCACCGTTGTGACAACTGGGTGCACATGATCTCGACCCCGGCCGTGAGTCGCCTGACCCCCGCAATTACGTCTGGCCTAGGGTTATCATGCTTTCCCCGTCCGTTTGAAAAGAGGATTGTTTTTGCCTTTGCCGAGTTACAGAGTAATTCAATAAAACGGAGCAACGCCACGTCTCCGGATGTTCCCGGATTCCCCCCGTGATGTGGAAATACAAGGAAGTCGCAGGACAAATCGCAGCTGTGTCTCACAATATCTTTGAGCGTTACTTGATCCATGTCGCCACAGAGTAAAACGGTAGGATGCCCTTCCCACAATATCCTGAACACAGCGCTCATAGAGTTTGAGGTGATTTTCCGTTCGTCCTCGTCTCGCGACCCCGCCCCTTTCAATGCGAGACTACGTGACGGCGATAGTATTTCGACAGTACTTCTCTCGAGGGTCTCTGTTTCCACGCGCCCGGATACGATGCTCGTGAAAACCTTCGTCTTTCCCGAGCAATGCGCTTGATCCAGCAGTTTGACAAGATCCCCCCAGATCCGACTGTTCTTCGCTGCATCTGGGTTTAGATGCACCTCGGTAACGTCAATGCTACCCGAGGCAAGCAGAGCGACCAGTCCCGAAATATGATCCTCATCCGAGTGAGAAATAAAAACGGCGTCGACCGTCGAAATATTCTCCTTTTCGAGATATTGCAGCAGGCTGGCACCTGAGGCCGCATCAAACACCACTACCTTATCCCCGTCCTCTAGGATCGCACAGTTACCGTGCGAAACATCCACTATTGTCAGGCTATGTTTCATTTTCCGATCGACGGTCCACTTTTCTTTTTACTCAACTGACCATTCAGTGATGTACAGATCTTGCTCTCGGTCGCAACCGAGGTTTACCTGTGCATAGCCCCTGAAAATATCGCCGTGGTCGAGCGTCCTCTCGATAACATCGAAGACCACACTATCCTGCCGAGCCACATCGCATGTAATTGCCACGTGGGGATTCCAGCCGGGAACAACGACACCCAAGCTCAGCGTTTCATTATTGAACCGAACACACCTTTCGACACGGACCAGCGTGCGCCACGGTCGGCGCTCCCCGGAAAAGTTTCCGCTGAATTCTTTGAGGCATGTGGCAAACCCCTCGCGCACTGACTCATCCGACAGTTGCTGTGGCTCCAGAATAACCGGGATGAAACGTCGGAGTGCCCTAACCTTCTCGGCCACCGCAGAATACCGTGAGCACAGTATGGCGGGCATACACCTCCGGTAAAGCTTGGCGACAATTACATCGCCGTCTACGGGCGAATAGTTTTTCATGGTGAGGTGATAATCACAGACAACCGCATCATGGCCCGCACGCAGAGTACCGAGGAACTCGTCGACCTGTCGAATCGGACCGCTGACCTCCTCCGGGATCAGGTCGAGGTCCTCCACTGGATAGCGATACATCTGCCTAACCGCCTCATCATCATCAATCAACATCACCCGGTCAACGGTGCTCTCCAGGATTTGCAAGCTCATTATTTGGCCCCCAGTATTGGTAGACTGATTGTAATATGGGCGCCCCCACGCTCCCCGTTCGCAATGGCAGAAACTTGGCCACCCAGATCCTTAACTGTATCCCTGACGATCGTCAAACCGAGTCCGGTGCCATCCGGCTCGGTCGTGATGCCCGGCAGCCAGATTTCTCTGACTTTAATGTCGCGGATACCTGGACCATTGTCCAGTACGTGAATATGACAAACGTCACCGTCTATCTCCGTTCGAACCTCGATTATTCGCTCCGGCCCAGAATGTCGTCTGAATGCATTAAGTGAATTATTCATAAGATTAGCAATTATCGATTCCAGGGCCGCTTCACTGGCACGTAAGTATGGCGAATCACTACAAAAACTCTCGATCACTTCCGTATCGCGGCCCGTCGTAAATGGCGCAAACAAGCCAATGACACCATGCAGCGTCTGATGGATGTCAATTTTCGCTGATCGCCGCTTGCTTGCCTTGACTAGATTCAACGTGGCCGTACCTAGCGTTGCCAACGCCCTAATCGACTTCTCCATTCGGGTCAGTAGCGTGAGCAACTCTTCCTGCTTCTCAACGCTAACCAGTTTTCGAATTCGTCGGTGCAAGGTAGACATGCCGAGATCAAGGACTTTGATCGGATTTCCATGTGATTCGTGTGCGAACGTTGCGGCAACAATCCCCGCCGTACTCAGCGTTCGATACAATTGGATATCCTTCCTCAAGATCTCCGCCTCCCGATCCCGCGAGCGCTCGTAGCCAGAAAAGGCCTGCTGCAGAGAAGAGCGCACGCTCTCGGGCGCCATCGCGATGGCGTCTTCCACTCGGACGCGCTCCTGGAGCAGGGCCTTCGGCACTTCGTCTTTCTCTCTCCTACGCCTTTTTTCCGCTTGCGCAAGACGCCACTTCGCAAGCCATTCCAGGCAGTCGGCTGCGAACCGCTCCAGTGATTGAAAATGCGAATCCTCGATATACCCAGATCGATCAGTTTTCTGCCTCAACTGAAAAGGGCCGGAGTTACTCACCTTCATCCGACCAATCGACGTATTCGTGCTAGGCCGCTCTTCTGGGCTACGCGCACGAGCGAGATTCAAGCCAAGCCAATCGTCACCCGCATTCCCGTACGGCGCAACACGGATGCCATTTTCGTAGATATGGACGCCACCAAAGGCATTCAGCCATGCACGAATTTCTCCCAGTGCAGCGGCGCGCGCATTGAATGCCTCTCGACCAAGTAGGAATATCCAGAAGTCAAACGCCGCAGGAGGGCACAGGTACCGCTGCTCCCCGTCTCCACGTTGCAGATCCGCGTGCTCCGCTTGTGCCAGGGTATTGCCCTTCCAGTCCTGCAATTTTGCAGTCGCATAACCGTGCTCATCAACGCCCGCCACAAGATGATACTCTGCATCATCGAAATACTTATTCTTGAGAAGATTCTCGATCTCTGCAAACTCGGGGGCACTCAGTGTCACAACAAAATCGCCGCTGCGCTCGTCAAAGGGATCTGTCAGCAGCAGAAGTGACCGTGCGAGCCTGCGTAGTTCATGCTCACGCAAAGGCATCCGGAGCTCTTGAAGCTCGATTTTTGTGCCATGGCCCCCTCGGTCATTCTTTTCGATGTCAATGGTCAGATCCACCTCGTCGACCGTTCTCGCATTCTCGAATGCGTGCCAGTCGATATTGAGTCGATTAAGTCGACGGGAGTTACCTCGCACAATGGACACAAGCTCAACCTTGTGCCCGAGGCGCAAGGCTGACAAGCGCCCCAAGCCCTTGCTACCCGCTGGAAATCGACCGGACCCGGTGACGGTCTGGCTCGACTTCGAAGACTTCCCTAGCACAAGCCATCCGTCTCGAATATCTTCGGCGCTCATTCCGTCGCCGTCGTCCGCGACTATTACCTTCCCTCCCACGTCGGACGTACCTTCGATTAGGATGCTGCACCGCTTAGCGTCCGCGTCATATGCATTCTTGACCAATTCGAGAATACTCTGGTCCGCAGACTGGTTAAGCTCCTCCCCCAGTCTGACCAATATTCTTGGAGAAAACCGGAAATGAGCTGAAGTCATACTTTCCCCGTGGGTATCGGCATTTTCTTGAGTGCCGTCGTCGTCAGATGGCGGCAACGGATAGTGACATCGATCCATCGCCGGGTAACAGGATCCACCAACGCTCGTGCGATGCGTCTGCACTCTGCAAGTGAGATAACATGCGGCTTGATAACGATCAGGTGATTTTCAACCGCAACCGGTTCCTTGCCCGAGATCACCGTGGTAATTAGTCGGTCGCGGTCCGAAGGGTTTGAAGTTCGCCTAACGACGACAAACGGTGGCATAACGACCGTCCCCGGGAAACGCCGCTTCAGACGCACATCTGTTTCGCCAAAGGCGGGGGCATTGTTGACGTCCAGATAGGACCGCCAAGGCCCCCGATTCTTATGTCGATGTGGAACCACCGCTCCAACTGTGACGGTTGCCAAATCCGAAAGCGATACGCCCTCGGAAGTTACCGCACACCTAGTTGCAGGCCACTCCGCTCGCTCGCGTTTGGCGCCCTCGCACTTGGTAAGGTGCAGCACAAATACATCAACGTCAGTTGCCGGATCAAAGCGCCCATGCAACTCAACCTGATGAATCTCGGCCTGGGCCGCAATTGCAGCACGCCATCGGCCGTAGCGCGTCCCGGATCTCAGTACATCTGGCAGGATGGCTGAAATCTGCTCGCCTGGGCGAGCATTCTTGATGGCGAGTTCCAGGAATGCGCCCGCCATCTGTATTCGGCCAGATGACCAGGTCACCCAGCTCGGGGCGACTTCCGAGACAAACGGCGGGTTCATTAGGTAACAACATGGCCGCCGAGACGAGCGAGCCGCAGACAGGAAGTCCCCTGTCCGGATGCCCGGAAAATATTCCCCCCAATCGAGGAAAAGACTATCGGACTCCAATCCAGACTCGTGCCGATACAAAGCAAGCAAGACCAGCCTGCGCTTTGCCGTCTCGACAAAGACCTCATGCAAATCTGTACCGTACAGACGCGTGCCCCAGTCCTGCAAGGTGTCATGCACGCTCGCTCCGATCGGCATCAGCTTTGCCGCCTGAATTAGCAGGTCCCCAGCGCCGCATGTTGGGTCATACACTGCGTATCCGGCATCGATTTGGTCGCGCAAACAACTCGCGACCTTGCCGGCCAGCGCATGTCCGGAAAAGAATATCCCGTGCCGAGTTCGCGTCTCACGATCGACTAACGATTCCACCGCTCTTCCGGCCGCTCCGTCGAGCAGCGCGTCATTGCGAGATGCGGTATCACGGAGAAATGCCTCCGTTTGTTTCAGAATGAGATCGCTAAACTCAGCGTATCGCTCCACACCCAAAAATGGCATGCCGGCTTGTGGGCCATCTACCTGAGTTGATGGCAATACGCTTAAAATAGAATTCTTGTCAGATGCCATCTGCGTAACTTTGATTCAACGGTTGCCTATGGGCCGCAGCCAATATACCGCATATCCTCCACCTTCCTCGCTTTTCGCAAACATGGTGCCATACCACGCGGCCGGCGCAATGTTCCTGCCCCGTTTGTCGAGCTGTGGGCGTGGTGAGCGTTCGCTCCCGCGCCGTCGCATCCCCGGACGTGCTCCTACAGCGCGGCCGCGTAGTCCGTCGAACCACGGCCAGCCGAGTTCGCACCCGGCCTCCAAAGCGCCTTCGCCCGAAAGATTCTGATGAGAGACGACCAGCAGCGACCTCTCGTCTATGACCGGCTCCTGCGACTACATACTCACAGGAGAGCGCATCCGGCTGGTCGCCTCTAGATTGGCGACGAGTTCGATCGTCGGCGCGCGATAGCAATGGCACAGCGCATCGAAGACCGCGTTTTGCTCTGCGATTAATGCGTGTTTCATCCCGGCGGGTAGGGCGCGACCCAATGCGCAAACGGCGCCCACTGGCGGTGTCCAAGTTGCGCAGCTGCTGCCCGCCGCCGGCGCATCACCGAACACCCGCGCCGGCGACTGCGATCACCGCTGCGTGACTGCGGCGCCAGGGAAACAGGCTGACCGCCAGTTCGGATTGCTCCTGCGCGAGATCCAGCGGATTCCAAGTTTGCTCGCCGTCCATACTCTCCCATTATTGCGAAAGCTCCCGCTCCTGGCAGGCGGGCTCGGGTCAATGCAACGAATCGAAGACAGCAGCCTCATGGCGACCTGTATCGCTGTGAGCCACCATTTTGGCGGCGGCCTCATCGGAGCACATCTTCAAAAAGAAGTGCGCGAATAAGACGTTCACCTTCGCTGTGCTGCGCTCGCGCTCACTCAAATACTCGGGTTATCTCTGCTCTTCCGAGACGTAATTCGGCCTTTCGGCAATTTAAATAATTAAACGCAATGCCGATAAGCGGAATTAGTGGCATTGACGGCGCGTACAAAAAAACCCGGCAAAGCCGGGTTCTCGCTGCTCGGACTACGCAGTCTCGCTTACGGACGCAAACTTCGGCAGCGGTATCCGCTGCGCGTTCATGTCCTTTTCCGCCTCTTCCCAAATGAGGTCGAGAACGTTCCTATCGCCGGTGTCGACGTCAACACCCAGTGCCCTAGCGGCATCGCGCCAGGCTCGGCTCCACGCTTCTTCGCGCTTCGCTTCTTCGCGGTCGATAAACATTGACCGTTCTCCACAGGTTTGCCGGGAAGGTGCACCTGCTTGCCGGCTGCCGGACGCTTCACGCCACGATAGCGATCTCGCGAACTCCGGCGACACGATTCTACAGGGGTCTGAACTGTTCGTCACTTCTGGCGTGGCTGCGGCCGCTACAGGTGCCGATCGACATCCATCCGTTGATGCAGCACCCGAATCACGTCCAAGGTGTCTGGCGTTTCGCGATAGAACACCACGTGTGACCCGACTGGGTAGCGTCGATAGCCGGCGCCCGCACGGCTCGGCCGCCCCAAGCCCTGACTGCCGGCCAGCCGCTCGAACGCAGCGACCAGCTCGCCCACGTAGCGCTCGGCCTGTTCGAGCGACCAGCGTTCAACAGTGTAGCGCCAGATGCCCTCGAGATCGGTCTCGGCCAGCGGCGTCAGCCGTACCCTACGCGACTTAACCGGCATGCTTGGCCCGCATTCGGGCAAAGAACGTCGGTCCATCAAAGGCCTCCGGCATGCCCGAGGCCTCGCCGGCCTTCAAGGCTTCCTGCAGGACACGAAGTTCCGTTTCCTGCGTCTCAAGCAGGCGCAACCCCGCCCGCACCACGTCGCTGGCCGAGCCGTACCGCCCGGAGGCGACCTGGGTGTCCACAAACTGGCTCAAGTGATCCCCCAGCGAGATTGATGTATTGCGTGACATCGCGCCCTCCTCATGACCGTCCCATCATATACCAAATTTTGGTATCAGCGTAGGTGTCAAGATTCCCGGTCTCGTCCCTGATAAGCGGAGTTATCGCAAGTCACGACGCGCCAGGAAACTCGGCCACCGCAGGGTTGCGTGCAACTTCAGCTTAAATGGAGGGGCCCGCATCGGATTGCGCCAAGTCCGGACGGCGCACTTCGTGGCTACACTGTTCTGTCGACTCGCATAGCTCACTATCGGCGTGCCGATTCAGCCGATGGGTTCGTAGCACCTGAGGTGCACAACCGACGAGTCAGCAACAGAACATGAAAAATCGGATCGCGTAGTATTCATATTGGCTTCGATGGCCGGTTAGGAATACGCCAGCATTCGCGCTCGCACTTGGCGAGTCGCCGACGGCCTTTCAGTGGTCGTCCCTCGGTGCGCTCCCACCTTGGCTGGATTGCGCGCTCGTCGTGCCGCGGCCGCGCCTGTGCCTGGCTTGCCTAGCGGCTGGCTACCATGCCGCGCTGTTTTCCATCTCGCTGCTCGATACGTGCCCGATTCGCGGCATGCCCCTCGTCGATCGCTGCCACTGCGGCGCGCCATTTCCTGCGAGGTTGCGCTCGCTGACCGACTACGGGACGGCAGGCAGTTGCCGATGCGGTCGACTGCACTTTTTTACCCACGACACTTGCCGCCACCCCGTGCTGACGCCGGCCGCGACCCGTTGTCTCGATCCAGTTGCCGCTTGGCTGGACGCGATGTCGAGTCTGATCCGCCCCGCTCGACTGGAGGAGGCCTTGCGTCAACCGACGGCCGACAGCATCGCATGGCTTGCCGCCGCTGCCGACACGCTGGGCGTGCCGTTTCCCGCGTGTTTCCGGACGATTCCCTCGATCCGAGCCGCGGCAGTAGCGTACGGCACTCGGGTTTCCGTCGTACCGTTGCGTCGCCCCCTTTCGTGGGAAACCGTCGCGCGACACAACGAGCGGACATCGTATTGGCCGACGACGCCCGCCATCACGGTTTACCGAGCGCTGGCCCGCCTTGTCCGACGACATCTCTCACCTGGCAGCATGCGTTGGGTCGCTGGTTTCATCGACGCCTGCGACTCGCTGATGATTGCGGAGCAGGTGGCCCGTAGCCGTCGCGCGCGTCAAGCCTTTGTCGAGTTGCTCTGGGGCCGTGCGACCGAGTCCGGCATCGAACAGCGGCGCTGGCCCGATCGGCCGCCGCCGGAGGGGGTTAGAGCGAATTTCGTCGAGCCGGTGGCAGCCGATTGCCTAATCCGAGGCGCGGCGGATGTCGAGGCCGACGCCCGACACTGGCTCGCTTGCCATGCCGCGCGCGTGAGCCTCGGTGCCGCTTGGCGCGACGCGCAAGCGCGCGCGATGGCTACTGCGCGATCCGGTGTGGCCGACTGGTCGGCCACCGCATCCATCACGTCCTGGCGCGACAGCGCTTGGCTTGCGCGCGTGACGCCCGCCGGGCTTGCCTTCGTCTCCTCAAGTCAGGCGAACTGGGCAGCAGCCAACCATGTCGACAAAGCGACGCGTCAGGCGACCGATGCGGCCCGCCGACAGGTGCGTCGAGACACGATGTGGGCGGCCAGCCGGGGCGCGTGCCTGACCTGGTCCGACGACGTTGGATGGCACGTGATCGACGCCATCGCTCCAGCCGATGGCGATCTGCGGCGGCGCAGACTATTGGGGCTGCCTGCTGGACGCCCTTCGTGCTGGCTCTATCGGTCCGCCGACGTCCGACGAAGTAAAAGTTGTTCTGTTGCGGAAGTAAAACTTGTACCAGCCGGCCATCGTGCAATCAGAACAACTGCGTGGTGAGTGTTGAAAGATTGCCCCATTTCACCGCGCTCCGGAAAAGTCTCCCGTCCTCGTTGACCGACTCGATGATCACGCGCTGACCACGCGCCTCCGCCACCACGCGCACAACACGCACGCCGTAACGCATCAACGCGCCGATCTCCGGACGGACCGACCGGCGCCGCGGTCGTTTGACGGTTCTCATGTCCCGGCGGCTCCTTTGCGGGCACCGCGCAGGGACTTCACCGCGCCGGCGGCGGCACGGCGTGGCTTGCGGCGCTCCGGTGTGCGGCCCGTCGCACTGGCCGACTTCTGTCGCAGCGCGCCGATTGTCTGGGTCTGCGCATCATGGCTCGCCTGCAGGGCCACCAGTCGCCCCTCCAGTACGCCCGCATGATGGCGCAGGTCACCCAGTTTCGCCTGCAGGGCCTGGATTTCCCCCTGTGCGCGCTCGCCGTCGCGCATTATGCGTTGCTGCGCGCTTTCAAGGTCACGCTGAAGCCGTGAAGCCACGCTGCGCTCGCGCTCGATCTCAAGCAGCGCACGTTTCTCCGCCGCCTGCAGACGCGTTTCTGCCAGTTCGGCGCTCGCACGCACCTTGTCGAGTTCAGCCGCGAAGTCAGCGCGAGTCTGTGCGAGTGCAGACTCGCGCTCACGGCCGTCCTGCTGCAGACGCGCAATTTCGCCTTCCAGCGCGCTGCGTGTCGCGCCGGCAGCGGCCAGTGCCTGTTCGAGCTCGCTCACCTGAACCTGCGACGCGAGCAGAGCGCTCGAGCGTTGCTCGAGGGCGGCTTCCGTGCGCTCGAGATCGCCCCGTAGCGTCGCGACCGAAGCCTCCGCGGCAAGTCGCGCTTCCTCCACCTCGTCGCGCAGTGCGGCGAGCGACGCTTCGGCCGCCGACGCGGCACGCTGCCACAGTGCGGCCACAAGCTCGCCGGCGGCGCCCTGCAGATCCTCGGGCAGGTCGGCGTGCTCAATCCGCACGCGGCTTTTTTCGCGCAGGGTTGCCCAGAACTTCGCCAGTGCCTCGGCCGGCGCGCTCATGCTGCCCTTCCGGACCAGCTGGTAGAGCCGGTTCGCGGTCGGTGTGATGCCGTGGCGGAAGAACAGCAGCACGCAGACCTCGCGATACAGCTCTTGTGTATTCGGAAACTGCGCGCGCAACTGATCGATTTCGACCTGCAACTGCGCCTCGTGGACGGTGGACGGATCCATGGTGAGCTTTTTCGGGAAAGATATTGGTAAATAATACAACGTATAACGTTGTCTTTCTTTGCTACCTTCCCATACTTTTGACATTATCCGTATAATGTTGAAATGTCGGCATGGACATGCGAAAATCGCCGCGTCTCACCCAACGTCATACTCGCGCCATGCAGATTGCCCTGATCGCACCACGGCCACTCGATGCACTCGAAATTCCCGCCGCACTGGATGGCCGGGACGGCATCAACCGCGCTCCGGGCCGGCGACAGATCACAGCCAACGACGATCTGAGCGCGATCCGCGCGTGGCTCGCGCGCGTCGTCGAGACGAAAACCACCTTCGAGAACTACCGCAAGGAAGCCGAGCGCCTGCTGCTGTGGTCACTCGTCGAGATCGGCAAGCCGCTGTCGTCGCTCACGCACGAGGACCTGCTCGCGTATCAGCGCTTTCTCGCCGATCCGCAACCGCGCGGGCGCTGGGTCGCCAGCGGCCGCAAGTTCCCGCGTCACGATCCGCGGTGGCGGCCGTTCCACGGTCCGCTCGCCCCCACCAGCCAGCGTCAGGCCATCGTGATCGTCAACGCCCTGTTCGCCTGGCTCGTCGAGGCCGGCTACCTCGCCGGCAACCCACTCTCGCTCTCACGCCAGCGGGCACGGCGTGCCGCGCCGCGCGTGACGCGCTTTCTCGAGCGCGATCTCTGGCAGGAGGTCAAGGTCTACATCGACAGCCTGCCGCGCGTGACAGACCGCGAACGCGAACGCTACTGGCGCGCGCGGTGGCTGTTCACCCTGCTCTACCTGGGCGGCCTGCGGATCACGGAGGTCGGTACGAACACGATGGGCGACTTTTTCTGCCGGCGCGATGCCGACGGGCACGAGCGCTGGTGGCTCGAAATTACCGGCAAGGGTGAAAAGGAGCGCCTGGTGCCCGCCTCCGCCGAGATGATGGTCGAACTCGGACGCTACCGGCGCGAGCGCGGTCTGCCGGTCCTGCCGGCCCCACGCGAACACACTCCGCTGGTGCTGCCGCTTGGCAAGTCCATGAAGCCGCTCACGCGCGCGGCGCTTCACACGATCGTTAAGGGCATCTTCGCGGGCGCTGCGGAAAAGCTGCGCCTGCGCGGCGAGGACTATGCCGCGCGCGCGGCTCAGCTCGAGCGGGCGTCCGCGCACTGGCTGCGCCACAGTGCGGGTTCCCACATGGCCGACGGCGACGTTGACCTGCGCATGATCCGCGACAACCTTGGACACGCATCGCTCACCACGACGAGCCTGTATCTGCATGCAGACGACGACGATCGGCATCAGGAAACAGAGCAGAAACACCGCATCGACTGGTAGCCCAGCCGCCTACCCCGAGGAAGAACAGTACGTAGAGGAACTGCGAGCCAGCCGGATGTTGCTCCCGTGGCGGGTAGTTTCGCGCGGTATCATCGACGCTCTTTATAAAGCATGACTAACGCCCGTGAGCCAGCGATGACCAGCTATGTCCAGGTAAGGGCCTGCCCAAATCCCAACGGCTTTGTTACGTAAATCAGCTCGGGGCGAAACTACCCCAAACCCCAGACGGATTTATGCCATAGCGTGTTGTTTGATCTGCTGGAACACTCTTCAGCGAATTCAACATCCTTTATGAAACCGCTTCTTAGACGAACCCGGTAGACTGGGTGCCACTGCATCAATGCGGTACGTCGAATGGGCGTTCGGGTGCCTTCGGCAATGCCGGCACAGAATCGTCTAACTCGGCGCCGCGCAGGAAATGCCTATCCGGTGACCTGGCCCACTCGATCAATCGCGCTGGCTGCGCGTTATAGGTAGCATGCCGTGGAAGCAATGAAAAAGGGCTCCAACGGCGTAAGCGATGGTCGCTTCACTGCCGCTGGAGCCCGTTCAGGGCCGGCCAGTTACTGGCCTGCGGCCAGTGCCTTAACCCTCTCGGTTGTTAGTGCGTTGCCGGCAATGCCCCAGTCACCGCTCTTTACTTCTTCAACGATAACCCAGGTAACGGGCCGCATGTTTTCGCCCTCGATCGACACCATGGCGTCGGTAAGGGTAGAAATGATCTTTTCCTTGTCGGCTGCGGAGAAAACGCCTTCGATGACTTTTACATTAATGAGCGGCATAAGTGTTCCTTGGGTTCGTTTGAATTGATGCTGCTGTCTTGCCTTACGTCTGCTTGATTCAATGGTATTGCTTCACAATTGCATCGCGGATTCGTTCGAGGGACAGCCGAAGCTGCGCCCGAGGACACGCAAGATTGAGTCGCACTCTGCGGTCGCCGTTCTCAACGAACATTTCTCCGCCCTCCAGGATGACGCCCGCCTTCTCAAGGAAGAATCGCGTGAGGTTGACCGAACCGTCGAAATAGGCCCCAATGTCGATCCACGCCAGATAGGTCGCTTCCGGAACGCGAAATTTTGCTTTTGGCAAGTGATCGCTCAGAAAGCGTTGAGTCAAGGCGAAGTTCTCGTCCAGATACAGCCGCAGCGCATCCAACCACGGAGCGCCATCGCGATACGCGCCGATGGCGGCGGCGAGACTGAGCGGGTTCACGAACGGGTAGTGGCGGCGTTTCCACTCCGAGCGCAATTCCGGGTCCGGGATGATGACGGTTGCGATCATCATTCCAGCGAGATTGAACGTCTTGCTAACGGCCATGCACGTGATGATGTTGGGACTGCCCGGGAACAGTTTCGCCAAAGGCGTGTGTGCATTGCCCGTTCTCAGCAGGTCGCAATGGATCTCGTCGGAAACAATCTTCACACCGTTTGCGATACAGAGTTCGCCCATGCGACGCAGTTCGTCGTTTGTCCAGATTCGGCCGGTCGGATTATGAGGGTGGCACAGGAAAAAGAGCTTCACTGCCGGATCACTAACTTTCGCTTCGAAGTCGTCGAAGTCGATCGTGTACTGGCCATCTTCGGATGCGAGCATGCGCGACGTCACGAACTCGCGGCCGCGCTGCAGCGCCGCGTGTTTGAAGTATCCATAGGCCGGCGTCAAACTAAGCACTTTGTCGCCGGGGCGGCACACGTACTCTACAAGCGCGAAGAGGGCTGGTATGACGCCGAGTGAGACCTGCATTTCCTCGCGGGCGAATTGCCAACCGTATCGTTGCGCACACCAGGAGTGGAAAGCCTGATAGAGCTGCTCGTCCAGGTCCGCCGTGTAGCCGAAGATGGGATGTTTGAGGCGCTCGGTAATGGCATCGATGGCGGCATCGGGGGCGGCGAATTGCATGTCGGCGACCCACATCGATATCAGCTCTTCTCTCGGCATCTCGAGTGCAAGTGCAGGTGCATCCGCTCCGAACAGATAATTCGCGAAACCTTCCTCCGCCATTGCATTTGTGTTGCGGCGGGAGATCGAGCGATCAAAGTTATAGCCCATACTGGATTCTCCATGTACGAAATCAAGCATTCAACGAGCCTCGCGCGATGCAGCTGTTGGTCTATCGCACCGACGGACGACGGCATATCCGCTTGACTTTTCGGTCCCATGACGCGCAACAGTTTCGAAGGCCTGCATTGACGTCGATGGGGAGTCTGAATGTGGCATGCAACCTGAGGCGACGCGTCGACCGGCCCGGATCACGGTCGGCCGGCCAAGTTTCGCCAGATCTTCTGATGCTATTAAATGCCGATGTGAAGCACTTCGAACGACTTGAAAAAGTTGATTCGGAGACTTCCCATGCAAGCAGTCCGAGCCCGCCGTACCTCATCTCGCGTTCATGTCGGGGACCGGAATGATGCGTCGGCATTTCAGTCCGATTACGCGGGTTCCTGCTCGAAAGTCGGATAATCGGTGTAGCCCTTGGCACCAATGACGCCATAGAAGGTCGACCGATCGGGCTCCGTGAGCGGCCAACCGTTCTTCATCCGCTCCACCAAATCGGGATTGGAAATGAAGGCCGTGCCGAACGCGATCAGGTCAAGTTCTCCCTTCGCCAGTTCGGCTTCGGCGAGCTCCTGCGTGAAGCCGCCGGCGCCGATCAGCGTGCCTTGGTAGGCCTTGCGAAAGGCCGCACCAAAGCCATCCGGAGTACCTGCTGCCGAAATGGTCGTCTGATAGTTCAGGTGCACGAACGCCAGCTTCCGTTCGTTCAAGGCCGAGGCCATGCTCGCCCACGCATCCGCTTCCCCTTCGAAGGCCTCCATATCGTAGATGCGCCCGAACGGCGAGACCCGCACGCCCACCTTTTCACCGCCAATGGCGTCTGCCAGGGCGTCGATCGTCTCCAGCAAAAAGCGCTGACGATTAGCGATGGAACCGCCATATTGGTCGGTGCGGGTGTTCAGCGCGCTGCTCAGGAACTGGTCGAACAGGAAGGCATTGGCCGCCATCACTTCCACGCCGTCGAAGCCTGCGTCCATCGCCCGACGCGCGGATGCAACGAAGTCCTGAGTGACACGTTGCACTTCGTCCGTGGTCAGCGCACGCGGCACACTCGGAAGGACCGGGCCCTCCTTGCCGGGTTCTACCCACGCGTAGACCATGGTCGTGGTCGCCGGCACTTCGCCCGACGACACCGGAGCCGCATTGCCAGGCTGGATGGAAACGTGGGACAGCCGACCAACGTGCCAGAGCTGGGCAAAGATTTTTCCGCCCTTTTTGTGCACGGCGTCGGTGACCTTCCGCCATCCTTCCGTCTGCTCGTCGGTGTACAGACCCGGCGTATACAGATAGCCGCGGCCCTCTTCGGACACCGGAAGACCTTCGGTGATGATCAAGCCGGCGGAAGCACGCTGCGCGTAGTAGAGCGCGGTGAGATCGTTGGGAATGTTATCGGGCGTACGCGTACGCGTCATCGGTGCCATGACGACGCGGTTGGCGAGCTGCGTCCCGGAGAGATCGTAGGGCGTAAACAATTTACTCATCATGTTGCTCAAAATGTAGGTGCGCCAGGGCGCTGGTGAGTGTCGGGTTAAATGCGAAATGAAACGGATGGCTATCTAACAGCCGGGAATCTGCTTCACGCGCATTTCGGTCAGTCCGGAAAGAATCGATACCTTGTGAATGGGGGGCTGCCTGCCTAGTGAGCGCACCCGTCAATGCTGCAGCTCATGCCTCCGGTGTCTTCGCCTTCGTCCGGTACGTTCTCGGCGGAGTCGAACAACGCTTTTTCGAACACGGCGACTTCACGTGCGCCCGAGAGGTACGTTCGGTTGTTGAAGACAAACAACGGAACGCCATTTGCGATTCGATTTGCCTCTGCTTCATCTCGCGCGATTTCGGACACCATCTCGCGATCGTCGAAGGAGAGCGACGCAGCAGAAATGCCGATGCTCTTCGCAAGGTCGATGAGCGCGGCTCTATCGAAGATGTCAATCCCGTCGGTCGTCGCGGCCCGGTAGATCGCTTCGATCATCCGTTGTTTGTCTTCGGGCGTTTGGACACTTTTGACGAGTAGGTGCGCGTCGCTCGTATCGCCAAAGCGCATGGTCTCGAATCGGTAGTTCAGACCTTCCTGGGCTCCGGCCGAGCACACCGCATCCATCATTCTTTGCGCTGCTGTCGGGTTTCCGAACTTGGCATAAAGCGCGTCTGTAAAGCCAGTCGGAACCATGCCTCGCGCAAGACGGTAGGACTTGTGTGTCACGACCACGTCGACGTGCTGCGTCACGCCTTCTATCGCTTTTTCCAGGCGTCGTTTTGCGATCCAGCACCAGGGGCAGACAAAGTCCGACCACACTTCTACATTGACCCGCTTCATGTTTCATCCTCAGCTAGAAATTGCTGCCTAGTGGCGCTCCGCTCGCAGCGGTAGCGCCGGGTAGGACATTTACTCGCGACCGAGATGGTCCAGCGCGTCGAGCACATGAGTGCTATAGACCACAGCGGCGCCGGCATTGAGATTGATGGCGACACCAAGTGCTTCTGCAACTTCTTCCTTCGTCACACCGAGCTTGTTGGCTTCTGCCGCGTGAAAAGCGATGCAGCCGTCGCAGCGTGTTGTGACAGCGACTGCCAACGCAATCAGCTCTCGCGTCTTTGCGTCGAGATGATTTGTCTTGGCGCCGGCGGCACCGAGCAAACCAACGCCTTTGAGCGTGTCCGGGGTGTACCGTGCGAGTTCATGCACGCGACGGGTGACGGCGCCGATTGTTTCAGTCCAGTTTTCCATGGTTTTCTCCAAATAACAACCAACTAGTTGGTAGGGTAAATACTCAAATAAAAGAGCCATGTTCACGCGGAAAACGGCTCTGGCGCTGGGTGCAACGATGAATCGTTTGGGGAAGCGATCCCCTTTTTATGCTGCGGAGACGATGAGTCGAATGATGCCGCGGTCGAGCGTTTCGCCGTTCTTCATGGCCCACTCGACAAAGCTGGCTCCCTCTAGAACGCTCAATACCTGATACGCCTTCTGGCAGCTCCCCACACCGGCGGGGATCTCGCCGTCGCTGATGCCCTTGTCGATGACCCTGGTCAGCCAGCGCAGTTGCAGCTCGAAAAACCGGTGCGTGAGCTTCTGCAGTTCGGGCGGCAAAGCAGCCATCTCGGCGGCAAGCGCACCGCAGAGCGGGAGCAGGCTTCCATCACTGCTGGCGCGAAAGGTATCGAAAAAACCGTTCAAGCGGCCCCAGAAGTCCTCATTCTCGCGGTCGATTCGCTCGAACGCTTCCACCACTCTCGCGACATAGGCTTCCACAATCGCAACGCCCAGATCTTCCTTCGTCGGGAAGTGATGGTGAATGCTTGCCTTCCGGATGCCAACGGTTTCGGCCAGATCCGCATAACTGAAGGCGGCATAACCCCTCGAGCGCATCAGGCCTTCTGCAGCTTGAACCAACGCGTCGCGCGTACCTACTGCCATGCATCCTCCGGCACACTGCCATCTTCAATTGAACGAACCCAGCGAATCACTGCAAGCGCAGTCTACCTACTAGTTGGTTTTTTGTCAAGCATAACGGCGCATCTCGTCTTCGCAGCGGGCCAACCTTGCAGGGACGCCCCGCAAGCAGATGGTAGAGGAACGTGTCCCCAATTGCACTAACCGACCTCGTGCATTTTTTCATTGAGCGGGCAGCGCGGCAAATTCGTCCGATCAATCTCGAAGGAGCGTCACGACTACAAGGACGAGAAATGCCCTTGTGACGCTACCAACTAGATGGTAGGCTTGCCGCGTGTTTGAACTTTTCCCTGCGCGAGAGCGCTCCTAGGAGGACCAGCAGATGACTACCCACCCGAACGGAATCGATGTGCCGGCTTTGCAGCAATTCGCGCAAGAAGTCGCCACGGACCCCACGAAGCGAAACGCGCGCTTCAACGTCAAGACGAAATGGGAACACCAGACGCGTTCCGTGGCGACTGTCAGCCGCTATGAGCTGGGCGGGGTGACTCACCAGCGGCATTTCGAAATCGCAGCGGACGAACCCACCCAGCTTTTGGGCACGAATAGCGCGCCTAATCCGCAAGAGCTGCTCATGGCCGCGCTCAACGCTTGTTTGACGGTCGGATACGTGGTCAACGCCGCCGCGATGGGCATCACTGTCCACAGTCTGGAAATCGAGACCGATGGTGAGCTGGACTTGCGCGGTTTCCTCGGGCTCGACGAGAGCGTGAACCCGGGATACGACGAAGTGAGCTATGTCGTTCGCCTGCACACGGACGCTTCGCGCGAGCGTGTCGAGGAGTTGCACCGGGTCGTGACGAAAACTTCGGTCAACCTCGCGAATTTCTCGAAGGCGATCCGCATGGTCTCGACTCTCGAAGTCCGCGAAGGCTAACCAGCGGAGGTACTTGCGATACCGGCCGCGTTCTGCGTTCTCCGCGAGGCGAGCTGATTCATGGACGCGGCAAGACGAGTAATGTCCGCGTTGGCGCGGCCGCGCACGCGGGACTGATCCAGACATTTAAATTAAGGACGCCAAAATGAACGATTTTTCCGGTAAGAAACTTCTTGTCGTCGGTGGCACCAGCGGTATCGGGCTCGCAACGGCCAAACAAGTGCTGAAAAGCGGCGGTAGCGTCGTCTTGACGGGAAACAGGAAAGACAAAGCTGAAGCGGTCCGTGCCGAACTGAGCGGGCTCGGTCCGGTCTCCGTGATTGCGGCGAACCTCATGACAGAGGAAGGCATGAACGCCATTCGCTCGGAGATCAACGCGAATCACAAAGATATTTCGCTTCTGGTGAATTCTGCGGGCATCTTTGCTCCGAAGGCCTTCATCGACCACGAAGAATCTGATTACGACATGTACCTGTCGCTCAATCGTGCCACTTTCTTCATTACGCGGGACGTGGTCAGGAACATGCTCGCTGCGAAGCTCCAAGGCGCTATCGTGAACGTCGGGTCGATCGGAGCCCAGGTAGCGCTGGGCGACTCCGCGGCATCGGCGTATTCCATGGCAAAAGCAGGTCTGCACGCGCTCACGCGCAATCTCGCGATTGAACTTGCCGATGCGGGTATCCGAGTGAATGCTGTCTCGCCGGCGATCGTACAGACGTCGATTTATGAAGGCTTCATGGCGAAGGAAGACATTGCCGGTGCGATGAAAGCGCTGGAGTCGTTTCATCCGCTCGGACGCGTTGGTACGCCCGAAGACGTTGCAAACACGATCGTCTTCCTTCTTTCGGACAAGACCTCGTGGGTAACCGGTGCCATCTGGAATGTGGATGCGGGGGTTATGGCAGTGCGCAAATGATGGCTGTTTGGATGTACGCGAGCTAGCTGTACATGGGCGACGGCAACGTAATGAAGGAGAGACCACCGCCGCTTCCCGCGGTGGTCCAACAGAATAAGACATTGAAGCTGTAATAGACGCCTTCATGGACGTCGAGCAAGGAGTGTGCGATGCGATTGCAGTCTACAAAAAGGATGGGCACCGCGGCATCGCTGTGGAGCGCAGGGAGCAATGGTTCGGGCTGACCGCCGAGGACACGGCTTATCCCGGCGATATGGATTCGCTGCTGGCGCAGGGCGCCGATCTTGCCGAAGTGGCCGCGAGTCTCGCGAGTGGAACGCCGGTCGATCTCGATGCGGTACGCATACTGCCGCCGTTCGGACGGCCCAACAAGATCATCTGTATCGGATTGAACTACCTCGACCACTCGACCGAAACCGGATTTGCGAAGCAGACCTATTCAACCGTGTTTGCGCGGTTTGCGTCGCACTGACCGGCACTACGACAACATCTGGCGCATTGGACCCGACGTCCGCGCTCGATACGCAACTCGGTGGCACGATCAACGCGGCCACCGGCTTCAACCGGGCGGCGGTGGCCTCGATACGGATCAGCCTGTCGCAGTCGGTATCAGCGGATATCTGGTCCCTGCAGCTGCTTCAGATCGGGCGTGTCGCTATCGACGGGCATCTCGGACTCGTCCCTGTCGAACAGGGCCGCCTGCACCGATCCTTCTAGTTTCAACGTCTGGACTCGCTCGTTGCCGACACCACGCACGCGCAGCGAAGACTTGCACTGGAACACACACATCGCCTACCCATGTCGGTACGGCTCGAAATCCACATCGTCGATCCGGGCGACTGCGGACAGGGCTCGGACCCGGCTAGCCAGCCGGATCATCTGTTGATCAACACTGTGGCGTCACAAGTGACCATGTTCGCCCCGCTGAGTCTCGTCGGCGGCGATGGCGGCGTATCGCTGGTGCAATGGGCGCACGCCAGCGGCTATCGGCGCGTAGGCGAACGCTTCGTGCGCGACCCCGCCGAGGGAGGTGAATCGATCACCGAATTTGACTATCTGCCGCGCAAAATATTAGGTGAGTACCTTTCTTGGGTGTACCAGCGCATTGTCTCATTACTTCCACCGTCGATCAGCGTGCGGCACCGACGGGCTCTGTTGCGTAAATCAGCTCGGGGCGAAATACCCCAAACCCCAGACGGATTTATGCCATAGCGGCCGCAGCGACCGTATTCGGCCGGCCGAGCTGGCTGAAGCGGTTGAGCAACGCCGCACGGATCTGCAACTCGACCACTTGGCGTTCAAATGTGCGGGCAGCCACGCGATCACCCAGGCGTTTGAAGCAGTGCATTTTCGTTTCCACCAAGCTTCGGCGGTGATATCCGCTCCAGCGCTTCCACAGCCTGCGCCCGAGATATTGGCAGGCTCGCAGCGCCTCGTTTCGGGCCGCTGCCCCGGCATGACCCGGTTTCCAGAATTGGGCGTTGCGACGAGGCGGGATAATCGCCTGGGCGCCGCGATGGCGGCGTGGCAGAGTTTGGTGTCGTAGGCGTCGTCACCGCTGACACTCGTTATCGGTTCGTCGGTCGGAATTTGTTTGAGCAACTCGGGCAGCATCGGGGCATCGCCCACCGCATTGCTGGTGACCTCGATACCACGAATCTCCAGGGTATTCGCATCGACGGCCAGACGCACCTTACGCCACTGGCGGCGGTAGTCGGCGCCGTGTTTCCTGGTCTTCCATTCGCCTTCGCCCAGGAACTTCACGCCCGTACTGTCGACCAGCAGATCCAGTCCGCCGTGCCGCGGCTGATAGCTCAGTTGCGCTTGCAGGTTGCGCTGGCGACGGCATACCGTGCTGAAGTCCGGCACCGGCCAGTTCAGCCCCGCCAGCTTGAGCAGGCTTTCCACCAGACCCAACGCTTGGCGCAAAGGCAGGTTGAACAGATATTTGACGCTCAGACAGAATTGAATCGCGGCATCCGAATAATGCTGCTGACGCCCCCGTTTGCCGCTGGGCGCGGCCAGCCATTGCATGCCCGGGTCAAGCCAGATCGCCAGCGAGCCCCGCGCCTTCAGCGCAGCGTTGTACTGCGACCAGTTCGTCGTGCGGTAGCGCACCGGCGTCTTCTTCTTGAGCGTCATGCGGCAAGCCTAGCATCGGGCCGCGACCATTTGTGCAACAAAGCCCAGTTGACACTTACCTAGGAAAAATCCTCGCAACCATATTCGCGCCTTGCTGCATGCGCTTCATTAGGTTGGCAACATCGCTTCGCTATCGCCGTGGTCACGGCGGCGGCACACCAAACGCATGGCCTATTGAGCTGATATTGCGGTCCAGGTATTCAAGATGCTCACGGCGATGTTTGGCGGTGCCAGGCTGCCACGCCAGTGACCTATAGCCGTATCTCGGGTCGACCGGCATGATGCAGAGCTGCTGCGGTGGATCCTCTGGTAAGGCCCCACCACGCATCACAATTCCTCGTCGGAGAAAATCGTGCACCGGAAACGGGAGCCAAATCACGCGCCTCGCGCCCTGTGCCTCCTCCAGATACGTATAAAAGCTGTCCATACAGGCGTGCGCCAAAGCGTGCAACGTCAGCCAGTGAGCCGCCTCCCTGCTCCAGGCTCGTGGTGCGATCGGCGCGTGAAGCGACAGCCAGACTGTCAGGCCGAGCGGCCCATGCACGGGTTGTTGCAACAGGGAGCGGGGTATCCCTACGCCCTCCCACTTGCAGCGCCATCGCAGGTAGGCCAAGGCAACCGGACAACACGATGTCGTAGTGCTTCCGCAAAGCGACCATGCCAGGTGACGTGCGGCATTCTTAATGCAGGCCCGGTGGTTCCGACCGTACATTCGCATGATCTGTCGCCGCACCGCCTTGTAGCACGCGTGCGCCTGAGCGTCGCGATCGCCGAAAAACTTATCCTGCGTCGCCACTTCTGGCCATGGATCGTCTGCCTCAGCCTGCCCGCCCGTGCCAAACCTGACCCAGGACATCTCTTGCAGTGGCAACTGATATTCCGAAACCGGAGGCAGTTCGTCCGACGTTGAGGGCAGCCCGCCCGTGGCGCACCAGATTTCTTCCGATCCTGTCGGCTCCTGAACGGTCAGCCGGACATGCCTCGCACGCTTTCCCAATCGTCGTCGATAAGGTTGACCTACACGAATGTCATCCAGCCCCTGCGCGGGCACCCACCATGCATTCCCGCACGACGGACAGTTAAACGGCGCCCTGAACAAGTCGGCCCGCAGCCGGTACGGAATGGGTTTATCGCACCGTTCGCAGCGCTCGACCAGCGGTACTCGATGCACAGGACACTGGTCAACGCGGCGATACTGAAATACAGCCAGATGGACACCCTGCTGCGCACATTGCACGCACCACCGCAGCGTCGGCGACGAAATCCTCTGAATCGCGCCCGAAGGCATGACGAACGCCGCGGCGATGTCGGCGAGTCGCAGGCGCAACATGTCCCTCATGCGCAGCAGGTCGAAGCGCCGCGCGTCGCGAAGATCGAGATCCTGCGGCGGTGCGCGCCGGCCCTGCAAGCTGGCAAAGGACTCGGCGAGCGCTGAGCAGGAAAGCGCGTTGAGCCGCTGAAACTTCGCGAGCAGCGAGAATGCGGATTCTCCCGGAGCATGCCAGTCGTCTCGCCAACACCACGGATCATGGACCGGAGGCGCACCGTCTGTCAGCAGGATATCGAAGCGCCGTGTCACGGCGGCCCCGCCTCATCGACGAAGATGATTCGCAATGCCTCAAGCGCAGCAACGAAACTGGATTCCTCGACCGCCTCGTCCCAGCAGGCGCGGCTCAGCTCAAATCGCACCGAGTCGTGCTCCATGTTGCGGGTCAGCGCAATCTCAACGGAGCGAGCCAGATACTCCATCGGAATTTCCATCGGAAAGTCGAACCTCGCGATTCGATGCACCGCTTCGAACGCCTCCCACAGAACCTTCTGCTGTGCGCCGAGCCGAAGACCGGCATCGTACGCACGCTGCAGAAAGAAGCGTGTGTAGGTCCAGTCGCTACCTTCCGGAAAGATGGAGCTGTCGTACGCGGCGAGAGACATCTTCAGATCCGCCGCCTGCTGCATGCCCGCAAACCGCATCTCGTCAATCATGAAACGGGCGACGATCTGCGAGGTATCGACGTTCTGCCGGAATGCGCTCCGGCGATTCAGGATGCCAGGCTGACCCACGAGAAACGCGAACATCCGGATGCCGCGCCGGCCCAGCTCGTCCTGCACGTCACGCAGCCACTCATAGTGCTCCAGCTCCAGACGCTGCGCTTCGTCGACAAAGATGACCAGCGTATTGCCGGAAACGCGCGCCACAAGCTCAGCGAGTTTGTGATAGAGCCGCAAGCGCCGCTGCAATGCAGTGCCGCTGTCCGGGCGGGCGTGCTGGGCGACATCGAGCAACATCCCGAAGAATAGCGATTCCGATCGCGAGGGATTCTGCGGCATGCCCAGCGTGAGCACGACGATACGCGGCAGCTCGTGCCGCAGGAGCCGCACGCAGTATCGGATTGCATAGGTTTTGCCCCAGCGGGTATGACCGTAGATCACGGCACCAGTCACGCCCCGGCGAAGGCACTGCCGAATGCGCGCATACATCGCGGCGATCGCTGGCGTCGGCACGATATAAGACTGGCTGAGCAGCGGATGCTCAGACACGTCGACCGGGCGTTTCAGTGTGTCGAGCATGGCTTCAGTAGGTAAAGATCTTCGTTAGCCATGGCGTCGACTCCCCTTTCGGGAGCGCCAGTGTCGGCGGCCTGACAATATCCTGTGCGGCCGGCGATTCTTTGTCCACCGTGGCCGTGCTCTGCTGCGGCGGCTGCGAGGCGTGCGCCTTCGCCCGGTCGGTGAGCATCCGCGCAAGATCGTTCGCCTCGCGAGCATGCTTCCGGGCCTGGTCTTTTTTCCAGACGAACCACGCGCCGACCGGATCGTCGCCCTCCCGCCACGTGAGTTTGCGCTGACGCATCAGGGCGAAGATCTCCTGCCGGACGCGCAGCGAATGCGGCGTGAAGCACCAAGGACGGGCCGCGGTGAGCACGCCAAGCTCGGCACCGTTCATGAAGAAAGCGTGCAGATGACGCACATCCTTCACGTTGAAATAGACTCGTATCTGCTGACCAATCAACCCGGTCATGCCAGATAACAGCCGGCTGTCATAGCGCACGTACTCAAAGTTCACGTGCGGCCGCACGCCCCGGCTGACGTTGCCGCGAATGGTCACGATCCGGGCCTCCTGCAGCAGGCAGAGCGTGCTGCGACGCGCTTCGGGAACCGTCCGCAACAGGCCCTCGCGTCTGGCGAGCTGAAACTGCATCGCCTCGAGCGGTGATCGACCGCCAAGGCCCGCGTGCGGTTCGCCGTTGTAATTCGCAAGCACGACGTCGATCACGTCCTCAAGCTCATCGAGCGTCATCATCAGCGACGTGTCGCCGCCGACATCGCTGAGCGCCCGTTCGACCGAGCGGGGATCGCGTCCGGTGGTCGCCGGCAACCGGTGCGCAAAATGCGATGCCAGTTGGTCGAAGAAACGTTCGATGAACGCACGCTCATTCTTCTGGCCAAGCGGCCCGTTGTCAGTCGCACAGCCGACGACTGTCGTGAGGCGCTCGAGCGTCGCCTTGGCGAAATGCGCCCTGGCCGCATCGAAGCGCAGCGTACTCCAACATGCCCATGCCGCCCGTGGAATGATCTCGGAGGGAAACCCTCCACCGGGCCTGACACGGAGTGCGGGGATGTTCGGTTCACGGGCAACGTGCGGCATCAACGCTGCCTGCAGTGCCTGCGCGACGTCATCACGGTTGTACTCGCGCCCCGGCGCGAGCGCGTAGCCAATGACCGCGCGGCTAGCCACATCAAGCAGCACCAGTACCCAGATCCGGTGCATGACGAGCAGAGTCTCGAAGCCAAATGGATCGTCGATACGCAGCGTCAACCGAACGTCAAGCTTGTGTCCGTCGAATTCCACAACCTCATAAGGATACGTCGCTGTCCTGCGCACCTCCCCCACATCAGCTTGCCAAACGTGGCCGACCTGCTCCGCGCCCGCGGCACGAGCCGCCGATGCGAATTGCTGACCTGCGAGCTTGTGGAGGTAATTTGCCAGAGACCGCTCGCCGAGATGCTTCCGGTTAAACGGATATTCGTGGGCCTGTATGCCGGCCTGTCGGCACTGTGCAAGAAAACCTGCATGCAAACGCCAGATCTGGCGGTGGACCTCTTCCAGTTTGGTCCCGCGCCGACTACGGGCGGCGACCTTGCGCTCGATCCAGCGCGCGATTTCTGGATATCGGAGCAGCAGCTGACCGAAAGCACCGCTCGCGCCGTCGGTACCGGACATCGTTACGTGCGCACGCCGTTCGTATGGCCGGGTATGCAGCCAGGGAAGCAGCGCCCGGCAGCCGTAAATGCGACCGTCTTCGTGAGGAGTGATGCACCGCTCGAACAGCCGATACAGATCGTTGATCCGCAATCCGGTCTCACGACCAATCGCCTGCAGAGCCGTGGTCCCGTCGACAAACAGCGTCATTGCCCGTACGCGACGCGCAAAGAGAAGTCGGGCCGGCTCATCCAGTGTGCTGTCGTCGGCACAGGGCCACTGGCTGACATCAGCGAGTTCAGCCGGAATGGAGCGACGATCGAAGCGCAGCGTCCCGAAGACAATCGCTCTCATTTGGTCACCAAGCAGCTATCAGGACCGAGCGGTCGCGAAGCAATCGTCGGGCAATCGAGTCCCCCCTTCAAGAGCAGCGCGAACGCGGCGGTGCGCACCAGCACCGGATCAATCGATGCAAACCGTTGCTCCAACTCGGCCAGCGTCAGGCCACGAATGCACGCGATCGAGATGGCTCGGCAGATTTCGTCCCGGGCCGGCACCGTGTTAGCGGCCAGGTAATTCAACATCGTGAGTCTGTTCTGGCACAGTGGCTCGGGATCGTCGAGTTCATTCGGGAAAATGGTACGCACCGTCATTGAGTGCGCCTGACTCCACGCGTCCAGTGCTGGGTACAGACTGCCTTCCCGCTCGAGGAGCGTCGCCTCGGAAGATCGCAAGACCAGATGCAACTGCTCGTCCTGGTCCGTGCGAACCCAGAAGTCCGCAGCCCGCGTCCCTCTCGCTTCGGGCACGAGCAAGGGTCGCTCGCAATAGGTCACCACTTGTGGGTTGGATTCCAGCCGCAGCCAAAGCTGAAACACGCGTCGGCCAAATAACGTCAGTCGTCGTCCAACCTTGGGGCCGAACACGTCGAATCGATGCGTGCCATACGGCCGCGCATCGGTCGCCGCTCTTCGGAACCGTGGTGAACGCATCGCGCCCTCCATGCAAGCATGCACACGTTTTACTACAAGAATGGCGGCAGACGAATTGGAGAAACCGCGAGGGTCAGGCGGAGCATTGCCAGAAACCAAAAACCACAAAACACGTACCAACCGATACAAATTGACACCCTGAGCGGCTTGCGATGGGAAAGCCCGTTTTCAGGGAGCTTTTGTCCGATGAAAAACACGGCTCATCCTTCGAATTCGTGAAACATCGTCGAGGTGACTGACGAATATCCAGTCAAAACAAACCGTTATGTGGATGTCGCCTTATTTTGGGATGTTCCACGGGGTGCGTGCTGCCGAGCACGTCAAGTACGTGAGATTTCCAACATTTCCTTCCGCGCAACGGAATTTCCAACTCTTCCTTCCGAAACCGAAGAAGCAAATCTTGTATCCGGCCCGCCGGCCGACCGCTTTTCAACTGGATCAGCAGCGCCGAGCTGGTACAAGTTTTACTTCATCGGACGGCCTCCGACGAAGTCAAAGGCGAGCGGACGCGGCTGCGCCGCAGGACACGTATCAAACAACACAGTTTCCGTATTCCCTCGAAGCCACCCATGACGACCGCCGACGATCCAGACGTGCTCGATGTCGACTTCCGCGAACTGCCGGCCACGCCGCGCCGCACGACGACGCCGGCCGCGCGCCGCAAGTCGCGCTCGCGCGCAGCCCGTCGCGAGGCCGCCGCCGAGCGCCGCATCGGCCTGCAGCACCTCGCCTTCTTCCGCGGCTATCTGGAAGGACTGGACCTCGCCGAGCTGGCCGACCAGTACCTCGAATTCGGCCGCGACGCGCGCAAGGCCGCTGCGACCCGCACCTGGCTGGTCACCGCCTTCGTCGCCGCGGCGCGCAAGCGCCAGGACTTCGCGACCGCGCGGCTGCTCGCGATCCGGCCGGCCGCCGGCGCCGCGACGCCGGCGACCGATGCCCTGGCGCAGGCCATTCCGTCGCTGGAGGACTTCGCCGCCGAGCACGATCCGGACGGTTTCTATACCGAGAAAGAGCTGCTCGACCTGTTCGCCGCCCGGCATGTCGGCGCGGACGCCGACGCCGGCGCGACCCTGCGTCGACAGCAGCGCAACGCCCGCCTGCGCGCGCGGCAGATGGCGGCGCTCGAGGCGCTCGCACGGCTGGTGGTCGAGGATCCGCGTCCCGAGCACCACGTGCTCGGCTGGTTCGATACCGCCATCGCGCTCCGTCTGGCCGACGTCGGCCTCACCACGATCGGCAAGCTGGTCGAGTCGATCAACGCGCTCGGCTACCGCTGGTACCGACGCGTGCCACGTCTGGGCGAAGTCGGCGCGCGCCGCATCAGCGCGTGGCTGGGACACTACGGCGACGTCGCCGGCCTGCAGCTGGCCGCCGGCGTGCAAACCCACCCGTCAGAATCCACACTGCCCGCCCCACGGCTCGCCGCGGCCGGTCCCGTCACCGCGATCGTGCCGCTCGAGCGCTTCTTGCTGCCGCCCGAGATGGACGGTTCGCACGGCATCCACCGCAATCTGGTCAGGAACAACAGCCGCGCCAACAACGACCGCGAGGCGATCGAATTCTGGCTAGCCGACTACGAGAACCCGCATACGCGCCAGCGCTATCGCACCGAAGCCGAGCGGCTGCTGCTCTGGTCGATCTTCGTGAAGCGCAAGGCGCTGTCGAGCCTCGACACGGACGATGCGCGCGACTACATCAACGGTTTCCTGACCGATCCGCAGCCTGCGAGCCAATGGGTCATGACGGGCACCGCGCATCGCGGTGATCTGGGCTGGAGGCCGTTCCGCGGGCCGTTATCGGTCAAGAGCCGGCAGGACGCGCTGTCCGCGCTCAAGAAATTCTTCGGTGAGCTGGTCGACGCGCAGTACCTGGATCACAACGCCTTCGCGAAGGTTCGCGTGTTCACCGGGTCGACGCACGACGCCGCCGGCAACGAGCGGCGGGTGGCCGCGAAGTCGCGCCTGCAGATCGAGCGCGGCTTGACATCCGACGCCTGGCGCTTCGCGATGCGCGTGCTCGACGCGATGCCGGACACGGCCGCGGCAACGCGCATGCGCTTCGTGCTTAGCTTCGCGTACAGCACGGGGCTGCGACGCGCCGAGTTATGCGGCGCCTTCACGGACGATGTGCAGGAGCGCTACGCCGGGCCGGAATTGGGGACGATCCGATTGCTGCGCGTGGTCGGCAAGCGCGCAAAGGAACGCTTCGTGCCGCTGGTGCCGGCGGTGTTGGACTTGATGGGCGACTATCTGGAATCCCGCGGCCTGCCGCGCGCCCCCCTCGCCTGCCCTGCCACCACTCCGTTGATCCCGGCGCTTCTGTCGAATGCCGAGATCGGCAAGATCCGGCGCGCGGCGCAAGCCAGCAAAACCGATCCGGCGCCTGAGCTCGCGGCGCGCGCGCGGCAAACCGGCCCGATCCATCCGATTCAACTTTATAAGGCGGTTAGGCAGTTTTTCGCGATGGCAACTGCCGCGGCACTACGTGAGGACTCGCCACACGCACGCGCTTTCAGCGCAGCCAGTCCGCACTGGCTGCGACACACGTTCGTGTCGCATGCGCTGGCCAATGGCATGAGCCTCGAGAGCGCGCGAAATTTTGCCGGTCACGATTCGCTCGACACCACATCGATCTACGCGACTGCGGAGCTTGGCCGCCAATACCGAGAGGCCGAGACCTTCCTTAGATTAGCTACAGCTTAGCGCGGCTCGGGCCATCAAAATCGATTGATGGCGAATCGCCCTAGAATCGGAAGTATCTGCGACGCCAACATTGCTGTTTTGACCGCCAGTCTGAACGTGTCCGACGAAACATCATCAATGGTGGCGATGACGACCCACCTTCGACTTCTCCTAGATTAAGTCGGAGTTAACTCCGTGGGAGTTATCGAACTACCAGATGATCTACGACTTCCGTCCTTACAGGCCAATGATCCCGCAGATAATCCTGGACATTGCGACGGAGTGTATGCTGCGGCCATTCGCGGGCGCGTAGCGTAAAGTCAGTATATAAGGAAAAAATCGAAGCTTTGGATCCCACAATCCGAAAACGACGAGATATCAGTCGGCGTTCCATCCTCTCCTCCGGTGAAACGGTTCGTGATTGCTTCTGTCGTGCAAGCTGGTCGCAGTTTCAACGTAGAAACTGGATCTGCCAGCATTCGCTATCACGCTCAGCATACGAGCTTTGTCGGTTGACCAATGTCTGTAACTGCTTGGCCCGTTCAGTTTCCATGTAGAAACTGAACGCCCCCCGCGAGCATCAGATTAGACGTCTTCGAGGGGCATTGCCGACAGCATCGACCGCAGCTTCAACGTAGAAACTAGATCTGCGAACATCCAGCGTCACACTCAGTACGCCCGCGTTGAAGATTGATCCCGACGTCTGCAATTACTTGGACGATTCAGTTTCAATATAGAAACTGAACGTCTTCTGAGCACCCAAAAAGAACGCCCCGATGCGCCGCTCCGAGGGTACCGACCGCAAAAAGTTGCTTTCGAGCCCGCCGTACGCGAGCGCAGTTTCTACGTAGAAACTGCCCACTGCGGCGCTAGGACGTAAGGTCAAAAACTGCGCACGATTCAAAGAGGTCGCACAAGAGAATGGCAATTGCCCCGTTTGCGTTCGATTCGCGACCCGTCCGCCGCACTGTTAAGCCGCCAAAGGTGCTGCTGGCGATACCCCAAGTTTCTACGTAGAAACTACTCCTGGGAAGTACGCCACTCTACAAGTTTCGGTTGATCTATCGCACCGGAGCCTAGAATTTCTCATAATCGTGTCGTTTTTCTTGATGTTTTCCGGGTGGCATCCTAATATCCCTGGCAGCCCGCTTGGCGAGCAGTTTCTACGTAGAAACTGCTCCTGTCCGAGCACCGAGTGCATAAGGAGAACGCATGGCCGCGAAAATTATTGCCGTCTTCAACCAGAAAGGAGGGTCGGGGAAAACAACGACCTCGACCAATATCGCGGGTGCCTTCGGCCTGCGAGGCTACCGAACCATGCTCGTCGACTTGGACGAGCAGGGCACCGCGACACTCTCAGTCGGCGCGGCCCCAGATGATCGACCGTACCCGGCAGCTATTTCGAACCTGGCGCTAAGTCCCAGGCCGGATCGGGAGATTGCAAAGTACGTGAATGACTATGATTTTATTGTCATCGACTGTCCGCCCGCCATTAAATCGGCTGCGCCCTCTGTTGCCCTTCTTATTTCCGATCTGGGACTGATTCCCATTGCAGCGTCGGGCGGCAACCTCTGGGCGGTTCAAGAGGCAAAAAAATTAGGTATGGAGGCGCAGATCCGCAACCCGGATCTCAAGCTTCGTTCATTCGCAAACATGAACCAGAACGTCACGATCGTGAAGCAGATCTTTGAAGCTGCAGCTGGTGACGATGAGCTTCCCATGCTGAAAACGAAGCTCGGCTTCCGCACCGCGTACAAAGAAGCAGAGGTATCTGGCGCTACTGTCCTTCAACTCCGCTCGGCCAAGGCCGCCCACAAAGAGCTGAATGATCTTGTCGACGAAATTCTTGAAGTTCTGGAGGTGCGTGCATGAGCAAGAAAGACTTCTCTGCGGCGCTTAATGCCGGTGTAAAGCGCGACCAGACAATGCGAGAGACGGCGACACCTTCAAGGTTCGACCGCGTTGATGAAGCATTGAGCGGCCGAAGCAGCCTATTGGATCAGCCCAACGAGAATGTCGCTGCCCCGACAAGATCGGCTGCAGAAGCGTATTTGGCAAGTCTGGAGCAAGTAGGGAAGGTGCAGGCGCGGTATATAACAATGCCAATAAGCCATATCGACGATAACCCGCTCAACAGTCGCACTATCTACAAAGAAGAGCTCATCGCCGCGCGCGCAGCCTCAATGGCCCGAGATGGTCAACTCGTCCCTGTGCTTGCTGGACGCCACCCCGACTTTCCGGATCGCGCAATCTTGATCGACGGCCAGTTCCGAAAGCTTGGTGCGCTCCGGAATCGCTCCGAGACGTTGGATGTGAAGCTTCTCGAAGGCCTGGACCCGATAGATTTCTACCGCCTTGCTCGAGCCGCAAACAACGAGCGCGAGCAGGAAACAATTTTGGACGTCGCACTCGGGTACAAGAAACTTCTCGATCAGGGTCATGCAAAATCGAATGACGAGCTGGCGGTCTTGGTGGAGGAGGGCAAATCCAAGGTCAGCAAAATTCTCGCGCTTCTGGATCTGCCGCAGTCAGTCCTGGACGTGATCGGTTCGCATCCCAAACAATTCGGCCTATCAACTAGCTACGAGCTCACCCTGTTCCTCAAGGCATCGGACGAGAAGCGCACCTTGGCATTTGCCGAGCGCATTCGTGACGAGGAATTGCCGTTTCAGAAGGTGAAGGCTATACGCGAAAGTCTCGAGAATGGCCGGGCCCCACGGAAGTCCCTTTCGCGACAGTACAAGGTGTCAACTGTTGAAGGGGCCGAGATCGGTGCGATCAAGGAATGGGGCGACGGGAAGGTCCGTCTGGACCTCGCTCTAGGTTCGGCCGAAAAAGCCGAGGCATACGTTGCGGCCTTCAAAAAGCTCCTTGCCGAAGACGGCCACCAACTGAAGTAGGGATGTGCGACACCCAGGTATGTCCGCCGGGTAGGCAATACAGCTAGAGTGGCATTCATCCCGTGCCGTACTACAAGCAATGTAGCGCGACGGAACTACTGCGAGACCGTCGCGCTTCAGCTTCCGGCAGTTGCCGCTACACTTGATTCTTCAAAGGGCAACTCGCCGTCCAGCGCTAGGCGGCTTTGCGGGTTCTGGATAAACTTGAAATCGAGCGAATTCACCGCGCGGCCGAGCTTCACCGGTGTCCAGGAAATTACAAGATCCGCCTTTGCGTTCAGCTCGTTCACAGCGGTTTCAATCACCCGACGCTTGATGTCGGCAAAGCGGTACGTCGCCGGGATTTCAAGCACGTGCCGGAAATCTTCCAACGTGATCAGGAGCCTGCCCCGATCCCGCTCTCGCATCAACAGTTCGAGGAGCCGCCACGAGTAAAGTGACTGTAGCCCTCGGGCAAACTCAAGTTGATACGAGACGAAACGCCGCTGCAACATGAAGATATGGGGCGTTAAATCCGGAGAGAAGGAAACTTCTGCCCATCCTTCTCGTTCGTGATAAACCGCCTTCCACACCCAATTCAGTACCACCTTCCTCGGGCCATCCATATACGTCAATTGACGCTTTTGAAGACTCGCACAGCCTTCCTTCAGTCCCTCATACGCAGCGGTTGCCTGTTTTTCGCCGGACCGCGGGGCAAGTGCTGCAAGGGCGGCGAACTCGTCGGCTCGAACACGAACACTCACATAGCCGTTACCCTTACCATGCAAGTACGGCGACTTCTTGCTGTCTATGCATCGCAGCGCCGCCATCATGACTCGCTTCTCGTTGAGGGTCAGGCCTTGCTGAGCATTGACCAGCGCTCGGCTCATGGCAACAGTCCCCCGCACTCGGCCATCACCGTCCAGAGGAGGTTCGTCCAACGGCTCGATCCGGAGAGGTTCGAGTTCAACGATCTCGACCTGAGCGGGCTCGGACTGGTTTTTTGCCTTTTTGTTCACAAAGGTGACCTTCAGCGGAGAGTGTCACAATTATAAGGTGACATGCTCAGGGTGCAAGTCACCGTTGTGGATAACGGTCGAAATTTGTCACCACCGGCCCGCTTTGTGTCTACTTAGGGTCGGATTGCGTCACCGCCAGGTCGGTAAACGTCACAGTTTCTCGACTGTGATGCCCCGCAGAGCCTTAGCTGACAAGCCTCTGCGAGACGGAGCACAGCGTTTACAAAAGGTTTTACAAACGGTTCTACAAACTGTCTTACAAAAAGCACCGTTTGAAAGTTGCTTCTATACAACAAAACCCACCCCCATACCGACGTCCAGCGCACGCCGGACCACTGAAAAGTGACATTTCCCGACCTCAATGCGCCTGCAGGACCTCCAATCCGCATCCGACTGCCCGCAAAGACGGGTTTGCCAGCGCAAAAGGTGACGCTTTCCGACCTCACCAGCCGAGAGGTACTAAGTACTCACTCACCTTTGACCGAATAGGCCCCGTGCAAGTGACCGGTCGGACTGCCGGGTCGGAAAACGTCACCGTTACTGCAAACTATGAGGGCCAGTCCGCTGACCCTGGGTGGTTCATCGTCGGAGAAACCATCACGGCGGGTCGGAAAAAGTCATAGAAAGGACCCGGCCTTAGGTCGGAAAACGTCACTATTGACGCGAAATGCCAGCGTGCGAAAGAGAGAAGAGCTTCGGCCTCAGGTCGAAATATGTCACTTCTCAAAACACCAAACGGGTCGGAATTTGTCACCACCAGTTCTGCGTGCAGGTCGGATGATGTCACCTTTTGGGACGGCGTGCAGGGTCGGAAAACGTCACTTTTGAGGCCTAGAGTCAGAAGGTCGGAATATGTCACCATTCGCGGTAAGCCAGTAGGTCGGAATCCGTCACCTTTAGGAACTGTAGCCACGGGTCGGAAAATGTCACCTCTCGACAGGCCTTAGGTCGGAAACAGTCACTATTGCGCTGCGGCGACTTATTTCGTTCTGGCAGTCTGCCGAAAGCACTAGGTCGGATAATGTCACCGATCGTCTGGCAACTCCTTCGAGGTCGGAATTTGTCACCCGATCGGCAAATACCGTCAGCGTCTGCGCGGAAGGACCGACGGAAGGAGAGCGTTCAGCAGATCTTGCAGTAGGGGAAGATGGGGAACCACGAGGTTGATATAAGGCGCATCGATTCTGAGATGCCTGCCATTTGCACCTAGCGACAATCGAAGTTCGACACCGTCCCCGGCTTGGACTACGCCCGTAGACAGTATCGATATCACTTTCGATGGAGCAATGTTGGCCGGCACCGTTAGAGCTCTTCGCGTGACAAGGTCCTTACCAACTTCCCGAATCAACTTCGTAGCGATTTCTGCTGTCCGGTATGAGACTTGACATGGTCCGCCGAAACAGGCGATCACTTCGAGCGGAAGCAAAGAGGCGTGGATAGACCGTGTGACAATGGCCTTCGACACGTTGAAGTCCGCGGCCATCGTTGCTTGACTGGGCCAAAGCTGCCGATCCAACTGCTCCCGATAGAACGTGCCTAGCACAACGGGTGGAGAGCCAGCCCCGCGAAGATCCTCATGTCGCGCGATCGCGGCCAAGCGATCTCGCGGGATGCCTGTTTTCTCAGCGGCCGAACTATTACACGAATTGGAACAGGTCATAGGAGTCGACGATCGCTGATCGTCAATTGTTGTTGTTTCTGAAAAATGCCCCTCAACCGGTTGAGGGGTGCATCAGGATTCCTCGAACGCGGACTGGGTCGAGAATCGTGCGAAAACAATGATTTGCGAATGACTGCCGTCTCGTCACCACCAGAGTGCTGCGTGCAACGCGTGCAACGATGGCGCACTAATTCTATCGATGTAGTCGTAAACGCAAGACCCAAAAGCTCACGATTTTCGTAGGGCTTTTTGCCGTACGCCCCTCAACCGGTTGCGCGCAGTCGCACCGATGGCCGGCGATTCTCGGCGTCTCGAAAAGGTCCCCGAAATGACGGCTCTTTTCCCAAGTGCCGTTGTCGCCTCGGCTGTTCCAATTGATCCGTCCCAATTGGAACTCCGTGATGCGACTCCCCCGACTCTTTCCCCGTAGCAAGAAGCAGGTCGCCCTGTCGCCGGCGCCCGGCCACTACTCGAACGACGATCCCGAAAAGATCATCTTCGACCAGGGGACGCGTCTGCGGATCGAAGCCAATCACTGGAAGACCTTCTGCTTCGTCCTCGCGATCATCGCAGGTGGCGCGGTGTACACGCGGCAACCGCCGCCGTCGGTTGTGCGGGCTTATGGTGTCTCGTCGGATGCCGGCGGTAATCCGCTGGTCAAGCAACTGGCCGCGTACAACCCGGATGACCAGGCGAAACGTACGGCGATCAAACAGGACGTCGAGCACTGGTTCACGATCGAGCCGGTCCTCACCGACGACATTCGAACTTCACGCCTCGCCAAGAACATCAACGCCGTCAAAGCCAAGATGGTCGGCAACGCGAAGAACCAGTTCGCGTCGTGGATCAGCGAGGACAAGCCGTTCGACCAGATCACGACCAATCCGAAGCTGGTCCGCGAGCCGAAGGTCACCAACGTCTCGCTGCTGGAGGATTCGACCGTCGTCGTCGAATTTACGACCTCGACCCGGCAATCGCCCACCGACAAGCCCGTCGATGTCCGCTTCGCGCTTACGATGCGCTACCAGATCATTCCTCCGACCGCAGAGGACGTACTCGGCACGAATCCGTACGGTCTCTATTACCCGTTCTTCACTCTGCAAAAAACCGGCGCATGAAACGACCACGTTCCCTCCTGACCTGGGGCACGCTCGCGTTGATCGCGGCGTCGGCCAATGCGTTCGCCGCAAAGACTGCCGCGAGTCCTGTCTCGCCGATCCCGGGGTTTGATGTCGGCAGCATCATCGGCGACGCGATGAGCCCGGTGAATCCGTACAACTCCGGCGCCGATCCCATAACGATGCCCGGCGACGCCCGCATGGCTGTCTTCCCGTACAGCCGCGACCAAATCTACCGCGTGATGACGGCACCGCTGAAGCTCACGACGATCGAGCTGGAGCGGGGCGAGAGCCTGATCAGCGAGCCGGCGATGGGCGACTCGGTGCAGTGGGTCATCGATACGGACGGTGCAAACCACGTGTACGTCAAGCCGACGAAGCCCGGCCTCGTCAACACGCTGCACCTGAGCACGAACAAGCGCGAGTACGAGCTGACGCTCGTCTCGTCGCCGCTTGGCGGGCTGTTCTACCAGAACGTGCGCTTCAACTACCCGAATTCGCTGATGGCGAAGGTGCGCACGCGCGGAAACGCTCCCGACGACGACCGCGACGCGGACCATGCTGGTCAATCCGATTCAGGGCCGATTGGCGTTCCGCCCGACAAGCTGAACTTCGAATACACCGTGTCCGGCACGAGCTCGCTCAAACCGGAGACGGTTTTCGACGATGGCACGTTCATCTGGATCAGGATGCCGCCGCGCACGCCGTTCGCCGTGCCGACCATCAAGGACGGCGGCGACATCGTCAGCCCGAACTTTATCCGGCGCGGCCCGTACATCGTCATCCAGCGATTGGCAGATGAAGTGAAGCTCACGCGACCGGGCGAGGAAGTCACGATCACTCGCGGCCGCCGCGGTTTGTTCGGGTTCTGAGGTCGGTATGGCAAAGCAGATCGATCCGAGCAGCCCGGAAGAGAAAGCCTTGTTCAAGGGCAAGGTGCCGCGCAACGTCATGATTGCCATCGGCGCGATTGCCGCCGTTGCAATCGGCTCGCTGGGCTTCTACACGCAGACGCTCGAAGCCAACAAGGCAGAGGCGGAAGCGCTGAAGGCAAAGCGTGAACGAGCGGCCGAAGCGGTCGACAAAAGCAACGCCGACAAAGCTGACGTCGACAAGATCATCGAGCAACAACAGGCCGAGGCCCGTCGGCGCGCTGCGGAAGCAGCAGCGGCCGCAAGCGCCGCTGCTGCCACGAATGCGAAGAAGCCGACCTTGTCGGCGGACGCGGTCCTGCCGAGCGCAAGCACCGGCGAGCTCAAAGCGGCGAATGACCAGGACACGATCTATGTCTCGCCGATCTTCCGCCCGGGTGTCAAGGTGAAGGACGCCCAGCCGCAGCAGCCGCAACTGCCGAACGGCATCATCTCGCCGCAACAGATGCTGCTCCAGCAGGCGGCCGCTCAAGACGCAGCAACGAAAGAAGCGATGGCGCAGGCTGCTGCACTTGCTTCGCGCGGCGGCCAGGCTGCCGGACCGGTGACGACTCAACAGCGCGACAACGCGTTCATGCGCGACGTCGCGCAGCTGAGCGAGGGCGACAAAGACTTTGCGCGAACCGGCTTTGTTGGCCAGTCGCACGGCTGCACGCTGTCGCCGCCGGCGAAGATCCCGGTTCTCTCGAACGAGGCGCTCAACTCGGATCGTCCCGGCACCGCATCGCTGATCGTCGAAAGCGACGTGTACGCAAACAATGGCGATGGGCGTTGCCTGGTGATTCCGTGGGGCACCACGATCGTTGCGCCCTACAGCTCGGACATTCAGCCGGGGCAGGAGTCCATTCTCGTCGCCGGCGCGGAGATGCGTCTGCCGAACGGCAAACACGTGCCGCTGTACGGCGCGCAAGGTGCTAACGGTGATGGCACGGCCGGCTTCAGTGGTGACGTGAACAACCACTTCCTGAAGATCTACTCGACCTCGTTCTTGACGGCGATTCTGGTTCGCACGTTCAGCAATAGCGATCAGAGCACGACGACGGGCCCGCTTGGTGTCACTCAAGTAGGCGGCACGGCTGGTCAGATCGCGGCGCAAACGGCGCAGTCGGTGCTCGACCGCTACAAAAACATCCCACCGACCATCACCTCGAAGCCGGGTGAACGGCACTTCATGATGAAGATCAATCGCGACATGGTGCTCGAGCCGTACCGGGGGCCGCGATGATCAAGCGCATGGCTCTCTTTGCGGCGATCGCGTTGGCGAGCACCTATGCTCAGTCGGCCGTGATCGCGCGGGTGATCAGCCCGGTGAGCATCGTGATTCAAGACGGCGCGACGCGCCAGGTCGCGATGCTGCCGGGCAAGCCGGTCTATTACTGCGGCCTCGACGCTTTCATCGAGTGGGCGTCGCCGCTGATTGGCCAGACCGTGCGCAGCTCACGTGAAGCCGGTATCACTGTCTCGATCGACGGGCGTGACGTCGCCCTCGACGACCTGTTCATCGATCGGGGCTGGCTGCAGCCACTCGTGCTGGATGACGGCGCGCAGGCGGCCCTCGCCGAGCGGCGAGGTGGATGGGCGTGCTCCCGGGCTGTCGTGCCGTTCGAGCTGCTGCACACCAACGTCGATCCGAAGATCCTCGCCGGTATCGCCCTGAACGAATCGAACTACCGTGGCCGCGCGTGGCCGTGGACGTTGAACGTCGCGGGTCAGGGCTTCTTCTTCGAGTCACGCGAGGAAGCCTACAAGGCGGTCGAGGCGCTGCTCGCTCGCGGGCGGACGGATTTCGATGTCGGCCTCATGCAGGTGAACTGGCGGTATCACGGCAAGCGCTTCGCGTCGGCGTGGGACGCCCTCGCACCCGCGTCCAACGTTGCGGTAGCCGAAGCGATCCTCACCGAGAACTTTGCGCGAACCGACTCGGTCGCGAAGGCGATCGCCTACTACCACAGCGCGAATCCCAATCCCGGTCGTTCGTACCTCACGCGGTTCGTTCGGCACCTTTCCCTGATCGAGGCAGGCCTGTGAAGCACACGACCAAGATTCTCGCGTGCGCCGCGTCGGCGATCGTGTGCGCGGCCGCATCGGCGGCGAACACGGACCCGTTCGATTTCGACTACGACATCCTCGGCAGCATCTCCGAGCGGCCAGCGCTGATCTTCAACGATGGCGCGAAGACCTATATCCAGCCTCGCGCGGGACAAGTCATTGTCGCCGAAGGCGGCCATACCGAAGGTCCGTATGTCGTCGTCGAAGGCACACCGGCGTCGATCACGTACAAAGTCGGTGCCCATTCGGCCACGGCTCGATGGAAGAAGGCGAACACCTTCATCGGCGGCACCGGCGCACTCGCTGCAATGAAGGACGATCAACCGGCTGGATTCGATGGCTTCACGAACCGACTGGTGCTGATCGGCACGCGCTCCGCGCTCGCGCCGGTTCGCGCGCTTCATGCATCGATGCCGGTCGGCAACGTCGTCAAATCGCTCGTTCCGCAGGGGTGGACGGGGTCGGCGCAGAAGGACGTCGACCTGACGACTTCGGAGTTATTCGCCACGCGTGATGGCGAAAACTGGATGCAGGCGCTCGATCGCTTGATGACGCAAACCGGGCTGTATGCGGACGTCGATTTCGGCGGGCGGCATGTGCGGTTGCATCGCGATCCGCCGAAGTCCGCCGCACTGAACTATGCGTCGTCCGGCCGCGATGCCGACGAGGCCGGTTTGAACAGCGTCGTCGCGCGTGTCACCGCGGAGCCCGCACCGGTGTCCCGGCTGGCCGAGCGCTTTGGCGCGCAGGCGATCCGTGATGGCGACGACACGCATATGCAGATCCGCTTTACGGCGAAACCGGCAAAGACCGTCACGTTCACGACGCCGGATGGGAAGGCGTTGCGCACCAGCTGGGATGAGATCAAGAGCGTAATGACGATCGACCGCGCGGAACGTTTCACCGTGGCCGACGCGACAAGCCGCGTCGAGGTGACGCGCGACGCGAAGACGGTCTACGACTTCGATCAGCCGAACCCGGCAAAGCTCGAAGCCGTGTTCGATCGCGAGGGCCGCACGTACTTCAAGTTCGCGGAATCGGTCGTGCGGGTCGGCGTGACGGATGTGCGGAACCTGGGCATCGGCGAGCAGAAGGGGCGTTACTTCATGTTCGAGGGCACGTCCGATCTGTTCACCGTGACGGCCGACGGCAACACGATCCGCGTCAAGCGCCGCAAGGAAGTCATCTATCGCGAAACGCCGGACGCAACGCTGCAGGCGAGCGGAGGGCCAACTTCGTGAAGCACATCGTCTCGATCGCCGCCGCCGTGATGGTGGTCGCCGCGTTGCCGGCGCGCGCAGATTGCCTGGATGACGCGGCCGCATTTCATCGCGTCAATCCACGGCTGCTGCGCGTCATCGCGCAACACGAGTCGGGCATGCGACCCAATGCCGTGAATCGGAACACGAACGGCAGCGAAGACATCGGGCTCATGCAGATCAACACGTCGTGGCTCCCGACTCTGTCGCGCTACGGCATCCGTCGCGAACACCTCTTCAATGGCTGCGTGAGCGCGTATGTCGGTGCGTGGATCCTCGCGTCGAACGTGCGCCGCTTCGGGCCGAACTGGAAGGCGGTCGGCGCCTATAACGCGGTGACGCCGTCCAAGCAGCTCGTCTACGCCAGCGCGATCTATCGCCGCTTTATGCAACAGGGTCGGTAACCATGCAGAAGACACATTCGAATCAGGCGCGAGCACGCGCGATCGTAGCTGTAGCACTGGTCGCGCTCAGCGCCGCGGTGACTGCGGCACCTCAAGCAGCGACGAGCTCGATTGATGCGGACGGCTGGCAGGTACTGGCATCGGCGCCGAAAGCACCATCGGCGGCCGCCGAAAGCCCGAAGCCGGCGCAGGCGATGCCGACGAGCACGAGTGCGCCAGCATCGTCGACCGACGTTGCCGCAGTCGAGTTGCCGGGTGCCAGTGCACCCGCCGCGAGCGGCACGCTCACGTTCTCCGTGACGCCAGCTGACGTCAATCTTCGCGACGCGCTTGACCGCTGGCTGCAGCAGCACGGCTGGCAACTGGCATGGAAGATCGACGACGACTTGCCCCTTGAATTCAACGCGTCATTCACGGGCGACTTCACCTCCGTACTACAGCAGGTGATGAAGGCGACGAATCATATGCGTACGCCGACGCGCGCTTGCCGCCATTCGAACAACGTCATCCGCGTGATCGCACGCGCGGGCAACTGCCAGGACTGAGAACCATGCGCGTTCACCTTTTAAAATCCACGATCGCGATCGCAGCCGCCCTGATGACCGCCGGCTGCGCGGTGACGCAGCAGGACGTCAACGACAGCTACGACGCCGCACATCGCACGATCTCAGATGCGCTCGGGAAAGGTCCGACGCCGATGGCGCTCGTCGAGGACGTGCCGACCGCTTTCCTCGGTGACCGGCTGGTGCCGCTCGCCTATGAGGCGACGCTGCCTGCGGTGTTCCGCGACAAGACGGTCACCCTACCGGCGAACCTCGGTATCAAGCAAATCGCCACGCTAATTTCCACCGCGACCGGCTATCCCGTGCACCTGAGCCCGGACGTGTTCGTGCCGCGCGATTCGCTGGTGCCGGGGCAAACCGAGTCGAAAGGCCAGAACAGCGCCGCGCGATCCGAGGAGCCGATCTACCGGCAGGCGTTTACCGGTCGAGCCGGGATGTACATGAAGAACATGACGACCGATCTCGGCCTCGATTGGTCCTTCGACGGCAGCACGATCAACGTGAATCGGTTCGTCACGCGCATGTACCAGATCGCGGCGATTCCGGGCAAGGTGTCGATCAAATCGACGATGAGCAAGGGCATGGACACGTCGACCGGCAATCAGTCGGGCAGCGGCGGTGGTGGCAGCTCGGGCGGCAATACGGGATCGTTCTCGGCGCAGACGTCGACCGGCCGCGAAGGCGACTTCGATCAGATCGCGGCGATTACGGCGGAAATCGACAAGTTGAAGTCGCCCATGGGTCGCGTGAGCGTGAACCCGCAGAGCCGACTCGTGATGGTGTACGACACGAAGGAAGCCGCGGACAACATCGGCAAGCTGCTCAAGCACGAGAACGCGATCTCGACGCGTCAGGTGGCCATCACGGTCCGCACGATCCAGATTGCGCTGAACAGGGGCAGCCAGGCGGGCATGAACGCGGACGTTGTGTTCAACGCGATGCACGCCGGCCTCGCGCGATATGCAATCAGCTTCACGTCGCCGACGTCGCTTGCCACGGGTGGCGGCTCAGTCGGTGTGTCGGTGTTGCGTCCCGATGCGCCGTTCTCCGGCACCAATGCGGTCGTCAATGCGCTGAACCAGTACGGTCGCACGGTCCAGGACAACACGATGACCAAAATGACGCTCAACGGCCTGCCGGTGTCGGTGGCGTCGTTCAAGAGCGACGACTACCTGCGCTCGACCACGCCGTCGTCCGGCTCACTGACGGCGACGTCCGGCGGTGTGCCGGGCCTGACGCCGGGCACGATCACGACGGGCGATTTCGTGAACGTCCTGCCTGCGGTCAACGATCACAACCAGATCGTCCTCGCGTACTGGGCGGATAGCTCGAAACTCAACGGCCCGTTCACGAGCGCGGGCGCCGGGTCTGGTCAGACCCAGCAGCAGATCCAGCTGGCACACACGATCGGCACGAAGGACGACCAGACGATCGCACTGTCGGACGGGCAGACCATCGTGCTCTATGGCGCGATCACCGATCAGGCCGACAGTACGACGAACACTGGCATCGCCGGCATCACGGGTAGCTGGAACAAGGCGAAGACGTTCCAGATCATCATGCTGAAGGCGACGGTCGTTCCGTCGATGTGATGACGATGATGCACATCACGGAACCCCTGCCGACCGACAAGCGCGCACGCCTTGTATTCGGCATCGACTGGCGGGCCTACCCGGTGAAGGGCGGCAAGGCCGAGCGTCGACGCTATGCCGATGCGTTCGGTGCAACGCACTATGTCGAATTCAAGGTCGGCACCGAGCAAATTGGCGGCTTCGCGATGCCGGACATGTCGGAGTTGAAGGGCGCTCATTTGTACTCGGGTGCTGCGCGCGTCGCGCTGCACGATCGCATCAAGAACCGAGCCGCGGCGTTGGTCCTGCTGCAGGATGGCCAGCGCGTCTACACGGTGTTTGTGGTGCGTGGTGCGGTGCGCAGCGATGAGGTACTGACACCAGAGGCCGCGCAGTCGCGCCGTCTCGAGATCGAGCAGGAATGCCTGAAGGGCAACCTGTCGCTTGTGTCGCTCGGCATCGGCGACAGGATCGGCGACGTTGATGAACCGTTTCAGGCAAGCGAGCTGCTCGCAAACCGGAAGGTCGGTCGCATCTCGAAGCTGCCCGTGTCGGTCCCGACCATACTCCCGGTCGCGGCGATCGTAGCGGGTGCATTCCTCGGTGTCCCGAAGCTGATGGACGTGCTTTCGCCTCCGCCGCCGCCACCTCGCGCACCAACGTTCGCTGAACAGTACGCAGCGGCCGTGCAGGAGACGTTCGCTAAGCCGCAACCACGTGCGTCGGCGCTTGCGCCGGCGTTACTGGCAGCCGTGGGAGGATCGGAGACCGTCATCAAGGGATGGCTGTTTCAGGAAGCGAACTGTCAGACGGCGGGGTATTGCACGGTCACGTTCCGCCGTCATGGCGGCACTTTCTCCGGCTTCGATCAGGCCGCAACCGCAGGCATGCGTCCGGTGGCATTTGCGCGTGATGGCCTGACGCTCACTTCGCGCGGCGCGGCGGTGCCTGCTGTCGCGTCGTTGGCACAAAGCGAATCCACTAAATGGCCCTCCGCACAAGCATTCATCGACCAGTTGCAGACGCCACCGCAACGGATGTCGGCGCAGCCGTATGAGCTGCGTTCGTACGGATACACCGTTTCGCTTGGCGAGGCGCGTCCGCTGATTGCGATGTCCGGCGCCGGCGCCCATATCGGCCGTCTGATCAAACAGGGCGACTGGACGATCGAAGGCTTCCGCTGGCAGTCGCCGCTCCTGGAAAAGCTGCCGGCCAACATGGCGCTCGAGTCGTTGAAGGTGGAGTTGCGTCTCAAAGAAGGCGTCGGGCCGACGACCAGCAGCGATACCGGCGATTCGCCGTACGGGGTCCACTTCACCGCGAAGGGAAAATACTATGTCTTTGATTAAGCACGTCCTCATCGCGGCGGCGGCCGCCGGTTTTGCCGTGTCCGCACATGCCGACCCCGTCGGCGCCAAGCTCTCGATCGACGACATCGACCAACTGGCGCGAGCCAACGTTGTTCGTAGTCTGGGGGGGACCGCGCCGGGTGCCGGGATGTTACCGCCGGGTGCGATGTCTCAACCGCAACCGGGCATTGCCGCTAGCGGCGTTGCCGCTAACGAATCACTGAAGCCCGTCGAAAAACCGATGCGGCCGACTCGAGCCCATGCTGAGCCGGTTTCGTTTCTCGGCGCATTCAACGATGAAGCGGGCCCACATGTCCTGTACTCGTATCGCGATGCGATCTATCCCGCACGCGTCGGTGCGACGCTGCTCAACGGCTGGAGCGTCAAGGCTGTTGACGGCTACGCAGTCACCGTGGCGGAAGGCAAGCGGACGTGGAAAGAGCCGATTCGTGGCGAAGCGCCAGTCCAGATGTCGCCGGCGACGGCCGCAGTTCGCTCGCTGGTGGACTTGAGCTCGCCATTGCCCCCAGGCGCACCGTTGCCGGGTATCCCCCTTGGAGGCACCCGATGAGCTTCTTCTCGGAAATGGAAACGCCGGAACCGACCAAGCGCGGTTTCTTCGGCCGCCTCAAGGCGCTGAAGCCGGGTTTCGTGGACAGCGCGGCGGCGGCGATGCCCATCGTCGGACGGGAGCCGACCGACGATGGTGAGTCGACACCCGTGCAGGATCCGCGTGAGCCGCGTTTCAAGACCGCGAGCAAGCCTGTCAATCCTCGACAGGCAAATCATGGCCAGCCGATGACGATGGGCATGATGTTGCGCCGGGCACAACAGGAAATCGAAGACGTCGAGGTTCTGGGTGAGAACGTTGGTACGTCGCCCTCGGAAGGGGCGGCGGCCGCGATGCAGAGTGGTGCAATGGCTCGGGAAGCGGCAGCACAGGCTTCGGAAGTGAATGGCGACTTTGCAGCATCGTCTTCCAATGTCCAAACCGGTCAGGAACCGGCTCCCGACGAAGCGATTGAACTAGGTGCTGAAAATGTCAAGGGTGCGTCCGCCGCGCCGGAGGAATCGACGCGCATTTCGGTCGAGGAGGTATCCGCAGACGAAGCCACCATGCAGCAGGGCAGCGGCTACGACGAACCGCCGACCGTTCGGCGCATCGGAATGGATCTCGCCGAGGGGCCGGAAATGGCGATCGAGACGGGGCGCCCACGGCTTGTGTCTGCCGAATCCCTGACGTTCAAACGCGTGTTGTGCCAACGCGACCCGAATGCTGCGCTCGCCGTGAGCGATGCGGCTCGGCGCGAGTTCATCGCAGTCGAGCTGCAGGCCGGTATCTCGATCGTGGTCGCGACGCAGCGATTCCACGACGGCCAGCTCTATGCGACCTATCTGAAGGACCTCGCGCGCGCGGATATCTCGATTCACGAAGAAATGGTTGCGGACGAGGACGTGATTGCGGCCCTCTATAGCAAGGAGAAGCAGCGCGCGTCTGCGTTCGTCCCGGAGGCTTCCCGCGCGATTGGGGTTTTCCGAGATGTGATTGAGGCTGCCAAGGCCTACGGTGCCGGCGATGTGCATTGGGAATACCGAGACTTCGCCGAGGACGTTGAGCTCCGGCTGCGTGTCGACGGCGACCTGTACTCGTATCGGCAGATGCCGAAGGCACTTGTGCGCCGTTCGTTGTCGGCCGCCTATCAGGACCTCGTCCAGCGAAATACCAACTCGGGCGAGACGTTCCAGCCGACTGCGCCGCAGTCCGCGATGATCCCGCTCGTCGCACACATGGATATCGTCAATATCCGCTGGCAGAGCGCACCGCTCGTCGGTGGATTCGACGTCGCGCTGCGGTTGCTTGACGGCAACTTCAAGCATGTGAACGTGTTGCTGCCGCACGAGATGGGGCTTGAGCCAAGCCAGCTGGCGATCATCGAAAGCCTGGGCAAAGTCACGGGCGGCGCCACTTTCCTGACCGGGGAGACCGGCTCGGCGAAGACCACGCTTCTGCGCGCGCTGTCCTACCTCGTCCCGAATCGCGATCGCATCAAGCAGTTCGCCGTCAATGAGCCGTCCGAAGTGCCCGCTCCGTGGCTGTCCGACATTTCGATTCAGCGCCGACCGGGCGAGACCGAAGAGGACGCGAACCGGAAGATTGTCGAAGTGATCCGCACGCTGATGCGCATGGACCCCGACGACCTGACGATCGGGGAGGTACGGGATGCCGTGCTCGCGGGCCTGGTTGCGGAACTGGCGCTGACCGGACACCCGGTTCGCGCGACGCTTCACGGCAACAGCATTCTCGGTGCGGTGATGCGGCTGGTCGGTGGCCGCCTGAAGCTGCCGATGGACGAAGTGGCGTCGGGCAGTTTCCTGAACGCTGTCGGCAACCAGAAGCTGATTCCGCAGCTTTGCCCGCATTGCAAGCGCTCGGCACGTGACGTCTTGACGCCGCAGCAGATTGCAACGCTCGAGCAGAAGTTCGGACTCGACCCGTCGACCATGGCATGTCGAGATGAGGACGGGTGCGAGCATTGCCGACGCCCGGGATTGTTCACGCGGTCCGGCAAAGTAGCCGCCGGCGTCAAGGGACAGACGCTCGCGATGGAACTGTATCGCCCGACTCCAGAGTTCCTCGAGCGCGTCGCAGAGCGCGACTGGCGAGGTGCGGAGCAGGTCTGGCGCACGGGCCGGAAGACGGATTTCTCGGACGCTGACATGACGGGCAAGACGGTCTATGAGCACGCGCTGTACAAGGCGTCGCAAGGTCTGATCGATCCTCGCTTCATCGATGAGTCGATGTGTGCGTTCGACGCTTACCGCGTCTTTCCCGATTCGGATGGGGTAATTCCATCGTGATCAAAGCCCTTGTCTATTGGAGCGTCATGGCGCTCCCGGCGACGGAACGCATGCGTGTTGCGACCTGGAGGTTCCGCGCGTTGCGCGAAATGTTCTATCGCGAAACGCGACTCGACGTGGCGAAAAAAGGGCTGCGGAACAGCGAAACGCTGCTCGAACGATTGACGACACTCGAGCAGCGCCATCGCTCTCGCAAGAACCTGTCGTGGCCGGCGTTCCAGAAGATCGCGCAGCGCATGCGCGCTGGCGATGATTTCGCAACGGCGATGAAGCCGTTCGTCCCCACCGACGAGTTCGTGCTGCTTGAACTGGCAGGCCAATCGCCGCGCGACGACGCTGCGATCCGCGGCCTGGAGCTTGCCGAGATGGCGGCGCATGCGAAAGGTGTGCTGTCGGCGACAACGTCGATGCAGATCGCCTATCCCGCGTTTCTGATCGTCTACCTGTACGCGTTTTGCGTGCTGTTCGGGTCCGAGATCCTGCCGGCGACGCTGGACGTGCAACCTCTCGAGAAGTGGTCCGCGTTCGGGCAATTCGTCTACGCCTTCGACACCTTCTGTGCGAACTACTGGTGGCTGACGAGCTCCGTCGTCGCGGGACTGGTGGCGGGCTATTTCTATACGCTCAAGCGCTGGACGGGTGAGCGGAGAAACAAGGTCGATGCGATGCCACTGATGTGGCGCAATCGGCGCGACCTTCGAGCTGCGCTGCTGATCGTATCGCTGGCTGGATTGTTTGACTCGGGGCTGACGCTGCGCGCGGCGCTGGACCGGCTGACGAAGGCGGCTGACCCCTGGATGAGTTGGCACCTACGGCGGATGAGCACCAGATTGACCGCGAATCCAGACAAACCAATGCAGGCACTCGATACCGGGATCTTCTCGGAGACCACCATCGACATCATGACCGACGCGGTCGGCCGTGACCAGTTCGTTGAGTCAATCAAGGAACTCGGCCAGCACTCCCTGTCCCGCGTGGTCGAGGCAGTAAAACGGAACGCAAAAATCACGCACTACGTGCTATTGGGTGGAGCGGTGCTGCTGTTCCTTGTGTTCGGCCTCGGGTCGTACTTCGCAACCGGCGCTGTCGCATTCGATGGTGCGTCCACTTCCCTCAATCAAAAATTCTAGGAGCAAGCGAAATGAACAAGACCAACAAAATGAACACGGGCAAACGACTGTACATCGGCAAAGGGCGCCGCAAGCAAAAGGGCGAGCTTTCCCTGGTCGAAGCGGCGGGCGTGATGGCCGCGGCCGCGCTGATTGCGCTCGTTGTGTACATGGGGCGGGGTTACGTGATGGACCGGATCCATGCGATGCAATTCAAGAGCGAAGCGCAGTACTTCGTGAGCGGCATTCAAGATGCGACGGCGGGTGAGATCGACTTCTCGGGCGTCACCATGCTGTCGCTTACGCAAAACCGTGCGTTCGACACGGCCGGACGTCGCCTGAACAAAACCTCCGGTGCGCTGACGGGCATCTTCGGGGGCGCGGTGACGGCAGCACCGGCCACCGTGACGGCGACGAACGACGCGATCGCGGTGACGTACCCGATCCCGGCCACAGTGTGCGCACTGTCGGCCGATTCGATTTCGGAGGCTTATACGCAGGTGAAGGTGAACAACACCACGATCTCCGGGCCGTCGACGACGTTCAGCTCGGGCACGGCTGCCACGGCGTGTGCGTCTGCAGGCGCGACTGCGAGCGTGATCATGTACGCGACCAAGGGCAACTAAGGAACGACGATGCTCAGCATCATTGAAGCCGTGATCGTGCTGGTCGCAACTGCGCTCATGACGTTGCAGGGTATCCAGCACGACGTCGAAAAACACCGGCAAGACGTGCTGAGCGTCGAGGGGAAGAATCAGGCGGTAATCAATGCCGCATTGTCGAAATGGGTGACCGACAAGTACGCGTCATTGGTGGGGCAGATGGTCGGCTCGAAAGCGACGGCGGTCACTCCGCCGACGTTCGCGGATTTGCGCGCCGGCGGATATCTGAAGGCGGACTATGCCACCGGACCGATCTGGGGCGGTAGCTACATGATTCAGATGAGCGTCGGCCCGGATAACTGTTCGACCGGATCCGGCTCGTGCCAGGTGTCCTACGTCTTCTATTCGTCGCAACCTGTGACTCGACTCGGGCAGCCGGACGTGTCCGGCGCTGGCGTCGTGGCACAAGCAGCCGGCAACGACTTCGGGTTCTCGACCAGCCAGAATCCCGCGACGATCAGGGGGCTGAACGGAGCATGGCAGGCGGTCAACCCGGTGCCTGGTGCGCCCGCAGCGATTGTGATGGCAACGAACGGTCCGTCGTCGGACGGAAACTCGGTGTTTATCCGGCGTGATGGCTCATTGAAGTGGACGGGGAGTCAGGACGTCAACGGTGTCGATCTGCATAACGTGGGCAATATCGACGCGACCGGAACGATCGCGGCGCCTACGTTGGCCGCATCCAACGTTGCGGTGAGCAACGCCGTTCGGACGCCCGGAACTCTTGTTGTCCAGAATGCCGCGGGCACGGCGCCGGCCCCGATCTCGACAGGGGACAGCACGGTCACCGGACAACTGCATGTGACCCAATCGATTACACCAGGTGCGATCGCGGCGCCGCGCGCGGGGTGCCCAGAGAACGGGGCGGTCGCACAAAACAGCGACGGGCGCGGTCAGCTGCTGTCGTGTCAAGACCACGCATGGCTGCCGGTCGGTGGGCCGGCCCTGCGGCACGGCTACTTCATGGTTCAGAACGGTTGGGGTGTTCCCGCGCCGAACTGTGCGACGGGAGGGACGCCGCAGATTGTCTTCAGCCCGGTGAGCTTCTACGTGAATCCGACGGCGACGGTCAACGTGTCGGCATCGGGCAGTGGCCCGTGGACCGTGTTCATTACTGACGGCAACGGTAACGGCATCAGCGGTACCGCCGTTGTCGAAACCTATTGTTCGTATTGAGGGAGAGGTGAGTGAAAAGCTGGATGAGGTGGGTAGTGGCAGCGATGCTGTCGGTCGCTGCTGGCAGCGCATTTGCGGACGGATCCTGCCAGCCGGGTTTCGGTCTTCGTTCGTACCCGTTCTACGACCGGACTGGTGCGTACATCGGCATGCGGCAGGCATGCGCGCCGATCCCGTGTACACCGGGCTATCAGGATTCAACGTGCGCCGTGCCGTTGCGTAACGGGGCAATTCCGCAGCCCCAGTGTCAATCTGGCGCCGGCTGGACGACGGTGTCAGCCTCCGTTTGGCAAGGATCGCGTTGGTCGGAGCCGCAATGCAACTATGCGGCTCCCCCGGGCTGTCCTCCCGGATACGATACAGTCGCAGGTCCGGCCTGGACCGGCTCGAATTGGACTCAACCGACATGCACGCCGCACGTTACGCCGCCCCCTCCTCAAACGACAAAGGACTGGGCGACGATTTGCAACGATGCGTCTCGGACCTATTCGGGCGGCAGGTTCAAGGTCACGTTTCAGGCGGGAGATTTCCACCAATACCAGTTTGGGACTGGTGTAGTGACAATGATAGGCAGCCACTGGGGTAGCGGGCCATACTACGTAAACGGTGACTACCAAGGGACGGATTACGAGTTTCTTTGTGCCGTCCGAATAGACAACGGGACGATCTACCAATTCTACGCAACCCCGATTTCCGGATATCAAGGCGGATAAAAAAAGCGCCCATCTGAACTGCACCCCAAAAGTTGGATACCGATCCAACCTTTGGGGTGTTTTTCATGACGAAGTACGACGAGCAGTTCAAGCAACAGGTGGTCAGCGCGTATCTGTGTGGCGATATCGGTTTTGACGCATTGTCAGCCCGTCACGGAATCCATCGCGGTATGCTGCAGCGTTGGGTCGCAGCGTATCGCTTGCATGGCAGTGCGGCACTGCGGAGCAAATACAGCAGCTACGACGCACCATTCAAGCTGCGGGTGTTGCAGCATATGCAGCGCGATGAGTTGTCCCTGCGTGAAATCTCGGCGCTGTATGACATTCGTGATGCGGGTAGCGTGGCCCGTTGGGCGCGTCTGTATGATGAAGGCGGTATAAACGCTTTGACGCCCCGGCCGCGAGGGCGCCCCCGAAAGATGGCCACAACACTTCCACCCAAACCCACCGAAGCCGGCACGCCGGATGAACGCTCGCGCGAGGAATTGCTCAAGGAAAACGAGTATCTGCGTGCGGAGGTGGCGTACCTAAAAAAGCTCGATGCGCTGCTCGCCAAGAAGCAGGCAGCGCAAAAGAAAAAACGCAAATAGTGCGCGAGCTCAGACAGCATCATCCGGTAGCAGCACTTCTGAAGGTGGCCGGTTTGGCGCGCAGCACGTTCTATTACCAGCTCGGGACGCTGAATGCCGACGATCGCCACGCTGACCTGAAGGCAAAGATCCGGACGGTGTTCGAACATCACAAGGGACGCTACGGCTATCGACGCGTCACCGCTGCGATTCGGCAAGCCGGGCATCTCGTCAACCACAAGGCCGTGCAGCGGCTGATGCAGCAGTTGCAACTGAAGTCCCTGGTGCGCCCGAAGAAATACCGCTCCTGGCGAGGTGAGGTCGGTCAGGCCGCGCCCAACCTGCTGCAACGTCAGTTTAGTGCCACGCAAGCCAATCAGAAGTGGGTGACGGATGTGACGGAATTCAATGTCGGTGGGCAGAAGCTGTATCTGTCGCCGGTGATGGATCTGTACAACGGCGAGATCGTGGCTTACCAGATGGATCGACGTCCAAGCTTCGAACTGGTCAGCGGCATGCTGAAGAAGGCGCTGGCCAAGCTGCGACGCAAGGACAAACCGTTATTGCATTCGGATCAAGGCTGGCAATACCGGATGCCGGCGTATCGCCGGCAACTGAAGAAGCGCAAACTGACCCAGAGCATGTCGCGCAAGGGCAACTGCCTCGACAATGCCGCGATGGAAAGCTTCTTCGGCACGCTCAAGTCTGAGTGCTACAACGGGCATCGTTTCGCTTGCGTGGAGCAATTGCGCGACACGCTGGACCACTACATCCACTACTACAACCACGAACGCATCAAGCTCAAATTGAAAGGGCTGAGTCCCGTGCAATACAGAATTCAGCCCTTGGGCACCTAGCGTTTAACCGTCCAACTTTGCGGGGTCAGTTCAATCTTGGGCGCTTTTGTGCTCTGTCGGCTTGAATAATCAGCCGACGACGTTACCAGTCGTAAAGCTAAAGTTCCGTGAGAACGCGGTGCCGTTCGCCGTCCCGTTGATCGATACGCTATACGTTGTGTTCGGCTGTAACGGCGAAGTCGGATAGGCAACGGCCTGATACTTACCGAGCAACTTGTTCGGATCAGTGTCGGAATTGAGGACCTGTACCGAGACTGCTCCCGAAGGTCCAGTAATTGAGGCCGATTGCAACACGATCACATCGGTGAGATTGCCCATCACGGTGACGGGGGTGCCCCAACCTGCAGTGGAGACGTTCGGAGGAGCAGGAATTTCTCCGACTTCACGATAGGGAACTCCCGTCACGCCATTGCAGGGAAAGGTTTTCGGACCATTTGAAAGCGGCATCGCGGCCGCACCGTACATGCTGATCGACTGCCACGATTCCGTGTAGGTGTAGGAGCCGGATGCGACTTGGGTTTCGAATTCACCGAGCCCAACATTGTCCACAGGGAACGTTGCTACGACCGCGTGGTACGCGCCCCCGAGGAGCGCGTACACAAACTGTTGACCCGCTAGCGTAGCGTTGAAATTGGTGGTGAAGACAGCATTGCCGGCTCCGCTTGCGCCGATGCCAATGGTCCCGGTGGGAAACCCTGCAGCGACCGCTCGGTCCGAATAGGAGGCCCCGGTGTAACCTTGATTCCCGGAGTTTTCGGTATCCGTGACAGCGCCATTGAGGCCGATGTACTTCGCATGGTTCTGCGCCGCTTGGTCCAGAACGGTATTCTGCTTGAGGGCAGGGAATCCGCATTGTGTACGGTATTGGTTCAGCAGGTTCATCGCTGCGAGCTGAGCGCTGCCGGCCGGGTATTGAGTGCTATCGACCGTGCCCGGGACCGTCGTCGACGGGGTGCCGGGGTTGGACGGGTTGTTGCCGTTCGATCCCGTGTTCGTGCTGCCACTATCGCCACCTCCGCCACCGCAGGCTGCGAGCGCGAGCAGCGATGCCGCTGCGAGTGCGGAAAGGCTGATGGTCGTGAGCTTCTTCATTGCTTGGAGTCCTCGTCTTTTTGTTGGGCGCGCACCCTGCGAACCCTTAATTTCATCCTACCGACCCGGCGGCGAAGTCAAGTTCGCGCGGCCGGCGGCCCATTTTTTGAAATGGCTTGGGCGAGCCAAAAACCGCCAATTCTAGATTACGGTTCGATTTCGTCAGACTTAATGGTGAATCGGCAAAAAATCCCGCCATCGGGCGGGGGTCAGGGTCTGAAGGTCATCTGGATTTGCGTCGCTTCCAGTGGAACACGCGCAGCCCGATGAAGGCCACACCCAGCAGTACGGTCGATTTGTACGGAATGGCCGAAGACATGGCGGGGACGGCTGCCGCACCGACGTACATGCAGGTGAGTGCGACCAACACCTTGCCGAACCAAGGCCTGGCCAGCATTCCAAGTACCTGCGGCGGCTGACTGCCAACCCAATCGGGATAGGCTTCGTTGACCTGCTCGAGTTCGAACGACTCCGCTCTTGTTTCCCGCTGCGCATGATAGAACCGTTCATATCGCTCGAATCGGCCGTCGCCGCGGCCGTCGAGCCAGGCGGCGTTGCTTTCTGCGACCAGGTAGGCGAGGTCGTCCATGTACCCTCTAGTGAACGTAGGCTGCTGCCCACGGCAGCGCGGCTCGGACGTCGACGATGACCCGGCCGTCTGCCTCGGAGTAGTACTGCTCGGTCTCGGCGTCATACCAAGCGAACTGCGGTCGGCGATCGCCGTTAATCACAATCAGGCTCGCCGGTAGTTCCGGAAGGGGATGCAGTGCCACGCGTTCGTCGTTAGTCGCCATTGCGCAACCTCGCCTTCGTGCTCCGCCGCTTCGCGCCAAGCTGCCCGGTGCAGGCCGGGCAGTCGAAGCTATGGTGCATCTCAATCTTGGTATCGTTGTTGCTGACGATGTATTCCGTACGGCAGGTCCGGCATGGTGCGATCGTGAGCCGGTTGTCGGCGGCCATCGCCCGCGTCAGGTTGCAGCCGCGGTCGACGGAAATCGCGTGCTGCCCGCCGAAGATCTGCTGGTAGACGTCATTGGTTGCGATCAGCGCTTGCGGTGCGTTGGCGCCGGATGCGAGCGCAGCGCGGTACAGCCAGGTGAAGATCGTGCCGTGCAGGCGATTGGTCGGCGTCTCGACAAACCAGTTGAGCGAGTTGGGCGTGTTGCCGCATGGTGAGCTGGTGCCGTGCATCTCGACATACCGTTGGCGCATCGCGTTTTGATTCAGGCGAAACAGGCTGGCGGCCGTCGACGCGCGGCAACCATATGCCATCAGGGCATGTGCGTACGTCTCGTTCTTCTCGCGCGGCAAGCGCAGTTCGCTCCAGCCGGCCTTGCCGGGCGCGCTGTTCATCCTGATCGGCGACGTCGCCATGATCTGGTGCGCCACCATCTCGTCGGTCAGATCGCTGGCGGTGAACTGATACCAGAACGTCGGCGTGTTGAAGCGCCAGCGAAACAGCGGCAATCCGTTCATTCGACCGAGTGCGATACGCAGCTTGTAGGTCGGCACGGACGCGAGGTAGGCGACCACTTCGGTCGTCACCCCGAGAAGCGGAGCGGCGAGTACGCTGAGGTGAATGACGCTCGTGACCAGGTCGAGGAAGACGCGGTTGTGCTGTTCGACCGAGAACTTCGCGAGCGCGTCCAGCGGCGGAAGCTTGCGAATCAGCTGGTCGACCGCGACGGTTGTGGGTGTGTCGTCGACGAAGCAGCGCCAGTCCTCGACCGACTCGAGGGTCGGCGCGACCATCAGGAACGGCGTGCGCAGGAGGTTGCGCAGCGACTCTTCGTTATGTTTGACGTGGTCGATCTCTTTGCGCTCGACGGCGAGGATATCGTTGAAATCCCCATTCATTTCGAGCAGCCACTTCATTTGATCGACGAGGTCGAAGTTTGTCACCTGGATGCGCTCGGCCAACCAGTTGGGTACGTACAGTCGCTCGATCGAACGGTAGGTCTCGCGCGAGTTTTTCTTGTCCATTTTTCTGAGTCTCTCTTCTACTGCACAACAATAAAGCGTGGCCCGGGCAAAATCAGGCGCGTACGGCCGCAGTCACCTCACCGTGGAACTTGCCGATCAGGTCACTGAACGCCTGGAACAGCGGCTTGAAGCGGGCCGGGTTTCCGTCTGCTGTCGCAAGCAGCTGCGCGCTGTGATAGTCCTGCACGAATGAGCTGAAGGTATCGATCAGGCCGCGGATCTTCTTTTCGAGCACCTCGCTCGCTTCGATCGCTGCGCGCTGCTCCTTCGCACGAGCCTCGAGATCAGACAATTCCGCCTTGGCTTGTTGAAGCTGAAGGTCGATGGCCTCGTGTTCGGCGAGCTTGTCCTTAACTGCGTCTTGGAGGCTTGTGTAGGACTCGGGCAGGGTCGGCACAGGTACTTCAGTCTTCACCGGGTTCGCCTTGAGCCTGACGATATCGGCGGTGAGCTGCTCGACCTCGCGCTCCTTGTTGGCGAGCGTCTGTTGTAGCGTGCTGACCTGTTTTCCGGTCGACGCGAGGGAAACCTGCGTCTCTTGGGCCCTCACTTTCTCGCGCGATTGCTCCTGCCGAACGTTGCTGAGTTCGGCCGACAGGCGGTCGATCTCCTTCTGCGCGTCGTCCAGCCGGCCGATGGTGGCGTGCAGTTGCGAAGTCGCCTCCTCGATGCTGTTGTCCTTTCCGGCGATCTGGTCCTCCAGCGTCGCAATGAGCTGTTTGACTTCGCTCTTCGTGAGCGTCGGGTCATCGCGCTTCGCTTCGATTACCTTCTCGATGATGTCGTCGCCGATGTGGTTGTGCACCAGCAGCGACATATCGCTGTACGTCAGCATTTCGACCGCGCCGATGTTGCTCGAAAACTTGTTGTAGACACGGATGTACAGGCTGACCGACGACTTCGACTTCTGGAAAACCTTGGTGAGGAAGGAGTAGACGAGCTCGGCGGCTCGGTTCCTGACCTTCTGGTTGTCGCCTTGGGTACTGACGAAATGGCCGATGACGGATGCATGGATGTGGGCAAAATTGCCCCCGATCCGCATGTGCTCCTGCAGGATCTTGCGAGTCGAGTGGGCGACTTCCTCACTTTCCTGAATGATTGTTCTAATCAGACTGTCCGGCAGACCGGTGAACATCTCGCGGGCGGCGGTGGTGAGTTCAAGCTGGTCCGGCACATGGGCGAACGTGGCTTTCAGTTCGAGATCGCCGTCCGCCGACGTGGCATTGTCGGGAACGGTAGGGTTGAAGTTCTCGTCGTCTTCGGGTTTCTTCGACGGCTTTTTGGACAAAGCGCTCTCCAGTAGAGGATGGGCCTTCCCTGGCACGGGTTCGGCGGATTGCCGGATCGGGTGACGCCCGTCCGACGAAAATGAGACTTGGCGGCCTGCACCAGCTTACGCGGCGCTTTTCGGCGCCAAGGGGCGAAAGCTGCACGAAACAATGTGTCTTTCGCCAAATCGCGCACGCCGGCAAAATGAAACGGATTGTTTCACTTTGTTAGAAAATGTAAGGATGTGGTCAGTTGTTTACGGATGAATCTCCGGCAACTTTATGGCGGTGAGCCGATAGGGCCGATCCGGTCGGGTCCTCCACGCTCAGGCGGCGCACGACGCCCCACGCAGCCTGCACGTTGATGTTCGGATTTCCGGACTTCGCGTGTCGATCCCGTTGGGTACGCAACCAGTAGCCCAGATCGCGCAGGGTGACGAGGGCAAGCGGGAGGTCGGGGGAGAGCGAGCAGTTGTCGTTCGCGAAGACGCCGAGGCCCTGGAGGTTCCAGACGGAAGGCAACGTCCCGCGGAGGAAGGCAACCTTCGCCCGGTTTTGGCTGATCGGCGAGCGACGCTCCTCGAGCGTGCCGCTCGGCAGGTGGCACACGACCGTATCGGCACTGCTGCCAGGCGCGATGGCAGCGGCCCAGTTCTTGGTCTCGATCACGAAGATGCCAAACGGCGTGACGACGAGATGGTCGACTTCGGCGGTCGGGAACTCGGTGCCAGGCGCGTGTAGCAACAACAGCGCCGTGGGGTGGACGTAGAAGTCATTGCCGCAGAGTTGTGACAGGACGCGGCGCAACTCGCCGAGCACGCGCGCCTCGCCGGCATCGCCGGAAGCCTGGCTGCGGGTAACCGGGGGCGTCGATTGGCGACGTGGGTGGGATTTCGCGTAGTGCTTGGCCAGTGCCCAGACACCGGCGACAACGATGAGAATCCAGAACATTGGGATGCGCCTCGGTTGATGAAGTGACGCGTCCAGTTTGTCTCGGATTTTTCGAAGTCAAGTTCCGGAGAAAGCTATACGATTTTCTGGAGCATTCTCGGTTTTGCCCCACAACCGGTTGCGTTCGGACGGTACGGCCAAAGCTGTACGCGATTGCCGAGCATTCCGCGTGCACCGCGCATTGGTGCGGCTTACCCTACCTCTATCACGCGTTTCCGACGCATCGACCTACCTGAGCCAACAGGCTCTGCCATTTCGCGGCTTGCCCGCGCCTTCCCTGCAATCGGCCCTGAGCGATTTCGTGCGCTGACCAACGAGGTCGCAGACGAAAGCGCTTCGCGCCGATTTCCTTGCTCGTTCCGAGCATCGAAACCACCGGGCGTTGTCCGGACATCCCCTTGTTCGATTTTCTCTGGAGAGAAACATGTTGAAGTCCCTGTTCAGCGGCGCGTTCAGATCGCCTGTCAAGCTCCTCGCTCTGTGCTTCGCGGCCTATATCGCCGCGCACTCGATCATCGCTTTCGTTTTTTTGGCTATTGCTGCAGTTCACCACTTCAAGAGCAGCGCGAAGGTTGCCCCGCGTCAGTCGGATCGTGACACCGCGGATCGCCACGATGTTGACGAAAGTCCGCGGCACGCGAAGAGCGGCCCTGTCACGACGGCGAAAGCCGAAGCTCAGGCACCGGCAGTCTCGCAACGTCAGTATGCGAAATCCGCTGTTGTCATCCCCATCAAGGCTTCGTCGAACCGGACGAATGCCCAACACCTGAAAACGGGCACGAAGTAAGTCGCCCTTGTCCGCCCGCGCGAAGCAATTCGCGCAGGCGCCCCCATCTCCCACCGGGAACCACGTTCCCGGTAAGGGGAATGAGGTGCCCGGTTGATATCCGGAGCACGCTCATGAAACCGCAAGTAGCTGGTTGGCAGCTCGACATGTTCGGCGGTGATTCGCCGATTCTCATCACTCCACCCAAACCCGATCCTTTGCCGGATCCCGATCGCTGGGAGCCGCACGTGCGGGAAAAGCTCGCCGAGGCCGTGGTTTTCTTCGCCCTCGACAGCAGGCATAGCGATAACGTCTCCGAGGCGTTGATCGACTGCGCCGAAATGCTCCATCAACGGCTGTGCAACCGACCGGTGGACAAGGTCGATTACTACGCGACGCTCGGCTGGATCATGGAGCTTTGGACGGGGGCGATTCCGTACTCGGTCGTCTGCGCACTCGGCCGTGTCCGACCGCGCGCGATGCAGGACGCGATCCGCGACGTTCCGTTGCTCAACTATGACTTCAACCGACTCAACCGCTGGTGTAGCGGTCAACTGTCGCTGGAGGTGCAATGGGCGGTGTAGCCATGTTCTTCACGCGCGTGCTCGCTCAGGCCTTCCCCGGCAGTCCGCGGGCATCGGCGTCGACGGTCGAGCAGCCTTCGTCAGCGTGCGGCAGCGCGAAGCCTGTTGGCACTGGCGCCGAAAATGAGACGCTCGTGACAATCGCGGGAATCGTCCATCTGTTCGTCGACGAGGGCGACTGTGTCGTCGAGTTCGTACCGGCATTCGATGACGCACCTGGCGACACGATGTTCGGCACGAAGATCCTTCCGGCGCTCGCGCCGCACTGGGCGATGTTGCAGCAGCACCCGGCCCCGCTGAAGGACGCGATCGCGACAGCGATCCGCCGCACAAGCGTACCGGCCACTGGCGCGATGGGTATCGCATCACCAATCGCAGATTCGGAAGCTCGATCGGCACGCTCGTCGGAGGGTGCGGAAACGCCAGCCGACGTTGAGCGCGAAGTCGGTCGCCAGACGTCTGTGGGTGAATCGGGTGGGTTCCGTTCTTCACGTCGAGGTAGCGATGCCGAAACGGGCCGTTCCGCTCCGGTCGAAGGCCGGATTAACGGCTGGGGCGAAGACACCTTCCCCGACCGTCGACCGGGCAAATCTCGGAGCTATCGGTCGTTTGCCCTTCGCCTCGAGACGAGAGGGGGCGAACAGGTATTGCAGGGCGAGGGCCTGAAGGAAGCGATCAGCGAGTGTGGTTGCCGCGTTGGCGACCGCGTATCGGTCAAGCGCCTGCGCAAGATCAAGGTGCCGGCGTTCCGCAAGGAAGACGGTTCACCTATTTACAAAGATGGCCAGCAAGTCATGTGGGACAAGTGGCTGTGGTCAATTACCAAGTGAAGGAGTTCTAGATGGCATCTGTTAACAAAGTGATCATCGTCGGCAACCTTGGCGCCGATCCGGAAGTGCGATACCTGCCCAGTGGCGACGCTGTCGCGAACGCTCGAGTGGCGACAACCGATCGCTATAAGGACAAGGCGAGCGGCGACTACAAAGAAATGACCGAGTGGCATCGCATCTCGTTCTTCGGCCGATTGGCCGAGATCGTGAGCGAGTACCTGAAGAAGGGTAGCTCGATCTACGTCGAAGGCCGCATCCGCACCCGCAAATGGCAAGGCCAGGACGGGCAGGATCGTTACTCGACCGAGATTGTGGCCGATCAGATGCAGATGCTCGGCGGTCGCAACGGTGGTGGTCGCGGCGAAGATGGCGATCATGCCGGCGATGGTGGCTTCGAACAGGGCACGCGTCGGCAGGCAGCAGCACCGGCCGGACGTTCTGCACCGAGCCAAGCCCCTGCAAATGCAGCACCCCGTCCCCAGCGTGCTGCACCGCCGGCGGACCAGACGCGGTCGTATGGCGGTGGGGGCGGATTCGATGAGATGGATGACGATATTCCGTTCGAATCGTGGTATCCGCGCAAAGCGTGGGCCGCGCTCTGATCCCGGAAAAGCTCACCATCCTGCAACTCGCTCCCGCTTTCTCTCACCTATAGCGTGCGACGTGCCTTCGGGCACGTCACACGCCGTCTTCCTTCCCACCCGCAATTCCCCGTTCCGCTGACGTTGCTGAACCAAGCCGACGCGCCCGCGCGCGGCTTCGTTGAGCAAGCGTTTCCGCGCCTGTCTCAGGCATCGAAAACCCCGCAGTCCAACTGGAGAGATCCGTGAACGTGAAGTGTTTCTGCCTTTCGTCCCGCTCTGGGCTCTCCATGACGCGTCGATTCGACGTGCCGTTGGAGTCCGCGGCGGTAGGAAGGTTTGTTGATCCATCTGTGCTGGCTATCCGACCGGTGGCGAATGCACGCGTTTTCGCCGTTGTGCGAACGGAGGACGAATCATGGGAGAGCTGAAGAAGCTGAATCTCGCAGTCATCGACTGGCCCAATGTTTTTCCGCACTACATCGACAGTCGATTTTTGAACGGAAAAGGGCGCTGGTGGACGTGCCCGCTTTGCGATGGGGAAGAGACCTTCCGGCTCTATCCAGCCGAGAAGGACCCCCGCGGTGGTTGGCATTGTGCGCGCTGCTTGAAGGGCGGTACCGGCGTACAGCTGATTCACGAGGTGACCGGTAAACCGTATCGCGAGATCTACTACGAGCTCGGAACCGGCAACTACAACGGTGGTATTCCGGTCGAGGTGGTCCGCAAGGCAAAGCCGGTCCCGGTCCGGCCTGAAAAAAGCGACGAGCAGAAGTGTCGTGAAATGCAGGCCGCGTGGGACGGCGCCGCTCCGGTGACGGTTGATTCGCCTGTCTGGACATACTTATCGACGCGGATTCCCGGGCTACGGCTCGAGTGGATCGGCCGCGACGTGCGCTGTCACCCAGGCTTGGAGTACGTCGACGCCTTCGGCAAGAAGCAGGGAAAGTTTCCCGTGATGCTTCAGCGCGCGCGGTCGCAAGCCGGGAAGCCGCGGCGTGTCCATCGCACCTACCTCACGGCCGATGGCGAGAAGGTTCCGTTTCTCACGAAGAACGGGAAGCCGCGAGCGAAGCTGGAGATGAGCGCGCCGGCCGGCAGTTTCGGTTCGTCGGTGCGGCTCAATACGACGCGCTCTCGCACGCTAGCGCTGGTGGAGGGCGCCGAGACTGGTTTTGCGGTCGTCGCACGGTACGAGAATCGCATCGAGGTCCGCTGCCTGCTGAATTGTGGTGGCCTGGAGCATGCCGATATCAACTGGAACGACTACGACCACGTGATCATCTACGCCGATCGAGACAAGGTGGATCACCGGCGCGGCCTCAGGCCGGGTGAACACCATGCACAGCTTCTTGCTGATCGCATTCGTGCGCACGGCAAGCGCGTTTCGATCGTGAAGTCGGTGGTCGAGGGCGTGGATTTCTGTGACGTGTGGAAGTTGCAGTACCAACGGCGGGCGCAACAGCGTGACCATGTGCGCGCTAGGCAACTGGCGCGTGAGGAAACGCGGAAAAGGAACCTGACGCGGATCCGTACCAGTGGAATGTGCGCAGCAATGTGACTTTGGCGCCGGCAGTAGCCGGCATTCTTTTTTTCTTACCCGGTGGGGATACGTCCCCTCCGGGCCGTATTGCGCCGGGCCACATCACGAGGTGAATGATGGGCTCGTTTCGACTGGTGCTGGATGAGTTTGAAGTGATCGAGGTGCCGCCCAAGGTGGCCTCAAAGGGGGCAGTGGACTTTTCCGAAGGTCCTCGCTTCGACGTGATCGACCGGCTGCTCGAAGGCGACGATCGCTACATCCTCCGGGATGAAGCGTTCCAGCCGGCGGTCGATTTTTGCATGGCGTGGCTCGAAGAAAAAGAGAAGAGCCGAGCGCACTAAACCTGAAGACAAGCGACTTCCCTCGGGAAGTCGCTTTTTGTGCGCCCAGCATGGGCGCACTCCTGCGGGTGTAAGTCCCGCCGTAAGTTGGTCACAACGAACGAAGTGAAGCGCAACTGCATGAGGGTGACCGAGTGTGGGAAGGAAGCGTGGAGCGTAAATCGCGAGCCGATGGACAAGAACCGTATAGAAGGCATTGCTGAGCAGGGCGAGCGGGCAAAAGACCGCGAAGCTCTTGTGACCAAGGCGAGGCGATGTAAATACGGCGGTTGTGCGGTGAAGGAGTGCGTTCTTACCTGGGGAGACCTTGCCTTGTGCCTGAAAGGGCGACGGTGATGAGCCGGAGCAAGGAGTCAGCAGAGGCCATAGTAGCCGCTAGCTAGGGCGAAGGGCCGAACGAGTAGGAGAGTGATCGGGCATGTCGTTCGAGCGGGCAAGGCATCAGAAGTCCGGGGAACCGGAGCGAATCGCGGAGTGGCGAGGTGAAGCTTCGCCGCAAGCGGGGCGCGATGAAGCACGTACGGCACGGCGAGAAACCGAAAGCTCAGGACGAGAGGACCTGCTGTCGCAGGTTCTCACGACCACGAACATGGTGTTGGCATGGAAGCGTGTCAAAGCCAATCGGGGCAGTGCAGGGGTTGATGGACGGACGATTTCCGAAACGGCGAAATACCTGAAGGCGCACTGGCCGCAGATTCGGAAGGAAATACGAGACGGAAGCTATCGGCCTCAGGCCGTGCGGCGCGTCGAGATTCCGAAGCCCGACGGTGGAGTGCGAGAACTGGGGATTCCGACGGTGACGG